>CAVXIN010000001.1:0-169279 GCA_963761885.1 uncultured Gemmatimonadales bacterium
GCGACAACTTCGGCCTCGCCTGCAGCGGCGTGCGATCCCGGCCACGGCGCGGACCCTCTACACGCGTCCGGGCAAACTGAACTACACCTACGGCACCGGCTCGCGGGTGTCGCTGAGCCTCGCCAAGCCGGTTCCACGGCCACTCGTTCCCAGTTCCCGATCTCTACATCAACTACTCTCGTCTACCGGGTCGCTCCGCGGTTTCAGCGAGCGGAACCGACTCGCGACGTTGAACTGGACCCAGAACCTGTCCAAGAGCGCGGAGCGGGCGCTGGCGCTCGACGTGGCGCTGTCGTATCAGCAGGACCGCAGGATCAACGGGCCCGCTCACGACCGAGAGCGAACTGAGCACCCGCGATCCGTTCGGCGGCTTCATCCTCAGGCGCGATGGACTTCCTGTTCGACTTCGACAACTTCCCGGTCGATGAGCGAGCTGATCGACAACGTCCGGCGGAACCACGGCCGGATCACGCCGGTCGACGTCAACAACGGCAGCGACTACCGCATGGTCGACAACGTCCGCAACAACGCCTACGGCCTCTACGGCAAGTATCAGAACTTCGCCAACACGCTGGACGGCAACACCTGGTCCTTCGGCGAGAGCGGCGGCCGGCCAACGACACGACACGCCGGCGCGCTCAGCCTGTACAAGGAGAACCGGTACATCGGCAAGGCCAACGCTGGACTGGCAGGCCGACCGATACAACCGGCTCAAGCTCGGCGGCGAGTTCACCCGGTACGAGATCGACAACTACTCGCTTCCGTCTCACCGCCAAGTTCTTCTCCGATGCCTACAGCGAGAAGCCGATCCGGTGGAACGGCTTCGTCGAAGACCGGCTCGACCTGGGCGACGTGGTCGTGGTCGGCGGTCTGCGCTACGACTACTACGACACCCGCGCCTCCCGGCCGTTCGCGACCGACACCGCCGGCAACACCTACGCGTTCCCCCGCGTCTCGCAGCGATGCCCGGGTTCGACCAGGCCAACCCGACGTCGCTCTACGTCCGGGACCAGAGCCACGACTACCTGAGCCCGCACGTCCAGGTGTCGTTCCCGGTGACCGACCGGACCAACTTCCGGCTGTCGTACTCCCACCAGGTGCAGACGCCGGACTTCGCGCTGCTCCTGGGCGGCATCAACACCGACCTGGGCAACACCAACACCAACCAGGTCTACGGCTCCGACCTCGACTTCGGCAAGACGATCACCTTCGAGTTCGGCATCCGGCACGCCTTCAGCGACGACATGGTGCTCGACGTCGCGGCGTACAACAAGGACATCGTGTCCGATCCGGCGGCCCGGCTGGTCACGCTGCTACGACCCGGCCCAGCGCCGCGACAACGACTTCCGGATCCTCACCAACCTGGACTTCGGCAACGTCCGCGGCATCGATGTCCGGCTCGACCGCCGGTTCGGCAACTACTTCAACGGCACGGTCAGCTACACCTACCAGCAGGCCAAGAACACCGGTTCCGATCCGTTCACCTACATCAACTACGGCTCGCGCATCGTGAACCAGGTGGGCGGCAACAACGGCGCGCAGCCGCCGCCGCAGGGCATCCTGGCGACCGACAACAGCCGGCCGCACACGCTTGGCCAGCGCGTTCTCGCTGACCTTCCCGAGCGACTGGCGGCAGGGCACGACGATGGGCACCATCTTCGGGAACGTCAGCGTGTTCGCGACCTTCCGCTACACCAGCGGCACCGCCTACACCAAGTGCGGCGTGAGCACCGAAGAGCAGAGCATCCTCTCGATCGAGAACTGCGTGCGGCTGTTCCCCGAGGGCCTCAACACCCAGCGGCTGCCGGCGTTCAAGGAGCTCAACGCGCGGTTCACCAAGGGCTTCGCCCTGGGCGGCCTGGACATGACCGGCTACCTCGACGTCCGCAACATGTTCAACTTCAAGAACGTGCTCCAGGTGTTCGCGGTGAACGGCGACGTCCAGAACGACGACGAGCGGGCCGACAACCTCCGGCCGATCTCGACGACCTGGCCTCCGAGCGTGAAGCCAACAACGCCGTCGGTGCCGACGGCGCGATGTGACCTTCGCCGGCCGCGCACGAGGACTGCGCCAACTGGGTGACCAGCAAGAACTCGCCGGCCGCCGCGAACTGCGTGTACCTGATCCGGGCGGAAGCAGCGCTACGGCAACGGCGACCACGTCTACACGATCGACGAGCAGACCCGCGCCATCAACGCGCTGTACGACGTCGGCTCGCGGCAAGCAGCAGCAGCTCCGGGTCCCCCGGCGCGCGGCTGGGCTTCGAGATCAACTTCTGAGTTTGACCGGCTGTCCGGCGGCACTCTCCGGTCGGACCGCGCGGGGCGCCGGGGTGGTGGGGCAGTGTTTCTCTCTAAGGAGGACGGGATGCGTTTCTCGCGTTGTAAGCGCGTTCTGATGGGAGCCGCCCTCGTGGCCCTGGCGCTCGGCGCCACCGCTCGACGGCCGTGGCCAAGCCGAAGCCCGGGCGACCGGGTTCCGGCTCTTCGCCAGCGCGGTCAACGTCTTCACGATGAACCGGGTGCAGTGCCGGGTCTTCTCGACGGCCAGATCTGCGCCACCGGCTCGTCCACGGTCGGCGGCGGCATCTGGCCCCGCGGCACGGCGGACCAGTACGTCTTCGGCTCCGGCATCAACATCGCCGGCATCATCGAGGCGGGCGATCGGTCGGTCAACGGCTTCGCGGGCGATACCGCGGGCGCCTTCTTCAACAACACCGCCGGCGGCAACAACGGCGAGGAGGTCCGGCCGATCTTCGACTCGACCGACGCGGCCGACGCGGCCGTGTGGCCGGACGAGGCGCGGGTGCCGTGCGCCGTCGGCTCGACCTCGGCGGCCTGCGCCGGCCTGGGCGGCGACGCGCAGGGCGACCTGTTCGATCCCGCGCTCCAGGGCAGCATCGCCGCCTCGCAGGGCGACCTCTGGTTCCTGTCCTGGGAAGGCAACCCGACCCGGCTCGAGTCCCGCACCCACCCGCTCGGCATCGTGGTCGAGACCCGGGCGCTGGGCTGGAACTTCCCCCAGGGCAACGAAGACATCATCTACTTCCTGTACACCTTCTACAACATCACCAGCACCAACGAGGCCGACTACGCCGCGGTGCGGCCGTCGCTGCGGCCGATCCTGCTGGAGCAGGCGCGGACTTCCAGGCGACCAACACGGCCCGGTTCGGCATCAACCTGCCGGCCGGCGGCTACACGATCAACGACCTGTTCGCCGCGTTCGTGGCCGACATGGACGTCGCCTCGGCCGACGCCAACTACGCCGCGGTGAACGTGCCGTTCGCGCTCGGCGACACCTACGAGAAAACGTTCAGTGACGGGGCCTCGATCGGCTGGACCTTTCCCCCGGCGATCTTCGGCTCCGCGCCCTTCTTCCCCGGCATCGGGTTCGTTGGCGTGAAGTACCTCGGCAGCCCGGACGACCCGGCCACCGGCGAGCCGGTGGGCCTCACGCTGTTCGGCACCTTCTCCCGCTCCTCCGGCTCGCTGCAGGACCCCATCGACGAGAAGCAGCTCTACCGCTACATCACGGGCCGCCTCTCGCCGACCGACGGCGCCTGCTCGCTGGCGAACCCGCTGGACAGCAAGATCTGCTTCGTGAACATCAGCAGCCCGGCCGACATGCGGTTCTTCCAGTCCTCCGGTCCGGTTGACCTGGCCCCGGGCGGGTTCGGCACCATCGTGGTGGCCTACATCTTCGCGGCGCCGGTGGCCTCGGGCGGGTGCCCGGGCGCGGCCTGTGACGTGAAGCCGGCCAACACCAACGCCGACCTCACCATCCTGGGCGATCCCGCCCGGATGGCCAGTGGCGTGAACAAGCTCGACACCATGATGGGCTACCTCGACTTCAGCAACGGCGGGCCGAACGATACCGACCCGACCACGGGTGACCCAGGACGAGTTCGTGACGGTGCCGGGCTCGCTGCTGCGCAAGGCGCAGACGGCGCAGTCGGTGTTCGACAACAAGTTCCTGCTGCCGTTCGCGCCGGAGCGGCCGGAGTTCTTCCTGGTGCCGGGCAACAACCAGGTGACCGTGCTGTGGGCCCGCTCCCCGACCGAGACCACCCCGGATCCGTTCTTCGCGGTGGCGGGCCAGCCGCTGATCGACGGCGTGTTGAACCCGCTGTACGATCCGAATTTCCGTGGGCTCGACATCGAGGGGTATCGCATCTATCGCGGCCGCACCAACAATCCCGGCGAGCTGCAGCTGGTGGCGCAGTTCGACTACGGGGCGGACCCGGCGACGGGCCGGGGCATCTTCAACGACTTCCGCGGCTTGGTGAACCCGATCCCGGCCTGCGCGCCGGAGCTCGCGGTGTTCACCGGCTGCGATCCGGCGTTGCTGCCGCCGCCGGCGCCGGGGACGCCGTTCACCGGCTCCACGGCGATCGATCTCAATGGGACGATCACCCAGGTGACCCCGGGCAACCGGGTGCTCCTGGCGAGCGGCGAGGCGCAGCTGCTGCCGGGCGTGCTGGACACGGCGTTCAACGACGTGGCCGCGGGCCGGATCGCCCAGGGCGCCAGCTTCAACCTGGCGAACACGGGCGTGCCGTTCCTGTTCATCGACCGGAACGTGCGGAACAGCCTGCGGTACTTCTACTCGGTGACGGCGTTCGACGTGAACTCGCTGGTGTCGGGGCCGTCGAGCCTGGAGTCGGCGCGGGTGACCAAGGCGGTCATTCCGGCCCCGGCGCCGAGCAATCAGCAGATCGCGAGCAACCTGGTGTCGCACGTGATCGGCCGCGGAGTGGCGACCGATACCATCTTCAGCGGGGCGCCGACGCTGGATGCCGCCACAGGAAAGTTCAGCGGCCCGCAACAGCCGGCGGACGGCGGGGTGATCGGATTCGTGGGCGAGTTCGCGGCCTCGATCATTCAGCCGAGCCAATCGGGCGCGCTCACCATGACGCTCGACAGCCTGCAGATGGGCCAGTTCGACGCGTCGGCCGGGTTCGGGGTGGCGACGCCGGGCGGGAGCGTCCCCACCGAGTACTTCCTTACGGTTGGAAACGGGGTGGAGAGCTTCCAGGCCCAGGTCGCCCTGCCGCAGACGCTCTACGCCGGCGGCGCGTTCACCGGGACGGATGAGGCGAACACCTTCTTCGAGGCCCTGGTGGTGGATCCGGGCACGGCCAACCGGTTCGAGGGGTCGGGCGACTTCCGGCTCCAGGGCCAGGCCACCATCCGCAGCGGCCCGGGGCATGAGCTGGGCGGCTGGGGCGTGGGCTGCCGGTTCGCCGACTTCGGCGCCGGCGACGGCACCGATTGCTTCCGGAACGGCTCGCGCTGGTTCGACGGCCCCTCGCCGGCGACCAACGAGACGATGGACGACCCCAACGGCGGCAACTGCTTCCCGGCCAGCTTCACCGGCGCGGGGGGCAGCGGCACCGCGCACAATCCGGCGGAATGCGACCTGACGAACTACAACAACGCCGGGGCGCTGACCGGGGTCACCACGATCCAGCAGATCCTGCCGTACATCCAGCTGAACGGGTCGTGGCGCAACATGGACTGGGTGCTGCCGACGGTGCGGCGGGCCGCGGACTTCAACGTGTACTGGGGCGACGCCGGGGTAGTGGACTCGGTGGTGGACATCACCCACAACGTCACGGTGCCGTTCGAGGCCAAGATGGGCGCCGGGTGGGGCATCCTGAACACCTCGGCCGGGGCCGATGGTGCCGGCGATGCGACGAACAGCCCGTCTGCCGCGCGGCCGACGGTGCTCACCGCGCTCGATCTGGCGTGCGTGGAGCCGTGGGCGTCGGGGACTGTCCCCGATCCCGCCCTGCGCCTCGATTGCGCGAGTGGCCCGACCGCACTCAGCAACACCGCGGAGCTGGGATCCATCGCCTTCTTCAAGACCAGCTTCACCGAGGCCGCCACGATCCCGCCCGCGCCTGACGGTGGGTTCCTGTTCTACCTGGCGGGCGACGTGTTCATGATGTCGATGCCGGCGCTGCCGGCGGCGGGCACGGTGTGGGCGCTCCGGAGCTACGTGGGCACCATCACCGGCACGCCCGGCTCACTCACCTTCAACCCTCCCGAGGTGCGACCCTTCACGGCGGTAGGCGCCACATCGGCGCTGGAATTCGGCGTCTCGAGCATCATCGCTGGCCGCGACGAAGAACGACCTGAGCCGGGTGCACACGGTTCCCGATCCGTACTACGTGAAGAGCGCGTACGAGTCGAGCACCGACCAGAAGGTCATGAAGTTCGTCGGACTCCCGCAGCAGGCCATCATCCGGATCTATTCCGTCAGTGGTGTGCTCGTCAGACTGCTCGAGCACGACGGCAGCCGGTATGCCTCGACCAGCCGCTCGCAGGGCAGTGAATTCGACTGGGACCTCCGGAATCGCAACAACCAGGTGGTCGCCAGCGGGGTGTATTTCTATCACGTCGAAGCCGGCGACGCCCGAAGGGTGGGCCGCTTCACGGTCGTCAACTTCGCGCAATAGGAGACCGACCCATGAGAAACCTCGCTGCACCTGGATGGCTGTTTGCGGTCAGCCTCCTCGCCACCACGCCGGTGGCGGCGGTGGCGCAGAACAACACCGGGCAGCCGGTTGGCCAGGAAGACAACACCTCGTATGGGACCACGGCGGCCGAGTTTCTGTTGCTCGGCGCGGGGGCCCGCGGGACGGCGCTGGGCGGCTCGTTCGCCGCGATCGCCACGGATATCAGTGCGCTGTACTACAACCCGGCCGGGGCGGCCCTGATCGAGAAGGCGGGCCTCACGCTGGGGACGTACGACTATGTGGCCGACACCCGCTACTCGTGGGGCGGGGCGGCCTTCCCGTTCTCGGGCGGGAGCCGGACCATCGGCTTCCAGCTCGGCACCTTCGGGTTCAAGGACCAGCCGGTCTTTACCGAGGAGCAGCCGGACGGGACCGGGGCCACCTACTCGGTGAACCAGACCTTCGTGGGCCTGACCTTCGCCCAGAACTTCTCCGACCGCTTCAGCGCGGGACTCACGGCGAAGTACGTGGACGACCGGCTGGGGACGGTGAACGGGAGCGCGTTCGCGGTGGACTTCGGGACCAACTTCCACGCGACGCTGAACAATCACCCGGTGAAGTTCTCGTTCGTGCTGGCGAACCTGGGGTCGAACCTGACCTACGAGGGCACCGGGCTGCAGCAGGGCCAGGTGGACCGGGACCCGCTGCCGGGGGAGGACGAGGTGCCGACGCTGCCGCAGCCGGCGAACCTGTTGACCAAGGACTTCCCGCTGCCGACCACGTTCCGGGTGGGGCTGGCGTACGACGTGATCGCGGGGGACAACAACCGGCTCACGGTGCTGGGCGACTTCAACCAGCCGAACAACAACACGCCGGGCTTCGCGTTCGGGAGCGAGTGGATGTCGAACCGCATCGGGGGCTCGAACTTCGGGTTCGCGCTGCGGGGGAGCTACAGCTACACCGGGGCGAACGACATCGACCCGGCGAACCTGCAGACCGGGCTGAACGACGAGGAGAAGCTGCACGGCCTCGCGTTCGGGGGCGGGCTGATGTACGGGACCGGGAACGGCGGGTTCAGCCTCGGCCTCGACTACGCCTACAAGTACCTGGGCGTCCTCGGCCCCACCAACTTCTTCAGCTTCACGCTCGGGCTGGTAAGGGAGTCCGCAGCAGGAGGCGTCGCGCCCGGTCCGATGATCTCGGCCGGGCGCCGCCGCAGGCGCAGCGGTGCTTGAGGTGGGTTGGGCGTCGCGTTAGGTTCTTCCGCCTGCGGCAGGGTAGCTCAGCTGGTTAGAGCACGGCACTCATAATGCCGGGGTCGCGGGTTCGAGTCCCGCCCCTGCTATCTTCCCAAGCCTCGCACTCCCATGGAGATGCGGGGCTTCGTTCATCTGGCTACCGCCTTGACCGAGAGCTGGGTCGCGGCGGGATGGCGGCCGTATATCTCGCCCAGGATCTCCGGCACGACCGGCCGGTGCCGCTGCCGGTAACGAGAGCCCCCCGACCGAACCGTTGCAGGCGGGCCGAGTTGCTTGGGGTTTGCCTGAGCGACCAATGAAGGATTCACCCCGGCGAACCGCGCGTAGAGTCCGCTGCAGTCCGGCTACATGCTCGCGGAGGCAGGGCTTCGGCAACCCGCTTCCCACATGTGCATCTTTTCAGATCAGGTTCACACCCTCTTTAGGCGCCCGGACGCATCTTCCTCCCCAAGCGATCATCCGCCGCGGTCGGAGCCATGTTGGTCCTTCATTCGCTGTTAGGGGGGTGACGCGGTACTCACCCTGCGGGAAGGCCCTCATGAAATACCGTCTACTGTTGATCGGCGCATTGGCACTGAGTGCGCTCGGACTCGCCGGGTGCGGCGACGAGATTACCACGCAGCCTAACGTACCGGAGCAGCCGGCAGCCGTAGCTCATGAGTTGGCGGTCACCAGGAACAGTTGGATTACCCGGGCCAACATGTCCGTCAACCGGACCGCTCTGGCCACCGCTACGTTGACGAACGCCGCGGGGCAGTCCGTCGTCTACGCCATCGGTGGTGAGAAATGGGGTCAGGGGCTTCCTGGAACCCCGGTGGCTTGGGTCACCGCCTACAACGTGGCGACCAACACCTGGACCGACCGGCGGCCGCTGCCCAGACGCCTGGCCGGAACCAACGGCGCGGGAGTCCTCAAGGGCAAGATCTACGTCACGGGAGGGTATTCAGACGGCGGCACGAGCTGGCCGTGGCCGACCGTCTACATGTACGACCCCGCCCCGAATACTTGGACGCGAAAACGTGACATACCGACGGTCGCTGGGGCCTCTGGCCGCGAGTACGCCGCCGGCCGAGGCGTCACCGGGGTCATCGGCGGGCAGCTCTACGTGGTGAGCGGGTGCTACTTGAAGGGTGCGGATGGATACCTTTCCCCAGGCTGTAAGCCGCTGTTCTTGCGGTACAACGACGTGACCGATCGGTGGGTCGCACTCCCGCGTCCGTTCACCCAGGTCACGGATGACATCGTCGACCAGTCCGTCGGCGGAGTCATCGATGGCAAGTTCTACGTGATGGCCGCCTGGTTCGACCCAACCGATCCTACCGGGGTCCTGAAGGCGGATTTCGAGGTGTATGATCCGACCACGAACAGGTGGACCAGGAGAACCCCGCTGGGCCTAGGGCGACCCGGGGCGGCGTCGGCGGTGCTGGGAAACAAGCTGTACGTCATGGGCGGACTCCGCTCCAAGGGCGCCGGGCAGGAGATCCTGGACGTAACCATCATGTACGACCCGGTGAGGGACACATGGACTCCGCGGGCATCTTTGCCAAGCCCTCGGTACGACATATCAGCCAGCAAGGTGCTGCTCAATGGCAAGCCGCGGATCGAGCTGGTGGGCGGGATACAGGTGGAGGCAAACAACCTGCAATACATACCATAGCCTCTGCTGATCGGCCACACAGCGCCGGGCCTTGACGTCGCCGGTTCGAGTCCGGTCGCCCGCTCTCCGCCTCCGTGGTAACGTTCCTGGCCCCGCACCGGGGTGAACGCCAGGACTGGCAGCTTGGCAACACAGGTGGCACATCAACCAGGAGATCTGCTGGCGCACCACGGCGCACTACGGCGCACCGTCCGAGGGAGAGTCCGGTTTCTCGGGGCACTCGTCCGAACTCATAATGCCGGGGTCGCGGGTTCGAGTCCCGCCCCTGCTATGTTCGCCCCGATCACTTACAGGCTGGACTTCAGGCGGATTCCCGCAATGGCACCACCGGTGAAAGCCGGGCGGTGCCATTTCTCTTGGCAGGAAGATCCCATCATCGACGACCCTGCAACTTCTGCTACAGCGCTGACATGCAATCGCACGCATCACCACCCTGGCCATCGATGATGGGAATGGCCTGGCGATGGTGCGTTAGGAGGTGAAAGGCCCGAGATCACGCCTTCCCCCTTTCGGAGGTAGCGATGCATTTCATTCGCCTGCTTACGATGTCGGTGTCCGCCGTGTTGGTTGCCGCGTGCCGGAGCGGCGACGCCGCTCCGCCACCCATCGACGAAAGCCGGCAGCAAGCCACCCTGCCGCAGAACTTGTGTGACCTCCTGCCACAGGCCGATGCCGAGAGGATCATGAGCAAGTCGCTCGTCCAACAGAGGAATGACGATTCAGGGTGCCACTATCAGGATGCCGGCGGCACCACCGGCACCGGTCTTTGGGTCTCTCTCAATGCGTTACCGGTGAGCGATCAATGCCGCCTGACACCGGGCAGCGAGCCGTTGAGCGGCGTCGGTGATGAGGCGTGCATTACGATCGGGCGCCCGCACGGTCTTTACACGACTGTTGTGTTCGGGCGCGGCCGGACGTTCGAGGTGATCGCACCCGGCGAGGACAGGGCTTCCGAACTGGCGACAGCAGTCGCCAAAGTGATCCTGTCCAAGCTCGGTTCCTGACGCCCGAGCAGAAGCCGTTCGCGCGATTTCTCGCGATGTGCACCACCTGCTGCAGCACACGGGGCTCTACATGCGGCGGACCCTTGCTCGCTAACTGCCACGGGGGATGGCAGTTAGCCTTCTCCAATGGTCTTGCCATCCGGGGGCATGTTTGATGCGCATATTTGCACCACTGGAGGATGGATCCCGACTCGTCAGACAACGCTCCCCTCGGTGCCATCATGGTTCGACCACGCGCGAACTTTCGCGGTGAGCAGGGTCAGGCGCTCATCGAGTATGCGGTGATTATCGCCTTGGTCGGCGCTTGTGTCGTTGTCATTCTAGGACTCGTCGGGCGAGCCGCGAAAAACGTCTACGATGACATGGCCATGGCCGTGTCTGACGCCCCCAAGGGCGGCCAATGGACCGGTGCTAGTGGCGGCACCATCGTCGTCCGCACCCCTGTCCAGTCGCGAGGCAATGGTGGCCCCGCGACTCCACCGCCCGATTCGGCCTCTGCGGAAACTCCTCCCGACTCTGTGTCTATGGGCGAACCACTCGAGACCGGCGCGGCAGCGGCAACTGCCGGGAAGTAGAGCGTTCCGGTCCCGCTCCATCGTCACCGTTGACCCTCCGTCGGCCCGCCACCCCGCGCTAGCGCGCATACCAGCACACCAACCGAGGTTTCTCTCCAACCCACCCACACTTGGGCCACCCGGTTCAGGTGCTATCTCATTCCGCCAATAGCCCTGGAACAATGGCGCTGTATCATTGGCACCAGGGTACCGCTTCCTACAGTGACGGCTCGCCTGGTTGGAGCACGGCCGGCGAAAGCCAAATTCGCGAAGCAACCCTCCGATTCGGAATCTCTTGACGACCGCTTGAGATCCCGGTGCCAGCATTGATCGCACGAGCTGACCGACCCTCATCCCCTCCACGGTCCAGGTGCGTATGCGCTCCCACCGTCTCTCGCTGGCACCCGCCGTCCTCCTGGCCGGCATCGCCGGTCTGGCCATCCTCCATGCCTGCGGGGACGTGCCCGAGCCAACGGCGCCTGCGGCGGCGGCCGAGGCCTGGTGGTGCGAAAGACACTGACCGTGAAGGGCGGAGGGGGCACGGGGACCGGCGTGGTGACCTCGAGCCCCGCGGGGATCAACTGCACGATCACCGCGGGTGTCGCGGCGGCCACCGGGTGCATCGCCAAGTTCAACCAGGGTGTCGTCGTCACCTTGACCCCTTCGACGCAGCTTGGCCACGCCTTCAAGGCCTGGTACAACGCCTGTACCGGGAGTGGCGCCTGCCAGGTGACGATGTCGGTCAACCGCACGGTGGCGGCGCGATTCATCAAGGGCTCGTTCACCATCAAGATCGCGAGCGGCACCACCGGTGCCGGGAGCGGCCGCGTCACCAGTCAGGCGGGGCTCACCCCGGTGCATCGACTGCGCGATCACCAACGGCACGCCGGCCGCCACCGGCTGTTCGGCCAAGTATCCCGCCTCCACGGTCGTCACCCTCACGGCCACGCCCGCGGCTGGCTTCGTCTTCTCCGGCTGGGGCAGCCCGTGCTCCGGCACGGGCACCTGCTCCCACACCGTCGTCCAGGCCCGAACCATCCCCGCCACCTTCGGTCCTTCGGGCCCGAACTCGTTCGCGACCGAGGGACGCTGGGAGGCCGCTGATCACGATGCCGGTCGTCGGCATCCACGTGCACCTGCTGCCGACCGGCAAGGTGCTGCTCTGGGGCCGTGAGGGCGAAGCCCACCTGTGGGATCCGGCCAACCCAGGAGCGCCGGCTTCGCCCCGGCCACCTCGCCGTACGAGCCCTTCTGCGCCGGTCACACCTTCCTTGCCGGACGGCCGCCTCTACGTCGTCGGCGGCCACAGCATGGGCACGAAGGGCATTCCCAGCACCATGCTCTACGACCCGTCTACCGGTGCGTGGACCATCGGCTGGGGCGATGGCACAGGGACGGTACTATCCGACCACGACTGTCCTGGCGAACGGCGAGGTGCTCGCGATGTCGGGCACCGACGAGCTGCAGAACCACGTGACGATCCCCGAGGTCGGGAACGGCAGCACGTGGCGTCGGCTCACGACCGCCAGCCTGGACGTCGGCAACTCCCTACTATCCGGCGATGTTCCTGGCGCCGAACGGCAAGGTGTTCCTCGCAGGGTTCCCCCAGACGACCCGCTATCTGGATGTGAGCGGCACGGGCACGTGGACCACGGTCGGGGACCGCCAGGTCGCCGACCGGACGATGGGCTCCGCCGTGATGTACGCGCCGGGGAAGATCCTGTACGTGGGCGGCGGCGATCCGCCGACCAGCTCGGCCGAGGTGATCGATCTCAACCAGGGATCGCCGTCCTGGCGCAGCGTGGCGGGGATGGCCTTCGCGAGGCGGCAGCTCAACGCGACGATCCTCGCCGATGGACAGATCCTGGTGACCCACGGCACGAGCGGAGCCGGCTTCAACAACGTGGCGGGCGCCGTTCGCGCGGCGGAGCTGTGGAATCCAGCCACCGAGTCCTGGTCCACCATGGCCGAAGAGTCCAGACCCCGGATATATCATTCCACCGCCTTGTTGCTGCCCGACGCCCGTGTGCTGGCGAGCGGGAGCGGGGAGGGCGGCGGTGTCCTGCTGGAGAACAGCGATTTTTCCGCTCAAGTCTTCACCCCGCCGTATCTCTTCAACGCCGACGGTACGTTGGCGGCGCGGCCGAGCATCTCCTCTGCGCCCTCGAGGATCTCGTACGGGGGGTCGTTCTCGGTGGAGACCCCGGATGCGGGCTCGGTGGTGCGGGGCACGCTCGTGCGGCTCTCATCGGTGACCCACGCGTTCAACCAGAGCCAGCTCATCTACCCGCTGACGTTCGTCGCCCACCGGGCCGACGACGCTCACGGGCGCGGGTCCCACCGGGCCTGCTCGTGCGCCCCCGGGCCCATACATGCTGTTCCTTGTGAACCAGGCCGGCGTACCGTCCACGGCAGCGATGGTGAGCGTCGGACCCTGAGTCCCTTCAACGTTCCGCGGGTACAGCTGTCTCCAGTCATCGGGCTCGGCGACGAGCGACTCCAACCCCTAGCCTGGACCACGCGCATGCTCTTCGTTCCGCCCAGCACAAGATTATTTGCCGGATTGCTCACCGCCGGAGTGTCCGCACTGGGTTGCGAATCACGGCCCCCCGAGCAGACCTCGAGTGCGCTGTCACGATACCATCTCGATGCCGCCCCCACGTGGCGCGCCACCCTTCCCAAGGAGCTCCGCGAGATCTCCGGGCTCGCCGTCGGCTCCGGACGGGAGAGTCTTCGCCCATGGCGACGAGGAGGGACGTGTGTTCGAGATCGAGCCACGGACAGGCGAAGTGGTGAAGTCCTTCGCGCTGCAACCGGGAGCGAGCCACCCCGAGCTCGGCAAGAAGTCGAAGGATGGAACGGTCGCTGGAGACTTCGAGGACATCGCGATCGTGGGCTCCAGCTTCTTCTCGTCACCAGCACGGGTATCCTGGTCGAGTTCGCAGAAGGAAGCGACGGACAAACGGTGCCGTTATGGCCCATGACGCGGGACTGGCGGAGGTCTGAGAAGTGGAAGGCCTCGCCCACGATCCCGACCACGCAGTCACTCGTCCTGCTGTGTAAGGAGATGAAGGACAAGTCGGCGCGAGGTCGGATCGAGGTCTGGGCGTGGTCCTTCAAGGATCACCGACTCGGTAACGAACCGCGTCTACCGTCGCCGCCGCTGGGTTGAGTTCGAGGACGGCGCGAAAGCTTCAACGGCTCGGCGCTGACGTTGATCCCCCGCACGAGTCGCTCGCGCTGGTGGCGGGGCCCCAACAGGCCTATGCCGAGGTGTCCCCAGGTGGCGATGTGATCAGCGGGGGCGCCTCGACCGCTCCTCGCTGACCCAGCCGGAAGGGATGGGTTCCTCGAAGACGGAACGCTGCTCATCAGTACGAGGCCGGGAAGGGTGACGCCGGCGGTGGCCGGGTACCAGCCGAAGTAGGTCCCCGCGGAGGTGAGCAACTACCCACACGGGTGAGGCTTTGCCCGCCCGAAACCCCATTCGAGCCCGGATCGTGACTGGACTCACCGCAGCGCCTGGCACCCGGGGCGTATGCTCCTCTGAGCTACATCACAGAGGAGCCGCAGTGAAGGACGATCGCGAAGGCATGTTGCGCCCTGAGTTCCGCGAGTGGTACCCCACTTTGCGCACGGATTGGTGGTACCCGGCCCGGGTCCTTGCCGAGATCGTCCTGGAGCAGCGCCGATCGCGGCGAGCCACACTGGGAATTCGAAGAGCGCGTCCCCTCGAACGAGCACTTCCTCTTTAGGGGCGGGGACAGCCGCCAGGACGATTCCACCAGGACGCGGCGAAGCGACCGCCTGCCGGGTACCCATTTCCCGGCCGAGCGCCGGCGTGGTTAGTACCGATGGAAGGCTCGGATCGACGATTCTCCCGCGTGGCACCACAGGCCCGGCTCCGCCCCGGCTGGCTCGGCTTCTATCCCACCATCCTGCCAGAAGTCTGGTACCCGTTGCACCGGGCGAGCGGTAATCACACCACCTACATCTGGCTCGAAACCTCCCACGGCATCACGCGCGTTCAGCGCACCGACGTCGAGGTTCGCGACGCGCCCTGAGGTGGGCCGACATGCAGTCGGGTCGCCGCGGCAGGGCGAGCGCCGGATGCTTCGTGTAGCTTTCCGGGATGGATCTCCTCGACGAGTTCCGTTCCCGGCTCAAGGCCCTCGCGCTGCCCCCAGGGCCCGCCATCGTGGCGGTGTCCGGCGGTCTCGATTCGCTCGTCCTCCTCGATCTGCTGTCCCGGGTGCATCCCACCCGCCACCAACTCGTCGTGGCGCACTGCGACCACGGAATCCACCCTGACAGCGCGGCCGTGGCCAGATCAGGTATCGGCGTTCGCCGAAGGTCTCGGATTTCGGTGTGAGATTGGAAGGCTTTCGCTCGGAGCCGGAACCGCGGAGACCGTGGCTCGGGTGGCCAGGTACGCGTGGCTCGAGGCACTCCGGACGCGCCTCGGTGCGGTGGTCGTGTTTACCGCGCACCACGCGGACGACCAGGTCGAGACGATTCTCATGCGGGCGCTCCGGGGCTCTGGCCCCGCGGGCCTCGCCGGCATGCGGGAGGTGACCGGATTCGTGGCGCGTCCGCTGCTGAGCTTCCCCGGTCTGCACTCGCTGGCCAGGCCCGTGCCCGGAGACTCCCGGTCTGGGCAGATCCAGCGAACGGCGACCCGACACACCTCCGTTCCTGGCTGCGCTGTGACGTCCTCCCCAAGTTGCGCCGTCGGCTTCCGGACGTGGACACAAGGCTGCTGGCACTCGGGGCCCAGGCTCTGGGCGATCGCAATGCCTGGGACCATGTGCTCGACGCACTTCCGGGTCTCGACCCGCGCGCGGAGCCGGACGGCGTCTCCCTCGCCACCGCACCACTCTGCGCTCTTGAGTCGGCGCTGGCGCAACAGGTGCTGATCGCCGCCGCCAGGCGCGCCGGCCTCGTGCTCGGTCCTCGGCGGGCTGGGCGCGTCCTCCGGTTGGCGGGAGGTCTCGCGAGCGGTCGCCAGCTCGAGCTCGGCGGCGCCTGGAGGGCCGAGCGAGTCGTTCGACCGGCTTCGGTTCATTTCCGGCCCTACGGCCGTTCCGGTGGAATCGCTGGCACTCGAAGGGGACGCGGGAGACGCACGATGGGGTGGCTGGCACGTCACGTGGCGACCCGACTCGGCACCTGATCGGCAGGATCGCGCATCCGCGACCGCCTGGTTCAGCAGCGATACCCTCGTGCTCAGGCACTGGAAGCCGGGAGACAGGGTGAGACCGCTGGCCGGAGCCGGCCGGCGACTCGTCGTTCGCTGCCTTCAGGAGGCCAGGGTGCCTCGCGCCTCCCGGGCGAGTTGGCCGGTGCTTGCCGGGCTCGAAACGGTGGTCTGGGTCCCTGGCGTATGCCGCTCCGATGCGTCCGCTTCCCAGCCCCGGCACGCCCGCGCTCCGGGTGGACGTCGAGCCGGTCTGATGCCCCTGGCGTCGCTCGATTCCGGCGCCGAAGACCCATGATTTCCGTTGCAGCCGCGCTAGCCCGTTCTTATAGTTCACCCTTGCCCCAACGCCTGGTCGCCGCTCCCTCGACACCGCCCGCTGATGGGCAGGGTGTCGGCCGGACCATCCTGAGAACCAGAGAGACGCCGTGTCGATGCTGAGCACCCCGGAAGTGCTGCGTCGGACCGGCGGGAAGCCGGTCAAGTCGATCGTCTTCGACGAGGCGACGATCGCCGCGCGGGTCGAGGAGCTTGGGGCCGAGATCACCCGGGCCTACCCGGACGGCGACCTGCTCGTCCTCGGGCTCCTGAAGGGCAGTTTCATCTTCCTGAGCGACCTGGTCCGGACGATCGAGCGGCCCATCCAGGTGGACTTCCTCGTGGCCAGCTCCTACGGCGACGGGAAGACCTCCAGCGGGACCGTCCGTTTGCTCTACGACCCGGAGACCCGGCTCGAGGGCAAACACATCCTGCTCGTTGAGGATATTATTGATACGGGCAAGACGCTCCAGCGCCTGATGGCCGTCCTGGCCCGGCGGAAGCCGGGGAGCCTGGCCATCTGCGCGTTGTTAGACAAGCAGTTGGCGATCGAGATCCGCCCCGAGCTACGCTTCGTGGGTTTCGCCGCGCCGCCGGCCTTTCTGGTCGGGTACGGCCTCGATCACGCCGAGAACTATCGTCATCTCCCGTTCATCGCGGACTTGGAATAAATGGCCGACCGACTTCCATCCCGTCCCCCACGCACCAACTGGGGGAACCTGAGCAAGAACCTCGCGCTGTGGCTCCTGGTGGGCCTGCTCGCGCTGGCGCTGTTCCAGATGATGAGCCGGCAGCGGAACCCGACGCAGGAGTTCTCCTACACCGAGTTCAGCCGCCAGCTGGATCAGGGAAACGTCGCCCGGGTGGAGGTCTTCGACGGCAAGCGGCTCGAGGGCGATTTCCGCGCGCCGGTCACCCAGGACGGACGCACCGCCAAGAGCTTCACCGTCCTGCTGCCGGTGGCCAACAGCGAAGTGTTCATCAAGCGGCTGGAGGAGGCCGGCGTCCCGATTCTGGCCAAGGAGCCCAAGGGCGGGATCACCGCGATCATCATCGCCGCGCTGCCCTGGATCGTGATTCTGGGTCTCTGGTTCTTCCTCCTGCGCCAGCTGCAGGCGGGCGGCAGCCGCGCCTTTGCCTTCGGGAAATCGAAGGCCAAGCTGCTGGCGGGGGACACGCCCAAGGTGACCTTCGCCGACGTGGCCGGCGCTGACGAGGCCAAGGTCGAGCTGCAGGAGATCATCGAGTTCCTCAAGGATCCCCAGAAGTTCACCCGGCTCGGCGGGCGTCTGCCTAAGGGCGCGCTGCTGGTGGGTCCGCCGGGCACCGGCAAGACCCTGCTCGCCAAGGCGGTCGCGGGCGAGGCGGGCCGGCCCTTCTTCTCGATGTCGGGCTCCGACTTCGTCGAGATGTTCGTCGGCGTCGGCGCCAGCCGGGTACGCGACCTGTTCGAGCAGGGGAAGTCGCACGCGCCCTGCATCATCTTCATCGACGAGATCGATGCCGTGGGGCGGCACCGCGGCGCCGGATTGGGAGGCGGGCACGACGAGCGGGAGCAGACCCTCAATCAGCTGCTGGTCGAGATGGACGGCTTCGAGTCCAACGACGGCGTGATCCTGGTCGCGGCCACCAACCGGCCCGATGTGCTCGACCCGGCGCTGCTCCGGCCCGGGCGTTTCGACCGGCAGATCGTGGTGGACGCCCCTGACGTTCGGGGCCGCGAAGGCATCCTCCGGGTCCACACCCGGAAGATCCCGCTCGGCTCGGACGTGCGCCTGGAGATCATCGCCAAGGGCACCCCGGGGATGGCCGGCGCGGATCTGGCGAACCTGGTCAACGAGGCGGCGGTGCTCGCCGCCCGGCGCAACAAGTCGCTGGTGGACATGATGGACTTCGAGGACGCCAAGGACAAGGTGATGCTCGGCGTCGAGCGCCGGAGCCTGGTGCTCACCGAGGACGAGCGGAAGCTCACCGCGTATCACGAGGCGGGGCATGCCATCGTCGCGCTGAAGATTCCCGGCAGCGACCCGGTCCATAAGGTCACCATCGTGCCGCGCGGCCGGGCCCTCGGCCTCACCGCGTCGCTGCCCGAGGTGGATCGGCACAATTACAGCAAGGACTGGCTGATCGGCAGCCTCGCCATGTTCTTCGGCGGGCCGGGTCGCCGAGGAGATCATCTTCGGCGCCGACAAGGTCACGACCGGGGCGGGGAACGACATCGAGCGCGCGACCGGGCTGGCGCGACGCATGGTCACCCAGTTCGGCATGAGCGAAGTGGTCGGCCCACTCGCCGTGGGCGACAAGGAGCAGGAGATCTTCCTCGGCCGCGAGTTCGCCCAGCGGCGGGAGATCTCGGAGCGAACGGCGCAGACGGTGGACACGGAGGTGAAGCGGCTCATCGACGAGGCCTACGCCCGCGCCACCCAGATCATCACCGGCAACCGCGAGCTGCTCGACCGCATCGCCGTGGCGCTGCTCGACCGGGAGACGATCGATCGGGAGGATCTCGACCGGCTGGTCAAGGACCTGCCGCTCGCGCCGCGGCTGCCGCCCGAGTCCATGACGCCGTCTACCCCGCCGTCGGCCAAGCCGGGTGTGACGCCCGCTCGGGCCCCGATCCTGGGAGCGCCACCGGCCGAACCAGCCGGCGCGTGAATGTCACGCCGCTGGCGCTCCACTCCGCTGGAGCGATCCGCGACGCGCTGCGCTCACACGGGTGGGACGACGGCCTGGCGCAGACGTCCGCCGGCGGGATCCATCCCCTCGCCTTTCACCTGACAGGATTGGATCCGAGCGCCCTCGAGGCGCTCGTGACCTTTGGCGGAGGGCTCGGGCTCGAGGTGCTCACCGGAGACGATTGGGCGCTTCTCGCCGGCAGCAGGTCCCGGCTCAGCGCCTTTGCCCGCCCCTGGACCGCTCCCGAATCCCTCAGCGATGTCGTCCTCAAGGTCGGTCTGGCGATGCCGCCCGACCCGGCTCCGTCCTGGCGGACGGCGCGTGGCCCGCTCTCGCTCGACACCCCGGTCCTCTTCGGCATCCTCAACGTCACTCCGGACAGCTTCAGTGACGGCGGAAGGTTTACGGGGCCGTCCGCCGCGCTCGCGCACGCCGAGGTCCTGATGGCGGAGGGCGCCACGGTGATCGACGTCGGCGGCGAGTCGACACGGCCCGGTCGCAGCGAGGTGGTGCCCGTCGACGAGGAGATGCGCCGTGTCGCGCCCATCGTCGAGGCCCTCACCCGCGCGCATCCCGATCTGCTGGTGTCGGTCGACACCGTGAAGGCACCCGTCGCCCAGGCGGCGATCGACCGGGGTGCGGCGATCGTCAATGACGTGACCGCGCTGCGGGTGGATCCGGAGATGGGCCCCGTCGTCGCCCGCAGCGGAGCGGGCGTGATTCTCATGCACTCGCGTGGGTCGCTGCTCGAGCTGGCCTCATACGAGCATGCCGACTATCCCGGCGGCGTGGTCGCGGGTGTATCGAATGAGCTGCACGGCGATCGCTCGCCTTGGCGACCACGGCGGGAGTGCCCGCGGATTGCATCGTGCTCGATCCGGGCTTCGGCTTCTCCAAGACCGCGGAGCAGAGCGTCACCCTCTTCGATCAGCTCGCCGCGCTGCAGGCCCTCGGTCGCCCGATTCTCATCGGGCCATCCCGCAAGCGCTTTCTCGGGGCCATGACCGGCCGGCCGGTGGAGGACCGTGACCGCGCCACGGCCGCGGCCTGCGCGCTCGGCTGGGAGCGGGGAGCTCGTCTGTTCCGGGTCCATGCCGTGGCCGCTGCCCGGGAAGCGCTGGCGGTGGCCACCGCCCTGGATCGGCCCTCGCCCGCGTGAACGCGGCGGAGGAGCGTCCGCCATATCTCGCCGCGCTAGCGGTCGGGGCCGCCGTCCTGGCGATCTACGTGCTCACGCTGGCGCCCACGGTGACCTTCTGGGACGCCGGTGAGTTCATCGCAGCCGCGCGAACCCTCGGCATCCCTCACCCGCCCGGCACGCCACTCTTCGTACTCATCGCGCACGCCTGGGGGCTGCTCGTCCCGATCGGCGAGTGGGCGTATCGGACCAATCTGCTCAGCGCGCTCTGCAGCGCATCCGCGGCGGCGCTGTTCTTTCTTGTGGTGCACCGGTCGGTCCGCGGGGTGATACCGGCGGCGTCCGATTCGAGCGCCGCCCTGCGACTTGGCGGCGCCGCCACGGGCGCGCTGCTCGGGGCGTTCAGCTTCACCAACTGGCAGAATTCGAACGAGACCGAGGTCTACACCGTCGCGACGCTCACCATTGCCGCGATGTCCTGGTCCGCGATGACCTGGCGCAGCCGCCGGGGCACCGATCGAGCGCCGAGACTGCTGCTGCTGATCGTGTACCTGGCTGGGATCTCGGTGGCCAACCACCTGCTCGCGCTCCTCGCCGTACCCGGTCTTCTCCTCTTCCTCGTCGTGACCCTGTGGGATGAGCCGGCGGCCGATCCGGCCCGGCGGCGGGCGGAGTGGGGTCAGGTGGCGGTCGTGGCAGGCGTGTGGGCGCTGCTGGTGGGGGCGGGGCTCGGGAGCGCGTCACTCACCGTGATCGGCGCCGTCTGCTTCCTCGCGGCGGCCGTGTTCGCCGGCACACGGGGAGCCGGTGCGTTCGCCCTGCTCGCGCTGCTGGTGGCCGCGATCGGGATCACGCCCTACGCCTTCATCTATCTCCGCTCGGCGCAGCACCCGATCATCAACGAAGCCGCGCCTTCGACGCTTGACGCGCTCCTCGCGGTGATCCGCCGCGCGCAGTACCCGCCGCGCACACCGCTGGACGATCCCACCATCCCCCACGGCCCCGACAATCCGGGACGGACGTTCACGCTGCTGGTGTGGCAGCTCGACCAATTATTTCCAGTACTTCGACTGGCAGTGGGCGCGGTCGTTCTCCGAGGTTGCCAGGAAGCCGGTGACCATCCTGTTCGTGGTCCTGGGTCTGCGCGGCCTCTGGGAACAGCGACGCGCCGATCGCGCCGGCTGGGCGCTGCTGCTCGGCCTGTTCCTGGTCACGGGGCTCGGGCTCGTCCTCTACATGAACTTCAAGCCCGGATTCAGCCTGGCCCTCGACCGATGGCCCAATCTCGACCATCACGAGGTCCGCGAGCGCGACTACTTCTTCGTCGTGAGCTTCGTGGTCTGGGGACTCTGGTCGGGGATCGGGGCGATGGCCTTCGCAGGCGATCTGGCTCGGCACAGCCTGGGCCGGCGTCTGGCGCCGGCCTGCCTGCTGGTGGTGCTGGTGCCATGATGCTCAACTGGACCAAGGCCTCTCGCCGCCATGGTCCCGATGCCCGGCTGGCCGCCGACTTCGCCTACGACCTGCTCAACAGTGCCCCGCCGTACGGCGTGCTCTTTACCTACGGCGACAACGACACCTTCCCCCTCTGGTGGGCGCAGGAGGTGGCGGGCATCCGCCAGGATGTCACCGTCATCTGCCTCGCGCTCGCGAATACCGACTGGTACATGCGGCAGCTGCGCGACAACCCGACTCGTCCGGTGGACGCGGCGCAGCTTCCGCCGATCTGGCGCGACAGGATCCCGGCGCGCCCCGACTGGCCGCTGCACGGGATGACGGATTCGATGATCGCCAGCGCGATGAACGGGTATCTGGTGCAGCAGTCCCAGGCGGTCAAGCTCGGGCCGGTGTCCCGTACGCTCAAGGAAGGTTCCTTCCTCTACCCGAGCGAGATCGTGAGCATGAGCGTGGTGCAGCACAATGCCGGCCGCCGTCCCATCGTCTGGTCGGTCACGACGGGGAGTGGCTTCGCCGGTCTTCGGGACTACGTGGTGCAGCGCGGGCTCGGGTTCGAGCTGGGGACCACGCCGCCGGATACCACCGACCCGAACCTCGACCTGCGACGGCTGGCCGGAGCGCCGCTCGACATTGCCGGAACGGAGCGCCTGGTCTTCGACACCTATCGCTATGCCGGTCTGCTGGAGCGCGGCGCGACCGAGCTCGACCCCACCTCTGGCAGCGCGGCGGCGAGCCTCGCTTTGCCGCTGGTGCAGCTGGTGTACTCCCACCAGGGCCGCGGCGACCGGGAACGGATGGAGCGCGCCCTCCAGCGGGCGGTGAAAGTCTCCCCCAACCCTGGCCTTCGGCAGGCCCTCCTCGAACTCCAGGCCGCGCCCCCCGATTCCGCAGGTTCATTCCTCCAGAAGTGACCCGCTGGCGCCCGGCCGCGGGGTGTCCCGCCGACCTACACGGCGGGGGTCTATCGGCTTAAATTGCAAGGCTATGGAATTCCCGGACCTGCCCTCCCGTCTCGACCGGATACGGGAGACGATCGCACGGCACCAGGCGGTGGGCGGGTGGACCCACCAGGTCCGCATCATCGCAGTCACCAAGGGTCAGAGTGCGGACGCGATTCGTGCAGCCGTGCGATGCCGGGCTGGAGGACGTGGGAGAAAACCGGGTGCAGGAAGCGCTGAGCAAACAGGACCAGGTCGAGGGCACCCGAGTCACCTGGCACCTCATCGGCACGTTGCAACGCAACAAGGCTCGCCATGCCGCCGGCCGGTTTCAATTCATCCACTCGGTGGATCGCGCCGACCTCGCCGTCGAGCTGGCTCGGCGGTCGCCCGAGGGCACTCGGCAGCAGGTGCTGGTCCAGGTCAACTGCTCGGATGAGTCCCAGAAGGGCGGGGTGGAGCCGGATGGACTGCTCGGGCTGCTCGACGAGCTTGGTGCCATGCAGCGCCTCCAAGTCGTGGGGGTGATGACGATGAGCGCGCTCACCGAGGATACCGATGAGCAGCGCCGAGCCTTCCGCCGTCTGCGCGACCTGCGCGACACCGCGGAGCGCCAGGGTCACAGGCTCCCGGAGCTTTCGATGGGCATGTCCGGCGATTACCCGGTGGCCGCCGAGGAAGGCGCGACCATGATGCGGATCGGCACGGCTCTGTTTGGGGAGCGAACGGGATGACGGCAACTTCGGGAATTCGCGAACGGGTGCAGGACGCTGCGGCCGTGGTACGCTCACGCACTGACCTTCGGCCCGAGGTCGGAATCGTGCTGGGCACCGGCCTGGGTGGCCTCGCCAGGGAGATCCAGGTCGAGGCCGAGATCCCCTATGGCGACATCCCGGGATTCCCGCTCTCGACCGTGGAGACCCATGCGGGCAAGCTCCTCGTGGGCCGGCTCGGCGGCCGACCGGTCGTGGCGATGCAGGGTCGGTTTCATCGGTATGAGGGCTACGATCTGCACCAGGTCACGTTCCCGGTGCGGGTACTGCACGCCCTCGGCGCCGAGACTCTGATCGTTTCCAACGCGTGCGGCGGCATGAATCCGCTCTGGGGACCCGGGGACCTGGTTCTTCTCAGCGACCACATCAATCTCCTCGGTGACAACCCGCTGATCGGCGCCAACGACGATCGACTGGGCCCGCGTTTTCCGGACATGTCTGCACCCTACGACCCAGGCCTCCGCGCGCTCGCGCGCTCCGCCGCACTCGAGCTGGGTATCGTGCTCCGCGAGGGCGTGTACGTCGCCGTCCCCGGACCCAACCTGGAGACCCGGGCCGAGTACCGGATGTTGCGGGCCATGGGCGCGGATGTAGTGGGGATGTCGACCGTGCCCGAGGTGATCGTGGCGGTGCACGAGAGCATGCGCGTAGTCGGCGTCTCGATCATCACCGACCAGTGCCTCCCCGACGCGCTCGAGCCCGCGGACATCGGTCGGATCATCGCCACCGCGGCGAAGGCGGAGCCCAATCTGACCCGGCTGATCGTCGCCCTGATCGGGCGGCTCTCTTCATGAGTTTCCCGCCCCTCCCGGATCTTGGCGCCGACGAGCTCGAGCGGCGGCAACTCGACCTGTGGAAGGACGAGGGTCTGGTCCGGCGCACCCTGGAGGCCAACCGTGACGGGAAGCCCTTCGTGTTCTACGAGGGGCCGCCCACGGCCAACGGGCGCCCGGGCATTCATCACGTATTCGCGCGGACGATCAAGGACCTGGTCTGCCGCTTTCACGCGATGCAGGGCAAGTCGGTTACCCGGATCGCCGGATGGGATACCCACGGCCTTCCCGTCGAGATCGAGGTGGAGAAGGAGCTCAAGCTCAACGGCAAGAAGGCCATCGAGGAGTTCGGCGTGCGGGAGTTCAATGCCCGCGCCCGCCAGAGCGTGTTCAAGTATCAGGAGGAGTGGGAGTCCCTCTCGGACCGGATCGCCTATTGGCTCGACTACGACCACCCCTACGTCACCTGCGACAACGCCTACATCGAATCGGTCTGGTGGCTGCTGGCGCAGTTGCACGAGCGCGACCTGCTGTATCGGGGACACCGGGTGCTCCCCTACTGCCCCCGGTGCGGGACGGTGCTGTCCAGCCACGAGCTGGCGCAGGGGTACGAGGACGTCACCACCAACTCGGTCTACGTCACCTTCCCGGTGGACGACGACTCCGGGCGCGAGCTGCTGGTGTGGACCACGACGCCGTGGACCCTGGTATCCAACGTAGCGGTCGCGGTGCAACCGGATCTGGAATACGGCGAGTACGCAGTCGGCGGCCGTCGCCTCATCCTGGCGACCGCACGGGCCGGACTGCCGAGCAGTGCCGAGAGGGGCGCGCCGAGCTTCGCGGAGCTCACCCCGCAGCGCACCTTCCCAGGCAGCGAGCTGGTGGGGCTCCGGTACCGCCGGCCGCTTGAGGTGGTGGCTCTGCCCGACGACCGCGCGTCACGCATGGTGGTGCCCGGGGTATTCGTCACCGCCGACGATGGCAGCGGCCTGGTGCACATGGCGCCCGCGTTCGGCGCGGACGACTACCAGGCCGGACTCGACCACGGTCTGGCGCTGGTTCGCCCGGTCGGTGCCGACGGAACCTTCACCGGCACGGAGTGGCCGGACATCGAAGGCCGCCTGGTCACCGACAAGGAGACCAACGACCGGATCATCCAGCGGCTCAAGCGGGACGGGCGCTGGCATCTCACTCAGCCACACAGCCACAGCTACCCGCACTGCTGGCGCTGCTCCAGCGCGCTCATCTACTACGCGCGCGACTCCTGGTTCGTCCGCACCTCCCGCGTGAAGCAGCGGATGCTGGACATCAATCGCGCGGTGGACTGGCATCCGCCCGAGGTGGGGGCGGGCCGCTTTGGCGAGTGGCTCGAGAACAACGTGGACTGGGCGCTGTCGCGCGACCGTTACTGGGGCACGCCGCTCCCCGTCTGGGTCTGCGATCGCGACGAGGGCCACGTCGAGGTGATCGGCAGCTTCGCGAGGTTGGCCGAGCGCTCAGGTCGCGCGCTGCCGGCTGACTTCGATCCCCACAAGCCCTTCATCGACGACTTCGTCTGGAGCTGCGAGTGTGGCGGCACGATGCGTCGTGCACCGGAGGTGATCGACGCCTGGTTCGACTCCGGCGCCATGCCCTCCGCCCAGTGGCACTATCCGTTCGATGGCGAGAAGGAGTTCGCCGGCCACTTCCCCGCGGATTTCATCTGCGAAGGGCTGGACCAGACGCGCGGGTGGTTCTACTCGCTGCTGGCGATCGCGACCGGCGTGTTCGACAGCCCGGCCTACCGCCACGTCATCGTCAACGGCCTGGTGCTCGATGCCCAGGGCCAGAAGATGTCGAAGACGCGCGGCAACGTGGTGGATCCGTGGGAGGTGCTGGGCCGGTTCGGCGCGGACACGATCCGGCTCTACCTGCTTGCATCGAGCCAGGTCTGGCTCCCCAAGCGGTTCGACCAGGAAGCGATCAGCGAGGTGTCCCGCGGCTTCGTCAACCAGCTGCGGAACACCTACAAGTTCTTTGCCGACTACGCGGACGAATGGTCCCCGTCGGATGCGCCGCCGGCGGCCCGGCGTCCGCTGGTGGACCGCTGGCTTCTGAGCCGTCTCGATGCCACCATCGCCGAGGTGCATGCGGCGTGGACCGCCTACGATCCGACCCTGGGTGTCCGCACCCTGATGGGATTCGTGGACGAGCTGTCGAACTGGTACGTGCGGGTCAACCGGCCCCGCTTCTGGGCGGTGGATGCCGCGGCCGACCCGGCCGCCCTCGCCACCTTGCACGAGGCGCTGGTCGCGATCAGCCGGATGCTCGCGCCCGCGGCCCCGTTCCTCAGCGACTGGCTCCACCGGGCACTGGCGGGAACTTCGGTGCACCTGGCCCGGTTCCCCGAGTCTGCCGGGAGACGGGATGAGGCGCTGGAGGCCGCGATGGAGGCAGTGCGTCGCCTGGCCTCGCTCGCGCGGGCCGCCCGGGAGGAGCGGGGGCTCCGGGTGAGACAGCCGCTGGCGCGGATGCAGGTCGCGGTCCCCGCGCCCGCCCGTGGCGCCGCGCTCGAGCAGCTGCTGGAGCTGCTCCGCCTCGAGGTGAACGTGAAGGATGTGGACGTGGTCCAGTCCGACGCCGATCTGGTGCGGCTTCGGGCCCGGCCGAACTTCCGGTCCCTCGGGAAGCGCTACGGCAAGCGGACGCCCGCGGTCGCCGCGGCGGCGGCTCAGCTCACGGCCGAGCAGCTTCGCGGGCTGGAGCGGGGCGAGACGGCGACGATGGAGGTCGACGGCGAGCCGGCCGTCTATCACCCCGAGGACGTGCAAGTCGAGCGGGACGTCACCAGCGAGTGGCTGGTGGCGAGCGACGGTCCCTATGTCGCCGCGCTCGACCCTCGGGTGGACGACTCGCTTCGACTCGAGGGACTTGCCCGGGAGGTGGTGAACCGGGTGCAGCGGCTCCGCAAGGAGGCGGGCTACGTCTACACCGATCGCATCGGGCTGTGGATCGCCGGCGATGCCCCGGTGCTCGACGCCGTCCGCGGGCACGCGGACTTCATCCGGGGCGAGACGCTAGCGCGGCGGCTGGAGCTGGATGCCCGCTCGCCGTCGCCGGACCTGGAGCAGCAGGTGGACATCGATGGCCATCACGTCGTGGTCGGCGTACAACGATACTTGGACGGCCACAACGGGGCCGGTCCGCAACCCAGGGATGGGGAATGAACAAGAAGCAGCTGTCGCATCTCGAGAAGCGACTTATCGAAGAGCGCGCGCGGGTCATGAAGGAGCTCGGGTACTACGACGAGTCCTTCAACGCGACGCTCCAGTCCTCCGACGGCGACCTGTCGTCCTATTCCTTCCACATGGCCGATCAGGGCACCGATGCCATGGAGCGGGAGAAGCAGTTCCTCTTCGCCTCGCAGGAAGGCCGCTACCTCTGGCACGTGAACGAGGCGCTCCGCCGGCTGTACGGCACCCCCGAGAAATTCGGGCATTGCCACCAGTGCGGGCAGGAGATCAACTTCGAGCGCCTCGACGCGCTGCCCCATGCGCGCCTGTGCATCACCTGCAAGGAGAAAGAGGAAGATGGGAAGCGCCGCTGAGCCCATGGCGGGACCGGAACGCTGGATCTTCTGGGCGGCGGCGGCGGCGGTGATCGTCGCGGACCTGGCGACCAAGGTCATCGCGGAAGCGACGCTGCTGCGGACGCCCGGGATCGCGGTCATCGGCGACTGGTTCCAGCTTCGCCTGGTCTACAACCAGGGCGCCGCGTTCGGCCTCCATCTCGGGCCCTACTCCCGCTGGATCTTCCTCACCGTGGCGATCGTCGCGGTCTTCGTGCTGCACCGGATGTCGCGCACCAGCCCGCTCGGCGATTCCTTCCGTCAGCTCGCGCTCGGCCTGGTGGCTGGCGGTGCCGCGGGCAACCTCATCGATCGCATCCGGAGCGAGCGCGGGGTGGTGGACTTCCTCGACGTCGGCATCGGCGCGCTTCGGTGGCCGACGTTCAACGTGGCCGACATCGCGGTGAGCTGCGGGGCGATCGCCCTGGTGATCTCGATGTGGCGCGAAGACGCCCGCCGCGCGGAGCCGGAGTCGGCCTCGGCGGCGTGACCACGGGCGAAACGGTCGAGTTCGTCGTCCTCTCCCACGAGACGGAGCGTCTCGACCGCTTCCTCGCCGATCAGCTCGGCATCTCCCGAACCCAGGCCGCCCGGCTCGTCGCCGACAAGGCGCGTGACCGTGGACGACCGACCCGCCCGCGCCTCCCGCACCCTGTTGCGCGGCGAGCGGATCGCGGTGCGGTTTCCGGAGCACGAGCCTCCCCGCACCCTCCGTCCCGCTGCCATACCCCTGGTCGTCGTCTACGAAGACGAGCATCTGGCCATCATCGACAAGCCGGCCGGCCTGGTGGTGCATCCCGCCCCGGGTCACTGGGATGACACCCTCGTCAACGCGCTGGTCGCGCGCGGCACGACCCTGGCTGGTGGGGCCGAGGGACGGCCTGGGGTGGTTCACCGGCTGGACCGCGATACCTCGGGCCTGATGGTGGTGGCCAAGACCGATCTGGCCCACCGCCGACTGGGCGCGGCGATCGCGGCGCGGCGGGTGCGGAGGACGTATGCCGCGCTCGCCTGGGGTCATCTCGATGAGAGCCCGCTCGTCGTGGACGCGCCGCTCGCGCGGCATCCGGTGGACCGGAAGCGGATGACCATCACCCCTGAGGGACGACCCGCGCGGACCGATGCGTCGGTCGTGGCGCGATTCGACCTGGTCGATCTGCTCCGCCTGGAGCTCCATACGGGCCGCACCCACCAGATCCGGGTGCATCTGGAGCACATCGGGCACCCGGTCGTGGGTGATCCGACGTACGCCGGGGGCGGGAGCCGGCGGGTGTCCGGCGCCGCTCGCCGCGAGGCCGATGCCCTGGCACGGGCCACGCCGAGGCAGGCGCTTCACGCGGCCGGTCTGGCATTCCGCCACCCGGCCAGCGGCGAGCCCCTCGCATTCAGGGCCGAATGGCCCTCGGATTTGCGTGAGTCGCTCCTCCTGGTGGCCGGTCGCGAAGTTGTTGCTCACCCCGAACCCCTGAGCTATCTTCTTTTCTATAATAGAGATGGCTAATTCGAAGACGCTCCACGCCGTCATTTTTCGCATCGGTGCGCTTATTTGCGCGGCCCCGGCAGGGATCGTGCGGGAGATCCTGCCGCGGCTGCCGGCTACCCGGATCCCTGGAGTCGACCCGGCGATCGAGGGCTTGGTGAACGTCCGCGGCACTCTGCTGACGGTGCTCGATGGCCACGTCCTCCTGCAACAGGAGCGGCGAGCGGAGGACGAGGGCGCGATCGTGCTGTTAGAGGTATCGGGCCGCCGGTACGGTCTCGGGGTGGGCCAGGTGCTGGACTTCCTCGAGGTGCCGGAGCAGTCGGTAGCGCAGCGAGCAGACCTGCCGGGTGTGGATCCGCGGCTGGTCCGCGCCGTCGGACTGCGTGACGGCCGCCACTTCATTCTGCTCGACATAGATCGGCTGTTCGAGCCGATCATCGGGGGGTAGGGGAGCGATCCCGCTCCACCCTCCGCCGTTCCGCTGTCCCGCATCCCGGAGGAGCTGTCCGTGAGTCATACCGTCCTCGTCTGCGACGACGCCATCTTCATGCGCACCATGATCACCGACATCCTCAGCCAGGCCGGGTTCGAGGTGGTGGGCGAGGCCGAGTCGGGCGTGCAGGCGGTCGACAAATACCGCCAGCTCAAGCCCGACCTCGTCACCATGGATATCGTGATGCCGGACATGGGCGGTATCGAGGCCGTCCGCGAGATCTGCAAGACCGACCCGGATGCCAAGATCCTCATGTGCAGCGCCATGGGGCAGCAGGCCCTGGTCGTCGAAGCCATTCAGGCGGGCGCGAAGGACTTCGTGGTCAAACCGTTCCAGCCATCTCGCGTGCTCGAGGCGGTTCAGCGCGTCCTGGGCTGACGCATGGACGTTTCGAAGTACGCCGCGCTGTTCCTGACTGAGAGCCGGGAGCATCTGAGCGCCTGCAACCAGCAGCTGCTCGCCTGGGAGCGCGAGCCAGCGGCGACGCGGCCGGTCGGCGGACTGTTTCGCGCGATTCACACCATCAAGGGCATGGCCGCGACCATGGGTTATGTGGGCGTGGCCGATGTAGCGCACCGGCTGGAGAACCTCCTCGATGTGCTGCGGCAGCGCGCCGTGGCGCCGGCGCCGGCGGTGTTCCAGCTGCTGTTTCGGTCGGTGGACGCGCTGGCGACCGCGGTGGAGGGGGCGGTCGTCGGAGCGGAGCCGCCGGCGGATCCGGTGCTGGCATCGGATCTCGATGCCGCGACCGCACGGCTCGTGGGCGCGGGGGTGAAGGATGGTCCGGAACCGATCCGTGCCGGCGGAGAAGCGGGACAGCCGGTTGACTCGTCTCGGGCCCGCCCGGTGCAGGTCGCGCTGCGCCGCGACACGGTGATGCGCGGTGCCCGGGCCGCCCTGGTGGTGCGCAAGGCCGAGGCGCTCGGCAGCGTCACCGGCGTGCGGCCTCCGGTGACTCAGTTCGACAGCCCGGAATTCGACGGTCGCTTCTCGTTTCGGCTCGCCTCCCCCGCGAGCGACGAGCAGGTCCTCACGGCGCTGCAGGCGGCGGGCGACGTCGAGACGGTGCGGCTCGAGGAGGACAAGTCCGACCCGAAGTCGTCCATGCAGGCGCGCCAGATCCGTGTGGATCTGGGCCGCCTGGACGCGCTGATGAAGCAGGTGGGAGAGCTGGTGGTGGCCAGGAACCGCCTCGGCGTGCTCGCCGCCGCCGCCTCCGACCCGGCGCTCTCCGAGGTCAGCGACCGGGTCGCGCGGCTGGTGTCCGAGATGCAGGCGGAGGTGATCGCCGCGCGGATGACGCCGGTCGGCGAGGTGCTCGAGCGATTCCCCCGGCTGGTGCGCGATCTGGGGCAGGAGCTGGGCAAGCGGATCCGCTTCGAGGTCGAAGGCGACGAGATCGAGCTGGATCGCTCGGTTCTCGACGAGATCGGCCAGCCGCTCCTGCATCTGATCCGGAATGCCGCCGACCACGGCATCGAGCGGCCCGAGCAACGCGCGGAGGCGGGAAAGCCGGAGGAGGGACGCATTCTCCTCTCCGCCAGTCGGGAACGCAACTACGTGGCGCTGCGGCTGAGTGACGACGGGCGCGGCATCGACCGTGAGGTCATTCTCGCCAAGGCGCGCCGTGAGGGCCTGGTGGATGGGGCCGCCGACCTTCTCTCGGATGACCTCCTGCTGCGGGTGCTCGCGCGGCCCGGGTTCAGCACCGCGGAGCAGGTGAGCGGAGTGTCAGGGCGCGGTGTCGGCGTGGATGTCGTGGTGACCCGGGTGCGGGCGCTGGGCGGGACCATCGAAGTCCGGAGCGAGATGGGCCGCGGCACCACCTTCATCATTCGTGTGCCGCTCACACTGGCGATCGTCCGGGCGCTTCTGGCGAGTGCGGGTGGCGAGCGCTACGCCGTGCCCCTGGCCTATGTCTCGGAGACGGTGGAGTTCGATCCCCGGTCGGTCACCGCGGTGCGCGACCGGGAGGCGATCGTGGTGCGCGAGCAGGTGATTCCGACGGTGCATCTGCGGGCCTTGGTGCGCAACCAGCCCCGGCCCGCGCCACCGCGGGCGCCCACCGTGATCCTGGAGATCGGGGATCGGCGGGCGGCGCTCATCGTGGACGCGCTCATGGGACAGCAGGACATCGTGGTGGAGCCGTTCGACGCGCCTCGTGGCATGCCGCCCTACGTGGGCGGGGCGACCATCCTCGCGGACGGGTCGCCGGCGCTGATTCTCGACGCTGCGGCGCTGGTGTAGGAGGAAGCATGGAAGACGTGCGGGACCTCAAAGCGCTGCAGCTCGATGCCCTGCGTGAGGTGGCCAACATCGGCGCCGGCCACGCGGCCACCGCGCTATCCCAGATGACCAACCGCACGATCATGATCGCCGTGCCGGAGGTCAACGTCCGCGCGCTGGAAGAGGTGACGGATCTCGTCGGCGCGCCGGACACCGTGATCGCCGCCGTCATGATGCACATGATGGGCGACCTCACCGGCCGCACGCTGGTGCTGTTTCACGAAGGGTCGGCCCGCACCCTGTGTGATATACTGTTGCGCAGAGAGCCAGGCACGACCCAGGAGTTCGGGGTGATGGAGCAGTCCGGCATCAAGGAAGCCGGCAACATCCTCGCCAGCGCCTACCTCAACGCACTCAGCGACTTCATGGGAATGATGCTGGTGCCCTCCGTGCCGAGCCTGGTGGTGGACCTGAGCGCGGCGGTTCTGACGACCGCCTACCTCAATTTCGGCCACGACCGCGATTTCGTGTTCTGCGTGGACACCTCCTTCCGGGTCGAGGGCACCGAGCCCCTGCGAGGACACTTCCTGCTCCTGCCCGATATGCCGTCGCTGCGGGCCATCTTCGACGCCATTCGCCTGCCCTGAGCCGATGCCGGGCCCCGTGCTCTCCGAGCGCGATCTCGCCGTTCTGCGTTCTTTCGCCGGCCGTATCGATCCGTCGGACGCAGGTGCGCACAACAATCTCGGCGTGCTCTACTACCAGAAGGGATTGGTCGAGGAGGCGATCGCCGAGTTCGTGAAGGCGCTCGAGCTCGATCCGAAGATGCAGGTGGCGCAGGACAATCTGGACATCGCCTACCGGGAGAGCGGCCACTACGACCGCCGCATCACCGGGTTGCGGGAGCGGGTGCGGCGGACGCCGGAGGACCGCGAGGGCCGCTGGGAGCTGGCGCGATCGTATGCGGCGCTGGGACGGAGCGGCGAGGCGATCGCGGAGTTCGAGGCACTGCTTTCCTGGTATCCGCACGATGTACCCGCGCTGTTGCAGCTCGGCCTGGCGGAGAAGGCCCGCGGCCAGCTCGACGCGGCCAGCGCCTGGCTGGAGCGCGCGTGCGCCGCCGACCCCGAGAGCGCGGTGGCGCGATTCTACAGCGGGGAGATTTTCTACAACCGGGGCCTCAACGACGCGGCGCTCGCCGCGCTTCGGGAGGCGATCACCCGGAACCCGGACTACGCCGAAGCCCACTATCTCCTCGCCTTCGTGTACGGCGACCTCGGGCAGCACGAGGCCGCCCGCGACGCCACCAAGCGCGCGATCGCCCTCAACCCGACCCTCGCGAAGGCCCAGGCCAACCTCGCCCTCGACCGGTTCGAGGAAGCGGTCCACGGCGCCGGGCGCAACGGCGCCGCACGCACCCCAACCCCGGAGGGAAGGTCCGCCGGTCCGCTCTCGGTGCCGGGGGCCGCGCTGGCGCACTTCAACCTGGGCCTCGCCCTGCGGCAGAAGGGCTACCATCAGGAGGCGCTGCGCGAGTATCGCCTCGCGCTGGACGCCGGCGAGGATCGCCGGCTCAACCTCCAGGCGATGGCCGAGGTGCACTTGCTCCGCCGCGAGCTCGGCGCCGCGCTCGAGCTCTACGAAGGGTTGGTGCGCGACTACCCCGACTCGCCCAAGCTCTGGAACGAACGCGGCGTCTGCCTGCATCAGGCCGGCCGGCGGGCCGAGGCGATCGCCTCGTATGAGCGCTCGGTCGGCATCGACTCCTCCTACCAGCTCGCCTGGAACAATTTGGGCGTGGTGCGTGCGCACGAGTCGAGCCCTGACGCGGCGATCGCCGCGTTCCGGCAAGCGCTCGGTGCCGACCGGCCACTCCTCGCCGCCCGGCTCAACCTCGGCCTCCTCTCCTTTCAGCGACGACAGCTCCGCGTGGCCCTGGAAGAGTACCAGCAGGCACTGGCCGAGCAGCCGGCCAGCGCCGTGGCGTGGAATGGCGTGGGGCTGGTGCTGATGGAGCTCCGGCGCTACGAGGACGCACGCAACGCGTTCGGCCGAGCCGTAGATGCCGACGCCGCATTTGCCGCGGCCCACTATAACCTGAGCTTCGTCCTCAGCCAGCTCGGCGACTTCGATGGGGCGCTCCGGGAGACTCGGCGGGCCCTCGAGCTCGAGCCACTCTACGTCCCGCAAAAATTTTCCCTCACCATCGATCTACAGTACGAGGATCCCACCATCGCCATCGCGCCGGAGCTCGGCGCGGAGGCCGGCGGGGAAGTGCTGGCGGGCGAGTTCGAGTTCGAGTCCCCCGTCCTCGACCGGCTCTTCGAGGAGCTGGCGCCTGCTACCCAGCCGGTGCCAGCGGACGCGCCGGGCGACGCGCTGGATCTGGCCCGGGACTACATCGGCAAGGGCCTGCTCGACCTTGCGCTGGCGGAGGTCTCCCGCGCCACCGCTCGGGGAGCGCCCCGGGCGGCGGCGGCGGTGCTGCTCGGCGATGTCTTCGCCAAGCGCGGGCTGTACGGTGAGGCCCTGGAGCGGTACCGGGAAGCTCGCGCCACCGCCCCGGACGACCCCGATGCGACGCTGGGTGAGATTCGTGCGCTTCTCGCCCTCGGATGGGCATCCGATGCGGCGCCGCTGGCGGACGAGCTGGCGCGGCGCTCGACTGGCGACGTCGAAGTGCTGGTGGCCCGGGCTCGCGTCCGCCTCGCCGTCCACGACGCGCTCGGTGCGCTCGATTGCATCCGCGAGGCCCAGGTGCTCGCGCCGGGACGGCCCGACCTGCTCCACCTGCAGGCGCAAGTGCGCGCCCGCCTGGGTGACCGCTCGGCGGCGCTCGCCGCCTTCAATGCGGCGCTGCAACTGGACCCGTCGCTGGTCCGGGTGTGGTACGAGCTCGGAGCGCTGGAGGAGGAGCGGGGGAACTGGACGGCGGCGCGCGCGGCCTATGGGCGGGCGCTCGACCTGCTGCCGACCTACAGCGCTGCGGCCCTCGCGCTCGCAGAACTGTTGGGCCGTCGCGAGTCGCCCCGCTCGGCGATCGCGGTGTTGATCCGCCTGCTGGAGACCGATCCCTACGAGCTCGAGGCGCTCACCGCGCTGGGTCGGGCGCTGCTCGATGACGGACGCACCGCTCAGGCGCTCGAGGCGTTCGCGCGGGTGCTGCGCTTCGACCCGGAGCATGCCAGCGCGCTCTATCACCAGGGCGCCGCATTCGCACGCCACCGGCACTTCGACCAGGCGGTCGAGGTCTGGGAGCGAGTCGTGCAGATCGATCCGTCGGGTCCCTTCGCTGCCCAGGCCCGGAGTCGCGCCCGTTCGGCGCGCGACCTCCAGCACATCTTCGCGGCGTCGGCGGGGTAATCGGTGGCGCTCGAGGGACCGCTCAAGGACCTGCATATCCAGGACGTCTTCCAGCTGCTCGATCTCGGCCGGAAGAGCGGCGTGCTGCGCGTGACTTCCGAGCTGCGCCAGACGGCCGCGACGGTGTGCTTCGAGCGGGGCGGGGTGGTCGGTGCCTCGCTGGGCAGCGATCCCCAGCCGATTGGCGCCCGCCTGGTCCGCGTGGGCAAGATCACCGCGGAGCAGCTTCATCGCGGCCGCGCACTCCAGAGCGGCGGCGACGGGCGCCGGCTCGGCGACATCCTCGTGGACATCGGCGCGCTCTCTCGGCGGGAGCTGGACCGGCAGCTGAAGGCCCAGATCGAGGAGGCGGTGTTCGACCTGCTGGGCTGGACCGAAGGCTATTTCCGGTTCGAGGAGGGTATGCCCTGCCAGGCTGCGGTCGAGGCCCCGGTCCGGTCGCCGACGGAAGCGCTGCTCATGGAAGGCGCGCGGCGGCTCGATGAGTGGTCGCGTATCGGCTCGACGGTCTCCCATCTCCGGCTGGTTCCGCGGCTGCCCGGGGCCGACCAGAACGGCTCGGCACCGCTCGACCTGATCCCGTTCGAATGGGAAGTGCTCGCCGCGGTGGACGGTGAGCGCGACCTGCACGCCCTCGCCGAAGTACTCGGCCGCTCGGAGTTCGAGGTGGCGCGCACGGTCTACGGGCTCACCGCCGCCGGCGTGGTGGTTCTGGGCGACCCGGATCGCGCGGGCCAGGAGCCCGAGCCCGGCCGCGACCCGGCCGCGCTCCTGGTGCCGGCGCGAGAGGCATTGGCTCAGGGTGAATACGAGATCGCCGCCGGGGCGCTGGAGGAGGTGCTCCGGCGCGACCCGCTGATGCTCGAGGCGCGGCGGCTGCTCGGCGTGTGCCAGGCGGCGATGGGACAATTCGCACGGGCATTGGAGAGCTGGCACAGCTGGGCCAGGCTGGGGCCGCGCAGTCCGGGGGAAGAGGCCGAATCGTCGTCCGTGGAGCGGATGCGCCGCGCCTCGGAGACCATCCTGCAGGAGCTGGAGCGACACCGTGAGTGATGATATCCGGACGTTGACGACCCGAGTGGCCGAGGAGCCCGGCAGCCTCGCGTTTCTCGAGCTGGCTGAGGCGCTCAGGCGCCGCGGGCAGCTTGACGCCGCGGCGAAGTGGCTCGCGGCGGGCTCAGCCGGTATCCGGGTCTCGCCGACGCCCACGACCTGCTGGCGCGCATCCTCACCGACCAGGGCGATCTCGCCGGCGGGTTCGACGCCTGGGCCGACGCGCTGCGGCTGGATCCCCTCCGCACCAGTGCGCTCAAGGGCATCGCCTTCCTCTACTTCCGCGCGGGCGATGCGCCGGCGGCGATCGCCCACCTGCAGCGCGCATCGGAGGCCGACCCCGACGACGTCTCCATCGCCCAGGCGCTCGCCCGGGTTCGGCGCGAAGCGCGCGGGATGACGCCGGGCGCTGACTCCTCGACGGTCTCCGTCCCGGAGCCGCTGCCGGTCGCGGAGCCCGAGGTGGTCGGGACCGCCGCGGACAGCGGCGTGGTGGGGGACGCCGCGGCTGTGGCCGCGGAACCGAGCTCGCCCTTCACGGGCCTGGAGAGTGCGCACGCCCTGCTGCTGGTGGACGCCAATGGTCTCCGCCTCGCGGGAGGACTGACCGGCAACCGGCACGAGGAAGCCGGCGATCAGGTCGCGGCCAGCTCGCCGGCGTCTCGCGCGAGGCATCCCGCGCCACCCGGCTGCTCGGCCTCGGCTCCTGGCAGGCGGTCACCGTGGAGTCGCCGGACACGCACTTCGTCCTGGTGCGCCCCACCGGCGAGACCGTGCTCCTGGCGGCTCGCGAGCCTTCGCTGCCGATGGCCCGAGTCACGCTCGTGGCCGAGCGCGCGGCGCGCGCCGCCAAGTCGTGGCTGGAGCGGGTGCAGTGACCGATCCTCAGCTCCTGCTCGACCGCGTGACCCGGGTGCCGGGAGTGCGCGGTGCCCTGCTGGCCTCCGCAGGCGACGGCCTCGTCGTCGCCGAGCAGCTGATGGAGGGCGTGGACGGCCGGGCGGCCGCGGCACTGGCGGGCAGCCTGGTGGGCCGCCTGGTCCGGACCGCCGCCGCGGCGGGTCGGGGGCTCCCACCTTCGTGCAGCTCCGCGCGGAGCGCGGCTCCATCCTCGCCGCGCCCTGTCCGGACGACCTCGTGCTCATCCGGTCGTCGGCCCCGATGCCAACGTCGGTCTCGCCCGCCTGGAGATGCTCGACGCCGCGAGCCGGGCGGCCTGATGCGCTCACTCGAGCCCTGGGTCGAGGTGCCGCTCCAGACCTTCCTCGACGAGTCGTCAGCGCGGCTCACGCTGCTCATGACCTCGTCGGGGCAGGTGGTGGCGCAGCACGGATTCAGCCGCTCGCTCGACGTGATGACTGCCGCCGCCCTGGGCGCCGGTATCGGCGCGTCCACCGAGGAGCTTGCCCGGCTGATGGGCTCGTCCCGCGGTTCGAGGCTCTGGTCCATCACGGTACCCGCCAGAGCTGCCTGCTCGCCGGCTTCACGACGCCGCGCGGCCGCTGGCTCGGTCTGGTGGTCTTCGGTCCGGAGACGTCGGTGGGGATCGTGCAGCTGTTCTTCGATCAGATGGTGGATCAGCTCGTCTCGGCGGCGCCGCGGGAGCAGCCCGCGGTGCCGACGTTGCCCGAGAACTTCGAGCACGAGCTCGATGCCAGCCTCAAAGCGCTCTTCGGACGGTAGCCGACATGTCTCTCGTCAACTTCACCGCGCGCGAGATCACCTGCAAGATCGTGTACTACGGACCGGGTCGGTCCGGCAAGACCACGAACCTGCAGTACGTCTACGGCCGGGTGCCCGAGAGCCGCCGGGGCGCATGGTGTCGCTCGCGACCCAGACCGACCGGACCCTGTTCTTCGATTTCCTTCCCCTCGAGCTCGGCTCCATCTCGGGCTTCACGACCAAGTTCCAGCTCTACACCGTGCCGGGGCAGAGCTACTACAACGCCACCCGGAAGCTCGTGCTGCAGGGCGCTGACGGCGTCGTCTTCGTCGCCGACAGCCAGGCGCGCCGCTTCGACGACAATCTGGAGAGTCTGCAGAACCTCCAGGACAATCTGCTGGCCCAGGGCGTGGACATCCGCCAGCTGCCGGTGGTGTTCCAGTACAACAAGCAGGACCTGCCGCGCGACCTGATCCTCACCCACGAGGAGATGGACGACGCGCTGAACTTCCGCTCGGTGCACAGCTTCGCCGGCGACGCGCTGCACGGCTCGGGCGTCTTCGAGACGCTGCGGGGCATCTCGGAGCTGGTGCTCAAGCGGCTCGCGGCCGGTGCGGTGGTCGCATGACCGTCACGCTCAACCCCCTGTACCGCTTCGACACCTTCGTGGTCGGCTCGGCCAATCGCCTGGCCATGACGGCGGCGAAGGCCGTGGCCGAATCGCCGGGCACGGTGTACAACCCGCTCTTCATCTACGCCCGGCCCGGACTGGGGAAGACCCATCTGCTCATGGGACTGGGGCACGCCGTCCGGGCGATCGATCCCGGCTTCAGGTCGAGTACCTCACCCTGGACGAGTTCGTCGAGGCCTTTCACGCGGCGATCGCGGCAGGCCACGGCGAGGCGTACCGCAAGCGCTTCCTCGACGTGGATCTGCTGCTGGTGGACGACGTCCAGTTCCTGACCCACCGCCGCGAGATGCAGGCGGAGCTGCTGCGCCTCACCGATGCGCTGCAGACCGCCAACCGGCAGATCGTGCTCGACCAGCGATCGGCCGCCGGCGGAGATCGAGGCGCTGGACGAGCGACTCATCCGCCGATTCGCCGGCGGGCTGATCATCGATGTCTCGGCGCCGGACTACGAGACCCGCGTCGCCATCCTGCGCCGGAAAGCCGACGAGCGGCGGGTGACCTTCGCGGAGGGCGTGCTGGAGGCGGTCGCCAGGCTCGACATCGACAACGTGCGCGAGCTGCTCGGCGCCCTCAACCGGCTGGTGGCGCTTCAGGCGGTCAGCGACAAGCCGATCGACGTCCAAGGCCAGGCCGCCACGGCGCAACCGGGCGTATTCGGCGAAGGCCCCGCCGCGGAGCCGCCGGCCAGCGCACGCTCGTAAGCGCGGCCGAGCCGCCGCGAGCCGGCCGCGCCCGCGTCGGCGCCGGACGAGTTCTCGGATTTCCTAGTGAGATCCACGCGACCGTCGCCCAGCAGGTGGATGCGTGGCGTACCCAGATCGGCGCGGCCATCCTCCGCTGGGAAGGGGAGGGCTATCGCACCGGCCGGCTGCAGAAGCTGCTGGACCAGGAAGTGGTGCCGGACCCTGCCCGGCGCTGAGGGATTTCGAGTGTGACGTGCAGCGGCTGCGCCAGATGGAGACCGAGACGGCGGACCTGGCCGCGGACCTGGTGGGTTCCGCGGCGTTCCGCGACCCCGGCGATCTCGCAGCGGCGGAATCGCTGCTGGCGCTCGCGCGAGAGGGAGCTGTTCCTCCCGCCGGCCCCGTCCCCTCTGTGGCGACTGGACGACTGGGTCGAGGGCCCCTCGGCCAAGGTGGCCATCGAAGCGGCCCGCGCGGTGATCCAGCGGCCCGGCGCGTCCGGCTACAACCCCCTGGTCATCATCGGCTCGTCCGGGGCCGGAAAGACCCATCTGCTCCATGCCATCGGCAACGCGCTCGCAGGGGCGCCCGGCGCGGTGGCGTGCTTGAGCGCGCCCGAGTACACCGGCGAGCTGATCGCGGCGATCGACCGCGACGCGGTCGGGATCTGGCGCTCGCGTTACCGGCGGGTGGCGGCGTTCCTGCTCGACGACGTGCATCTCACGGCGGAGACGGACCGGACCCAGGACGAGCTGTTTCTGCTGCACAACATGCTGCTCGAGTCCGACCGGCAGATGATCTTCACCTCCGCGGTGCCGCTGGCCGAGATCCACGGCCTGGAGCCGCGGTTGCGCACCCGGCTCGAGGGCGGACTGGTGGTCCAGCTCCCGCCACCCGATCCGGAGGTGCGTGAGCGAGTCGTCGCCCGCGAGCTCGAGGCGAAGGGAGCGCCGGCGGACGCGGCGCTGGTCCATCACTTCGCCTCCCGTCCCGTGGATTCGATCCGTATGCTGGTCGCCCAGCTGCACCGGGTGCTGAACGCGGCCGAGGCCCGGACCGTCTCACCCTCGGTGGCACTCGCCCGCGAGGTTCTCGACGGGGTGCTCCCGGTGAGTCCGACCGAGTCCGCGCCGGCCGAGGCGCCGCGGCGGCCTTCCGGCCCGCGTTCTAGCGGCATCGTGGCCCCGACCGCCGGAGGCGTTCGGAGCCGGGAAAAGATGGTCTGGGAGTGGCCGGAGCTGGGCGAGCGGCTGCTCGAGGAGTGGCGCTGATGGCGATCAAGGGCAGCCTCAAGGAGGCGAGTCTTCCTGACGTCATCCAGCTGCTTTTTCTGGGACGTCGAACCGGATGCCTCGCCCTCGCCGACCGGCAGAACTTCGGCACCATCTACTTCGATGAGGGCCAGCTCGTCTACGCCTCGATCGTCAACCGGCGGGATCGGCTGGGCGACATCCTGATGCGGAGCGGCCGCATCACGACCGAGCAGCTGCGCGAGGCGGTGGAGCGCCAGCAGGGCGATCGCGACCAGAAGCTGGGCGAGATCCTGGTGCAGATGGGCGCGCTGCCGCGCGAGGTGCTCGAGCGGTACATGCGGGTCCAGATCGAGGAGGCCGTGTATTACCTGTTCACCTGGACCTCGGGCACGTTCAACTTCGAGGCCGGCGTCCGCCCCGAGCACGAAGACTTCCTGGTCCGGATCAATCCCGAGTACCTCCTGCTGGAAGGCGCGCGGCGGGTGGACGAATGGAGCCTCATCGAGAAGAAGATTCCCTCCTTCGATCTGATCTTTTCGGTGGACGGCAGCCATCTCGACACCTCGGCGCCGGAGCTGTCCGACGAGCAGCGCCGCCTGGTCCCGCTGCTCGACGGGTCGCGCGACGTCACCCAGTTGATCGAGGAGAGCGGCCTGGTGGAGTTCGAGGCAGGGAAGGCGCTCTTCGGGCTCATCACCGCCGGGTTTGCCCACCGGGTCGGCACCTCCGCCGTGACCGCCCCGCGCGTCAACGACAGCCGGGTGGACGAGCACCGGAACCTCGGTGTCGCGTTCTACAAGGCGGCGATGCTGGACGAAGCGCTGCGTGAGTTCCGGCGGGTCGCCGATCTCAGGCCCGCCGATGCCAGTGCGCCGTTCTTTCTCGGACTCATCGCGCTCAAGCAGGCACGCTGGGAGGAGGCCATCACGGCGCTCACCCAGGCGGCCGAGAAGGGCGGTCAGCGTCCGGCGGCGCTTCACAATCTCGGGGTGGCGTACGAGCGCCTGGGTCGGCTGGATGAGGCGGACCGCGCGTACGGAGACGCGGCGGCGCGCGCGCGCGACGACGCACGAGTGATGCTGGGTTGGGGAGTGGTCGCCCTCAAGCGCGGCGAGCTGCAGGAGGCGCAGGGACGCCTGTCGCGGGCGCGCGAGCTCCTGGGGACTCGCACGCCGCCGGCCCTCTGGTTCTGGGCGACCACCCTGGTGAGCGCCGGGCTGGACGACGCGGACGGTGCCAGGAGCACCGCTGAGGAAGGCGCGGCGGCGCACCCGGGCAGCGCGGTGCTGCGCAACAATCTCGCCGTGCTGCGGGAGCTCGCGGGTGACATGGCCGGTGCCGAGGCGATGCTGCGGGCCGCGCTCGCGGAAGACCCCTCGCTGCCACAGATCTCCAAGAATCTCGCGGACATTCTGTATCGCAACGGCCGCTACGAAGAGGCGCGCGAAGCCTACGACCGCGCCGCCAAGCTCGCCCCCGATCTCGGCGACGACCTGTACTTCAAGCTCGGCAACATCGCCTACAAGCGCCGGGATCACGAGCGCGCGAGGGAGAGCTGGAGGCGCGCGACCGAGCTCAATCCGGGGCACGAGCTTGCTCGCGCCAATCTCGACATGCTGGGCGTCGCCTCATGACACCGACCGACGATTCGGGCTTCGCGGCGCTGACCCGCAAGATCGCGGCGGGCTCCGGCTTCGCCGTCGAGGGATACAAGGACAAGTGCGTCCGGCGGCGGATCGCCGTGCGGATGCGCGCCTGCGGCGTGCATACCTACGCGGATTACCAGGCGCTGCTCGACCGGAGCCCCTCCGAGTACGAGCGGCTCCGCGATGCACTCACGATCAACGTGACGCGTTTCTATCGCAACGCGGAGACGTGGAACCTGCTCCGCCGGGATCTGGTCCCTCGCCTGTTCGACCAGGGTGAGCGCGAGATCCGGATCTGGAGCGCAGGCTGCTCCTCCGGGGAAGAGGCATACACGATCGCCATTCTGGCCGCGGAGCATCTCGACCGCCGCGGCCGGGGGCTCGAGCTCGAGCGGCTGGTGGTGGATGCCACCGATGTGGATCGTCTCAGTCTCGAGCGCGCCACCGCGGCCCGCTACCGGCCCGAATCAGTGTCCGAGATGCCGCCGGAGCTGGTGAGCAGGTACCTGGAGGTGGCAGGGCCGGAGCTGCAGGTCGTTCCGAGAGTCCGGTCGCGGGTGACCGTGCGGCGGTTCGATCTCAGCTCCGGCGCTCCGCTGCGGCGCGACTATCACATGGTGGTCTGCCGCAACGTGCTGATCTACTTCGACCGGCCCATGCAGGAGCGGCTCTTCCAGCTTTTCACCGACAGCCTGTCCCCCGGCGGGTATCTGGTCCTGGGCAAAGTGGAGTCGCTCTTCGGCTCGGTCCGCGACCGACTGGTGATGGTGGACCCGCGCGAGCGCGTGTATCGGAGGCCGGCGTGACCGGGCGTGAGATCATCGTGCGCGTGGCCGACCTTCAGGTCGGCGTCCCGGGCGACCTGCTGCGTCACCGTGGGCCTCGGCAGCTGCATCGCGGTCGTGCTCTACGATGGGACAGCGCAGGTGGGAGGGCTTGCGCACGTGCTGTTGCCGTCGCCGGCGCTGAGCCGTCAGGACGGCAACCCCGCGAAGTCTCCGCACTCGGCAGTTCCAAAGCTGCTGGAGCTCATGGCCGCGCGGGGCGCGAGCCAGCGGCGGATCACAGCCCGTCTTGCGGGCGGCGCCAGCATGTTCGCGGCCCTCGCGCCCCCGGGAACCATCCAGATGGGGGAGCGCAACATCGTCGCGTCCCGGCAGGTGCTCAACGCCCATGGCATTCCGCTCATCGGTGAAGCGGTCGGCGGCGATTTTGGGCGCACGGTGCGGCTCGACTGCTCGGCGGGCACGCTCGAGGTCCGCTCGGTGGCACATGGCATCCAGACGATCTGACGCGCGCACCGTCCTGGTCGTGGACGACAGTCCCTTCTTTCGTCGCCTCCTCACGGACGTCGTGGACGGCACCGGTGAGTTCGAGGTCGTCGCCACGGCGCGGAACGGCATGGATGCGCTGAAGAAAGTGCACGCCCACACTCCCGACGTGGTGTTGATGGATCTGGAGATGCCGGAGCTCGACGGGCTCGGGGCCATCGGCTACATCATGTCCGAGTCGCCACGGCCGATCGTGGTGGTCAGCTCCTACGCCGGTCCTGGCACCGCCGCCGCCATCCGGGCGCTGGAGCTCGGGGCGGTGGACCTGGTGGCCAAGGAGGAGGACCGGACCGAGGAGGCGTCGCACCGGCTGGCCGATCGGCTTCTCTCGGCCCTGCGTGCGGCGCGCTCCGCCGACATCCATCGGCTTCCGGTCCTGGCGCGCCCCTCCCGGGCCGCACCGCCCGCGCTGGCGTTCGCGCTGCCGGGGCGGGCTCGCAGCTGTGTGGCGATTGCCGCCTCGACCGGTGGTCCCCGTGCGCTCGCCGAGCTGGTGCCGCATCTGCCGCGCGGACTCGAGGCCGGCGTGGTTGTCGTGCAGCACATGCCGCCCCGATTCACCCGCAGTCTCGCCGAGCGTCTCGCCGCACAGAGCCGCATCAGCGTGGTCGAGGCTGACCACGACACGCCGTTCCTGGCCGACACCGCTTATGTCGCGCCCGGGGACTTTCACATGCGGGTGGTTCGAGGGCCGGACGGCCCGAGGATCGAGCTGAACCAGGACCCGAGTGTCTGGGGGGTGCGGCCCGCGGCGGACCCGTTGTTTCGAAGCGTGGCGGATCTCTACGGTCATCGCGCCGTCGGCGTGGTGCTCACCGGCCTGGGCCGTGACGGCGCGGATGGCCTTCGCAGGCTTCGGGACGCGGGCGGCGTCGGTATCGCGCAGGACCGGAACACATCCACGATCTTCGGGATGCCCAATGCGGCGTTTCTGGCGGGGGGCGCGAGTCTCGTTCTCCCCGTGGGCCAGATCGCGGCCGCGCGTCACCGAGGAGCTGGGCCGGATGGTTCCGCAATGACCGCCGAGGGGTGGCTGCTGGTGCGTGCATCGGGGCGGCGCGTGGGCCTCGCCCTCTCCCAGGTGATCGAGGTGGTGGAGCTCGGTCCGGTGTACCCGGTTCCGTCCACCGAGGCGGCGATGCGGGGCGTAACCGCGTTCCGGGGCCGCCTCGTGCCGCTGGTGCATCTCGGCTCGCTGCTGGAAGGCGTGGCGCCCGCGCAGGGTGGCGGAGGAACCGCCGTGCTGGTCCAGCTCGCAGGCAGGCGGGTGTGCCTGGAGGTGGACGACGTTGAGGAAGTCCTGCGCGAGCCGGGACTTCCGGTCCCGGCGGACGTCTCCCTGCCGTTCGCCGTGGCGGTGGCGCGGCAGGAGAGTGGCCTCGTGCCGCTGCTGGACCTCACCGCGGTCGGTGACCGCATCACGGAGACGGCGACGTCATGAATGCGGCCGACGACATCCAGGTCGTGACCTTCCGCGTGGGCCCGCAGGAGTTCGCGTTCGACATCCTCCAGATCGAGCGGATCCTGAGGTACGAGGCGCCCGCGCGGCTGCCCCAGTCACCGGCATTTCTGGAGGGTGTCGTTCGATACGGGGACGGCGCGGTCCCGGTCGTGGACCTCCGGAAGCGGTTCGAGCTTGACGCCGAGATCCGCGACGAGACGAGGCTCATGATCGTGGACCTGGGTGAGCAGCGGGTCGGGCGTCCTGGTGGATGAAGTGAGAGAGGTTATGCGCGTCGACAGTCGAACGATCACCGCACCGGGGCCGGTGGTGAGCGGCCTTGCCGCCGCGTACATCTCGGGGCTCATCACCCGGCCCGGTCGTACCATCATCATCCTGAACGGGCGGAAGCTCCTCTCCTCGACCGAGCGCCTCGCGCTCAGCGCGATCGGGAGCAGTGGAGATGTCTGACCCGCTCGTCACCGGCCTCAGGCAACAGTACACCCATGTCGAGGGTCGCCTGGACGCGGCCCAGGACTCGGCCGCGCGTGAGGAGGTGAAGCGTGAAATCATCGCGCTCTTCAAGCGGGTCGACGGTGCCTTGACCGAGCTGGGTCAGCTGAAGGACGGCATCCGCGGACTGGCGGAGCGGTACAAGCAGATGAACAACGGGGCGGGCGCGGCCCCGTCCGGCCCGGCCCCGGCCCCGCAGTTCACCGGGGCTCGGCCGGTGGTCCAGGCGGACCACCTAGGTGCGTCCACGTTCATCGAGAAAGGGTGGAGCCTGATCTCACTGGGCGACCATGCCGGTGCCATTCAGGCGCTGGAGAAGGCGCTGGCCCTGTCGCCCGGGGCGATCCAGGCCCAATCTCTGCTCGGCTGGGCGCAGATGCTTCAGGAGGACTACGACGACGCGCTGACCACGTTCTCGAAAGTGCTGATGAAGGAGCCCGCCAACGCGCTGGCCAGGATCAACGTGGGTTACATCTGCCTCAAGAAGCGGATCTTCGGGGAAGCGATCGAGCACCTGTCGAAGGCGATCAGGCTCGACAACGACCGGAAGGCCACCCTCTACGCACACTATTATCTTGGACTGGTGTACCTCGAGCGTGAGATGTACGAGGACGCCCAGACGTTCTTCCGGAAGACCCTGGCGCTCGGGCCCAATCTGATCGAGGCATACTTCGACCTGGGTCGGGCCCAGTGGTTCGGGGGCGACAAGGATGGAGCCCGGCAGACCTGGGCAGACGGCCACAAGGCCAACAAGTTCAACCCCTGGGCCAAGCGCTGCCGGGAGATGCTGGAACTGGTGGGCGCTGGAGGTGAAGTCCCGCGCAGTATGCCTTCCTGAAGGTTCTCGCCCCGATTCTCTTCGGGGCCTCGCTGCTGACAAGCCGGCAGGGCACTCCAACATCCGTGCAGGTCGGACCGGTGACCGCGGTCGCGTGGCCGGCGCAGATGAGGCTCGCCGTGGAACTGGCCGGGGTGGCCGGGGCACCGACCGAGTGGCCGGGACTTGGACGGGTCGCGCCCACCCCGCTTCGGCTCGTGGTGGTGCCCGACGGCCGCCGTCTCGATTCGCTGACCCTGGGACGTGCTCCTCGCTGGGGCGCCGCCGTCGCGCTGCCCGGACCGCGAACCATCGTGATCCGCGCCGACGGGGAAGACCTGCCGCGCACGCTTCGCCACGAACTCGCCCATCTTGCCCTCCATGAAGCTGTCCGGGTCCGGGTGCCGCTCTGGTTCGACGAGGGGTATGCCGGCTGGGCTGCGGGAGAGTGGGAGCGGTTGGGGGCGCTCGAGCTCAATCTCGCCGTGGCCCGCGGCGCCCTGCCCAGCTTCCGCGAGCTGGACGGCTCGTTGCGTGGGACGGCGACCAGCGCGGATGCCGCGTACGCTCTGGCAGTATCGGCGGTCACCGACCTGGCGCGCCGGAATCCCACGGGCACGCTGGAGCCGCTGCTGGGACGTCTGGCCGCGGGCGAGGACTTCGAGGCGGCGGTGCTCGCCACTACGGGCCTCACACCTGAGCGATTCGAGGAGTCCTGGCAACAATCCGTCCGGCGGCGCTATGGCGTATCCACCTGGGTCTTGGCGGGAGGTGGGTGGGCACTTGTAGCCGTGGCCGTCCTCGGATTAGTACACTTTCGCCGACGGGCCGATCGGGCCCGCCGTGCGGCCCTCGATCAGGGGTGGGAGATAGAGCCGGAACCCGTGGACGCACCTGAACTTGACCCGACCCAGTTCCGGTGATAGCCTCATGCCCTATGTCCAGCGTTCGGCCCCCGGCCCCAGCACCCGCGCCCCGGCGTTTTCTCCTCGCCCGGCGAAACGTCCTTATCCTCGCCGCGGCGGTTCTGGTGCTCGCGGCGGGGTATGCTACGCTCGTGGCAGGCCACCCGAGCGCGGCAGCGGTCATCCTGGTGCTGGGCTACTGCGTGCTCTTTCCGCTCGGAATCGCTCTGTGACGTAGGGTGTTGTTCATCACGGCACGGTCCCTGCGCATGCGGTATCTCAGAGGGTCTGCGCCGGATTTCGGGGCGAATAGCTCAGCCGGTTCAGAGCGCCTGCCTTACACGCAGGATGTCGGGGGTTCGAATCCCTCTTCGCCCATTCGCACCCGCGCGGTGAACGCGGTCGTTGTCGGTCCTGACGGACCGTTCCTCTGGGGAGGCATTAGCATGTATCTGTCCCGTCTTATCACCCTCGTGGCCGTGGGTGGAGCGCTGTCCGCGCCACTGGCGGCTCAGGGCATCCCGCGCAACGCCCGCACGAGCACGGTGAATCTCGCGCCGCGGTTCATGGTCGCGAACCCGTTCGCCTTCGCTCCGGCCGACTCGGCGCCGTCCGTGGCGATCGGCGGAGGCCTGCGCGAGGAGATGAAAGACGTCGTCGGTCGCGATTTCCAGGTCGTCGAGCAGCAGCAGATGAACGACGCCCTGACGCAGTACGGGTATCCTAAGGACGCGATCCTGAGCCCCGCGCTGGCCAGCACCCTCGCCAAGAACATCCAGGCTCGGTTCCTCGTGGTCTCGACCCTGGCGAAGGGGCAGGGAGGCCGATACGCGGTCACCGCCCGACTGCTCGGTGTCAACGACGATGCCGGCAACGTGGTGACCCTCTCCCAGAACGCGGGCGAGAGCCCGCAGGCGTTCGGCAAGCGCGTATCCGAGGCACTCAGTCCGCTGGTGAAATCCCTGCCGGACGCGAAGGCGTGCGTCGACCAGCGCACCAGCAAGCCCGACAAGGCCGCGGATGCCGCCAACAAGGCGATCAAGGCCGCGCCCAACCACGGGCTCGCCCACTACTGCCTGGCGCTCCTCGCACAGGACAAGAAGGCCCCACGGGCCGACGTCGTGAAGCACCTGCAGGCCTCGGCCAAGGGTGACCCGCTCAGTCTGCCCGTGTGGACCGCGTTGGCCACTCAGTATCAGCAGGCGAACGACACGGCGAATACCCTGGTCGCGTTCAAGCAGATGCTCCGCGTGGCGCCGACGAACCAGAAGCTGCGCGAGGAGCTGTTCAAGTACTTCCTGCAGTCGGGCCACCCGGAGACGGCGCTCGAGGTCGCGGACGAAGGGCTCAAGATCGATCCGTACAATGCGGACCTGTACGACCTGAAGAGCAACGCATGTCTCTTCCTGAGCAATTTCAAGTGCGCCGTGGACGCGCTGGAGACGATGTACGCCACGGACTCGACCAAGGCCGACACGCTGTTCTTCACCAAGATCTCCGCGGCCGCCGCGGAGGGTGAGCAGCCCGATACCCTGCGGCTTCTGAAGTGGGCGCAACTCGGCGTCAAGAGGTATCCCGACAACCCGACGCTGCTCGGTTACCTGAACCGCGGCTATTCGATGACCGGACAGGTGGACAGCGTGGTCGCGGTGACGAACAAGATCATCGCCAAGGATACGACCGCGATCGTTCCGGCTCTGGAGGCCGCCCAGGCCCTCATCAACGCGCCACCGGCCGGGACCGCGACGACACCCGCGACCACGACGGACACGGCCAAGCGGACCGGCGTGCCACCCCGCCTGCCAAGTCTGATTCCACCGTGGCGGGGGCGTCGCGTGCCAAGGAGGCGCTGCCGTTCCTCGAGTACGCGATCAAGTATGGTGATGCGCAGGCCAAGGAAAATGCGGCCGCCCTGCTGTACACCGGCGGGGCCAAGCTCCTGCAGCAACCGCAGGATCTGGCGGGCGCGGCGCAGCTGCTGCAGCTCGCGGTGCAGTCAGCCAGCCCCACGGGCAAGGTGGGACCGGCCTCCAACTATCTGCTCGGCCTGGCGACGCTGTTCCAGGTGCCGCAGCTCGATCCGCAGGCCGAGAAGGGCAAGTCCTGCGATCTGGCCAAGCAGATGGATAGCCTGCTGACCCAGTCGGACACGGCGCTCAAGCAGGGCCGCACGGTCAATCCGGAAGCCGTGGACAAGAACCTCGGCATCATCAAGCAGTACAAGCCGCGCGTGGCCTCGATGACCAAGGCCTATTGCAAGTAGGTCGCTCAGCCCCGTAACCTCTCGGCCCCTCTCGCTCTGCGAGGGGGGCCGAGGTGTTTGTGACCCTACCACCAATCCCGGCCTTGCCCTATATTCCGCCCGCGTTGCTGGGGGCTGTAGCTCAGCTTGGTTAGAGTGCCGCACTGTCACTGCGGAGGTCGCGGGTTCGAGCCCCGTCAGCCCCGCTCCCGTCTTCGAGGCTACACCCCGTCCCCGTGGCGGGGTGTTGCGTTTTCATCGTGCGAGCTTCCTGATGGACCAGCCGATCGTGTCCTATCATGTGCCCGTCCTGCTCCAGCCGGTCCTCGCGGCGGCTCGCGGCGTGTCGCGCGCGGTGGACGCCACCCTGGGTGGCGGCGGCCATGCGGCAGCCCTCCGCGAGGCCGGCATCGAGGTGCTCGGCATCGACCGGGATCCGGATGCGATCGCGCACGCGCGGTCCCGGCTCGGGGAGCGGGGCATGCGCTATCTGCAGTCGGCCTACGACGCCAGCGAGGCGCTCGACGCCGTCCGGGCATGGCGGCCCGAGTTCATCCTCGTGGATCTGGGTGTGTCCTCCCACCAATTGGATGCGACCGGTCGCGGATTTACCTTCCGACCGGGTGCTCCACTCGACATGCGGATGGATGGGGATGGAACCTCGGCCGCCGACCTGCTCAACCACGCCGATGCCGACGTGCTGCAGCGCATGTTCGCGGACTATGGCGACGAGCGGCGAGCGCGCCGGCTGGCCGCGGAGATCGTCCGACGGCGTGCCCGCGCCCCGTTCGCGACCAGCGACGATCTGGTCAACGCCATCCGCGCCACCCTCGGGCCTCGAGCGGGTCCGTCGGAGTTCGCACGTCTGTTTCAGGCGGTGCGGATCGCGGTCAACGATGAGCTGGAGGGCCTTGCGCGCGCCCTGCCGGCCTTCCGCGATGCGCTGGTGGAGGGGGGCCGGCTCGGAGTCATCACCTATCACTCCGGAGAAGACCGGCTGGTAAAGCTGGCCTTTCGCGAGTGGGCGAGCGCGTGCGTCTGTCCGCCTCAGCAGCCGATCTGCACTTGCCGGGGTCGGCCGCTCGGTCGGTTGGAACCCCGCAAACCCATCGTGCCTTCGGACGAGGAAACCGCGTCGAACCCGCGAGCCCGGAGCGCCAAGCTGCGCATCTTCCGAGTCGAGCATGCGGCTTAAGGGACGCCACTGGCTGATGGTCTGGCTGGTGATCTTCGTGTGCGTGCTGCTCGCCATCGCCGCGCGTCAAAGCGCCGGGTTCAGCACCGCCCGCCGCCTGGGCGAGCTGCGCGAGGAACGGCTGTCGCTCGACGCGCGTCGGGCCGAGCTGGAGCGGCAGGTTCGGCAGGCGTCCAGCCGGCAGGTGCTGGTGCCGCTGGCGGAGCGCAACGCTCGGCTTGCACCTGCCCACCGACGACGAGTTCCGGTTGCTGCCGGTCCCCTCGGTCAGGCCCTGATGGCCAAGCCCACCGCGCGCATCGCCGTGATCCAGCTGGGCTTCGCGCTCGGCGTGGTGGCCTTGCTGACCCGCGCCGTGCAGCTCCAGGTGATGGACGGAGAGAAGTGGGCGGCGGAGGCGGCCAGCAAGCGGACAGTGCGGCAGGTGGACGATGCCCGTCGCGGCGCTCTCTACGACCGCAACGGCGTGCCCCTCGCCGTCACCCAGGAGTTCTATCACGTCGGAATCGCAATCAACGAGCTCCAGGATCCACCTGGCTCGCTCCGCCGCATCGTCCGCAATCTGGCTGTCGCCTCCGGCCCGCTCGATCGTGAGTTCCGTGCCAGGAAACGGTGGATCTACCTCCACGGACCCTTCAACGCGACCCAAGTGCAGGCCCTGCGCGGAGTGAAGGGCATCTATCTGTATGGGGTCTTCAAGCGATTCTACCCATCCCGCGAGCTGGCCCGGCCCATCATCGGCGGACTGCAGCCCGACCGGGCGGTGGGCGGTGCCGGGCTGGAGCTGAGCCTGGACGCTCTGCTGGCCGGGAAACCGGGCGAGTCCGTGATGTTGAAGGATCGCGCCGGCCGTCGCTACGATTCGCCGGCGCGCCGGATCAGGGAGCCGGTGTCCGGCAACGACGTCGTACTCACCATCGATACGGAGCTGCAGGAGATTGCCGAGCGTGGGCTCGCGAACGCCCTCGACAGCATGCAGGCGGAGGGGGGCGACATCGTCTTCCTGGATCCCAAGACTGGTGAGCTGCTCGCGCTCGCCTCCCACCAGGTGAAGCCTGGCGCAGTCCCCCGGGCATCCACCTTCACCGATCCGTTCGAACCTGGGTCCACCGCGAAGCTGTTCACCGCCGCCGCGCTGCTGCAACTCGGCCTGGTGGACAGCACGGACGCGGTGTTCGGGGAGAACGGCGTGTGGCAGATGCCGGTCAACCGGCAGGGGAAGACGCGGCCGCTGCACGACGTGCACGCGCACCGCGGCAGCATCACGCTCGCGGAGGCCATCCGGACCTCGAGCAACATCGCCATGGCGAAATACAGCATGCGGCTGTCCCCGGAACAGCAATACGACATGCTGCGTGACTTCGGATTCGGCACGCCGACCGGCGCGGAGTTTCCGTCCGAGTCGCGCGGGTCGCTGGCGCCGCCCCAGCGCTGGCAGCCGATGTACACCCGGGCCAGCATGGCGATCGGGTATGAGCTGAGCGTCACGCCCGTGCAGCTCGCGGCGGCTTACGGCGCCATCGCCAACGACGGCATTCTCATGGCTCCGACTCTCGTGCGTGAGGTACGCGATCCGCTGGGACGGATCCTGTTCCGCCGCGACCCGGAGCCGGTCCGCCGGGTCGTCAGTCCGGAAGTCGCGCAGCGGCTGCGCAGCTATCTGCGGGGGGCGGTGGGTGAAGGCGGCACCGGCGAGGAGGCGCAGCTGGTCAACTACACCGTGCTCGGCAAGACGGGGACGGCGCGGCGGTTCGAGGACGGCCGATACTCCCAGACGCGATACGTCTCCTCCTTCGCCGCGATCTTTCCGGCCGACGACCCGCAGCTGGTGGTGATCGTCAAGGTGGACAACCCGCGGGTGAGTTACTACGGCGGTCGAACGGCTGCGCCGGTGACGCGCAGCATGCTCCAGCAGTCCCTCGCATCACGCCGGGTGGCGATCAACCGCGCGCGGCTCGCACTGCCGCTCCAGGGCGAGGGAACGGTCGCCCCGGTCCGGGCCCCCGAGACGGGAATACCGCTCGACCGGCCCGCGCTCGTCGTGAGCTGGCCCTTCACACCGACCGGCCCGACCACGGTGCCGGTGCCGGTGCCCGCGCTGCAGGGGCTTTCGGTCCGAGGCGCCGCACTGGCACTGCACCGCCGTGGCCTGCGCATGCAGCTGGACGGACTTGGCCGCGTCACGCGAACCGTCCCTGCAGCGGGTGACTCGCTTCGGCCGGGGGCATCCGTCGCCGTGTGGGCCGAATGACCGGGAGGCCATGAACGGATGCCACTCACCTGGCAGGGGATACTCGACGAGCTGCGACGCGCGGATCTGCTGGTGTCGGGCCCGGAAGCGGGTCCCGCTCCGACCGCATTGACGGTGGACAGCCGGGCGGCCACACCCGGGTCGGTCTATCTGGCGGTGCGGGGCTCGCAGGCGGATGGTCACCTGTACGTGGGTGACGCGATCCGGCGGGGAGCCGCGGCCGCGGTCGTCGAGACTCCGACGTCGGCGGCCGTCCCCGAGATCGTCGTGCGCGACGGGCGGCGTGCCGCGCTCGTCCTGGGCGCGGCCTGGTTCGGACAACCGGCCGGTCGGCTCACGCTCGTCGGCGTGACCGGCACCAACGGCAAGACGACGACGACGGGCCTTCTCCGCCACCTGCTCAATCGCACCGGCACCAGCGGTAGCATCGGCACGCTCGGGGCGTTCGACGGCCGGGGCGAGCCGGTCGCGTCCACCGCGGGCACGCTCACCACGCCGGGACCCATCGATCTCCAGGCGACCTTCGCGGCGATGGTGGCGCGGGGAGTCGAGCGGGTGATCATGGAGACGTCGTCTCACAGCCTCGACCAGGGGCGGCTCGATGGGCTGACCTTCGCTGCGGGAGTGTTCACCAACCTGACCCGCGACCACCTCGACTACCACGGGACCATGGAGTCGTATCTCGCCGCCAAGCTCAAGCTCGGCGCCATGCTGGCCGGCGATGGCGTGGAAGTGGTGAATCTCGATGATGACGCCTGGCTGACGTTGCCTGCCCGCGCCAGGCGTCTGACCTTCGGGACGCACCGGGCGGCCGACGTGCGCGCGGCGGACATGGTGCTCGGCGCGGGAGGCAGTCGCTTCCGCCTGGACGGGTGCTACGGTCCTGCGGAAGTGGAGTTGCCGCTGCTCGGGGATTTCAACGTGGCCAACGCTCTGGCGGCGGCGGCATGCGCGCTGGGGATGGGCATCCCGCTGACCGAAGTGGCGAGCCGGCTCTCGGCCGCTCCACAGGTGCCAGGGCGAATGGAGAGAATCGCCGAGACGCCCTGTGTGGTCCTCCGAGACTACGCTCACACGCCTGACGCGCTCGAGCGGGCGCTCGCAACGCTGCGCCCGCTCACGCCCGGGCGCGTGCTGCTCGTTTTCGGGTGCGGTGGGGACCGGGACAAGGGGAAGCGTCCGCTGATGGGTCGGGTGGCGGCCGAAGGATCGGATCTGGCGATCGTGACATCGGACAATCCCCGCACCGAGGATCCTGACGCGATCATAGACGACGTCGAACACGGCATGGGAGGTGTCGAGCACCGCAGGATCACCGACCGGCTGGAGGCGATCCGTGTCGCCCTGGAGGGTGCCCGGGCGGGCGACACGCTGCTGCTCGCCGGCAAGGGACACGAGACCTATCAGATCCTGGGCAAGGAGAAGGTTCCCTTCGACGAGCGCGCGATCGTCCGCCGCCTGATCGGAGCCGAATCGTGAGCGGCGCCGACGGCTCCGTGCCGACTCCACCGGCGTGGCGTGAATCGGCCGTCGAACAGGCGCTGGGTCTCCCCGGGGACGGCAGCGACCGGAGCTTCACCACCATCTCCACCGATACCCGAGCGCATCGTTCCCGGGGCGCTTTTCGTGGCCCTGTCGGGCGAGCGCTTCGACGGTCACGACTACCTCACCGCGGCCGCTGCGGCGGGGGCCCGGGCAGCGCTGGTGCGAGCCGGAACCGCCGCGGTCCCCGGGCTCAGACTCCTGGAGGTGCCCGACACGCTTCGGGCGTTCGGCGCCCTCGCTCGGGCGAGGCGAGCCACCCTCGAGGGCCCGGTCGTCGCGATCACCGGTACGAATGGCAAGACCAGCACCAAGGAGATGCTGGCGGCTGTGCTTCGCACCCGCTGGATCACCCACGCCACGCGAGCCAACTTGAACAACCTGGTGGGAGTTCCGCTCACCATCCTGGAAGCCCCGCAGGCGACCGAGGCGCTGGTGGTCGAGGCGGGTGCCAATCAACCAGGTGAGATCGCCCGCTATCGGGAGATCATCGCACCCCGGGTGGTCATCATCACCAACGCCGTCGCGGGTCATCTCGAGGGATTCGGCTCGCTCGAGGGCGTGATCGAAGAGAAGCTCTCGCTCACCGATGGGGCGGAGCTCGCCGTCGTCGGGGTCGACCCGCCCGCGCTCGCCGCCGGTGCGGGACGGCGGGCGCGCCGAGTCACGACCGCGGCTCTCGAGCGGGCCGATATCATGCCCGACCGGGTCGAGATCGGCCCGGACGCGCGGCCGAGGCTGACCTTCGGGGACATCACATTCACGCTGGCGGCTCGCGGGCTGCACCAGGCGGACAACGCGGTGCGCGTGTGGGCCGCGGCCGCCGCACTGGGGCTGGAGCCGCGCGCGGTCGCCGCCGCGCTGGAGAGCTTCTCGCTGCCCGGCGGCCGGGGCGAACTGCTCCAGGCGGGTGGGATGACGATCCTGAACGACTGCTACAACGCGAATCCCCAGTCGTTCCGCGCGGCCATCGCCACGGCCCGGAGTCTCCGCGCCGGCCGCCGCCTGGTGTTCGTCGCCGGTACCATGCGCGAGCTGGGGAAGGATTCGGCCACGTTTCATGCGCAGGTGGCGAGTGACCTGATGGACCTGGCGCCTGACCTGCTCGCGGCGGTGGGTGACTTCGTCCCGGCGCTGGAGCGATATGCCGGTCGTCTGGGGGATCGGCTCGTCACCGCGGCCGACCCGCTCGCTCTCGCACCGCTGTTGAGCGCGCGCCTCCGTGGAGACGAAGTCGTGGTGCTGAAGGCATCCCGCGGGGTGGCGCTCGAACGTATACTTCCGGCGCTCACCGCTCGCGCCAATCCACCAGGCTGAGGACGGATGCTCTATCATTGGCTCGCGCCGCTCGGCCAGACGTACATCATCTTCAATCTCTTCAATTACATCAGTTTCAGGGCGGCGGGAGCGACGGTGACGGCGCTGTTGCTCGCGTTCCTGGTGGGACCGCCGGTGATCAGGCGTCTCCGAGCCCGCAAGGTGGGACAGGTGATTCGAGCGGAAGGGCCAGCCAGCCACCAGAGCAAGCGCGGCACGCCGACGATGGGTGGACTCATCATTCTGCTCGCCACCATCGTGCCGACCTTGCTGTGGGCTCCGATCACCAACCATTTCGTGGTGGTCGCGATGCTGTCCATCCTCTGGATGGGGTGCATCGGGTTCGTGGACGACTACCTCAAGATCGTGCAGGGCAAGTCACGCGGACTCGTGGCCAAGTGGAAGCTCGCCGGCCAGGTCAGCTTCGGCGTGCTGCTCGGCCTCTTCCTGACCTACAATCCGGTGGTGCCGCCCGACACGATCCCCGCGACCGCCACCACCCTCCCGTTCTTCAAGTACCTCGTCATCAACTTCGCGCCGCTGCTCTACCTGATCTTCGTGACGGTGGTGATCACCGGGAGCAGCAACGCGGTAAACCTGACCGACGGGCTCGACGGCCTTGCAACCGGGCTGGCCGGCATCTCGGCTGCGGCCTTCGCCGGCTTCGCCTACATCTTCGGGCGCACCGACGTCACCGGCTACCTGAACCTCTTCTACCTGCCGGGAGCGGGGGAGTTGGCGATCTTCTGCGCCGCCCTGATGGGGGCCACCATTGGCTTCCTCTGGTTCAACGCGCATCCCGCCCAGGTGTTCATGGGCGATACGGGGAGCCTGGCGATCGGCGGCGCCCTGGGAACCGTGGCGATCCTGCTCAAGGCGGAGTTCCTGCTGCTGCTGATCGGAGGCGTTTTCGCGGCGGAGGCGACCTCGGTCCTGATCCAGACCGGGACCTACAAGTGGTTCAAGCGTACCCGAGGCAAGGAGTACGCCGATGCGCACCGGGTGTTCCGCATGGCCCCACTGCATCACCACTTCGAGAAGCTGGGATGGGCGGAGACGACGGTAGTGACCCGCTTCTACATCCTGGGTCTGTTCTGCGCTCTCCTCGCCCTGTCAACTCTCAAGGTCCGCTGACCATGCCGGGCATCGATCTGCTCGACGGGTGGCGTGCCGGCGGCCGCGAGGTCGCGGTCGTGGGTCTCGGCAAGAGCGGGGTCGCGGCGACGTTGCTACTGCGAGACCACGGCATCCCCACCTACGCATCCGACTCGGGGACCGGCGTGGCCTTCGACGACTGGGCGGCCCGGCTGAGCGCGGCCGGGGCCACCGTGCATCTCGGAGGCCATGACCTCGACCGCATCGCCCGAGCGGTGGCCGTGGTCGTGGCACCGGGTGTCCCGCCCGACGTGCCGGCGCTCGAGGCTGCGCGGAAGGCCGGAGTGCCGATCCACGCGGAGGTGGACATCGGGTTCCTGGCGCTCCGAGGCACGCGGTGCATCGGCATCACCGGGACCAACGGCAAGACCACGACGACCTCGCTGATCGCGCATGTGCTGGTGGCCGGCGGGCTCCGAGCCGAAACCGCGGGCAACATCGGACGCCCGTTGTGCGACGTCGCCCGGGCCGAGTCGCCACCCGATTGGCTCGCCCTGGAACTCTCATCCTTCCAGCTGCACGATACGCCCAACCTGAAGCCGGCCATCGGGGTTCTGACCAACCTCGCGCCCAACCACCTGGACCGGTATCACACCCTCGAGGAGTATTACGGGGACAAGGCCTTGCTATTCCGGAACGCGGATCCGAGCTCGGTGACCGTGAGTAACGCCGACGACCCTGCGGTTCAGGCGATGGTGGGTGGTGTACCGGGGAAGCACCTGCGGTTCTCGGTGGTGGGGCGAGCGGACGCCTGGTTCGACCGGCAGGCGGGCCAACTCATGCTCGGCACGACCAGGCTGCTGCCCCGCGCAGAGCTCCCTCTGCTGGGAGATCACAACGTTGCCAACGCGCTGACTGCGGCGTTGGCCGCGATATCGGCCGGGGGCGGAGTGGATGGTATCGCCGAGGGCCTCCGTACCTTTCGGGCGATTCCTCATCGCGTGGAACCGGTGCGCGAGGTGAACGGCGTGCTGTGGATCAACGACTCCAAGTCCACCAACATCACTTCGACCGAGGTGGCCATCGCGGCGCTGGACCGGCCGTTCGTGCTCCTGCTGGGCGGCCGCCACAAGGGCGAGCCGTACACCCGTCTGGGCGAGCTGCTTCGGGACCGCTGCCGAGCCGTAGTGGCCTACGGCGAGGCCGGGCCGCTGGTGGTCAAAGACCTGGATGGACCGGTGAAGGTGGTGCCCGCCGGCTCGTTCGACGAGGTACTGGCGACGGCGCGTGAGCTTGCGCGACCCGGCGATGCGGTGTTGTTGTCGCCCGCCTGCTCCAGCTACGACATGTTCAAGAATTACGAGGAGCGCGGCGCGCGCTTTCGCCAAGTGGTGGAGGCACTCTGACCTCGCGACCGGTGCGTCACCCGGGCGAGATGCGGTGGGAAACGCGCCTATTGGGCGCGGTGACAGCGGTGCTGCTCGGGTTCGGGGTCGCGGCAGTGTACGGAGCGTCCAGCCTGGTCACCGTTCGGGGCGAGCGGGTGGGCCTCGACTTCGCGGTCAATCAGCTCAGCGGAGCACTGCTGGGCGGCCTTCTCCTGCTGATCGCGTCGCGCCAGGACTACTATCGCTGGCGCGCGCTGGCCTGGCCGCTCCTGGCGGTGACGGTTGTCCTCCTCCTGATCCCGATCCTGCCTTTCACGACCGCGATCTCTCCGTCGCTGAACGGTGCGCGCCGCTGGGTAGAGCTCGGGCCGCTGCGCTTCCAGCCCTCCGAACTGGCGCGTCTGACCGTCGTGGTGTGGTGCGCCATGCTCGCGGCAAAGAAGGGTCAGCAGGTTCGCGAGTTCAAGAAGGGAATGCTGCCCTTCATCGTGGTCCTCGGCATCGTCTCCTTTCTGATCCTGCTGCAGCCGAATCTGTCCATGGCCACGCTCACGGCGCTGCTCGGCGGACTCGTGCTCTTCACCGCGGGTGCCAAGATCGGCCATTTCATCCTGCTGTCCGGCGCCGGGGTGATCCTGGTCTTCCACCAGATCCGGGACGCGCAGTATCGCCTCGCGAGACTGGTCACGTTTCTGAATCCGGGCGATGCCACCACCGAAGGTGGATTTCAGATCCACCAGTCGTTAGTGGGGATCGGGTCGGGCGGCATCTTCGGGACCGGCTACGGGCAGGGGCAGCAGAAGCTCGGTTATCTGCCGTACGCCTACTCCGACTTCCTGTTCAGCACCATCGGCGAAGAGTGGGGCCTGGTGGGCGTCTTCACGGTGGTCGCGCTGTTCGCTCTCTTCTGCTGGCTGGGGTTCCGCATCGCGCGCACCGCGTCCGATCCGTTCGGCCAGTATCTGGCCACTGGACTCACCTGCGCCATCGGGTTGACGGCATTCATGCACATGGCCGTGTCGCTCGGCATCATGCCCACGACCGGCCTCACCTTGCCGTTCATGTCCTACGGACGATCCAGCCTGGTGATCTCCCTGCTCGCGACCGGGATCCTGATCAATATCGGTCGGTCGCGGGGGCGTCCCCGGGCTGCCGTGGCGTCCCGGAAAACCAAGGACGAGGCCGGGCCGGCGTGACCGCACCCGCCCGCACGGTCTTGATTGCCGGTGGCGGTACGGGCGGCCATCTGACGCCCGCGCTCGCGATCGCGGCGGCGATCGAGGCGCGTGGTGTGGGACTCGAGCCGGTACTCGTGGGCGCGATGCGCGGCGTCGAAGCCACGATCCTTCCGACCCGCGACTTCCGCTACCATCTCCTGCCGTCGGAGCCGATCTACCGGCGCGCCTGGTGGCGGAACGTCCGCTGGCCGCTGCTGGCTGGCCGATTGCTCCGCGGCGTGGACGAGCTACTGGAAGCGGAGCGCCCTGCGGCCGTGCTCGGCACCGGCGGCTACGCCTCGGCGCCCGTCGTCTGGCGTGCCGCGCATAGAGGTCTGCCGACCGCGATCCAGGAGCAGAACGCGTATCCGGGCCTGGCCACGCGGTGGCTCAGCCGCCGGGTTCGCCACGTGTACCTCGGCTTGCCGGAAGCGCGACGTCTCCTGCGGTTCGGCACCCGCACCGAGGTGTTCGACACCGGGAACCCGATCGTGGCTCCGACGCCGGAGAGGAAGCTCGAGGCCACCCACATGTTCGGACTGTCGCCAGGAATGCCTGTCGTCCTGGTCACCGGGGGGAGTCAGGGCGCGCTCGCACTCAATCGCGCGGTGGCGGGATGGCTGGATGCTGATGGACCCGTTTCGACCGCCATCATCTGGGTGACGGGACGGGCTACGTACGAGGAGTTCGCGCGATACCACCGGCCCCCGCACGTGCGGGTCGTGGACTTCCTGGATCCGATGGCCGATGGCTACGCGGTGGCCGACCTGGTCGTCTCGCGGGCCGGTATGATTACGGTGGCGGAGCTGTGCGCATGGGGTCTGCCGAGCATCCTGATTCCGCTTCCAACCGCGGCCGCCGATCATCAGACTCACAACGCTCGGGTGCTCGCCGAGGCGGGCGCATCGCGGATGCTCGCGCAATCCGGGCTCACGCCCTCGAGCCTGGCCGATGCCGTGAAGCAGCTGCTGTCGGATCATGGGACACGGAACGCCATGGCCGATCGCGCGCGGGCACGGGGCAAACCGCAGGCGGCGGCCGAGATTGTGTCGAATTTATTGACGCTAGTCCGATGATCGATCCTCTTTGAGAACTTGCGGCCATACCTTACATTGGCTCCAGCCACCATGGATCTGTTCAACCCCGCAGATAAGCGCCCTGTCCACTTCCTGGGAATCGGCGGGGCGGGCATGAGCGCTCTGGCGCTGATCGCGTGCCGCCGCGGTGTGGTGGTGACGGGATGTGATGCCGACCCCTCCGGGGCGGCGGACCTGAGCGCACTCGGGGTGCGCATTCATGCAGGTCATGATCCGTCCCATCTCGAAGGCGCCCGCGCTGTCGTCGTGACCGCCGCCGTCTCCGCGGATCACGCCGAGCTCCGCCGGGCTCGTGAGTTGGACCTGCCTGTCGTTCCGAGGAAGGTCGCCCTGGCCGCACTCGTGGGTGGTGCCAGGTCGGTCGGCGTGTCTGGCACCCACGGGAAGACCACCACCACCGTCATGACCACCGAAGCACTTGCCGCCGCGGGGCTGAGCCCCACGGGGCTCGCCGGCGGTCGCGTCGCGGCCTGGGGCGGCAACGCCCGAATCGACGGCGACGAGCTGTTCGTGGTCGAGGCTGACGAGTACGACCAGGCCTTCCTCACGCTGCACCCCACGGTGGCGATCGTGAACAACGTGGAGGCGGATCATCTCGAGTGTTACGGGTCGGTCGCGGCGCTCGAGGATGCGTTCGTCGAGTTTGCAGGCCGGGGCCGCGTGGCCCTGGTGAGCGCGGACGATGCCGGCGCGCTTCGGGTCGGGGCCCGGGTGAAGGGGGCGCGCCGATTCGGCTTCGCACCCGATGCCGAGATCCTGATCGGTGAGGTGAGCCAGGGCGCCGCGGGAACCGAGGCGACCGTGACGTGGCGCGGCGGCCCGTCGGTCCGAGTGCACCTGCGCGTGCCCGGCATCCACAACCTCCGAAACGCCGTCGCCGCGCTGGGTGCCGTGGAAGCCCTGGGCGGCGACCTCGCCCGCGCGGCGGATGCCCTGGCGGAGTTCTCCGGCGTAGGACGCCGCTTCGAGCGCCTGGGCGAACACGGCGGCGTCGCCGTGGTGGACGACTACGCGCATCACCCCTCGGAGCTGGTCGCCACCCTGGCCGCGGCGCGCCAGGCCTACCCGGGACGCCGCCTGGTGGCGGTCTTCCAGCCCCATCTCTACTCGCGGACGATCGCTCACGCAGAGGCGATGGGGCAGGCACTCGCCGCGGCGGATCTGGTCTTCGTGACCGAGATCTATGCGGCGCGGGAGCAGCCGGTGGCGGGGGTCAGCGGCCGGCAGGTTGCCGAGGCGGCGGTGCGGGCCGGCGCGGACGCCCGCTTCGAAGGGGTTCGGGCGGATGTGGGTCACCACGTGCACGCGGCGCTCGAGCCGGGCGACGTGGTTCTCACACTGGGAGCCGGGGACATCACTCGAGTGGCACCGGAGCTGGTCCGGTGGCTGAGCGCCGCCTGAGCCGGCGACCGGCATGGATCGGCGCGGCGGTCGTCGCGATCGCGCTCTGGTTTGCGCTGCCCTTCGGTCTTCGTCATCTCGACTTCTTCCGGGTTCGGAGACTGGAAATCGTCGGGGTCCAGTACCTCGGAGCCGCCGGCGTCGTCGCGGCCGCCAGGATCCCGCCGCGCGCGAGCGTCTTCGACGACCATGCGCCGATCGCCGCCCGGCTGCGAACGCTTCCCGGAGTGCGGGATGCCCGCATCGGCAGCCGCGCCCCGGGAACACTCCGCATCGAGGTGGAGGAGGCGGCTCCGGTCGCGCTCACGCCGAGAGGGGACCGCCTCGTGCTGGTGGACGAGCGGGCCCACGTGCTCCCGTTCGACCCGCTCGGCTCCGCACCCGATCTTCCGGTCCTGATCGGCGGCGGAGCAACGGTGGCGGAGGCACTCGGCCGGGCGCGCGAGTTCGATCCCGGCCTGTTCGCCCGGATCGACGCGGCCTGGCGTATCGGTCCCGACGTGATCTTCGAAGTGGACGGCCGGTGGCTCCGATTCGGCTCCAGACTTACGGCGGAGGGTGTTCGAGCGGTGACGGCGGTGGAGCAGACTCTCGCCCGCGAGGGCCGCGCGTATCAGGAGCTCGATGGGCGATTCGCCGGCCAGGTGGTCGTGCGGCGGAGCCGGGCATGAGCGCCCACCCGCAACGCCTGGTCTCCGCCCTCGATCTCGGGTCGACCAAGGCGGTCGCCCTGATCGCCGAAGTCACCGGTGATCCCCGCGACGCCGGATGCCGGATCCTCGGCGTAGGGGTGGAGCGAAGCGCCGGTATCCGGCGCGGCGTGGTCCGGGACATCGAGGAGACCACGCGTGCCATCGACAAGGCCATGAAGAGCGCGCAGCGCATGGCCGGAGTCGCAGGTCGGCTCGGTCTACTGCGGCATCGCGGGCGAGCACGTGGCGGGCCGTAGCTCCCACGGCATGGTGTCGGTCACCGGCGACGAGATCCGGACCAGCGACGTCGCGCGCGTCAACGACATGGCGAGCAACATCAGCTTCGGCCGCGATCACGAGCTGCTGCACGCCATTCCCCAGGACTACCTCATCGACCAGCAGGGCGGGATCAACGAGCCCATCGGCATGACCGGCTCGCGGCTGGAGGCGGAGGTGTACCTGGTGACGGTGCTGAGCAGCGTGCTGCAGAACCTGCGCAAATGCGTCGAGCGGGCCGGCTATCATGTGGCCGAGTTCGTGCTGGAGCCGCTGGCCGCCTCGCTGGCGGTGCTCACGCCGGACGAGATCGAGCTGGGGTGCGCCGTCGTGGAGCTCGGTGGGGGCTCGACCAACGTCTCGATCTTTCATAACGGCAAGATCCGCCACACCGGCTCGCTGCTCTGCGCCGGCGGGCACGTCACCGCGGACATCGTGCACGGGCTCCAGGTCACCCAGCTCGACGCCGAGCGGCTCAAGGAGCGGCATGGCGCCGGCTTCGAGCCCCTGGTGCCGGAGAGCGACGTGATCGATCTGCCGAGCACGCCGGGGCAGGGGGCGCGCAACGCCCAGCGCCGGGTGCTCGCCCACATCATGCACATGCGGCTGCAGGAAGTGCTCGAGTACGCGCTGGATGAAGTGACGCGTGCAGGCTATCATCAGCGCTTACCCGCGGGAGTCATCCTGACCGGCGGCGGCGCATTGACACCGGGCATCGTCGAACTGGCGCGCGAAGTCTTCGCGATGCCCGCCCGCACCGGTGTGCCGGGACAGCGGCTCCGCGGTCTCGCGGACAGCGTGGAATCACCCCGCATGGCGGTACCCGCCGGGCTGGTGCTCTATGGCGCCAGGCAGGTCGCGATGAGCGGCAGCCTCGGATCGGGCAGTCGCAAATCGCCGGCGGTCGAGAAGGTGCTTGCTCCGGTTAAGCGGTGGCTCCAGGACTTCTTCTGAGCAGGGCCCGGGGGAACCAACCATGATTTTCGAGCTCGAAGAGAGCGGCGTTCAGACCGCGCGGATGAAGGTCGTCGGCGTCGGTGGCGGCGGCGGGAATGCCGTCAACCGAATGATCGAGGATCAGCTCGGCGGGGTCGAGTTCATCTCCGTCAACACCGACGCGCAGGCCTTGGCGCTGTCGAAGTCCGGGGTCAAGATCCAGATCGGCCGCAAACTGACCCGGGGACTGGGGGCCGGGGCGAGGCCCGAGATCGGCCGGCAGGCCGTCGAGGAGAATCGCGACGAGGTGGCGATCGCGGTCCAGGGCGCGGACATGGTGTTCGTGACCTGCGGCATGGGTGGCGGCACGGGAACCGGCGCCGCACCGGTGGTCGCGCAGATGGCTCGCGAGGCCGGCGCGCTCACCGTCGGCATCGTCACGAAGCCGTTCCTGTTCGAGGGGCGGCGGCGGATGAAGCAGGCGGAACAGGGCATCTCCGAGATGCGGAAGAACGTGGACACCATGATCGTGGTGCCGAACGAACGGCTCCTCGCCGTCGTCGGCAAGGGGATCCCCTTCCAGGACGCCCTCAAGAAGGCGGACGAGGTCCTGCTCCACGCCACCCAGGGCATCGCCAGCCTCATCACCAGCACCGGCATCATCAACGTGGACTTCGCCGACGTCCGGACCGTGATGCAGAATGGCGGCGCGGCGCTGATGGGGACCGGGATCGGCCGGGGTGACAACCGCGCGCTCGAGGCTGCCCAGCAGGCGATCTCCAGTCCGCTGCTCGACAACGTCTCCATCGCCGGCGCCACCGGCGTGCTGATCAACATCATCGGCGGCGACGATCTCACCCTGGGCGAGACCACCCAGATCAACGACATCATCCACGACGCCGTGGGCGACGAGGCCGAGATCATCTTCGGCGCCGGCAACGACCCCGCCATGCACGGCGAGGTGCGGGTCACCGTGATCGCCACCGGCTTCGACCGCGCCATCCCGATGGAGCACCCTGCCGCCGTCGCGCGGCCATCCGGCGCCACCGGGGTGCTCAGCTTCCCGACCACGCGCGGACGTCCCTCGGCACCAGTGATGCAGCCGCCGGCCGCGGCTCCGGCACCGCGGCCTCAGCCACGCGCCGCGCCACAGGCCCCCCCGCCCGCGGGCCCGCCGGCCGAGACGCCCGAGATGGAGATCCCTACCTTCATTCGCAGGCAGATGGACTGATGCGGGGGCTACGGCTGGCCGGAGGGCTCGTGTTCCTGGCCTCGGCCGCTGTGGCGCTCGGAGTTCGACGGCCGTGGCAGCCCTCAGGGCTGCCGGTCGCGGAACCCATCCAGGTGGTGGGGGACATGTCCACCGAGGTCCTCGATACCCTCCGGAGCGGCGAGACCGTCTCCGAGCTGCTGGCCCGCCAAGGCATCCTCGACCTCGATCTTGGCCGTCTCAACCCCGGGGTGGCACTCGATCCCCGCCGGCTCCGGTCCGGACTGGTGTTCAGCTTCCGCCGTCCCACGTCCGACTCGCTCCCCAATCGTATCACCGTACGCGCCACGCCCGATCAACGGGTGGTGTTCATGCGCGCGTCCGATGGCTGGAACACTACGGTGGACTCGATCCACTGGCGCAGCGAGCCGTTCCGGATCGAAGGCGGCATCCAGAACTCGTTGTACGAAGCCATCGACGACCAGGTGAGCGACGACCAGCTCGACGTCGGCCAGCGCCAGCGGCTCGCCTGGGACCTGGCCGACATCTATGCCTGGCAGGTGGACTTCACCCGCGACATCCAGAACGGCGACCGGTTCCGCGTGGTCTTCGATCGGATGATATCGGAAGACGGCGAGGTCCGGTTCGGACGGGTCCTGGCCAGCGACCTCATCATGTCGGGCAAGAGCCTCACCGCGTTCCGGTTCGAGGGGGGCGCGCAGGCCGACGTTCTACGACGCCGACGGCAAGTCGCTCCGGCGCGCCTTCCTGCGTGCGCCGGTCGCAGTTCCGCCGGATCTCCTCGACCTTCGCCCGCTCCCGGCGGCATCCCGTGCTGGGCATTACCCGGCGGCACCAGGGAACCGACTACGCTGCGTCTCCGGGCACGCCCGTCATGGCCGCCGGCGACGGCGTCGTGCTGCGGGCCGGTCGGGCGGGCGGCTACGGAAACCTGATCGAGCTCCGCCACCGGAACGGGATCACCACGCGGTACGGACATCTGCGTGGCTTTGCCCGCGGGGTGCGTGGCGGTGCCCGGGTGTCGCAGGGCCAGACCATCGGGTTCGTGGGGTCGACCGGGCTCGCCAGCGGCCCCCATCTTCACTACGAGTTCCGGGTCAACGGGGTCGCCAAGGATGCGCGGCGGGTGGAGCTGGGCAACGGCGCGCCGATCGGCGAGGCCGAGCGGGCGGCGTTCGAGCGCGAGCGCGACCGCCTGCGCGGCCTGCTCGACGCGGTACGCCGACCGGAGCCGATCGCCCAGGCTGAGGCCGACACCAGCGATCGGTGGCTTCCGTAGTGCGCCTCTAGTGGACCTCTTCCCCGCCATCGACATCCGGAGCGGCCGCGTCGTTCGCCTGAGCCAGGGCGAGGCGACGCGGCAAACCGTTTATGGCACCGATCCCGCTGCGGTGGCCGAGCGATTCGCCGAGCAGGGCGCCCGGTGGATCCACGTGGTGGATCTCGACCGTGCGTTCGGTGACGGCGACAACGAGGCGACGGTTCGGGGCATCATCGCGCGCGTGGGCCAGCAGGTCGGGGTCCAGATGGGGGGCGGGTTGCGCTCGCTCGGCGGCGATCCGCCGGGGCCTCGATCTCGGCGCGACTCGCGTCGTGATCGGGACGGCTGCCGCGCTCGACCCCGACTTCCTGGCGTCGGCGGCCGCGGCGGTGGGCGCGGCGCGGCTTGCGGCGGGCGTGGATGCGCGCGACGGGCTCGTGGCGGTGCGGGGTTGGACCGAGACGTCGAGCCTTCGCGCCGGGGATCTGGCGGCCCGCGCGCTGGCGGCGGGGATCGCCACCGTGATCTACACCGATGTCGCTCGGGACGGGATGCTCGAGGGGCCCGACATCGCGGGCGCCGTCGCGCTGCAGCCGGCAGGGGGCCCAGGTCATCGCGAGCGGCGGAATCTCATCGCTCGACGACGTACGAACGGTCGCCGAGGCCGGCCTCGCGGGGGCCATCGTGGGACGCGCGCTGTACGAAGGACGGCTCGATCTCGCCGAGGCCCTCGCGATCGCGACTGCGCCGACGCCCGGCTGATGCTCGCCGCCGGGCTGGTCATCGCGCTCGCCGCCGGTCTGGCAGCGTTCACCTACCTCAGGCTCGAAGGCCTCGGCCGCCGCGCCTGGCTGCCGCTCGGCGCCGCGCCGTCGCGTGGTCGGCGATCGGCCTCCTGCTCCTCAACGTCAGCTGTCCGGTCGCCGCCGCGCCCCTGACGTCCCCTCGTTCTGCTCGACGCGTCGCTCAGCATGGGCGGTCCGGCGGGACGGTGGGCGGAGGCGCGGGATTCCGCTCGCGCGCCGAGGGGACGTCCGCACCTTCGGCGACGAGTCGGGCGCCGGCAGCGATACCCTGCCGATGCGCGGACGGTCGCTGCTCGCGGCCGGCGCTCACCGCCGCCGCGGCGTCCGACCGGCCGGTCATCGTCGTCACCGACGGCGAGATCGAGGACGCGGGCGACATACCGCCCGAGCTGCTGCGGCCGCGCGGCGATCGCCGTGCTCCCGCGGCAACGCGCGGCCCGATGTCGCCTTGACGCGGCTCGCGGGGCCGACCCGAGTCACCGCGGGTGACTCGATCGCCCTCGACGTCGAGATCCAGCGCGTTCGGCGGCGCCGCGGCCGACAGCGTGTGCGGTCGAGGTGGCGGTCGGCAGCCGGGTGGTGACGAGCCGGCGCCTCCGCGATCGGGATGGCGCGGCCGCGCGGTCCCGCCTGGCGTTTCCGTCGGCTGCGATCGGCCCGGGGACCATGTTCTGCGGGTGCGTCTCGCCGGAACATCCGACTCCGGAGCCGAGAACCGACACGCGGCTCCATCTGGTCACGGTCGCGGCCGACGCCCGGTGTCGTGCTCCTCGCGGCGCCCGGCAGATTGGGACAGCCGGTTTCTCTACCGCGACGCTGCGCGAAGTCGCCCAGCTTCCGGTGCGAGGGTACGTCCGGCTGGACGGCCGAGCGCTGGCGGTCGATGAGCGACCTGACCGTCGTGCCGGGCCGATCGGGTGCGTCAGGCGGCGCGAGGCGCGGACCTGCTGATCCTCAAGGGCGACGCGGGACCGATGGCGCGAGGGAACCGCGGCGCGAGGCATCTGGCGCTGGCCCAGCGGGGAGACCGGAGCCGCACCCGTTGCCGGGCGACTGGTACCTGGCGGGTGCGGAAGTCTCACCGGTCGCCGGAGCGTTCGTGGGACAGCCGGTGGACTCCTATCCGCCCGCGACGCAGCTGGCGCCGGTGGAGACCGCCCCCGGCGACTGGATCGGGCTCACGGCCCAGCTCGGCCGGCGCGGCGCGGCCCGCCCCGCGGTCGTCGGCCGGCAGCAGGGGAGAGTCCGCTCGGTCGTGGTCGCTGCCGACGGGCTCTGGCGCTGGGCTTTCCGCGGCGGGGCCAGCGAGCAGAGCTACCGCACCTGGGTCGCCTCGACCGCGAGCTGGCTGCTCGGCGGGGCCGATTCGGCGCGCGGTGTCGCCGCGCCGATCCGGCCGGTAGTGGAGAACGGCCGGCCGGTGGTCTTCGAATGGGTCGGGCGCGGCGCGGCGGTGCCGACCCCGGTGGCCTGGACCGGAGCCGGCGGGCCTCGGACGGACACTCTGCGGTTCGACGGGGCGGGGCGGGCCGGCCGTCCTGCTTCCGCCGGGCGAATACCGCTACCGCTTGATCGGCGGGGGCGGCGGGAATGGTGGGGGTGGAGGAGTTCAGCGACGAGCTGCTCCCGACCCGGATCACGCTTGACACCGCGCCCGGCACGGGTGCCCCGGCCGAGGGACGCAGCGCGGCGCGCGACTGGCTCTGGCTCTTCGGTGTGGCGCTCGCGGCGCTGGGGCTGGAATGGGTCGCGCGCCGTCGCCTCGGGCTGCGATGACGGGGTATTAGGATTCAGCATGGCTGATGGCAGAATGAAGGATCGCAACGAGAGGTCTGTGGTCGCGCCTCAAGCGGTTCGCGCTCACCGACGTCGGCGCGCTCATGCGGGGGCTCAACGCCGACGACCTCGAGCGGATGGAGCGGGTGCTCATCGAGGCCGACTTCGGGGTTCCCGCCACGGTGGAGCTGACGCAGGCGCTCGAGGACGAGGTGCGCAAAGGGAAGGTCAAGACCGAGCAGGACCTCCGGGCCGCGCTGGAAAGCCGGCTGGCCGCCCTGCTCGACGGCTCCAAGGACCCCGGCGCCATCGCCCGGAGCGCCAGCGGCCCGACCATCATCCTGCTGATCGGCGTCAACGGCACCGGCAAGACCACCACGGCGGCCAAGCTCGCGCGCCGGCTCCAGCGCGAGGGACGCAAGGTGCTGCTGGCCGCGGCCGACACCTATCGGGCCGGCGCCATCGGTCAGCTCCAGGTGTGGGCCGAGCGGATCGGCGTGCCCTGCGTGGCCGGCGCGCCGGGAGGTGATCCGGCCGCCGTGGCCTTCGACGCGATCGAAGCCGCCACCTCGCGCGGCCTCGACACCGTCGTCATCGACACCGCGGGGCGCCTGCACACCCAGGAAGGCCTGATGGACGAGCTGCGAAAGGTGGTGCGGGTCGTCGCTCGACGCCTGCCCGGGCGCGCCGCACGAGATGCTGCTGGTGCTCGACGGCACCGTCGGTCAGAACGCCATCCAGCAGGGCCGCCTGTTCGTCGAGGCGGTCTCGCCGACCGGCGTCGTGGTCACCAAGCTCGACGGCACCGCGCGCGGCGGCGCGGTCACGGCGCTGAGGCGGGAGCTGGGCCTGCCGATCCGGTTCATCGGCGTCGGTGAGTCGCTCGACGACCTCCAGGCCTTCGACGCCAGGAGGTTCGCGGAGAACCTGCTGGCCGGATCACCCTAGACCCTCGACCCGCCGATGCCCCCGACACCCGCTTCTCGACCAGGTACTCGAGCCTCGTCCGCGGTGCGTCTGGACATGCCGGTCAAGTTCCTCAAGGGGATCGGCGAGCGGCGCGCCGAGCAGCTCGAGCGGATCGGCATCCGCACCGCGCAGGACCTCCTCTGGCACCTCCCGCACCGATATGTCGATGCTTCGTCCGTCACACCGCTCGCGCGGGCCGAGATCGGCCTGGAGGTGGCCTGCGTCGGGCGGGTCGTCGCGAAAGGCGTCGTCCCCACCCGGCGCGGGCTGCGGATCTTCCACGCGGTGCTGCGCGACGACAGCGGCGTGCTGGAGTGCGTCTGGCCCGGACAGGCATTCCTCGATCGGACCATCCAGGTGGGCCAGACCCTCCTGGTGTCGGGTCCCGTCCGATTCTACCACGGGCGGCAGCTCGCCCCGCGGGAATACATCGTGCTCGCCGAGGCGGAGGGCGAGCCCGATCCGCTGGCCTCCGGCAAGGTGCTGCCGGTCTATCCCGCGACCGAAGGGCTGAGTCACCGGATCATCCGGGGCCTGGTCGAGCGGCACCTGGACGCGCTCATCGCGCTCTCGCGCGATCCGCTGCCGGAGTCGGTGCGCACTGCCGCCGGCCTCGCCACGCTGGCGGATGCGCTTGCTGGCGGTGCACCGGCCGGGCTCGGTGGAGGAGGCGGAACGGGGGCGCCGGCGACTGGCCTTCGACGAGCTGCTCGACCTCCAGCTCATGCTGATCCGCGCTCGGGCGGTGGCGAAGCGCCAGCGTGTCGGGATCGCGTTCGAGGTGAAGCGCGACCTGACGAGCCGGCTACGGCAGGCCCTGCCCTGGACCCTCACGGGCGACCAGCAGCGGGCGCTCCGCGAGATCACCGCCGACATGACCGCATCCGACCGCATGCACCGGCTGCTGATGGGCGATGTGGGGACCGGCAAGACGGTGGTGGCGCTCTTCGCCATGCTGCTCGCCGTGGAGAACGACTTCCAGGCCGCGTTGATGGCGCCGACCGAGCTGCTGGCGGAGCAGCATGCCGCCACCTTGACGAAGCTGCTGGAGCCGCTGGACATCCGGCCCGAGCTGCTGCTGGGCCGCCAGACCGCGGCCGAAAAGACGGCGGTGCGAGGCCGGCTGGCCTCGGGTCAGGCTCGCCTCGCCGTGGGAACCCATGCCCTCATGCAGGAAAGCGTCTCCTTTCGGCGCTTGGGCCTCGTGGTGATCGACGAGCAACACCGCTTCGGTGTCGAGCAGCGAGCGGCTCTCATCGGAAAGGGCGCCGCACCGGATGTCCTGCTGCTCACCGCAACGCCGATTCCCCGGTCGCTCGCGCTCACGCTCTATGGGGATCTCGACGTCTCGACGCTGCGCGAGCGCCCGCCGGGACGGGGCCCCGTGCGTACCGCCCTGCGGACGGCGGGCCAGCGGGAGAAGGTCCTCGAGTTCGTGCACCAGGAGTGCGCCCACGGACGCCAGGCCTACGTGGTCCTCCCCGTAATCGAGGAATCAGAGCGCGCCGACCTGCGCGCGGCTACCACCATGGCGCAGTCGCTGGCGGCCCGGTGGCCGGAGCTGGCGGTGGGCCTGGTGCACGGGCGGATGAAGGCGGAAGAGCGGGACGAGACCATGCGGCGGTTCCGAGCCGGGGAGCTGCCGGTCCTGGTGGCCACCACCGTGATCGAGGTGGGGATCGACGTGCCCAACGCCACGGTGATGCTGATCGATCACCCGGAGCGCTTCGGCCTGGCGCAGCTGCACCAGCTGCGGGGGCGGATCGGGCGAGGGTCCGAGGAGAGCTACTGCATTCTGCTGGCGGACGGCCCTGGGTTCGACCGCCTCCGCGCCTTCGCGGCGACGGACGACGGGTTCAAGATCGCGGAGCTGGACCTGGCGGAGCGGGGGATGGGGGACCTCATCGGGGCGCGGCAGTCGGGTGGGTTCGAGCTTCGCCATGCTCGGCTCCCGGTCGACGAGGACCTGCTCTCGAGGGCCCGCGAGCTCGCCACCAGGCTGATCGACGCGGATCCCGCGCTGCAGCGGTCGGAGCACCAGCCGCTTCGGGAGCGCGCCGTCTCCCGCTACCCCCGCGCGGTCGAGCTGTTCAGGGTCGGCTGAGCGGTCCGGAGCGAGCCATCACCAGGGTACTCGGAATCCGACCCCGGTGGCGTGTCTGAGACTCCGCACTTCGGGCTCGAACGGAATGTTGTCCGGCTTGTGGGTCTTTCGGGTGAGTTCCCAAACGAACAGCACGCCGGCTCCCAGCAGCGCGCTCTCTCCGGCGATGAGCCAGCGGCGCGCGCTCCGGTCGTAGTGCAACGAGCTTTGATAGAAGGCCTCGATCTGGCGATCGGCGTAGGTCCCATCCGGCCCCACGATGCACCGGGTGGAGTCGAGGAAGCAGGCATTCTCGACAGCGTCGAACGCGTCGTCGGCCCGGTTGTGCGCCTTGGCGGCGAGCAGATTCATGCCGATCGCTCCGGCGGCCAGGGCCCACTTGCCGTAGCGGATCAGAGGTCCGGTCTGCTGTGCCGGGGCCACCGTCGTCGAGAGGCAGAGCAGGGCCAGCATGGTAGTCAGGGCGCGCGTCATTGCCGGTACCGGTGAAGGTCGCCGTTGCCGCCGATGGCGATGAGGCCGTCGTCGAGAGCGATGGGTCCAAGCTCGATCGGCCGCCAGAGCTGCACCCGCCACACTTCCTTCCCATCGGGCCGGAAGGCGCGGACCGTCCCGTCGGCTCCGCCCAGCACGATCTCGCCATTGATCACCATGACCGGCGCCGTCACGGGCCAGTCCAACTCCACCAGCCGGTGGGCGACCGGGGCCGTACCGGGACCGATGCGATACAGCGTACCGCGCCGGCTCGCCGCGTAGATGGTGTCGCCCAGCGCGGCCGGCGAGCCGAGTACCGGCGCGTCGAGTCGGACGCTCCATCGCTGAGTCAGATCAGACGCGGCAAGGGCCACCACCTGGGAGTCGGTGGTGCCGGCCACCAGCACATCTCCCCGGGACAGCCAGGGCGAGACGATGGCGCCGGGGGAGCGCACCCGGTGCGTCACTACCCCGTCGTCAGCCTGGAGGCGGTAGATCGAATCCACTGCAGCCACGATGACCGCGCCGTCCCCCGTCGCTACGGGGGCTATCCTGGCCATCGCCATCCCCTGGCGCCAGCGGACCGCTCCGTCGCGGGCATCCAGGCCGAGGAGAGCGCCGCGCTGGGCGGACACGATGATCGTACCGCCGGCGATCGAGAGCGGCGCCGCCACCGGACCGGTCTTGCTCCGCCAGATCCGCTTGCCCGTCGCGCGCTGGAGTGCATATACCCGGCCTTCGGGTCGCGAGCTGGCGGCATAGACCGTGTCGCCGGAGACGAGCACGCCGCCCGCGATCAGCCCCGAGAGCCGGCTGGACCAGACCACCGCCCCGGTGCCGAGATCCACCGCGTAGACCTTGCGATCCACCCCGGCCCCGTAGATCTGGCCTCCATCGACCACCAGCCGGCCGGTGAGTCGGCGCCCGGCCCTGGTCGCCCAGACCTGTGTCGGTGCGGCACCGGATGCCGCGTCACCCGGCATCGGCGTCGCCGGTGGTGGGCGATAGGCCGTGCAGGCCGCGTTGACGCTCCCCAGGAGGAGGACTAGACTCAACGCTCCGCGCTTCACCCTTCCCCCGCACACGGACGAGACATGTCGGCGGTCCAGATCAGCGAGCTGCGCGCGCACGCCGGCGAGACGGTCACCTTGCGCGGCTGGGTGGTCACCACCCGGTCGAGCGGGAAGATCGCCTTCGTCGTCCTGCGCGATGGATCGGGCATGGTGCAGGGGGTCCTATCCAAGAAGGAAATCCCGGAATCGGTCTGGAGCGCGTTCGCCGGCTTGACGCAGGAGGCGAGCGTGGCGCTGACCGGGCTGGTGCGGGAGGAGCCGCGCTCGCCGGGTGGGTACGAGCTGACGGTGACCGGCCTCGAGCTGCTGGGCCCCAGCCTCGACTACCCGATCACCCCTAAAGAGCATGGGACGACTTTCCTCTTCGAGCATAGACACCTGTGGCTCCGAAGCCGCAAGCAGGCCGCGGTGGCCCGCGTCCGTCATGAGGTCGAGCAGGCCATCCGCGACTACTTCTACGACGCAGGCTTCATCCTGGTGGATACGCCGATCCTGACCGGCGCGATCGGTGAGGAGGCGGGGAATCTGTTCGCGACCGAGTACTTCGACCTGGGCAAGGCCTATCTCGCCCAGACCGGGCAGCTCTACGTGGAGGCCGCTGCCGCCGCTTTCGGAAAGGTCTATTGCTTCGGCCCCACGTTCCGGGCGGAGAAGTCCAAGACCCGGCGGCACCTGACGGAATTCTGGATGGTCGAGCCGGAGGTGGCCTTCAACGACTCGAACGCCAACATGCTGCTGCAGGAGTCCTTCGTCAGCTCCATCGTGGCCCGGACGCTCGACCGCCGCAAGGAAGAGCTCAAGGAACTCGAGCGCGACGTCGCGCCGCTCGAGCGGGTGACGTCGCCCTTCCCGCGAATCTCCTACACCGACGCCGTCGCCCGACTGAACGCGCTCGGCTCCGACATCGTGTGGGGCGCCGACCTGGGAGGCGACGACGAAACGCTCCTCGCCAAGCAGTACGACCGCCCGGTCTTCGTCTACAACTACCCCAAGCAGGTGAAGGCCTTCTACATGAAGGAAAACCCGGACGATCCCCGGACGGTACTCAACAACGACTGCCTGGCACCCGAGGGGTATGGCGAGATCATCGGGGGCTCGCAGCGGGAAGACGATTACGACCGGCTGCTGGCCCGCATCGGTGAGCAAGGTCTCGACGCCGAGGCCTACCGCTGGTATCTCGATCTCCGCACCTATGGCACCTTCGTCCACTCGGGCTTTGGCCTCGGACTGGAGCGGACGGTGGCATGGATCTGCGGCATCCCGCACATCCGGGAAGCGATCGCGTTCCCCCGCCAGATTCACCGACTCTATCCCTGACGGGTCGCCGCCTTCACCTCGTCCCACAAGCCGTCCAACACGTCCAGCCCGGCCGCATCCAGGTCGATCCCGCGCTCCACGCAGAGCGCTTCGACCGCCTCGAAACGATCGCCAAACTTGCGGCTGGCGCCGTCGAGGGCAGGACCCGGCTGCACTCCGGCCTTGCGCGCCAGGTTGACGACCGCGAACAGCAGGTCTCCGATCTCGTCGCGGAGCCGTTCGGTCGGGGCGCCGGGCGGCGAAAGCTCCCGCTCGACCTCGGCGAGCTCCTCCCGAACCTTGGCCAGTGGTCCGTCCACGTCCGGCCAGTCGAAGCCCACCGACGCCGCACGCTCCTGGAGACGGAAGGCCTTGAGCAGGGGCGGCAGGGTCGGCACGATGCCGGACAAGGTCCGGCCGCGCCGCTCCCGGCGCTTGATCCGCTCCCACGGCTCGGCCTTACCCAGATCGAAGAGGTGCGGATGCCGGCGTCGCATCTTCTGCTCCAGGCGGTCGGCCACGTCGGCGGCGGCGAACTCCCGCCGTTCCTCGGCGATCACCAGCTGAAAGGCCAGGTGGAGCAGCAGGTCGCTCAGCTCGTCCCGGATCGGATCGGACTCGCCCGCACCCAAGGCCTGGTCCAGCTCCAGCACCTCTTCGACCAGGTATGGACGGAGCGTCTCGCGGGTCTGCGCCCGGTCCCAAGAGCATCGGCTCCGGAGGTCGCGGACCATGTCGAGCGCACGTCCAAGCGCTGAATTCTCTTGCATTTACCCCTCGCGCCCCGTTAGATTCGCGCCGCTTTGTCCATGACCTCTCCCGCCGACACGACCCGCGCCTGGGTCGACATCGACCTCCGCGCGCTGGTGGCGAACGCCCGCACCGTCGCCGAGGCGTCTCGCGCTCGCCTGCTGCCGATGGTCAAAGCTAACGGCTACGGATTGGGAGCGGTCGAGGTCGCCGCGCGCGCTCGAAGTCCTGGATCCATGGGGCTACGGAGTCGCCACCGTCGAGGAGGCCCTCGCCCTTCGAGACGGCGGGATCGAGCGCCCGATCCTGGTGGCCAGTCCGCTCACCGCCGAGACGCTGGAGCCGACTCTCCGCCACCACCTTCGTCCAGCGATCGGTGACCCCGAGATCCTGCGGCGGTGGCTCGGCCAGGTCGAGCGAGCCGTTCCACGTCGAGATCGACACCGGAATGAGCCGGGCGGGGATCCGTTGGAGCGATGCGGCGGGCTTGGCCGACGCGGCATCGGCGCTGGACGAGGCACCCGGCTGGGAAGGGATCTTCACCCACTTCCACTCCGCGGACACCGACCCTGATTCGGTCGTCACTCAGTGGGATCGGCTCGCCTCGGCGAGGAGCGCTCTCCCCGGGCGCAACGTCCTGGTGCATGCGGCGAACAGTGCCGCGTCACTCTGCGGTCGCGCATACGCCGCCGACCTTGTCCGCCCGGGCATCTTTCTCTACGGCGGAAGCGCCGGGGCGGGGAAGCCAGCGCCCCGGCCGGTCGCCGCGCTCCGGGCGCGAGTGGTCGCGGTCCGACGGGTAGGAACGGGGGAGAGCGTGAGCTACGGCGCCACTTGGACGGCCCCGCGTGAGACTACGGTCGCCACGCTCGGCGTCGGCTACGCGGACGGGTTTCATCGAGCCGCCGACCAGGGCGTGGCCGGTCCACCACGTGAGGTGGAGCTGCGCGGCCGGCGGGTTCCGGTGCTGGGCAGAGTCACCATGGACATGACCATGGTAGCCGTGGATGACGGCGAAGTGGCCCTGGGTGACGTCGCCACCGTCTTCGGTGGGCTGGTATCGCTCGACGAACAGGCCGCCCGCGCGGGCACCATCGCCTACGAGCTGCTGACATCCCTGGGCAGCCGGCTCCTGCGAAGGTACCAGTGAGCCGACGCGCCGCGATCATCGTGCTGGACGGTTTGGGTATCGGCCCGGCGCGCGACACCGAGGCATACGGGGACGGTGGCAGCGATACGCTCGGCAATGTGGCTCGCAAGGCCCGACTGAACTTGCCCCGCCTCGCGGCGCTCGGCCTCGGCCGTTGCGCGACCTTGCCCGGGGTCCCGGCCGTTGACGCTCCGGCCGCGGCGCACGGGATCTGCGAGCCCGTGAGCCCTGGCAAGGACAGCACCACGGGACACTGGGAGATCTGCGGTCTCACCCTGGCGGAGCCGTTCCCGGTCTATCCCAACGGGTTTCCCGCGGACGTGATCGACGAGTTTGCCCGGGCGACCGGGCGAGGCGTGCTGGGCAACGTCGCCGCGTCGGGCACCGGCATCCTCGACATCCACGGCGAGGAGCACCGGCGTACCGGGCGGTGGATCGTGTACACCTCGGCCGATAGCGTCTTTCAGATCGCGGCCCACGAAGACACGGTGCCCCTCGCGGAGCTTTACGCCGCTTGCGAGCAGGCCCGGCGTCTGCTTCAGGGCGAGCACGGCGTCTCCCGTGTCATCGCGCGCCCTTTCGAAGGGGAGCCCGGAGCCTGGTCGCGCACACCCCGGCGAAAAGACTATAGCCTCCCGCCGCCCGGGCCGACGCTGCTGGACCGCCTCGCCGAGCGGCACATCCCCCGGGTCGGCGTGGGCAAGGTGGACGACCTGTTCGCAGGCCGGGGGATCACCAGCATTCACACGGCGACGAACGCCGATGCCTACGCCCTGATCGAGGGTGCGTTGCTTTCGATGCAGCGGGGCCTCTTGCTGGCCAATGTCATCGAGTTCGACCAGACCTGGGGTCATCGGAACGACGTACCGGGTTTCGTGCGCGGTCTCGAGGAGCTCGATCGCTCCATGCCCAGACTGCTGGCCCCAGTCCGCAAGGATGACCTCGTTATCTTTACCGCCGATCACGGCAACGACCCGACTACGCCGTCCACCGATCACTCGCGCGAGGTGGTGCCGCTGCTGGTCACCGGTCCCCGGGTGCGACCGGTCGATCTGGGGCGGCGCGCCACGATGGCCGACATCGGCCAGACCGTGGCCGAGTTTCTCGGGGTGCCCCCGCTGTCTAGGGGCACCTCCTTCCTGACCGAGGTCTGGATTGACTGACCCACTGGTGGAGGCGGCGCGTGCGGCCCAGGCGCGGGCGTACGCACCGTACTCGAATTTTCACGTCGGCGCCGCTCTCGAGAGTGACGGCGGCGAGATCTACGTCGGCTGCAACGTCGAAAACGCCTCATACGGATTGACCATCTGCGCGGAGCGTGCGGCGGTGTGCGCCGCGGTGGCGGCCGGTGCGCAACACTTCCGGCGGGCCGTGGTGGTCACCGATGTCGATCCCCCCGCCGCGCCGTGTGGGGCGTGCCGGCAGGTGCTGGCCGAATTCGGCCGGGACCTTCGGGTGGACGCGTTCGGCCGAAGCTCGACCGCCAGCTGGACCATGGCGGAGCTGCTTCCCTCGGCGTTCGGCCGGGAGCAGCTGTCATGAGGCGCTGGCCGGGATGGCTCGGGGCGTGCGGAGCCCTGGCAGCGTTGAGCGTGGGGTGCCAGGAGCGGCTGACGGCGCCCGCCGACTGTCCCGAACTCTGTCCCGGCGGCGAGGCACGGGTCTTCGACACGGTCCTCACGCCTCTGGCCAACTCAGACAGCACTTACACCGGGTATGTGGCGAGGACGTCGGCCGGCGCGCTCCTGGTGTCGAACGGACTGCCGGCGTCGGAGGACCGCGCCGTCTATCGCTTCAACGGGCGGCCCGACTCGATCGCGGTACGCGATACACTGCGCCCGTACGTGGTCGACTCCGCTCTGTTGTCGATCAACCTCGTGGCGCGCGATACCACGGTGAACGGCCTCAAGCTGTACCTGTTTCGGATCGACCCCGGGGTGGACATCGACGATACCTTCGGGTCCATCACTCAGCAGCTGGTGCCGACGGCGATCATCGACAGCGTTCTGGTGGCCGACAGCGTGACATCCGGGCTGGTGCAGACTGTCCTTCGTGGCGCGGACGTCGCGAAGGTGGCGTTGCCGGTCGGCACCGGAGGGGTGCTCGCCATCGGGGTCGCCATGGCGGCCGACCAGCCCACGGGGGTCCGCATCGGCTCCTCGGCGTCCGGCACCGGCGCCACGTTCATCAGCTACGTGACGGTGGATGTGCCCGACACGGGAACCGTCCGCCACCAGAGCCTGACCCGGTCGCCGGCGTTCAACGCCTACGTCACCGAGGCCCCCCTGGTTCCGGACCCTGCGTTTCTGACCGTCGGCGGCGAGCCGTCGTCGCGGGTGTTGCTGCGGTTCGATCTGCCCGAGCCGATCGAGGATTCCGCGACCATCGTTCGCGCCACGCTCGAGCTGGTGCCGCGATCGGCGATGCTCGGCCTTCCCGCTGATCCGGCGTTGCTGCAGGCCAAGGCACTACTCGCCGACCTGGGCGCCAAGTCTCCCGTCACGACCGACGAGCGTTTCATCTCGGCCGATACGCTGCCGGTCGGCGGATCGGATACGGTCCGGCTCGACATGACACCGATCGTGCGGCTGTGGCAGGCGTCCACCGAGCGTCCCGAGGCGGTGTTCCTCTCGCTCCTGCCCGAGGCGGGAAGCTTCACGCGTCCGGTGTTCGGCTCCACCCGATCGGGCACGGTCGGGGCGCCGCGCCTGCGGATCACCTATCTCAAGCCCTTCCCCTTCGAGACCCCGTAAGTGCTACGCCTCCTGGTCCTGGCTCTCCTGGCGATCTGGCCGTGCACCGCGGCGGCGCAGGCCTCCCAGTTCGGTGTGCGTGGCCTCGGGGTCCCGGGCCGAGCGCTGTCGACCCGCGCGATGGGCTCCTCCGGGGCCTTCGGCATGTTCGACGCAGAGTCAGGCCTCAATCCGGCGTCGCTGAGCGGCCTGGTTGCCATGACGGCGAGCTTCAACGCGATGCAGTCGTATCGCACGGCCGAGAATTCCGCCGGCTCCGAGGCGTTGCGCGATACCCGGTTTCCCTACATTGCCGTCGGCGGGCCGATTCGAACCACACCGCTGGTGGTGGGGATCGGCTACTCCACCTACACCAACCGCGACTTTACCATCGCCACGCGGGACACCGTCGAGCTGCGCGAGGTGCTGGTGCCGGTGGACGACACGCTGTCGAGCCGCGGTGGGCTCAGCGACCTCCGGCTGGGTGCCGCCTACAAGCTGCGGGACCGCACCGTGCTCGGCGGGGCGTTCCACGTCATGACGGGCTCGAATCGTCTCGAATCGCGCCGATCGTTCGCCGACGATCAGTATCTGCCGGTGCAGCAGAGCGCGGAGCTCTCCTATGCCGGCGTCGGAGTGGAGCTGGGCGTCGTCCAGCAGATGGGGTCCGGGCTCTGGGTGGCAGCCATCGCCCGCGGGGACAGCAAGGCGATCGTGGATCGCGATTCGGCCCGGGCATCCCAGGTCGATCTCCCTTACACCCTCGGGGCCGCGGTTCGGTGGAAGGCGGGCTCCCGGCTGGACCTCGCCGGTCACGGCATCTTCCGGACCTGGTCGGGTGCCAACAGCGACCTGCTGGCGTCCGGCGGTACCGGTGCCGAGAACACCTTCGAGGCCGCGTTGGGCGGCGAATACATCGGCGATCCGCGGCGGCCCTATCGGCGGCCGATTCGCTTCGGTGCCCACTACGCGACGCTCCCGTTTCCGCTCCAGCCCGGCGTACAGCCAACCGAGTTTGGCATCTCGCTCGGCAGCGGGCTCCGGTTCGCGCAGGACCGTGCCGGTATTGACCTGGCCGTGGAGCATCTCTGGCGCTCGGCCGGCGATTTCAAGGAGCGGGCGTTCGTGATTTCGATCGGAGTCGGCGTCCGTCCCTGAGGCGGCACGCTGCCGGCCGCCGCCCCGCCCGCTATCTTCTCCCCCATGGCCAAGCGCGTCTACATCGAGACCTACGGCTGCCAGATGAACGTGGCCGATTCCGAGCTGATGTTCGGTCTGCTCGGGAGGGAGGGCTACGAGCGGACGGCGCAGCCCGACGATGCGGACGTCATGCTGGTCAATACCTGCGCGGTGCGAGACAACGCCGAGCAGCGGGTGATCGGTCGCGTCGGGGAGCTGCAGCGCTACAAGCGGGAGGGCGGCGTGCTGGGCGTGGTGGGGTGCATGGCGCAGCGGCTGGGTCCCGCCCTGCTGGCCCAGGTGCCCCGGGTGGACCTGGTCGTCGGCCCCGACGCCTACCGGAGCCTGGGTCAGCTCATCGGTCTCGCCGGATCGGGGCAGAGGCTGACCGACACCGAGTTTCGGTCCTGGGAGCACTACGAGGACGTTCCGGCAGTGCGGGAGAAGGGTCCGACCGCGTTCGTGACGGTACAGCGCGGCTGCGACTACCGCTGCACCTTCTGCATCGTGCCGCAGACGCGCGGGCCCGAGCGCAGCCGCCGGCTCGCTGATGTCGTCGGCGAGATACGCGGCCTCGCGGAGCAGGGAACCACGCGAAGTCACACTGCTGGGGCAGACGGTCAACTCATATCACGACGGCGAGCACGATTTCGCGGATCTGCTGCGAGCGGTCGGCGCGGTGGACGGGATCCGCCGGGTGCGATTCACCAGCCCGTATCCCACCGACTTCACGCCTCGAGTCATCGCCGCCATGGAGGCCACCCCCGCGGTCTGCGAGCATGTGCACCTCCCGGTCCAGAGTGGCTCCGATGCCGTACTGCGCCGGATGCTGCGGCGGTACACCCGGGAGCGCTACCTCCAGGTGATGGCCGACCTGCGGGCGCGCGATTCCGGGGATCACTTTCTCCACCGACATCATCGTCGGCTTTCCGGGCGAGACCGAGTCGCAGTTCCAGGAGACCCTGAGTCTCGTCAGCGAGGCCGATTTCGACGATGCGTACACGTTCAAGTACTCGGTCCGGGAGGGCACGCCGGCCGTGCGCCTCCAGGATCACGTGGACGACGACGTCGCGCTCGGAGCGCCTGGCGCGGCTCATCGAGGCCGTCCGCGGCAATGCGAGGCGCAAGAGTCTCGCCCGGATCGGCGAGGAGCACGAGGTGCTGGTGGAGCGTCGAGCCAGGCGCGGTGATCTCATGCTCGCCCGTACCCGCACCAACCACCTCGTCCTGGTCGATCTCCCGGCTGAGTCGGTGGGCGAGTATCATCGGGTCAGGCTCAGCGGCACGACCGGTTCCACCTTCACCGGCACGGTGGTCACACCGGCCCTGGCGGTCCTGTGATTCACAATCTGGTCGAGGAGCACGTCGTGGCGGCGTACGACGCCATGCGTCCCCATTTCCCCGAGTTCTGCGGCTGCGACGTCTGCCGCGAGGACGCCCTGGTCTACGCCCTCAATCGCATTCCGGCGCGGTACGTCTCTACGACCACGGGATCCGTGGTCACCGAGGTCAATCTGGAGAAGGAGCAGAGCCGCGCCGCCATCGAGGTGGCCATGATGGACGGGCTCCGAAAGATCACCGTCGCGCCGAGGTGTGGGCGCAAGGCCAGGCCCGCCTCCAGCTAGGCGGGCCGCCGCGGTGAGGCCGCGGCCCGCCATCGTGTTCTCGGTCGGATATTGGGCCGGTCTCGCGACCGGCCTTTTGCATTTCGGGAGCCCGCTCGGCGTGGGAACGGTGGCATTCGGTCTCGCCCTGGCCCGACTGCCATTCGGCTCGCTTGCCGCCGGCGGCCTGATGGCCGGCAGGGTCAGCGGTGAGGTGGCGGCGGCGCTGGACCGCACCCAATGCACGGCTCGCCTCCCGACCGGGTTGGTGCGGCTCCGGGTGCGCGTCACGGAGCCGGCGAACTCGGCCGGAGGCCGCGTAGCGGTAGTTCCCGGGGCCGACTGCCGCGGCAAGGTGTCGGCGTCCTGGGTACGGGGGCTGCCGGTACAGGCCGGCCGGGAAGCTGTGGTCGAGGGCCGGTGGCTGCCCAGGCCGGGATTCGGCGGACGTCCCGGTGGAATGCTGGCGATCCACAAGGCGACTCTGCTCGAGGCGAAGCCGGGGCCTGCCGACCGGCTCAACAACTATCTCTACGCGGCGAGCCATCGGCTCTACGGAGCCAGGGCGGGAATGATCGACGCGTTGATACTGGGGCGTCGCGGAGGAATCGATCCGGCCCTGCAGGATCAGTTCGCCCGGTCGGGGCTGGTACACCTGCTGTCGATCTCCGGTTTTCACGTCGGACTCATCACGGCCTGGGTATTCCTCTTGTGCCGGCTCGCGCGTCTGGGCCGGTCCCACGCGCTCGTCCTCGCCGCCATGGCCAGCGCGGCTTACGTCAGCTTCCTCGGATGGCCCGCGCCGGCGGCGAGAGCGGCCGCACTGGCGGTGATTCTCGCCCGCTGCCGGACGGCGCAGCGACACGTGCAACCCAATTCGCTGCTCGCGGCCACTTGTCTTCTGGTGATGCTGGCCGATCCCTGGGCGGCGCTCGACCTGGGAGGCTGGCTTTCGGCAACCGCACTCTGGGGCGCATCGCACTTCACCCGGTGGTCGGATCGAGCGGTGGGCACCGGCTTCCTGACGCGAACGGCCTCCTCATCCCTCGGGGCCACCCTCGCGACCGCCCCGATCACCGCCGCGTTTCTCGGCACGGTCGCCCTCGCCGGGCTGATCCTCAACTTTCCGGCCATCCCGGTGGCCGCCGTCGCGGTGCCCGGGGTGCTGGCCAGCCTGGTTCTGGACGGGATCTGGCCCGCGGCGGCGGAGGCGCTGGCGGCCGGCTCAGGGCTGGGACTGCATGTTCTGGAATGGTGTGCCGTCGGGGGTGCCGCGCTCCCAATCGGTTACTTCCAGCAAGACCGTTCCAGCCCGCTCGCGGCGGCACCGTGGATCGCTGTGGTGACCGCGGCACTCTGGGTCATCGGAGACCGAAATACGGTGGGGGAGGCCGTCCGCCGCCTGGCATGGACGGGAACGCTGGCCGCGTGGCTTCACCTGATCGCCCGGGGGCCTCTCGGCTCGCCTGACGGGGGTGGTAGCCTCGCGTTACATTTTCTCGACGTAGGGCAGGGAGACGGGGCGGCAGTCCGAACGCCCGGTGGGCGCTGGGTGGTCATCGATGCGGGGCCCGCCGGGGAGCGGGACGACGCGGGTCGCCGAGTGGTGGTGCCCTTTCTGGAGCGGCACGGCGTTCGCGCCCTGTCCGCCCTCGTCGTCTCGCACCCGCACGCCGATCACATGGGCGGCGTCGGGGCGGTGCTCCGCCGCTTTCCGGTGGGGCTCGTCGTCGAGCCCGCGGGCCCTACTGCCGATCCGAGCTATGCGGCGTTGCTCACCCGGCTCGATGACGACGGCATACGGTGGCACCCGGCCCGCTCGGGGGAGCGGTTCGTGCTCGATGGGGTGACTTTCACCGTGCTGCATCCGGCGGCGGATTGGGCCGGCTGGGGTACCGACGTCAACGAGGACTCGATCGTGCTGCTCGTGACCTACGGCGATTTCGAGGCGCTGTTCACGGGCGATGCGGGATTCCCGGCGGAGGCCGCGCTCCTTGGGGCGGTGCGCCCGGTGGACCTGCTCAAGGTCGGGCACCACGGCAGCCGGGGGAGCACCGGGGACGAGCTGCTCGACTCACTGCGACCGGTGGCTGCGGTCGTATCGGTGGGGCGGAACGACTACGGACACCCGGCGCCGGCCACGCTGGCACGCATGGCCGCCCATCGCGTGCGGGTGTTCCGGACCGACCGGGATGGGCGCCGTCACGGTTACCACCGATGGCGGCAGCATGACGATCTCGTCCGCACAGGGCGACCTGACGTATCCGGTGAAGCGCGCCGACTAGCGTTTCACGTCCACCGAAACATCACCCGGGGGCCTCGTGCAGACGTCCGTCACTACCATCGAGCGGTTCATCTTCGACCAGGAGCATCGGTATCCCGAGGCCACCGGCGAGCTTTCGAACCTGCTCTACGACATCGCGCTCGCGGCCAAGATCATCGCGGCGGCGATCCGGCGGGCCGGCCTGGTGAACATCCTCGGCACCGCCGGCGCGAAGAACGTTCAGGGGGAGGAGCAGCAGAAGCTCGACATCATCGCCAACGAGACGATCAAGAATTGTCTCAACCACACCGGCCGCGTCTGTGTGATGGGCTCGGAAGAAGACGAGGAGATCGTCCCGGTGCCTCCCGAGTATCCTGTCGGCAAGTACGCGGTGCTCTTCGATCCTCTCGACGGCTCCTCCAACATCGACGTGAATGCCGCGGTCGGCACGATCTTCAGCATCTACCGCCGCATCAGCATGGAGGGCCGGGGGACCGTGGCCGACGTGCTGCAGCCCGGGTGCAAGCAGGTGTCTGCCGGCTACGTGATGTATGGCTCCAGCACCATGCTGGTCTACACCACGGGACAGGGCGTGCACGGCTTCACGCTCGATCCGACGATCGGCGAGTTCCTGCTGTCGCACCCCAGGATCATCACGCCGCGGGTCGGCATGTACTACAGCGTGAACGAGAGCAACTTCGGCCGGTGGGATCGCTCCATGCAGTCGGCGGTCCGCGGGCTCAAGGGCGATACCCCCGATCTGATGAAGCCCAAGAACAGCCGCTACGTCGGATCGCTGGTGGCGGACTTCCATCGGAACCTCATCGCCGGCGGGATCTTCCTCTATCCCGCCGACAATCGAAATCCCCAGGGCAAGCTCCGGCTGCTGTACGAGGGCAGCCCCATGGCCTTCATCGCGGAGCAGGCGGAGGGCTCCGCGACGGACGGGCTCAACCGTATCCTCGACATCATCCCCGACCGTCTCCACCAGCGCACCCCGCTCGTCATCGGGAGCCGCGAAGACGTCGGGTTCGTGGCCGACGCGCTCCGCCGCTCGGAGTCGGTGCGCCCGAGCGGACCGATCATCCAGCCGGCGCTGTGAAGAAGGTCTACGGCCCGGAGGACTGGGCCGGTGACCCGGTTCGCGACCTGGGCCGCCCCGGCGAATTCCCGTTCACCCGGGGCGTGTATCCGGAGATGTACGCTGGCCGGCTCTGGACCATGCGCCAGTACGCCGGGTTCGGCACCGCGCGCGAGACCAACCAGCGGTTCCGCCAGCTCCTCGCGGCCGGTCAGAGCGGCCTGTCCACTGCGTTCGATCTGCCCACGCAGATGGGGTACGACTCCGATCATGCGATGGCGCACGGCGAAGTGGGCCGGGTGGGCGTCGCCATCGACACGGTCGAGGACCTCGCCGAGCTCTTTCGCGACATCCCGCTCGACCGCGTCTCCACCTCGATGACGATCAACGCCACGGCCGCGATCCTGCTCGCGATGTACGTGGTGGTGGGCGAGGAGCACGGGGTGCCGCGGACGAAGCTCACCGGCACGGTGCAGAACGACGTGCTCAAGGAGTACGTCGCCCGAGGCACCTACATCTATCCCGCCCAGCCGAGCCTGCGACTGGTGGCCGACATCTTCCGCTTCGTCGCCGCCGAAGGCATGAGCTTCAATCCGATTTCGATCAGCGGCTATCACATGCGCGAGGCGGGTGCGACCGCCATCCAGGAGGTGGGCTTCACCCTCGCCAACGCGCTGGAATACGTACGCGTCGCCGTCGCGGCCGGGCTTCCGGTGGACACATTCGGTCCCCGCCTCAGCTTTTTCTTCGCCAGCCACAACGACCTGTTCGAGGAAGCGGCCAAGTTCCGCGCGGCGCGCCGGCTCTGGGCCCTGCTGGTCCGGGAGCGGCATGGCGCAGGAGATGCCACCGCGCGGCTTCGGTTTCATACCCAGACCGGCGGCGTGACGCTCCAGGCGCAGCAGCCCCTCACCAATGTGGTCCGCGTGGCCGTGCAGGCCCTGGCAGCCACGCTGGGCGGCACCCAGTCGCTTCACACCAACGGCTATGACGAGGCGCTGGCCCTTCCCACCGAGCAGTCCGCCACGCTTGCGCTCCGAACCCAGCAGATCCTCGCCCACGAGAGCGGCATGGCCAACGTCGTGGACCCGCTCGCCGGCAGCTATTACGTCGAAGCCCTGACCGACCAGATCCAGGCGGGCGCGCTCGAGCTGATCCGGCAAGTGGACGAGCTCGGCGGCGCGGCCAAGGCGATCGAGCGCGGGTTCTTCCAGGAGGCCATCGCGGCGAGCGCCTATGAGCTGCAGCGCCGGCAGGAGTCGGGCGAGCTGGTGGTCGTCGGGGTCAATCGGTTCACCGACGGATCGCCGCCGCCAACCATCGAGGCCCCGGACTTCTCGGCGCTGGAGGGCGACCAGAAGAGTAGACTCGAGCGGGTCAAGCGGACTCGTGACGCGGGCGCCGTCACCCTGACCCTGGGAAAGGTGAAAGTCGCGGCGGCGGGCACGGAACCGCTGATGCCGTCGATTCTGGAAGCCGTGCGGTCGCGGGCCACGCTGGGCGAGATCAGCGATACCTTGCGAGAGGTGTGGGGCACCTATCGGCCCGCCTAGTTGAACTCTCCTCGAATCACCGATAACTTTAATGGCTGACGCAAGTTAACCCTAGCGAGACCAATGCCGACCTACGAGTACGAGTGCCCCGAAGGCCACGCCTTCGAGAAGTTCCAGAGGATCACCGAGAAGCCCCGCACCAAGTGTCCGGTCTGTGGCAAGACCGCCACCCGGAAGATCTCGGGCGGTGCCGGGCTGGTATTCCGTGGGAGCGGCTTCTACATCACCGACTACGGCAAGGACGGCAAAGGTCCCCGCAAGGCGGAATCGGAGAAGCCGGCGGACAAGCCGTCCGAGAGCAAGAGCGAGGGTGCCGCCAAGGAGTCGAAGCCCAAGCCGGAGCCTTCCGGGTCGAAGCAGGCCCCCGGCAAGGGTGGGGGTAAGGCGTCGACGGAGTGAGCGACACGATTCGCGCCGAGCTGGAGCGCGTCGCCGCCGGATTCGGTGCTGATGGGCTCGAGTTCGTCCTCGAGCGGCCCCGCGACGCCGGCCATGGGGACCTCGCCACCAACCTCGCCATGCTGCTGGCGCGGCGTGAGCGCGTGAACCCCCGAGAGATGGCCGCCCGGGTGGTGGAGCGGCTCCAGTTTCCCGCCACCGTCGTGTCCCGCGCGGAGATCGCGGGGCCCGGGTTCATCAACCTGTGGCTCGCGGAGAACCAGCTCGCATCCTCGGTCGCCGAGATCCTGTCCCAGGGCGAAGCGTATGGACGCTCGGCCGAGGGCGCGGGACTCAAGGTCAACGTAGAGTTCGTCTCGGCCAATCCCACCGGGCCCCTCCACGTGGGACACGGTCGGGGTGCCGCCCTGGGAGACGCCATCGCGTCGCTGTTCGAGTGGACGGGCCACGCGGTGACCCGTGAGTTCTACATCAACGACGCCGGCCTCCAGATCGACCGCCTGGCCGCGAGCCTCTGGGCCCGGGTCAAGCAGGAGACCGGCCTCGAGGCCGAGATCCCCGATGGCGGCTACCACGGCGACTACCTGCGCGACAACGCGCGGCAGGTGCTGGCGGCGGAGGGCCCGGAGTTCGCCCGGCTGCCCGACGAGGAGGGAATCCGGCGCGCTCGCCTGCATGGGATCCGGATGCAACGCGAGGAGCAGGACCGCGACCTGGCCGACTTCGGCGTGCGTTTCGACGTGATGAGCTCGGAGCAGGCGATCTACGACGCGGGCCGGGTGGACCGTGCGATCGAGATGCTGGGGGAGCGCGGGCTCACCTATGAGGCCGATGGGGCGCTCTGGCTACGAACCACGCAGTTCGGCGACGACAAGGATCGGGTACTCAGGAAGGGTGACGGGTCGCTCACCTATCTCGTGCCCGACATCGCCTATCACATCGACAAGCACGAGCGCGGCTTCGATCGGGCGATCGACGTGTGGGGCGCCGACCACCACGGCTACATCCCGCGGATGCGCGCGGTGCTCGTGGCCCTCGGCTATCCCCCGGACTTCTTCGGTGTCGAGCTCGTGCAGCTGGTCAAGGTGCTGCGCGACGGCGAAGAGGTGAAGATGTCGAAGCGGTCCGGCGAGTTCGTCACCCTCCGGGACCTGGTGGAGGAAGTCGGCGTGGATGCGGCCCGCTATTTCTTCCTGGCCCGGAAGGGCGCGAGCCCCCTGGATTTCGAGATCGAGCTGGCGAAGAAGCAGACCGATGAGAATCCCGTCTTCTACGTTCAGATGGCGCATGCGCGGCTGAGCGGCATCTTCCGGACGGCCGAGCGGGAGCCCACGACCGTGGCGGGCGAGCTGGACCTCGCCTCGCTGCCGGCGCCTCAGGACACCGAGCTGCTGAAGAAGCTGGTGACGTTCCCCGAGATCGTGGCCAAAGCCGCGCGCGAGCGCGAGCCGCACCGCATCACCGTCTTCCTCCACGAGCTGGCGGGCACCGTCCACGGGTGGTACCACCACACCCGGGCGGTCGGCGCGCCCGAAGGTCCGGCGACTGAAGCCGCTCGCCTGCTGCTCGCCCGCGCGGCGCGCAGCGTTCTCGCGAACGCGCTGACCCTGCTCGGCATCTCCGCTCCCGATCGGATGTGACCCGATGAGCCTTCTCGTCGTTGGCAGCGTCGCGCTGGATTCGATCTTCACCCCGTTCGGAGAGACGGCGGACGCCCTGGGCGGCTCGGCGGTCTACTTCGCGGTGGCCGGCTCGGTGCTGCATCCGGTGCAGGTCGTCGGTGTGGTGGGCGGCGACTACCCGGTGCACGAGCTCGAGCGTCTCTCGGCGCGGGGCATCGACTGGTCCGGGGTCGAGCGGGCGCAAGGCCAGAGCTTCCGCTGGAAGGGGAAGTACAGCTACGACCTGCAGAGCCGGGAGACGCTGGAGACGCGGCTCGGCGTGTTCGCGCACTTCCAGCCGAAGATTCCAGACGCTTTTCGTGCGGCCGAGTACGTTTTTCTGGGCAACATCGATCCCGGGCTGCAGATCGGAGTGCTCAGCCAGGTACAAAAGCCCAAGCTGGTCGTCTGCGACACGATGAACTACTGGATCCAAAGCAAGAAGAGCGTGCTGATCGAGCTGCTGTCCCGAGTGGACGTGCTGATGGTGAACGACAGCGAGGCCCGCGAGCTGAGCGGCGACTGGAACATTCACCGCGCCGGACGCTGGATCCTGAGCCAGGGCCCGAGCCGTGTCGTGATCAAGCAGGGGGAGTACGGGGCCCTGCTGATCGAGCGGTCGCGCACCTTCTACGTGCCCGCGTTCCCGCTCGAGACCGTCTTCGACCCTACCGGTGCGGGCGACGCCTTCGCCGGCGGCTTCATGGCCTACCTGGCGCGCACCGGCTCGCTCGGCGACGACAACATCCGCCGAGCGATGGTGTATGGGGCCGCGATGGGCTCCTACGCGGTGGAGCAGTTCGGGATTCGGGGATTCGATCGCATAGCGCTCGCGGACGTGGAGGCGCGGGTGCGCGCATTCCAGGATCTCACCCACGTCCACTTGGCGGAGGCGCCGTGAGCCGCCAGTACGCCGACGCCGGCGTGGATCTCGAGGGCGCCGAGGCGGCCAAGGCTCGCATCGGCCGAGCGGTGGCCACCACCAGGACGGAGCTCAGCGTCGGCCACATCGGCGCGTTCGGCGGCATGGTCCGCATTCCCGACGGCATGCGACGGCCGACCCTGGTTCTCAGCACCGATGGCGTCGGCACCAAGGTGCTGGTCGCACTCGAGGCCGGCCGCTTCGACACGGTGGGCGAAGACCTGGTGAACCACAGCGTCAACGACATCCTGGTCCATGGTGCCACCCCGATCGCGTTCATGGACTACATCGCCGGGTCGGGGCTCAGCGTGGATCAGATCGCCGATCTGGTGGAGGGCATCGCCCGCGGCTGCAGAGCCCACCACATGGCGCTCGCCGGTGGCGAGACCGCGCAGATGCCCGGCCTCTACCGTCCCGGCACCTACGATCTCGCGGGCACGATCGTGGGCGTCGTGGACGAAGCTGCGGCCATCCACGGAGACGCCATCCGCCCGGGCGACGTGCTGCTGGCCTACGCCTCGACCGGATTGCACACCAATGGGTACACCCTGGCGCGTCAGATCGTGTTCGAGCGCATGCGGCTCGGCATCGACGACCGCTTCGGCGAGCTGGATCGTTCCGTTGCAGATGTGCTCCTGGACGTGCACCGCAGCTACCTCGCCAGCGTGATCCCGGTGATCGGACAGGTCCACGGTCTGGCGCACATCACCGGTGGCGGCATACCGGGGAACTTGGTGCGGATATTGCCCGAGGGGTGTGAGGCGGTGGTGAACGCCACGAGCTGGGCGTTGCCGCCGCTGTTCGCCATCCTGCAGCATGCGGGCGATGTCTCCATCGAGGAGATGCGCGACGTCTTCAATCTGGGCGTCGGCCTCATCGCGGTGCTGCCACCCGGGTCCGTGGCTGCCGCCCAAGCGGCGGCATCGGCGGACGGGGTCGAAACCTGGACGATGGGCGAGATCCGACCGGGCTCACAGACGGTGCGGTTCCACCGCCCGTGAGCGAGGATTTCATGCGCGCACCATTTCTGGTCACCGCCTTCTGCGTTACCATCGTCGTCTCTTCCTCCGCCCAGCAAGACCACTGCTCCGCGTTCGCCGGCAGCGCCGCGCGCATCTGCGACGCCGCGGTGGACGGCACCCGCGCCTTTCATCCGGTCGCTGGCTTGCTGGTCAGCGGCGGCAATCCGGTGCTAGGCACTGCCTCGACGCTCGGAGGGCTGGGTCACTTCTCCGTGACCGCCCGAGCCAATGCGGCCGATGTCATCCTTCCGGATCCGGGGTACGACGGCTCGGCGGCTGAAGTCCCCTCCAGCGAAGAGCTGTATGCCCCGGTGCCGCTTCTCGAAGCAGCGGCAGGCGTCTTCGAGGGCCTGCCCTCCGGTCTGCTGTCGGTGGACGTTCTCGGCTCCGCCCAGCTCCTGCCGACGAATCAGATCGATCACCTGGCGGTGGACAGCGACGCCCGACGAATTGGCGACGTCGCGCTCGGCTTCGGCTACGGGCTCCGTGTCGGTCTGCTGCGCGACGAGGGCCCTCTGCCCGCCGTATCGGTCAGCGCGATGCGCCGGAATATTCCACGCATCGCGTACGGCGATCTCGAGGGAGGCGATGCCTTCCGCTACGGGGTGGACTTGCAGGCGACCAACCTCCGGCTGGTGGCCAGCAAGCAGCTTGCGGCCCTCCAGCTCGCGGCCGGGATCGGCTGGGACCGCTACACCGGCGACGCGGAGATCGAGCTGCGCGATGGGTCGGGGGCAGAGGTCCACGTCGATCTCGAAGCGAAGCGGTCCCTCGCCTTTCTCAACGTGGGACTCGATCTCGCGGCGGTCACCCTGGTCGGCGAGCTCGGCTACCAGAGCGGGCGGGAGCAGGAGCTCACCACCGATTTCGAGGACTTCGATACCAGCAGCGGCCGGGTCTTCGCGGGGCTCGGTCTCCGTCTGGGCCTCTAGCGGCGTGGATGATCGCGGGGCGATGGCCCGCGCCTTCGACCTCGCATGGCGAGGGTGGGGACGGGTGCAGCCCAACCCACTGGTCGGAGCGGTCGTGCTCGCGGACGGAGAGGTCGTTGGAGAGGGGTGGCACGCCGAATTCGGCCGGCGGCACGCCGAATCGGTCGCGCTGGAGCAAGCGGGCGTCCGCGCCAGGGGCAGCACGCTGTTGGTTACGCTGGAGCCGTGTGACCACCAGGGCCAGCAGCCCCCGTGCACCGAAGCGATCATCAGCGCCGGCATCCGTCGCGTGGTGGCGGCCATCGCCGACCCGAACCCGCAGGCCTCCGGCGGTGCCTCCCGGTTGGGCGCGATGGGCATCGAGGTTCAAATCGGGCTCGCACGCGAGGCCGCTGCGGCCCAGAATGCCATCTTTCTTCACCGCTTCCGCGGGGCGCCCAGGCCCTTCGTTGCCCTCAAGCTCGCGACCAGTCTCGACGGGAAGATCGCTGATGCCTCGGGACACTCGCGGTGGATCTCCGGAGAGGTCGCCCGCGAATACGTGCACTGGTTGCGGGCGGGCTTCGACGCCATCGGCATCGGCGGGCGCACCGCACGCACCGATGACCCACGGCTCACCGTGCGCGGACCGGTCGTTCCGCGCGTGGTGCCTCGCCGGGTCATTTTCGACCCTGGTGCGGAACTGGACCCGACCCTGACCATCGTCGCGACGGCGGCGGAAACACCGACCGTGGTCGTCGCCGGCGAGGAGGCTCCCGCTGACGCCACCGGCCGGCTGGCCGCGGCCGGGGTGCAGGTTCTCCGAGCCGCCTCGCTCGAGAAGGCCATGCGTGCCCTCCTCGAGGTGGGGGTGGGCTCGATCCTGATCGAGGGCGGCGGCCGTCTCGCTGGTGCGTTGCTGGAGGCGGGGCTGGTCGACCGTTTCTACTGGATTCAGAGCCCGCTCTGGCTCGGCGAACGGGGCGTGCCCGCCACGGCCGGCGTTTCGGCCGGGCCGATCGGGCGCGCGGACCGCTGGCGCGTCGTCGAGCGGCGTGCCCTCGGCGAGGACACCCTCCTCGTCGTGGATCGGCCCTGATGTTCACCGGCCTCGTCACCGACATCGGCGTGGTAACCGCCGCGCGACCCTTGGAGTCGGGGGGGCGCGAGTTGACGATCGACAGTCGTTACGCCGATCTGTCGGTGGGGGAGAGCGTGGCCGTGAATGGTGCCTGCCTCACGGTGGCCGCGCTGACGCCGGGCGGTTTCATGGTCCATGTCGTTCGGACCACGCTCGACCGGACCCGGTTCGGTGACCTGTCCGCCGGAGACCGGGTCAACCTCGAGCGCGCGCTCCGTGTCGGGGACCGGCTGGGCGGACACATCGTGCAGGGACACGTGGATGGAGTCGGCAGGGTGCGCCGTGTGGCGACGCGCGGGGATGCCCGCCTCCTGGATATCGAGATGCCGCCCGAGGTCGCAGGCGCGACCGTGCCGCTCGGCTCCGTCACCGTGGATGGCGTGAGCCTCACCGTAAACGCCATCCCCGGCCCCGACACGATCCAGATCTCCCTGATTCCGTTTACTTTAGAGCACACCACCCTGGGCGACCGTGGGTCGGGGGACCGGGTGCACCTCGAGGCCGACACCATCGGGAAGTACGTGAAGGCGTTGATGCAACGCGACAGGTGACCGACGTAACTCCTTGGCGTCTGTAAACTTCCGGACCGGTGATGACGACTTTCGGCACTGTCGAACAGGCGATCGAAGACCTCCGCAACGGCAAGATCATCATCGTGGCCGATGACGAGGACCGGGAGAACGAAGGGGACCTGGTCTGCGCCGCGGAGCTGGTCACGCCCGAGATGATCAACTTCATGACCCTGCACGGGCGAGGTCTGATCTGCCTGGCCCTGACGGGCGAGCGGTGCGACCAGCTTGGCCTGCCGCAGATGACCGAGCGGAACAGCGAGGAGCTGGCCACGGCGTTCACGGTCAGCATCGACGCCGGCCGCCGGTTCGGGGTCACCACGGGCATCTCGGCCCGCGACCGCGCCACCACGATCCATGTCGCCATCAATCCCGCCACCGAGCCATCCGATCTTCGGCGTCCCGGGCACATCTTTCCACTTCGCGCGCGGCCGGGTGGTGTGCTGCAGCGGGTCGGCCAGACCGAGGCCAGCGTGGATCTCGCGCGGCTCGCGGGGCTAGTGCCGGCCGGCGTCATCTGTGAGATCCTGAATCCGGATGGCTCGATGGCGCGGCGGCCCGAGCTGCACGAGATGGCGGAGCAGCACGGCATCACGTTCGTGACGGTTGCCCAGCTGGTGGCGTACCGGCTGCGCACCGAGCAGCTGGTGCACCGGGTCGCCGAGGCGCGGGTGCCGACCGAGTACGGCGAGTTCCGCATGATCGGCTACCAGAACGACGTCGATGGGGCCGAGCACGTGGCGCTGGTATGCGGCGAGATCGCGGGCCAGCCGAACGTGCTGGTGCGGATGCACTCGAAGTGCCTCACCGGCGACGTGTTCGGGTCCCAGCGCTGCGACTGCGGCTTCCAGCTGCACCGGGCCATGGAGCTGATCGCGCAGGAGGGACGTGGGGCCATCGTCTACCTGGATCAGGAGGGGCGGGGCATCGGCCTCCTGAACAAGCTCCGCGCCTACGCGCTTCAGGACTCGGGCGCCGACACCGTTCAGGCCAACGAGCGTCTGGGGTTCGCGCCCGATCTGCGCAACTATGGCATCGGGGCCCAGATCCTCCGCGACCTCGGCCTCTCCTCCATCCGGGTGATGACCAACAATCCGCGCAAGCTCGTCGGCCTTGAAGGGTACGGACTCCAGATCGTCGAGCGCCTGCCGCTCCTCGCCGATCCGAATCGAGAGAACCGCGACTACCTCCAGGTCAAGCGCGACAAGCTGGGCCACCTCCTTTCGCACTGAGTCCGTGGCCGACATCTCCCCTCGCCCTGGGCACAGCGGGCGCGTGGCCATCCTCGTGAGTCGCTACAACGAGCTGATCACTTCGAAGCTGCTGGATGGCGCGCTCGCGTGCTGCGCCGAATCGGGCGTGCCCCGGGAGAACGTGGACGTCGTGTGGCTGCCCGGTGCGTTCGAGCTTCCCGCGGCCGCGGCCGCGGCCGCCGCGACCGAGCGGTACACCTGTGTGGTCGCCTTGGGGGCCGTCATTCGAGGTGAGACCCCGCACTTCGAGTATGTCGCGGGTGCGGCCGCTACCGGGCTCACCGATGTATCCACGAGGTACGCCATCCCGGTCGGCTTCGGCGTGCTGACCGTGGACACGCTGCAACAGGCCATGGCGCGGGCGGGTGGCAGTGCGGGCAACAAGGGGCACGAGGCTGCCGAGGCGGCGCTCGGTGCCGCGAGCGCGATCGCGCAGCTGCGGGAGCGCCGTGCTGCGAACTGAGACCAAGAGCCGCGCGCGAGCGCTCCAGCTGCTCTACGCCTGGGAGCTCCGCGGCGCGCCCCCGATTCCGCTGATCGCCGGCGGCCTGGCGCGCCTCACCGGGCCCGAGCCCAAGCTGCTCGACCGGGCGGAGTCGCTGGCCGCCGGAGTGGTCGCCGATCTCGCGTCGCTCGATGCGGAGGCGGCCCGGGCCTCCGAGCATTGGCGTCTGAGCCGGATCGCCGTGGTGGAACGGAACATTCTCCGGCTCGCCATCCTCGAGCTGCGCCGTGGCGAGGTGCCGCCCAAGGTCGCGATCGACGAGGCCGTCCGGCTGGCCCACTGGTTCGGTGGCGCCCGGGCGCCCAGCTTCGTGAACGGGGTGCTCGACGGCATCGCTCGCGCGACGGGCCGGCTCTGATCCGATGAACGTGCTGCTCGTCAACTGGCAGGACCTCGAGAACCCCATGGCGGGCGGGGCCGAGATCCACCTGTTCGAGATCTTTACCCGGCTCACGGCCGCGGGCCATCGGGTTCGTCTGGTGTGCTCCGGGTGGAAGGGTGCTCAGCCGGCGGCGACCATCGGCGGGATCGAGGTGAGCCGCACCGGTCAGCGGAATTCATTCGCGATTCTGGGCCGCGGCGCGGTGCGCCGTGCGCTGCGGCAGGAGCGGCCGGACGTAGTCGTCGAAGACGTCAACAAGCTCCCGCTCTTCGTGCCGACGTTGACCAGCGCACCCTGCTGCACGCTCATTCCTCACCTGTTTGGGGAAACCGCGTTCCAGGAGGCGCCCTGGCCGATGGCCGCGATCGTCTGGGCCGCCGAGCGTCCGTTGCCGGCCCTGTACCGGCGGTCCGCCTTTCATGCCATCAGTGAGAGCACGCGGGACGACCTGGTTCGCCGTGGTGTCCGGGCCGACCGCATCCGGGTGATTCACCCCGGTGTGGATAGCGTTCGATTCGCGCCGTCGCCTGCGGAGCCGCGCGCGCCCGAACCGCGGTTCTTGTACGTGGGACGGCTCAAGCGTTATAAAGGAATAGGTCTGGCGATCGAAGCCCTGGCGCTGGCGCGCCGGACCCGGCCCGATCTTCGGCTCGACATCGCGGGGACCGGAGACTACCGCGGGGAGCTGGAACGGCTGGTCGTCGCCCTCGGACAACAGGAGGCCGTCACCTTCCTCGGCTTCGTGGGCGAGCAGCAGAAGGTGTCCCTGTTGCGCACGGCCTGGGCAAACCTGTTCCCATCGCCCAAGGAAGGATGGGGCATCACGGTCGTCGAGGCGGCGGCCTGCGGTACGCCGTCGATCGCGTCGGACAGCCCGGGCTTGCGCGACAGTGTGCGGCACATGGAGTCGGGATACCTGGTGCCCCACGGCGACGTCGCCGCGCTGGCGGGACGGATGCTGGAGCTGGCCGGCGACGGCACGCTCGTGGCGCGGCTGGGGAGCGGCGCCCGCCGGTTCGCCGAGCGCCTGACGTGGGAGCGGACGGCGGCCGAGACTGAGCGGCACTTACTGGACATCATCGCCGGTGCGGCGTAACCGGCTCAGGAGAAATAGCTCATGCAGACGACGATCACCGCCCGCCACTGCGAGATCTCCGAGGCGCTGAGGGAGCGTGCGCTCACGGTCGTCGAGCGCCTTGGCAATGTGGCTTCCCGCCCGATCGAGGCCACGGTCGTTTTCGACGTCGAGGGTCAGACTCAAACCGCGGAACTTCGGCTGCACATCGCGCGGGGTGAGGTGCTGGTGGCCACCGGCGAGGCCGAGGACCACCGCACCGCGCTCGACCGCGCCGAGGACAAGCTGCGCAAGCAGCTGGAGAAGGCGTCGGCGCGACCCCGGCACACCCGCCCGTCGCAGGCCAAGCCGCTCTGATGCTCCGCCTCCGCGACTTCGTCACCAGCCGCGCGGACGCGCTCCAGCTCGAGACCCTGACGGGCGAGCTGGGACTCGATCGGCAGTTGCCCGAAGCGGAAGTCGCGGGGCCTGGTCTGGCACTCGCCGGGTATACCGGCCGCTTCGCGCCCAACCGACTGCACGTATTCGGCGAGACGGAGATCACCTACCTCGAATCGCTCTCCGCCGAGCAGCGGCGGAAGTCGCTGGAGAACTTCTTCGAGTTCGAGCTGCCCTGCATCTTCGTCACCAAGGGCCAGGAGGTCCCGGCGGAGATGCTGGAGCTGGCCCAGGCCCGGGGTGTGCCGCTTCTCCGCACCAAGCTCAAGACCGCCGAGTTCTATCGCCGGGTCAAGCCGATCGTCGAGGAGGCCTTCGCTCCCCGGACGACGTTGCATGGCTCGCTGGCTGACGTATACGGAGTCGGCCTCCTGTTCATGGGCCGGTCCGGCATCGGCAAGAGCGAGTGCGTGCTCGACCTGGTGGAGCGCGGGCACCGGCTCGTGGCGGACGACGTGGTGCAGGTCATCCGCCGCGGCAACGACATCCTGATCGGTCGCGGACACGAGCTTGCGGCGCACCACATGGAAATCCGGGGCATCGGCCTGATCGACATCCCCGCGCTGTTCGGGGTGCGCGCGGTGCGCCAGCAGAAGCGCATCGAGGTGGTGGTGCAGCTCGAGGACTGGGAGACGGCCAAGGACTCGGACCGCACCGGGCTCACCCGGGAGGAAACCACCATCCTGGACGTGGCCGTACCCCGGGTGATCGTCGCCCTCAACCCGGGCAAGAACATCACGGTGATCTCCGAGGTCGTCGCCATGATGCACCTCCTTCGCTACTCCGGCGTGGACATGGCCGCGGCGTTCAACGCGCGGCTGATCAAGCGGATGAAGGAACAGCGCGGGGTGCAGCAGTATCTCCAGGAAGACTATGAGTGATGCCTTGCGCGGCGTGGTGGTCTGTCACGGAGCATTGGCGAGGGCCCTGGTCGACGCGGCGGAGTCGATCAGTGGAGTGACCGCGGTGCTGGTCCCGGTGTCCAACAGCGGCTGCGACAGGGAAGCGCTGGAGGCGCGGGTGGCCGAAGCGGTGGAAGGGCGTCCGTCCGTGGTCTTCGTGGACCTCCCGTCCGGCTCGTGCCTTTTCGCCGTGCTCAAGCGCCTTCGGGAGATGCCCGGGGTCAAGGTGGTCACCGGGGTCAATCTCGCGATGCTGGTGGACTTCGTGTTCCACACGTCGCTCGGGCTCGACGAGGCGGCCGATCGGGCGATTGCCGCCGGCACCAAGGCGATCCGGGCGCCCTGATGGCCATCGTGCTCTTTCGCGTGGACGACCGGTTGATCCATGGGCAGGTGGTGGTCGGCTGGGGCCGCCCATTGGGCGTCAACCGGATCGTCCTGGTCGATGACCAGGTGGCGGGGAGTGTCTGGGAGCAGGACCTCTACCGCATGGCCGTGACGCCCGATGTCGGCGTCGAGTTCGTCACCATCGCCGACGCGGCGGCCCGCTTGCGGGACTGGCAGTCCGACGTCCGGCGGACTCTCGTCCTCACCGGCGACCTGGACACGATGGCGGCCCTGCATGCGGCCGATCCCGTCACGGTGCACCGCATCAATCTCGGTGGCATCCACCACCGGGCCGGCCGGCGCGAGCGGCTTCCGTATCTCTATCTCACCGATGACGAGATGGCGCGGCTCGCGGCGCTCGAGGCCGCGGGCGCCGCCGTGGCGGCTCAGGATCTTCCCACGACGCCGCCCGTCGCCCTGAAGGCGCTGGCATGACCGATCTGGGCCTGGCCGACGCGCTGCTGCTCGTCATCTGGGGGACCATCGTCGCCCTCGATCTGGTCAGCGTGCCCCAGGCAATGGTCGCGCGCCCGGTCGTGGCGGGCGCCGTAGCCGGCTGGCTGGCCGGAGACGTCGAGGCGGGACTGCGCGTCGGCGTGTTGTTCGAGATGTTCGCGCTCGACGTTCTGCCCGTGGGGGCGGTGCGCTACCCCGACTACGGACCGGCCACCGTGGTGGCCACCGCGCTGGCGGCGGACTCACCGTGGCAATTCGCGGTCGGGCTGAGCGGTGCACTGGGGCTCGCCATCGCGGTGCTGGGCGGGTTTACCCTGCAGATGGTGCGTCGAGCGAACGCGCGCGCCATCCAGCACCGGTCGGCGGCCCTGGCCGCGGGGGACAGCGGCGCGATTCGCCATCTCCAGTATGGCGCGCTGCTGCGCGACGCGGCCCGTGGAGCGGGACTCACCATCTTCGGGCTCGCCTGCGCCTGGGTCCTGGCGCGCTACGCGTGGCTGGATCGCTCCACCGCGCTGGGTCTCACACTCGTGGCCGTGGGATGCGGGCTTTCCGCCGTCATCGGCGGAGCGCTCCGCGGCGCCGGGCGGGGACCCCGGTTTCGCTGGCTCTGCGCGGGCGCGGTCGTCGGCCTCATCGTGGCGGCGCTCCGATGAATGGGGGCTGGCGCGCCTGGCTCCGCCTGCTCGCGGTGCAGGGGACCTGGAATTACGAGCGCCTGCTGGGCGTCGGCATGGGCTACGCCGCCGAGCCGCTGCTCGAAGACCTGAAGACGGTCGACCCGGTGCGGCACACCGAGGCGGTGGTGCGCTCCGCCGAATTCTTCAATTGCCATCCGAACCTCGCCGGCCTCGCGCTGGGCGCAACCGTACGCGCGGAGTACGACGGTGTCCCCGGTACCCAGATCGCACGGCTCCGTACGGCGCTCTGCAGTCCGCTCGGAGCGTTGGGCGATCAGCTCTTCTGGGCGGGACTGATCCCGCTGCTCCTGGGCGGGGCGATGATCGCCATCGTCCTGGGTGCCGCCTGGTGGGCGGTGCTCGGCTTCGTGGTCCTCTACAACCTCGCCCGCGTCGCCACCGGGATCTGGGCGCTCCGCGCGGGGCTGGAAGCAGGGATGGGCGTGGGCGCGGCCATCGGGCAATCCTGGATGGCCACGGCGATCAAGCGGGTGGGGCCGGCGGCGGGTTTCATGATCGGCGCGGCCGTGCCCCTGGTGGGGTCGTGGTATCTCGACGCGATCGGATGGCCGGCCGCGCTCGGCGCGGTGGCGGTGGCCGCCACCGGAGTCGCGGTGACGCGGTGGTTCGGGGCGTCGCTCACGACCGTGCGCTTCACCCTGCTCGCGCTGGTTCTGCTCGTCGTCTTCCGCTGGGTGCTGCCGTGATCGAGCGCGAGGCGACGATCGTGAATCAGGAGGGCCTGCACGCGCGGCCCGCGGCCAAGATCGTCCGCCTGGCCAGTACGTTCAGCTCGGAGATCGAGCTGCTCAAGGACGACGTCGCGGTGAACGGGAAGAGCATCATGGGCGTCATGATGCTCGCGGCGGAATGTGGAAGCTCGATCGTGATCCGGGCCGATGGGCCGGACGCGGAACAGGCCATCGAGGCCTTGTTGCAACTCGTGGCGGGAGGGTTCGGAGAGCCGTGAGCGGATCGCGAGTGCTGCGTGGCATAGGCGTGTCGCCCGGTGTGGCGATGGGCCCCGCGCTGATCGTCCAGTGGGATTTCCCCGAGGTGCCTGACCGGGCGGTCGCGCCGGACCAGGTCGAGGCCGAGGTGGCGCGTCTTCGCCATGCGGTCGACGAGGTGGTCGCCACGCTGAACGAGCTGGGGGAGCGAGTGCTGCGCCGGGCCGGGCCGGAGGAGGCCCGCATCTTCGATGCGCAGATCCTCATGGCGCAGGACGTCGAGTTCCTCAAGGGCGTCGAAGTCCTGATCCGGAAGAACCAGCTCAGCGCCGAGACGGCGTACGAGTTCAAAGCGCTCGAGCTCAGGAATCTCTGGTCCGGAGCGGCCCGGCTGCGCGAGCGCCTCGCGGATCTCCACGCCATCCAGCTCCGCATCATCAACCGTCTCCTGGGACGGTCCGGCGCCGAGCTGTCGGCGCTGCCGACGGACGACCAGGTGATCGTCGTGGCCCACGAGCTCTCGCCCGGCCTCACCGTGCAGCTCGACCGGGAGCACGTAGTGGGCCTGGTGAGCGAGGAGGGGACCAAGACGGCACATGCCGCCATCCTGGCCCACAGCCTCGGCATTCCCGCCGTGATGGGCGCCGTGGGTGCGCTGGCGAGCATCCCCTCGGGCACGATGATCCTTCTCGATGGCCAGAGTGGAGTCATCGTTCTGGATCCCACCGGCGACGAGCTGGAGGACGCGAAGACGCAGGTGAGCCGGCGCCACAAGCTCGAGCTGCAGCTCGAGGGCGTCGTGGATCAGCCGGCGGTCACGCCCGAAGGCCGCCCGATCCTGATCATGGGAAACGTGGACCTGCCGGAGGAGATCGAGCCGGCGCTCCGGCTCGGCGCCCAGGGAGTGGGCCTCCTTCGAACCGAGTTCCTGCTCACCGGGCGTGCGACGCTGCCCACCGAGGATGAGCAGGCGCAGTACTTCCGCCGGGTCGCGTTGGCCTTTCCCGACCGGACCGTGATCATCCGCTCGTTCGACCTCGGCGGCGACAAGTTCCCGGTCGCGTTCAAGGCGCCGCAGGAGGCCAACCCCTTTCTCGGCTGGCGTTCCATCCGCGTGTGTCTCGACGAGCCCGAGGTGTTCCGCCCCCAGATCCGGGCGGTGCTTCGGGCGGCATGGGGCCGCGATGTCCAGCTCATGCTCCCCTTGGTGACGCGGGTCGAGGAAGTGCTGGAGACTCGAGCCATCGTGCAGGAGGAGGCGGCCGCGCTGAAGGCCGAGGGGGTCCGGGCGGCGGAGACACTGGCGGTCGGCGTGATGATCGAGACGCCCGCCGCGGTACTGATCGCGGACCGGCTGGCTGAGGTCAGCGCCTTCTTCAGCGTGGGGACGAACGACCTCACCCAGTATACGATGGCCGTGGACCGGGGCAACGCCCGCCTGGCCGACCGCTTCACGCCTCACCACCCCTCGATCGTGCGTCAGCTCCAGCGGGTGATCGAGGTCGGGCGGGCGGCAGGTCTGCCGGTGAGTGTGTGCGGTGAGATGGCCTCCGAAGCGCTGAGCGCCGTGCTGCTGATCGGACTGGGCTACGACCGCCTCAGCGTGTCGCCCCCGGCGCTTCCGCTGGTCAAATGGGTCATCCGCACCGTGCCCGAGGCAGCGGCCCGAAGGGCGGCCGAAATCGCCCTCGCGGCGTCGAGCGCCGAGGAGGTCTCGACCGCCCTCCGGCGCACGGTCAGCGAGTTCATCGACGTGCGGTTGCTCGATCCCGCCTCGGCGTTGCCGGGGAGGGGCCACGTGGGTAGTTTCAGGCCGAACTGAGCGGGCGGACGGGCAGGGGATCCGGCGACCGAGCGTGAGCTCGTTCCCGGCTCCGACGAACTGCTTGTTCGCCCGCGCGCATATGGGTCCGACCCCACTACCCGAGACACGGCTTTCATGAGCTCTGCCAAGCGCCACATCTTCACGTCCGAATCCGTCACCGAGGGCCATCCCGACAAGGTCGCCGACCAGATCTCCGACGCGGTGCTCGATGCCATCCTGGCGCGGGACCCGGCCGGACGCGTCGCGTGCGAGACGCTGGTGACGACGGGCATGGCGGTGGTCGCCGGCGAGATCACGACCAGCACCTACGTCCACATTCCGGACCTGGTGCGCGAGACGGTCGAGTCCATCGGCTACACCGACGCCGCCTACGGCTTCGACGGGCGCACCTGCGCGGTGCTCACCTCGATCGACCGGCAGTCGCCCGATATCGCCATGGGCGTGGACTCCGGACGCGCCAAGGAGCAGGGCGCAGGCGACCAGGGCATGATGTTCGGCTACGCCACGAACGAGACGCGTGAGCGCATGCCGCTCCCCATCATGCTGGCTCACCGCATCGCCGAGCGCCTCGCCGCCGTGCGCAAGGGACTTCCGGGCCATCCCCGTATCGACTGGCTGCGGCCCGACGGGAAATCGCAGGTGTCGGTGGAGTACGAGGACGACCGGCCGGTGGCGGTGCGCACGGTCGTCGTCTCCACCCAGCACGCCGAGCGCCGCGGCTCCCGCCAGCTCGGCCACGGCACGATCCGCGAGGCGGTGATCGAGGAAGTGATCAAGCCGGTGCTCGACGCGGCCGGCATGGAATACCGCGGCACCAAGTTTCTCATCAATCCGACCGGGCGGTTCGTGATCGGCGGTCCGCACGGCGACGCGGGCCTCACCGGACGCAAGATCATCGTCGACACCTACGGCGGGATGGCCCGCCACGGCGGCGGCGCGTTCAGCGGCAAGGATCCGTCCAAGGTGGACCGGTCGGCCGCCTACGCCGCGCGCTGGGTGGCGAAGAACGTCGTCGAGGCCAAGCTGGCGCGGCGGTGCGAGGTCCAGGTGGCCTACGCCATCGGCGTCGCACGACCGGTGTCGGTCATGGTGCAGACGTTCGGCACCGGCGTGATGCCCGATCCGGACATCGAGAGCATCGTCAACGAGGTGTTCGATCTCACGCCGAAGGGCATCATTGACGCCCTCAAGCTGAGGCGGCCAATTTACCGTCAGACGGCCACCTACGGGCACTTCGGCCGCCGCCCGGTCACGGCCACGTACGAGAACGGCACCAAGCGCCAGAAGGTCGACCTATTCACCTGGGAGCGTACCGACCGCGTGAAGGATCTGCTGTCGGCCGCCCGATGAGGAGCGCATGAGCGTGCACACCGAGGTTGCGAAGTACGACATCAAGGACATCCGTCTCGCCGACGAGGGCAAGCGCCGGACCGAGTGGTCGGAGCGCTCCATGCCGGTGCTGCGACAGATCCGCGCCCGGTTCGCCAAGGAGCAGCCCCTCAAGGGCACCAGGCTCTCGGCCTGTCTCCACGTGACCACCGAGACGGCCAACCTGATGAGCACGCTGCGCGCTGCGGGCGCCGAAATCGCGCTCTGCGCGTCGAACCCGCTCTCGACCCAGGACGACGTGGCGGCCCACCTGGTACGTGACCACGGCGTGCACGTGTTCGCCATCAAGGGCGAGGACCACGAGACCTATTACACCCATATCGCCCAAACGCTGGCATTCGGGCCGGACATGACGCAGGACGACGGGGCGGATCTCGTCGGCTCGCTGCACATGATCGCCCTGAACCGGCTGGACGACCTCGCGCCGCCGATCCGGAAATGGGTCGAGACGCTCTCGCCGGACGAGCGGCGTGCCCTGGTCGGTGCGGTGCGCGGGTCCACCGAGGAAACCACCACCGGCGTCATCCGGCTCAAGGCGATGGCCAAAGAAGGCGTGCTGCAGTTCCCGATCGTGGCGGTGAACGACTCGAGCACCAAGCACATGTTCGACAACCGCTACGGCACGGGGCAGTCCACCCTCGACGGCATCGTCCGAGCCACCAACATCCTCCTCGCGGGGAGCACCGTGGTGGTGGCCGGCTATGGCTGGTGCGGTCGGGGCGTCGCCAGCCGGGCCCGTGGCGCCGGCGCGCACGTGATCGTGACCGAGGTGGATCCGCTGCCCGCGCTCGAGGCCCGGATGGACGGGTTCGAGCTCCGCCCGATGGCCGAGGCCGCACCGCTCGGCGACCTGTTCATTACCCTCACCGGCAACATCCACGTCATCCGGTCGGAGCATTTCTCGGCCATGAAGGACGGGGCGATCGTCTGCAACTCCGGGCACTTCAACGTGGAGCTCGACCTCGACGGTCTCGCGCGCATCGCCAGTGAGCGGCGAATGGTGCGCAACCTGGTCGAGGAATACGTGGTGAACGGGCGCCGGGTCGTGGTGCTCGGTGAGGGCCGGCTCATCAATCTCGCCGCCGCCGAGGGGCATCCGGCCAGCGTGATGGACATGTCGTTCGCCAACCAGGCGCTGGCCGCCGAGCTGCTCGCCAAGGAGTCGAAGACGCTGAGCAAGTCGGTGCACCGCCTGCCGGCGTCGGTGGACCAGGAGATCGCGCGTCTCAAGCTCCAGAGCATGGGGATCACGATCGACGGTCTGACCGCCGAGCAGGTCAAATACCTCGCCAGCTGGGACGCCGGTACCTGACGGCGTCACGCCGTATCGGTTTATGATCGAAGTGACGGTGGCACACCTCGGGCTGGACCGGTCGACCAACACGCCGGTCGTGATCCTGAGAGAGAAGGACGGGGCCCGCGTGCTGCCGATCTGGATCGGGCCCGCGGAGGCCAGCGCCATCGCCATGGAGCTGCAGGGCATGAAGGCGCAGCGTCCCCTGACGCACGACCTCCTCAAGCAGATCCTCGTCGGACTCGGCGGCGACCTGCGCCGTGTCGTCATCAGCTCGGTGAAGGAGAACACCTACTTCGCCGAGCTGCTGATCCGCCGCGACGATCACGTGTTCCAGGTGGACGCCCGCCCGTCGGACAGCATCGCCCTCGCGCTCAGGATGCGGGCGCCCATCTTCACCAGCGACCAGCTCCTGGACCAGAGCGGGGTCGAGACCGACGACCCGTCACCCAATCCGTCGCTCGAGGCCGACAAGCTCAAGGAGTACCTCGAGAAGATGGACCCGCAGGACTTCGGAAAATTCAATCCCTGAGGCGCGCCCTCGGCCTCCTGACCCTCCTCGCCGGGCCGCTCGCGGCACAATCGGTTTCTGGTATCGTCGTGCGCCCCGTGGGGGTGGACACCGTGGCGGTTCCCGGTGTCCGCGTGGTGTTGCATCGCGTCGCCCAGGATGCGCAGGGCCCGATGGATTCCACGGTGGCCGATGCCGGGGGCCGGTTCCGTTTTTCCGTCCGATCCGACACCACCGCGATCCATCTCCTCAGCGCCAGCTTCGCCGGTATCGAATACTTCACCACACCGGTAGATGACCGTCTGACCGGCAACCGGCGCCCCGTCACGGTGGTCGTCCACGACACCTCGAGCCGCGCGCCGGTCGACGCTGGCCGCCCGTCACATCGTCATTCCTCGACCTGGCGAGAATGGGACGCGGGAGGTGCTCGACCTCGTCCTCCTCCGGAACTCCGGTGTCGTCACCCGCGTGGCCCCCGACTCGCTGGGCGGGTCATGGCTGGTGCCGCTGCCCCCGCGAGCGAAGGGCTCGATCTGGGCGAGAGCGACGTCTCGCCCGACGCCGTCGTTCGCCGGGGTGATACCGCCGTGGTGTCCGCGCCGCTCTCGCCCGGGCGACAAGCAGATCGCGCTGCAGTATCACCTGAGGTCCGGTGGCCAGACCGTGCACCTGCCGTTGGGCGGAGCCGCGGTTACGGCCAACGTGCTGCTCGAGGAGCCGGGAGCCGCCGCCGCCGCGGCCGGTCTCGCGCTCGCGGACAGCCAGATGATCGAGGGTCGCTTCTTTCGACGCTGGACCGGCGACCTGCCGGCCAATGCGACGATTCGGATCACCCTGCCCGGAGCGCCCGGGGATTCCATGCCGATCCTGGTGGCGCTGGTGGCGGTCCTCTCGCTCGCGCTGGCCGCCGCGGCGTGGCGCGCGCTGCCCAGGACGCCACTGGTCTCGGTGGACCGCCTGGTGGGCGAGTTGGCGTCGCTCGATGCGCGTTTCGAGGGGAAGCAGACGGAGACGCCGGCCGCGGAATGGTCCCGCTATCGGGCGCGGCGGGAACGCCTCAAGGCCGAGCTCGAGGCCGCTCTTGCCCGAGAATCCGGCGGCCGGTAGACATGCCCGCGCCAGCGTCGCGCCTGTTCACCTGCCTGGTCGCCTTCGGGCTGGTGCGCGTGCCGCCCGTCGGATGGCCCGTCCGGATCCGTCACCGTGGTGGACGACGCGGGGGACACGGTCGCCGTGCGGGTGCCTGCCGCGCGCGTGGTGTCGCTCATCCCGGCCACGACCGAGCTTCTCTTCGCCATCGGCGCCGGGGACGCCGTCGTCGGGCGAACGCAGTGGTGCAACTACCCTCCCGCGGCCGCATCGGTGTCCGACCTCGGCCCCGGAATCAATCCCAACGTCGAAGCCGTGGTCGCGGCCCGCCCCGACCTCGTCCTCCTCTACAACTCGGCCCAGCATGCCGCCGTGGCGTCGCGCCTCCGCGAGCTCGGGATCCCGGCGGTACGGCTGAACACGGACGCCCTGTCGGATGTGCCTCGCGTCGGCGCGCTGCTGGGGCGGCTCACCGGGCACGCGGCTCAGGCCGACTCCGTCGGAACGGTATTCGACTCGGCCCTCACCTCAGCGACGCGGGACTCGAGCGCCGGACCGAGGCCCAAGGTGCTGCTCCTGGTGTGGGAGCAGCCGCCGATGACGATCGGCCGAGGCAGCTTTCTGAGTGAGCTGATCGAGCGGGCGGGAGGCCGAAACCTGTTCGGGGACGTCGCGACGTCCTCGGGGCCGGTCAGCATCGAGGCCGTGAGCGTGCGGGACCCCGACCTGATACTGACGACCACCGACGGGCCGTCCAGCTTCGCCGCCAAACCCGAATGGCAAGTGGTCCGCGCCGTGCGCGAGCGGCGGTTCCTGCAGGTGATCGGCTCGGAATACGACCGCCCCGGCCCGCGCTCCCCCGCGGCCATCCGGGCGCTCAGCCGGCGACTTCGCGGAACCGCCCCTTGAGCCGCCTGGCCACTCCGCTGCTGCTCGGACTGGTGGCGATCTCCCTGCTGCTCGGCCTCGCGGCCGGATCGGTGCCGCTCTCGCTGGGCGAGGTGTGGAGCGGCCTTTGGAGCCCGAGCGCGCCCGCCTCGGCCATCGTGCGCGAGCTTCGCGCGCCGCGAGTGCTCCTCGCGTTTCTCGTCGGCGGCAGCCTCGCGGTGTGCGGGGCGTCGCTGCAGGCGATGATCCGCAATCCGCTGGCAGAGCCCTACCTCCTGGGTCTCAGTGGCGGCGCGGGATTGGGAGCCGTCATCGCCCTGGCGTCGCGCTCGGCGGGCCCCTGGGCCGTGCCGGTGGCGGCCTTCGTGGGAGCGCTGGCGGCTGTGGGGCTGGTCTACCGTCTCAGCCTGGTCGCGGGGCGGAGGCTCGATCCGAGGGTCCTGCTCCTGTCGGGCGTGGTGGTCGGCTCCTTCGCGGGCGCGCTCATGAGCGCCATCATCGTGCTCTCGGATGCCCCTACGGTTCGGAACGCGTTTCTCTGGCTCCTGGGCGGATTCGGCGCCTCGTCATGGCAGGCGCTGGGCGTGTTCGCGGCGTACGCGCTGGTGCCGCTGGTCGCTATCGGCGTCAGCGCACGGTCGCTCGACCTGATCTCGCTGGGCGAGGAGCAGGCGCACCACCTGGGCACCGATGTGGACCGCACCCGGCGGCTGGTCTACCTCTGCACCGCGCTGTTGACGGCGGCGAGCGTCGCGGCCTGCGGGATCATCGGCTTCGTCGGACTGGTGGTACCCCACGCCGTCCGGACCTTCGCCCGACCGCTCCATCGGACGCTCCTGCCACTGGTATTCGCAGGTGGCGGCGTCTTTTCTCGTGCTCTCCGACATCGTCTCGCGGACCGTGGTGCGTCCGCTGGAGCTTCCCGTCGGCGTCATCACCGCGCTGGTCGGCGTGCCGATCTTCGCCCTCCTGCTGCGGCGGAGCGTGACATGAGGCTGGAGGCTGCCGGCGTGTCGGTACGATACCGCGGGACCGGTCTCGCGCTGGATCGAGTCTCCTGCCACGCCGAGGGCGGCCGACTCCTCGCGGTGGTGGGTCCCAACGGCAGCGGGAAAACCACGCTGGTGCGCGCGCTCAGCGGGCTGGTCCCGCTGGATGGCGGCGCGGTGACCGTCGACGGCAAGGCGTTGGCGACATGGGGCCGCCGCGCACTCGCGCGGGTGATGGCCGTGGTGCCGCAGGGCGAAGACGTGGTCTTTCCACTCCGGGTGGACGAGACCGTCATGCTGGGCCGGTATCCGCACCTCGGGCCGTTCGCCGCGCCCGGCGAGGCCGACCGGACGGCGGTGCGGGACGCGCTCCTCCGCTGCGACGTGGGGGAGCTGGCCGGCCGATCGATCGACACCCTCAGCGGCGGCGAATGGCAGCGGGTGAGGGTCGCGCGCGCGCTGGCCCAGGACCCACGGATCCTGGTGCTGGACGAGCCCACGACCTCCCTCGACGTCCGTCACGAAATGGAGCTGTTCGAGCTGGTACGGCGGCTGGCGGATGGAGGGCTGGCGGGGCTGGTCGTCACCCACCACATCAATCTGGCCGCGCGCTTCGCGGATCGGGTGCTGCTGTTGAGCGGGGGGCGGGTCGCCGCCGACGGCACTCCGGTCGAGGTCCTTCGCGAGGACGCCCTGCGCGCGGTCTTCGGGTGGCCGGTGGCGGTCACCACGTGGCGCGACGGGTCGCCTCAGCTGGTGCCGCTTCGCGCCCACGAGGCCGAGCCCTGACCCCTCCGCGCGAGCGGTTGTTCCGGCGTACCTTTCATATCGTCCAGACACCGCCACGGAGCCCATGAACCGCATCATCAGGCTGGCTGTCCTCACCACCCTCGCCTTGGCCTGCGCGGATACCAACGCGCCGCCGCCGGAGCCACTGGAGCTTCTGCTGGTGGTGAACCGCCAGGCCAACTCCCTCACCATCGCCCCGGTGGATGCGAGCGAGCCGCCGACCGCCGTCGTCCTGGGCGGGACCGGCGCGCAACCCCACCGACGTCGCGGCCCGCGAGGGCATTGCCGTGGTACCGCAGGGCGACGTGGATGCCGTGGCCGTCGTGGATCTGGTGGGACGCCGGCTGATCCATCGGATACAGCTTCCCGAGGGCTCCGGACCGACGGGGGCGGTGATGCTCAACGACACCATTGCCTACGTGGCCAACACCGGGCGCGGCAGCATCACCCGCCTCAACGTGCTGAGCCGGGAGACGCTCGAAGTGCCGGTGGGCGGGTCGCCTCGGGGGTTCGCGGTGGCCCGGGGCCGAATCTTCGTGGTAAACGCCAACCTCGATCCGACCGGGGAGCCGGCCGGGTCGGGCTGGATCACCGTGATCAATCCCGCGACCGACAGTCCGGCCACCGGCATCGACTCGATTCCCCTGACCGGCCCCGGCAACGCCTCGTTCGCCACGGTCGGAGCCGACGGCTTCATCTACGTGGTGAGCCGGGGCCGAAGCACGCCCGCCGAGGGGCGGTTGTCGGTGGTTGACCCGCTGGAGCGGACCGAGGTGGCCAGCTTCGCCGGGCTGGGACTACTGCCGGGGCAAGCGGCCACCGACGGCGGCTCGCGCATCTTCATCAGCTCCGCCAGCGAGGGGCTGCTCGAGTTCAACACCGACAGCAACGCGGTGGTCCGCGGCGAGGCGAACGGGATCGGCATTCCGGGAAACGCCGGCGTGGCGGTGGACAGTGAGCTGCGGATCTACGCCATCGAAGCGGGCGGCTGCGCGGCCGGTCAGCCGGGGACCGCGCACGTGCTCGACGAGAATCTCCAGGAGATCTCGCAGATCCCGCTGGGCCGATGCGCCGCCGGCGCCGTGGTCGTTCGCATCGGGCAGGAGGCCGGCGCACTTCCCTGAGCATCGCCGGTATCTTTCAGCATGCCCCAGCTCGATACACCGGCGATCGTGCTCTCCACCATCCGCTACAGCGAGACGTCGAAGATCGTGCGTCTCGCCACTCGTGACCATGGCGTTCAGAGCGCGATCGCGAAGGGCGCGCTGCGTCCCCGCAGCCGGTTCGGCGCGGCGCTCCAGTCGTTGAGCGAGGGCCAGGCCCGGCTGCTGGTCAAGGAGCACCGCGAGCTCCATGTGCTCGCGAGCTTCGACCTGCTCCGGCTCCACGTCGGCCTGGCCACGGACCTGGAGCGTTACGCCACCGGCTCGGCGCTGGCTGAGGTGATGCTGCGCTTCGCGCCTGCCGACCCCCACCCCGAGAGCTACGATCTGTTGCGCGATGCGCTGGGAATGCTCGAGGTCGTCTCCGCCGACGAGCTGGAGCCGCTGGGTTTTCGTGCCCTCTGGCAGCTGGTGAGCGCATTGGGCTTCGCCCCCGAGCTGGATGCCTGCGTGCGCGACGGAAGCGTCCTGCCGCCCGTCGGAGGGCTGGCCTTCAGCACCCGGGAAGGGGGTGCCCTCTGTCCCACCTGCGCGTCCGGGCATGGCGCCACCCACCTGCCGGCCGATGCGCGGGCGGACCTGGCGACTCTCATGAACCCTGACGCGGCTCTGCCGCGTCTCGATCAGCGGCACGCCGAATCGCATCGCCGTCTGCTCGCGCGCTACGTCCGTTATCACCTGGGGGAAGGCGCCGAGCTGCCCGCGCTCGACTTCTGGCTTCGGCGACCCTGGATGGCGGCATGATCGTCGGAACGGCAGGGCACATCGATCACGGCAAGTCGGCGTTGGTGGCAGCGCTCACCGGACGGGCGATGGACCGTCTCGCCGAGGAGCAGCGCCGCGGCATCACCATCGACCTCAACTTCGCGCCACTCGATCTCGGCAGCGACGGGGTCGCGGGCGTAGTGGACGTGCCCGGCCACGAGGACTTCGTGCGCACGATGGTGGCGGGCGCCTCGGGAGTGGATCTCGCGCTCCTGGTGGTGGCGGCCGACGAGGGGATGATGCCGCAGACCCTGGAGCACCTCTCGGTCCTGGAGCACCTTGGCGTGCGCGCCGGCATTCCGGTGCTGGCCAAGGCCGACCTGGTGGACCGGGATTGGCTGGAGTTGGTAGCGGCAGAGCTGGCCGAGCGGCTCGCGACGTCGCCGGGTGGCGTTCGAGGCGCCCGTGTCCGTATCGGTACGAACCGGCGAGGGGCTCGATCACCTCCGGCTCCGGATCGCTGAGCACGCCCGCGCGCTGGTGCCGGCGCCGGGCGACCGATCTGTTCCGCCTTCCGGTGGACCGGGCCTTCTCGGTCGCGGGCGTGGGGACCGTAGTGACTGGCACGACCTGGTCGGGCCGGATCGCGGTGGGCGACGAGGTGGTGCTGCTTCCGCTCGGACGCCGGGGGCGGGTGCGGTCGATCGAGATGCATGGCCACGCGGTCAATCGCAGCGAGTCGCGGAAGCGCACTGCCGTCGGGGTGGTGGGCATCGCGCGAGAGGACGTGATGCGCGGGGCGGTGCTGGTGGCCGCCGCCGATCCCTGGCAGTCCACTCGCGCGCTCGATGTCGAGCTCGCGCTCGATCCCTCCGCGCCCCGGGCGGTGATACCGCGGAGCCGAATACGGCTCCACCACGGGACGGCGGAGATCATCGGCCGGGTCTTCCCGCGTACGCCACCGATAAGGCCCGGCGAGCGCGGCGTGGCGCGAGTCGCGCTCGAATCCGAGGTGGTCGCCCGTGCGGGCGACCGCTTCGTGATCCGGAGCTTCAGCCCCGTGGCCACCATCGGCGGCGGAGTGGTCCTCGATCCGGTTCCGCCGCTCCGCCGCGCCCAATGGCCGGGAGGACTGGCATCCTCCGACCCGACGGCTCGGCTCGAGGCGCTGGTCGGCCGGAGGGCCGGGGGCGTCCCGGACACGCAGCTTCCCCTCCTGACCGGGCTCACCCTCTCGGCCGCCCGCGCGTTGGCGAAGGCCTCGACCGCTCTCCGATCCGTCGGTGGCCTCTGGGTGACCACCGCGCTGGTGGACGCTCTGGTGGCGAGCGCGCTCGACCGACTCCGCCGCCACCACCGGCTGCATCCCACCGACCGCGGCATGCCACTCGAGACACTGCGGAGCGGTCTGCGTGCTCCCGACGCAGCGGTGGAGGCCGTGCTGGACGACCTGGTCCGGACCGGAAAGATTCGCCGGGCCGACGGTAGCGCCATGCTGGCCGGGTTCGCGCCTCGGGTGACCGGAGGGGACGCGGCCGTGGACGAGATCGTCCTCCTGGTGGAACAGGCCGGGCTCACCCCGCCGAGTGTGGCGGAGCTGGAACGGCAGACCGGGAAGCGCGATGTCGCGGCGATTCTGCGTCTTGCCGCGGAGGCGGGACGGCTCGAGCCGGTGGAACGGGATCGCTACTTCGGTCGGGCGGCGCTGGACCGATTCGTGCAAGCGCTCCGGTCCGCCGGTACCGAGGCGCCCGTGGTCCCCTCGGAGCTGCGTCAACAGCTGGCTATCAGTAGAAAATACTTGATCCCTCTGCTTGAATGGGCTGATACCAAAGGGGTTACCGGGTGGGATGGCGAAGTCAGGCGGGTGAGGCGCAGCCCTCGCGCTTGACACTGAAAGTGAGGGTCCGCCATCTTCCGATGCATAACCACGTTACGTCCGTCTTCTTGGAGGTGCCGACCGGTTTCACACCCAGTCTGAAGAGGAGCGCCCATGGTCCGTGTCTCGTGGCCGGGGTGGTGGCTCGGGCTACTGGTGGGCATTGGCTCCCCGGCTGCGGCACAGGCGAACCTGCCTCCGCCACGTATCGAGCTGAAAGAGAACTACCCCAATCCGTTCTTTCCGGCGACGACGATTCCGTTCACGATCTCCAGGGAGGTCTGCGGTAGAGGACATCAGCCGGTGGTCAGCTTGAAGATCTATAACGTGCTGGTTCAGATGGTCGCCATCCCGGTGCTGGCCGACGGCTCGGCCGAGCGATTGGACAGCCTGCGGTTGCGGTGCGGCGAGTATCAGGCGTACTGGGACGGCAAGTACCTGGATGGAAAGCGGGAAGCGACGCCGGGGATCTACTACTATCAGCTCTCGGTCGACGGTGAGCGCTACACTCGAAAGATGATCGCGCAGGGTCGCGCGACGAATCAGCCATAGGGGCGACGGAGATGTCGCCCCTATGTGTTTTTGTCCCAGAATCCTGCCATTGCGGCAGCATATGGGGGAACGGGGTTTGCCTTTCGGGGTGGTAGGTACGACTCCCCCCGAATGGATGAGAGGATTCGAATGATTCGCTCGGATCGCATGACCATCAAGGCGCAGGAGGCGTTCCGCGACGCGGCCGAAGAGGCGCGTGGTCGCGGCAATCCGGTCATCAACGACGCGCATCTGCTCCTGGCACTGCTGAAACAGCCCGAGGGGGTGGTACAGCCCCTCCTGCAGAAGGCCGGGGTGAACCTCGCGTCGCTGATGCAGGAGGTCGAGCGCGAAGTCGCCCGTTTTCCGAAGCAGGAAGGTTCGGGCACCGAGCCCACCTTCAGCCGGGAGTTGAACCGCGTCTTCGACCGCGCCGAGGCCGATGCCCGGAAGATGTCGGACGCGTACGTCTCCACTGAACACCTGCTCCTGGCGCTGGCCGAGGAGAAGGGAACCGCGGCGCGAGCCCTGCTCGGCGCCCAGAAAGTGTCGGCCGACGATCTCCGCAACGCCCTTCAGGAGGTACGCGGTACCCACCGGGTCACCGACCAGTCTCCGGAGGAGAAGTACCAGGCGCTGGAGCGATACACCCGCAACCTGACCGACATCGCGCGCCGCGGGAAGCTCGACCCGGTGATCGGACGTGACGAAGAGGTCCGCCGTGTGATGCAGGTGCTCTCGCGGCGGACCAAGAACAACCCGGTGCTGATCGGCGAGCCCGGCGTCGGGAAGACCGCCATCGTCGAGGGTCTGGCCCAGCGAATCGTGAATGGCGACGTGCCGACCTCGCTCCGCGACCGCGAGCTCGTGGCGCTCGACATCGCGCAGCTCCTCGCCGGGGCCAAGTTCCGCGGTGAGTTCGAGGAGCGGCTGAAGGCGGTGGTCAAGGAGCTCACCGACAGCGACGGGAAGTACATCACCTTCATCGACGAGCTCCACACCATCGTGGGCGCCGGTGCCGCCGAAGGCGCCATCGATGCGAGCAACATGCTCAAGCCGGCATTGGCTCGCGGGGAGCTGCGGGTGATCGGTGCCACCACCCTCGACGAGTACCGCAAGCACATCGAGAAGGATGCCGCGCTCGAGCGCCGGTTCCAGCCCGTCCTGGTGGGCGAGCCGAGCGTCACCGATACGATCGCCATTCTGCGGGGTCTCAAGGAGAAGTACGAGGTCCATCACGGGGTCCGGATCACGGACAACGCCCTGGTCGCCGCCGCCACGCTCTCGGACCGCTACATCGGTGACCGTTTCCTGCCCGACAAGGCGATAGACCTGGTGGACGAAGCGGCGAGCCGGCTGCGGATCGAGATCGACAGCCTGCCGCAGGAGATCGACCAGGTCGAGCGCCGGCTGTTGCAGCTGGAGATCGAGCGCCAGGCGCTGCTCAAGGAAAAGGACAAGGCGGGGCGCGAACGGCTCGCCGCGGTCGAGCAGGAAATCGCGGAGCTGCGGGAGCGGAGCGCCGGTATGAAGGCGCAATGGCAGGCGGAAAAGGACAGCATCAACGGGATTCAGAAGCTGAAGGCGGCCTTGGACGAACTCCGGGGCGAGGTGGACCAGGCTACGCGTGCCGGAGACCTCCAGCGGGCGGCCGAGCTGCGATACGGTCGGGCGCCTGAGCTCGAGCGGCAGTTGCAGACCGAGCAGGGCCGCCTGACCGAGATCCAGTCGAAAGGCAGCTACCTCAAGGAGGAGGTGGACGCGGAGGACATCGCGGAGATCGTATCCCGTTGGACCGGGATTCCGGTCACCAAGATGATGGAGAGCGAGCGGGAGCGGCTCGTGCATCTCGAGAAGGAGTTGGCCCAGCGGGTGGTGGGGCAGACCCAGGCCGTGACCGCGGTGGCCGACGCGGTGCGGCGGAGCCGCGCGGGTCTGGGCGACCCGAACCGGCCCACCGGATCGTTCATCTTCCTGGGACCCACCGGCGTCGGAAAGACCGAGACCGCCCGCGCGCTGGCGGAGTTCCTGTTCGACGACGAGCGGGCCATGGTTCGGCTGGACATGTCGGAGTACATGGAGAAGCACTCCGTGGCGCGCATGATCGGGGCGCCGCCGGGCTACATCGGCTACGAGGAGGGCGGGCAGCTGACCGAAGCGGTGCGCCGACGGCCGTACAGCGTGGTGCTGTTCGACGAGATCGAGAAGGCGCACCCCGACGTGTTCAACGTGCTGCTCCAGATCCTGGACGACGGTCGGCTGACCGACAGTCAGGGTCGGGTGGTCGACTTCCGGAACTCGGTCATCATCATGACCAGCAACATCGGCAGCGCCCACATCGTAGACGCGGGTGACACGACGTGGGACCGTGTCGAGGAGCGGGTCCGCGGCGAGCTGCGCAGCCATTTCCGACCCGAGTTTCTGAACCGGGTGGACGACATCATCGTCTTTCGGCCGCTCACCCGCGAGGATCTCGAGCAGATCGTTGGTCTTCAGCTGGCGCGACTGTCGGAGCTGCTGGCGCAGCGGCACCTCAAGCTCGACGTCACACCCGAGGCGAGGGCGCTGCTGGCGGAGCAGGGGTACGACCCGGTCTACGGGGCACGTCCGCTCAAGCGGGTCATCCAGCGCGAGCTGCAGAACCGGATCGCCCTGGAGCTGCTCGAAGGCCGGTTCAAGGAGGGCGACACGGTCCGGGCCGAGCGGGACGGCTCGGCGCTGCGTCTCGCCCGGCCGTCGGAGGTGCCGGAGATGATCGGTGCGTAGAGGGACGCCGTCGCCCAGCGACCTCACCGGCATGCAGGCGGCGCTTCGGCTCGCTCGGGCGGCGAGCGTGCGCGAGGAGATCCCCGTGGGGGCGGTGATCATGGCCGACGGGGAGATACTCGCCGAAGCGCACAATGAGACCGTACATCGGCGGGACCCGACGGCGCACGCGGAGCTGCTCGCGATCGGGCGGGCGTTGGAGAGGGTGGGGGAGGACCGGCTGCCTTTCGCCACCCTGTATGTGACTCTGGAGCCGTGTGCCCAGTGCGCCGGCGCGGTCGTGCTCGCCAAGATCGGACGGGTCGTCTTCGGCGCCTTTGACGCCCGAGTCGGAATGGCCGGCTCGGTGTACGATCTTCTCCGACACCCCAGGCTCAATCATCGGCCCGAAGTCGTCGCCGGTCTCCTGTCGGAGGAGTGCGGCGACATCCTCAAGCGCTTCTTCCAGAGTCGGCGGGCGACGCTGTAGCCGCAGCGCGACGTCAGTCGGGGCGCGACGGTGGGGGCGACCGCCCCACTTCTACTTCGGCGTCAGGTTCTTCCGCATCGCGCCGATATCGAGCACCGGCATCCCGCCCTCGGTGGGCACGATCAGCACCACATTGTTCGACGTCCGCAACTCCTGCAGCACCTCCAGATACTGCTTGGTCAGTGCCTCCGCCGTCAGCGTCTGGTTGAGCAGCCGCTGCTGCTCAGCCTGCAGCCGGGCGACTTCCACGCGGTGACGCTCCGTCGCGATCTGCTGCTCCTGGGCGATCTTGTTGTTGATCGCCTGGACCACCTGGGGCGGCGGCTGCAGGTCGCGGAGGAAGAAGGCCGACACCGTGGCGATCCGGAAGCGGCCGGTACCCGCGCGAGGCTGGGTCACCAGCGCCGAGTCCACCTCGCCCGACATGGTCCCTGCGATACGATTACGCTGGGAGATGTCGTTGATCGAATACTGAACCATGCCATCGCGCACACCGTTCCGGATGGCGTTGAGCACCACGTTCTGGACCTGCTCCTGACCGCCCAGCTCCCGGAAGATGTGGGGGGCCTGCATCGGATCGATCTGCCACCGAACCGCCACGTCGACCTGCATTCCCATCTGCTCGCTCGACAGCGCACTGATCTGCTCCGCGTCGTCGCTCCGGTCGGGGAACTGCTCTTCCCGGGTCGAGAAGCGTTCGACATCCGACCAGGGCGTCACGAAGCGGACGCCGGGAAGGAGCGGAACGGTGTCCACCTCGCCGAAGGCGTGGCGAACGCCGACCTGACCCGCGTCGATCACGATGACGCTGCTGGAGAGGAGGAAGAAGGCGCCGACGGCTGTGAGGAGCCATGCGCCGGTGCGGAGCAGGGCCGCGCTCCCACCGGCTGCGCCGGCGGAACGCCGCCCTGCGGCCGCCGTGAACAACAGGAACGCGGCGACGAGAATCGCCCCGCCGAGCATGAGGGAACCCATGTCTGCTCCTGGGAAAGGTGCAGAAAGGTACGGCGGAGCGGTTCGGGTGTCACCCGTCAGGCGTCGGGGGTGCCCAGCTCCTTCAGATCCACCTCGGTGAGCCGGATCTCGGCCGCGTGAACGTTGTCATCGAGATGCGGTACCGATGACGTGCCGGGGATGACGAGCATGGCCGCGGAACGCGCCAGCAGCCACGCCAGCGCGGCCTGATAGGCCGAGACCCCGTGCCGTTTCGCCACCCGGGCCAGCGGACCGGCCTCATCGACCGCGCCCGCGGAGAGCGGGAACCAGGGAATAAAGGCCAAGCCCTCCTGCTCACAGTGGTCCACCACCGATTCCCATTCGCGGTCGGTGAGGTTGTACCGGTTCTGGACCGAGACGATGGGGACCGTGCGGCGGGCCAGCTCGATATCGGCGACCGTCACCTCCGAAAGCCCGAGGTGGCGTACCATTCCTTCACGCTGAAACGCCAGCATGGCATCGAACTGTTCGGCGGCCGGCACGGCAGGGTCGATCCGATGTAGCTGCCAGAGGTCGATTCGGTCGAGCCGCAGCCGGCGCAAGCTGCCCTCGAGCTGGCGGCGCAGGCGCTCAGGGCGGCCGTTGATTGTCCAGCGATCGGGCCCGGACCTCTCGAACCCCGCCTTGGTCGCGATCACCACGCCATCGGCATAGGGATGCAATGCCTCGGCGATGATCTCTTCGGAGACGTCGGGACCGTAGGAGTCGGCCGTGTCGATGAAGTTCACGCCCAGCTCCACCGCGCGCCGCAACACCCGGATCGCTTGCGGGCGGTCCGCAGGCGGTCCCCAGATGCCGCGCCCGGTGAGACGCATGGCCCCGAAGCCCATCCGGTTGACCGCCACGTCGCCACCCAACGTGATATCGCCCGCGGCCGCAGCGGGCGTTACCGAGTGTCGAGTCCTCATCATGCATTCCCCACTGACTGGAAGGAGGGTGTATCGAAGCGTTGCCGGAAGCTCGGCTGCGGAGCAGATCAGCGAGGCGCAATCCGCAACGTGGTGCCCCAGGGATCAGTCGCCAGGGCATCGGGACCCTCGCGGCGCACCTGATGCCCGGAGGACCTGAGCGATTTCGCGGCCGCGTCGACGTCTGCCCGCGCCGGCAGTCGCACGGTCCATTCGAGGAGGCGTGCGTCTCCTTCTGCGGCCGGCGGGGCACCGGCCGCCCAGGTATTGGTGCCGAGGTGGTGATGATACCCACCCGCCGACATGAAGAGCGCGCCGGGGAATCGGAGGACGATGCGATCCAGTCCGAGGCCTTCGTGATAGAAGGCGCCGGCCCGGTCGAGGTCGTCCACGTACAGATGAATGTGGCCGACGCGGGTCCCTTCGGGCATGCCGGACCAGGCCACTCCGCCGCCCGCCGCCACCAGCGCGTCGAGATCGAGAGGATCGGTCGCCATTGCCAGGGATCCCGCTTCCACCCGCCAGGTCGAGCGCGGGCGGTCGGCGTACACCTCGATGCCCAAGCCGTCCGGATCGGTGAGGTAGAGCGCCTCGCTCACCAGGTGATCCGCCATGCCGGCGTACTCGCCCAGCGTGCTCAGGTGCGAGATGAATCGTCCCAGCGACGCGCGGTCGGGAAGCAGCAGAGCATAGTGGTAGAGGCCGAGCCGCCCGCGGCGAGGGACCGGCGAGGCGCCCCGACGCTCGCGGAGCAGGACGAGAGCCGGCCCGTCACCGGCCGCCATGCCCGCTTCCCCAGGGTGGCGGTCTACGACGTGGAGGCCCAACACCCGCTCGTAGTAGGCCACCGAACGCTCGAGATCAGCCACCTGGAGGCGGACCGTTCCGAGAGCGAGATCGTCGGGCAGCCGATACTTGGGCGGTGCGACGGCGAAGGCGGGCGTGGGCATCGTGGGAAGCTCCTCGACTGCGGTGACAAGGTACCTCTTCACGAAACGTAACCCGGTGAACGGCGCGGCCGGGACCTCTGGAAAACGTCTCCGCAATGGGATAAGCTTCGCGCCCTGAAAGCGGTCGCATCAGCAGGACAGGTGTCCGAGTGGCTGAAGGAGCCGGTCTCGAAAACCGGTATACCCTTACGGGTATCGTGGGTTCGAATCCCACCCTGTCCGTTGTCCTTTCTCGATCCCGGCCCCCGTCACACGGCAGCTCCGTGAACGGGGGCTTCTTCGTATCGGAGCGCCGCTTGATGGCGCCAGCATCCAGGATCTTGGTGCCGACCGGGCGCCAGATTACCGTTTGCAATCTCCATGTCCAGTCCCGCGCTCGCTCATCCACCCGCCGCAGGTGTGGCCGCAGGGTCTCTGACGCGGCAACTCGGCGTCTGGTCCGCCATGGCCATCGTGGTCGGAAGCATGATCGGGAGCGGCATCTTTCGGGTGCCCAGCGCCACGGCCGCCCAGGTGGGCGCGCCCGGCGCGATGATGCTGGTCTGGGTGGCGGGCGGAGTGGTCGCCATGTGCGGCGCGCTCACGCTGTCGGAGATCGCGGCCATGTATCCGCGGGCCGGCGGGATCTACGTCTATCTCAATGAGGCGTACGGACCACTGCCGGCGTTTCTCGTCGGCTGGCTCTTCCTGGTGATCGCTCCCGCTTCGATCGGCGCGGTGGCGCTGGTCTTCGCCGAGTATCTGGGACGTCTGATCCCGGCGTTGCACGAGCAGACGCGCGTGGTGGCCGCAGCCGCGGTGGCGGTGGTGGCGGGGTGGAACTACCGCTCGGTGCGCTTCGGTGCCGCCATCCAGAACCTTTCGTCGTGGTCGAAGGTACTGGCGATTCTGATCCTCACCGGGGCGGCCCTACTCTTCGATCGGCCGGGCGGCTCGAGCTGGATGAACGCGGCGGCCATGGCGCCGGACACCTGGTCGGGCTTCGGTCTCGGACTGGTGACTGTCTTGTGGGCATACAATGGATGGCAGGATGCCACTTACCTGGGTGGCGAGATCCGCGACCCGGGGCGCAACTTGCCCCGCGCGCTGGTCGCGGGCACGCTGCTCGTGACCGGCGTCTATCTCGCCGCCAACGCGGCATACCTCGCCGTCCTGCCGATGGACGCCATCGCCCGCTCGCCACTGGTGGCGGCCGACGTCGCGGTGCGACTGGTCGGCCCGGTGGGCAATGCACTGATCGCCGCCCTGGTGTGTGTGTCAACCTTCGGCACCATGAACGGCGGCACGATGAGCTATCCCCGGATCTTCTACGCGATGGCCGAAGACCGACTCTTCTTCCGCGGCATCGCGGCCGTCCACCCTCGTTACGGTACCCCGCACGCGGCCGTCGTCCTGACTGCGGTCCTGGCCATTGCTTACCTCTGGGTGCAGACGTTCGAGCAGCTGATCGAGGCATTCATCCTTGGTGTGCTCCCGTTCTGGGCCCTCGGCGCCGGCGCCGTGATCCTGATGCGGCGGCGCCGGCCGGATCTCCCTCGGCCCTATCGGACGCCGGGGTATCCGGTCGTGCCGCTGCTCTTCATCGTCGCCACCGCCAGCCTCGTGCTCAACTCGCTCGTCGAGCGCCCGGGACGCACACTGGCCAGCGTCGGCGTCATCCTCGCCGGAATTCCGGCCTATTGGCTCTGGGGCCGCGTCCGTCCCGGGCCGCCGAGACCTGTCGGCACCAGCTAGCAGTCAGAGAATCCGGCACGAGTCGCGGGTATCTTGTCCTGGTGCCTCACGACCGTGTGAAGGCGGTTACCGGAAGCCTCCTCGGCCAGGCGCTGGGTGATGCCCTCGGCTTCGTCGTGGAGGCGAAGCCGCCGGACATCGCTCGCGCCTACGTCACGGATTGCCTGCTCGCCGGCCGCGCGGGCGAGATGTCTCACTCCGCCTGGCCGTTCGGCCAGTACTCCGACGACACCCAGCTCGCGCGCGAGCTCCTTCTGAGCCTGGTCGAGGGAGGCGGGTGGCGGCCAGAGATGTTCGCGCGGCGCATCGCCTCGCTCTTCGCGGAGGGTCGTGATGTCGGGGCGGGCTCCGGCACGCGGGGAGCAGCGGGTCGTCTGCTGGCCGGAACGCCGTGGCACGAGGCGGGAACGCCGGCCCCGTACGCCGGCAATGGCAGCGCGATGAGGGCCGTTCAGCTGGGGCTCGTGAGCGGCACTGACACGGGAAAGATGGTGCGGGCGGCGGTGGAACAGAGCCGCATGACGCACGCCGATCCGCGCTGCGCGGCCGGCGCGGTCGCGGTGGCCGGCGCCGCCTCTCTCGCCGCTCTGCCGGGCGCGATCGTCGCCCCCGATTTTCTCGAGACACTCGCCGACCTCGCCCGGCCGCTCGACGGTTCCGTCGCCGATGCCATCCTCGGCCTGTCCCGCTGGTGCCACCTCCCGCCTGCCGACGCCGCCCGCCGCCTGCACGCTGAACGGCTAGATCCGGACTTTCAGGACGAATGGCACGGCATCTCGGCCTTCGTCGTGCCGAGCGTGGTCTGGAGCCTTTACGCCTTCCTTCATTCGCCGGAGGACTACTGGACCACGGTGTGCACCGCCATCGCCGTCGGCGGCGACACCGACACCATGGCCGCCATGGCGGGAGGGCTCTCCGGCGCGCGCCTGGGTCCTGAGGGCCTGCCGGGCTCCCTGCTGGCGCGGGTCAACGATCGCGGGGAGTGGGGGGCCGGTCCGCTCACCGACCTGGCTCAGGAAGCGGCGCGTCTGGCCGGCGACTGATGAGCGGTTATAGTTGGCGTATTCACGCGCGGCACCGTCCCCGGGGAGAGGCTCATGCCACACGGAAAGATCTACCAGGATATCGCCGAGACCGTCGGCAACACTCCGTTGATTCGCCTGAATCGACTCGGCGCCGGCCTGCCGGGACGAATTGCGATCAAGCACGAGGGCTACAACCCGTACGATTCGGTCAAGGACCGGATCGGAGCGGCCATGATCGACGATGCGATCGAGAAGGGCCGGCTCAAGCCGGGGATGGTCATCGTCGAGCCGACGAGCGGCAATACCGGCATCGGTCTCGCGTACGTGGCCGCGACCCGGGGCTATCGCTGCATCTTCGTGATGCCCGACACGATGACGGTCGAGCGGCGGCACCTGCTGCGGGCGCTCGGCATGCGCGTGGTGCTGACCGAGGGCGCCAAGGGGATGAAGGCGGCGATCGCCCGCGCGGAGGAGATTCTCGGGCAACTCGGCGACCGGGCCTGGATGCCCCGCCAGTTCGACAATCCGGCGAACCCGGCGATCCACTATCGCACTACCGGTCCGGAGATCTGGGCCGATACGGCGGGCCAGGTCGAGGTGTTCGTCGCGGGAGTCGGCACCGGGGGCACCATCACCGGCGCGGGGCGCTACTTGAGGGAGAAGAAGCCCGGCATCCGGATCGTCGCGGTGGAGCCCGCGGAGAGCCCGGTGTTGTCCGGCGGGCAGCCGTCGCCGCACCGGCAGCAGGGCATCGGGGCGGGGTTCGTGCCCGCGATCCTCGACACCAAGGTGTATGACGAGGTGGTCCGGGTGAGCAACGACGACGCCATCGCCACCGCGCGACGCCTCGCACGGGAGGAGGCGATCTTCGCCGGCATCTCGAGCGGCTCGATCACCTGGGCCGCCCTCCAGGTGGCGAGCCGGCCGGAGAGCGCGGGCAAGCTCATCGTCTCCATCATCTGCGATTTCGGCGAGCGATACCTGAGTCACCCGGTCTACACGGAGCTCACTGATCCGGACTACGCCGACCTCGAGACCGCGATCGGGGCCTGAAGCACCCCTCCAGCACCTGGTGTGGGCCGTCCCCCGGAGCGACAAAATTGTCGTTTCGGGGGATGCATGTTTCTGGTGCCGCGGCACGTACTCCCGGTCGCGCGCCGGACGATTATTATGGGACTTTACCGGCCACTCCCACACCAGTGAGGCGAAGCTCCCCGTGACCATCCCCCAGCCGGCCGAGCGCGTGGATTCGATCTTCGGCAGCGACGTGTTCTCCCGCAGCGTGATGCGGCAGCGCCTTCCCAAGGAGGTCTACCGCAGCCTGCTCCGCACCATCGATCGCGGCGAGCCGCTCGACCCGGCGGTCGCCGACGTCGTGGCGGCCTCCATGAAGGACTGGGCGATCGAGAACGGCGCGACCCACTACACGCACTGGTTTCAGCCCCTCACCGGCTTGACCGCCGAGAAGCACGACTCGCTGGCCGCACCCGACGGCAACGGCGGCGTGGTGTTCAACTTCTCCGGCTCCGAGCTGGTGCAGGGCGAGCCCGATGCGTCGAGCTTCCCCTCCGGCGGCATCCGCGCCACCTTCGAGGCCCGCGGCTACACCGCCTGGGACGCGACCAGCCCCGCGTTCCTCATGCGCGGCGACAACAACGTCACCCTGTGCATTCCCACCGCGTTCGTCTCCTGGACCGGCGAGGCGCTCGACACCAAGATCCCGCTGCTGCGCTCGGTGGAGGCGCTCTCGCGGCAGGCGCTCCGGATTCTCAAGATCTTCGGCACCGACGAGGGCGTGAGCCGGGTCCACACCACGGTGGGCGCGGAGCAGGAGTACTTCCTGATCGACCGCGAGCTCTACTTCAAGCGGCCCGACCTCCTGATCTGCGAGCGGACCCTGTTCGGCGCCCGGCCGCCCAAGGGCCAGCAGCTCGAGGACCACTACTTCGGCACTATTCCCCCCCGGGTCCTGGCCTTCATGGCCGAGTCGGAGCGGGAGCTCTACCGTCTCGGCGTGCCGGTGAAGACGCGGCACAACGAGGTGGCCCCGGGCCAGTACGAGATCGCGCCGCTGTTCGAGGCCAGCCACATCGCCAGCGACCACCAGATGATGATCATGGAGACGCTGAAGCGGGTGGCGCCACGGTTCGGGCTCCAGGCGCTGCTGCACGAGAAGCCGTTCGCCGGCGTCAACGGCTCAGGCAAGCACAACAACTGGTCGATGTCCACCGACACCGGGGTCAACCTGCTCGACCCCCGGGACGACACGCACACCAACATGCAGTTCCTGGTGTTTCTCTGTCGCCACCATCCGCGCGGTGGACATCCACGCCGATCTGCTGCGCGCCTCGCATCGCCTCGGCCGCCAACGATCACCGGCTCGGCGCCAACGAGGCGCCGCCGGCGATCATCTCGGTGTTTCTGGGCAAGATGCTCTCCGACATCCTGGAGCAGGTGGAGAAGGGCCTGCCCAAGCGGACCATTCGCGGCGGCATCCTCGACATGGGCGCCAAGACGCTGCCCCAGCTTCCGCGACACTCCGGCGACCGCAACCGCACCTCGCCCTTCGCCTTCACCGGGAACAAGTTCGAGTTCCGCGCGGTGGGCTCGAGCGCCAGCATCGCCTGGCCCAACACGGTGCTCAACACCATCGTGGCCGAGTCGCTCGACTACATGGCCGGCGAGCTGGAGAAGGCGGTGGGCGCACGCCCGTCGCCCGCCAAGCTGCAGGCCGGCGGTCCTGAGCGTGCTGAAGAAGGCGATCAAGCAGCACAAGCGGATCTTCTTCGACGGCGACAACTACTCGGACGGAATGGCACAGCGAGGCGGGCCGCCGCGGGCTGCCCAACCTGCAAGAACTCGGTGGACGCCTTCCAGGTGCTCAAGGCCAAGAAGAACGGGGACCTGTTCAAGAAGTACGGCGTGCTGGGGAAGTCGGAGTACGAGTCACGCATCCACATCGCGATCGAGAAGTACGTCAAGCAGCTCGCGATCGAGGCGGAGACCATGGTGTCCATGGCCCGTGGCCAGATCCTGCCGGCGGCGCTGGAGCACCAGCGGCGCGTCGCGGAGGCGGTGGCCGCCACCAAGGCGGCCGGGCTCGAGGCCGGCGAGACCACCGGCGCACTGCGTGAGTTCGTGCGACTGGTGGACCAGTTCCGGGAGCGAACTGGTGAGGTCGAGCGGCTTTCGGCCCACCAGGAAGCGGATCCGGCCCGCCACGCTGCCCAGATCAGCCGGGAGCTGAAGCCGGCCATGGAGCGGCTCCGGGCGTCGGGTGACGCGATCGAAGCGCACGTGGCGTCGGACGCCTGGCCGCTGCCGACCTATCGCGATCTGCTGTTCCTGAAGTAGGTCAGCGTCCCGGTCGTCCGGACACACCGAGGGGGCCATCGCTGATGGCCCCCTCTGGTTTCAGCCAACCGGGACAACGCTACCTCAGCCCGGCCAGCCCACCGGTCGAGTGCGGGTCAGGACGAAAAGCTCGGAGGGACACCGCGCCGGGGTCAGCACGCCGGCCATGGACTTGAAGGCGACCGTCTCTTCGGGGGTGGTGTCGGGATCGAAGTACACGGCGATCGCCTCCACGAGTCGAGGACGATTGCTGCGGACCAGCGCATCCATCCAGGGCTGGGATACGGTGAGATGGCGGCACTCGAGGCGGACTTTCACGGCGCCATCCAGCCAGCAGGGCACCGTACCCAGCTCATCCGCCAGGGGTTCGGTGAGCAGGAGACTCTCTCCTCCCGGGGTGATCGCCCCGAACCGCAGTCTGCCACGCTCGTTCCGGCGGTGAATCACCGCCCCCCACCCATAGGCGGGACGCTGGTGCTGGTACCAGTCCAGCACTCGCAAGAGCTGCTCTCGTAAGGCGTCGACGACCAGTGGAGATTGCATGGGGTACCGTCGGCCTGGGTTGCCGAACTCACCTGAGGGGTAAGGGTCACCCGCCTGTCCAGCAGGATATGGGCCAGACCCCCTGCCGACCCCCTGGCGCGGGCCGTCACGCACCGTCACATTCCGCGCTTCGGAGGCACCTGGCCCTCCGACAACCCATGCCGATCGACGAGCGCATGCCTGATCCCGCCACCTCCGGGTCGCACGTTTTCTACCGGAAACTGACGCGAAGCTACCCTCGGATCGTCCGCGCCCAGGGGTGTTACCTGTGGGACGACACCGGGAAGCGCTATCTGGATGGGAGTGGCGGCGCGTTCGTGGTGAATGTCGGCCATGGGGTAGCCGAAATCGCCAGGGCCATCGGTGAGCAGGCCGGCCGGCTCGGCTATGTGAACGGCACGGTGTTCACGCACGATCCGGTCGAGGAGCTCGCGGCGGAGATCGCGCGCCTGTCGCCCGGGGAGCTGGCGCTGGTCTATCCGCTGGGGAGCGGCTCCGAAGCGGTGGAGGCGGCCCTCAAGCTGGCGCGGCAGTACTGGGTCGAGAGCGGCCGGCCGAGCAAGGGCACGGTCCTCAGCCTTTCGCCCTCCTATCACGGCAACACGCTGCTGGCGCTCTCGGCATCCGCGCGCCCGCACTACAGCGAGCTGTTCAAGGACTGGATGGTGGAGGTCGTGCGGGTCCCGGCGCCGTACCCATACCGCTGCGAGTGCCGGGGCGAGCCGCCGCACTGTCCGAGCTGCAGTGGGGCCGCGGTCGAGGCCGCGATTCTTGCCGCGGGACCGGACCGCGTGGCGGCACTCATCGCCGAGCCGGTCGGGGGGTCCTCCACCGGGGCGTCGGTGCCCCCGGCCGAATACTGGGGCAGGGTGCGGGCGATCTGCGACCGGCACGAAGTACTGCTCATCGCCGACGAGGTCCTCACCGGCGCCGGTCGCACCGGCACCTGGTCGGCTCTCGAACCGTGGAATATCGCCCCCGACATCATGACGCTGGGGAAGGGGATCGCGGGCGGGTACGTCCCGCTCTCCGCCGTGGTGACCACCCGGGCGATCGCCGACGTGCTGGCCCGCGGATCCGGCGCGCTGGCCCACGCCCAGACGTTCTCCCACCATCCGGTGCAGTGCGCGGCCGGCGTCGCCACCTTGCGCTACCTCCGCGAGCATCGGCTGATCGAGCGCTCCGCCGAGATGGGTCGGGTGCTGCACCGGCGGCTGCAGGAGATGCGACAGCTGCCGTTCGTGGGCGACGTCCGGGGCCGCGGTCTGCTCGCCGGCATCGAGTTCGTGGCGGACCAGGAGACCCGCGAGCCGCTGCCGCGTGCCGCCGCCTTCGCGGAGGCGTACACCCAGGCCGCGCTCGACGCGGGATTGGTGGTGTGGCCGAACGTGGGGCACGCCGACGGACGCAATGGCGATCTGGTGATGCTGGCGCCGCCGTTCGTCGTCACCGAAGATCAGATCGACGAGATCATGGCCCTGTTGACTCGCGCGCTGCGGACCACCGCGGAGCGGGTAGGAGCGACGAAATGACGACCGCCACGAAAATCACGTACACCTCCACCAGCGGCGACCTGGACGATTTCCACCGCCGGTTCGACGCGGCGCTGGCCAAGGTGCGCGCGGGGGCGGGCGCGACCTACCCCAACTTCATCGGTGGCGAGGCGGTCGTGGGCTCCGGAGCGACGCTCGACGATCATTCGCCCATCGACACGACGGTGCTGCTCGGCCGGTTCACGGCCGCCTCCGCGGATGACGTGGACCGCGCCGTCACATCCGCGAAGGCCGCACAGAAGGACTGGGCCCGGCGCCCGTGGCGCGAGCGGGTGGGCATCCTGCGGAGGGCGGCGGAACTGATCCGCGAGAGGAAGTACGACCTGGCGGCGCTGATGGCCGTGGAAGTCGGCAAGAGCCGCCTCGAGGCGATGGGCGACGCGGAGGAATCGGCCGACTTGATCGATTACTACTGCGGCCAGGTGGAGGAGACCGACGGGTTCGTCCGGCCGATGGGGCGTATCACCGCGGTCGAACGCAACACGGACGTGCTCCGGCCCTACGGCGTGTTCGTCTGCATCGCGCCATTCAACTTTCCGCTCGCGCTCAGCACCGGGATGTCGTCCGCCGCGCTCATGGCGGGGAACGCCGTCGTCTACAAGCCGTCCGAGGACGCGCCCTGGACCGGACTGAGGCTTGCCGAGATCTATCGGGACGCGGGCCTGCCGGCGGGCCTCTTCAATTATCTGGCCGGGCGTCGGGAGGACATCGGTGACGCGCTCTGGCAGCACCCGGGCGTGGACGGCGTGGTGTTCACCGGCTCCAAGGCGGTCGGCCTCCGGATCCACGCCGGCATCAGCGAGCGGTGGATCAAGCCCTGCCTGATGGAGCTCGGCGGAAAGAACGCGGCCATCGTCACCGCGAGCGCCGACCTCGACGCGGCGGCCGAGGGGGTCATGCGGAGCGCGTTCAGTCTGCAGAATCAGAAGTGCAGCGCCACCTCGCGGGTCTACGTGGACCGCAAGGTGGCCGCGCCCTTCCTGGAGAAGCTGGTGGAGCGAACTCGGGGCATCCGCATGGGCGATCCCACCGAGCGGGACGTCTTCTTCGGCCCGGTGATCAATCAGCGGTCGGTGGAGCGCTACGAGCGCGCCGTCGCCCAGGGGCGGCGCGAGGGCAAGATCGTGCTCGGCGGCGAGCGGCTCCGCGGCGGGGTTTTCGACCGGGGCCACTTCGTCGCCCCGACCATCGCGACCCTCCCGCTCACCAGCTCCCTCTTCCGCGAGGAGCTGTTCGTTCCGTTTCTCGCCGTCGGCGAGGTGAGCGGGCTCGACCAGGCGATCGCGGAATCGAACGCCGCCGAGTACGGTCTCACCGCCGGCATCTTCTCGGCCGACAAGGCCGAGGTCGAGCGCTTCTTCGACGAGATCGAAGCGGGCGTGTGCTACGCCAACAAGCGGAGCGGAGCCACGACCGGCGCCTGGCCCGGCGCCCAGGCCTTCTGTGGCTGGAAGGGCTCCGGCTCCACCGGCAAAGGTGGGTGCGGCCCATACTATGTCGCGCAGTTCCTGCGCGAGCAGAATCGAACGGTGATCGAGGCGTGATCGTCGGACCACACCCAGGCAGGAAGGCCCCCGTGCGGAACTATCCCAAGATCGTCGTGCCACCCCCGGGACCCAAGGCGCAGGCACTCGTCAAGCGCGACGAGGCCGCCACCGCGCCGTGCTACATCAAGGAATACCCGTTGGTCATCTCCCACGGGCAGGGTCCGATGGTCGAGGACGTGGACGGCAACCGGTACCTCGACTTCATGGCCGGCATCGCGGTCTGCTCGACCGGGTATTCGCATCCCAAGGTCGTGGCGGCGATCAAGGAGGCGGCGGAGCGCTTTCTCCACATCTGCGGGTCGGATTTCTATTTCGAGGGGATGGCCGCGCTGGCCGAGCGGCTGGCGGCGATCGCGCCGGGAACTTCCAAGAAGCGGGTCTTCCTGACCAACTCGGGTACCGAGGCGGTCGAGGCGGCGATCAAGCTGGCCCGCTATGCCACCCGGCGGACGGCGATCATCGCGTTTCACGGCGCCTTCCACGGCCGCACCGCGGGCGCGGTCAGCCTCACCTCCAGCAAGGCGCGGCAGCACGCCGGGTTCGGCCCCCTGCTCCCGGACGTGCATCATGTGCCGTTCGCCTACCGGTATCGCTGTCAGTTCTGCGCCGACCAGGACGGCTGCAATCGCGGCTGTATCGCGACCATCGAGCAGGACCTGTTCAGTCGGCATCTGGATCCCCGGGATGTCGCCGCCATCTTCGTCGAGCCGGTCCAGGGCGAGGGCGGGTATATCGTGCCGCCGACCGGCTGGCTCCGGGACCTGCGCGAGCTGTGCGACCGCCACGGCATACTGCTCGTGGCGGACGAAGTACAGTCCGGCGTGGGACGCACCGGCAAGATGTGGGCGTGCGAGCACGAGGGGGTCGAGCCCGACATCCTCTGCACCGCCAAAGGCCTGGGGTCCGGCATGCCGATCGGCGCGATGGTAGCCAAGGAATCGATCAGCACCTGGGAGTCGGGCTCGCACGGCTCGACCTATGGCGGCAACCCGGTCTGCTGCGCCGCGGCGCTGGCGACGCTCGACCTGGTCGAAAACGAGCTCATGGCCAACGCGACCGTCCAGGGCGCCCGCCTGATGGCCGGCCTCCGGAAGCTCGCAGGAAAAGCACGCCTGTATCGGCGACGTGCGCGGGCTGGGCCTCATGATCGGCGTCGAGTTCGTGAAGGATCGCCGCACCCGCGAGCCGGCGGTCGAGCTGCTCGACAACCTGGTGTTGAAAGCATTCCAGCGCGGGCTGCTCCTCCTGGGCGCGGGCAAGAGCACGCTGCGCCTGGCCCCGCCGATGGTAGTGGACGAGCAGGACGTGGATACCTGCCTGGCGATCATCGACGGTATCCTGAGCGAGCTCGATTGAGCACCGGCTCCAAGGTCGTCAGCATGCGCGACGCCGTGGCGGCGCACGTGCGCGATGGCGACACGGTGGTGATCGAGGGCTTCACCCACCTGATCTGCTTCGCGGCGGGGCATGAGATCATCCGCCAGCGCCGCCGCGATCTCACGCTCTGTCGGCTGACGCCCGATCTGATCTACGATCAGATGATCGCCGCCGGGGTGGCGCGGAAGCTGGTATTCTCCTGGGCGGGCAACCCCGGCGCGGGATCGCTGCACGCCTTCCGGCGCGCGGTGGAGAAGGGCAGCCCCCCGCTCGAGCTCGAGGAGTATTCCCACTTCGGCATGGTCTGCCGGCTCAGCGCGGGCTCGGCGCGCCTGCCGTTCTGGACGCTGCGGGACTACATGGGGACCGATCTGCCGATCGCCAACCCCAGGATCCGGAGCGTCACCTGCCCCTACACCGGCGAAGTGCTGGCCACGGTGCCCGCTCTCAACCCCGACGTCACCATCGTGCACGCCCAGCGCGCGGACGCCCAGGGCAACGCGCAGATCTGGGGCCTGCTCGGCGTGCAGAAGGAGGCGGCACTCGCGTCCCAGCGAGTGATCGTCGTGGTCGAGGAGCTGGTGGACCAATCGGTCATTCGCGCCGACCCCAACCGCACCGTCATCCCGGGACTCGCGGTCGACGCGGTCGTGGTGGAGCCGTGGGGCGCACACCCGTCCTACGCGCAGGGCTACTACGATCGCGACAATGAGTTCTACGTGAATTGGGAGCCGATCTCCCGCGATGCGTCGTCGCTGCACCGGTACCTCGACGACTACGTGTTCGGGGTGCGCGACCGGGCCGAATACGTGGAGCGATGCGGCGGTCTCGAGCGTCTCAGGGCCTCGAGTCGGATCTGTGCCGGGGTGAACTATGGCTACTGAGACGGCCACCTATACGCCCGCCGAGATGATGGCGACCGTCGCCGCGCGGGAGCTGGCCGACGGCGAGGTGGTGTTCGTCGGGATCGGCCTTCCGAACCTCGCCTGCAACCTGGCCCGCGCCACCCACGCGCCCCGGCTGCTGCTCATCTATGAATCCGGCGCCGTCGGTGCCGAGCCCGAGCGACTGCCGGTTTCCATTGGCGATCCCTCGCTGGTGACCGGATCGCTGATGGTCTGCGGCATGGCCGACGTCTTTCAGTGCCTGCTGCAGAACGGTCGCATCGAAGTCGGGTTTCTCGGCGGAGCGCAGATCGACCGCTACGGCAACATCAACACGACCGTGGTGGGCGGCTACGATCATCCGACGGTGCGCCTGCCCGGAAGCGGCGGTGCCGCGGAGATCGCCATTCACGCCCGGAGGACGGTAGTGATCGCGCGTCTCAATCGCCGCGCCTTCCCCGAGACGGTGGATTTCATCACCAGCCCGGGCCACCGCATGCGCGGACAATCCCGGCGCGAGCTGGGCATGCCCGGCGCCGGCCCCGTCCGGGTCATTACCGACAAGGGCATCCTCGAGGCCGATGAGGAGACCGGTGAGCTGGTGCTGACCGCGTTATATCCGGGGGTCTCGGCGGACGAGGTGCGGGGGTCGGTCGGGTGGCCGCTCCGTTCGCGCGAGCCGCTGGGTGGGGTGGAGCCGCCCCGAACCGAGGAGTTGCGGCTGCTGCGGGAGGTGTTGGACCCGCATGGCCTCTACCTGAGCTGACCATGGCGACGACCGCGGCTGCTCCCGAAGCCAGCCTTCACGCACTGCCCCGCGCGATGGGGCTCCGCGATGTCGTCCTCTTCAATATCGTCGCCATCCTCAGCCTCCGCTGGCTCGCCACCGCGGCGGCGGCGGGACCGCACTCGATCTCGCTCTGGATCCTGGCCGGCCTCCTCTTCTTCATCCCGCAGGGCATGGCGGTCAGCCATCTCGCCGCACGGTATCCCAACGAAGGCGGGATCTACTACTGGACCAAGCAGGCCTTCGGCGAGGGTCACGGCTTCCTCTGCGGCTGGTGCTATTGGGTCAACAACATTCTGTACTATCCGAACCTCCTCATGTCCACCGCCGTCGTGGGCACCTACGCATTCGGTCGGGGTGGCTCGGGCCTCGAGGGCGACTGGAGCTATGTGCTGCCCGCCACGCTGGGAGCGCTCTGGCTGGCGGTCGGGCTCAACATCGTGGGGCTGCGCACCGGTCGCTGGCTGCAGAACCTGGGCGCCGTGGGCACCTACGTCCCGGGCCTGCTGCTCGTCTCGCTCGGCCTCTACGCCGCGATGACGCGCCCGCCGGCGACGCCGCTGACGCTCGACACCATGATTCCCGACCTGGGCGATTGGTCCTCGCTCAACCTGTGGGCCTCGATCGCGTTTGCCTATGCCGGGCTGGAGCTCTGTGCCGTGCTGGGGGACGAAGTGCGCGAGCCCCGGCGGACCCTCCCTCGCTCGATCTTCATCTCCGCGCCGCTCATTGCGTTTCTCTACATCGCCGGCACCGTCGCGCTGCTCTGGCTGGTCCCGTCAGGCGAGGTGAACATCGTCTCGGGCTTTCTCCAGGCGATTGCCGCCGGGGCGGGCGACGCCGGCGTGGGCGTGGTCTGGCTCGCATCGGCCGCCGCCGCGCTCTACGTCATCGGCAACATCGGCGGGATCGGGGCGTGGCTGACGGGCCCTGCGCGCGTGGCCTTCGTGATCGGCCTCGACCGATACTTCCCGGAGGCGTTCGGGAAGATCCATCCTCGCTGGAAGACGCCCTATATCGTGATCCTGACCCAGGCCGGGCTGGCGTCGGTGTTCATGCTGGTGTCGGTGCTGGGCCACGGGACCACGGTCGAGAAGGCCTACCTGGTCATTCTCGATACCATGCTGCTGGTCTACTTCATTCCCTACATCTACCTGTTCATCTGCTACCTGTCCGACCGGTGGACCACCAAGAGCCCTTCGGGCACGCCGGCGAGCCGGTTCCGGGCGGCTGTGATCGGGCTCAGCGGTCTGGGGCTGACCCTGCTCGCGATGCTCATCGCCACGGTTCCGCCATCCGGGACCGAGCAGCCGTGGCTCTTCCGGCTGAAGGTGATCGGCGGCGCCGGCGCATTTGTGCTCATGGGACTCGCCATCTTTCTTCGAGGCCGCCGTTGAGGCGGCTCGGCCGCGTCCTGCTGCCGGTCGCCTGCCTGCTGATCGCCGTCGAGGCGGTCTCCGCCCAGCGGGCGGCCGTCCTCCGCCAGGTCAAGACGCCACATCCCTACTACTTCCGCGAGATGCTCATCCCCCAGGTGACGACCGGCCCGAGTGGGGCGGCGTGGTCGCCCGACGGCGCCGAGCTGGTCTACTCGATGCAGGGGTCGCTCTGGCGACAGAAGGTGGGCGAGGCTGAGGCGCGGCAACTGACGGATGGACCCGGCTACGACTATCAGCCCGACTGGTCTCCCGATGGCCGTCGTGTGGTCTACGCCTCCTATCGCGACGACGCCATCGGCCTCTATCTGCTCGATCTCGCCAGCGGGATATCCGCCCCGCTCGTCTCGGACAGCGCGGTCAACATCGAGCCGCGCTGGTCACCGGATGGCTCCCGAATCGCCTATACATCGTCGTCCCATGAGGGGCTGTGGCACGTCTACGTCACCGACGCCCGGGCCGGCGCTCGGACGCGGCCGATCCGGGTCACCGAGGACCACGACAGCGGGCTTCCCCGCTACTACTACCACAGGAAAGACCAGTACTTCGCGCCCACCTGGTCGCCCGATGGCCGCGAGCTGATACTCGTCTCCAACCGCGGCCACGTCTGGGGCTCCGGCGGGTTCTGGCGAGCCGAGGCGAGGCCCGGAGCCCCGACCCGGGAGATTCGCTATGAGGAGACCACGTGGCGGGCGCGTCCGGACTGGAGCCGTGACGGCAAGCGGGTCGTCTACTCCTCGTACCTGGGCCGCCAGTGGAACCAGCTCTGGCTCATGACCCAGGACGGTGAGAACCCCTTGCAGCTCACCTACGGCGAGTTCGACGCGACCGCCCCGCGCTGGTCGCCCGGCGGCGATCGCATCGCGTACGTGAGTAACGAGCGCGGCAACACATCGCTCTGGGTCCTCGACGTCCAGGGGGGAGCGAGGCGCGAGGTGCGGGCCGACCGCCGTCGCTACCTGCATTCGATGGGGACGCTGCGCATCGCCGTACGGGACGCGGCGGGTGCGGCGACGCCCGCCCGCATCTCGGTGCTGGGCCCCGATGGCCGGACCCATGCTCCGGCCGGGGCCTGGCAACACGCGGACGAGGCCTTTGATCGCGCCGAGCGCCGGTTCGAGTACGGGTACTTTCACACCCGCGGAAGCGCGACGATGACCCTCCCCGCCGGCCGCTACGCCGTCGAGGTGTCACGCGGTCCGGAATACCGCGCGCTCACCCGGACCGTGGACGTGGTCGCGGATGGGGTAACACCGCTTCGCGTGTCGCTCGCGCCGCTCGACCAGCTGCAGGCTCGGGGCTGGTACAGCGGCGACCTGCACGTGCACATGAACTACGGCGGTGCCTACCGCAACGACCCGACCCATCTGGCGTTCCAGGCACGGGCGGAAGACCTGGACGTGGTCGAGAACCTGATCGTGAACAAGGAGGGCAGGGTTCCGGATGTCGGGTGGTTTCGCGGGACGCCGGATCCCGCCTCCACCGCCGGCACGTTGATCATGCATGGCGAGGAGTACCACACCAGCTTCTGGGGGCATGTGGGGTTGCTCGGGCTCCGCGATCACCTGTTGCTGCCGGGGTACACCGCGTACGCCGGCACCGGCGTCGCGTCGCTTCAGCCCACCAACGCCAGGGTCTTCGACCTCGCGCGTGCGCAGGGCGCCGTCACCGGCTACGTCCATCCCTATGACGCGAACCCCGACCCGGGTGATACCACCCGCACCCTGACCCACGCGCTCCCCGTGGACCTCGCCCTCGGCAAGGTGGACTACTACGAGGCCGTCGGATTCGTGGACGATCTCATGGCGACGGCGATGGTGTGGTATCGCCTCCTCAACTGCGGCTTCCGGCTCCCGGCGGGCGCCGGAACCGACGCCATGGCGAATTTCGCATCGCTCCGCGGGCCGGTCGGACTCAACCGCGTGTACGTGAAGAGCGGAGGGCCCCTCGAGCATCGGCGCTGGCTGGATTCGTTGAAGGCGGGCCGCAGCTTCGCCACCAACGGACCGCTGCTCGGGCTCACGGTGAACCGCAAGGAGCTGGGATCGGAGATCGAGCTTCCCGCCGGTGGAGGCGAGGTGTCGGTCAGCGTGCGGCTTCGTTCCAACGTGCCGGTCGATCACCTGGAGCTGGTGCTCAACGGGCGCGTAGTGCAGGAGGTCCCCTTGGACGCCGGCCGCCGCTCCGCAACCGCTGCCCTGCGTCTCCCGGTGGACCGGAGCGGTTGGCTGCTGCTCCGAGCTCGGGGCGACAAGGCTGCCTATCCGACCCTGGACGTGTTTCCCTACGCCACCACCAGTCCGATCTATCTGACAGTAGGTGGGAGGCCCGCGCGGTCCCCTGAGGACGCCAGGTACTTCACGGCATGGATCGACCGGATGCGGCGCACGGTGGAAGCTTTCAGCGATTGGAACACCGACGCCGAGCGCCAGGAAACCCTGGATATGCTCGCCAAGGCCCGAGCCGAGTATGAGCGTCGCTCGGGGGCAGAGGAGTCCACCGGATCCGAATGAGCCATCGGTGACCACCTACGCACGGCGGCTCGGCCTCTTCTCGGCCACGATGGCGGTCGTCGGTGGGATCATCGGGGGCGGCATCTTCCGTACCCCTGCGGCGGTCGCCGAGCGGGTGGGATCGCCGGCGCTCATTCTCGGAGCCTGGATCGTGGGCGGCGCGGTGGCGCTCCTGGGGGCGCTCTGCTTCGCCGAACTGGGGCAGCGGCGTCCTCGGGCGGGCGGCGGCTATGTCTACCTGAGAGAAACCTGGGGCCCGCTGGCGGCCTTTCTCTACGGGTGGGCCCTCCTGCTGGTGATCGCGAGCGGCGCGATCGCGGCGATCGCGGTGACCTTCGCGGACTATGCCCTCACGCTCACCGGACTCTCTCAGCGTTTCTCCCTTCCACTCGCGGTCTCGGCCATCCTGTTCGTGTCGGCCGTGAACTACCTCGGCGTCAGGCCCGGCGCGTATCTCCAGAACGGCTTCACCCTGCTCAAGCTGGCCGCCCTGGCGGCACTGGTCGTCTTCGGCCTCGCCGCCGGCCTTCCACCCTCTGCCCGGTCTCCCGCCGGTGTGCCGGGCAATTTCGGCGGCGCTCTGGTGCCCATCCTGTTCACCTATGGAGGTTGGCAGCAGACCAACTTCATCGCCGAGGAAATGGTGGACCCCGAGCGCGATCTTCCGCGAGCACTGGTGCTGGGAGTGGCGATCGTCATCGTGGTGTACCTTCTCGCCAACCTCGCCTACCTGAGGGTCCTCGGTGCGGAGGGTCTCGCCCATAGCTCGGCTCCGGCGGCGGATGCCATGCAGATAGTGCTGGGCCCGGCGGGGGGCATGTTGATCGCGGCCGGAATCGCGGCCTCGACCTTCGGCTTTCTCAACCTGGTCATCCTGGTCACGCCCCGGGTATTCCAGGCGATGGCGGCGGACGGCGTCTTCTTCCCTCAGCTCGCCGGGCTCCACCCGGTCCATCGAACTCCGGCGGCCGCGATCGCGGTGCAGGCCGCCTGGGCGTCGGTGCTGGCACTCTCGGGCAGCTTCAGCCAGCTGGTGGACTATGTCTCGTTCGCGGACTGGATATTCTTTGGGCTCACGGTGGCCGGACTCTTCATCTACCGCGCCCGCGACGGCGCTCAGGTCGCCGCACCGCCACCAGGCGCGTTTCGCGCGCCCGGCTATCCCTGGACCCCGCTGCTGTTCGTCGCCGCCGCCGCGTTCGTGGTGGTGAGCTCGATCGTCGCCAACCCGGGCAACGCGCTCGTGGGTGCCGGGCTGCTCGCCCTGGGTGTGCCGGCATACCTCTACTGGAGCCGAGCGCTGCGGGCGGGGTAGGGGCTCAGGTGGGTGGGGCGGCGGTGGTGCCCCGTGTCACCAGCGTCGGCGGCATCACGACCCGGCGGGCGGTGCGGCGGCCCCCCAGCCGCTCGAGCAGGAGGTCAACCGCGGCCCGGCCCATGGCGTCGCGCGGCTGATCGATGGTGGTAAGATCGATGTGGCGGAGCGCGGCCAGGGCGGTGTTGTCGTAGCCCACCAACGATACATCCTGCGGGACTCGAAGGCCGCTCCGGGTGAGCGCGTCGAGCGCCCCGACCGCGCTGAGGTCGTTGGCCGCGAAGATCGCCGTCGGCCTCGGTCCGCGCGCCAGCAAGGCGGCCACGCCGCGAGCGCCTCCCTCTTCGGTATAGTCCCCTCAGCGGTGCGCGCCTGGCTTCCCAGTCCGTGACGGCGCATGGTTCGCGCGAACCCGTCCTTGCGGGCCTGGGCTCCGGCACCACTTCCCCCATCGACGTGCGCGATGCGTCGGTGGCCGAGCGCCACCAGATGGTCCACCACCAGGGCGGCACCCGCCGGGTCGTCGTTGGTCACGCAGTCGAGCCGGTGCCCCTCGGTGGTCCGGGCGACGAGGACGACGGGGACCGTTCGCGCCGCGGCGGTGATTCGCGCGATCTCGAGGCGTGGGCCGGCCAGGATGAGGCCATCGCTCCGGAGCTCCAGCAGCGTTTCGATGGCGGCGGCCTCACCGCTCGGGGTGCGGTTGCCGGTGTTGAGCATCGCCTTGTAGCCTCGCTCCGCCGCACGCCCGGCCACACCGTCGAGCACGTCGGCGAAGAAGGTGTTGTGCAGGTCGGAGAGCATCACGCCGAGCACCCGGGTCTGCCGCTGCACCAGGCTTCGGGCGACGGCGTTGGGACGGTAGTCCAGCTCGGCCGCGGCGGCGAGCACGGCCTGCCGCTTCGCGTCGCTGACGGACGGGGAATCCCGCATCACGAGGGAGACCAGCGATTTCGAGACGCCGGCGCGCGCGGCGACATCGAGTATGGTGGGCTGGGACACGCGATCCTCCGAGGCGGCCGGCGCCATCGAGCTTGACAGGTGTGAATGCGGCGCGTATCTAGGAGATACTCATGGAACGTTCCAAACGCAAGTTGGAGCGTTCCAATTCCCAGTCTCCAGGCATTCCAGGAGTTGCACGCGATGCGCATCGGCGTCGCCGGCGTCGGCCGGATCGGATCCTTCCACGCCGGCGTCCTCAGCCGACATCGCGGGCGTGGACCGGGTGCTGGTCACCGACCCCGACCATGCCCGGGCCGCCGCGGTCGCCCGCGACATCGGGGGCGACGTCTCCCATCGGTCGAGGCGATGCTGGCCGAAGTCGACGCGTTCGTCATCACCACGCCCACCATCACCCATGCCGACCTCCTCCGGCAGGCCGCGGACGCCGGCCGCCCGACGTTCTGCGAAAAGCCGATCACGATCGACCTCGCGTCCACCGAGGACGTGATCCGCCATATCCAGCGGCGCAAGGCGGTCGTGCAGATGGGATTTCAGCGCCGGTTCGATCCCGGCTACCGCCGCGCTCGCGAGCTGGTGCGCGACGGGACGCTCGGCCGAATCTACATCGTGCGCATGGTGGGGCACGATCCGCATCCCCCGCATGACGAATACATTCCCGGGTCCGGCGGACTCTTCCGTGACTTCCACATCCACGACTTCGACATCGTCCGTCACGTCATCGGCCAGGAGGTGACGGAGGTGTACGCCGACGGATCGGACGCCGGGTTCGAGGCGTTCGCCCGGCACGGCGACATCGCGGTCGGTGTGGCGACGTTCCGGTTCAGCGGCGGCGCGATGGGCATTCTGTCCGGGACCCGGCACGACCCGCTGGGCTACGATATCCGCATGGAAGTCTTCGGCAGCGGCGACAGCGTCGCGGTCGGGTGGAACGCGCGGACCCCGCTCCGCTCCGTGGAGCCCGACGGGCCGCCCGCCCCCGACCATGCCTACGGGTTCTTCCTCGATCGCTTCGAGGCGGCCTACCGGGCAGAGCTGGAGGCGTTCGTGGAGGTCGCGGCGGGGAGGATGCCGAATCCCTGTCCGCCCGAGGAGGCGCGCGAGGCGATCCGGGTCGCGATGGCCGTGCGACCTCTCGCGCCAGCTTCACCGTCCCGTGCAGGTGACCGAGGTCGCGATGACCGCGTTCGCGGATCGGCTGGCCGGGGCGCCCATCACGTGGGGCGTGTGCGAGGTGCCGGGGTGGGGCTGCCAGCTCGACGCCGAGCGTGTCCTCAGCGAGGTGGCGGCACTCGGCCTTCGCGCGATCGAGCTGGGCCCGCCCGGGTTTCTCGCCGGCGGGCCGGACGAGGTGGCGCGAACGCTCCGTCGCCACGACCTTCGGTTGGCGGCGGGTTTCGTCCCGGCGACGCTGCATCGCGCCGATCATCGCGAACAGGCGCTCGACACCGTGGGTCGTGCCGCGGAGACGCTCGCCGCCGCCGGGGCCGACGTCCTGGTCCTCGCCGCGGAGCTGGCGAACGGCGCGGGCGGCTACGACCGCTCCACCGATCTGTCGCGACTCCGAGTGGACGCTGCTGTTCGAGGGCCTCGACGCCACCCGTGAGGTCGCGGCCAGACACGGCCTTCCCGATCGCGCTGCATCCGCACTACGGCACCGCGGTCGAGCGGCGCGACCATGTCGAGCGGGTGATCGCCGGCAGCGACGTCGCGCTGTGCCTGGATACCGGACACCTCCTGGTCGGGCGGGGTGGATCCGGCTGGAGGTGGTCCGGGCGGCCGAAGGCCGGGTCGTGCTCGCCCATCTCAAGGACGTGGACGCGGGCTGGCGTCGCGGGTGCGGACGGGCGAGATCAGCTATCAGGACTGCTGTCGGCCAGGGCCTGTACCGGCCGCTCGGCGACGGGGACGTGGACGTCGCGGCCGTCGTGCGGGAGCTGCTGAGGCCTCGGGCTATGGGGGATGGTACGTGCTGGAGCAGGATGTGGTCCTGGAGACCGAGCCGGCGTCCGGGCGATGGCCCCGCCGTCTCCGCCGCGCGCAGCCTCACCTACTTGAAGGAGGATCATGGACGCGTGAAGATCGTACGCAATGCAGGGCTGCTGCTCACCGTCGCGGCGGCGTCCTGTGCGGTTGCGGCCAAGGGAGCGGTGGGGAAGTCGGCGCGGCCGCGTCCGGCACCGAAGGCCGCGGCGACGTCCGCATCGTCATGGTCAGCCACGGCCAGACGTCCGACCCCTTCTGGTCCATCGTGGCGAACGGTGCGGGCGACGCCGCGCGAGAGCTCGGCGTCCGGCTCGAGTACCAGGCCCCGACGCAGCTTCGACATGGTGCGGATGAGCCAGCTGATCGACGCGGCGGTCGCCAGCCGGCCGAGCGCGCTCGCCATCTCCGTCCCCGATCCCGACGCGCTCGCTCCGTCCATCAAGGCGGCGGTGGCGGCGGGCATCCCGTCGCTCTCGGTCAACTCGGGCGACGCGACGCGTGGGAGCGGCTCGGTTTGCTGGGGCACGTCGGCCAGACCGAGTACGAGTCGGGTCGGCCGCGGGCGAGCGGCTCGCCGCGGCGGGCGCGCAGCCGCGTCCTGTGCGTCAACCACGAGGTCGGCAACGTCTCGCTCGACTCCCGCTGCCGCGGGCTGGGCGACGGCGCTCAAGGCGGGCGGCGCGACGATGCAGGTGCTCGGCGTGAGCCTGGCCGACCCCGAGGATGCGACCCAGCGGATCAAGGGCGCGCTGGGCCGCGACGCGGCGGTGGACGGCATGCTGATGCTCGGGTCCGGGCGGCGCCGCACCCGCGCTCGCCGCGCTTCGCGAGAGCGACCGGCTCGGCAGCATCGCGGTTGGGCACGTTCGATCTCACGCCCGAGTGCTGGCCGCCGTGCGCGACGGCCAGCTGCTGTTCGCCATCGACCAGCAGCCCTACCTCCAGGGCTATCTCGCCGTCGTGCTCCTGACCAAGTACCTGGAGACGAAGGCGCATGCCGGGCGGCGGGCAGATCATCCGCACCGGGCCCGGCTTCGTGACGAAGGAGAACGCGGCCGACGTCATCGCGCTCGCGAGAAGGGCATCCGGTGAGCCTCCGAGACGGCTCGGCTCGGTCGTCCCGAAATGGGTGCCGCGGCCGGCGGCCGTGCTCGTCTGGCTGGTCTTCGCCGTCGTTGCCGGTCCGTCGTTCCGCAGTCTCGACGGCACGGCCGCGGTGCTGAATGCGGCGGCGCCGCTCGGGATCCTGGCCGTCGCGGTCGCGCTGCTGATGATCGGCGGGGAGTTCGACCTCTCGGTCGGCTCGATGATCGGCGCTGGCCGGCATGACGATCATGCTGCTCACGCGGCACTCGGCTGGTCGCTCTGGCCGGCGATCGCCGTCACGGTCGCTGCTCGCCTCGCCATCGGCTTCGGCAACGGCTAGCTGGTCGTCCGCACCGGCTGCCCTCGTTCATCGTCACGCTCGGCACGCTGTTCATCCTGCGCGGGCTCACCATCGCCGTCAGCCGCGCTGCTCACCGGGCGCACCCAGCTGGGCGGGCTCGACGCGGCGCCCGGGCTACGACTCGGCCGAGTCGCTCTTCGCCAGCCGCATCGTCGGCCAGGTGCGATCTCGATCCTCTGGTGGCTCGGCCTCGCCGCGCTGGCGACCTGGGTGCTGCTGCGCACGCGCTTCGGCAACTGGATCTTCGCCGCCGGCGGCGCCCCCGATGCCGCGCGCAACATGGGCGTGCCGGTGCGGCCGGGTGAAGATCGGCCTGTTCATGGCGACAGCGTTCGCGCGCTGCCTGGTCGCCGTCATCCAGGCTGTCCGGTTCACCGGCGCCGACGCGCTGCGCGGCGAGCAGCAGGAGTTCCGCGCGATCATCGCCGTGGTGCATCGGGGGCACGCTGCTCACGGGCGGCTACGGCTCGGCGATCGGCGCGGTGCTCGGCGCGCTCATCTTCGGCATGGTGCAGCAGGGCATCGTGATCACCGGCGTGGACGCCGACTGGTTCCAGGTGTTCCTCGGCGGCGATGCTGGTGGCCGCCGTGCTCTTCAACAACTACGTCCGCCGCGCGACGGCGGAGGCGCAGTGAGCGCCGCCGCTGCTCGCAGCGTCGACGCGGCGTCTCCAAGCGCTTCGGCAACGTCGTCGGCGCTCGAGGACGTGTCGATGTCGCGTGCGCGCCGGGCGAGGTCACGTGCCTGCTCGGCGACAACGGAGCGGGCAAGTCCACGCTGATCAAGATCCTCTCCGGCGTGCACCGTGCCGACGCGAGGGACGCTATCTCGTGGACGGCGAGGCGGTGCGCTTCGGGTCCCCTCGCGACGCGCTGGCGCTCGGGATCGCCACGGTGTACCAGGACCTGGCGATGGTCCCGCTGCTCTGCATCTGGCGGAACTTCTTCCTCGGCGCCGAGCCGCTGCGCGGCGCCGGACCGACGCGTCGGCTCGATGTCGCCCACTGCGAGCGAGTCGTGCGCGCGGAGCTGGGACAAGATCGGCGTCACGCTGCGCGACCCGGCACAGCCCGTGGGCACGCTCTCGGGCGGCGAGCGCCAGTCCGTCGCCATCGCGCGGGCGATTTACTTCGGCGCCCGGGTGCTCATCCTCGACGAGCCGACCTCGGCGCTCGGCGTGAAGCAGGCCGGCGTCGTGCTGCGCTACATCGCCCAGGCCCGCGAGCGAGGGGTGGGCGTGGTCCTCGTCACCCACAACCCGCACCACGCCTACCCGATCGGCGATCGCTTCGTAATCCTTCGCCGGGGCGAGGTGGAGGGCGACTTTGCTCGCGCCGACCTCCGATTGGAAGACCTCGTCGGCATGATGGCCGGCGGCGAGGAGCTGGCTCGTCTCGGTCACGAGCTGCGCGCGTCGGGAACCGGAGGGGCGGAGTGACGACCCGCGCGTTCGACGTCCTCACGATGGGTCGGGTGAGCGTGGACCTCTACCCCGAGCAGAGCGGCGTGACGCTGGCGGACGTCCGCACCTTCGCCAAATCGCTGGGCGGAAGCCCGACGAACGTCGCGGTGGCGGCGGCGAGACTCGGTCGCACGGCCGCCGTGATCACGCGGGTGGGAGAGGACGGCTTCGGGCCCTACGTGCGGTCGGCATTGCGCGGCTTCGGGGTGGACGACCGCTTCGTAGGCACCGATCCGGTGCTTCGCACCCCGGTCGTCTTCTGCGAGCTGCATCCGCCGGACCACTTCCCCCTCCTCTTCTACCGGCAGCCCACGGCCCCGGACATGACGCTGGACCTCGAGGACCTCGACCTGGACGCAATCCGCGCGGCACGGGTCTTCTGGACCACGGGCACCGGATTGTCCGACGAGCCGAGCCGCACCGCTACGCTGGGCGCCCTGGAAGCGCGCGGGCGCAGGGCCATCACGATTCACGACCTGGACTACCGGCCGACGCTCTGGCCCGACCCGGACGCCGCCGGTGCGTACCAGCGCTGCGCCCTGCAGCACGCGACCGTCGCGGTGGGGAACCTGCGAAGAGGCCTCGGTGGCGGTGGGCGAGGGATCGCCCGAAGCCCTCGCCGCCCGCTTGCTCGGGCTGGGTCCCTCCCTCGCGATCGTGAAGCTGGGCGCGCGCGGCGTCCACGTCGCCTGGGATGGAGGAACGGCCCGGGTCGAGCCCGTGCGGGTGACCGTGGTGAACGGGCTGGGAGCGGGAGACGCCTTCGGCGGCGCGGTGTGTCACGGGCTCCTGGCCGGGTGGGAGCCGTTGCGAGTGGTGCGGTTCGCGGCGGCGGCGGGGGCCCACGTGGCCGCGCGCCTGGCCTGCGCCGACGCCATGCCCACCGTGGCCGAGGTGACAGAATTGGAGACTTCTTCGTGATCGACGACCGCCGGTATCCTCGAGTTGCTCGACACTCGCGCACGTCAGCCGGAGGCGATCGCGAGGGCCGCCGAAGCCCGCAAGCGCCGGCCGCTCCTCGCCGCGGACGGCCGCACCTGCATCATTGCGGCCGACCATCCGGCGCGGGCGGCGCTGCAGGTCGGGCTCCAATCCCCTCGCCATGGCGCGGGCGTCGCGACCTGCTCCGACGGCTGCTCGTGGCTCTGGCGCAGCCGGGTGTCGACGGCGTGCTCTCGACGCCCGATGTGATCGAAGACCTGCTTCTGCTCGGGGCGCTGGACGGACGGGTGGCTATCGGGTCCATGAATCGCGGCGGGCTTCCTGGCGCGGCCTGGGAGCTCGACGACCGGTTCACGGCCTACGACACCGACGCGATCGCTCGGTCGAGGGCTGGATGGCGGCAAGATGCTGCTCCGCCTGGCGCTCAACGATCCCGGGACCGCGGCGACGCTCGAGGGGTGCGCGCGTGCCGTCGACGGAGCTGGCCGCACGCAAGCTGGTGGCGATGGTGGAGCCGCTGCCCGCGTGTCGCGAGGCGGATGGCTCGGTTCGCATCGTCAAGGAGCCCGACGAGCTGGTGCGCGTCATCAGCGTGGCCTCGGGGCTGGGCAACACCTCCGCGTACACCTGGCTCAAGGTGCACGTCACCCAGGACATGGAGCGGGTGCTCGAGGCGACCACGCTGCCCACCCTCCTCCTCGGCGGCGACCCGGGCAACCGGCCCGCCGAGGTGTTCGAGGGATGGAAGCGGGCGCTCAGGATACCGCAGGTGCGTGGACTCGTCGCGGGCCGGGCGCTGCTGTATCCGCCGGATGGCGACGTCGCGGGCGCGGTGTCCGCCGCTGCAAAGCTGGTCCACGGATGAGCGAGCGCCTGCACTGGCCCGCGGGCACACTGACAGCGGGCGACGACCCGGTGGAGGTGACGCCGAGCGCGGCGGGATGGCGCTACACCGGCCTGAGCGTCATCCGCCTGTCGCCGGGGACGTCACGCCGGATCTCTACCGGGACCCGGGAGATGCTGGTGCTGCCGCTGTCCGGCGGTTGCGCCATCGAGGGCGGTGGCTTCCGATGCACGCTGGATGGCCGCGACGGCGTCTTCGAGGGCATCAGCGACTTCGCATACCTGCCGGTCGGGGCCGAGGTCGTCCTGTCCAGCGCCGGCGGCGCCGAGTTGGCCCTGCCTTGGGCGTTCGCGGACCGACGGCTCACGGCCGCTTACGTGCCGGCCTCGGATGTCGCGGTGGAGATGCGGGGCGCGGGAAGCGCCACGCGCCAGGTCAACAATTGCTTCGTCGCCGGCGGCGTGCCGGCGCACCGGCTGGTGGTGGTCGAGGTATTCACCCCCGGCGGGAACTGGTCCTCCTATCCGCCGCACAAGCACGACGACGGCGCCGCCGAGGGGGAAGCCGAGCTGGAGGAGATCTACTATTTCCGCATTCAGGGCGCGGACGGCTACGGCCTGCACCGCACCTACACCGCCGATCGCGCGATCGACGAGACCGTGGTCGTGAGGGATGGGGACGTCTTCCTGGTGCCCCGCGGTTACCACGGGCCCTGCGTCGCCCCGCCCGAGTACGCCATGTACTACCTGAACGTGCTGGCCGGTCCCAGCGACTCGCGCTCGCTCGCGTTCAGCGACGACCCGCGCTACGCCTGGATCCGGCGGACCTGGGTCGCCATGCCGCGGGATCCACGCGTGCCGCTGGTGGCGCCGGCGGGGGTGGCCCGGTGAGCCGGCGCGACGAGACCAAGCGGCTCACCATGGCCCAGGCGCTGGTGCTGTTCCTCGCCGCGCAGCACGTCGAGCGGGACGGCGTGCGAGCAGCCGTTCTTCGCCGGGGTGTTCGGGATCTTCGGGCACGGCAACGTCGCCGGCATCGGTCAGGCGCTGCAGCAGACGCCGAGCCGGATCGCGTACTACCAGTCGCGCAACGAGCAGGCGATGGTCCACGCGGCCGCGGCCTACGCGCAGATGACGAACCGGCTGCAGACGCTCGCCTGCACCAGCGTCGATCGGGCCCCGGCGCGACGAACATGATCACGGGCGCGGCGCGGCGCCACCATCAACCGCCTGCCGGTGCTGCTGCTGCCCGGCGACATCTTCGCGCAGCCGGCGCGTCGGCGCCGGTGCTGCAGCAGCTCGAGAGCCGGCTGGTCGCAGGACGTATCGGTCAACGACGCTTCCGCCCGGTCTCCCGCTACTGGGACCGCATCGACCGCCCCGAGCAGCTCCTCGCGCGGCTGCCCGAGGCGATGCGCGTGCTCACCGACCCGGCCGAGACCGGCGCGGTGACGCTCGCCTGCCGCAGGACGTGCAGGCCGAGGCGTTCGACTATCCCGGTCGAGTTCTTCGAGAAGCGCGTCTGGCATGTTGCCGCGGACCGTCGCCCGACCGGCCGCGCTGCCGAAGCGCGCGTCGAGCTGATCCGCGCGGCGCGCCGGCCGCTGATCGTCGCCGGCGGCGGCGTGATCTACTCCGAGGCGACCGAGGCGCTCGACGCCTTCGTCGAGCGCGACCGGCATCCCGGTGGCCGAGACGCAGGCGGGGAAGGGCGCGCTGCCGTTCGATCATCCGCAGCGCGCTGGGCGCGATCGGCGTGACCGGCACGCCCGGCGCGAACCGGATCGCGCGCGAGGCCGACCTGGTCATCGGCATCGGCACCCGGTACAGCGACTTCACGACCGCCTCGAAGACCGCGTTCCAGGATCCCGAACGTGCGCTTCATCAACATCAACGTCGCCGAGCTGCGACGCGCACAAGCACGCCGGCGTTGCCGCTCATCGGCGATGCGCGCGCGACGCTCGAGCAGCTCGCGCGAGGCGCTCGCGGGCTGGCCGGTGGCCCGGCCGTACCGCGCCGCGGCGCGCGTCGAGCTGCAACGAGGCGTGGGACGCGAAGGTGGACGCGCATCTACGCGCTGGGCCACGGCCGCTGCTCGAGCCAGGGCGAGGTCATCGGCGCGGTGAACGACGCGTCGCCGAGCCCGCGCGACGTGGTGGTCTGCGCCGCCGGCAGCCTGCCGGGCGATCTGCACAAGCTGTGGCGCTCGCGGGACCCGAAGGGCTACCACGTGGAGTACGGCTACTCCTGCATGGGCTACGAGGTCGCCGGCGGGCTCGGCGTGAAGATGGCGGCTCCCGACCGCGAGGTGTACGTGATGGTCGGCGACGGCTCGTGGCTGATGATGTCGTCGGAGATCGTGACGGCGGTCCAGGAAGGCGTCAAGCTCACCGTCGTGCTGATCGACAACCACGGCTTTGCCTCCATCGGCGGGCTTGTCAGGAGTCGCTGGGCTCGAGCGGCTTCGGCACCGAGTACCGCTATCGCACGGCGGATGGTGCTCTCGCCGGCGAGTACCTCCCCGTGGACCTCGCCGCCAACGCCGAGAGTCTGGGTGCCTGTGTCCTGCGAGTCCGCTCGATGGTGGAGCTGGAGGACGCATTGCGACAGGCTCGCGGCATGGCGAGCACGGTCGTCATCCACTGCGAAGCCGACCGCGAAGTGCGCGTGGGTGGTTACGAATCCTGGTGGGACGTGCCCGTGGCCGAGGTCTCGGAGATGCCGTCGGTGCAGGAAGCACGGGCATCGTATGCAGCCGCTCGCGGGCTGGAGCGGTGGTACCTGTAGTCGAGGGCAGGCGGCTGGCCATTGGAGTCGTTCCAAGAGTCGGCAGTCACAGCTCTGTATCGATCACGTTGTCGCGCTGGACCCGGCGCTCCTCATCGGGTCTCGTGTAGTCGCTCGCAGGCAACACGTCCGCTGCCGGTCATCTGACACCGTCGGCACCCCACGCAGGACCCGTCCCGGAGGAGGGCACATGCCGGTTCTACCGTCGTCCAGATGTGTTCGTAATCGCCGCGATGGCGCTGCTGGCCCTCGCGATGGTGCAGGGGTCCCGGCCTCTCGCCGCCCAGGGCGTGGGCCGAATCCACGGTCGGGTCACGGAGTCCGAGACTGGCCGGGCGCTCGACGGGAGCTCGCGTGCAGTTGCGCCGCTCGACCTTGTCCGCCATCACCGACAGCAAGGGTCGCTACGTGTTGCCGAGGGTTCCGGCCGGAAGCGATACGCTCGACGTGGCCTATATCGGACGCCAGCGTCAGGCCATGTCGGTCAGCCGTAACCTCCGGTGAAGACGCTGAAGTGGACGTCGTCCTTCCCGTCTCCGCCGTCGTTCTCCAGGAGGTCCAGGTCCTCGGGGTTCGCGCGAAGAATCAGGCCGAGGCCCTCAACCGGCAGAAGAACGCCGCGAACATCCAGAACGTCGTGGCGTCCGACCAGATGGGCCGGTTCCCCGACGCCTCGGCCCCCGAGGCGGTGCAGCGTCTTCCCGGTGTCGCGGTCGAGCGCGACCAGGGTGAAGGGCGGTACATCCAGATCCGAGGGGGGTCCCGCGGCAGAACACGCAGGTGACCTTCAACGGGACGGAGGTGCCTTCGCCGGAGAGCGAGATCCGCCAGGTCGGAGCTCGATGCCGTGCCGGTGGACATCCTCGAATCCATCGAGGTGTCCAAGGCCATCACCCCGGACATGGATGCCGACGCCATTGGAGGCTCGGTCAACCTGGTGACGCGGAAGGCGCCCGATCGACCCACTTCTCGGTCGAGGCGGCGGGCGGGTATGCGCCGATCCGCGAAGACTTCTCCGGCAACGGTGCCGTCACCTACGGCAGCCGGGTGGCCGACGGCCGTTTCGGCTTCCTCGTCTCCGGCTCGTTCACCCGGCGCGACTTTGGCTCGGATGACGTCGAGCCTGAGTTCGACATCGGAGACGGCCATCGGACGACGACGCCCTGGAGGCGCTCGACCTCCGGCACTACTCGCTCTGGCGCGAGCGCACGGGTGGAACGGCCGCGCTCGATTACCGGCTGAGCGACAACTCCTCACTCACACTCACCGGCATCTACTCCGAGCTGGCGGACGAGGAACAGCGTCGGCGGCTGATCAACGGCGTCGCCGATGGGGAGCTCAGTTCCGCCACAAGAATCGGCTGGAGAAGGCGCGGACCTACAACGTAACGCTGGGCGGCGACCACCTGACCGGCAGTGGTCTCGGGATCGACTACCGACTCACCTGGTCACGTTCGGTGCAGGACACGCCCTATGACAACGAGATCTTCTTCGTGCAAGAGGACGTGGCCTTCGATCCCGATATCAGCGATCCAACGCTTGTGCGGGCCAACCCGGCCGACGGCACGGTCGACGGCACGTATCTCTTTGATGCCGTGGGGCAGGCGTCGAGCTTCACGGCGAACACCGACAAGGTCGCCGCCTTGAATTTCACCATCCCCTACGGCCTGGGGCGGCAGGCCACCGGCAGCTTCAGGATGGCGCCAAGTATCGGCAGAAGGACAAGTACCAGGACGTGACCGAGGAAGAGTTCGAGTTGGCCGATGGGGCCGATGACATCGTCCTGGGCCAGCAAGCCGGGTCGGAGCTCGACGCCGACGGGTATCTGGGAGGGGACTACGCCTACCTGCCGTTCAGCACCACCCCGCGCGAGCTCCTCGATTTCCCCGATCTGTTTGGCTCGTCCCTGGACGGCGGGCCGCTGACGGAGCTCGGGACCAACGATTACGAAATCGATGAGCGGGTAATCGCCGTATATGGCATGACCGAGATTAATCTCGACACCGGAACTGATGATTCTGCCGGGCGTGCGGTACGAGCACACCCGGTTCCGCGGCCGCGGATTCGCCTTCGATCCGGAGGAAGAGACATTGACACCGCAGGTTGGGGCGAAGACGTACGGTCGATGTGTTCCCGGGAGTGCACGCGCGCTACCGCATCACGCCGCAGACCAACCTCCGGGCCGCATTCACCACCACGATCTCGCGGCCGAACTTCTTCGATTTGGTCCCGTTTCGTCTGCGCGAGGAAGAGGATCTGATGCTCGGCAATCCCGATCTCGACCCGACGCTCTCCCGAAACTTCGACCTTCTCGCGGAGCACTACGATCCGCGCATCGGGGTCCTGTCAGCCGGCGCGTTCTACAAGCGGCTGAGCGATCCGATCTTTCTCTTCACCGAGGACAACGATCTCGGCGGGGCGACCAGCCAGCCGCGCAACGTCGAAGTCGGCGGAGATCCGCGGGATCGAGGTCGCCGTCCAGCAGCAGCTCCGCATGCTGCCTCAAGCCGCTCGACGGGCTGGGAATCTATGCCAACTACACGTACACCGAGTCTGAGGCCACGCTGCCTGGCGGGCGGACGGCACGCCTCGCGGGGCAGGCGCGCGCACGTGTTCAATACCGCGCTCAGCTACGAGCGAGGCGGTTCTCGGGCCAGGTCAGCCTCAACTACAATGACGATTTCATCCTGGAGTTCGGAGGCGAGTGAAGGCACGCCTGAGGAACGGCGGCGAAGACATTTTCCTCGACAAGCATCTGCAGCTCGACTTGTCCAGCGAGCTATCGGTTGACGCGTCGACAGCCGCGTTCCTCGAGCTGGTCAATCTGACGAATGAGCCGTTCCGCACCTACCAGGGTGTGCAGCGTGCGACCGCGGCAGGCGGAGTTCTACGAGAGCTGGGGACGTTGGGCTTGCGGTACACCGATGAGATCGCCCGGCCAACTCGTTCACTGGAGGGACAGTGATTGTACTGAGACCGATCGTCGCCGTCGGCGCTCTCGTGATGCTGGTGCGGAGGCCTGCGGTCGAGGGAACGCGCCGCCGTCCTGGCGCCGAGCGCCCGTCGCGACGCCCGCGCCACCCGCGCGTCTGACTGAAGCGTGGCAGACCGTGCGCGACACCCTGGACAACATCGACTCCCCGGCTGTCTGGCACGGTCCGGAGGGCCAGCACTGGCTCCTCTCCACGGCGAAGACGACCGATGTCCTGGTGGTGAACGACGCCGCCACGGGCCGGGAGCTCCGCCGGGTCGGTGGATCGGGCACGGGCCCGGGACGGATGGATCGGCCCAACGGGATCATCGTGATCGACGACCTCGCGATGGTGGTGGAGCGCGACAACCACCGCGTCCAGGTGTTCTCCCTCCCCGCCTTCACCCCGCTGGGAACCTTCGGGGGTGACCTGCTGAAGAAGCCGTACGGTCTTGCGGTGTATCCGGCGGAGGAGCCGGGTGCCTACATCGTGTACGTCACCGACAACTATGAGATGGCGGACGAGTCGGTGCCGCCCGACAGCCTCCTCGGGGAGCGCGTGCGGCAGTTCCGGGTGGCCATCGGCTCCGGCCGCCTGCGAGCCGAGTCGGTCGCGGCCTTCGGCGATACCTCGGGGCCGGGGGTCCTGAAGGTGGTGGAATCGATCGCCGCCGACGTGCCCAACAACCGGCTTCTGATCGCCGAGGAGCTGGAGACCGGCTCGCACATCAAGGTGTATACGCTCGACGGCCGGTTCACCGGCAAGACCATCGACTCGGGGCTGTTTCCGCATCAGGCCGAGGGCATCATCCTCTACGCCTGCGGGGACACCAGCGGGTACTGGGTGGCGACCGATCAGGACCTTGCGGTCAACACCTTCCATGTTTTCGACCGGCAGACCCTGGACCACCTGGGCTCCTTCCAGGGAGAGACCACGCTGAACACGGATGGGATCGCGCTGACGCAGCGCGGGTTCGGGCAATTCCCGAGCGGCGCTTTCTACGCGGTGCACAACGACGGCAACGTCGCGGCGTTCTCGTGGGGGGCGATCGCGGACGCGCTGAAGTTGCGCAAGGACTGCGAGCTGCCCACCTCGGCGGCGGAGTCGGCCTCGTGAAATGGGTCGTCCTGCTCCTCGCGGGCGTCCTGGGACTGGGTGTTCCTGCTGTTACCGACGCGCAGGTGCGCGCCGCTCGGCCGCGACTGGTTCGTGGCCATCGCCGTGGACCAGCTCCGTGCCGACTATATGGATCGGTTCCGCCAGTACTTCGGTCGAGGCGGCTTCAACCTGTTTCTGGAGCGCGGAGCCAGCTTCGCCGAGGCGCGTTACGAGCACGCCACGACGTCCACCTGTCCCGGTCACGCGGTCATCCTCACGGGCAGCTACGGGCAGGTGAACGGGATCATCGCGAACGACTGGTTCGACACCCGGACCGGACGGGAGACCTACTGCGCCGCCGATACCACGGTGCGACTGCTCGGGGTGGAGTCCGAGGGCCGCTCGCCGCGGAACCTGCAGGGCGCCACGGTGGGCGACCTGCTCAAGATCTCGACCGGCGGACGGAGCAAGGTGGTCACGGTCTCGGCGAAGGACCGCTCGGCGATCATGCTGGGCGGACACCTGGCCGACGCGGCGTATTGGATGGAAGACACCCTGTTCGTCACCTCCACGTACTACCGCCCCGAGCTGCCCGCGTGGGCGGCGGAGTTCAACGCCTCAGGGAAGGTCACCTCGTTCTTCGGCAAGACCTGGGACCGACTGCTCCCACCGGTTGCCTACGAAGCGGTGGGACCGGACGACGTACCAACCGAGGCGGATGAGTCGGGCATGGGGCGCACTTTCCCACATCCGATCAAGGGAGGCGCCGTGCTGGGCGAGGGCTTCGTGGACGCCTTCGACCAATCGCCCTTCAGCAACGACGTCGTGGCCGATTTCGCGATGCGTGCGGTTGCGGCCGAGCGACTTGGGCGCGATACCGTGCCCGATGTGCTGGGGATCAGCTTCTCCGCCAATGACCGGGTCGGCCACGCGTACGGGCCCGACAGCCACGAGGTGATGGACGTGACCTTGCGGCTCGATCGCACTCTGGCACGGCTGTTCGGCTATCTCGACCGGACTGTCGGACTCGCCAACATCGTGGTAGTGCTTACCGCGGATCACGGCGTCGCCCCGCTTCCCGAGGTCTTCGCCAGACTCCATCCCGGCGCCTCGGCGCGCCGCTTTCATCCCGCGGTCATCGATACCGTCGTCGGGGCCGCGCTGCAGGCCCGCTGGGGCAGCGCGCCGGCACCCGGCTGGATCATTCATCACGATCAGCCACACCTCTATCTGAACCTGGCGGCCCTCCGAGCCCGCAAGGTGCCCATCGAAGAAGCCGAGCGCGTGGCGCAGGCCGCGGTGCTCTCGGTGCCGGGTGTGTACGAGGCGCTCACCACGGCCGATCTTGCGCGAGCGCGAGCCGCGGGCGCACGCACCGGAGAGGTCCTCTCCTTTTACCCGGCCCGAAGCGGCAACCTCTATTACCAGATGGCGCCCTACATCCTGGTGGACGACGAGGCCACCGGAACCGGCCACGGAACTCCGTGGGGATATGACCAGCAGGTGCCGCTGTTGTGGTTTGGAAGCCGGATCGTGCCGGGGATCAGACAGACGCCGGCGGCCGTGGCGGATATCGCCCCGACCCTGTCGGCGCTACTGGGTCTCACCGCGCCGGGGGGGGCTCAGGGTAGAGTCTTGGCGGAGATGCTGCGCTAGGCCGCTTCCACGATCATCGCGATGCCCTGGCCGACGCCGATGCACATGGTCGCCAGCCCGTAGCGGCCGCCGGTGCGGCGAAGCGCGTGGATCAGGGTCGTGAGGATGCGTGCGCCGCTCGCGCCGAGCGGGTGCCCCAGCGCGATGGCGCCACCGTAGGGATTGACCCGCTCGGGGTCGAGCCCCAGGTCCCGGATGCAGGCCAGCGACTGTGCGGCGAACGCCTCGTTGAGCTCGATCAGGTCGAGGTCCTCGACGGTGAGGCCCGCCCGGTCGAGCGCCTTTCGCGTCGCGGGGACCGGGCCCAGTCCCATGCAGCTCGGGTCCACGCCGGCCACGGCGCTGCTGACCACGCGAGCGAGCGGGCTGGCGCCGAGCTCCTTGACCGCGTCCGCCGACGCGACCGCCAGGACTGCCGCCCCGTCGTTGATGCCGCTGGACGATCCCGCCGTTACCGTCCCGCCCTTCTGGAACGCCGGTTGAAGCTTGGCCAGGCCTTCCAGCGTCACGTCCGCGCGGGGCGGCTCGTCGGTCGTTGATCATGTGGGGCCGCCCGTTCTTCGTCACCTCGATCGGCAGGATCTCGTCGGCGAAGACGCCCCCGGCCAGTGCGGCCTGGGCCCGGCGCTGGCTCTCCACAGCGAAGGCGTCCTGCTCCCTCCGCGTAATCCCATGGCTCTGCGCCACTCGCTCCGCCGTCTGTCCCAGGGAAATCGTCCAGTCGGGCGGTAGTGCCGGGTTGGTGAACCGCCATCCCACCGTGCTGTCGGCCATGGCCGGCGGCGTACGGTCCCACGCCTTGCCGGTCTTGAGCAGGATGTAGGGTGCGCGGGTCATGCTCTCGACTCCACCCGCGAGGAACAGCGCACCTTCGCCGGCACGGATGGCGTGGGCAGCGCTGACCACTGCCTGCAGGCCGGAGCCGCAGAGGCGGTTCACGGTCTGACCCGGGATTTCGACCGGGAGTCCGGCGAGGAGCAGGGCCATGCGCGCGACGTTGCGGTTGTCCTCCCCGGCCTGGTTGGCGCAGCCGAGTATGACGTCGTCGATGCGGGCCAGGGGAAGCTGGCTGCGATCCACCAGGCCGCGGATGGCGCGCGCAGCGAGGTCGTCGGGGCGGATGTCGGCCAGCACGCCGCCGGCACGTCCGATCGGCGTGCGGGCTGCGGCAATGAGATAGGCGTCGGTCACGGTGCGGAACATATCCGCCGCCATTGCGGCCTACAAGCGCGGCGGCGCGCGTTCCGAATCGTTGACCGAGCGACTGGTGAGCGGCTAAGTTGCGCCCTCGCAACGAGTCGGGACAGGTGGCCGAGTGGTTGAAGGCACCACCCTGGAAAGGTGGCATACGGGCAACCGTATCGAGGGTTCGAATCCCTCCCTGTCCGTCCCCACCGCGCCTCGCACCGTCTGAACCTCGCGCCGCCATTCACGGGCGCTAAGATTGTCCCTTCGGGTGAACGGCCTCCGTGCGTCGTCACCATGCTCCCATTGAGGATTTCGATGTTCCGTTGGGGCAGGAAGCCCTCGGATCCAGAGGTCGAGCCGACCAGCATCGGCCGCTACCGCGTCACCCGGCAGCTGGGTGAAGGCGGCATGGGGGTGGTGTACGCGGCGCACGACGACCGGCTGGACCGGTCCGTGGCGATCAAGCGAATGCGCGAGACATTCGACGACGCCGTCCAGCGCGAGCGCCTGCTCCGCGAGGCCCGAGCCGCCGCCAGCATCAGCCATCCCAACGTGTGCCACGTCTACGAACTGGCCGAGGAAGGCGGCCAGCTCTACCTGGTCATGGAGCTCCTCGCGGGAGAGCCGCTGGCCGACCGGATCGCCCGCGGGCCGCTGCCGCTTGCCGAGGCCCTCCAGGTCACGCTGGGCATCCTCGGGGCGCTCGAGGCGCTCCACGCCCGCGGCATCGGCCATCGCGATCTCAAGCCGTCCAACGTGTTCCTCACGGCGCACGGAATCAAGCTGCTGGATTTCGGACTGGCGCGTCCTCTGGTGGAGCAGCTCAAGACCGACGTCACGCTCACCGCGCCCGGCTCGATCGTCGGCACGCCACGGTACATGCCGCCGGAGCAGTGGGAGGGCGAGCCGTTCGTACCCGCCTCCGACCTCTTCGCCGTCGGCGCCATTCTGTTCGAGATGCTGGCGGGCAAGCCTGCGTTCACCGGCAGCACCATCATCGAGGTGTATCGCGCCGTCGCGATGGCGCAGCCGCCCGCGCTCACGGGTGGCACCGAGGTCGTCGCCGCGGACCGCATCATTCAGGTCGCCCTCGCCAAGCGGCCCGGCGACCGCTACCCCGACGCCGCGGGAATGGCGCGGGAGGTACGGGCCGCCTGGGCGTTGATCGACACCGGTGCCAGCCCGAAGGCTCGAGCGGTGACCCGACTCATCGTCCTGCCGTTCCGAACGCTGCGTCCCGATCCCGACACCGATTTCCTCGCGTTCAGCCTGCCCGACGCCATCACCGCGTCGCTATCGGGGCTCGACGCGATGGTGGTACGGTCCACCGCCACGGGGCAGCGATTCGCGGGCGACGCTCCCGACCTCAAGGCGATCGCGACCGAGGCGGGCGTAGACGTGGTGCTGACCGGTACGCTCCTGCGGGCCGGCGACCAGGTCAGGGTCTCGACCCAGGTCCTCGAGGCGCCGTCCGGCACGGTCATCACCTCGCACACGGCGCAGGTGCGCCACACGGACATCTTCCAGCTGCAGGATGATCTCGCCCGGCAGATCGTGGGTGCGCTGGCGATCCCGCTGTCCGCGCGCGACCACCGCGTTCTGGGGCAGGACGTGCCGGCGAATGCCAAGGCGTACGACTTGTACCTCCGCGCCAACCATTTGGGTGGGCACACATCGAATCCGGCGCGACTCACCGCCGCGCGCGATCTCTACCGGAGCGCGTTGCAGGAGGACCCGGGGTACGCCCCGGCCTGGGCTCGACTGGGCCGGGTTTATCGGGTGCTGGCGAAGTATGGCGCGGACGGAGGCGCGGAGAGCATCGCGCTGGCGGAGGCGGCGTTTCGGCGAGCACTGGAGATCAACCCCGATCTGGCGATCGCGCACAACTTCTACACCTATTTCGAGATCGAAGAGCAAGGCCGGGCGCCCGAGGCAATGGTGCGCCTGCTCGAGCGAGTGTCCACTGGTGCGGCCGACCCGCACCTATTCGCCGGCCTAGTCGTCGCCTGCAGGTTCTGCGGGCTCCTCGACGCCTCGCTCGCGGCCGACCGGAGGGCGCGCCGGCTCGATCCCTCTATCCAGACCAGCGTGCAGTACACCTACTGGGCACTGGGCGACTATCAACAGGCCATGCTGCACGACGTGGAAGACCTTCAGGCCGTGCGACACGGCGCGCTCTGGATGCTGGGCCGCACCGACGAGGCGCTCGCCGGGGTTCGCGACGCGCTCAGCCACGCGCCGGGAAGCCTGGAGCAGCGCATCGTCGAATCCCAGCTCGCCGCGATGGAGTCGAGGGTCGAGGACTGCCTGAGCCATGCGCGCGCGATCCTGGATGCCGGATTTCACGACCCCGAAGGCTTGCTCCTCCACGTTCGCGAGCTTGCCCACCTGGGTCTGGGGGCCGAGGCGCTCGCCCTGCTCCAGCGGGTGGTACACGCCGGTTACCACTGCCCGCCGGCGCTGACCCGCGATCCCTGGCTGGACTCGTTGCGGGGCGAGCCGGAGTTCGTGCGCCTCGTTCGGGAAGCGGAGGCAGGCAGGGCCCGCGCCGCGGAGGCCTACACTCGGGCCGGCGGTGAGCGGCTGCTCGGGGTGGGGGTGGGTTAGGAGGATGGGGCCCGCGTCTCCGCTTCCCCGAGGGGGAAGCGCTCGCTAACTTGACGGCATGCTGCGCACCGTGCGGCAGTGCCGCGCCCTGCTGGTCACGCTCCTCCTCGCCGCTCCCGGCCTGGGGGCAACGTGGTTGTCGGTCGCTCACCCCTGCCCGGTGGACATGCCGTGGCTGGCCGGGGGCGAGCATGGACACCATCGCGCGCCGTCCGCGCCGGCCGATGAGCCCTCCCCGGCTGACCTCTCGTCCTGTCATTGTATCGGCGCGTGCCACGGCAGCGCGGTCACGCTCGTCGCCCACACCGCCGCACCGGCGGCGCGCCTCGCGACCGCCGGCTGGTCCACCACACCCTCGACTCCCGATGTCGCTCCGCCGGCGCAGCCACGGCTGCGCCGCCACCCTCCCGCCACAGCCCCACCGCTGAGCTGAGCGCGCTTCGGCGCGCCTATTCCTGAGCGTGTCGGCGCATCCCGCGCCGACCCATTGGACATAGGTCTGCCCATCGGGCGGACTCCGTGGCGGAGGAACTGTGATCACCATGCATACGATGTGGCGCGGCGCGCTCCTGGCGGCGTGCGCCTGCATCATAGTGGGCACCGCGAGTGCCCAGGATCTGCGCGGTACCGTCGGAGGCGTCGTGTTGAGCGCGGAGGGCGGCGGGGCGATCGCCGACGCGCGCGTGGGTTTGTACGGCGTCGGAGGGCACGTCGCTTCCGACTCGGTGGGTCGGTTCGAGCTCGCCGGGCGTGGCGTACGGCAGCCAGCGGCTCGAGGTCCGCGCTATCGGCTATCAGCCGACCGCTCATGCCGTCACCGTGGTGCCGGGAGAGACTACCCGGATCGAGATTCGGCTCAAGCGGGCGGTGGTGAATCTGCCCGAGCTCGTGGTCAGCAGCTCGCGGGAGGAGCAGCTGGCCTCTACGACACCGGTGAGTATCGGCGTGATCCAGGGCGAGGAGATCCGGGAGACGCGAGGGCATCACCCCTCGGAGATCGTCAACCGCACGCCCGGCGTCTACGTCAGCAACTTCGGTGGCGAGGGCCACGCCACCGCCATCCGGCAGCCGATCACCACCAAGGCGTTGTACGCCTACCTCGAGGACGGCGTCCCGATCCGCTCCACCGGCTTCTTCAATCACAACGCGCTTTACGAGATCAACATTCCGCAAGCCGGCCGCCTGGAGGTGATCAAGGGCCCCGGGACGGCGGTGTACGGGAGCGATGCGGTCGGCGGCGTGGTGAATGCCTTCACCCGCGACCCGTCGCCGACCCCCGAGGCCGAGGTGTTCCTGGAGGGGGGAAGCAGCACGTACGTCCGCGGCCTCGGGACCGCGAGCACCACGGTCGGTCCGGACGGCTTCAGGGCCGACGTCAACGTCACCCGCGCCGACGGCTGGCGGGAGGGAACGCCCTACGACCGGCAGAGCGGCACGCTTCGGTGGGACCACGCCCTCGGCGAGCGCACCCGGCTCAAGACCGTCGCCGCGCTCTCCCACGTGGATCAGCCGGGCGATGGTGGCGGCGATCTGACGACGGAGGACTACAGCGCGCTGCCGTCGCGCACCTATTCACCGATCGCTTTCCGACGGGTGATGGCCGCGCGGCTGTCCAGTGAGCTGCAGGTCCGGGGCGAAGCGTCTTCCTTCGGCGCCACGCTCTACACGCGATACAATGAGCTCGATCTGCTCCCCTCGTGGCAGTTGAGCTTCGATCCGCAGGTCTGGGAGAGCCGGCACCGCTCGGTGGGCGTGCTGACCCGATACCGCACCCTGATCGCCCCCCTCAGGACCAACCTCAGCACCGGGGTCGATCTCGAGTACACCCCCGGCAACCGGCTCGAGAAGGAGATCCTGCCCCAGCGTGCCGGCCAGGTCTTTACCGGCTACACCGACGGCGAGGTGCAGTACGAGTACGACGTGACCTTCTGGCAGGCCTCGCCCTACGCCCAGGCTGACGTCGCGCTGCCGGGACGGGTGCAGCTGAGCGCTGGAGCACGGTACGACCGGATCGGGTACGACTACACCAATCGTCTGACCGACCTCGCGACCGGTGCCCATCGGCGCCCGGGCTCGACCGGCGTGTCCTTCAGCCGGCTCAGCCCGAAACTGGGCGCGACCTGGGAGCTGGCCCCCAACGCCAACCTGTTCGCCTCGTACCGCGAGGCGTTCCGCGCGCCGTCCGAGAGCCAGCTGTTCCGCCAGGGCGCGGCGGTGAGCACCGTGGATCTGAGGCCGGTGCGCGCGCGGAGCTGGGAAGCTGGAGTCCGCACCGCGCTCGCCGGCGTCGTCACCCTCGAGGTCACCGGCTACGACATGCGTCTCCGGGACGACATCCTCACCTTCTTCGACCCCGCCAACGGACTCCGCCTGACCCAGAACGCCGGCTCGACCACCCATCGTGGGGTAGAGCTGGGGGCGGGGATCGGCCTCGCGCGGGGCCTCCGGCTCGACGCCGCGGTGTCCTACGCCAAGCACACCTATGTGGAGTGGCAGCCGCGGCCGGGTGTGGACTACACCGGCAACGAGATGGAGCTCGCGCCGCGGTTCCTGGGCAACGGGCGACTGAGCTATCGCCCTCGGTTCTTCGGCAGCGGACTGATCGCCGTCGAATGGGTCAAGCTGGGCTCCTATTGGATGGACCCGGAGAATACCCGCAAGTACGGCGGCCACGACCTCTTCAACGTGTTCGCCACGGTGCCGGTGATGGAGCACCTCGAGCTGAGCGGGCGGGTCACCAACCTCGCCGACCGGCGATTCGCGGAGACGTCCTCGTTCAACGCCCAGCAGGGCGAGCGATTCCGCCCGGGCGCGCCGCGGCAATTCTTCCTCGGCGCGCAGTACCGGTTCAACTGAGAGACGACACCATGACATGGCTGCATCGATTCCATCCCCTCGTGGCTCTGCTCCTGGGCGCCTGTGGCGGGCTCGGCGCCGAGAGTGCCGACCGCTTCACGGCGGCTCGCGTGATCTCGCAGGAGACCGAGAACGGCGCCACGCCAATGTTCGTCGCTATGCCGGATGGGGGCAGCGTGGTGGCCTGGGTCTCGGCCCCGGACGGCGGCTCCGATGGGAGCCTGCACGTCTCGGTGACGCCCCCGGGCGCGTCGGAACCTCTGCCGGCCAGCACCTTCCGTGACCCGTTGGGGCCCATCGAGGCCCATGGCGAGGCACCTCCGCAGCTCGCCGCCGACTCCGCCGGCAGGGTCTCGGTCCTGTATACGGTGGGGAAGGAGGTGCCCGGTGAGCGCTTCCCCAAGAGCGCGCTGCGATTCATCCGCTCGGCGGACTCCGGTCGCACCTGGAGCCGGCCGCGCACGATCAATGACGGCGCCGAATTCGGCTCGCACAACTTCCACGCGCTCACGGCCGCGCCGGACGGATCGCTGCTGGCCACCTGGCTCGACGCGCGAAAGGGGAAATCGGGCGTCTGGATGAGCCGGTCGACCGATGGAGGGACCACTTGGGACCCGAATCGGCCGGTCTACAGCGATCCCACCTGTCCCTGCTGCCGCACCGCGGTGGCGGTTGCTCCGGACGGGATGATCTACGTCGCATGGCGAGCGATCCTGGCGGGCGACGTCCGCGACATCGTCGTCACCCGTTCGTCGGACGGAGGCACGACCTGGGCGGCTCCCGTGCGCGCTCGAGCCGACGACTGGGTGTATCCGGGATGCCCGCACGCGGGGCCCTCGCTGGAGGTGGACGCCGAGGGCGGCGTGCACGTGGCCTGGTGGACCGGAAAGGAAGGAGCGGCGGGCGTGTACTACGCGCGGTCCACCGACGGCGCCAGGAGCTTCACGGCGCAGCCCATCGCGACCGGTGAGCGCGCCCGTCCCGCGCACGTGCAGCTCGCGCTCGCGGGCCGGCAGGTGTTCCTCGCCTGGGACGACGGTCTGAGCGAGATGCCGCGCGTGCTGCTGCGCCGCTCGTCGGACCGGGGCCGGTCCTTCCGGACGGAAGAGCTGGTGAGCGAGTCCGACGCGGCCGCGAGTTTCCCGGTGCTGGCGCTCCGGGGTGACTCGGTGGCGGTCGCATGGAGCCAGACCACCCCGGCCGAGCATCGCGCCGCGCTCGCCGCGAAGGTCGACATGAAGGATCCCAAGGCGGTGATGCCGCTGCCGCGGGTCGGGCAGTCGGAAATCCTGATGCGCGTCGGCCCCATCTGACCACCCTTTCGCGTGTCTCGCTCCGCCGCTAGCTTCCCGCCCCGATGCCCACCCGAGTGCCCCTGATGGACGATCGCGCGCTGGCCCGCACGCTGGCGCGCATGGCGACCGAAATCGTCGAGCGCGTCCATGGAACCGAAGGACTCGTGCTCGTGGGGATCCAGCGTCGGGGCGTCGAGCTCGCGGCGCGGCTCCGGGCGCTCATCGCCCAGGCCGAGGGCACGGCCATCCCGTGGGGCAAACTCGATATCACGCTCTATCGCGACGACCTCCAGACGGTCGGGCCTCGCCCGGTCGTCGGCGAGACCAGCCTCCCAGACCTCGACGGCAAGACCGTCGCCATCGTGGACGACGTGCTCTATACCGGCCGCACCGTCCGCGCTGCGCTGGACGAGTGCTCCGACTTCGGGCGTCCTCGCCGCATCCTGCTCTGCGTGCTGATCGATCGCGGCGGCCGCGAGCTGCCGATCCAGGCCGACATCGTGGGGATGAAGGTCACCGCCGGCGCCGGGGACCGGGTGGACGTGCTGGTCTCCGAACTGGACGGCCGGGACGCCGTGGAGCTGGTGCATCCGTGACCGCGGCACTCGGCAAGGACCTGGTCGGGCTCGAGCCGCTGAGCCGGGAACAGATCCAGCTCATCCTCGACACGGCGGAGCCGTTCAAAGAAGTGAGCGAGCGGGCGATCAAGAAGGTGCCGGCGCTCCGCGGCAAGACCATCGTGAATCTGTTCTTCGAGGCCTCGACCCGAACGCGGATCTCGTTCGAGTTCGCGGAAAAGCGGCTCAGCGCGGACACGGTCAACGTCGCTACCGCGGGCAGCTCCGTGAGCAAGGGCGAGACCCTGGTCGACACCGCGCGCAACCTGGAGGCGATGCGGATCGACATGGTCGTGATCCGCCACGGCGCATCGGGCGCCGCCCAGTTTCTCGGCCAGCGGATCCGCTCCAACGTGATCAATGCCGGCGACGGCAAGCACGAGCATCCCACCCAGGGCCTGCTCGACATGCTCACGCTCCGCGATCGCTTCGGGCGGCTCGAAGGACTCAAGGTCGCCATCTGCGGCGACATCCTCCACAGCCGGGTCGCGCGCAGCAACATCTGGGGCCTGACCAAGCTCGGCGCGCAGGTGGGTGTCTGCGGGCCGGCCACGCTGCTTCCCCGCAACGTGCACGAGCTGGGCGTGACCATCCTGCCGCGGATCGAGGACGCCATCCAGTGGGCCGACGCACTCAACGTGCTGCGGCTCCAGCTCGAGCGGATGCAGTCGGGATTTCTGCCCTCGCTTCGGGAGTACAACCGGGTGTTCGGCGTGACCACCGAGCGACTGGCTCGGGCGCCGAAGGACCTGCTGATCCTCCACCCGGGCCCCATGAACCGCGGGGTCGAGATCGACAGCGACGTCGCCGACGGGCCGCACAGCGTGATTCTGCCGCAGGTGACCAACGGCGTCGCCGTGCGCATGGCGGTGCTGTACCTGCTCGCCGGCGGCTCGCCCGACTGGGCGCACGGCGGGGGAGGGGAATAGTGCGGCCGATCCTGATTCGCGGCGGCCGGGTGATCGATCCCGCGCGCGGCACCGACGAGGTGACCGACGTCTACATCGCCGACGGCAAGATTCAGGCGTCGGGCAGGGATCTGGGCGGCCGGACGATGCGATCATCGTGGACGCGAGCGGCAAGGTGGTGGCCCCCGGGCTGATCGACCTCCACGTGCATCTGCGCGAGCCGGGGCAGGAGGATGTGGAGACGGTGGCCACCGGCGCGATGGCCGCGGCGGCGGGTGGGTTCTCGGCGGTCTGCGCCATGCCCAACACCGATCCGGTCACCGACAACCAGGCCGCCGTCGGCTTCATCGTGAGTCAGGCGCAGCGCGCCGCGAAGGCGCGGGTCTATCCGATCGGCGCGGTGTCGCTGGGACAGAAAGGGCAGCAGCTCGCCGAGTTCGGGGAGCTGGTGGGCGCCGGCGCGGTCGCCGTCAGCGACGACGGCAAGCCGGTGGTCGTCGAGCCACATGATGCGCACGGCGCTGGAGTACGCCCGCACCTTCGGCGATACCGGTCGCGGACCACTGCGAGGAGCCCACGCTCGCCGCCGGGCGGCGCGATGCACGAAGGACTCGTCTCCACCCGCCTCGGGCTCAAGGGCATCCCGGCCGCCGCGGAGGAGATCATGGTGGCGCGCGACATCCTGCTGGCGGAGCTCACCGGTGGGCACGTGCACCTCTGCCACATGTCCACCCGGGGATCGGTCGAGCTGATTCGCCGTGCCAAGGAGAAGGGCCTCCGGGTGACCGCGGAGGCGTGCCCCCACCACTTCACGCTGACCCACGAGGCGTGCGAGGGGTACAACACCAACGCGAAGATGAATCCGCCGCTGCGGGAGCCGGAGGATCGTGAGGCGATTCGCCAGGGGCTCCGCGACGGCACCATCGACGTGATCTGCACCGACCACGCGCCGCACCACTACGACGCCAAGGAGCGGGAGTTCGACGACGCCCCCAACGGCATCATCGGGCTGGAGACCGCGCTGGGCCTCGCGATCACCGAGCTGGTGGAGAGCGGTCTCCTGACGCTGGTGGACCTGGTGAACCGGATGAGCGCCATGCCGGCGAAGATCTTCAATCTGCCCGGGGGGACTCTCGCCGCCGGCTCCACCGCGGATGTCGTCGTGCTGGATCCGACGGCGGCGTGGACGGTCCGCCCCGAGGAATTCTTCTCCAAGAGCCGCAACACGCCGTTCGCCGGGCGGCGGCTGATCGGCCGGGCCGACACGACCATCGTCCGCGGCCAGGTGGTCTTCGCGCCGGACGGCCGCGGCGGCCGGAGCCTGCTCGGCAGGACCCCGACGCTAGACTAGGGCTGGCAGAAGGGTGTAGTTAGATTTTGCTGACGTTGATCCTAGCCGGTCGAACGACCAGAGGAAGCCTCCCATGGCCAACGAATCCGACAACAGCATCGAAGCCCTGCTGGAGCAGCGCGCAAAGTTCGAGGACTGGCTCGCCAAGCTCGACGGGACGGCAGACAAGGCGCCGCCCGCCGTGCGCCAGAAGGTGCGTGCCGACTACGAGGTGCGGCTTCGTGGCGTGATCGAGCGAGCTGCGCGGTCATGCGGCGACGATCGCCGACGACCTGCAGCGGCACAAGTCCTCGCAGGGGGAGCTCGACAGACAACGCCGTGACGCCGAGGACGAGCTGGCCGAGGCCGAGGTGCGGCACACGGTCGGCGAGTTCGCCGACGATGAATGGCAGCGCATCAGCGGGGAGAGCGACCGCCGGTTCGGCGGCTTGCGCGACCAGCTCAAGACGGTGGGCGACGAGATCGCCAGGCTGGCCGAAGTTCAAGCCCTCATCGCGGCCCCGATGCGGCCGGCGGAGCCGGTGGCGCCTCCGCCGGCGCCATGACACTCCGCCACCTGAGCCGATGATCGAGCGGTCGCCCCCGCCGCCGGCTCCCGAGCCCGATGGCCGAGGTCGACCGATGCCGACGGCCACTCCGAAGCCCCAGCCGCGGGCCCGCGAACCGGAGCAGCCGGCGGCCCAGGTGGACGAGCTGGCGTTTCTCAAGTCGCGTGCGCGACGAGGAGTCAAGCCGCGCCGGCGCCTCGCCGGCCCAGCAACCCCGGCAGCGCGGCGCAGGCTTCCCGCGCGGTGGAGACCGCAGCCGCCGCCGCGCCCGCGGGCGGCAAGCCCGGCGCACCCGGTGTGGCCAAGACACTCAAGTGCGGCGAGTGCGGGACGCTGAACCGGCCGACCGAATGGTATTGTGAGCGCTGCGGGGCGGAGCTGGCGGGGTGTGAGCGGCAGGCGACGTAAACGTGAGCACGGAGAGAGCCGACTAGAGCTGCAAGCTGGTCGTGAGGCGTCTACGGCCGGTCAAAGTGCGTACCCGTGGACACGCAGGTGCCCGCCGCCCCTGTTTACTCTCCAGCTCTACTCTCACGCTTTACTTCTTGGCCTTCAGCTTGGCCAGGCGGCTCTTTTGCCGCGCCGCGGCATTCGGGTGGATCAGGCTCTTCCGGCCCGCCCGATCGAGCAGCTGCACCGCCTCGGCGTAGGCCGTCTCGACCTCGGCGCCGGTCGCGCTGCGCACCTTCTTGAGCGCGGTCCGGAGCCGGCTGCGCTGGGTGCGGTTCTGGGCGGTACGGGCACGGCCCTGACGCATGCGCTTCTTGGCGGATTCGATTCGGGGCACGGCAACCTCGGCTGAGAGACGGGCGCTCCCGCAGTGGCCCGGGAGCGACGAGGGCGGAAACTTAGGGACCAGGGCCCGCAAGGTCAAGCGGGGCGCCGCTTTGACTTGGCATCTCCATTCCGGTGATGTAACCTTCCGCCGTCTCGCCGAACAGGACGGCGACCTGGAAGCACAGCTCAGCGAATTCATCCTCGCCCTGCCCATGCTCGTGTTCGCCATGACGGCACATGAGTATGCCCACGCCGCCACCGCGCTGCGCCAGGGCGACGACACCGCCTACCTCCTCGGCCGGGTCACTCTCAACCCGATGCCGCACATCGATCCCTGGATGAGCCTCGCCTTGCCGGCGTTGCTCTGGTTCGGCTCGGGCGGGCGATTCACTTTCGGCGGCGCCAAGCCGGTGCCGGTGAATCCCGAGGAAATACAAGCGCTATGTCCGGGGCGACATCCTGGTCTCGTCCGCGGGTGTCATCACCAATCTTTTCCTCGCCTTCGGCTTCTCGCTCGTGTTCGTGCTGCTCGGCGTGGCCGCGCGGGCCATGCCCGGCGCGACTCCGGTTCTCGATACCGCCCAGCGCATGATGGTTCACGGGATCTGGCTCAATCTGATCCTCTGCTTCTTCAACCTGATTCCGATCCCGCCGCTGGACGGCTCGCATCTGCTCTATCACGCCCTCCCGCCCCGGGCGGGCAGCTGGTATCGCGGGCTACAGCGTTTCGGCTATCTTCCGTTGTTCATTCTCATGTTCGTGTTTCAACCGGTCGTCGGTGTCCTGCTGGCGCCGGCCTACGCGGTGATGCGGATGCTGGGCCGTTTTATCGCCCCGTACCAGGTGGTGACCCCGCTGGCGGGACTCTTCTAGCCTATGACGCTCCCCGAAGCCCCGACCACGGCGCTCGGCGCCGGCCCCGCGTTCGTCGTCCAGCTGGACGCCTATTCCGGCCCGCTCGATCTCCTGTTGCATCTGCTCCGCGAAGAGCAGATCGAGATCGCGGAGATCCCGATCGCGCGCATCGCCGATCAGTTCCTTCAGGCGATCCACGAGCTGGGCCTCAATCAGGCCGCCGACTACCTGGACATGGCCAGCCGCCTGGTCCGCCTCAAGGCGCAGATGCTGCTGCCGCGCCGCTCGGAGGAGGACGGGTGGGAGGATCCCCGCGCGGAGTTGGTGAGGCGGCTGCTCGAGTATCAGCAGATCCGCGAGATCGCGGTCTGGATGGGCCGCACGGCGGAGCGGCGGGCGGAACGGTTCGCGCGCGGGTACCTGCCCCCGCCGCCCGAGCTTCCGCCGCTTCCGCTCACGCTCGAAGGTGATCGATCTGCTGGAGGCGGTGCAGCGCGTGGTCGCGGCCATCCCGTCGCCGATTCTGCACCGGGTCGTCGCCCGGCCGCTCGATGTAGAGGGTGCAACCCGCCGGCTCGAGGCCCTGCTCGAGCAGTATCCCGAGTTCGGCTGGCTGGAGGCCCTCGGCCGCGTCCCACGATCGTGGACGTCCTGTCCACCCTGCTGGCCCTGCTGGAGCTGGCCAAGCGCGGCGCCGTCCGCCTCGCTCAGCCGTCTCCCTTCTCGCCGATGGTGATCGCCCGTGACTCCGCTCGCCCAGCTGCTTGAAGCCGCGCTGTTCGGCGCCGCCCGTCCACTGACGGCGGAGGAGTTCGCGACCCTGGACGCGGACGCCTCGCTCGCCGACGTCCGCGTCGCGCTGGAGCAGATCCGCGAGCACTACGACTTCGACCAGCATGGCGTCGAGCTGGTGGAGATGGCGGGGGGGTATCAGATCCTGACCCGGCCGGTTCATGCGGCGGCCATCGAGCGCGCGCAGTTCTCGGTGCGAACGCCGAAGCTCACCGCCGCCGCGCTGGAGACGCTCGCCGTCATCGCCTACCGCCAGCCGGTGGGGCGCGCGGAGATCGAGGAGATTCGGGGCGTGTCGGCCGGCGGCGTGCTTCGCTCGCTGCAGGAGCGGGGACTGATCGAGGTGGTGGGCCGGAGCGAGGCGCTGGGGCGGCCGATGCTGTACGGGACCGACACCGATGTTCCTCGAGCTGCTCGGGCTCCGCGACCTGGCCGACCTGCCGCAGTGCCGAGGAGCTCACCATCGCCCTGCAGCCGCACCGGGCCGTCGCCGAAGGCGAGGACGACGCGGCCGCCTACGTCGAGGCCGAGTCGTGACCGAGATGCGGCTCCAGCGGGCGCTGGCCCGCGCCGGAGTCGCATCGCGCCGGGCCGCCGAAGAGCTGATCGGGCAGGGCAAGGTCCGGGTGGACGGGGCCGTCGCCACCTCGGCATGAAGGTGGATCCCGACCGGCAGCGGATCACCGTGTCGGGCCGGGCCGTCAAGCAGAAGCCGCGCCGGTGGCTGGCGTTTCACAAGCCGATGGGCGTGGTGACCACCGCGGACGATGAAGAGGGTCGCCGCACCGTCTTCGACTTCATTCCCGATGCGCCCGGCGCTGACCTACGTGGGACGGCTCGACGTGAAGACCACCGGCCTCCTGCTCCTCACCACCGATGGCGACGCCGTGCACCGGCTCACCCATCCACGGTACCGCATCACCCGCCGCTACACCGCGCTGGTGCATGGCCGCCCGACGGCGGAGATCGCCGCGGCGGTGCGTCAGCGCGTCGCTGGTGGACGGCCGGCCGGTGGTCACCAGCGAGGTGAAGGTGCGGCCCGGCACGGAGGGCCGCAGCATCCTGGACGTCACCCTGGCGGAGGGCCGGAACCGCATCGTGCGCCGCTGGGCCGAAGAGATGGGGCTGCGGGTCGACCGGCTGGCGC
>CAVXIN010000002.1:0-1091632 GCA_963761885.1 uncultured Gemmatimonadales bacterium
GGTCGTCATAGCGGTGGCAACCGCTCGAGCAGTGCCTCCCGGAGCTCCGGGAAATAGCGGTCGAGCGGCTTCGAGTCGCGGCTCTGGATGAAGAGGTCCGACCCGCCGCGGAAGACGATCGCCCGAAATCCATCCCACTTCGGCTCGAAGAGAAAGTCGCCGCCGGGAGGAATCGTCGCCGACAGCGTCGCGAGCATGGGGGGAATCGGCGGTGCGAGAGGAAAATCGCCGGCTGGGGCATCCATGGGGGGAGTATACCAGCGAACGAGGTTCACGTCTCCGAGGCCCGCCTCGCGCGGCACCCGAGAGTGCAACCCGCTACTTTGCGGCATACCCGCGAACGCCGCACCGACGCCTCGGCCTGCCGCGTGTCCGGTCTCTCGCCTGGAGTCGACCTTGGCCAAGCACAAATACGGATTTCGAGAAGCGCCAGCGGGAGCTGAACAAGGAGAAGAAGAAGGCCGAGAAGGCGCAGCGGAAGCTCGAACGCACCACCGATGCCGAGCCGACCGAGCCCACCGACGAGGGCGCGGAGCCCACACCCCCACCCCAGGGCTGATCGCGCCTCTGCTCCAGCTGTCGATGACCTAGGGCTGGGCCCCCGCCTGGCCCGCCTGCCGCCGAGCCTCCGCCACCAGTCCTTCGGCGCGCTGGTCTCCCTCGCGCACGATCCCGGCCGCCTTGGCGTCGGCCTCCTTTCGGATCTTGTCGGCAGCCGGCTTGGCAGCGGCCTTGAGCAGGGGGTTCGTCGCCTGCTTCTCCAGAGCCTCGGCCTGCTTGTACCCTTCCCGCTTCGCGGTCTCCGCCAACGCCGCGGACTCCTTCCGGATCGCCGCCCCCCGCTGTTCCGCCTCCTGTATCAGCTTCGCCGCTTCAGCGGAGAGCTTCTTGGCCGCGCCTTCGCGGACCGCCTGCTCCACGTTCTCCTTCACCGAGGACACCGCGCCCGCGGCGTCCACCTTGATGGACGGGTTCGTCACCGTGCCGGCAAGCTGAATGCCGAGCTCGATCTCCTGCGCCGTGTTGAGGTCGATGCCCGCCGTCCCCGCCCGCGCGATCAGGCCAGACACCGCGCTGTTCGCCGCCTGGCCCAGCTCGGACCGCGGCACCCGGAGACGCAGCGCGTAGTCCAGCGACTGGTCGAGGCCGTTCGAGCCGCTCACGTTCATCGTCGTGGGGCCCAGATTCACCGCGAACGGGTTCACGTGCAGGCGACCGTCGCGGATCTGGAATGCGGTGCTGAGATTCCGCATCGTCGGATTGTCGAGGAACTGCAGCTTGGTCGCGTCCGCCAATTTGTCGAGGGCCGGAAAGTCCTGGACCACGAGCTGTGAGGTCTGGAGCGAGCCGCGTCCGGCCAGCGCCTCGAACAGGGGCATCATGTTCTTGCCCAGGGCGCCGTTGATCCGGAGATCGCTGGAGAAGGTGCCCTTGGCGTACTTGGCCACCGGCGCCAGCATCTGGACGGTGGTGAACGCCTCGAACGCGGCGGGAATCTGGATCGTGGCCAGCTTGAGACCCATGTCGAACGTGGGCCGGGTGCTGTCGGTCGTCTCGTAGAACCCGGTGAGGGCGATCTCGCCTCCAAGCGTCCTCATCTTGAAGTCCTCGATCGTGATCCGCTGGTCCTTGATCCGGAGATGACCGCGGGCATTCGACATCGTCATCTTGTCGTACAGCAGCTCGCCCACCGTCGCGTCCAGCCCGAAATCGATTCTCGCCGGCACCGGGATGATCTCGAGATCGCCTTCGCCCGAGCGCCACTCGTCCAGGTTGAAGCGGTCGCTCTGGAGCGTGGCGTTCCCCCGGAGCACGTCGTCCCGCAGCACGAATCCGAGCAGGTTCTCGAGCGAGCCGGACGCCCGGAGATCGCTGCTCCCGACCGACCCCTTGAACGACTTGAGCTGGGCGCGCTCGGGCGCGAGGCTCAGCGACGCCTGCTGGATCGCGAGCGGTTGCGGCAGTCCGGCGCCCTTGACGCTCAGGTTGCCGACGTCCAGCGTGCCGCGCGCCGCCACCCTGTCGTACTGCTTCTTGTCGATGTACGACATCCGGGTGCGCACCGTGGCATCGGCCGCGACGGTGCCGGCCAGCTCGTCGATCCCCTCGAGCTTCATGGTGCGGCGCACGTCGGCGAGGTCGAGCTTGCCGGTGACGTGCAGGTCCACGTCGGGATCGGACACCGGCGTCCGCAGCACCAGAGTCGCGTCGATCGGATCGCGTCCCATGCGCACGTGGAATCGCTGCAGCCTGACCACGGTGCTGTCGGCGTCGCCGCCGGGGTTGGCGATGGCCAGGTCCATGAAGATGTCGCGCGCGGGAAGCGGCAGGTCGCGGTACTTGAAGGCGCCGTTGTCCACTTTCGCGTTGAGGGCGAACGACGGGAAGGCGCTGTCGCCGTACTCGCCCTTGACCCGACCCGAGACCGCGATGGCACCCGAGGTCTGCACCGACTGGAAGTCGTGCGCGTAGATGGCCGGGACCAGCGAGAGGATGTGCCGGAAGTCCGTGCTCGGGGCCGCGAAGGTCAGATCGAGGCCGATCACGTCGTTCGCCGTGGTGGCCGAGCCGGAGACGCCGAGCTGAAGATCGTTGAGTCGGAGCTGGGTGTCCTTGAGTCTATAGGACTTCCTGGCCAGGTCGGCCTCGGCATCGGCCTTGAAGTCGAGCTTCACCCGGTTGAGGTAGGGAATACCGGCGAAGGTCACGCTGACCGAGTCGGCCTGCGCCCGCGTCTGCACGGCGACCAGGTCGCGCTGGAAATCGCCCGACAGGGACTGCTGGTACCCGACCAGCGACGCCTGGAGCCCCGCCTGACGATTGTCGAACCTCACCGCGGCGTCCCGGATCTCGAATCGCCGAAGGCTCACCGCCACAGCCTTCCCTTCCTCGGGAGCGGCGGCGGCCTTCGCGGTGTCCTTGGCGATGTCCCAGTTCGCCGCGCCGTCCTCCAGCTTGATCAACGAAAGCCGCGGCCCGTCGAGGTCGATGGAGCGCACCACGATCGGCTTTCCGCCCCCGCCGATCAGGCTCCCCACGACGCTCCCGAGGTCCAGCACGACACCGAAGTGCCGGATCGTGGCCAGCGTGTCAGCGTTGAAGCGGCCGACCCCCACGGCGGTGAGGTCGTCGAGCGTCAGGGTGAGATTGGGGAAGTTGCGGAAGAAGGTGAGGCCGACGTCCCGCCAGTCCACTCTGGCGTTGACGCTCTGGTTCACCTCGTCCTTCACCCGCTGCGCGATACGGTCGCGGAAGAGGAGTGGGACGACGGCGAGCAGGCCGAGCAATATGGCGAACACAGCCCCGACCCAGACCAGGGCGCGAGTCGAACGTTTCATGGCTATCCTCGAAGAGGTCTCTGTGATCGAGCCCTCGCAATGTTACCCAAAGATAGCCCAGGCAGCCCCTTGGATCGGGAGGCCGTGTCGAAACGGGCGAGCGTCTTCGAGGTGGTCGGAGGTGCGCTAGGTGGTCTTGTCGGCCATGTCGGGGAGCGGCTTGATGCGGAATCGGAACTGCTGCTGGACCTGCTGGCGCACCGTCCGCCCGGACCGCTTGGCCGGGCGGAAGAGCATGCCCTCGAGCGCGGTGCGCACCGAGGCGGTGAACCGGGGATCGTCGCTCAGGAGGACCTCGATCGTCGTGGTGTCCACCCGCCCCGTGGTGTCCACCACGTAGAGTGCCTGCACCACGCCCTCCGCTCCCGTGGCCAGCAGGTCACGCGGGTAGACCGGGGCCGCGCTCCCGGTGGTGCGCTCGACGGTCTCGTCCACCTCGAGCACGCTGAACACGGTGTCGGGCACGACCGGGGGCATGGGGCCGAACGGCCGCTGGCCTCGCTCGCCGCCCCGCTCGCTACGGCCACCCAAACCCTGCGACCGCGGCCGGAGCTCGATCCCCTCGCTCGACTGCAGCAGATCCTTCGCGTCATCCAGATCCGACCCCAGCAACGCCCACTGGAAGGTCTCGGTCTGGCGCGCCCGCACATCCACCCGGTCGGGCGGGAGGAGGAAGAACACCCTCGCTTCCCGCTCATCGGTCGGGATCTGACTGCCGCCGGCGGTGAGTCCGACGGTGGCACCGACGAGCAGGGCGTGCGCCATGAAGCTCGCGAAGGCGCACTCCGCGGACTGAAAGACGTTGCGCTTGGATTCCAGCGGGGAGGTGGTCATGGGTCGAGGCCGCCATGCGGCACGAGTCGACATCTCACATATAGGACGACGGGCGGCCCCCGGCAAGACACGGCCACCCCCGGAGGGCCTTATCTCCGCAGGAGATAGGCCAGCTTCAGGAAGAAGCCGTCGCTCGCCCGCTCCAGCCGGCTCCAGTTGAAGTCGGCGTCGGTCTGGAGCGAGCTGCCGTAGCCCAGGAACGCCACCGTTCCCGGAGTCGGCTCGAACGATGCCAGGAGGTCCACGCGGAGGCCGTTGGTGCGCACCGCCGGCTGGGCCGTTCCCTCGATGAAGAGCGGATCGCCGCTGTCCACCGCCTGGAGGGCCGCGCGCCGTTCGGAGCGGTACTCACCAATTACCCGGAAGAAGAGGGCGCGGTTGGGCTGATACTCCGCTCGAAGTCTCGGAATAATGGATCGCGCGAACTCGCTGCCGTCCAGCCGGAACAGGTGGAACACGGTACCGGTCGCGGCGATCCGGACGGTCGGAGCCGGACGCAGGTCGAGGCCGGCGGTGAGCAGGCGCGAGGTCCCGTCGGCGCCTTCCTGGAAGATGGGTGTGCGGCCCCGCTGGTAGGTCAATCTGGCGCCCAGCTGCTGCCACGTCGGCGTGGTGATGCCGGCCCGCCAGAAGACTCCCGAATAATCGTCGGCTGGGAGATAGGCCGGACCGTTCGGTGCGCCCGACGTGTAGCGCGCGAAGCTGGTGTCCTGCCACCTCACGAAGTCGCGCTGGAGATGGCCGTTCAGCTCCCAGCCGCCGCGCAGCTGAAAGGTCGCGTCGAACTGCTCGAAGCCCTCGAGTCCCTCCTTGAACCCGAAGTCGTCGTAGAGCCAGGTCCGGTCGGGCCCGAAGAAGACCGTCAGGTTCTCCAGCAGTGCGCTCCGCGCGCCATAGATCGTGAACCGGTTGAATGCGTGCCCGTTCACGATTCCGCTTCGGAGCCGGTTCACGAATCCGGCCTGCGCGTCGAATCCGTCTCCCAGTCCCCGCAACAGGTAGTTGAATCCCCACGAGCGACCGGTCCGGTCGTACTCCGCCTGCCAGATCGGCGCGCTGCGGGTGACATCGCCCCTGGTCGTGGAGGAGCCTCCGAGCTGGAACTGGGTGTAGTACAGCCCCCAGACGTAGCGGAAGTCGCCGGCGAGCACCCGGTTGTGGTCGCCGCCCTGGTCCCGGTTGGTGAACGTCACCCCGGCGATCGAGTTACGCCCGAAGTCGCGACGCAGGCGGGTGATGTTGAACCAGGCGTCGTCGGTATCGTCGCCGGTCTCGTCCACCGCGGTGAGGTGGGCGACGCCGAGCTGCCCGAACTTGCCCGTAAACTTGGCGCCGGCCTTGGGGTCCGCGATCCGGCGGGTATACACCAGCGTCTGCGGCGTGCCGAAGAGCTCGATCCCCTCCAGGAAGAAGGGCCGCTTCTCCGGGAAGAAGAGGGCGAAGCGCTCGTTGACCGTCACCTGGCCCTCGTCGCTCTCCACCTGGCTGAAGTCGGGGTTGATCGTGGCGTCCAGCGCGTAGCTGGTGAACCCGAGCCGCAGATTGAGCCCGGCGTCGGGGTCCACGTCCTCCCGGTCGAACTCGCCGGTCGCGATCACCCGGCTGCCGTTGGCCGTCGCGGTGACGAACGGCTGGGCCTCGATCGTGACCCCGTGGCGGATGTCGTGCAGACCGCCGATGGCGCCTTCCTGCCCGATGAAGCTGGCGTTCGCCCGGCGCACGTCGGTCCAGGTATCGGTGTAGCCGGTGCGCTGCACGATCCGGGTGACGTTGAAGCCCCAGGTCTGCCGCTCGCCGCCGGGATAGCGCAGACTCTTGAAGGGAATCCGAACCTCGACCACGTATCCCGTGTCGGTCCGCCGACCCTTCGACTCCCACGCGAAGTCGGGGTTCTTGTCCACGCTGCCCGGCACCAGGCTGCTCACCTGACCCGCGCCTTCGCTGCGGACACCGTCGCTCTGCACGCCGAGCGGGTTCACGCCGAAGAAGAAGGCGCGCCTGCGGTCGTGGAAGGTGTCGAGGTCGAGGACGACCTGGTCCTCGTTGTCGATGTTGTCCCGGTCGGCGACGGTCGCGCGGATGGCGGCGGGGTTACGGTCGTGGGCGACGATGCCGAAGTGAATCGCGTCGGGTGCATACCAGACCAGCACCTCGGTGCGCTCCTCCGCCGGGCGACCGTCCACCGGCTGGTACTGCCAGAACCCGTCCAGCCGGGTGGCCTGGGACCAGATCGGCTCGTCCAGCACCCCATCGACCGAGATCGACGCCTCCAGCCGCGGAATCTCCGCGGTGGGCGCGCCCTTCCCCTCGACGACGACGCCGGCGGCGGGCGATTGGAGCAGCAGCAGGAGCGCGAGCACGGTCCGCTGGGTTGAAGGTGCGGAGTGAAGGTCTCCGGAAATCTAGGCAATCAGAGTTGGGCTCTGTAGCTTCCCTCCGCATCCCGCCCGGCCCATCGTCAGGGCCATCCTGCGTGCGCGGAGCGAGCCCAGTGCGCCAACCCTCGACCGGGCTCCGTGCCCGGCTGCACGAGATCATCTTCGAGGCCGACACCCCTGCGGGCCGGCTGTTCGATCTGCTTCTGCTCGTCACCATCGTGAGCAGCGTGGTCGTGGTGATGCTGGAGAGTGTGGCCACGGTGCGGGCCCAGGCCGGTCCGGTGCTCCGGGCGCTGGAGTGGGGGTTCACCATACTCTTCACCGTCGAATACGTTCTCCGGTTGCTGGCTGTCCGTCGGCCCCTGGCCTACGCGGGGAGCGTCTTTGGCATCATCGACCTCCTCGCGATCCTGCCGACTTATATCAGCCTCCTGGTCCCCGGCGCCCAGACCCTGCTGGTGGTTCGGCTGCTGCGGCTGCTCCGGATCTTTCGGATCCTCAAGCTGGCCGAGTACCTGCGAGAGTCGAAGGTACTGGCGCAAGCGATGCGCTCGAGCGGGCGCAAGATCGCGGTGTTCCTGCTCGTCGTGGTGACGATCGTGGTGATCGTCGGCTCGCTGATGTACGTAATCGAGGGCGAAGAGCACGGCTTCACCAGCATCCCGCTCAGCATCTACTGGGCGATCGTCACCGTCACCACGGTGGGGTACGGCGACCTGGCGCCGGCCACCACCCTGGGCCGAGCGCTCGCCGTGGTCCTGATGCTGACCGGCTATGGGATCATCGCGGTGCCGACCGGGATCGTGACCGTGGAGCTCACCCGGGCGAGCACGCCGCCGGTCTCGAGCCAGGCGTGTCCCGGGTGCGGGCTGGGGGCGCACGAATTCGACGCCGTGTACTGCAGACGCTGTGGAGCGAAGCTGTAGCCCCGCTAGAACGTCAGCTTCACGCCCTTCGCCGTGGCCTCGCCACCGCCCTCCGCCGGATTACCCGAAACGTCGAACTGATCGTACTTGATCTTCGCGGTATACGAGTTGCCGTCCACACCGGGCGCAGCCGCGTCGCATTGGCCGGCGTGATCTCGGCCAGCTTGCTGAAGCGGGTCGAGGCGTAATCCTTGGCGGGCATGGTCCACTCGCCGTCGGTCCCCGCCTGCGCCCAGGCAGGCCCGACACTCCGGGCGGAGAGACACGCCAGCGTGGCAACCCCGATCGCCGCGCAGCGCACGCTGGACCGTAGGCGGCGTGATGGGCGCACGCATGCGCGGACGTGGTTCGTTGTGAGGGCAGGCATTCGGCCTCCTGGAGGTCGCGGTCGTGGCCTCTTGCCCACCTACGACGCGATCGTATTGGGTCTTGGAGGGATGGGCAGCGCGACGCTGTTTCACCTCGCGCGGCGCGGGCTTCGTGTGCTGGGACTGGAGCGCTTCGATCTGGTGCACGAGTACGGCTCGTCCCACGGTCTCACCCGCATCATCAGACTCGCCTACTGGGAGCATCCGGTCTACGTGTCGCTGCTGCGGCGCGCCTACGAGCTGTGGCGCGAGCTCGAGAGTCTGGCGGGTGAACGGCTCCTGCACATCACCGGCAGCGTGGATGCCGGCCCCGAGGCGGGCGGCATCTTTCAGGGCGCGCTCAAGTCGAGCGAGCTCCACGGCCTGGCGCACGAGGTGATGGACGGCGAGGAGCTGCACCGACGCTACCCCGGGTACCGTCTGCCCGGGCATTTCCGCTGCCTGTACCAGCCCGAAGGCGGGTTCCTCCTCCCCGAGCGGTGTGACATCGCGCACCTGGACCAGTCGCTGGCGCTCGGCGCCGAAGTGCGTTGCCGCGAGCCGGTGCTGGAGTGGGGTGCCGGGGGCGGGCGGGTCTGGGTGCGCACCGCCCGCGGGCGCTACGAGGCCGGGCGACTCCTCATCTGCGCGGGGCCCTGGGCTTCCAAACTCGTCCCCGAGCTGGCCGCCCTCGCCGTTCCGGAGCGGCAGGTGCTGGCGTGGCTTCAGCCCACCCGCCCCGAATACTTTCGGCCCGACGCCTTCCCCGTCTTCAACCTGGAGGTCGAGGAGGGCCGCTACTACGGGTTCCCCAGCTTCCTCATCCCCGGTTTCAAGTTCGGCAAGTATCACCACCGGGGAGAGCAGGTGGATCCCGACACGGTGAACCGCGAGCCCGAGCCGGAGGACGAGGAGCTGCTCCGAGCCTTCGCCCGGCGCTACTTCCCGGAGGGGGCGGGGGCGACGGTCATGCTCAAGACCTGCATGTTCACCAACAGCCCCGACCGCCACTTCATCCTGGACCATCACCCCACCCATCCCGAGGTCGCGATCGCGGCGGGATTCTCGGGCCACGGCTACAAGTTCTGCAGCGTCATCGGCGAGGTGATGGCCGACCTGGTACAGGACAACCGGTCTCGCCATGACACCGGGTTCTTCCGCCTCGGACGATTCGCCGCCACGCGTCAGGGCCCGGAAGGCGACTAGCCGCTCGCCAGATCTCCCCTGGCGGCCAGCCGGGCGGCGTGCTCAGCCGCGCGGAAGGCCAGCGCCTGGATCGTCATCGTCGGCTGTCCCCGGCCCGAGGTCACGAAGCTGCTGCCGTCTACCAGAAACAGGTTGGGGACGTCATGCACCCGGTTGTACTTGTCCACCACCGACGTGCGCGGGTCGTTCCCCATCCGACAGGTGCCCAGCAGGTGGACCTCGGGCCAGCGCCGTGCGATCGGGATCGGCCAGCTGCTTGGTCGCGCCGGCGGCCTCGAGCAGATCCATGCCGCGGTCGCGGAAGTAGGTGATGAGCCGCTCGTCGTTCGGGTGCTCCCGGAAAGTGATGCGCGCGGCGGGGAGGCCCCACGCGTCGGTGGCGCTCGGATCCAGTGAGACGGTGTTGGTCGGCACCGGGAGTTGGGTCGTGTGGCCGGCCACGAAGAGCGAGCGGGTGAAGCTCCGGGTCAGCATCCGTTTGTACTCGGCTCCCCAGCGCGGCCCATCGGACGGCAGCGAGCGCAGGGCGAACGTGATCGGCTGGGTGTGGAAGCGGAAATCGATGCCGCCGCCACCGATGAGACCCAGGGCCGGGTCGAGCTCGTAGAGATCGTGGATGATCCGGGTGTCCACCATTCCGCGGTAGCCGTTGATCTCGTGCTCGAACACGCCGACGGTGTACGGGTTGCCGTTGAACATCAGGTGCCTGCCCACCATGCCGCTCGAGTTGGCGAGCCCCTCCGGAAACAGATTTGATTTCGACATGAGGAGCAACCGGGGCGTCTCGGCGCCGTTGGCGCAGACCACCACAGCCTTGGCCCGCTGGAACACCTCCCGCCGCCCGGCGTCGAAGTACTTCACTCCTGTAACCCGCCCCCGCCGGTCCAGCTCGATCTTGCGCACGTAGCTGAGCGGGCGGATCTGGCAGCGCCCGGTCTGCTCGGCGTCGGGAATCATCGTTGCGAGGGTGCTGCTCTTGGCCTTCACCTCGCAGCCGAACCACATGCACCTGCCGCACTGGATGCACCCGGGTCGTCCGCGGTACGACTCGGAGAGAATCGCCATCGGCGCGGGGAAGGCGGTCCAGCCCAGCTTCCGCGCCGCCCGCTCCGCGAGAACGCCGGTCGACTTGATCGGCAGCGGCGGCACGGGGTAAGGACGACTCCGGGGCGGATCGAATGGGCTGGCTCCCGCCTGGCCCGAGACCCCGATCTCTTCTTCCACTTTCGTGTAGTAGGGCTCCAGGTCGGCGTAGCTGATCGGCCAGTCGGCGAGATCGGCTCCCTCCACCGCGCCCCATCGGCTCCGCTCCAGGAAATCGACTTCGTGGAAGCGCCAGTAGTTGCCGGTGAAGTGCACCGAGCCCCCGCCCACCATGCGCCCGTAGCGAATCGTGGACTGGGGCACCGCCGTCTCGGCCTCCGAGACACGGAAGGTGTTCGGCTGATGCCGGTGATCGTTGGTGAGCGCCTCATGGCGGACCACCGCGAGCTCGTCGTGACCGAAATCCGGCTCGCGGAGATAGGGCCCCTGCTCCAGCACCACGACGCGGAAACCCGCGCGGGAGAGCTCCCTCGCCACGACCCCGCCCGCCGCGCCGGCGCCGACGACCACGAAGTCCACCGGATCGTCGTGCCGATAGTCGGGGCCGGTCGGCGCGCTCCAGGATTCACGGGACCGGCTACTGTGCGTGTGCTGCATCGTCATACCATCCGAACGGGGCGGTCCAGGCGGGCCGGTCCTCGAACCCGATCGCTTCCCAGCCGACCTTGCCGGCGTTGCCTCCGTAGGAAGGATCGGCGAGGTAGCCGGTGATGGTCGCCACCCTCACCGCCTCGAAGAAGACGGATCCCTCCTCCTCCAGCTGCCTCAGCAGGGCGATGCCCTCGTCGGCCGGAAGATCGGCAAAGCTCGAGGCGCCCGGCTGCAGGTGAGCCACTCGGGCATTCAGGTCGGCGAGGCCGGAATCGAAGAGGGACCGTTGATCCGCGGCGAACGAGCCAAGGGCTCGATCGATGAAGTCCACCACGCGCGCTTCGTGCGCGCCTCCGATGTCGTCGGCCGGGATGATGAGAGCCGTGATCGCGTCGAGGTCGCGAAGCTGCGACCGGTTCAGGACCCCCGCAGCGCCGAGCTCGCCACCAGCCGAGCCCGCGATCCAGGTCGCGGCGATGGTCGCCGCCACCACGCCGACGAACTCTCTCCGGGAGAGCCTGGCTTCGAAGACGTGCTTCATGGCGTGGAGGGGCGGCGTCGCAGATGGGGACGGTGGGAACCGTCTGAGTTCAAGCATCGGACTGTCCTCGGATTGATGAACGGACGATGGCTCTTTCCCTGATCTGCGGGATGTCGAATCAGGAGCGGACAGCCGTCGCCAGTCGAGTCGCGCGAGATCGGCGATGACCGGCCCACGCGATGGAACGGCGCAGTACTCGATATCACGAGTCTGATTGGGCTGCGATCCGCGCTTCTCATGCTGGACTCATAAGGCAGGGGGTATCATGGCTGGAAAGACTGACAGGCTGCTCGGCGGGGGGATGGTAATCTTGACCTTGGCCGGCACCGCGTGCGGATACGACAGCAGCTCCAATCCGAGCGGCCCCGGCTACGGGGACACCGCGGCGGTCACGGCGGGTGCAGATCGCTCCAAGTTTCGGGTCTTCACCGGGACCGGAGACATCGCCGCAACGCTGGTCGAGTTCCGCGCGGCGCTCGGCGATCCGGCGAATGGCGGCGCGCAGGGGCCCCTCGCCGTCGGACGGCGGGAGATCAAATGGGACGGCGCTCCAGAGCTGATGCCGGGCGATTTCTTCAATACCACCGTGAAGGCGGGAGCGATCTTCAGCACCGACGGCACCGGCTTCCGCAACAGTGCCGGCGATTTCAGTGAGATCAATCCGGCCTACGCCGACGACTTCAACGCCTTCAGTCCGTTCAAGACCTTCATGCCGATCGGCAGCGCGGAGCTCACCACCAGCTTCCGGGTGCCGGGCCTGGAGACCCCGGCTGCGACGCGGGGGTTCGGGGTCGTGTTCTCCGACGTTGAGCGCGGGGGCGCGGCGTCCATCAAGCTCTTCGACGCCGAGGGCCGGAGCCTCGGCCAGTATCACGCACCGATCCGGAGCGATCCCGCCGGGTTCTCCTTCGTGGGTGTCGTGTTCGAGTCACCCATCGTGGCGCAGGTCCGGATCACGTCGGGCCAGCGGGCGCTGGGCGAGGGCGTCCAGGACCTGAGCGATGGCGGCAATCTCGATCTCGCCGTGATGGATGACTATCTCTACGGGGAGCCGCAGGAGATTCCGGATTGATCCGCGATGATTCGGGCGCACCACGCGAATGGCAAGGCGCCACATCAGGTTCTGATGTGGCGCCTTGCAGTTATCGGTTCAGAGATTGGGTCGAAGCAATCGTTCGAGCCGTTTGTTGCCTTTCGACCCGGCTCAGTAGCCAGCCCCGGCAAGACTCGCGCGAGTATTGAGAGGGGCGCTCGAGACTCAGTTCACGACAATCTGGGTTCCGCAAACCCCGGGCTGCCCCCGCCGGTCGGATAAAGCTCCCCTCACAGGTGATTCGCAAACGTTTCATCCGCATGGATGCATTGTGCCCTCCACGGACCGGAGTGTCGAGCCGTCTTGACCCCGCGAAGCTGGGTGACGCATCCGCCCATCCCAGCATGCCGTTCGCATAGAGCCCGCAGAATGGAGGAAGTATGTGGCCCACTATCCCACAGGCCATCGCGGTCGCGGTCGCCACCCTCGGCCTCGCCGCGTGCGACGACGCCTCTACCCAGCCAAGTCCGCCTGTCGCCCTGCCCACCGCCACAGAACTTGAGGGTGTCGGTTCCGATACTTGGTCGCGTGTCGCCGACATCCCGGGACCCCGTCATCGCTGGTTTGCTTCCGCCACCGTGAGGAACTCTGCCGGCCAGTCGATCCTCTACGCCATTGGCGGGTGCGAAGGCGAGTTCGATCAGGTGATCACCAAGGTCCAGGCGTACAACGTGGCAACGGACACCTGGACGCGGAAGCGATCCCTCCCTGTGGCAAGATGCGGCATGAACGGGGCAGGTGTGATCGACGGTAGGGTGTACGTGTCGGGTGGGTATCCCGTCGATCGTGGTTCACCTAGTGCGAGAAGTCTATGCATACGATCCCACCGCCAACACCTGGACACGAAAGACCAACATGCCCCAAGTGGGTTACGCGGGGATCACAGGCGTAATCAGGGGCAAGTTGTATGTCTACACCGCACGCACCACCGTGAATGGGGATAGCCGAAATGGGTTCTACCGCTACGACCCACGCACTGACGAGTGGGCCTCTCTGCCGCTCCCGGTGGACGGGGCTAACGGCTCGCATCAATACGGCGTCGGCGGAGTCATTGACGACAAGCTGTATGTGGTCGGTGGTTTGAGCAGTCATCAGCTCGACATGTACGATCCGGCGAGCAACCGGTGGACAACCGTAACCACTACGTTGCCGATCCGGTCTGGGGGGGCGGGGCGGTGTTGGATCGGCAGCTATACGTGATGGGAGGTAGGGTTGACGGGGAGTTGGTGGCGACCCTCAATGCCTATGATCCGGCAACCGACCTCTGGACCATAAAGGCGAACCATCCATACAACGAGCTGTACGGCTTCGTCTTCAATGCCATCACGCTGACGAAAGTCTTCCTCAACGGCTCGCCGCGCCTCGAGATGTTGAGCGGAACGCCCTACGCGACCAACTGGGCGTACATCCCATGAAAACGTGACGCCCATGGAAGAGCCCTACACCGGGAGCCGGGAGGCGCCCCTATCCCGCGGTCCGGGCCACCACCACGGTGATGTTGTCGCTGCCGCCCCCCGCCAGGGCCTCGTCCACCAGCTGGCGGCAGGCCGATGGCGAATCGGCCGCCTGGCCCAGTATCTCCGCGATCCGAGTGTCCGGCACATGCCGGGTCAGCCCGTCGGTGCAGAGCAGCAGCACGTCGCCGGGCTGGAGATCCACCAGGCCGACGGCGACGGTCAGCTCATCGCCACCCAGCGCGCTGACCAGCGTCCCGCCCATGGGGGCCTTCTGTGCCTGCTCTTCGGTCCAGGCGCCCAGGTCCACCATGTACTCGCCGGTGGTCTGGTCGCGGGTCAGTTGCCTGAGCCGGCCCTTGTGCAGGTAGAAGGCTCGACTATCGCCGACGTGGAGCAGGTAGGCGCGGGGCCAGACCAGCGCGGCCATGGTGAGGGTGGTGGCCGGACCCTGACCGTGGCCGCCGCCCTCGGTGAAGAGGCGCTGGTGGGTTTGGCGAATCGCGTGCTCCAGCTGTTCCAGGAACTCGTGCTCCCGGTCCACGTCGAGATTGTGAACGGCGCCGGCGGCCTCGCCGACGTATTCCACCAGGGCGGTCACGGCCGTTTCGCTCGCGATGGCGCCCCCGGCCCGTCCGCCCACGCCGTCGGCGACCACGAAGAGCAGCGCTTCCTGCCCCCGCAGCCGGTCGAACACATGCGGGTCCGCCAGGCTGGTCTGTCTGACCTCGGCCATCTTCTGGAGCGACACGATGACGAAGTGATCCTCGTTGGCCTTCCGCTTGCGGCCCACGTCGGTCAATCCGCTCGCGTCCACCCGTACCGACGGCGCGGCTGTCGCCGTCATGGCCGCGCCTCCCGGGTGCTGAGCATCGCCCGGCTGATCCGCTGGAAGGCCTCCTCGACCCCGTCACCGGTCTTGGCGCTGGTGCGCACCACGTCCCAGGCCCCGGCAAGCGCCTGCTCGTCGCCCTGCGCGAGTGCCCAGCTTTCCTTCAGATCGCTCTTGTTGAGGGCCAGCACCTCGGGAACCTCGCCCGCCGCCTCGCGGACCAGCGCCCGGAGCTCGGGGAGCTGGTCGCAGGTCTCCCGCCGGGTGCCGTCGGCGACGTAGAGGACGGCGTGGGTGCCGCGGAGATAGCTGGTGGTGATGTCGCCATGCCCGTCCCGGCCGGCCAGGTCCCAGAGCACCAGGGTCAGGGCGGCGCCGTCCATCTCCATGGGCTTCCGGTCGATCTTCACCCCCACGGTGGAGAGATAGCGCTCCGAGAAGAGGGAGTGCACGAATCGCTGCACCAGGCTGGTCTTCCCCGTGCCGAACAGGCCGACCATGCAGACCTTCTTCTGAATCATCTGAGCGTTACCCCGAATGAGACGCTGCGGTTGACTCGCGCCTGCTCCTCCGCGCTGGGTGCCACCAGCGGACGCCGGGTGGCGACCCCGCTCACCTGCGCCGAGCCCGTGGGCACGCCCCGGGCGGCCAGGGCCGCCACCACCGCTTCGGCCCGCTGGCGGCTCAGCGACTGATTCACCGAATCGGTGCCGGTCGGATCGGTGCGGCCCACCAGCTCGAGGGTGGCGCGGGCGCCGATCAACGCCACGCCCGCGTCGAGCCGGATGAGCGCGGCCGCGATCCGCTGAATCTCGCCCCGCGCCGCGTTCCCCAGCTGGGCGGACCCGCTCTCGAACAGCACTCGCCGCCCTTCGATATTGCGCACCAGCTCCGCCAGGTCGGCCGGTATCGCGGGCGTGATGCCGCTCAGGTCCAGCGCCGTCACGCCCGGAGGCAGCGGCGACCGCCGCGCGGTGATGACCCAGGGAAGTGGGGCCGAGCCACGCAGGTGGAGCGTGTCGGCGGTCAGGGACATCGCCACCTCGCCGGGCGGCGCGAAGGTCCGGCGGGCACGGGCCAGCACCAGGTCCGGTCGCAGCGATAGATACGGCTCCCACCGCTGCTCGACCTTGGCCGTGTCCACGCCCGCGCCGGCGAGGAGTGCCGCCGGATCGGTCGCGAGCGGGTCGCGCAGACCGGCGAAACTCCAGCGCCATCCCCGCTCGGCCTCGGTGACCACGATGCCGGGCTGGGACTTCAGCGCGCCGACGGCGCGGTCCCACCGCCGCTGGGATCGGAACGCGAGGGCGCCAAGCAGGGCGACGACCACCAATCCCGCGATGGCCCAGGGGAGCCACGCGGCCTTGCCCCGCCGCGCAGTGGATCCGCCGGTGGCCACTTCGCTCGCCAGACACTCCTCCAGCAGGGGACGGGCAGGCTCGAACGCTGCCGCATCGCCGTCGAACTCGGCGAGGGAGGCCGCGAACTGCAGGTGAATAGTCTCCAGCGTGTCCTGCAGCTTCACCAGCAGGGTGTCCGGCGCTTGACCCCGGACGACCGCCGCGAGCACCGCGCGGGGTCCCTGCTCCACCATCACCGTCAGCTCCCCGACGCTGAACCGCCGAAGCCCGCCGGCGTCCCGCTCCGGGGAAAAGGAATCGGCCACGAAGTCACGGATCGCGGTCATCATGCCGGAGATGAGGTCGGGATCACTCGCCTGAAGCTGCGGGGTCCAGGCGTGAGACAGCAGGAGGCCGGTCTCCGCGTGGATCAGGAAGACCTGCTCGACCCGGTAGACCAGCGCGTGCTTGAGGACGATCTGGGCGAAGGGGACCCCGGTCCGCCAGGCCTCCAGCCGCCATCGGAGTCCCCGGGGGGACAGGCTGTGCTCGATAGTCCGGTTGATGGAGCTGGCCAGCCCCGCGAGGGCCTCGGCGATCGCTTTCCGGATGGCGGGGCCGAGGACGGGGAAGATGGCGGTGGCGATCTCCCGGGGGTTGCGGCGGACCGACTCGCTGATGGCGCCTTCGACGGTGGGTGCGAGGGCACGCGCCAGCTGGCGGTCCCGACCGGTGCGGAGCGCGATGGCCTCCGGGAGCAGCTCGGCCAGGTTCTCGCGGGTGATGCCTGCCGCGTCCAGCCGCCGCTCCAGCTCGCGGATCCGGCGCTGCTCGGCCCCCAGCAGGAGCTCGCGCAGCTCCGTCAGCTCCTCCGCCGAAGGATCGTAGGGCCCGCTGGCGGAGGCCGACTCCCAGGGTGCCCGGTCGTCGGGCATGTCGTCAGCTCCGCTGGCCGTTCTTCCCCGGGGCGTGGGGGGCGCCCACCCGGGCGGCCAGCTCCGAGAGCAGAGTGGACAGCGTGGCGCTGTCGGTCTTCGTGGAGTCGAGCTCGTGATGCGACCGCTGAAGCTCGGCGCCGAGGCGGTCGCCCAGCTTGCTCAGCTCGGAGGCCGCGGCCGCCGATTGCATGAGGAGCTGGTCACGCAACCCGGCGTCCGCCATGTTGGTGGCCTCCTCCAGCTTCACGTGCCGCTTGTCGAGCGCGCGGATGGCCTCCTTGATCTCGGCGGCCAGGGACTTGAGCTCCTCGGCCCGCTTGGTCCGCTCCGCCCCCAGCCGCTCGGCCAGACTCTGGGCCTCGCTTCGGATGAAGGCGTCGAGCGACTCGACCTGCTTGTTGAAGTCGCCCCGGAGCGTCTCGTGCTCCCGGCGCCAACGCTCTTCGAGACCCTGGAGCCGGGTCTCAACCGCCCGCATCTGACTCCCGAAGAGAATGTCGCGGACCTTGTCGAGGCTCTCGGGCTGAGCCTCGGCCGTCGGCGGCTCGGCCATCTGGAGGCCGCCCGCCTTCCGCTTCTCGCCGTCGTTCCTGCTCATTGGGGTACCCGCCGGTCATGGGGAGCGGCACGGGAACATGTGCCGCAGTGCCTAACGTACTATCGCGGTTGGGGGTTGGCCAGAAGCCCTCCAGAAGCCCTGGATGACCCCTGTCGCCGGGCCGCTTCACGCTACTTTCACGCACCAAGGGCGAGATTGCCGGTGGCCGTTGAGCTTGTGGCCGAGCCTCGGCTACCCGTAGCTCCTCGCGTCCTCCTGAACCCGGAGCTTCCCATGTCAGCCAGGCGCGCCAGAATGAGTCTTCCACTCGTCGCTGCCCTCACGCTCGCCGCGGCGTCCCCTGCCGGCGCCCAGGGCGTCGAGGCTCCGAGAGTTCCCCTGCGGACCGCCGTGAGCGAGCTGGCCACCGTCCGGTCGGAGTACGCCGAGGCCTTCAACAGGAAGGACGCCGCGGCGGTCACGTCCATGTTCCTGCCCGACGCGGTCTTCATCCAGGCCGACGGAACCACGCTGCTCGGTCGCGACGCCATAGGGAAGTCGATGGCCGCGGAATCGGCGAGCTGGGGACAGACCGTCATCACGTCCGATACCATGAGAGTGTTCGGCAATACCGCGTGGGACGTCGGCACCTCCACCACCCGGAGCGGGGATGGCCAAGCGACCGTCGGCCGCTACCTCGTCGTGCTCCGGCGCGGCGTGCAGCGATGGCAGATCAGCAGTCTGGCAGTCGTACCGGAAATGAAGGCCAAGCCCGCCGATTGAGCCTTACTCCCGCGGCCCGCTGACGGCGGCGCGGATGCAGAGCACCGCCACTATCGCAGTCGCCAGCATGACGGCGCCGGACGAGGGAATCGCGAGCCATCGTAGCGATTCCTTCGCGGCGCCGGTGCCGCCGAGCCCCGGCGCCAGGAATCCCGCCCACATCCAGAAGACCGAGTACCCCAGCGCCCCCAGGCCGAGCGCGAGGGCGAGGACTCCGATGATGCGGGGTGTCGCTCCGATCAGGAGCATCACCAGGATCAGGCCGATCGCCGCCGTCCCGATGGCGCCCGCATGCAGGTGGGCTCGCTGCATGTAGGTCCACGACTTGGCGAGCACCGGCTCGGCGGCGGCGGCATCGCCGTGGTAGGCGGTGGCGGTGACGGCGGCAGCCGAAGCGGCCAGCCGATCCTTGATGACGTCCTCATTCAGCCCGAAGACGCCGCCCATCACGAAGCCGAAGAGTATGGTGAACACCGCGACCGCCAGCCCAGGGAGCGCAGCCCGCAGCGATTCCGTCCGCCATGACGCCACTTGCATGACCGAGTTCCTCCTGTTGCGTAATCCGCTCCATCGGCCCGTGCCCCGCACGCATTCCGACGATCTCATGGTATCCAAGATATGGCGGGCTGATGATGGAAGGATGAAGCGGCCGTGAAGGGCTGAGCCGTTTCGCGATCACCCGTCCTTCTTCGTCCGCTGAACCGTTCCATCGGGGTGCTCCGGGGGGCTATACAGGGTATACAGCTTCAGGGCCTTGTCTCGCGACGTATTGATCAGGTTGTGCTCCACGCCGGCGGGTATCACCACCGCGCTCCCGTCGCTCAGGGGCTGCCGCTCCCCGTTCAGCTGTACGACCCCGGCCCCTTCCTCGACCCGGATGAACTGGTCGTGTCCCTCGTGCGTCTCCAGGCCGATGTCCTCGCCCGGCTGGAGCGTCATCAGCACCAGTTGCGTGTGCCGGCCGGTGTAGAGGACCCGGCGGTAGTCCTTGTTCGCGAGCGTGTCGCGCTCGATGTTCGTCACGTATCCGGTCATGATTCGCCTCACAGAGTGGATGGCGGTGCAGCGTTTCCCCGGCCCCGCTCCAGCGCGGCACGATCCCAGCGACCGAGCTCGGCGGCGGCCTCGTACGTGGACTGCAGAAACTCGAGCAGTGCCGCGTCGGGACTGCTCGCGGCGCGAACGGTTTCATACGGCAGGACGAACTCTCCCAGCCCCTGATCGTATCGCGCGCCCTCGGGCCCAATGGGGTGATCGGCGAAGCCCGCCGGCGCCGGATACGCGTACGAGTAGAACGAGGGCTCCGCGATCGGTCCCCCGCCCGGCCAGAGGCCGCAGCTGCTGCACTCGTGGGAGTACGCCTCTTCCATCACGTAGTCCGGGCAATTCGGAGCACCCCCCGGGTGACGCGGCGCGCGTCGGCCGGAGAAGCGGGTCGCAGCGAGATCGAAGCTTCCCCAGAAGAAGTGGACCGGGCTGGCCTTGCCGAGAAATTCTCCCCGGAACTGCTGCATCACCCGATCGGCCGCCGCCATGATGCGCCACCAGTGGTTGGCGGCATCTCCGTCGTACGAAGCGTGGGTTCGATCATCCGCGAATGGGATGGCGGTCTCGACCTCGACCGGAACGGGCCGGATCCTCACCTCGAATCCCAGTGAGCGAAGCGCCTCGACATAGGTCGCGTAGAAGTCGGCGACGGCCTGCGGCCGGAGCGGCAACGACCGGGTGGCCCCGTCGCTGGCCCTTATATGCAGCTGGTGGTCGACAAAGTCGAAGTCGACGGAGAAGGTGCGGTCCGGATACGGCATGGCTGAGGTCGTGAGGCCGCGCGGGGTCAGGTACAATGCGACCTGCCACCAGTGGTTCACCATGGGCGCGAGCGCGAGGCGGGTCTTGCCCACCATCTGCGTATACATGTGGAGGGTGTCCCTGGTGTCCTGCCATGCCGCGATGGGCAGCGTCGCCGGCCACGACGGCTCGATCCGATCCGAGATGCCTGCCTGGTGTACTGCCATGCGCCCCCCGTCAGCTGAGCCTTCACCCAGCGGACCTTCGCCTCGATCCGCGCGGACGACATCGCCTGCTGCCCACCGGTGGACGATACCGGGGCCGGACGAATCTCGAAACGTCTCGTGATGTGCCCTGGCCGCCCCCTGGCAAGTTGGTGCCTGCGTCACCGCGGCCTCCAAGTCGCTGCCGGATATTGAGTGTCCGCTGAACGACACCACAGCCTCGACCGTTGGGTGGCGGATCACGCGAAGGCCAGCTGAAGACTCCGTAGCAGGCGCAAACATCATGGCGGAGGCATACCGGTGAGATCAGGTCTCTGGACTCTGGGAGCGGCCGTCGCGATGGGCTGCAATGCGTGTGGCAGTGCCGGCTCCGAGGCAGGCGCGTGGCAATTCAGCGTCGATACCGCCGGAAGCGGGGCGAGCGCCCGCCGGACGTCGTGGCTGCGCGTGGTCGGGCAGGAAGGGGCCGAAGGCGAGCCGCGGACCCGGTCCGTCATCCTCAGCTTCGACTGCCTACCCGACGACGCGAGCAGCAGGATCATGACCGAACAGGCCCTGCGCCAAGGCAGCGTGGAAACGCGGCTCACCGTGGATGGCAAGCCGCCGATCCGCATTCCCGGCTTCGCCGGAACGACTCCATCCGGTGGCCAGGTAGTGCTGAAGCTGCCCTACGACTCTCTTCTGTCAGTGCTACGCAGCCACCAGCGAGCGGTCGTCCAGTATGCCGACGGGGCCGGTTCCTCCAAGACTACCGCTGAATTTCCACTCCCGGGCCTGGAGATCATACCGCGCCGACTTCCTGGCCTCCTGCGGCAGGCGGTGAGGTGAGGTCGGCGCCCGGCCCCCACACGCTCGCGACCGTAGTCGACGACGCCCTATTCGGTCACGTCGGCAACTCTCCACCGGTCTGCTCCGCCACCATGTACGCGGCGTACCAGTCGGGCCAGTTGGCGTCGCGCTGACCAGTGCGCTTCTCGTGCTCGCCGTGCGCGGCCTCCGCCCGCCGAAACGCGCCGGCCAGGTCGTTCGCCGAGGCGAACGCCGTCGCGGAACGGTCGACGCGGCCGGGGAAGCGCGTCGTGACCTCCTGCAGGAGCCAGCGATTGCCGTCCGGGTCGCTGAACGACGCGTAGGAGCCGTAGGTGCCATGATCGGGCGCGGGACCGCTGACCGGGCCGCCGAAGGGAGCGGGGCTGTCGGCGAAATGGAACACCTCGCTCACCTCGACGCCGCGGCCAGCCAGCTCCTCGCGCGCAGCGGCGATGTCGGAGACCACCAGGAACATGGCCTGGGCAGGTCCGGATGCAGCGGACTTGGGCTTGAGGCCGAAGTGAATCGAGCACTCGGAGCCAGGGGGCGTGAACTGGATCGCTCGTTCATCGCCCTTGCGGAAGTCCGCGTCGAGCCGCCAGCCGAGCTCGACGTAGAACTCCTTCGCGCGGTCGAAATCCGAGACCGGGATGGTGACGACTTCGAGCCTCATGTCCACCTTGGCGCGAGTCATGGCAGGACGACCAATTCGAGCTCGGCCGTTCCGTAGTTGCCCGGGCGCAGGTACCCGGACGGCACGTCATCGATCTGCAGGCCGCTCATGATACCGTCCTCGGGATAGGCATCCAGCCACTCCTTCGCCTCGAGGCAGCCGCTCATCGTCTTCGTGAGCTGCACCGCCGGGGCCAGCAGAGGCTTCGACTTCACCCATGCCCCCCTGTCGTCCTCGTAGACTTCGAGGGTCACATCCATCTGCGCGCCGCCATCCAGGTGGCCGACACACATCGCTACCTGGTCCTCCGTCGGGTTCGGCTGAGTTCCACAGGCATCCACCGAGGTCTTTCGTTCCAGCGTTCCACGATAGAGCGCCGTTCCGTCCTCCTGGTCGAAGTTGATCAGTTGAAGGCCGCCGCTGAGCTTGTCCTCGCCGGCGCGGGGGCCGCACATGCCGGCATACTGCCCGACCTCCCCTCTCGCCGTGATCACGACATTGACGGGGCCCTGGGCCATGGCGGCGGTACCGTGGACCAGCGCGCTTGCGGCAAGAGCGGTGCGGAGAACTACGCTCGAGGTCACCATGTCGCTTCCCTCTCCGGTCACGGTCCTGGTACGGACGCCGCAATGTGGGCGGCGGCGTCCACGATGACAGCCCTGAGCAATGAAGATAGCGCTCACTCACAAACCGGTAAGACGCCTGTTTGCATTTCTGGACGCTCCCTTGCTGGACCCGAAATCGGCAGGTTAAGATGGGAGGCCGTTCACGCGGTCGGCCCTGTCGAGCACGGCCGGCACACAATTCCCCCCAGCAGATCGGCCTTCTGCCTTTCCAGAGGACCTCCTCATGAGAAGAAATCTCGTACTCGCCTCGTGCCTTGCTCTCGCGTTAGGCACAGTCGGGTGTCAGGACCCCAGCAACGAACCCTCCGCCCCATCGGTCACCTCCACTCAACCAGCCGGCAAAGAGTCCTTCAGCGATCTCGCACTCAAGCGCGGGCTCGTCCGCATGCCCATCACCGGCCGCCTGAGCGACCGGTATCTGTCCGATCTCGCCAGCCGGGTCATCGATCCGACGGATTACGTCTGCGCGCCGAACTCGCCGGTGTTCGACTGGTTCGATGCCGAGTTCAACGAGTCGCTGGCGGAGGACTTCCCCGAGCTGTTCCGGCTGGTCGTCGAGTTCGGGGCGGACCAGGTCCCCTTGGTGGACGCGCTGTTCTTCCTGGACGAGAGCACCCCGCAGGAGTTCGGGTACGACGGCGATTTCACCGGGGTCATGCTGAAGACCGAGCGGGACGTGAAGCGGTTCTGGGACATCCAGTCGGACGACATCCTGTTACTGGCGATGAAGGGCACCATGCTGCAGGATGAGGCTCGGGTCGCTGCGGTCTACGAAAACTTCTTCAGCGACGATGACGGCACGGTCATCACGCCGGCGGAAGCGGCGAGCTACGCCGCCACGGTCCGGCAGCTGCTGAACCAGGCGGAGACCCTCGACGGCGGCGACGACCCGCTGTTCAGCTTCAACGCCTTCGCGTTCTCGACCCCCGGCCAGGCGGACCGGATCGTCATGGGCGACGGGATACTCGAGGGCTTCAGGGCGGTGGGCTTCGCCGACGTCGCGCCGCAGGCCGTCTACGCCCACGAGTTCGCCCACCACATCCAGTACGAGAACGAGTACTTCGATGAAGTGCCGCCGGGCTCCACGGCCCCGGTGGCCGATGCCGAGTACACCCGGTACACCGAGCTGATGGCGGACGCGATGGCGGCGTACTACCTCACCCACAAGCGAGGCGGCACGCTGAACAGGCATCGGGTGGCCGAGTTCCTCAATGTGTTCTTCCAGCTCGGCGACTGTGCATTCACGAACCCCGGGCACCACGGCACCCCGGCACAGCGGATGCGGGCCGCGGAGTTCGGCTTCGACGTGGCGGATCAGGCCCGGAAGCAGGGCCACATCCTCACCTCGGATCAGTTCCACGATCTCTTCGTGGAGGCGTACCCCGATCTGGTCGCGCCCGACGCGGTCTGAACCGCACAGTAAAGTGGGTGCGGCCCCCGGTGGGGCCGCACCCACAGTTCCATCAGCTCCGCTACTTCAGGGCCCCCGCTCCAGCGCAGTTCGCTCCGCCTGCCGTGCAACTCTAGACTGATTTCCTGGTCAGTCCAGACTGACCTGCGGCTCGGGCGTGAGCCGGGTCTGCCACCAGTTGTGCGCATCTTCACGGGTCCAGGGCCTCCCCGCCTCGCATTGGGCCAACCGGCCATCCAGCTCCCACGCGCTGGCGGGGCGGTCGGCGGGGAGCTTGGCCAGACACGCGAGCACGATCGCCTCGAGCTGGGGCGGGATGGGTTCCTCACTGAACCGGGACGGCGGCACCGGAGTCGACTGGAGGTGCCGGGCAATCATCTGCATCGCGGTTTCTGCCTCGAACACATGCCGTCCGGTCATCATCCAATAGGCCACGCATCCGAGCGAGTAGAGGTCGCTCCGCCCGTCCACCGGGTCGTCGCTGGCGGTCTCGGGCGAAAGGTAGGCCGGCGTGCCGGCGATCACGCCGGGCGCGGAGAGGCCTGACTCTACTCCGTCGATTGCGGTGAGCCGCTTCACCAGACCGAAGTCGAGCACCTTCACGAAATCGCAGTCGCGTCCCCGGCGGCAGATCTGGATATTGGCTGGCTTGATGTCGCGATGGACGAGGCCCCGGTCATGGGCCTCGCCCAGCGCCTCGCACACCTGCCTCAGGATGTAGATCGTCCGCGCCGCCGGGAAGGGGCCGTGCCGCAGGACCAGCCGTTCGAGATCGAGTCCGTTGAGGAGCTCCATGACGTAGTAGAAGGTGCCGTCGCGAGAGATCCCGAAGTCGTAGAGCTGGATGGTGTGGGGGGAGTGCAGCGCCGCAGCGGCCCGGGCCTCGCGCCGGAATCGCTGCACCATCTCGTCACGCCCCGGCCTGCCGGCCCCGAGGGCGTCGGGCTTGATCAGCTTGATGGCGGCGGGGCGAGCCAGTAGCCTGTGGGTGGCCTGCCAGACCTCGCCCATGCCGCCGCGGCCGATCAGCTCGCCGAGGAAATAGCTCCCCATTTCGCGGGCCTCGCGCACCTCCCTGCCGAGGCGGGTGATGATGTGGGAGACCACCGGTGCCATGCCGGCGCAGAGGTAGTTGGGAATGGATAGGACGAGGATCTGCACCAGGGACACTGGCTCTGCGCCAAGCGCCCGCCAGACCAGCGCGCCCGCCGGTCCCATACTGGCGGAGGCCAGGGCAGCGGCCAGAGTCTTTCCCGGGGTGCTCGGCACGATCGGCGCGAAGAGCAGGATGATGACCGCGATCCAGGAGACCCCCTCGGTGGGACCCTGCTCGGCGTAGTCCAGGATCCCGACCGACAGCGCGGTGAGAACCTCGTAGACCAGCGCCAGGTCAAGAATGAACCGGGAGCGCCGGGGGTTCCTGCGAGCGAACCAGAACAGCCCCAGGGACCCCAGAACGTTGAGGCCGATGACTCCATCGTAGAGCGTGCGCCATTTCAAGTACGACGCGACCCGCCCCGGAGCGAGGATTCCGGGGACGACGTAGACGTAATTCAGGAGCAGCAGGTTGGCCGTCCACACCAGGGCACTGATGAGACAGAGAACCCCAAGGCGCCGGGCGGCGTCGCGGAGCACATCCTCGGGAAGGCTGTGCCCGCCGCCCGATGGTCGCGTCGGGACAGACCCGGTCTCGGTTTCGACGAGCGGGGTGACGTGAGTGCCGAGAGTGCCGTCGCGGCTCATGTGATGTAGTTGGTGCGGTAGAAACGGTACGGCAGGGAACCGAAGGTCGCTAGAGCACCCGGAGGTTGTCGTTTTCCGGGGGGCTGGCATCAGCCGCCAAATTACAGCAACTTGGTGCCCTTAAGCGAGTTCGTATCACCGGCTGCCGGATTCTTCCGGCATGAATGTTCGTGCCCTGAGATCGCCGGGGGAGTCAGCACGCTTCGTACACCACCTCAAGGGTCGGAATGTCCAATCACTTTACTGGCCTGAAATTAGGTCCTCCTCTCGGGGACCCGAGACTCGACCTCACCGACCTCTTCGCCTTCCAGGCGCCCGCAGATCCCACCAAGACCGTGTTGATCCTCAATTGCAACACGTTCGCCGAGGCGGCCGACTTTCATCCCGAGGCTGTGTACCGGATCAACATAGACAACGACGGAGACGCTGAGACGGATGTGGCGCTCAGCTTCGTCTTCTCCAAGTCCCAGGGTGGTCGGCAGAGTGCAACGGCCTACCTGGCATCGGGGCCTGAAGCACGCTCGGCAGAGGCTGCCGGCGAGCGGATCATCACCGACGCCGAGGTCTCCTTCGGACCCGAGCCCAGAATCTTCAAGGCCGGCCCCTACACATTCTTCGCCGGGCTTCGCAGCGACCCGTTCTTCGTGGACTTCGAAGGAATTCTGAAGCTTTTCGATCACGAGGGCGGAAGAAACTTCACCTCGCATCCCGATCTGGGAGACAAGTCCCCGTGGACTGGTCGAGATCGGCTCGCCGACGAGAATGTATTCGGCATAGTGCTGGAACTACCGACGAGCCTGCTCGGCGCCAGGCCCCAGGTCCGGATCTGGGGGCGCTGCAGCGTACGCCGCGATGGTCGGCTCATCCATACCGATCGGGACGGCCATCCGACGGTCGCGAGCTTCTTCAACACGGACGAGACCAAAGAGGAATACAATCGGACCGAGCCGGTGCACGACCGGGAGCGCTTCCTCGAACAGTTCGTTCATGTGCTGGGCCACACTGGCAATTACACCAGGGAAGAGGCGATCGCCGCCATCGACGCCGAGAACCTCCTGCCTGACATGATGAGCTACGACCCCTCCAGACCCGCCGGGTATCCGAACGGTCGCGTGCTGACCGACCACGTCGTAGCCCATCGCCTGGCCTTCATCTCCAAGGGGGAGATTCCGCCCGACGGACTCAAGCCTCACCCCGATCTGCTCCAGGAGTTTCCATACCTCGGCACACCGCACCCCGATTAGCTCGAGCACCCCGCGGAAGGATCAGCCTGGCACGACCGAAGTCGTTGCCGGGCTTCATTTAAGGGGGCCACAGAGTTATTCCTGGGCAGGTGATGTCGATTTCCGGTACCCCCGAACGACGTACGGATAGAGCAGGCCACCAGGGCCGCTCCCAATCATATAGGAGGTCCAATGCGGGTCATGGTGATCGTGAAGGCGACCAAGGAGTCGGAAGCCGAGTCGCACCCCCTGGAGGCGGAGGGGGCGGAGGAGATGTTCGAGCAGATGGGTAAGTTCAACGAAGAGTTGATCAAGGCGGGGGTCATGCTCGCCGGTGACGGGCTCAAGCCGAGCAGGTTCGGGAAGCGGATCCACTTCGATGGGAAGAAGCGGTCGGTGACCGACGGCCCCTTCGCCGAGACGAAGGAGCTGGTGGCGGGGTTCTGGATCTGGCAGGTTCGGTCGATGGATGAGGCGGTCGAGTGGGCGAAGCGGTGTCCCAACCCGATGCCGGGTCCGAGCGACCTCGAGATTCGCCCGATCTGGGAGCCGGAGGACTTTGGTCCCGAGATCGCGGCGGGGGTGAACGAGCTTCGCGACAAGATGACGGAGAACACCAAGTAGACGTAGCCCCCGATGGCGTGATGCGGCGGACTCGCGTCTCATGGGACCAGGTGAAGCGCCACGTCAGCGTAGCTGATGTGGCGCTTCCAATTGCGCGGCTGGGCTCGAACCCGGAGCTTTCCTGATCCAGGGGCGCACACCGCGCTCACTCCGCGATCATCGGCTTGCGGACGATGGCCCAGGTCGATGGCCCGCTCGCCGGCGCCGAGGTAGCCCTGGACGAAGAGTTGCTCGATCGGATCGTCGAGATCGTGCCGCCGGGGGGCGATGTCTTGCCGTTGGAAGGGGCGGCCTATTCGCCACCCTCGATCACGCAGGCTGAATTGGGTCGCCGCCCGGTGGCCGAGCCTGCGGCGGGATGAGATGATAGAATGATTGGGAAGGTGGCCCATCCGTGGGGGTGCATCGCGATGGGCCAGGAGAGCCCCGCCCCGGCCGGGGACTGCCGCCCACCCAAATCCAGGAGCGTCACGATGCTGTTGATCCGCGAAGTGTTCCACTGCCGGCCCGGCAAGGTCCGCCCCCTGCTCGAGAAATTTCAGGCGATGAACCGCATCATGGCCAACTCCGGCCAGGGCAACATGCGCCTGATGACCGACTTCAGCGGCGAGCGCTATTGGACCCTGGTTGCCGAGTTCGAGACGCCCAGCATGGCCGAGTTCGAGAAGATGATGCAGGGCGAGGGGATGAGCGAGGCGGACACGAAGGAGTTCGAGCGCCTCATGGAGGGGTACCATGACTTGATCGACACCGGGCGCCGGGAGATCTACCGGCTGGAGCCGGCCACGAAGGGTTGATCGGAGTCGCGCTGGCTCTCCAGCACGAGACCCATCGCGACATCTCTTCGCCTGACCCGCTCGATGGCTTCGTTCACCCGTGCGAGCGGCATGACATCGACGATGGCCGCGATGCCATGCTTCGACGAGAACGCGAGCATCTGCGTCGTATCCGCGCGGCTCCCGATGTAGTTCCCATAGATGGATCGCCGCGAATTGTTCAAGAGTCCGCCGCTCAGCGACAGCTGTGTCAACGGCGAAGCCACCAGGCAGAGTTGGCCCACAGGCGTCAGCATCCTCACAAAGGAGTCGATGTCGAAGGCGACATTCAGCGTCGAGAGGATGAAGTCGAACTCACCCTGGAACGCGGTCAGGCGCTCCGCGTCCGAGCTATCCGCGAATGAGCCGCCCAGCCTCTCGATCAGCGCCTTCTTGGCCGGGGAATGCGAAAACGCCGTCACGCGGTGCCCCATCTTGTGGAGAAACTGTATGGCCAGGTGACCGAGCCCTCCGGCGCCCAGCACCGCCACTCGAGAGTTGTCGGCCAGTCCGGCCCGAAGAATGCCGGCGTACACCGTCAGGCCGGACGAAAGCAGAGGGGTTGATGTGGCCGAATCGAGCTCGGAAGGAAGCCGGAAGGCGAAACGGGCATCGACCATGATGTGTTCGGCCAGGCCGCCGTAGCGGTCGACGGCAATGACCTTCTGACTGGCGCAGAGTTGCTCGATGCCCCGATGGCAGAAGGAGCAGTCGAAACACGCCTCCTGCTGGTACCCGATACCGACGCGATCGCCGGTCTGCAGGTCGGCCACCTCGGCGCCGGTCTCCTCGACGATTCCAACGATCTCGTGGCCGGGTACCAGCGGATACCGTGCGTCACCCCAATCGTTATCGATGTACTGGATGTCGCCCCTCGCGAGGCTGCGATGGGTGATCCTCACCAGGACGTCACGGCCGCCGAGAGTCCTCTCATACAGGAACGGCTCCGCCGTGCCGCCTTTCTCCCTGATCGCGTATGCTCTGATCTGCATGACTCACTCGGGTTTCATTGCCCGTGATGGAAGAGCCAGGTGCAGCTCGCGAGGACGGTCGGCCTGGGTGGCGCAGATGGCCGCTGCTATTCTAGGCTGCCGCTACCGCTTTCTTCACCGCCCTCGGCATCACGGTCGAAGGAGACCTGAGTCATTGTCGGGCTTGATTCCCCGCCTAAGGCTCCAACCAGATACTCCTGATCCAAGTCGGTGCCGTCAGGTCGCTCTGACTTCGTAGAATCGTCATTCCTTGTAGTAGCCGACCCCGCAATTCTGACCTGCAACCTGGGTATAGAAGGTGTGCTTCTCGAACGGCTTGTCCGAGCCGCCGGGGCGAGGCCACCAGTATGTAATCTCCTTGATCTTTCCTTCCGCGGCGCTCCCCATGATCTCCTTCCCGAGCGGATACCCCTTCTTGCCTACAATCTCCTGCAAGTGTTCACCCTCTCAAAGAGGGATGCGCGGTGAGAATGCCATCCGACGCATTGGCGCAGAACACATAGAGATCACGATCCTTGAACCCGCCTTCGCCCTTATTGAACATCTCCAGGGCTTTCTCCTTGTCGCCCTTCATTGCGACGACCGCTCTTTCCAGCATTGACCTGGCTTCCTTTTCACCGCCAACGGCCTGGGCTACCAGGGCTGAGGTTGGAGTGAGAAGAGCCAGAATTGCGGCCGGTCCAATGGATACTGCCAGACGGCGCCTCATGCCTACTCCTTCGGCTAGCCATGAAATGGCGTTTGCGTACGATGTCTAGCGATTCACACTCGGGTTTCCAAAGGATTGATCGAGCGTGTGTGACTGTCAACCCACAGGAGGAGAGCGAGATCACGCAGGAACGTAGGTCAACCTGATCACATCTTCGCCAATCCGATCATTGTCATGAGGCGGAGCGGCGGCCGGGGTCCGGCGAAATACGGCTTGCCGTGACCCAGCACGACGGGGTGCAGGTAGATTCGATACTCATCGATCAGGCCAAGTTCGGTGAGGCTTTGCGCCAAGTCCGGGCCGGCAACTTCGATCTCTCCGTCGCGCTCGGCCTTGATCTCGCGGATCGCGCCCTCAAGATCATTCTCGACAAGCCTGGCGTTGGGGCCGACCGACTTCAACGAGCGCGAGACGACCCATTTCGGCTGGTTCCGCCACGCCGCCGCGAAGGCGTGTTCCGTCTGCATCCCATTCCGGATGATCGTCGTCCCAGTAACGCATGACCTCATACATGAGGCGACCGTACAGACTGCCCGCCTGCCCCTGAGCCTCCTCGATGAAGTGGCGGAAGAGCGTGGGGCTTGGCGCAAACGCCGTGTGATCGACGTAGCCGTCCAGGGACTGGTTCATTCCGAACACGAGCTTGGCCATACCCCGTTCCTTTCCTCAAACGCACATGCGCTGGCCGGGGAATTCTTCTGATAGCATAAGAGCTGTCGGGATGACGGTCCTAGTGACAACATCGCGGGGGAGCCGTTGGCCGGCCACTTAGATAGGTGGTGAGGGCGAGGGCCATCGCGTCACAGTTGATGTATGGCATACGGAGCAAAGAACTACGGCATGTGGTAGAAGGCGAAGCGCACGTCCAGCCTCGGCCGGCCGTCCGAGCGCGTCGTTGAACTCCAGCACGTCCACGCTCGCCTGCGGTCCCGCCACCCAACTGCATCGTCCAGCATGATGGCCCGCGCCGACCCCCCGCGCTTGGCCGCGCTTCCGGCGGGGCATGATCGACTAGGATCGAACGCATCGCCTGGGCCCGGGGATTCGGCTGAGCCTTTTCACCCTGGTTCTCCGTGTTCATAGATGGGAAGCCATGCGGTTGGCCTGACCTCGCAACCCGGATGCGCCACTTCCCGAAGTGGTAGCCGAGGCGACTCCACAAGCGGATTTCGCCTTTGGCAGGAAATGGCGCGTTGACGGGTACGAGCAGTGGCGCGACATCCCTTACCTGGAGAACCTCACGATGCGATCCCTGACCCTGGGCGGCACGGCGATCCTGATGGCCTCAGTGCTGGCCGGCTGCGCGAGCGGCGACTCCCCCACCGCCCCAACTCACTCCTCGGCGCTCGACGGAGTCGAGCATAACGTAGCCGTTCACGACAAGTTCGTGGAGGAGCTCCAGCTCACCTATGAGAACCCGTGCAACGGCGAGCTGGTCCCCTTTTTCAGGCGAGTCGGTCAGTCAGGAGACCGCGGTGGGTACTCCTGAGGAACTGGACGCGGGAACTCCCAAGCACTTCGAAGACCAGTCCAGGCTCCTGGCCACCGGCACCGGCCCCGAGAGCGGCGCCGTCTATAGGCTCGACGACACCTTCCACGAGGGCTCGAGCACGGCCGGCACCTCCTCCCCCCGGACCACCTTCTCGGCTCGGGGAGCCACGCGTATCACCAGTGACCTTCCCGGCCTGAGCTGGACCCTTCACTACGTGTACCATGTCGTCACCCAGCCGAGCGGACAATTCAAGGTGACCAGGGACGTGGACAGTCCGCAGTGTAAGGCGTGATGGAGCCATAATCGATGCGGTGGTGTTTGGTGCGAGTCGCCCCACTGGGCGCTGAACCAGTGGGGCCTCTTCCTGCGTCCCTGTTGTGAGCCCGTGTTGCCCTGTACTAGTACGTCGTCGACAAGGCCTCGACTTGGCTCAATGGGACTACCGCTGATACCATCGATGACGAAGAACTTCCCACCTGCCCACGCGGAAACCGCGTGCCCCCTCGGAGTGGGCAGCGACGGTCCGGTGGCCCAGGTATCGGTCAGCGGGTCATATGCTTCGACCACGTCGGTCGAAACCGCCAGGCCGTTCTGGTCCATACACCCCCCGCCACGAAGAGCTTTCCATGAACTACCGCGGCGGACGCATGTCCCTCTGTGGGGATAGGACTCTTCGCTGTCCACGTTCTCGTCCCAGGATCATAGACGTCGAGCTCGCGACCACGCCCTCCCGTGAGGTAGAACTTGCCATTGATTGACCCGCCCACCGGGAAACCCTGGTGATTCCCCTGGAAGCCATTGAGAGGCCGACGGACCCACTTGTTCGTCTCGGGATTGTACGATGCGAAGAGAGCGCCTTGGCCAGAGCCAGTGTACCAAGTGAACACATAGAGTTGACCAAGGACATTGGCTTGTACGCCGACACATCCCTTCTCCGGCATATCCGCCTTGCGAGTCCAGGAGTTCGCCGCGGGGTCATATACGAACAGAGTCTTGAGACAGCTTCCGCCTGCCGATGTTGCCGTACTCTGCCCACCTGCAACGTAAAGCTTGCCTTGGACGGCGGTCGCACCGATGACGTCATACAGCGGAATCGGTAGGCTCTTCAACGCGGTCCAGGTTCGCGTCTTCACGTTGAACGCATCGACCCTGCGCAAGGGCTCCAGTTCACTTCCCCTCAGCCCGCCAACTACAACAATGGACTTGCCGAGGTTATCGGCGGCGATGCCGCCACCGAGCCGGCCGAAGCAGGGGAATGTCCTCCAGGTGCCGTTGAAAGTCAGATCACTGACCGCGGCGGCTGCGGTTAGGCCGTGGGCGCTGTGGTACCTGTCTCCGTGGGAGCCACTGGGGGATCACCGCAGCCAACGAGGGTAAGACAGAGGGCGCAAATCGTCGTGACGCATTGAAGGCGCGTCATATGATTTCCTTTCAGGTGATAGCCACCCAGACCTTGGAGGCGATTCCTGAAGATTGCCCTCGAAGGTCGCAGAGGCGGATGCCACTTGAGAAAATGCAACTGAGCGCCCCAAGCAGGGGTGAACTGCAGATGAAGTTGCCTTAACGCGCGGGCAGCGGAGATCCGATGCGGCGCCTTGAGTGGCCCAAAAAGAAATGGCCGGTGCTATTGCACCGGCCATTGCCCCTCCTGGGCTCGAACCAGGACTCTCCTGATCCAGAGTCGGTACCGCCGGAGTGCCCCAACCCGATGCCGGGGCGAGCGACATCGAGATCCGTCGCCCTCTGGGAGCCCCGAGGACTTCGACCCGAGCTAGTGGCGGGGGTCGAACGAAGCTTCCAGCCGGATCCCGAAGAACATCGAGTAGGACTCACTGAGCGGCTGCTTCGGGTACGCCGGGCTGCCGCGCGTCACGGGATGTATTGCAGGTTGTTGCCGGGACGGGCACCGCCCACCAGCTCGATGCGGGGCGCTCCGTTCACGGCGACACGGGTCGCCGGCTATCCAGGACCGTGGGGTGGGGAGGGGTGCCAGATTGGTCCAGGTGTTCGTGGTCGGATCGTAGGCGTTCGTGGTCCGGACCTCCGAGTATGTTCCATCGGCGTTGATGCGAACGCCACCGACCATGTACAACCTGGCCCCAAGCGTTGCAAAGGCGGCTCCGATTCGAAGGGCACGTGGCGTCGCCTTCTCGGTCCAGGTGTTGGTCACCGGATCGTAGACCAGCAGTATGTTGGATTGACCGTTCCCCACGTAGAGCTTCCCGCCGATGGTGCCGCCCATCCCCATGGTGCCGGGCCCGCCGGAGCCGAACACTCCCGGGGGAATCGCCAGCTCTGTCCAGGTATCGGTCCGGGGGTTGTAGCGGAACAGCCACCGATCCGGATGCCCCACGGGAAGCTGGTAGTCGTCGTAGTAGAGGCAGTCCTCCTGGCCATGGCAGCTCGTAACCACGTACAACTTGCCGTCGATGACGCCGGTCACTCCCCGGTACCCGGTGATGGGCAGTCTCCGCTTCGAGGCCCAGGCATTGGTTGCGGGATCGTACACGTACAGCACGTCCCGATAGGTCTTGCGCCTGGGGACACCGCCGGAGACGTAGATCTTGCCGTTGATGACTCCGGCACCGTTGGTCGAGTGCAGCTGCTCGGGAAGGGACGCCTTTACGGTCCAGCGGTTCGTGGTGACGTCATAGGCCATGACCTTGGCCAGGCCGCTCTCCGTGAACGGGCTCAGGTTGCCGGCTCGCCCCCCGATGACGTAAAGGACCGACCGGCCGCTCGCGTCGGTCACGGTCGCCGTGGCGAAGTCGGTGTACTGGTCGGTCTCCAAGTCCTTGCGAGTCACCCAGGTATTGGAGGCGACCGCGAGTCCGGCAGCAGCGGCCGGCTTCGCGGTTGTGGGCCCCGTCGGGGATGTGGCGTCATCGCGGCAGCCGGCCGCAGCCGGCACCAGTGCTACCAAGACCAGGAATGTCGACCGTGGGTGCATGAGGTCCTGCCTTCCGTGCTCGGGTGGAACGACCCGGTAAAGGATCATTCCTAGCACCAGCGCATCAAGCCGCAGTCAAGTGCCGGCCAAGAGTGCCCCCTCTGGGCCTCGAACCAAGACTCTCCTGATCGGGCTGCGGCAGAGCCTGCCCCACCCGGGGCGACAGGCTCGCCGCGCTCGCGGCTTGCGCCTCTCTGATCGTTCTGTCGGGTTGCAGCGACGAGGCCAGCGCTCACCCCCATGGCTCCGGATATGTCGAAAGCCGGCATCAATGCTCTGGCGGCTGAGGTGCGCGAACTAACGGCTGGCCGTGGGATTACTCCCCTGGAACCAGCACCGGTCGTCAGGCCGGCGCTCGTCCGGCTGGGCCAGGCGCTTGCATTCGATAAGATCCTGAGCGGGAACCGCGACATCGCGTGCATGACCTGTCATCTACCTGCGCTCGGCACGGGTGATTTCCGTAGCCTCTCCATCGGCCAGGGAGCAACCGGCCTGGGAGCTTCGCGGGTTCACCCCGAGGGACTCTTTATCCCTCGAAATGCACCTCCGTTGTTCAATCTCCACGAGAACAAGCCGATGTTCTGGGACGGTCGGATCTTCCAGGACGATGCCGGCACCTTCCACACCCCGGCCGGTCTCGGCATCACATCCGCCATGGCATCGGTTTTCGAGTTCGGTACCATCTCGATGCTGCCGATGTTTCCGGTGCTCTCACGAGAGGAAATGCGGGCTTTCCAGGGCAATGAGCTGGCCGCGATCAGCGACACGGAGCAAGGCCAGATCTGGGAGGCCCTCATGGTGCGGCTGCGCCAGATTCCTGAATATCGCAAGCTCTTCGAAAAGGCATATCCTGGGCAGCGTTTCGATCGGATGAACTTTGCCCATGCCAGCAACGCCATGGCAGGCTTCCTTCTGTCCAAGCTTGCGTTCTCGAATTCGCCCGGGACTGGTTCCTGGCGGGGGATGACGGGGCCATGACGACGGTCCAGCTTCAGGGCGCGAAAAGCTTCATGGGCCAGTCCGCCAAGTGCGCATCGTGTCACAATGGGCCCGCACTCACGGACAACAAGTTTCGCAACGTGGCGGTGGCTCAGTTCGGACCCGGGCAGGGAGACGGTCCGAGCGGCCATGATGACTTCGGCCGCATGCGTGTGACTGGCAACGCAGCTGAACGGTATGCCTTCCGGACGCCCCCACTCCGGAACGTCGACCTACGGCACCCTATGGCCACTGACGGTGCGTTCTTCAGCTTACGCGACTTTGTGGACCACTACAGCGAGTCGACCCTGAAGCTTCAGAATTACGACATCACCCAGCTGGAGCCGTTACTCCAGGGTACCGTGCTCGACAACTTTACGGAGATTCTGGCCACCCGCGATGGGAGGCTGTCAGGCCTGGTGTTGTCGGAGCAGGAAGTAGACGACATCACCGAGTTCATGAAGGCGCTCACCGGACTCCTCGCGCCCGCACTCTGATCGGGGTCATACCCATGCAGGTGCCGAGTGGGCTGTCCATCGACGGGGCAGCCGGGAAAGAGGTAAGGAAATCTGGCGGTTCGGCAGCGGTCGCTTGGTTAGAGGATATTGGCTAGTCCGGTCCCGGCGGCCACACACCCAGGCGGGCGGAGCTAGAAGCAGAACTGGGAGCACCTGAAGGGGAGGTCTCGGCACCCCACAGAAGCAATGGTGAGCCGTCGAACGGTCGGCGCGCTCGAGAAACGGTAGCAGAAGCGGTAGCAGCGGGCGCAGAAACGGAAAGGCCCGACACCACCGAAGGTAGCGGACCTTCCAGTTGCCCCTCCTGGGCTCGAACCAGGACTCTCCTGATCCAGAGTCAGGCGTGTTGCCAGTTACACCAAGGGGCAGAACGGCGACGGCTCTGGATTGTCCCGTCGCATGGAGCTGAGGGGGATCGAACCCCTGACCTCTGCAGTGCGATTGCAGCGCTCTCCCAGCTGAGCTACAGCCCCGAAGGACCGGTAAGCTAGCACCCCAACCCCGGCCCATCAACCGACCTACAGCGCCCCACGGCCCCTTTCCTTAGATTGACCCCACGCACCAGATTGACCTCACACACCTCCGCGCCCGTTCTCCACCCCTGGGCCACCGGATGTCCGGTCCGCACCCCCCCGTGCGCAGTATCCGGTGCGTCCCGGAGCCTCCCCCCGGTGTCGGGGCCTCCCGCCAGTCGGGAAGTCCTTGTGGACGCGCAACTTTCCCAAGGAGATGGTATGCGGGAACCGATGTTCCGCTGGTCGCTGGCCACCAGCCTGGCCATGGGGATGCTGGCAGCCGCATCCGCCACCCGACCGGCCTCCGCCCAGGAACAGCACCACCACGCGCAGGGCATGCCCACCACCACGGATGCCTCGGCCGACGTGCCCCTCTACGACAACCTGGGCGACCTGAGCCACAAGGTCTCGACCCGGTCGGCCGCCGCCCAGAGCTACTTCAACCAGGGCCTCCGGCTCACCTACGCGTTCAACCACGACGAGGCCATCGCCTCCTTCACCCGGGCCACCCGCGAGGACTCCACCTGCGCGATGTGCTGGTGGGGGATCGCCTATGCCATGGGTCCCAACATCAACGCGCCGATGGACACCGCCGCCTACCGGCCCGCCTACGCGGCCATCCGGCGCGCCGTCGCCCTGTCGCCCAAGGCATCGGTCGCCGAGCGCGACATGATCGCGGCGATGGCGCTGCGCTACGGGCCCGAGCCCGTCGCCAGCCGGGCCTCGCTCGACTCGGCCTACGCCCGCGCGATGAAGGGCGTCGCGAAGAAGTATCCGACCGACCCCGAGGCCCAGACCCTCTACGCCGAGGCGTTGATGGATCTGACGCCGTGGAACTACTGGGACGGTCGCGGCACCAAGCCGCGCCCCGGCACGCTGGAGACGGTGGCGACGCTGGAGCGGACCATCGCGCGCACGCCCAACCACGCGGGCGCCTGCCACTTCTACATCCACATCGTCGAGGCGTCCACCACGCCCCAGCGCGCGTTGCCCTGCGCCGACCGGCTCGCCAAGCTGATGCCGGGAGCCGGCCATCTGGTGCACATGCCGTCGCACATCTACATGCGCACCGGACGCTACGACCTCGTCGCCGACCACAACCACGAGGCGGTGGCGGAGGACCAGAGCTACCTCCAGGACCGGAAGCCGACCGGCTTCTACAAGTACACCTACTACCCGCACAACTGGCACATGCTCTGGATGGGACTGATCCAGCTCGGCCGCGGCGCCGAAGCCATCCGCGCCTCGCGCGAGCTGGTGAAGGTGATCCCGGTGGACGTGGTCGAGACGGTGCCGCCGCTCCAGCTCTACTTCCCCCCGCCCTACTGGACGCTGGTTCGGTTCGGGAAGTACGACGAGATGCTGGCCGAGCCGGCGCCCAAGGCATCGCTCAAGTACACCGGCGCGATGTGGCGCTACAGCCGGGGCATCGCGCTCGCGGCGAAGGGCAAGACCGGGGAAGCGCGCGCGGAGCTCGACAGCGTGACGGCCATCGCCGCCGCCACGCCGGCCGAGGCGCCCGCGGGGATCAACTCGCAGAAGAGCCTCCTCGCGCTCGCCGGACGTCACCTCGCCGGACGCCTGGCGCTGGCGGAGGGCGACACCGCCGCCGCGATCAAGGCCTTCGAGGAGGCGATCCCGCTGGAGGACGGACTGCTCTACGACGAGCCGCCCGCGTGGTACCATCCGATTCGGCAGGAGTTGGCGGGGGTGCACCTGGCCATGGGGCATGGAGCGGTGGCGGAGAAGCTGTATCGGGAGGACCTGGTGCACTACCCCAACAACGGCTGGTCGCTCTACGGGCTGGCCCGCAGCCTCGAGGCGCAGAAGAAGACCGCCGAAGCGGCGAAGGTGGATGCGCAGTACAAGAAGATCTGGGACAAGGCGGACACGAAGCCGCTGGCGGTGGGGATGTAGGGCGGACGGACGGAAGGGCGGAAGGGCGGAAGAGGCTCGGGTGAGATCTCTCCGCCCTCACGACGTTCGGGTGCGAGAGAGACGATTCTCCGAACGTAGGACGTTCCGCCCCTTCCGCCCCTTCCGCCCTTCCGTCCGCCGCCGGCTCGTCCGCCTACTGATACTGTATATACATCGGCACCGGATACAGTCGCCCGATCACCTGCTCCGGCGTCATCAGCCCGTCGTCCCCGCACCCCACCAGCTGGTACATCACCTGGCCGCAGCTCGGCTCGAACCCCGCCACCTTGGTCCGCGGGTCCCGGTCGTTCTTGTAGAAGAGCTTGAACCCGGTGTACTGCACCGGGAACGGCGAGATCCAGAAGCGGTAGGCGTCCTGCTTATGGTGGGGCGAGCCGAAGCCGTCCATCTGGATGATCACCTGCACCCGCGGATCGAGCCGGATCTTGTCGGTGTTGGTGAGCATCTTCCGAGTGAACCGGTGCACCACCAGCACCTTGGGCGGCAGCTTGTGCTCGGTGACGAGCTTGCCGAGCACCTCGATCGCGTGGTTGACGTCGCTGGCGTCGAGCGTGCCGACCCGCCGGCCCGGCACGCCGCCCAGCTTCATCGCGAACTCGGGATCGAGCGCCAGGTGCACGTAGGGACGCTTGAGAAACGGCAGCAGCGGCTCGATCTCCGCCTCGACCGTGCTGTGCCCGGTCTGGATGTCGAGGAAGACGATCCACCCGCGCTCCTCCGCCCACGACGCCACCGTGTCGATCATTCCCTGCCCCATCCGCAGACGATACTTGCTCCCCGACCCCGGCTTTCCCTGGGCCACCGTCGCGATCAGGTGCAGCGCCGGCATCACGCCCCGCAACCGATCGGCCAGCGCCCACTGCATCGCGACCTTCTCCAGGCGCGGGAGCATCGAGTCCGGCGGCACCTGGCCCAGGATCCCCATCCGCGTGCTGCGGGTGTTGCCGTAGTAGGCCACGATCCGGTTGTCGGGCAGAATCGAGCCCGGCAGCGGCGCGGCCGCCTTCACCGGCCACTTGGCGGAGTCGGCGGGACTGAGAATGAAGGGCCGCGGGCCGCGGGCGCGGCTCCGCGGAGGGACGCTGTCGAGCTTGGCGGTCGAGCTGTCTGACGTGCCGGTCAGGCTGTCCCGAGCACCGGAATCGGGACGCGCTCGCGCGCTCGTGTCCGGCGGCGCCACGACCGGTTTCGGCTCCCAGACCTTGGGCTTCGGAGGCGGGACTGGGAGAGCCGCGGCGCTGTCAGGGGCGGCGGCCGTCGCACGAGGCGAGTCGCCGCAGCCGAAGGCCAGGAGAGAAGCGGAGAGAGCCGTCAGGCAGCGGCCGAGGAGGGGACGAGAGCGCATGCGGTCTGCATGGTAGTCGTCCCCATTCCCTCGGCCAAGTGGATCAGCCCGGAAAAAGGGGTTCGGCCGCCCGGACAGCAGCGGCCGATCCAGCCTCTAGTCGAGATCCTCCAGCACCAGCAGATCGTACGGCGCACCGCCACCGGTCGCATCCACGGCGATCGCCGTGCGCACCTGACCGCTCGCCAGCGTGATCGGGCCGCTGTCGATCGCCACGGTCTTGGTCCCGGTCGGGGTGACGCGAACCTGGTAGGTACCGGCCGGCGCCTCGATGTAGTCGGCCACATCGCCGAAATCGACGCCGATGAGCGCGGGCACCTCCGCATTGAGATCCGTGCCGGGTGCGGTGACGTAGATGTCCACCACGCCCGCGGTCGGAGCGCCGTGGACGGCGCGGACCCGCACGTTGCCGGATCCCGGCGCGGTGTTGTCGTCGGTCAGCACCAGCGGCTCGATCGCGGCGAGCAGGCCGGCGGCGATGACGGTGTAGTCCACACCATCCGCCAGGGTGACGTCGGCATCGATCACCGTGGTGGCTGTCCCCGCGGCGTTGACCTTCACGTTGCGGCTGCCGGAGGGAACCTCGAGATAGTCGGAGGAGGCGAGGTAGGGCACGTCGCTCAGCACGACGGCGTCGTCGAGCAGAACGTCCACGTCGGGCGCGTCGGGCGACGCATGGACCACGCGCACTCGCGCCTGGTTGTCGGGTCCGGTGTTGTCGTCATCATCGCTGCAGGCGGCGGTCAGCGCGCTCGCGGCGAGCAGCAGGGAAAGCAGCTTCAGCTTCATGGGAGCACCTTCATGTTGAAATGGTCATTGTCGAGTTGATCGAACGTCAGCTCGTCCTTGTGGCCGTGGGAGGAGCGAAGAGCCGGATGCGGCTACAAGGCTCGTTCGCTCCTCTCAGGGTGACCAGGACGCGATAGTCCAGCGAAAATCGGTCTTACTACTCCGGCAACAGTACGGTGTCGATCACGTGAATGACCCCGTTGGTCGTCGGGATGTCGGCCTGGGTCACGGTCGCATTCCCCACCATCACCTTCCCGTCGGCCGCCGTGATCTTCAGGTCCTTGCCGTTCACGGTCTTGGCCATTGGCAGCTGGGCGACGTCTTCGGATGAGACCTTCCCCGGCACCACGTGGTACGTCAGGATCGCGGTGAGTCTTTCCTTGTCTTGCAGCAACGAGTCCAGGGTGCCTTTGGGCAGCTTCGCGAACGCCTCATCGGTAGGCGCGAAGACCGTGAACGGGCCGTCCCCCTTCAGCGTTTCGACCAGACCGGCGGCCTCGAGGGCCCTGGAAAGCGTGGTGAACGAGCCGGCCTCGGTGGCCACCTCGATGATGTCACCCTTCGGCTCCGCGCCGGGGGCATAGCCCTGTGACTCCTGGGCGACCGCGGTGACAGGGATCGCGAGAAGAGCGGCGAGTGCAATCGAGTGGAACGGATTCATTGTACGGGTCCTCTGTATCGAGAGATGAGTCTTGTGTATTGAACGAACGGCCCTTGCCGTTTCGTTAGCGAGCGAGGGCAGGCTGCCAGCGATGCTGGATCGCCTTCCATTGAACTGCCTGGTACAGCGCGGCCAACCCGACGAGGATGTAGACCACCCGGCTCGCCGGACTGAGGGCACCGAAAAGAGTTCCTACCAGGTCCACGCCTGTGGTTCCCACCAACCCCCAGTTGATCCCGCCGACCACCAGTAGCACGGCGGCCACTACATCGAGCTTCTTCATGTCGTCCCCAGAGTGAGTGTCGTTATGTCGAATGACGAGCGAATCGTTGTCTAATCCCTGTCTAGCAAAGTAATGGTCAAATGGCTTTTGTCAAGCTCACGTCTAAGTATTATGCTTGACATTATATAGACGGCCACCTATTCTCAAGCGTGAACGACACCCCCGATACCCCCGATCCTCAAACGCCGCGATACCCGGTGCGCCTGGTGGCCATCCGGACCGGACTGACGCCTCACGTCTTGAGAGCCTGGGAGCGGCGCTACGGTGTCGTGGTGCCCACGCGCAGCACCGGGGGCCAGCGGCTCTACTCCGATCTGGATATCGAGCGTCTGAGGACGCTCCGACGGCTGACCGACCGAGGCCATGCCATCAGCCGGATCTCATCGCTCACGACGGACGCGCTGACCCGGCTGGACCAAGAGCTGGCCAAGGACGAGGACCGGGCAGGAGGGCCGGCGGGGGAACCTCGGGAGCGCACCAGGCGGAACCGTCGCAGGCCAACAGCGTGCGCGAATTCACCGCATCGGCGCTGCAGGCGACCAGGCGCCTCGATGCTCCCGAGCTTCAGGCCACCCTCGAGCGGGCCGCGGTCACACTCGGCGTCCCGGCATTCCTGGACGAGGTGGTGGCGCCCACGCTCCAGCGCATCGGACACGGCTGGGTGGAAGGGTCGGTGTCCGTCGCCCAGGAGCACATGGCCACCGCGGTTTTCACCCGCACGCTGGGATGGCTGCTCAAGGTCTACGAAGTGCACGGAACCGCACCCCATCTCGTGGTCGGCACGCCGCCCGGACAGGTGCACGAGATGGGCGCCTTGATGGTCGCGGCAAGTGCCGCTGCGGAGGGGTGGAAGGTCGCCTACCTCGGCCCCGACCTTCCCGTCACCGAGCTGATGGGCGCTGCCCGTCAGACCGGAGCGCGCGCGGTGGCGGTGAGTGTGGTGTATCGCCCGGACGAGGGCGACCTGCTCGCGGCCCTGCGCGAGGTGCGCGCCGGCCTGCCCGAGGATGTGCCTCTGCTCGTCGGTGGCGCGGCCATCTCCCGGCTTCGCGGCCCGGTGGAAAGCACGGGGGCGCTGGTGATGGAAACCCTGTCCGAATTCCGCGGACTGCTGCGGCAGCTGGCCGCGGACCGCCGAGCCGTGAACCAGCGCCGGGATCGCATCCTGCTCACCGGGGCCAGCGGCTACGTCGGCGGCCGGCTGCGCCGCGCACTCGAGGCGGATGGCCGGCTCCTCCGCTGCATGGCCCGGCACCCCGAGTACCTGCGCGCGCGGGTGGCGCCGAGCACCGAGGTGGTCGAGGGCGACGTGCTCCAGCCCGAATCGCTGGCCCATGCACTGCGCGACGTGCACACCGCGTACTACCTCATCCACTCGATGGCGTCATCCCACGACTACGCCGAGATGGACCGGAAGGGAGCCGAGGCCTTCGCCCGTGCGGCCCGCGATGCGGGCGTGCGGCGGATCGTCTACCTGGGCGGGCTGGGCCATGGAGACCAGCTCTCCGCTCACCTCGAGAGCCGGCAGGAAGTCGGCCGCATCCTGCGCGAGTCGGGCGTGCCCACGATCGAGTTTCGCGCCTCGATCGTGATCGGCTCCGGGAGCCTGTCGTTCGAGCTGGTGCGGGCGCTGGTCGAGAAGCTGCCGGCGATGGTCACCCCGAAGTGGGTGGACACCCGGGCCCAGCCCATCGGCATCGAGGACCTGGTGGCCTACCTGGTGGCCGCGCTCGACCGGCCGGGCGACGAGAGCGTCGTCTATGAGATCGGGGGCCCCGATCCGCGTCTCCTACGGTGAGCTGATGCGGGAGTACGCCCGGCTTCGCGGGCTCCGGAGGATCATGGTGCCGGTGCCCGCTGCTCACGCCCCGGCTGTCGAGCCTCTGGCTGGCGCTGGTCTCACCGGTGTATGCCCGGGTCGGCCGGGAGCTGATCGACGGCGTACGCAACGCCACCGTGGTGCGTGACCACCGCGCGCTGGACGACTTTCGCATCCGGCCCCGCGGCATTCGCGAGGTCCTGGCCCGCGCGCTCGTGAACGAGGATCTCGGCTTCGCCGACACCCGCTGGTCCGACGCCCTCTCGTCGCAGCGCGCGCCACGGAGCTGGGGCGGGGTGAAGTTCGGCTCTCGCCTGGTGGACTCACGGGTGGCCTGGGTGCCCGGCACCCCGGAGCGCGCGTTCGCGCCGATCGCGCGGATCGGTGGCGACGCCGGGTGGTACTACGGCAACCGGCTCTGGCGCCTGCGCGGCCTGCTCGACGTCGCGGTGGGCGGGCCGGGTCTCCGGCGCGGCCGGCGGGACCCCCACGCGCTCACGCTGGGAGACACGCTCGACTTCTGGCGCGTGGAACAGGTGGAGCCCGGCCGCCTGCTTCGCCTCGCGGCGGAGATGCGGCTGCCGGGGCGTGCCTGGCTGCAGTTCGAGGTGACGCCCGAGAATGGCGGGAGCCTGATCCGCCAGACCGCTCTCTTCGATCCCGTCGGCCTGCGCGGCCTGCTCTACTGGTACGCGCTCTGGCCCCTGCATCGGCTGATCTTCGGCGGCATGCTGCGCAACATCGCGCAAGCGGCCGCGGATCAGGCGATACCACCCGAGGGCGGCGACTCGACCGCCCGGCGACCTGACCGCGCGGCCACCGGGTGATGACGGACGACCTCCGGATCCACGCGGCCAGGGAACCCGCGCCCGTTCGCGGCGAGCTGGTGCTCTACTGGCTGCAGACCACCCACCGCACGCGCGATAACCACGCCCTCGACTTCGCCATCGAGCAGGCCAACCTGCTGTCCCTCCCCGTGCTCGTGTACAAGCGGCTGCGAGCGGGGTATCCCTGGGCCAGCGACCGCATCCACACCTTCCTGCTCGAGTCGGTGCGCGACATCCAGCGCGAGCTCGAGTCGCGCGGCATCCAGTTCGCTCTCCACCTGGACAAGGGTGACGGCGTCCCCTGCGAGGAGGCCGGATCGGCTCCGCCGCTCGTCCAGCTCGCGCGCCGCGCGGCCCTCGTGGTCACCGACTACTTCCCAACCTTCCGCTTCCCCCGCGAGACCCGCGATCTCCGCCGCCTGGTCGACACGCCCGTGATCGCCGTGGACTCCGCGACGGTGGTGCCGGTGCGCTATCACGAGCGGGAGTATTCCACGGCCGTCCCCTTCCGCCCGCGGATCCTCGCGGCATTGCCGCACTTCCTGCACCGGTCGCGAAGTCCCGATCCCAAGGTCCGCGCCAAGGTGGACCTGCCCTTCGAGCCGACCATCCCGGACGACGCCAACATCCCCGCCCTCGTGGCAGCATGCGACGTGGACCATGCCGTGCCCCCGGTTCAGGGCATCCCCGGCGGGGAGCGCGCCGCTCGGCGGCGGCTCGCGCGATTCCTCACCCACGGCCTTCCCCGATACGAGGAGGACCGGAACGATCCCAACGCCGACGCCACCAGCGGGCTGTCGCCCTACCTGCATTTCGGGAACATCTCTCCCCAGGAGGTGCTGCTACGCGCCCGTGAAGCCGGGCCGGCGGAGCCGTTCGCCAAGTTCCAGGACGAGCTCCTCACCTGGCGGGAGCTGGCGTTCAACTTCTGCCACTTCAACCCGCGGCATCGGACCGTCGAGGCCATTCCGAGCTGGGCGCGCGCCGAGCTCGCCCGGGGCGAGGCGGACGACCGGCCGGCGCTCTACAGCGCCGAGGAGCTGGAGCAGGCGCGGACCGGCGAGCCGCTCTGGAACGCGGCCCAGATGGCCTACGTGCGGGATGGATGGATGCCGAACGCGCTGCGGATGCTGTGGGGGAAATCGGTGCTGCAGTGGACCCGGACCGCGGGGGAAGCGCTGGCAATCCTCGAGCACCTCAACAACAAGTACGCGCTCGACGGGCGGGACCCGAGCACCTATCTCAATATTCTCTGGGTGTTCGGCAAGTTCGATCGGCCCTTCTACCGGCGCCCCGATCTACGGCACCGTGCGGTACATGTCGCTCAAGGCGGCCGAGAAGAAGTTCGATGTCCGGAAGGTGATCGCCCGCTACGCGCCGGCGAGCGTTGAAGCCGTAGCGAGATCGAGCTAGCGCTCCCCCGCCGCCCGGAGCTGCCGGTCGTGGAGCCCGGTCAGCGTCGCCAGTGCCGTCACCGCCCCGATCAGCGCCATCTGCATGTCCCATTGCGTGTCCCACACGTCGCCCTGGGTGCCGAGGAACGCCTCCGCCGCCCTCCCGGCGGCAAGCGCGGTCCAGAACTCGATCAGCTCGTAAGCGCGCTGAAGGCGAGGCAGAAGCAGACCACCACGAACGGCAGCCACCGGCTGGCGCGGAGCGGCGAGGTGCGGATGAATACCTCCCGCGCGAGCATCGCGGGGATGAACCCCTGGGCGAAGTGGCCGATGCGGTCGTAGTGGTTCCGAGCGAAGCCGAGCGCGTCCTGCAGCCAGAATCCGAAGGGCACCTGCGGCGTAGGTGTATTTCCCGCCCACCATCAGGATGACGGCGTGGATCCAGAGCAGCGTGTAGACCAGCCGGGTGAAGCGGAATCGAGGCCAGATGTAGATGAGGATCGGCAACCCGATCAGCACCGGGGCGACCTCGAGGAACCAGGTGAACCGGTCGTGCGGGCGGATGCCGGACCAGATCGAGGACCGCACCGATCACCAGCAGCAAGACCTTCTCGTAGCCCGAGGAAGACCTAGTCGTCGGCAAACGGCACCTCCACCGTCAGTCCGTCCCGCGCGATCACCGTATCCGGAAAGACGGCCCGCGCCTCCGCCAGCAGCTCGGGCGCGTCGCGGGTGTAGCGCGGGCTGATGTGGGTGAGCACCAGGCGGCGCGCACCGGCTTCGACCGCCACGCGCGCCGCCTCGGCCGCGGTCGAATGCCCGGTCTCCTTGGCCCGCTCCAGCTCGTCGCTGCCGAAGGTGGCCTCGTGAATCAGGAGATCGGCTCCCCGCGAGGCCTCGACCAGCGTGAGACTGGGTCGGGTGTCACCGGAGTAGACCACCGTCCGTCCGCGCCGGGGCGAGCCCACCAGGTCCGCCGGCGAGACCTGCCGCCCGTCCTCCAGCTCGACCGTCTCGCCCTTGTGCAGCCGTCCCCAGAGCGGGCCCTCGGGCACGCCCGAGCTCGCGGGCCCGCTCGGGGTTGAACCGGCCCAGCCGGGTGTGCTCCGCGAGCGCGTAGCCGACGGTGTCGGGCCGGTGGTCGGTCTCGAACACCACGATGTCGTACTCCTCGCGCCCGAGGCGGTCACCGGGCCTGATCTCCCTGATCTCGACCGGGAACTTGTTGCGCTCGATGCCGAGCGACATGGCGGCGCCCAGCACCTTCTGCGCGCCCCGCGGGCCGTACAGCGTCACCGGCGCCGAGCGGTCCTGCAGCCCCATGGTGCGCAGCAGGCCGGTGAGACCGAGGATGTGGTCGGCGTGGTAGTGGCTGAAGAAGATCTCGGTGAAGGAGAACCCGACACCGTACCGCATCATCTGCCGCTGGCTGCCCTCGCCGCAGTCGAAGAGGATGGTCTCGCCTTCGCGCTGCAGCGCGAGGCCGGCGACGTTGCGATCGATCGTCGGTGTCGCGGCGCCGGTCCCCAGGAAGGTGACGGAGAGCATCGGGGCATCTGGCCTAGAACAGCTTGACCGTCACCGGCACCTTGCCCGGATGTTTCTTGAGCTCGTCCAGCAGCTGCTGCATGGACTGGGTGAGCTTCCGGATGTCGCCGTAGAACCCGGTGTCCGATGCGAGCTTGCCGAGGGTGCCCCGGCCCTGGTTCATGTTGAGCAGCAGGGTGTCGAGCCGGGCGCCGGTGGAGGTGAGCTGCGCGGTCATGCTGGCCAGGTTGCCGGTGAGCGTGTCGGCCCGGTTGAGCGTGCGGGAGAGCGCCGGATTGGCCAGCGTGCTGTCGAGCCGGGTGGTGAGCTTTTCGAGCGAGGCCATGGTCCTGGTGATCTGCGCCGTCGGGCCCTTGTTCGGGTCGCCATAGACGCCCATCGTCCGCTCCGCCGCCTTGAGCGTGCCCTGGAGCGCGGTGAGCGTGGCGTAGAGCTCGTCGGCCGTGCGCTTGTTCACGATCTGCTGTGCGCCCAGCAGGACGCTGTCTGCGCGGTCGCCGAGGGTCTCCGCCAGGTCGGTCAGGCCTTCGGCCTGGCTGCCGACGATTATTTGGTCGCGGGTGAGCCGCTGGGCGGCCTTGCCGGGGTCGAAGTTGATCGCGGCGTCGCCCACGAATCCGACTGCCACGATCTGGGCGTTCGCGTCCACCTTGGGCACGATGTTGTCCGGCAGGGTCACCGAGACGATTACCTCACCCACGCGCGCCAGACGGATCCGCTCCACCGTACCCACCGGCACGCCCGAGATCTTCACCACCGAGCTGGCCTTGAGATTGCCGGCCGTCTTGAACTTGATTCGCCAGAAATCGTCCTCGTCCGCCCCAATCGAGCTGCCTTTCAGCCAGCTCGACCCCACCACGAACAGCACGATGGCGAGGATCACGAGACTGCCGACGGTCACTTCTCTCTTGTAGCTCACGTCCATGGCGCTCTCATGCGGCGAAAGTGGCGTCCGGGAAGTCGCGCTCGAGAAACTCCTGGACTTTAGGGTTCCGCGAATTCAGGAACTCCTCCTGGCTGCCCTGCTGCACGATCTTCCCCCCGGTGAGCAGGGCGAGCCGGTCGGCGGTGCGGAAGGCACCTCGTACATCGTGGGTCACCATCACGCTGGTGACGCCCAGCTCGTTGTCGAGGCGCTTGACCAGGCTGTCGATCACGTCGGCGTTGACCGGGTCGAGGCCCGAGGTGGGCTCGTCGTACAGCAGGTACTTGGGACTTCCCGCGATCGCGCGGGCAATCCCCACCCGCTTCCGCATGCCGCCCGATAGCTCCGCGGGAAACTTCGTCGGCCACCTCCGGCGCGAGATTGACCAGCTTGAGGCACTCGGCCACCCGCTGCCTGGCGTACTCCTCGTCCCGATACTTCTCCCCGTCGGTGATGCCGAGGCGGACGTTCTCGAGCACGTTCATCGAGTCGAAAAGGGCGCCGTTCTGGAAGACGTAGCCGATCCGAGAGCGCAGTTCGGCGAGCTCCTTTCGCTTGAGCTGTCCGACCTGCTGGTCATCCACCACCACGGTGCCCGAGTCGGGCCGGATCAGGCCGATGATGTGCTTGAGCAGGACGCTCTTGCCGGTGCCGGACGGGCCCAGCAGCGCCAGCGTCTCGCCCTCCTGCACGTCGAGGTCCACGCCGTCAAGGACGACCTGGCTGCCGAACCGCTTGTGCACCCCGCGAAGCTCGATCACTTGCTTGAGCAGCAGGTTGGCGAGGAGGACGTCGAGCAGCAGGATGAGCACCGAGCTGCTCACCACCGCGCCGGTGGTCGCGCGGCCCGACTCCCTCGGCACCCTGCTTGGTGTTGAACCCCATGTAGCAGGCGATGATGGTGATCGAGCCGGCGAAGAAGAACGCCTTGATGACCGAGTACGCAGCGTCGAACGAGCGCCAGAAGTAGCGGGCGCCGTAGGTGAAGTCCTCGTTGGTGATCGGGAGCACCATCGTCATGGAAAACCAGCCCGGCGAAGATGCCCATCACGTCGGCCAGGATGACGAGCACCGGGATCATGATGAAGCCGGCCAGCACCCGGGGCACGATGAGGTGCGAGCCCGGCGACCGGCCCAGGCTCTCCAGCGCGTCGATCTGCTCGGTGACCCGCATGGTCCCCAGCTCGGCGGCGTAGCGCGCGCCGATCCGGCCGGCGAGCACCAGCCCGGTGAGCACCGGCCCCAGCTCCAGCACGATGGACTCGACGATCACGCCGGCGAGATAGTAGATCGGGAATGGTGCCGGTGAACTGGTAGCGCGCCTGAAGCGCGGTCACCGCGCCGGCGAACCCGGAGATGAGCAGCACGATGAAGAGGCTGCCGACCCCGATGTTCCACGCCTCGGTCATGGTCCGGGGAAACCAGACCCGCCACTCGCTCGAGGCTCGCGGACGGCATCCCAGACGAGCAGGGAGACCCGGCCGACATGGGACATCGCGTCGAGGGTCCAGCGGCCGACGAATCGGCGGAGATCCAGTGTCTGTGCGTTCATGTGTCCGTGGTCCGTGGCGCCGGGAATCGACCGGACGTATCTTCGCCCCCCATGCCGCGTAAGTCTAGGGCCGACCGCACACTCCACGACTCGGCATTTCGTCGTCGCCTGCTGGGCTGGTTCCGCCGCCACGGACGCGACCTGCCCTGGCGCCGCACCCGTGATCCCTATCGCATCGTGGTGTCGGAGTTCATGCTGCAGCAGACCCAGGTCTCGCGGGTCGAGGGGTACTACCACCGCTTCCTGGAGCAGCTATCCCGTCCATCGAGGCGCTGGCCTCGGCGCCCGCCGCCGACGGTGCGGGAGAGCTGGGAGGGCCTGGGCTACTATCGCCGCGCCGCCAACCTCCATCGGCTGGCGCAGGCGGTGGTGGCGGAGCACGGCGGGGTGGTCCCCGCGGATCCGGCGGTGCTCCTGCGACGCTCCCCGGCGTGGGCCGCTACACCGCGGGGGCGGTGGCGTGCTTCGCCTACGAGCGGCCGACGCCGGCGGTGGACACCAACGTCGCCCGGGTGCATCCGGCGAGCGTTCCATCCGAGAGCCCGGCGGCCCGCGCGCGCGACGCAGGACCTGGGAGACGGCCGCGCGGATCGTGCCCCGGCGAGGGGAAGCGCGCCTGGGCCTTCAATCAGGCGATCATGGAGCTGGGAGCGCTGGTGTGTACGGCGAGGGTGGCGCGGTGTGGGGAGTGCCCGGTGACGAGCGGCGTGTCGCCGACGGGTAGGTCTGAGGAAGCGAAGGGCGAAGTGAGCCTGCCGAGGGATCACGCGAGCACCTAGCGCGGTAGCTCATGAGCTCAGAGCTCATGAGCTGATGGCTCGACGCTTCGCTCCTTAGCTGACATCCATCACCACCATCCCAACCAGCGCTGCCAGCGCGAACACCCCGGCGATCGACCCCGTAATCCGCTGCGCGCTGGCGGAGCTCGTCGAAGTAGGCCGCGTTGGGGCCCGAGCGGGATCGAGCCGCGCCAGCTTGCTGACGCGGTCGGGCAGCGCGATCAGCAGCGCCACCAGCGCGCCCACCATCCCCGCGCCCTGCATCAGCACCAGCCAGATGTTGAAGCCCGGGCAGGTCCGCCGGTCAGGCTGGTGATCCGGAACGTCAGCATCAGCCCCGAGAACACCGTCAGCAGCGCCCCGGGCGCCGATCAGCACCTTCTGACCGCCGCCTGCGCCCGCACCACCGCGCCGAGCCGCGCGCGGTCCTCCCGCTTGGCCGCGACGCCGGTGACCATCGCGGCGATGGCGCCGCCGATCCAGAGGGTGAAGCCGAGGATGTGCAGGAAGAGCCAGAGCCGGATCACGAGGACATCGCCGACAGGATCGCGCCGTCGATCGGCTGCCGGCCGGAGAAGCCGGCGTCGATCTCGTGCCAGTGGGTGATCCGCTCCTCGCCCAGCTCGCCAGCAGAGGAAGATCGGGCGGTCCTCCCGCAGCGAGTAGAAGTCCACCAGGCCGGCGTCGAACCCCTTGAACACGCAGCCGATCGCCTCCAGCTCCTGGAGGTAGCGGTTGATCCGGTCGGCGTGGCGGGTGACCTCTTCCCGCGCCGCGAGCAGCTCGCCGGTCTCGCCCCAGTCGGCCCGCGCGCCGCCGGTCAGCAGCTCGAAGCGGGCCACCGCGGCCCGCCAGCCGGGATACTCCACCGTGAGGTCCTGCACGATCCGGCGGACCAGCGGCAGCGTCCGCTCCGCTTCCGGCAGGGTGAACAGCTTGAAGTCGGGCATCGCTAGGACGCCTCATCCCCAGACGATCTCGATCCCGGCGATCTGCTCCGGGTGGCTGATGAAGCCCACCACCCGCCCTCCGCGTCCACCACCGTGATGGTGGGCCGGAGGTGCGACTCGTTGGGATCGATGTCCATCCGGACCTGGAAGCCCTCGAGCTCCTGGTCGGGCTCGCACCACCGGCGAGTTGGTCCGCATCAGGCGTGTCGGCCCGGGTGTGCCACGGGTGCTTCCCCTCGGCCAGGCAGCGGGTGACCAGGTCGCGGTCGCTCAGGGTGCCCGAGAAAGCGGCGGGTGCGGTGGTCGTCCACCACCGGCACCACCGAGATGTTGCGGGTCTTGAGCATGATCGCGACTTCGCTGGCCATCGCGCCCGCGACGGCGACGTGCGGATCGGGCGACCATCGCTTCCGAGGCTTTCATTGGCTCAATTTGGCCCTGCGTGGGGGAGGGTCAAGTGCGCTCGCCGGCCGGTCAGCGCGTCGCGGGCGGCGCGGTAGCCGTCTTCGGCGTACTGGCGCACGCGGTCCACGCTGAAGGTGGCGTCTCCGCTCGACCCGCGGGCCGCACGTAGACCAGCGGCGGACGGCCGGCTCCGCCCGCCAGAGCGCGAGCTGGCTCCGCGGTTGGGCCGCCATCAGGGTGCCGACCGCGTCGTCGTGGGCCCGAACCAGCGGCGGGCGCCGCGGCCGCCGGTCCCGCGCGAGGCCATGTCGAAGCCCGGGCCCACGTCCACCGCGACCACCAGCTCGCCGGCGAGCTGCGCGGCCGCCTCGAGCGGGACCACGCCGCGAAGCCCGCCGTCGCCGCAGCGGCGGCCGCCCAGGCGCACCGGCGGGAAGTACACCGGCAGCGCGCAGCTGGCGCAGAGCACGTCCACCAGCGGGCGCGTCTGCGCCGCCGGCGCCGAAGAGCACGAGCTCGCCGGTGTCGAGATCCACCGCGGTGACGGTGAGCGGCACGTCGAGATCGGCGAACCGCCGGGCCGGCACCAGCGCACTCGATCGCCCGGCGGAGCGGCGCCGGCCTGAGCAGCGCCGGGGCGAAGAGCCCGCGTACCAGCGCCAGCGGGTCGCGCACGACGCCCCGCCTGCCCGGCCTCGGCCAGCCGGTCGAGCAGACTCCGTCGTGTCGCCGCGCCGCCGGCGAGCGCCGCCGCGATCACCGCGCCCATCGAGGTGGCGACGTACCGCGCGGGCGTCAGCCCCGCCTCGCGCGAGCGCCCGGGCAGCGCCGACGTGCGCCGCGGTCTTGGCCCCGCCGCCGCTCAGGACCACCGCGACCGCCCGCGGCGCTCACCGCTGCGGCTGTCGTGCCGCGGTGCGCCTCCGCCCGGGCGTAGCGCTCCCGCTCCTCGTCGGTCTCCGCCACCAGCCGGGGCACCCGCCTGGGCTTGCCCTGCTCGTCGATCGCGACGAAGACCGACATGCGCGGTGTGGGTGTGCCGCCGCTCGCCGGTGCTCACCTTCTCGGCGTAGACCTCCACCGAGATGTCCATCGAGGAGTTGCCCACGAAGTCCACCGTCGCCGCGCAGGTGACCAGCGCGCCCACCGGAATGCGCTCCCGGAAGTCCACCCGGTCGATCGGGCGGTGACCGCCGGTCCGCCGGCGTGCCGGATCGCCGCGACCGCCGCGGCCTGGTCCACCAGCGCCATCAGCTCGCCGCCGAAGAGGTCGCCCCGCACGTTCTGCATGTGCGGCATCACGAAGGTGGTGATCGTCCCGGTGGAGTAGGACATGGGCGGGATTCGGGTGTCAGTGGAATCGGTACTCCAGCCGAAGTGCGTCGAATGCGGATCCACGAGCCACGAGCGGATGACCGAGTCGTGGCGCCCGCAGCCGAGACCTCCTGGAGCGTCGACTGTCGCGTTCCGGGTACAGCTCCTAGTAATCCACCGGCCTCAGATAGTACTCCCCGATCGCCGTCGCGCTCAGCATCGCCACGGTGGGGAGCCGGCGCTTCCAGTGGGTGCAGTCGAGCCGGCGGCGCACCAGGGCGATCTCGTCCTCGGTGAAGCCCAGCGGCACGATCTCCGCGTTGCGGTAGCCCAGCAGGATCCAGTGCAGGATGCGCGTCGGCCCTGGGGTAGGAGATGCCGAAGTCGCCTTCGTCGGTCTGGCCCTTGATCAGGTCGGCGCTGGCCGGCTTGGAGACGATCACGTCGGGCACGCCCACGTGCCGGGCCAGGGCCCAGACCTGGGTCTTGAAGAGGTCGCCGATCGGATTGACCGGCGGCGAGTCGTCGGCGTGCCAGGTGAAGTAGCCGAGCAGGCGCTCGGTCTTGTTGCCGGTGCCGAGCGGGAGCGCGCGGTGCGCGGCGGAGAGATCGAACAGGGTGATCATCCGGGTCCGCGCCATGATGTTGCCCAGCCGGCTGGGGTCGGCCGTCTCCGCCGATCGCGCGCGGCAGGCCGTCCACCGCCGCGCTGATGTCCACGGTCGCGCTCGGCGATGCCGAGCGCCTCGATCACCAGCTGGGCGTGGGCCAGGCTCTCCGGGCTCGAGGTGCGGTACGGCATCCGGACGCCGAGGACGTTCGCCGGCCCCGAGCGCCTCGGCCGCGAGGTAGGCGACCAGCGAGCTGTCCACCCCGCCGGAGAGCCCGATCACCACCTTCTCGAACCCGCGCCGGCGCTGGACCTCGTCGCGGAGGAACTCGACCAGCCAGCGGCGGGTGAGCTCGGGGTCGATGGCGAGCGGATCGGCGCGGGGTGGCGGCCGGAGGGACCGCGGGCGGTGCGCGGCGGCGGCCGCTTGCTTCGGCTCTGGCCTGTTCCCGGTCGCTGCCGGAGCTCCGGACCTGTCCCCGTCCGCCGGAGTCGCCGTACCTGCCCGTCTCCGCCTTGCCGCATGCAGCGATCCCAGCAGATGCGGCAGCCGCATCTCCAGGTCGGCCAGCAGCGGGAGGTCGGCGCGCGCCCGGGTGATCTCCTCGAAGTCGAGCGTCGGCGGGGATCAGCGCCTCCTCGAAGATCGGGCCCTGGGCGAGCAGATCGCCGCGCGGCCCCGCCACGATGGAGCCGCCGGGGAACGCCTTGCCGCCCTCGAATCCCACCAGCTGGGACAGGGCCACGTAGACCCCGTGCTCGCCCGCGATGTCCTGGACGATCCGGTTCCAGCGGCCCAGGCTCGCCGGACGCCCCGCGCTGCTCGTCGCCCGGCACCGGGCCGCGCGCGGGGCTGGCGCTCGGCACCACGATGAGCTGCGCGCCGTCGAGCGCGGCGAGCATCGGGGTGAACGAGTGCCAGGCGTCTTCGCAGATCAGGATCGCGGCGCGGCCCCACGCGGTGTCGAACGCCTGCACGCTCCGGCCCGCCTCGACGAACCGCTCCTCGTCGAACACGCCGTAGGTCGGCAGGAAGATCTTGCGGTGCACGTGGCGGATCCCGGCGTCGGGCCCGCCGAGCGTGGCGTAGAGCGCGGAGTTGTAGAGCCGGTTCTGGTGCACCTCGTAGAAGCCGAGGGCGACGTCGAACGGCGGGCGCCGGCGTCGCGGTGCTGGCGGCGAGAGTCGTCGAAGAGATGGTCGGCGGACACGGCGAGGTCGCGCACCCCGCCCTCGAGGAAGTAGCCGGTCAGCGCCGCCTCGGGCGCGACGACCAGGTCCGGGCGGCTCGGGCCACGCCCCCGCCTCGCGGAAGAGGGCGCCCGAGCCGGCAGAGGTTCTCCTCGTACGCGCCCTTGCGCGGGCGCATCTGGGCGATGGCGAGGCGGAGCACAGGCGAAATGTATAGCTTTCCGCGATGCCGACCCAGACCCCCATCGAAGCCCTGGCGCGGGTGCCCAATGCCTGCCGGCTCCTTCCCAACGTGGTGACCGGGGGGCAGCCGTCCGCCGCCGACCTCGAGGCCTTCCGGGCCTCGGGCGGCGAGATCGTGGTGGATCTTCGAGACCCGATGGAGCCGCGTCCCCTGGACGAGACGGCCACCACCAGTCGCCTCGGCCTGGAGTACGTCGTCGTGCCCGTGAGTCCGGGCAGCATGACCGACGCGACGCTGGAGCGGATCCACGGCATCCTGCGCGCTTCGGCCGACAGGCAGGTGTTCGTCCATTGCGGCAGCGGGAGCCGAGTTGGAGGGGCGTTGCTGCCCTATCTCATGCTCGACCAAGGGATGGACCAGGAGGACGCAGTCGCCCAGGCGATGCGGGTCGGCCTCCGGAGCGCCGATCTGATGGAATGGGGGTTGGACTACGCCGGGCGCAAGGCGTCCTGAGGGGATGCAAAGCCAGCGGGCCCCCGGGCAACTCGCCCGGGGGCCCGCTTTCATGACCCACCCGTCAGCGCCGCGTATAGCTCAGCGCCGACGCCCGCCGCCCGACGACGGGCTCCCTCCACCACCACTCCCTCCACCTCCGCGGCGGTCGCCGCCGCCGCTGCCGCTGTAGCCCGACCCGGGGGACGAAGAGGGCGCCCGCTCGACCCGAGGTTCCGGCTGCGACTCACGCCGCGGTGCCTCTTCGCTTCGGCGTGCCGGCCGAGCCTCTGGAGCAGCCCGCTCCTCGCGGACCGGACGGGCTTCCGGCGCGGCGCGCTCCTCGCGGGGCGCTGCCTGATCCCGGGAGCGCTCGGTATTGCTCCGGCGAGGCGTGGCGTCGACCGGCAACGGCTGCCGACTGTCGCGGGTCTCGGGCACCGCCCGCGGCGCCTCGCGAGGCCGGGCACGGCGCGCCTCGATGGTGGTCGTCTGATTTTGGCGATCGGCCACCCGGCGCGGCGCATCGACACTGGTGGACCTGCCGTTGCGGACAGGCTCGGCGCGGCGAGTGCCCTCGCTGAACTTGGTCCGGTCAGTGGAGCGCCGGTTCACGTCGGCTCCAGGCCGCTCCACTTCCCGGCGATCCACCGCGCGGCGGATCGGCGAAGAGGTCTCGGGCTCGGAGAAACGAGAGACCGGCGGCGTGTATACCGTGTTCACCGCTCGGCCGAAGGTGTAGCGCCGGTCGCGGTAATCGGCGTTGGACAGCGTACGATCCCGGAAGCGGTAGGGCGTGGTTGCCCGGTCCCAGCGGTTGTAATAGCCCACGTTCCGGTACGGGTAACCCCAGTAGTGGGGGTAATAGTGTACCGGGCTGTAGTAGTACGGCCGATAGTACCACGGATCGTAGAAGAACGGATCGTAGTACGGGTTGTAGGCGTAGTGGTACGGCCCGTAGTAGCTGCGCCGATAGAAGGGGCGGCCAAACGACAGGTTGATGGACAGCCCGCTGCCGCAGCTCGCGTAGTAGCCGCAGCCGAAGTCGTCGTAATAGAAGCTGTTGTAGGAGGGGCGCGAATAGTAATTGTCGGCGTAGACCACCCGATCCACGACGTGGTAGCTCAACACGTCGTAGTCGAAGCTCCCCTGTGCCATCCGGCGGGTGAGCTCGGTCAGGTCGGGCTCGGGATCCTCGGCCAGACGCTGCGGCTCGAGCGCGCGGTAGTCCCAGTGATCGCTGAGCACGAACTGTTCGAAGCGGAACGGCGTACTGGAGACCGCGGCGAACACCGCGCCCCGGCCCGAACGGTCGCCCACGTCGAACGCGTCGCGGCCGGCCCGGCCTTCGACTTCGTACTTCTTGCCGCCGCGAACGAAGTTGTCATCGGTCGGATCGAGCGGAAACAGGACCCGGAGGTGTCCCTCGGCATCGGCGTGGAAGACGACCAGGTAGCCGTCGTCCTCGGTGCGCACGTGCACTTTGGCGCGGTCGCCTCGCAGGAAGCGGCCATCGTTGTTGATCCAGATCTGGATCGGGGGGTCGTCCGCGGTCGCGGCGGCCGGCACAACCGGCCCACTCGCGAGAACGAGTGGAAGGAGCAGGGACAGGTACATGGCGCCTCCCGGAACTGCCGTTGCCTTGCTGGAAATTGAAACGGGGCACTGCCTTAGGACACCCTACGGCACTCTGCGAACCGCGTGCCACCGCCGACATCTATGTATCTGAACCACTTAGCTCCGGGGTTCGTTCCCGAATCGTCCTCCCCAGGAGCCTGACAACCCTTCTGACGAGGACAGGTGGAACGCGTTAAGGCTTGGAGGTTTCCCGCCCTCCGTTCCACCGGTGCCAATACATCCGCATCTCGGTGATCCGGGCGCCATCGGTTTCGCAGAACATGGCCCCGCGAGCGTCCACCCACTCGCCGGTCCGCTTCCGCCGGAAGACGCACTTGAACTCGGTTCCGAACCAGGGGCCCGCCGCGTAGATCTCGCCCGAGGAGAAGGTGGTCTCGGATTGATTGAGTGGGACCTCGAGCCAGTACCGGCGGACCGCCTCGCTGCCGCGGAGGGGCTCGGAGAAGGGCGTTTCGAGGAAGACGGGGTCGGCGGCGAAGGATGACATGAGGAGATCCACGTTCCCCTGCGCCCAGCCCCGGCCGAACAGGTCGATCAGCTCGCGACCCAACTCGCGGGTGTCCATCGGCGGGTCAGCGCGGCTCGGCCGTGAGTCGCTGGAGCGCCTCGCGCGCTTCGGCAACCCGGCCCTGGAGCTCCGGGTCGGCCTTGTCCCACAGGCTCACGAACCGGCTGTACGCCAGCGCGGCCGAGTCCCGCTTGCCGGCCGACTCGTAGCTACGCCCGAGGGCCAGCTGAGCCAGAGGCACGAGATACAGGGCATTGTGGTCGAAGCCGTTCTGGAGACTGCTGATCCCTTCGTCCCTGGTGGCCGGAGCGGCCGCGAGGGCGAGCGCGAGCTGGAAGCGCAGGAAGGCCGTCGTCTCCGCCGTGGTGGGGCCGCTCGCCTTGGTGAGACCGGACCGGAGATCGCGGATTCCACCGGCGGTGTCGCCCTTGCTGATCCGCACCCAGCCATTCGTCGCCTCCAGCAGCCCGAGATTCAGAGTGGAATCCGGCGTATCGTCCCGCTGGGCGCTTCCCTCCGCGACCCGGCGGCTCGCCTCCTCCAGTTTTCCCTGGACCATCGCCCGCATCGCGTTCATGTAGGCGGCCCGCCGCGGGTTGTCGATGACCTCGTGATCCCTGGCGAGCAGGGAATCGAGCTTGGCGCCGCCGAAGGATCGCGGCGCGATGCCCAGAACCATGGGCCAGCCCAGCAGACCAATCGCCGCACCAGGCGAGACCGCGGCGACCGTGTCCACGATCTGCTTCACCTCCCGCAGCCGGCCGAAGCCGACCAGCGCGAACCCCCGGACGATCGGGGCGAAGCGCCGCGCCGGCGAATTGGCGGGCGTGGCCTCCCGCAGGCGGTCGAACCGAGAGAGCACGGTGTCGGAAGTCGCCTCGGGGTCGCGATAGACGGCCGCGATCGCGTGGAATCCGATGGACGGAACGCTGGCCAGGGCGCTTCGGAGCGCGCTGTCGCTAGGCGCCGGTCCCCACGCGAGCTGCGCCGAGACGCGATGCGCGGCGATGTGTCCTGGCGGAGCGGTTCGGGCGAACAGGTCGAGGTAGCGGTTGAACCGGGCGCTGTCCCGGTACATCAGCGTCATCTCCATCGGGATGCACCAGCGCGGCGGTGAGCGTCGAGTCCCCCGCGATCACCTTGTCGAACGCCGCAATGACGCTGTCCGGGCTGGTCGGCCTCAGTCCGCGCAGGTGATACAGCGCTTCGCCGTACAGGTACCAGCCCTCGGGATCGGTGGGGAACTCGCCCACATACGCGTGCATCGAGTCGATCGCTCTGGGCGAGCCTGCCTCGAAGGCGCGATACGCCTCGAGCAACCGCCGGCTCCGGGGAGGCAGTCGGTCGGCGAACCGGAAGCCTGCCTCGGCCGCCTGGCGTGATGCCGGGCTCCCGTAGCCGCCGGTCCACCCGTAGACCAGCGCCCGCCTCAGGTGGGCCAGCGCGAAGGTGGAGTCCACCTCGATGGCCCGGGTGTACGCCGCCAATGCGGAGTCGAGCGTGAAGCTCCGGTAGTAGCGCTCGCCCTGGAGATAGGCGCGGAGCGCGGCGATCGAGTCGGTGGTGAGCGAGGCGATGCTGAGACTGGGCAGCGGCTCGCGCGACCGCCACACGTCTCGGAGCAGCGCGACGCTCAGCCGATCCACCAGGGGCAGAATGCTGTCTGCCGGGCCGTCCACCTGCGCGCGACCCAGCCGCTCGCCGGTGGCGACGGCGTGCAGATCGGCGGCCAGACGCACCCGGCCGCCGGTCGAGACCGCGCTGCCCAGGACGATGGAGCCGGCGTCAAGCGCCCGTCCCAGCGCCAATCCCTGATCGAGCCCGCCACGCTCGCCTTCCTTGAGGCGGCCCCACCGCTTGAGCACGGCCCGGGGATCCACCGCGGTGATGCCGCCGACGCCCTGCAGGTTGGTCGTCAGGAGATCCACCATGCCCTCGCCCAGGACATCGACCCCGGGCCCGGAGGCATTGAAGGGCAGCACCGCGATCGTCTCCGCCTCCTCGGTCACCGCGATCGCGCTCGGCCTGGTGGCGAGCCAGGCGACCGCGCCCGCCGCGCCCGCCGCTATGGCCGCGGCGGCGACCACCGCCATCGTACGCCCGCGTGGCCGCACGGTCGCGCGCGCCTGGCGGAGAGAGGAGGCGAGGGTCGCCATGTCCGAATAGCGGTCGCGGGGCTCGATCGCCATCGCGCGGATGACCACGTCCTCCAGCTCGCTGGAGACGTCGGGGCGGACCTTTCCGACGTGCGGCCTCGGCGCCGTCATGGTGCGCGCGACCACCGATTGCGGCGAGCCGCCGGCGAACGGCGGACTCCCCGCGAGCATCTCGTAGAGCACGCAGCCGAGGCTGTATTGGTCGGCGCGGGCATCCACGAGATCGCGGCCGGTCGCCTGCTCGGGGGCCATGTAGTTCGGCGTGCCGATCGCGAAACCCACCTGGGTCAGTCCCGCGGCGGCGCCGCCGGAGGGTGCGGCGCCGCTCTCGATCGCCTTGGCCACACCGAAGTCGGCGACCACCGCGTGACCGCCGCTCATCAGGATGTTCTCGGGCTTGATGTCGCGATGGACGACGCCCTGGGCGTGTGCATACCCGAGCGCGTCCGCCACTTCGGCGGTGAGCGAGATCGCCTCATCCACGGTGAGCCGAGTGTCACGTCCGAGCCGGGCGCGCAGCGTCTCGCCCTCGACGAAGGGCATCACGAAGTACGGCGTCTGGCCTCCGGCGCCGTCGTCCACCGTGCCGGAATCGAAGACGGGAAGGATGTGGGGGTGCTGCAGACGCGCCGCGAGCTCGATCTCGCGAAGGAACCGAGCCACCCCGCCGGGACCGCTCAGCTCGGGGCGGACAACCTTGATCGCCACCGGCCGGCCGTGACGCAGGTCCTTCGCGAGAAAGACCGTCGCCATGCCGCCCGCGCCGATCTCACGCTCGAGCGCGTAGCGCTCGCCGAGAGCGGCCGTCAGACGTCCGAGAGCGTCGGTCATGGATAGGGAAGTTACTGCGTCACGTAGGTCTCGAAGAACCCCTGGCCCACATCCCTGAGCACCTCGCCATCCACCCGGCCCTCCAGGGTGAACCTGCCCCGCATCTGGAGGAAGAGCCGGCGGAAGGAAGCGGCCGCCATCTCGCTCGCCAGCGCATGGTCGACATCCACCCGGAGCGTCACGGTGTCGGCCTCCCACGTGCCGGTCAGAGTGAACCGCTCCGGGGCGCGCGAGCCCGACACGCCGTCAGCCGGACGGCTTCCCTCGTACTCGATGCGTACCGAAGCGCAACACGCGGCGGACGCCGAGCGGATCCACCAGCGTGAGAAAGAAGGGCGACGTGTTGGAGCGCTCGGGCCCGTAGACGCCGCCATAGAGCAGGCTCAGGCCGGCACCGCGCGCGGCACCCCACTCCCAGGTGACATCCCGCCACACGCCCCAGTTGTGATCATGGTACGCCGGCACGTCCCGCACCTCGGAACAGCGCCCGCCGACGCAGACCCGGCCACTGGCCGATGCGCGAGAGCGCGGGAACCACATACCCCGAGAGGAAATCATCGTCCCGCAGCTCGACCGGAGGGAAGTAGCGGTTGGAGTCGGTCGCACGACAAGATCGAGTCGTGACCGCACCGCCGGTGCCGCGCGCCGAGACCACCAGGCGGTATTGCCCGTCCACCTGCCGGACGGAGCTCTCCCCGATGCTGACGTCCGCCCGCGTCGTGTCGAAGGCGACCCCGGCTGGAGGCGCGTCGGCGGTGTAGCGCTCGTGGCGGCCGTCGGGCCGGCGATGGGTCACCAGCATCCTGCCGCCCCAGCGATCCGGTCTTCGCCGTGCTCACCTCACCGCCTACGAGGTAGGTGACGTACCACCACTCGTCGGGTGCCGCTCACCAGGTTGAAGTAGTGCCACTCGCCCCAGGTGCTGTCGGCGCGGATCGGCAGGTGGAAACGGTCGAGCTCGTCGTAGAGTTGCTGCCGGGTCGGAGCGACGTAGGCCGAGTCGCCCGGCGTGTCGGTCCACCGGCCCTGCCGGACGTCGAGCCCCGCGTCGAGCGAGGCGGCGCGGCTCGGGATCTCGCCACCCGCCCGCACCGCGGTGGGGCTGCAAGCCGTCGCGGCGGCGCAGAGGTAGAGCAGCTTGCCCTCGATGGCCGGGGCGACGCTGCGGACCTGGTCGCGGACTCGAGGGCCACCCAGCACGAGCCGGGTGAGAAACCGTGCCCGCTCGATGGTGAAGAACATCCCACCGAGCCCACCGGTCCGCATCGCCTCCACATCGATGCCCTGGGGCAGCACCGTCAGCTCACCGCCGCCGACCAACGAGACGTCCCGCGACTGATCCAGCATCGCCTCGCCGACCGAGAGCAGAACCACCATGACGCCCACCCCGATGGAGAACCCCAGGAGCAGGAAGAGGGAGCGGAGCCTTCTTCACCACAGGTGGCGAAAGGCGAGCGTACCGATCACGGACGCGCCGAGGTGCGGGGGACCGGGCGCGCGGTCAGCGGCGTCGCCGCGGCGGTGTCGGCGACGATGCGGCCGTCGAGCATGTGGATGACCCGCCCGGCTTCGGCGGCCAGCCGCTCGTCGTGGGTGACGACCAGCAGAGTCGTGCCGTCCTGGTTGAGCCGCTGAAAGAGATCGAGGATGCCGCGACCGGTCGCCGCATCGAGCTCGCCGGTGGGCTCGTCGGCGAGCAGTACCACGGGACGGTTGGCGAGCGCACGCGCGATGGCCACCCGCTGCATCTCGCCACCCGAGAGCTGGGTGGCGCGATGGCTCTCGCGCTGTCCCAGCCCGACGTAGGCCAGCAGCTCCCGGGCGCGCTCCCGCCGCTCGGGGCCGCGCACCCCGGCCTCGGCCATCGGCAGCTCGACGTTCTCGCGAGCCGTCAGCACCGGCAGCAGGTGAAAGCGTTGGAAGACGAAGCCCAGCCGGGTGAGACGAAGACGGGTGAGGTCGCGGTCGGAGAGCGCGCCGAGCCGGGTGCCGAGGACCTCGACGCTGCCGGCGCTGGGCGTATCGATACCGCCCGCCAGCTGGAGCAGGGTGGACTTGCCGCTGCCGGAAGGCCCGACGATCGCGGTGTACTCACCCTGCGCCACCGCGAGCGAAACGCCGCGCAGGGCGTGCACCGTCTCGCCGTTCATCGGGTAGTCCTTGGCCAGGTCCCGGGCGGCGAGCACTACTTCGCGGGCGGTCACGTGGCCTCCGATCGGAGTGTCGCGGCGATGGGCGCGCGCGAGGCCAGCCACGCCGGGTAGAGTCCCGCCAGCGAGCCCGTCACCAGCAGCACCACCGTGGCCACGCTCAGCGTTTCCCGGCGAGGCACGAAGAACGAGAACGCCTCGGGGAGACCGGGAAAGCCCTTGAGAATCGCGTCCAGGTATTGGGCCGTGGCGAGACCGAGCAGGATCCCGAGACCGGAGCCGAGGACGGTGAGCGTAGCCCCCTCGGCGAGAACCTGACGAACGATCGTCGCCCGACTGATGCCGAGAGCCCGAAGCGTGGCGATCTCACCGAGGCGCTCGTTCACGGTGATGGTGAGCAGGGTGCCGACGAGAAGCACCGCCACGATCAGACTCATCCCGCCGAGGACGTAGGAGAGCTGGGTGAAGTAGACCAGGCGGCGCTTGGCCTGGACCACGAGGTCGGCGACGCTGTTGATCTCGAGCGACGGAAAGCGGGTGCGCAGCCGGTCGGCCAGCGCCTCGACCTCGCGGTCCTGGGCGGCCTTCACCAGGAGGAGCGAGGCGTGGTCCGCGGCTGGGTCCCGCCCCAGGCGCTGCATCAGCGGCAGCACGGTGCCGACCGAGGGCTGGCCCCGTGAGTCGTAGATCCAGGTGACGATGCCCCGCACCACCAGCCTCCGGTCCACGGCCGCGTTGGAGATCTGCGGATCGAGCCGGCCGGCCAAAGCGACGGTGTCGCCGACGGCGGCGCCGAGCAGGCGGGCGGCGGTCTCACCGACCAGCAGCCCGAGCGTATCTCCCGGCTGCAGATCGCGGCCCTCGACGACCTGGTAGATGCCCTGGGCTTCGGGCTGGATGCCGTAGCCGAAGAGGGTGACGAGCGAGTCGGCATCGCGTCCGTACACGGAGGTCCCGAGGATGGCGCCGGCGGCCTCGACCCCCGGCTCAGCCCGGATGGCGCGCACCACCTGGGAGGCGCCGACTGATGGTCGCCTCGGTGTCGAACGGCAGCGTGCCCTTGGGGGTGAGGCGGATGTGGTAGCCGCGGGCGAGCAGCAGGTCGCTGAACGACTTCTCGATGCCACCGCTCAGCATCACCATGTCGAGGAGCATCGCGGAGGCCACGGCGATGCCGGCGAGCGAGAGCGCGGTCCGAAGCGGGTGCCGGCCCAGGCTCTTGAGACCCCAGAGCAGGCCGTTCACGCCCGGCCCCACAGCACCATGGGCCGGGTCCGCACCAGACGCCAGGCGGCGATCGCCCCGGCCGCGAGGCCGAGCGCGAGCGACAGGCAGACGCTGAATAGCACGATCCGCGGCGTGATGAGCGAGAAGATGAGATCGGTATCGAAGAAGCGGCGGTAATAGGCGTTGGTGGCGGCCCCGGCGAGCAGGGCGAGGCCGGCCCCGAGAGCCGAGCCGACCACGGCGATCAGCGCGGCCTCCAGCACCAGCGCGCCGAAGATGGTGCGCCGGCGGACGCCCACGAAGCGCATCACCGCCGCGTCCATGCGGCGCTCTTCGACCTTGAGGAGCATGATGCAGAGCAGAAACACCGCGCTCGCCACGATGGTGATGACGGCGATGGCGCGGTGGAAGCGGCTCACCACCTTGAAGGTCTGGGAGGACTCCGACGCGATCGCGGCGGAAGGATGGGCCTGAAAGCCGAACGCGGAGCGATTGAGCCGCGCGGCCGCCGAATCGGGATTCACGCCCGGGCGGAGTCCGATGCCGAACCGGTCCACACGGTCGGGGGCACCGAGAATCGCGGCCAGGTCGGGCAGGTGCAGCCTGACACGGAGCGCGCCCCGCGAGATCTCCGCCGGGTCGGGCCGCGGCTCGTAGACCGCAGCGATCACCGCCAGGCGGTCGAGCGAGTCGGGCGCCGTCCCCAGACGGACCGTGTCACCGACCGCGAGGCCGAGCTTGCCGGCCAGTGCGCGCTCGACGGCGATCTGGGTGGTTTGCGCCGCGAGCGGTGGCCGCGAGGCGGCGGCCGACACCAGGAGCAGAATGAGAATCTGACGCAAGCACACCACCGTCGAGATCGAGGGAGGCACCGCAGAGACAGCAGAATCAATAAGGGAGGAACGTCGGGAAGCGCACTACCGGCGGCCGAACGGGTGCTCGAAGCTCACATAGAGGAAGAGCGCGTCGGCGGCATCCCCGCGGACCGCGAAGGTGTAGGCGATCCCCGGCACGATCTGCAATCCGCTCGCGAAATCGTGGGCCCACCGGATGCCGGGATTGAACAGCAGCACGTCGTTCTCGCCGACGTCCCACACGCTCTCGAGCATCAGGTTGACGCTCCGCCGCATCCGCCAGATGACGCTGCCCCCGAGGACGACGTCGGACCTGTCGAAGTTCTCGTCCGTGGCGATGATCGCATTCCAGTGGGTGGCGATCGCGTCGCTCACGACGTAGCTGACGGGCAGGCCCACCTGAAACCCGACGGCGCCGGTCCCGCGACCGGCGGTCTCGCTTCCGGTGGGCAGGGCGACCGAGAATCGAGGTGCCATGTGGAGGGCCGCCTCGCCGTCACCGACGAGCTGGTAGCGATAGTTGACCTGCACGTCACCCAGCCCGGCTCCCGTCCCTTGGTCGAGCAAGGGGACCGTGTAGCTCAGCTGGTGGCGCATCCCGCCGACCGGCCACTCCTGGGTGAGTCCGAGGGCCCAGCCGTCGCCGCCCGAGACCCGCGAGAGAGTCCCGACGTGCTGCACCACGCCGGCCTCCTGATTGTACGCCTCTTCGATCAGGAAGCTGTTGTCGGCGATAGGGGCATCGGATTGGGCCGCACCGGGCGGCGCCAGGAGCAGTCCGCCCAGGACCGCCAGGAGCGAGGCGAGCCTCACGCGGTGACCAGCAGGCCCGTCACATACATCACGAGCATGCCGACCAGCACACCGGCCGCGTTGAGCGGCGCCAGCAGTCCCGCCGCCGAGCGGCGAGCGAACAGCCGCCAGAGCTCGAAGACCACCATCAGGATCGCCCCCGCGCCCACGGCGAAGAACAGCGTGGTCCAGATCGGGGAGTAGGTAAAGCCGCCGATCCATGCTCCGATCACCGTCGGGACCCCCGCCAGCGCACCCAGCAGGAGCAGCGTGCGGGTGCGCGGCCGCTCGTCCGCGAGCGGCGTGACGATGCCGAGCCCTTCCGTGGTGTTGTGCAGCAGGAAGCCGATCACGAGGAAGGTGCCGAGCGCGATCTCGCCGGTGGCGTACGAGGTGCCGATGGCGAGGCCTTCGCCCAGGTTGTGGAGCCCGATCCCGAAGGCGATCAGTCCCGCCACCCAGAGAGGCGAGCGGCTGCCTCGCGCACGCGCGCGCCACTCGCCGATCGCGCCGATGAGTAGCGGAGTGCCGAGAAGCCCAAAGACCACCAGCGCGGTGCCCTGGAACGCCCCCGGCACCCGGGCGGCGGTGGTGAGCGCCTCCTCGAACGCATCCACGCCGAGGAATACCAGCAGGCCGATGGTGAGACTCAGGAAGAAGTCGATCCAGCGCCGCTCGATCCTCCGCACGAAGGGCAGCCACAACAGCCCGATGAAGACGGGAATCACTCCGGCGTAGACGCCGAGCAGGGCGAAGGTCCCCAGATACCGCGCGTCCACCGGCGGCGAGAGCGTCGCCACCGCCACGTCGGTCGAGAAAGTAAGCCCGGTGTTGGTGACGACCGCGACCGTATGCGGCTCGCCCTCGACCCAGGGGTATGGGATGCGCACCGTGCGACGCTCCAGACGCTCGACCCGCCGGCTCCCGTTCACCGAGTGGACCCAGTTGGCGTCGTCCACCATCACCTGGGCGATGGTGACGGCCTCGGGCCCGCCGTTCACCACGCTGACCTCCATCACGCCGGGCTCCGGGAGGCGAATCCGCTCCAGGGTGAGCTCCTCCACCGGCGGGAACGTCGCGCGGAACACGCCCACCGGACCGACGCGGAGAAAGACGAACACCAGCGCGGCGAGGAGAACCAGCGGCCCGAGACCGATGAGCCAGAGCGGCAGGCCGCCCCGGTCCCGCGGCTCGGGTGTCAGTGGCGGTACCGGCGAGCGGCTCGGCGGAGTGCCGGTCTCGAGCTCAGGCACTGGGCACCCCCTGCACCAGGAAGACCCCGCTCCAGCCGAGCTCGGCGAACTCGCTCTGGTGGGCGTGGAACATGAATGGTCCCGGGTGCTTGTAGCTGAACTCCAGGATGGCGCGCTCGCCCTGCGCCAGCGTCACCATGTCGGTGTACTCGAAGCGGCTCAGGTCGGTGCCGGTGCGGTAGAGCCGGAAGAGATTGCCGTGAAGGTGGAACGAGTTGAGCAGGTCGAACTCGGTCACGTTCACGAGGTAGACCCGGTTGAGCTCGTGCTGCCGGATCGGGATCGGATGCTTCTGGTAGTGGAAGGCGACGGTGTTGACCGCGTAGACCTCGTTCTCGCCGTCGAAGTTGGTGTCGAACGCGTTCATCACCATGACCATCTCGTTCGCGGGCGGCCGGCCCTCCCTGGGGTCGATGATGAACGCGCCGTACAGTCCCTTGTGGATGTGCCGCTTGATGGGGACCGTGTGGCAGTGGTACAGATGCAGTCCGAACGGCTCGGCGTCGAACTCGTAGACGAAGCTCCGGCCCGGATGCACCGGCTCGAAGGCGCCGTCCATGCCGGAGGGGTGGATGCCGTGGAAGTGAATGCTGTGCGCGTGGCGGCCCTTGTTGGAGAAGCGGATGCGGAGCCGGTCTCCCTCGGTGCAGCGGATCGTCGGTCCCGGCACCTGGCCGTTGTAGGTCCACGCGGCGTAGAACACCCCGGGCGCCACCTCGATCTCGCGATCCTCGGCCACCAGCTCGTACTCGCGGAGCGTCTGTCCCGACGGCAGTCGGGACACCGCGCCGGTGTCGAAGCGGGTGAGGAATGCGGTGGGATCGAAGGAGCCCGGAGCGAGTTGGCCCACGGTGACCATGTCGTGGTGGGAGCCCTGCGTGGGCGACTGCGCGGCGGTCCCCTGCCCCAGGCCCTGGAGCGCGAGCCCGCCGGCTCCGGCGGCCAGGCCGACGGTGCCGATGGCGCCGGCTCTCAGGGCATCGCGGCGGGAGACTTTTCGATCGGACATGGTGCGCTTCCTCTGGTTCAAGATGCGGGTGGCCACCGAGCTCCGGGCCGGCGATCAGGGTCTCGATCGAGGGCGTGGTGGCGCTCATGCGTCCCCGCCGCCGGCACAACGAACTACCCGTCCCAGCTCGGTGCCGATCACGTGCGTCTGGCCCGCCACCTCGATGGTGATCGGACCCTCGAAACGGCTGCCGATCCAGCACCGTCACCTGCACTCCCGGCTTGAGACCCACGGACGCGATGTACCGCAGGCGCTCCGGCTGACTCTCCTCCACCTGCCGGACCTCCACGCTCGCGCCCGCCGGCACGTCGGACAGCGGCACGCTGGCCACCTCTTCGATGTCCCCATCCCGCGTCGGGATGGGATCGCCGTGGGGATCCACGGTCGGGTTGCCCAGCACCGCGGCCATCCGCTCGATCATCGTGTCCGACACGGCGTGCTCCAGCCGCTCGGCTTCGTCGTGGACGGTGTCCCAGGTGTACCCCAGGAACGCCACCAGGTAGGCCTCGATCAGCCGGTGCCGGCGCAGCATGCGAAGCGCCGCGCGGCGGCCTTCGGCCGTGAGCTGCACACCCTTGTAGGGGACGTGCTCGAGCAGCCCCTGCTCGGAAAGCCGCTTGACCATGCCGCTGACCGAGGCGGGCGCGAGCTCCAGCCGCTGGGCGATCTCGCTGGTCGAGGCCGTCCGGCCCGGCGGTGAAAGCCTATAGATGGCTTTGAGATAGTCTTCGACGGAGCGGGTAAGCGCTTCGTGCTGCACGGCTGCGTTCATACGAAACCATGATTTAGGTTAGCCTAACTTTATGGTGAGTCCGGTCTAATGTCAACGACCGTCGGTGCAGGATCTTACTTGAGCTGGGCCAGCAGGCTGGACACGATCCGTTCGGTCATCCCCCACACGTCCGCGTCGTCGAGCCGGTAGGCAGGGAATTCTCTCCGCTCGCCTCGGAGATCGATCTGGATCGAGCGGTAGGTCGCCGGGTTGAGCAGGAGATCGAGCGGCACCCAGCGCGCGGCGGCGACCTCGGGGTTGAGCTTGAGATCGGGCCACCGGCCCAGGACGAAGACGAACGGGCGCACGGCGATCGGGGGAAGCTGCGGGGTGCGGGGGACCACGTCGTCGAGGCTGCCGATGAGGTCGTCGAGCCGAAGCTCCAGCCCGATCTCCTCCATCGTCTCCCGCATGGCCGTCGCGACGAGATCGGCTTCGGCGGGGTCCTGTCGGCCGCCAGGCAGGGCCATGTGCCCCGACCAGGGGTCACCGTCCCGCTCGGCGCGGCGAATGAAGAGCACCGAGTCGGGGTCGGGCGCGAGGATCACGGCCACCGCCGCCCAGAGGAGCGGATCGCCTCGGTCGTCCACCTGGGCATGATGGACGGCGAGGCGATCCCGCAGCCGCGTGAGCCTGGTGCTCAGTGGTTGTGGGTGTGGCAGCCGCCCCCGCAGCACCCGCCGCCGGGCGGTGGGCCCAGGCGGCTCAGGTCAGCAGGCTTGCTACCTGACGCCGGGCGAGCGGGAAGCGAGATCAGCCGCTCCAGCTTCCGGCCCTGGCAGCCCGGGCAAGCGATTCTGGTCTCCGACCTGACGAGCTGATCGAACTCGGCGTGACAGTCGTTGCAGCGGTAGGTGTAGATCGGCATGGGGAGAGATTCGCCGATCGGGCGCGTCCGGTCAAGCCAGGTCCAGACCGGTCGGTCAGCCGAGGTGTGCGGCGAACCAGGCGAGTGTCATGTCGAACGCCTGGCGGAGCGCCGGCGTGTCGTGGGTCGCGGCCACCCAGGGATGCCCGGCGCCGAACGTGTGTCCGGTGCCGCCGATCGCCAGCAATCGGGTGCTGGCAATCGAGCTCGCCGCCCGGAGCGCGTCCGACTCGGCGGGCGACACCGCTTCGTCGTCGCTCCCGTGCACCAGCAGCCAGGGTATCGTGAGTCGCGCGGCGGCGGCGAGGATGTCGAGGGAGCCCGCGGCGTGCTGCTCGACGTCGTCGAGCATGTCGGTGAGAACCGCCAGTCGCTGTCCGGTGCGGCGAGTTGACCACCTCGGTGGAGCCGCGCGCGCGCCACGCCTGCTTCTCCGCCGGCGACCAGCGCTCGACGTGAGAGATCGCGGCCCAGGTCACCAACGCCCTGACCCGTGCGGTCCCGTGCCGCCTGGAGCACGGCGATGCCGCCACCCCGCGAATGGCCGACGAGGCCGATGGTGGTCGGTGGCGCCACACCGAGCGCGCCTCGGCTCAAGGCGTCCAGCACCCCGCCCGTGTCGTCGAGCTGGGACGAGAAGGTGTCGCGGCTGAACCGGTCGGGATGCACCAGCTCCCCGCTGTCGTCCACTCCGCTGCCACTCAGGTTGAAGGTCACCGTGGCGAATCCCGCGCGGGCGAGCCGCTCGGCGAGGGGCGGGAACATGCCCCAATCCTTGAATCCCTTGAAGCCGTGGATGACGACGATCGCCGGGCGAGGTGACTCGCGCCCGCCGGCTCGCACGTCGACCAGGATCTCGCCGAGGGAGCCGTCGAGAGTGTGCTTGGACAGCGTGGGAGTGGCCATCAGGGAAACCTTGTCGCAATCGGGGCTATTGTCACGCCGACACGGCCGCCTCGAGCAGGTCCAGCTCCCGGCATCGGCGTCGAGCCGCGCACGCACGCCCAGGGGCAGCGTCCACTGATCGTCGATGTGACCGACCGGCAAGCCGTAGGCCACGGGAATGCCCAGAGGGCCGAAGTAGGTCGTCGAGCACCTCGTCGAAGCCGAGCGCCCCGTCGGTCATCGCGCGGTTGAGCTCGGTGAACCGGCCGACGGCGACGCCGGCCAGGCGCTCCAGCACGCCCGCCATCCGCAGGTGGGCCAGCATGCGATCCACCCGATAGAGGTCCTCCCCCACATCCTCGAGGAAGAGGATCGCGCCGTCGAGATCGGGAAGGTGCGCGCGTTCCGAGCAGGCACTGCAGCAGGCTGAGGTTGCCGCCCAGCAGCGGCCCCTCGGCGATCCCGCCGCGAATGGTCGCGACCCGGTGCTCCCGGGGCAGCAGAACATCCTGCCGGCTGCGGCAGTCTGCTCGAGGCGCCCCGCGGGCTCGGCCGACGCCGAGTACCCGCTCGAAATGGCGCCGGCTGAAGGCGGGCATCGCGGCGCGCGCCATCGGGGCGTGGAAGGTGATCACGCCGGTATGGCGCGGCGGCCGCGTTGAGCATGGCGGTGATGTCGGAGTAGCCGATGAGCGGCTTGGGACGGCGGGCCAGGGCGTCGAAATCCACCCGATCGAGGATGCGGGTGCTGCCGTAGCCACCGCGGATGCACCAAATGGCACTCACCTCGGGATCGCGGAGCGCGTCGTTCAGGTCGGCGAGCCGCTGCTCATCGGTGCCCGCGAAGTAGCCGTGGCGCTCGGCGGCGTTCCGGCCCAGAGCCGGCTCGTAACCCAGCGCACGGCAGAGGGCCTCGGCGCGTGTTAGATCATCTCGTTCCAGCAGCGGACCCGCGGGCGCGACCAGCGCGACGCGGCTGCCGCGCTCGAGTCGGGGTGGTCGCACCCACGTTTTTGACCCCATAGTCGCTCCGCCTTAGATTGCCGACACCTTTTTCAGGGGGACTGGTAGTGCGCGCTTCGCAGCCCGCGTTGCTCGCCGCCGGCCGTGTCATCGTCGAGATGCGCGATGCGATGGTCGCCCAATGGGCCGACTGGCTGGGTGATCGCATCACGGCAGCCCCCACGATACCGCGCCACACGGTCGAGCGGGAGTTCCGCCTCTTGCTCGAGGTCATCTCCGAGATGGTCGGCCCGCTCCGGCGCGAGGTCAACACCGTCTGGTTCCGCGTCTGCGAGCACTACGGCCGCGTCGCCTCGGCTCGCGGCCTCGCCGCTGGTGAAGTCGTCGAAGAGCTGCAGTTCCTCCGCGAGCTTCTCATCCGCAATCTCGCCCCGGTGCTGGCCGCGATGCGCGCCCGGCAGGGCATGGCGATCATGCTCCGGCTCAATCGGGTGATCGACAAGGGCATCGCGGTCGCCGTCGTGGGTTACACCGACGCCCTGGTCGCCACGCTCTTCGCCCAGAACGGCGTGCCCACGCTCGGGCGCCGAGTACGATCGGGCCGAAGTCGAGCGCCAGCTCGACGTGCTGGAAGCGGAGCTCAACGCGCTCGTCAAGCAGCCGCTGCGCTGACCCGGCCGCTTCGGCCACCGTGTCCGCGCTCGACCTGCTGCCGGCCCTTCCCTGGCTCGCGCCCTTCGCGAGCCTGGTTCGTCTGAGCCGCAACCATCCCAATCTCTCCGACACCGCGCCCGTCGATGGGCGAGCTGGTCTCGGTCATCGTCCCGGCTCGCAACGAAGCCGCGAACATCGAGACGGTAGTCCGCTCGGTCCTCGCGACCACCTACCGTCCGATGGAGCTTCTGGTGGTGGACGACCGCAGCAGCGACGACACCGCGGCGATCGTCGAGCGCCTCGCCCTCGAGCGAGCCGCGGCTCAGGCTGGTGCGCGGCGCGCCGCTGCCCGACGGCTGGTACGGGAAGCCGTGGGCCTGTCTCCAGGGGTATCGCGAGGCGAAGGGCGAGCTTCTCCTCTTCACCGATGCCGACACGACGCACGCGCCCGCGCTGCTGGGCCACGCCGTCGGCGCGCTGCGGCGCCGAGTCGGCGGACCTGGTGACGGTCGCGCCCCGCCAGCTCTGCGAGACGTTCTGGGAGCGGGTCGTGATGCCGCAGATCTGGCTGCTGCTCGGCGTGCGCTACCACCCCTCGAGCGTGAACCGCGCCCGCCGCGAGCGCGATGTGATCGCCAACGGTCAGTTCATCCTCGTCACCCGCGAGGCGTACGAAGCCGTCGGTACCCACGAGGCGGTGCGGCACGAAGTGGCGGAAGACCTGGCGCTGGCGCAGGCGTTCCATCGCGGCGGGGCGAAAGCTGCATTTCACCTTCGCCGAGCGGCTGATGACGACGCGCATGTATCGAGGACTGCGCGAGCTGGTCGAGGGCTGGTCGAAGAACGTGTACCTCGGCGGCCTGCGCTCGTTCCCCGACGAGCCGGTGTTCCGCGCGCTGGTGCCGGTGATGCTCGCGGCGGCGTTCCTCTTCTGGCTGGTGCCGCCGGCGGTGCTCGCGCTCAGCGGTGCCGGCGCGGCGGCCTGGGTTCGGCCGCCGCCGCCGCTACGCTCTGTTCCGCCCTGTTCTGGATGCTGATCAGCTTCGGGATGAAGATTCCGGTCTGGTATGGCCTGCTCTATCCCCTCGGCGCGCTGGTGGCGCTGTACATCGCCGTCGCGGTCCACCTGGCGCGGCAGCCGCCGGGTGGAGTGGCGCGGCCGGGTGTACGGCGCGGGCTAGCCGCTAGCGCCGGTCCACCAGCACGTTCTGCTTGGGGATCGCGCCGCCGAGCACACGGCCCTGGGTATCAACCTTGAGGCGAAACTCGGTGTCCCCGATCGCGAGCGCCAGCGAGTCGGTGCCGACCGGCTTCAGCGTCGCGCTCATGGTCTGCCCGCCGCCGAGATTGAAGAAGGGGACATGGTCGGCGCTGGCGCCGGCAGCGCGCGACCGGCGGATCGCCTGCTCCAGCAGCGCGAACGACATGTTGAGGTAGGGAATCGCCCCCGCCTGGGTGCCGAACACCCGGGTCTCGATCGACTGCCCGATGATGGCATCCACCGCGGCGCTGTCTTCCTTGAAGATCACCCGCGCCCGCTGCACCAGCTTCGCCTTGACCCGCCCGCTGTCCGCATCCTCCCGCACCGCCACATCGATCATCGGCACTGAAGCGTCAGGCGCCAGCACCGCCGTGTAGCGCTGGAAGGTGTTCTTCGAATTGTTGAGGGCGAGGGTGCCCTGGATGGTGGTCTCGTGGCGCGAGAAGGTCTCGGTGGCCACGGTGTCACCGGAGTGACGCACCACGAAGGTGCCGCTGTCCGCGACCGTCTGGCCGGCGGCGGAGCCGGCGAGCAGGAGACCGAAGACCAGCGCGAGCGAGGTTGATTGCACGTATCTCATTGGGGCATCGTGGATTGAGGTTACCGAGGCCGGATCGGCGACGGGGGATGGTAGCCGCCCGGTGACGCCGAATGCAAATCCGCGCCATCCTGCGTGCGATCGGTTCAGCAAGGGGCGAGCCTGAGCGCTAGGGTGGCGCGTACCGCACCCGGAGCCTGTCGTGCGCCTGGCGGAGCTGCTTCCCGACTCTTCGCTCGCTGGAGGATCTGCCCTCGCTGGCCGCCGCCCTCGGATGCGAGCCGCTGTGGGATCCTGTTCCGGGCGGGCCCGAGCCCACCGTCGTCGTGGGCCGCGCCGCCGACTTTGCATGGTACGCCGTGGCCGGCCCGCGTGCCGACCGGAGAGCGCACAGCATGGCCCGCCGCGTGGCGGCACGGGGACGGCTGGTCGGGGTGATGGGTCTGGATCTCGCATGCGAGGCGTCTCACGCTGGTCGTGGCATTCGACGGCGTGACTCGCCTGACACTGGATCTGGATTCCCCGGAGCGCTCCGCCGTCGCGGCGCTGGAGCGGCTGGCCTCCGGCGGCCATCGGCGGTCCAGCCGGATACGCGGCGCACGTTGCCGCCGCGCTCGGCGGCGAGGCGGTAGGTCACCGGTTCTTCCGTGAGTTCCGAACCACGCTGGACCGGCTGGCGGCCGGTCTCCCCGGACCGCTACCGGTCTGCCGAGCGACACGCGCTCGCCCTGCTGCAGCTCACCCGCGTGCTCTTCCTCTACTTCGTGCAGGCCAAGGGCTGGTTGGCGGGCAACCCCCGATTTCTCGCGGAGGCAGTGGATCGGTGCCTCGCCAGGAAGCGGCGGGTACACCGCGACCTCCTGGGGCTGCTGTTCTTCGGCACGCTCAACCGGCCCTTCGCCGAGCGTCGAGCAGCGCGCGCTCGCGCTCGGGCCGATGCCGTTCCTGAACGGCGGACTGTTCGAGCCCCACCCGCTGGAGCGCCGCGTGCGGGGGCCACATCCCGGACGATCTCTGGCGAGACGCGTTCGACGGCCTGTTCGAGCGCTTTCACTTCACCGTCGGCGAAGGCGAGCCGGGCAGCATCGCTCCCGACATGCTGGGCCGCGTATTCGAGGGCGTCATGGACCCCGAGGAACGCCACGCCTCGGGCACCTATTACACCCCGGCCGCGCTGGTGCATCGGGTGTTGCGCGAGGGGATGGCGGCTACCGTTTCGGAGCGCATCGGTTGCACCCAGGCAGAAGCGGAGCGGCGAATCGACGACGGCGAGGACGGGGCTCGCGCTGTGTTGGGGCGGATCAGGATCCTGGATCCTGCCGTGGGCTCGGGAGCGTTTCTCCTCGGTGCACTGGAGCTGCTGTCCGCCTCGAGCCGGACGGACGGTCATCGCTCGGGGTCCGACGGCGCATCCTTCGCCACGCGCTCTTCGGGGTGGATCGGAACGCGGCAGCGGTCCGGCTCACCGAGCTTCGCCTCTGGCTCTCGGTCATCGCGGACGATCCCGCCGATCGACCGGCGCTGGTCCGTCCTCTGCCGAACCTCGACTGCCTCATCCGCCAGGGCGACACCCTGTTCGATGCGGTGGGGGTCGGGTACCGGCCGCCCACCGACCGCGGCCAGATCCAGGAGCTGGCATCGGTCCGGCGGCGCGTGGTAACCGCCAGCGGCGGCACCAAGCGACTGGCCCTGGGCGAGCTGCTCAGGCTGGAGGCGAAGATCGCCGCCGAATCGCTCGCGGCGGCGGAAGCCGGCCTGCGCACGTCGATCCGCGAGTGTCTGGATGGGGCGCGCGGGGTCGATCTCTTCGGCGAGCGCCGCGGACTGGACACGGCGAGTGCCGAGCACGCTGGTAGAGCTCCGAAGGGAACTCCGCGCCGTCAGGGGTCTCCGCCGCGCCTTGGCGCGCGAGCGAGAGGTGCCGTGGTTCGATTATCGGGTGCACTTCGCCGACGTGTTCGCGGCCGGAGGGTTCGATCTCGTGGTGGGCAACCCGCCCTGGCTCCGCTCGGAGAAGGTGCCCGCGGATCTTCGGCGCCGGCTGACGGGCCGCTATCGCTGGTGGCGCACAGCCGGTGCCGGTTACGCCAACCGTCCGGACCTGGCCGTCGCGTTTCTGGAGCGATCGCTCGAGCTCACCATACCCGGCGGCGTAGTCGCGATGCTGGTCCCGGCGAAGATCGCCTGCGCCGGCTACGCTGCGGCGGCGCGCCATGGCATCGCGGGCGGCACGACCATCGTATCGGCTGCCGATCTCACCCGGTCGGCGCACGCGTCGTTCGAGGCGACCGTATATCCGCTCGCACTGGTCGTCCGAAAAGCGGAGCCCACCGGCCGGGCACCGGGTGAGGGTGTCGCTGGGTGGCGGTCCCACGATTCCACAGTCCGCGCTGGGCGGCGGTGGGCCCTGGCTCCTGAGCCGCCATTCGCTCCGGCAAGCGCTGGCCCAGCTGCGCCGCGGGCACCCGCGACTGGACGAGGTCGTGCGGTGCCATCTCGGTCTCAAGACCGGGGCCAATGCCATGTTTCCTCGACCCGCCGGAAGTCGAGCCGGAGCTGCTGCGCTGGGCCCTCCGGGGCCGGGACCTCGAGCCGTTCAGCGCCAAGCCACGCACCCGGCTGCTGTGGACGCACGGCCGCGACGGCACGCCCCTGCCCCGACTCCCACCGCGCACGGCCGCGTATCTGGCACCGCACCTGGGACGCCTGCGGGCGCGGGCCGACTACGCAGGCGGGCCGCCGTGGACCGTGTTCCGCGCGCGGGCCGCCACCGCGCCCCATCGAGTCGTGTGGGCCGACATCGCCAGCGATCTGCGGGCCGCCTCGCTGAGCGGGCGGCCCGACACGGTCCCGCTCAACAGCTGCTACGTCGCCGTGCTTCGAAGCGACGACCAGGCCGACCGGCTGGCGGCCTGGCTCAACACCAGCTTGATGCGGGCCGCGGCGCGCGCAGATGCGATGCCCGCGGCGGGTGGTTGCTACCGCTTCAGCGCCGGACCGTCGGCTCGTTGCCGCTTGCCGGCCGGCATCCTCCGGGACGCGAATCTCTCCTCACACACCCATCGCGCCGCGGCGGGAAAGCTGGTGCAGGGCGACCTCGATGACGCCGCATCGCGACATCTCGACCTCACTCCCGCCCATCGGAAAGCCTTGCTGGACTCGATCGAGGGTGCCGCTGATCGTCGCTGAAGCGCTCGCGCCGGTCCCCGATCCCATCGTCACCGACCCTTCGGCCGCGGAGCATGGGCGCCGGCACCGCAGGTCGTCCGGGCAATGGCGCGGCGGCTCGCACCCGACGAGGCCACCGATCGCACCACCCCGATGGCTTCGGCCCGAGCAGGTGCGAGAGCTTCCGGCGGACGTTGAACGCCGATCCGGCGGTACGGCGGGGCGCTGCTCGCCGATGCCGGTCGGGAGCGGGAAGACCTACGTCGCGCTCGCGGTCGCCGCCGCGCTCGATCCGCATCGGCCCATCGCCTGTTTGACGCCGGCCACCTTGGTCGAGCAGTGGCGGACGGTCGCGGCGGCGTGTGGTGTCCGGTCGGCCGTGGCCTCGCATCAGGCGGCCAGTCGCGGGCGCCTGCCCCAGCCGACTCGCGGGCCGGTGCTGATCGACGAGGCGCATCACTTCAGGAACCCTGCGACGAGACGCTATCGGCATGTGGCGCCATGGCTGATCGGCCGACCGGTCCTGCTGGTCACCGCTACGCCGGTGGTCAACGGACTGCACGACCTGCTCCACCAGCTCCTCCTCGGTATCCGCGACGATGCGCTGTCGCTCGAAGGAATTCCCTCGCTCCGCGGCATCCTCGCACGGGGACGCGGCTCGCCGGGCCTCGGGAGCGTGGTGATCGAGGGAACCGTGGCCGCTGGCGCCCGGCCCCGCCGACGCGAAGCAGTCACCGAGCCGAGTCGAGACGAGTGCGTGAGTGCGGAGCGATCCCTGGCGGCGATCGACCGACTGGGGCTCTCCAGCCACCCGGCCACGGCGCACCTGGTCCGTTCGGTCCTTGGCCGCGCGGCCGCGTCGAGTCCGGCTGCGTTGGCCGCAAGCATCAGGCGGTATCGCGGGCTCCTGCTGCACGCGCAGAGATGCCGCCGCGGCGGGCCGGCCCCTCGACCGCGCCGCCATCCGTCGCTTCACCGGTCCTCAGGACGACCAGCTGGTGCTGGTGGGAGCTCATGCCGGGCGGGCGCCGGTCACGGCGATCTGCGCCTCGACGACCTCCACGCGATCGAGGGGGTGCTACGAGACGTCAACGCGTTGGAGGCGGAGCCGGACGGCAAGGTCGAGCGGCTCCGCCGACTGCTGGCCGATGGCCGGGCCACACTGGTGTTTACCTCCCACCGCGAGACGGTGCGCTACCTCCGGGACAGATTGGGGCCGCCGCCGGTCGCATGGTGCACCGGAACGCGCGCCGGGCTGGGCGGATGCCCGATGCCTCGCTGCACCGTGCTGGGGTGGTTTCGTGAGGGTCCGCGAACTGCAGCCCATCCCCGCGTCCGCCACCTGCTGGCGACCGACGTGGCGGCGGAGGGTCTCGACCTCCAGCGCGCCGGGCGGGTCATCCACTACGATCTGCCCTGGACGCCGATGCGAGTCGAGCAGCGCGAGGGACGCGCGGTGCGGCTCGGCTCCCTTCACCGGGAGGTGGAGGCCGTCACCTTCAGGCCGCCGCCTGCCATGGAACGGGCGCTCCGGATCGAGCACGCGCTCGAGCGCAAGGCGCGGCTGCCGGCTCTCGCGGGTCTCGGTAGCGGCGGGCGGGGACTGTGGCGCTGGCGGTCCGAGCTGGCGGCCGCCTACCGAGAGGGCCCGGGCTCGACCGGCGTGGCGATCGTCCCCCACGGTCCCGAGGGTATCCTGGCCGGATTCGAGCTCTTCGGTGCCGGCTCACACGTCGCGGATCAGCGCGGATGGTGCCGGCTGGCCTCGGTTCTGGTGTGGGTGAGCTCGGACGGCCAGTGCACCGAAGCCGAGGATATCGTGGCCGCGAGACTCGCGGCCGCCGCGAAATCAGCTCCTCGCGCGCCGGATCCGGCCCGCCTCACCGGCGCTCTCACAAGAATCGCCGCGCCGATCAAGGCACGCCTGGCGATGGCGCGGGGCAGCCGTTGGATGGTTCCCTCACCCGATGTCACGGCCCACCGGGTGTCGGTCCGGCTGCAGGCATGCATCCGCCACGCGGCGCGACGGCGGGATCTCGAGGCCCTCCGCCGGCTGGAGCAGGCACTCGGGTTCGTCGGCGGGGGGCACACGGCGGGAGAGGCGATGGCGTTGGCGCGGTTGGACGGGATGCCGGACCCGGAGTTTCGGCGGGAGGTGCTTCGACTCCCTGCCGGCCCGCGACATTGGGAGGCGATCGAGCCGAGACTCGGAGGCGTGCTGCTGTTCGTGCCGGAGTGATCAGTCCCCTAGATTTCGCGGATGCCCGCTATCCGCACCGTGCTGTTCGACCTCGACGGCACCCTGATCGACTCGGTCCGCCTCATCCTCGACAGCTACCATCACGCCCTCTCGACCCACGGCCTTCCTCCGCGGAGCGACGAGGAATGGCTGGCCGGCGTCGGCACCCCGCTCACCGTCCAGTTCGCGACCTGGCGGGACACCGCGGGCATGCTCGACGCCCTCATCGCGACCTACCGCGAGTACAACCTGAAGCACCACGACGACATGGTCACCGTCTATCCCGGTGTCGCGGACGTGGTGCGCGTGCTTCGTGACGAGGGGTGCTCGACCGGCCTGGTCACCAGCAAGAATCGCACGGGCGCGGTTCGCGGACTCGCGCTAGCGCAACTCGAGCCGCTCATGGACGTACTGGTCTGCGCCGACGAAGTGGAGAATCCCAAGCCGCATCCGGAGCCGGTGGAAAAGGCGGTCCGCCTGCTCGGCGCGGATCCGGCCGCGACCGTGTACGTGGGCGACAGCATTCACGACATGCGCTCGGGGCGGGCGGCGGGGGTGCGCACTGCGGCGGTGCTGTGGGGGCCCTTCGGACGCGGGCACCTGGAGGAGGCGGAGCCGGATTACTGGCTGGCGAAGCCGGGCGACCTGCTGGAGGTGGTCCGTTCCTCGAGCGCGAGCGCCCTAGTCGTCCAGGATCTCCCTGAGCCGCCGCATCAGCTGCTCGACGGTGAAGGGCTTCTCGACGAACCCGGTGTTGGGCGGCATCACCCCGCCGCTCGCGATCGCCTTCTCGGTATAGCCCGACATGAAGAGCACCTTGAGTCCCGGGCGATGCGCCCGGAGCCGCTCGGCCAGCTCCTTGCCACCCATCTCGGGCATCACCAGGTCGGTCACCACCAGGTCGATCGGCCTGCCGCCTTCCTCCACGATCCGGAGCGCGTCGGCGCCGTGCCTGGCCTCCAGCACGTGGTAGCCCTGCCGCTCGAGCAGCCGCCGCGCCGAGCTCCGCACCGCGGCCTCGTCCTCGACCAGCAGCAGCGTCTCGGTCCCGCCCGGCAGGCGGCGGCGGTTCACCTTCGACACCGCGGGCGGCTCGCTCCCGATGTGCCGCGGCAGGAAGACGGTGAACGTGGCGCCCCGTCCCGGCGCGCTCTCCAGCGTGATGTGCCCGCCGCTCTGCTGGACGATGCCGTAGACCGTGGACAGGCCGAGCCCGGTGCCCCTCCCCGGCTCCTTGGTGGTGAAGAACGGCTCGAAGATGCGAGCCTGGTTCGCCGTCTCGATTCCCATGCCGTTGTCGGTCACTTCCAGCGCGACATAGGACCCGGCGCGCACGCCGTTCGGCCGGGCTGGTCGACTCGGTGGAGATCTCCCGGTTCGACGTCGTGACCGACACCCGGCCGCCCTGCGGCATCGCATCGCGCGCGTTCACGACCAGGTTCACCAGCACCTGCTCGATCTGGCCGGGATCGGCGAGCACGTACCAGAGCCCCGGCTCGCAGGTGACGTCGAGCACGATGTCGGCGCCGAGCAGGCGGCGCAGCATGCCGTCGGTCTCGCTCACGATGGTGTTGAGCGACGAGGACCTTCGGCTGCAGCACCTGGCGCCGGCTGAAGGCGAGGAGCTGCCGGGTGAGGCCCGCCGCCCGCTGCCCCGCCTGCCGGATCTGCTCGATGTCGGCGCGGAGGGGGTCGCCCTGGTGCACCTCCTCGAGGAGCAGGTCGCAGTAGCTGAGGATCGCGGTGAGCAGGTTGTTGAAGTCGTGGGCGATGCCACCCGCGAGCTGGCCCACCGCCTCCATCTTCTGCGCCTGGCGGAGCTGCTCCTCGCTCCGGCGCAGCGCCTGCTCGGCGGCCCGCTGCTCGCTCACGTCCTGATTCAGCACGATGGCGCCGTCGATCGTGCCACCCGCCCCCATGATCGGCACGGCCGAGTTGAGGATCACGCGCTCCGAGCCGTCGAACCCCTGGATCCGGATCAGCTCGTTGATGGTGATCTCGCCCTGCCGCAGGGCGCGGACCGCCGCCCACTCCTCCGGCGCGATCTGGCGCCCGCTCTCGACCCACCAGCCCTTGAACTGGTCGAACCCGTCGATGCCCACGTACCGCGCGCCGCCCCAGAGCTGCTGACCCGCCGCGTTGCCGTAGACGATCCGTCCGCTCGGGGCGACGACCCACACTCCGACGGGCAGCGTCTCCAGTACCTGCTGCAGCAGCCGAGTGGATTGGGCCAGCGCCTCGGCCGTGCGCGAGCGCTCGATGGCGATCCCGGCCAGGTGGGTCGCGATCTCGACGATGCGGAAGTCGTCGGCTGAGGGCTCGCGTCGCTCCCGGTAGTAGTTCGCGAAAGTGCCGAGGACGGCGCCCGCGGTGGAGATGATCGGCGAGGACCAGCAGGCGCGGAGGCCGGCGCGGAGCGCGGCCTCACGGGGCGGGCCGTCCCACGCGGGGTCGGCCGCGATGTCGCGGGTGACCACCGACTGACGGAGATGGGCCGCGGTGCCGCAGCTGCCGCTCGCCGGGCCCACGGGGACTTCCTGGATCTCCGCCAGGTACGCCGCCGGCAGGGATGGGGCCGCGCTCGGGCGAAGCACCTCGCCGCCCTGGTCGAGCAGCATGAGCGACGCCGCGAAGCCGGTGCCGTGCTCCTCGGCGAAGCGGACGATCGCCTCCAGCACGCGTCCCACCTCTTCGCCCGAGGCGATCCGCTCGAGCAGCCGGCTCTGCCCCGCCGCCAGCGACTCGGCGCGGCGACGATCGGCGATGTCGGCGCGGAGCTCGGTCTCCACATCCCGGGCCCGGGTTACGTCGGCGATCGCGCCCACCACGCGGATCGCCTCGCCGGCCCGGTCGGTGACCACATAGCTCCTGACATCCACCCGGGCGTAGCTGCCGTCCGCCCGGCGGAAGCGATACTCCTGCTCCCAGGAACGCTCCGCCCGGGAGAGCGCGCCCTGAATCCCGGCGACCACCCGCTCGCGGTCCTCGGCATGGATGTGCTCGTACCACCATGCGGCGGTGGTGACGAGTCCGGGGGGCGCGTGGCCCAGCACCGTTTCCAGTCCCTCGCCCCAGACCACCCGGTTGGACGTCAGGTCCCAGTCCCAGGCCGCGTTCCTGGTGGCCTGGATGACGAGCCGGTTGCGCTCCTCGCTCTCACGGAGCTCGGACTCGGCTCGCTTGCGATCGCTGATGTCCTGGATCGCGTAGACGAAGTGCCGCGGGCGACCGTCGCCGTCGGCGACGAGCGTGACGGTCACCAGTCCCCAGGTCGGCTCGCCGCCCGGGCGAAGACACCGGTGCTCCGAGGTGTAGCTGGGGCACTCGCCGGCGAGGAGCAGCCGCACCGCCTCGCGCTGAACCGGTCGGTCGTCGGGATGGACGATGCCCTCGGCCAGCGCGCCGAGCAGGTCCTCCTCGCGGACGCCGAGGAGCTCGCAGAGCGGCTGGTTGACCCGGGTCCAGCGCCCTTCGGAGGACGCGATGCCCATCGGGATGCCGGTGTCTTCGAAGACGTCCGGGGGCCGCGGCCCGCCGTTCTCGTGCGGGGCCCGGGCCGGCGCGTCCTGCGCCCGCAGCACGCGGAGCTCGATCTCCGTGGCCGCGCAGGCCGCGAGGTCGTGCAGCAGCGCCGAGGTCGCGCTCGGACCAGAGCCGGGCCATCCCGTCCACCACGCTGAACGCGCCGACCACGTAGCCCTGGCTGGTCACCAGCGGCACGCCGGCGTACGCGATCCAGCCCAGCTCCCGGACGGCCGGGTTGCTGCGGAGCAGCGGATGCCGACGAGTGTCCTCCACCACGAGCGGCTCGCCCGAGACGGCGACATGGCGGCAGAAGGAGTGCGTGAGCGGTGAGCCCGCGGCGGCTCGCCCACGGCTCGGGGAGGCCGATGGCGCTCTTGAAGAACTGGCGGTCCTCGGTGACCAGGGTGATGAGCGAGACGGGCGCGCCGAGCAGACGGGCCGCCATCCGTGTCAGCCGGTCGAAGGCTTCCTCGGGTGGGGTGTCCAGCAGGGCGGTCCGGGTGACGGCGGCGAGCCGTTCGCGAGGATCCTGGGTGGCGAGCATATGCGGGAGTGAAAGCTACCTCGCGGGTTCGCACTCGGCTATCAGTGCCATCCGGTGCAGCGAGCGGCCACCATCCGGCGCTCGACCGGACCGGTCGGCGCCGGTGATGGCTGACCGGCCGGGGCCGGTGCTATCTTCCCGACCGCTCACCCGTTACCTGGACGTGACACATGCGGCTCCTCCCTCGCGACGAGAAGTTCTTCGACCTCTTCAGCGCCGTGGCCGCGTTCACGGTCGAGTCCGCCACGCTCCTCCAGGAGCTGCTGCGCGCCGACGCCGCCGCGCCGGACGGCTATCGTGGATCAGATCAAGCGGTTGGAGCACCAGGCCGACCAGGTCACCCACGAGGTCGTCACCCGCCTCGACCGGGTCTTCATCACTCCGCTCGACCGGGAGGACATCCACCTCCTGGCCTCCCGACTCGACGACGTCATCGACCTGATCGACGGTACCGCCCGGCGGCTGCAGATGTTCCGGGCCGGCAAGGCGCCCGAGGGGGCCGTCCTGATCGCCGACGTCATCGGCCGGGCGGTGGTGCAGCTCCAGGTCGCCGTGCGCTCGCTGGAGAAGAACAAGGGCGGGACGGTGCTGGAGGCGTGCGTGCAGGTGAAGCGGCTGGAGGAGGAGGGCGATTCGCTCTACCACGAGTGGCTCGGCCGGCTGTTCGAGGGTGAGCCGGACCCGCTGACCGTGATCAAGTGGAAAGAGATCTACGACAACCTCGAGACGACCCTCGACGAGATCGAAGACGCCGCGAACGTGTTGGAGTCCATCTCCATCAAGCACGGCTGAGCATGGACGGCGCCGTCGCCTATGTCGTAGTGATCGTGCTGATCGCGCTGATTTTCGACTTCATCAACGGATTTCACGACAGCGCGAACTCGATCGCCACGGTGGTCTCCACCCGGGTACTCACCCCGGGCGTCGCCGTGTTCTGGGCCGCGTTCTTCAACTTCATCGCGGCGTTCGTGGTGGGGACGGCGGTGGCCAAGACGATCGGCAAGGGGCTGATCGACATCGCCGTGGTGGATCCCGAGCGTGATCCTGGGCGGCCTGATCGGCGCGATCATCTGGGACCTGATCACCTGGTATGCCGGCCTGCCCAGCTCGTCGTCCCACGCGCTGCTCGGCGGCTACGCCGGCGCCGCCATCGCGAAGGCGGGATTCGGCGCGCTCATCCCGGGCGGCTGGACCCTGCCGCTGCTCTTCATCATCCTCTCGCCGCTGCTCGGGATGGTCATCGCGCTGATGCTGACGGTGGGCCTCTCCTGGCCGCTCCGGAACGCGCGCCCGGGCCGCTCGACCGGGTGTTCCGACGGCTCCAGCTCCTCTCGGCGGGACTCTATTCCCTGTCGCACGGGGCGAACGACGCGCAGAAGACGATGGGGATCATCGTCAGCCTGCTGGTCGCCAGCCAGGCCGACTTCGTCGACGCCACCGGGCTGGCTGAGCCACCTGTACCTGCCGATCGGCCGACCACGTCCCCCTCTGGATCGTCCTCGCCGCGCACATCGCCATCGCTCTCGGCACCGCGCTGGGCGGTTGGCGGATCGTGAAGACGATGGGCTCGCGCATCACCAAGCTTCGGCCCTTCGGAGGATTCTGCGCGGAGACGGCGGGCGGCATCACGGTGCTCATGGCCACCAGCCTCGGCGTGCCGGTGAGCACCACGCACACCATCACCGGGTGCGATCGTCGGAGTCGGATCGGCGCAGCGGGTGTCGGCGGTGCGGTGGGGTGTGGCGGGGCGGATCGTGTGGGCGTGGATCCTGACGATTCCGATGAGCGCCGCCATCGCGGCGATCACCTACCTGCTGCTGCGGCACGCGCGGATCTGACGAGCCGGCGGCTACGCCGCCCGAGTCATCCCCTTCCCCTCGATCGCCTCAGCATAGTCGGCCAGCAGCCGGTCGTAGACCCGGTCCCAGCCGCGCGCCAGCCCCGTCTCGAGTCCACCCTGCCCCAGCCGCCGCCGCAACGCGGGATCGGTGAGCAGGCGCTCCAGCCCCTCCGCGATGGCCGCCGCGCTGTCGGGTGCCACCAGCCATGCGTTCCGGCCGTGCTCGGCGAACTCCAGCACGCCGCCGGACGCGGCCACCAGCGACGGCAGCCCGGACCCCATCGCCTCCAGCAGCGAGTTCCCGAAGGTCTCGGTGGGCGACGGGAAGGTGAACGCATCGGCCGAGGCGTACGCCTCGGAGAGCTCGCGGCCCTGGAGCAGGCCCGGTGACGTGTACCCCCGCGACCTCCCGGCGCCGGATCTCGTCCTCCAGCGGGCCGCCGCCGACCAGCACCAGCTGAGCCGTCCCACGCACCGGCGCCAGCGTCTCCCAGGCGTGCAGCAGCAGCTCGAGGTTCTTCTCCCGCGCGATGCGGCCGATGTAGGTGACCAGGAGGTCGGCCGGGCCCACGCCGAACCGGGCGCGGTACGCCTCGCTCCGGAACCGCGGGTGAGAACACTCCGGATCCACACCCCGGCTCCAGACCCCGGTGTGCATGACCCCGCGGCTGTGCAGGTGCTCCTCGTAGATGCGCGACGGGCAGAGCACCTTGTGCGCCTGGCCGTAGAACCAGCGGAGGTAATGCCAACCCGGCCCGGAGTGCCCAGGTGACGCCGTACCGGGCAGCGTACTGGTCGTAGTCGGTATGGGCCGAGGCGATCAGTGGGAACCCGAGTTGGCGGGCGGCCTTCACGCCGGCGATGCCGAGTGAGAACTCCGTCGCCACGTGGACCACATCGGGACGGAACCGGGCGAGATCGTCCACCACGTCCCGCATGCGGGGGAAGGCCCACTGGACGTCGGGGTAGAGAAACAGCGGCACGCTGGGTGAGCGGTGTACCTCGGGCCGGTCCGCCTGGCCGGCCGGCAGAGCGTACGCGGCCGAATACACCCGGATCTCGTGCCCGCGCGCCTGCGAGCGCCTCGGTGAGGCGCAGCAGGGTGACGCCGACGCCGCTCACCATCGGCCAGTAGACTTCGGAGAAGATCGCTATCCGCACGGGCTTAGGGCACCTCTTCGGGTCACAATCGGGGCGTGGTCGGGCCCCCCGGGCACGCCTGTACCCTATTGTCGGCCGACACAGGCGACAAGGTGGAGGCAGCTATGAGCTATGAGCTATGAGCTATTAGCTACGAGCTATGGGCTACGAGCTATGAGCTATGGGCTCCCAGCGTAGACACGGACCACGCGGAAACGGATCCGACGCTCCGCCAGTGGCGGGCCGTCCCGGAGCGCCCGCGCGCCGTGGCCTAGCAGCGCCCAGCTCGTACTCTCCTCTAGCTCATGCTCATAGCTCATAGCTCATAGCTCATAGCTCATAGCTCATAGCTCATAGCTCATAGCTCATAGCCCATAGCTCATAGCTCCCAGCTACATTCGACCAATGCGCCCGCGCGAACCGTTCAACACCTGGTCCCATCTCGTGGGCCTGCTGCTCTCGGTGGCTGGGACCTGGTTCCTGCTCCGGGTGGCTCGGGGCCCGACTCAGGCGCTGGCCTTCGGCATCTACGGCACCACGCTGGTCCTGCTCTACGCCGCCAGCACCGTGTATCACTGGCTTCCTCTCGGCGAAGTGGGACTTCGCCGGCTCCGAACCCTCGACCATATCGCGATCTACTTTCTGATTGCGGGGACCTACACGCCGGTCGCGATGGTGACGATGCGGGACGCGGGGGGCCTGCCGCTCCTGGCGGCGGCGTGGACGTTCGCGGCGGCTGGCATCCCGTTCAAGCTCCTCTGGCTCGATGCCCCGGTGTGGGTATCGAACGCGACCTATCTGGCGATGGGTTACCTGGCGCTGGTGGTGGTGGTCCCCATCGCGCACGCGACCGGAGCAGGGGGACTGGCGTGGCTGGTGGCGGGTGGTGTGGCCTACACGGTGGGTGCCGTGATCTTCGCGCGGCGGCGGCCGGATCCCTTGCCGGACCGCTTCGGGTACCACGGCCTCTGGCATCTGCTGGTGCTGGCGGGGAGCGCGTGCCACTTCGCCTTCATCGCGCTCCACGTGGGGTAGATCGACCCCGGGTTCAGTGCGGGCGGAAAATGCGCTGCGGGCGAAGGCCGTGGCGCTGGAGCCGCCGATAGAGCGTGCTCCGCGTCACTCCCAGCCGACCCGCCGCTTCCTCCATCGTCCTCGACGCCGCGACGACAGCCATCATCCGCTCCATCGCTTCGTCGCTCCCGGTCATCTGCGCCGGCCCCGCGCCAAGCCCGGCGCTGTCCGACGGGCCGGGCCGTGGAAGATCCCCTGCCTCCACGGGGAATGACTCCGCCATCGCCACCAGCCGCCTGACCGCGTTCCGGAGCTCGCGGACGTTGCCGCTCCAGGCGTGGCGCTCGAATTCGCCCAGGACATCCTCGCTCAGCTCCGCGTCGTAGCGGCCCAGCTCCTGAGCAGCATCGGCGAGGAACCGAAGCGCCAGCGGGCGGATGTCGGCGCGTCGGTCCCGCAGCGGCGGGAGCTCGAGGCGGAGCACGTCGAGCCGGTGGAAGAGATCGGTGCGGAGCCGGCCGCGTTCCAGCGACTCGGCGAGGTCCCGATTGGTGGCCGCGATCACCCGGACATCGAGCTTCCGCGCCTTGGCGCTGCCGACCCGCGTCACCTCTCCCTCCTGCAGCACGCGCAGGAGCGCCGCCTGGGCGGCCGACGAGAGCTCGGCGATCTCGTCGAGGAAGATCGTCCCGCCCTCCGCCGCCTCGAACTTGCCGATGCCGCCGGCCCGCTGCGCTCCCGTGTACGCGCCCGCCGCATAGCCGAACAGCTCGCTCTCGATCAGCTCGCGCGGCAGCGCAGCGCAGTTCACCGCCACGAACGGCCGATGCGCGCGGTCGCTCGCGGCGTGGATTGCCTGGGCGAACACTTCCTTGCCGGTGCCGGACTCTCCCAGCAGCAGCACGGGGAGCGCGGTGGCCGACGCCGCCCGCGCCAGCCGTAGGGCCTCTCGCAGGCGCGGACTGTGACCCACGATGTCGGAGAAAGAGTATGACGTCGTCGGGACCGACGGCGTCGAGGTGCGGAGCCGCGGGACCGGGTCGAGCATGAGGCAGCCGCCGACGGGCGTCCGGCCGTCGAACACCGGGTGCCAGACGGCGCGGCGCGTCCCTTCCTCCACGGCGACGTCGATCTGGCGGGGCTCGGGTCCGGCGCTGACTCGCACCAGGTCCAGCCAAGCCGATCGGCGCGCGCCGGACGTCTGCCCGCCGCCGCGAAGCGAGGCCGGTACGCTGGGCGAGGCACACAGCACGCGGCCCGCGCGGTCGACCGCGAGCGTCGCCTCCCCCGGGAACCTGGTGCTGAGATCGGCGAGTTTGCCGAGCGCCATCGAGCGCCGCTCCGCCTCGCGCGCCACCAGCATCTGCTGGATGGCGACGACCAGCGCATTGGCGAGGTCGAGTGAGTGCGGATGGGCGTACTCGCGGAAGCCGGAGATGTCGAGCACGCCGAGAATCTCGCCGGTGGCGGGATCGCGGATCGGCACCGCCGCGCAGTGCCAGCGCTGCCACGACTGGCAGAAGTGCTCGGCGCCGACGATGTGGACCGGGTTGCCGGTGGCGAGCGCGGTGCCCGGCCCGTTGGTGCCGACCGCACCCTCTTCCCACAGTCCCCCGGGCCGGAAGTTGATCTCGGCGAGTCCTTCGAGCGCACGGGGATCGCCCTCGCTCGACAGCATCCGGCCGGCCGCGTCGAACAGGGTGAGGATGTGACCGGGTCCGCCGAATGCCCCCTCGCGGCGCCGTACCACCTGGTAGGCCGTAGGGAGCCAGTCGGAGTGATCGCGGGTGACGGCCAGCGCCGACTCGTCGAGCGTGAGCGGCGCTTGCGGCAAATGCGGCGCTACCCGGGCCTTGAGACAGCGGTCCCATGAGGCGCGGACCACTTTGCGGATCTGCGCCGGCGCAGTGTGGGTCCGGACCGCCGTCATCCACTGCCGCTCGATGAGTCGCTGTGCGGTGGGATCGAACGGGATGGCTTCGCTGAGCTTCGTCACACGGGCTCCGTGCCGCCGGCGAGCCGGCTTGAGGGTCAGTCGCAATCTGGGTCGCGCGCCCCAGCGGCACAAGCAGCTCGGCGGCCATTCGTCCCGATGCGACAAATGTCGCGCGACGACTGGCGCGCGAACGGCCCTCAGTGGGCCCCGATCGAGGGCGCCCGTGCCGGTTCTCCCGCTCCAGCGAGGGCTTTCGACCGTTCTGGTCCGATTTCCTCCGTGGCATGCACTCTGCTTTCAAGAATGTCTGCTGAGGCACTCGCCGAATGTTCCGCTCGTGTGCCGTCCATACATCCATCAGGGAGCTGCGATGACCACCATCAATCCCACTCGCGAACACGCGACGATGCCCAGGGCGCCGAGCGCTTCGCCAAGCGGATCCCCATTCGGGCGCGCTACGACAACTGGATCGGGGGGAGTATGTCGCGCCGGCGCGGGGGCAGTACTTCACCAACCCGAGCCCGGTGACCGGCCAGCCCCTCTGCGAGGTCGCGCGCTCCACCCACGAGGACGTGGATAAGGCGCTCGACGCGGCCTACGCGGCGGCCCTGAGCTGGAACACCAGCTCGCCGGCATTTCGCGCCAACGTGCTCAACCGCATCGCGGACCGCCTGGAGGAGAACCTCGAGGCCATCGCGCTGATCGAGACCATCGACAACGGCAAGCCGATCCGGGAGACCACGGCCGCCGACCTCCCGCTCGCCATCGACCACTTCCGCTACTTCGCGGGGGCGATCCGGGCCCAGGAGGGCGGGATCTCCGAACTCGACTCCGACACCGTCGCCTACCACTTCCACGAGCCGCTCGGCGTGGTCGCCCAGATCATCCCCTGGAACTTCCCGCTGCTCATGGCGACGTGGAAGCTGGCGCCCGCGCTCGCGGCCGGAAACTGCGTGGTGATCAAGCCGGCGGAGCAGACGCCGGTGTCCATCATGGCGTTCATGGAGCTGATCGCGGACATCCTGCCGAGCGGCGTGGTCAACGTGGTGCAGGGCTTCGGGGTCGAGGCCGGCAAGCCGCTGGCGCAGAGCCCGCGGGTGGCCAAGGTCGCGTTCACCGGGGAGACCACGACCGGCCGGCTCATCATGCAGTACGCATCGGAGAACCTGGTGCCGGTCACGCTGGAGCTGGGGGGCAAGTCGCCCAACATCTTCTTCGCCGACGTGCTGGACGCGGACGACGACTTCTTCGACAAGGCGCTCGAGGGCTTCGCGATGTTCGCGCTCAACCAGGGCGAGGTCTGCACCTGCCCGTCGCGGGCGCTGGTGCAGGAGTCGATCTACGACCGCTTCATGGAGCGCGCGGTCGCCCGCACCAAGGCGATCGTGGAGGGGAACCCGCTCGACGCCGCCACCATGATCGGCGCGCAGGCGTCCAACGATCAGCTCGAGAAGATCCTGAGCTACATCGACATCGGCACGAAGGAAGGGGCGAAGGTGCTCACCGGCGGCGCCCGCCGCATGCATGAGGGCGAGCTCAAGGACGGCTACTACATGCAGCCGACCATCCTCGAGGGCCACAACAAGATGCGGGTGTTCCAGGAGGAGATCTTCGGCCCCGTGGTGTCGGTCACGAAGTTCAAGACTACGACGACGCGCTGGCGATCGCCAACGACACGCTGTACGGCCTCGGCGCCGGCGTGTGGAGCCGCGACGCGAACACCTGCTATCGCATGGGGCGCGCGATCAAGGCGGGACGGGTGTGGACCAACTGCTATCACCTGTATCCGGCGCACGCGGCGTTCGGCGGCTACAAGCAGTCGGGGATCGGGCGGGAGAACCACCGCATGATGCTCAACCACTACCAGCAGACCAAGAACCTGCTGGTCAGCTACAGCCCGAAGAAGCTTGGGTTCTTCTGATCCGCGGGCGGTCGCGCGCGTGGAGATCACGCCCGAGGCCGCCACCGTGCTCCGCCGCCTCGTGGCGGAGCACGGTCCGCTCCTGTTCCACCAGTCGGGTGGATGCTGCGACGGCAGCTCGCCGATGTGCTACCCCGCCGATGAATTCCGCGTCGGGCCAGCGGGACGTGCTTCTGGGGGACGTGGAGGGCGTCCCCGTGTACATCGGCGGGCTGCAGTTCGAGGCGTGGCGGCACACGCAGCTGCTCATCGACGTCGTGCCCGGACGCGGAGGCGGGTTCTCGCTCGAGGCCCCGCTCGGCGTGCGCTTCCTGACCCGATCGCGCGTGTTCGATGCCGAGGAGATGCGCTGGCTCGAGGCCTGTCCGCTCCGCGTCGGACCGCGCCGACCCGACCTAGCACGATCCGTTGTCCGCGGCATCGGGGTGACGCTAGGTTCCTGACGCGATCACCCCACCCGTGCCGGAGACGCCGTGCAGAAGTCCCACTCGAGCAGGGGCATCGAGATCCGCGGCCCACACGTCGAGGGACAGGAACGCATCCTCACGCCGGACGCGCTGGAGTTCATCGAGCAGCTGGTCCGGCGGTTCGGCCCCCGGCGCGAGCAACTGCTGGCTCGCCGCCAGGAGTGCAGCGCCGGCTCCGCGCGGGCGAGCTGCCGGATTTCCTCGCCGAGACCGCCGACGTCCGCGCGGCCGAGTGGACCGTCGCCCCGCCGCGGCCGACCTCACCGATCGCCGGGTCGAGATCACCGGCCCGGTCGAGCGGAAGATGATGATCAACGCCCTCAACTCGGGCGCGCGGGTCTTCATGGCGGACTTCGAGGACGCGCTGTCGCCGCCCTGGACCAACGTGGTCTCCGGCCAGGCCAACTGCATGGACGCGGTGCGGCGGACGCTCGGCTACCCGAGCCCCGAGGGCAAGCGCTACGCCCTGAAGGACGAGCTGGCGACCCTGGTGGTGCGCCCGCGCGGATGGCACCTCGAGGAGAAGCACGTGCTGCTGGACGGCCAGTCCGGTCTCGGCCAGCCTGGTCGATTTCGGCCTCTATTTCTTTCACAACGCGCGCGAGCTGACTCGCGCGTGGCAGCGGGCCGTACTTCTACCTGCCCAAGCTGGAGACCCATCTCGAGGCGCGGCTCTGGAACGAGGTGTTCATCGCGGCCCAGGACGCGCTGGCGCATCCCCGTGGCACCATCCGGGCGACGGTGCTGATCGAGACGATCCTCGCGGCGTTCGAGATGGAAGAGATTCTGTACGAGCTGCGGGATCACGCCGCGGGACTGAATGCCGGCCGCTGGGACTACCTCTTCAGCATGATCAAGAACTTCCGCGACCGTCCCGACATTCGTGCTGCCCGACCGGGCGCCAGCTCACCATGGCGGTGCCGTTCATGCGGGCCTACACCGAGCTGCTGGTGCGCACCTGCCACCGCCGGGGCGCCCATGCCATCGGCGGCATGGCCGCCTTCATCCCCAGCCGGCGTGACCCCGAGGTGAACGCCACCGCCCTCGCCCGGGTACGCGAGGACAAGGGTCGCGAGGCGCGCGACGGTTTCGACGGCGCCTGGGTGGCACACCCCGACCTGGTTCCCGTGGTGCAGGAGGTGTTCGACCAGGTGCTGCAGCGCGGCCCGCACCAGAAAGACCGCCGGCGCGACGACGTCCGGGTCACCGGCACCGAGCTGCTCGACGTGCGGGTCCCCGGCGGGCGGATCACCGACGCCGGCGTGCACAGCAACGTCTCGGTCGCACTGCAGTACCTGGAGGCCTGGCTCCGAGGCTCGGGCGCCGTCGCGATCAACAACATGATGGAGGACACCGCCACTGCGGAGATCGCTCGGGCCCAGCTCTGGCAGTGGATCCGGCACGGGGTCCGGACCGAGGAGGGCCACGCGGTGACCCTCGACCGCGTGCAGGAGCCTGCTCCGAGACGAGACCGCGCAGCTCCAGTCCGCCGCTACCGGCGAGACCCGACTGGCAGACGCGGCCGAGCTGCTGGAGGGGTTGGTCTCGGCGAGGGAGTTTCCGGAGTTCCTGACGCTGGGCGCGTACGAGAAGCTGGGTGAGGACGAGAAAGACGACAACGTGAACGGTGAGCGGTAGAAGGGCTTTCGGCCCCTACCGCTCACCGTTCGCGTCTCGGATCCTGCTCGACTGGGGCGGCTGGGGTCGAACCAGCAACCTCCCGGTTAACAGCCGGGCGCTCTGCCGATTGAGCTACACCCCAATACATGGTGAACAGCGGACAGGCACTTTACACGCCCGCGACGGAAGTGGTCAAGTTCCCAAAGTCTCATATGAATCTAGAGTTTTCCGGCGCGCCGGAGATCCCCGCTCCCCAGGCCAAGGTGTGGGAGCGGCTGCTGGATCCGGACTTCATCGCCGAGTCGGCACCCGGGGTGGAGTCGGTCGAGGCGGTTGATGCGACCCATTTCAGGGTGATCAGCGGGCTCGGTGTCGGCAGCGTGCAAGTCAAGTTCGGCCTCGACGTCGAGCTGGCCGACATTGTCGCGCCGGAGCGGCTCACCATGACGGCCCGCGGCAAAGGGCCGGGCTCGGAGGTGGATGTGGTCTCGAGAGTCCGGCTGGAGGACACCGGGAGGGGACGCACCCGGCTCCACTGGTCGGCCACCACCCGTGTGCACGGCCTGGTGGCCAGCCTCGGCGCGCCCCTGGTCGAGACCATCGCGCGCGGCCTCACCGAGAAGTTCTGGACCGACTTCGCCCTGCGGGTGGGACGGGATGACCCGCGGCAGCGCCCCGTGGAGTCAGCTCCGGACCGGCAGATCTAGGTCCTCGCCCACGATCTCCCGGGTTACCGGCGGGCGACCCTTTCGCTTCACCGGCGGCTCGCTCCAGCCCGCCGTCTCCAGCAACGCCGCCGTCCGCCGATCGACCTCCTCGTGCCTCCGACGCGGTCCTCCGCGACCGCCGAGGCGAGGTCGAGCCAGGAGAGCGCCTCGGCGAAGGCGAAGCGTTCCAGCGCGCCCTCGCTCGCGAGCAGCGCCGAGCGATAGGCCAGCCGCTCGGTCGCCGCCCTGCTCCGCGTGGCGGGCGACCTCTCCGGCCACGCTCCGGGCGTCGGCCGGCGGCCGTGACCAGCTCCAGCGACGCGGCCAGCGCGCGGTGCACCTCCCGCCGCCGGGTGGGCGTGAGCCCGATCGCGCACCACGTGCGCGATCACCGGATGCAGGCAGCGATACGACGCCGGCGCCTTCGACCAGCAGCCGGCGCTCGGCCAGCGCGTCGCACACGGCTGGCGGCGTGGAGCCGGGAGATCCCGTGCACGTGCGAGAGCACTTCCGGCCGGCAGCCCGGGCCGCCGGCCACCGCGACGGTGATGAGGATCTCGCCCAGCTCCTCGGGGAGCCGGTCCACCCGCTCGGCGATGACGTCGTGCACCGTGCGGGAGAGCGGAAACTCCTTGCCGCCTTCGAGCGCCGACGGCGAGGCCGTCCATTCCCGCTCTGTTCGTCCGCCGCCAGCAGCCCCTGCGCGAACATCGTCTTGATCAGCTCGAAGATGTAGAAGGGATTTCCGCCGGTGATGCGATGGATGCGGCGGGCGAAGCGGCGCGCGCCGGTCGGCGTGCTCACGTGCCCCAGCTCCCGCACCAGCCGCCACACGTCGTCCTCTCGCCAGACCGGAGAGCGCGATCGTCTCGGCGCCCGGCCTTGGCGCGAAGCGTCCGGCAGAGGCGGGCGGCCGGCGCGTCGCGCTCCAGCTCGCCCAGCGTCGTCGTGCCCAGCCAGAGAATCGGGCCCGGTCCAGCCGCCGGGCGAGGAACTGGATCAGCTTGCAGCTGTCCTCGTCGCACCACTGCAGATCGTCCACCGAGATCACCAGCGGCCGCTCGGCGGCGAGGGCGAGCCGACCAGCTGCGCGATGCCCTCGTAGCAGCCGCCAGGCATCGGCCGGGTCGGCCGGCGAGCTCGGGCTCGGCGAGACCGGGGAAGCGCTGGCGCAGCTCGGGCAGCAGCCTCGCCGCCTCGGTGAGCCATTCCGGGTCGGTCCCGGCGAGGCCCGGCGCGTCCAGCGCCCCGCGGAGCGCCTCGACGACCGGAGCGAACGGCATGCCGGCGGTCGCATCGTAGCCGCGACCTCGGAGCACCGTGGCACCGTCTGCGACCACGGTGCGGAGGAATTCGTCCACCAGGCGGGACTTCCCGACGCCCGCCTCGCCCTCGACCAGCACGATGCGCGCGCGCCCCCTTGGCCGCCTGCTTCCAGGCGCGTCACCAGCACGTTCCACTCGTCCGAGCGGCCGATCAGGCTGGCCTCGAAGGCTGGAGCGCGGGCGTACCACTCGTCGCTCCGGAGCTGGGGGCTCGCGCCGGCCGGGCGTCGGCCTCGATGCGCCGCCCGAGCGCGATCAGGGCGTTGCTGGGCTCGCATCCGGTCTCTTCCAGCAGCGCCGTCCGATACTCGGCGAGCTTCGCCAGCGCCGCCCCCCGGTCGCCGGCGAGATACCGCGCCTCGATCGCCACGCGCGCCGCCTCCTCGGACAGCCGGTCGCACGCCAGCCACCGGTCGGCGAGCTCGACCGCCTCCCGCCAGCGCCGCCGATCCATCGCGTCCCGCGCCAGCGTCCCCAGCACGGCCACATATCGGCGCAGCAGCCGCGACCTGGTCTCGGCGGCCCACTCGTCGAACTGGGGCGCGTGGCGGATGGAGAACCCGGCGAGGAACCGGGTGATGTCGGTGTGCGGCGGCCGATCGGGATCGGAGCTCCGCCTGGCCGAGGAAGTCGACCACGTCGCAGCGCAGCGGCTGGGCCAGCGAGACCAGGCTGCCGGTCGCAGTGCACCACCTCGCCGAGCAGAGCGCGGAGCTGCTTGAGCGCCTGGCGCAGGGAGGCGCGGGCCTCCGACCTCGGGGGATTCCCCCCAGAGCAGGTCGGCCAGCGCTTCGCGGGTGTGGGGGCCCGGCTCGAGGGATAGGTAGGCCAGGAGGGCGAGGGCCTTGGCGCCAGGGTGGGGCGCGACCCGCTCCCCGTCCGAGCGGGACAACGGCGGGAGATCCGATCAAGGTCAGCACGGGGCTGGTCACGCGATCTGTCCTGGAGAACCCAGGGTGAACCTACGTCCGATTCACGGAAGGGCAATAGCGATTCACGGGAGATTCACGGTACCTCTGCACATTGCTTTCAGTTCTTTTGCCGATCTCGCGTGGCCGCCGCACCCAACTTTCGGAGGGTACAATGGACAGCTCCAAGGGCCAGATCCGCATCGAGTTGACTCCCGAGCAGAAGGCCAACGTCCGCAACGCGACCGGGAAGGACGCCGAAGCGGTCGAGCTTTCCGTGGAAGAGCTTGAGGAGAGGATTGCCCCGCGCTCCAAGGGCATCAAGGGCTGAGCTTTCCCCTGCCTACCCGAGCGCCGGCCCCGCTTCGCGGAGCCGGCGCTTCGTGTTCCATCCCCGCCCTCCCAGCCCTCTATCGTAACGACGTCGCAGAAAGCATACTTTCAGCATGCCCGACCTGCTGAGCGTACCGCCAGCCTCGCTGGAGGAATTGCGCAGGGAAGTCGAGCGACTTCGCCTCCTCCACTCGATCACCCTCGAGTTCAACGCCACCCTCGATTTCGACGAGCTGCTGCCCCGGGTCTTCGACCGGGTGCTCGCTGCCGTCGGGGCCTCGGGGGGCTCGCTGTGGATCGCCGAGGGGGACATGCTGCACTGCCGGCTGGCCGTCGGGGGGGCGGGCGCCAAGCTGGTGGGCGCCCAGATGCCGATCGGTACCGGCTTCATCGGCGACGTGGCGCAGAAGCAGCGGACCACCATGGTGATGGAGGCCGCGCGCGACCCCCGGTTCCAGGAGGCCACCGACACCAACGCGGACACGATCGCCACCACCGTCATGGCGACGCCCATGGTGGCCGGAGGGGTGACGGTCGGGGCCATCCAGGTGGTGGACAAGCATACCGGCACCGGGGCCTTCGACGTCGACGACCGGGAGCTGCTGGAGGGTCTCGCCGCGGCCGCCGGCTCCTCGCTGCGAAACGCCCAGCTGCACGGCGCGGAGCGGCGAGCCCGCGACCTGGCCGTGCTGCTCGAGATCAGCCGGGAGATCACCGCCACTCTCGACATCGACCGGGTGCTCCAATCGGTGGTCAATCTGGCCTCCAGGGCGCTCACCTTCGACCGCGGGGCGGTCGGTCTCTACGAGAAGGGCAAGTGCGACATCCGGCGCGGTCGCGGGGCAGGAGCACGTGGATCCCGAAGACCCCGGCTTCGCGACCTCATCGCCCGGGCGGAGTGGGCCGCCGGACGAGGCGAGCCGCTCTACCTGAGCGACCGCGAGGATCCGGCCTCGGACGCGGAGCGGATGTTCGTCACCATCTTCGGCCAGGACCTGACCACCGACCAGGTCCGCAGCGGCGCTGTACCTCCCGCTGAAGGATGAGGAGGGCGTGCTCGGCGTGCTGCTCTTCGAGTCGGCGCCATCCCGGAGCTGGCCAGCGAGACCCAGCGAGAGGTCGCGGCGATCCTGGCCAACCAGACCGGGGTAGCCCTCCGCAACGCCCAGCTCTATCACCAGGTGCCGATGGTCGACGCGCTCGGCGCGCTGGCCGCCAAGAAGCAGGCGTTGCTGGCGCTGCCCCGACGCCGGGTGCAGACCTATGCCGGGATCGCCGCTCCTGCTCATCGCCGCGCTCACCCTGATCCGCTGGCCCGTCAGAGTCTCGGGGGACGAGCCGGTGTTCCGGCCCAACGGACTCACCCCGGTCCGGGTGCTGGTGGACGGCACGGTGGAGCGGGTCGGCGTGCGGGAGGGCGGCCGGGTGCGCCGGGGCGACGCTGCTCGCCGTGCTCCGAGCCACTCCGCTGGCCGCGGAGCGGGAGGCCATCGGCGGCCGACGCGGCGACGGCGGACCGGCTCGCGTCGCTCGCCGCCAGCCGGGGCGACGCCGGCCGAGGAGCGGCTGCACCGAATCCGGGGCGACGCCCTGCGTCGCGAGCTGGCCCTGCTGGATGAGGAGCTGGAGCTCACCACCGTGCGGGCGCCGGCGGACGGGATGGTGCTGACGCCGCGGCTGGAAGAGCGTATCGGCACCTCGCTGGCCGAAGGCGACGAGCTGCTGACCATCGGTCGCGTCGACACCCTGGAGCTCGAGTTCGGCGTCGACCAGCGGGACATCCTCCGGGTTCGGCCCGGGCAGGAGATCCGGCTTCGGGTGGACGCCCTGCCGTCCCGCACCTTCGAAGGACGGGTGAGCTCGATCGCCCAGCTGCCTCGGGAGCGGGATGGAAGAGTGCAGTACGCCGTGCGCGCGAGCGTACCCAACACCGAGGGCATGCTGAAGGGCCGAGATGGCCGCCCATGCGCAGGGTCCTGACCGACCCGGCCTCCGCCCTGGGCCGCGCGATGCGCGTCCCGATTCAGTGGGTCCGACTCGACATGGTGGAGACTCTGGTCATGATCTCGAGTCCCATCCGCCTGCTTGCCGCCTTGGCCGGCGCAGGGATCGCGGCCTGCGGTGGCCCGGCGGGAAAGGCGGCCGAGGCTCCGGTCGACACCGGGGAAGCCGTGCGGCACGACGCCGGGTCGTCCTCCCTGGTCATGGCGGACACGGTGACGGTGGAGCTCCCGCTCGCCCTTCCGGCGCAGCTCTACGTGGAGCACGACGCGGCGATCTACGCCCGGTCTCCCGGGATCGTCGAGAAGGTGCTGGTGGATCTGGGGAGCCAGGTGGGGGCCGGCCAGCTCCTCGCGCGGTTGGAGAGCGCCGACCAGTCCATCGCGCTGGCCCAGGCCGACCGACCGGCACCAGAACGCGGCATCGCAAGCCGAGCGACAGCGGGCGCTGCGAACGGCCGACCTCATCAGCCCGGCCGATTCGGAGCGGGTGGAACTGGACCTTCGCGAAGCCGCGCTCGCGCTGCAGAAGGCGCAGCGCGAGTTCGACCTCACGCGAATCGTCGCGCCGTTCGGAGGCGTGGTCACCGGCCGGAGCGCGCGCATCGGCCGGCTGGTGGACTCCGGGGACTCGCTGTTCCACGTCACGGCCCTTGCCCCGGTGCTGGCGGCCGTCCGCATTCCGGAGGCCGCGGCGTTCGGGATCAAGCTCGGCGCCGACGCGCGAGGTGGAGGGACCTCGGGGTGAGCAGGCCGAGGCCAGGGTGATGCGCGCCAGCCCGGTCATCGACCCGGCGAGCGGTACCCGCGAGGTCGTGCTCCAGTTGACGAAGGGAGTCCGGTTGCCGCCCGGCAGCACGGTGACGGTTCGGATCGGCTCGGAGGCGCGACGAGTGGTGGCCGTGCCGCGGGAAGCGATCAGCGATGGCTATGCCCTGGTCTGGGACGCCGACCGGACCTCGCTTCGGCAGGTCACCGTGGGCGGAGAGCTGCCGGGTGAGCGGGTCGAGGTGGTGAGCGGGCTGGCGCCGGGCGAAAAGGTCGTGCGGGCCGGACCTTGAGCGAGCGTCCGCGATTCCGCACCGACCTGGTGCTCGTCGAGCAGACCTATCGAGGGGAACAGAGCTTCATCGTGAAGGATCCCTCGACCCGGAAGTATTTCCGCTTCCGCCCCGTCGAGATCGCCGTCATGCAGTCGCTCGATGGCCAGCGCACGGTGGCCGAAGCGGCGGCCGAGCTTCTCGAGCAAGGCCTGAAGGTCAGCGCGGCCGCCGTCGGCCGCTTTGCCGAGAAGCTCAAGTCGATGGGTCTCTGCGAGCGGACGGTTCGGGAAAGCTCCGTGCTCCTGATGGAACGGCTCCGGGCCCAGCGGCGCACCCGACTCCGCTCCGGCCGGTTCCAGGGCAGCATCCTCCGGCTCCGCTGGTCCTTCGGCGACCCCGACCAGTTCATGAACCGGACGATTCCCTACCTCAAGTTCTTCTTCAGCCGCGAATTCCTGGTCGGGTCCGTCGTGCTCTTCGCGGCCTACTTCCTGATCCTGGGGCTCAAATGGCCGGAGTTCGTCCGCGCCATGAGCGACGTGTACCTGCTCCGTGCCTCGTTGGGGGACTACATCCTCATCTGGGCGGCGACCACGGTCATCATCGCGGTGCACGAGCTGGCCCACGGCTACACCTGCAAACACTTCGGCGGTGAGGTGCACGAGATCGGGGTGATGATGTTCTACTTCGACCTCGCCTTCTTCTGCAATGTGAACGACGCGTGGACCTTTCCCGAACTCAAGCCGAGGCTGTGGGTCACCGCGGCGGGCTCCTGGATCGAGATGGTGCTGGCCAGCCTCGCGGCGATCGTGTGGTGGATCGCGACGCCGGGCACCTTTGCCTCCGATGCCGCGCTCGCGGTGTTCCTGGTGGGGGGCCTCGCCGCCGTGCTGGTGAACCTGAATCCCCTGCTGCCGCTCGACGGCTACTACGCGATGAGCGATTGGCTGGAGGTGCCCAACCTGCGCAAGCGGGCGTTCAGCCATCTGGGCTGGACCATCAAGAGCCGCTGGCTTGGTCTGGACCGGCCGATGCCTCCGGCGGACGAGCGGGAACAGCGGATCTTCCTGCTCTACGGCGCACTGGCCACCGCGTATACCGGCTTGGTCTTCCTCATCGCGGGTGCCATAGCGTATAGCTGGATCTCCCGGATCTTCGGCGTCATCGGCGTCACCCTGCTGCTTCTCGTGGTCTGGATCCTGACCCGGGAGGCCCGGCGAAACGCGCGGCGCGCGGTGGGCGATGCGTGGCGGGAGCTCAAGCCCAGGCTGACTGCCGGCGGTCGGGCCCAGCGAGCCAAGTACGGTCTCGCCATGCTCGCGACCGGCGTCCTGCTGGGGGGACTGATTCCCTGGCCGATCACCATCACGGCTCCGTTCGTGGTCTCCTCCGCCACGAACGGCGTCCTGGTGGCTCCCGACAGCGGCATGGTGTTCGAGGTGATGGTCGGCGAGGGGAGCAGGGTCCAGGCCGGCGATCCCCTCGCCGTGATTCGCAACCTCGAGCTGGAAAGAAGTCTCGCGGCGACCTCGCGAGCGGTGGATTCGCTGGGGGTGCTGGGCGCGCAGGCCCGAGCGGGGCGGCGGGAGGGCGAAGTGGCGCGCATCGCCGCTCAGGCCCAGGCCGAGGCAGCCCGACTGGCCGGGATTCGGGATCGGATCCGCTCCCTGGCCATCCGCGCTCCCGAGCCGGGTGTGGTCGCATCACCCCGCCCCGACACCCTCGTCGGCCGCACCGTCTCGGTGGGGGATACCCTGCTGCTCCTGGCCGGGTCGGGCGGCATCGAGGCGCGGATCGCCCTGCGGGGGGCCGGGGCCTCGCTGGCGCAGGCGGGTCAGCGGGTCCGGCTGGTCTCCCACGCGGACACCCGTTTTCGGGTCGACACCACGGTCGCGAGCGTCGGCGTGGCGGCGACCGGCGGGGTGGTTGAATCCCGGGTCCGACTGGCCGGGGCCGACGCCCTTGCGCCCGGGGATGACCGGAGAGGCCCGGATCAGCCTGCGGCAGAGCAATATCTGGGGCGCCGTCTGGTGGGCAATCCGGAGCCGGATCAGGACCGACGTGCTGCTCTGAACTCGTGCGGCTGGACGACTTGCGCTATGGGGGTCCCGGCGCGACCATTGGAGAAGCCTCCACCGGGATCCTGCCATTCCGCGCGACATGCTGGCGCTAGTGCAGCGCGCATTCGAGGGCCAGTACCAGGTCGAGCGCGAGATCGGGAAAGGCGGCAACGCCCGCATCTATCTCGCGCGCGACGCCGGAGGCCATCAGGTCGCCCTGAAGGTCCTGCATCCGGAGTTGCTGGTCAGCGTGGCCGCCGACCGGTTCCTCCGGGAAATCCGGCTCTGCTCCCAGCTCAAACACCCCCTCATCGCCCATCTGCTCGACTCCGGCGAGCGCGACTGGATCGTCTACTACGTCATGACGTACGTGGCGGGTCCCACCCTGCGCGAGCACCTGGCCCAGGTGGGCCGGATGTCGATCGGGGACGCGCTCCACCTCGCCGACAACCTGCTCGACGCGCTCGACCACGCCCACGCGCACGGCATCGTCCATCGCGACGTGAAGCCGGAGAACGTGGTGGTCGCCCCCGAGGGCGCGGTGCTGCTGGATTTCGGGATCGCCCGCGCGGTGGCCGCCTCGGGCAGCGACCGGCTCACCCGGTCGGGCATCGCCGTCGGCACCTCCACCTACATGAGTCCCGAGCAGATCACCGCGCTCAAGGAGATCGACCACCGGAGCGACATCTACTCACTCGGCTGCGTCCTCTTCGAGTGCCTGGCGGGGCAGCCGCCGTTCGTCCACCGGAACGAAGCGGTCGTGCTCCAGCTCCACCTCACCCAGCCCGCGCCCGATCTTCGCACCCTGCGGCCCGACGCCCCCAGCGAGCTGGCCGAGGGCATCGCCCGGGCGCTGAGAAGGCGCCCGAGGCCCGCTGGCAGACCGCCGCCGCGATGCGCGAGTCGCTGAGCCGGGGCGAGGGTCTAGCGCAGGCTTCCTCCCGCTTATCTTCAAGGTTCCGGACTCCCTCCCCTGCCGAGGCAGTGAGTGGCAGACGTACTGGAGCAGCTTCGCGCCGCGCTCGGCGATCAATACGAGGTCGAGCGTCTGGTCGGCGAAGGCGGCATGGCCACGGTCTATCCTCGCGAAAGACCTGCGCCACGGCCGCAAGGTGGCCATCAAGACCCTGAGGGCCGAGCTCGCCGTCTCCATCGGCGCCGACCGGTTCCTCCGGGAGATCCGGCTCGCCGCCAACGCTCCAGCACCCCAACATCCTCGGCGCTGTACGACTCGGGCGAGGCCGACGGCATCCTGTACTACGTCATGCCGTTCATCGAAGGCGAGTCGCTCCGGGACCGGCTCAACCGCGAGCAGCAGCTTCCCCTCCACGATGCCGTCCGGATCACCCGCGAGGCCGCCGAGGGGCTGGCCTACGCCCACGAGCACGGCGTGGTCTCACCGCGACATCAAGCCCGAGAACATCCTGCTGCAGAACGGCCACGCCCTGGTGGCCGACTTCGGCATCGCCCGGGCGGCGGACGCGGCGGGGGAGAAGCTGACCCAGACCGGCATGGCGGTCGGCACGCCGCACTACATGAGCCCGGAGCAGGCGCTCGGCGCCGACCACGCCGACGGCCGGAGCGACATCTACAGCCTCGGCTGCGTGCTCTACGAGCTGCTGGTCGGCCAGCCGCCGTTCGACGGCCCCAACTCGCGCGCCATCCTGGCGCGGCACGCGATGGAGCAGGTGCCGAGCCTGCAGGTCGTGCGGCAGACGGTGCCGGACGAGCTGGAGGACGCGGTCATGCAGTCGCTGGAGAAGACGCCGGCCGACCGCTTCCAGAAGATGAGCGAGTTCGCGGACGTGCTCGCCGACCTCGAGCCGACGCTCGCGACCCGGCGGACCGCCTCGCGCGGCGTGCCGGCGGTCACGGCGGAGCACCCGGGCGGTGGGGCGGTGCCGGCGGAGCACGTCGGGCGCGGTGCCGGCGGTCAACCGGACCACGCCGCTGGCCATCCTGGGAGAGAAGTGGGGCACCGGGGTGCGGCTGTGGTCGATCTCGGCGGTGCTGCTCGCGGTGCTGGCCGTCGGTGGCGTCGCGGTCTGGCGGATGGTTTCCGAGCCGGGGGCCGCCGCCAAAGGCCTCGTGCGGGAGGCGCCGCCCGGCGCCGAGCTGGACCCGAACAGGATCGCGGTCATGTACTTCGAAAAGGCGCCCGGGAGCTCGGATTCGCTGGAGTACATGGCCCACGGCCTGACCGAGGCGCTCATCAACGAGCTGAGCAGTGTCAAGGGCCTGCAGGTGATCTCCAGCAACGGCGTGCGCCGTTCCGGGAACAGCGACGCTCCGCTGCAGGATATCGGGCGGGCGCTGAACGTGGGCACGATCGTGCACGGGAGCGTGGCACAATCGGGCGATCTGCTGCGGGTGAACGTCTCGCTCGCCAACGCGAGCACCGGCGATGAGATCGGGAGCAAGACGATGGAGCGTCCCCGGGGCGAAGTGTTCGCGCTGCAGGACGACCTAGCCAACGAGGTCGCGATCTTCCTGCGCGAGCGGCTGGGGCACGAGGTCCAGCTGCAGGAGGTCCGCGCCGGCACCACCGCACGGCGGCCTGGGAGCTGATGCAGCGGGCAGGAGGAGGCAAGGACGCCGACGCGTTGGCCGCCGCCGGGGACAGCGCCGGGGCCACCCGAAAGTTCGCCCGGGCCGATTCGCTGCTGGCCCGGACCGAGGCGCTGGATCCCACGTGGTCGGACCCGCCGACCCTGCGCGGATGGCTGGACTACCGGCAATCGCGAATGGCACCGACTCGGCGGAGCCGGCCTACCACGAGAAGATCATTGCGGACGGGCTGGCTCATGCCGATCGGGCGTTGCGCCTGAAGCCGGACAACCCGGACGCCCTCGAGGTGCGCGGCACGCTGCGGTACTGGAAGTGGCTCAGCAATCTTGACCGGGGCCGACGATGCGGCGAAGCTGTACGCATCGGCGGAGGAGGACCTGCGCGGCTCGGTGCGGGCCAACCCCGAGCAGGCCTCCGCCTGGACGACGCTGAGCCACCTGCTCATCAACAAGCCGGCAGTGGGTGAGGCCAAGCTCGCGGCGCTCCGCGCTTACGAGGCTGACCCTTACCTCAGCAACGCCAACGTGACCCTCTGGCGTCTGTTCACGACCTCCTACGACCTCGAGGACGCGATCGAGGCCAAGAAATGGTGCGACGAGGGGCAGGCGCGCTTTCCCAGGACTACCGCTTCCCCGAGTGCCAGCTTTGGCTCTATCAGATGAAGGCGATCAAGCCCGACATTCCCGCAGGCTTGGGCGTCGCTGAAGCAGTACGTCGAACTCAGTCCCCCGAGCATGCGCCCGTTCAACCAGCTCCTGGGGCAGATGCGTGTGGCGATCGCCTGGCCAGGGCCGGCCTCAAAGACAGCGCCCGGAGCGTCGCCCGCCGATCCCAGGGGGATCCCTCCATCGACTCGAACCGGAACCTGGCCGAGCTTGCGACGTACGTGTACACCGCCCTCGGGGACAAGGGCGAAGCCCTGAAGCAACTCAGCGTCTACATCGCGGCAAATCCGGACATGCGGGCGGCCATGGGGAAGGAAACTCCCTGGTACTTCCGCGATCTGAGTGACGACCCTGGTTACAAGGCCCTCATCGGCGACAATTGATTCACGGCTAATTCACGCTACCACAATAGCTTCGGGGAGGCATGCAACCCGGTGCACGACGAAGTGCGACTGAGACTATGACTAAGATCTTGTCGGCCAGCACTCTTGGGCGTATAATCGTTGGACACCCTTCATCCCTTTACAGAGGCGCCCCCCGATGCGCGGCCTGAGTTATGTCATGTTCCTGGCGCTCGGCGCCGGCCTAGTCACGGCCTGTGATCGAGACGAGGAGGGCAGCGGCATTGCTACCGCCCCGAGCCTCGCGTCCACACAGAGCAGTTGTAGTAACGTCAATTCATTGGTACAGGCCGCGTTCAACGGCAACAACACGACTCGCGGCAACGTCCAGGCCTTACGGCCAGAGCATGGTCCAGGCATTCGGCGCCGGTCAGAAGGGGAAGGCGACCTGGTTCGGGTTCCAGATACCTGCACGCCATCGACACTGCCGGACGGTTCCTGGGTACGTTGCCGGCCAACTCGAACCTGGCAATCGCGACGTCCGCTGCATGTCGCTCGGGACAGCCACCCTCCCCACGAGCGTGACGACGGAACTCGGTGCCGGCGGCGCGTTCGGCGTTCGCGGCCTCTCCTCGGCGGACGACCAGGCGGTGCTGACCCACAACAACTCCTGGATTCTGCAGCCACCCGAGGACCAGACCTGGTTCGAGATCACCACGCTGCAGCCCAGGACCGGCATCACGCTCGACACGGCCGAGGTCTTCCTGGCGCTGGGCACGCCCGGCCCCGGCACGGGGTTCAACGGGACTGGTGACCAGCTGCTGGCCGGCACCTTCGAATGGTCCACCATCCCGACGGCGACGTTCGACAATCCGTACGTCGTGGTCGGTCAGTGCAATACCGGGGGCGGGTTCCTCCAGCACTATCCAGCCGGTGATCCGAAGGCCGAGATCTTCGGGATAGCGGACCCGACGCAGTGCCCGACCACCGTCGGCTTGGAGCACGCCCCGCGGACGCTGGCGGAGCGGCTGTTCCGAGCCATCAGCCCGACGCCTGCGTATGCCACCGCGTTGCTGGGCAAGACTGGCGGCGGCTCAAAGCCGGCCCTCAGCCCCTTCGGCATCGTCAAGCCGGGCAAGGTAAACCTCAGCACGTTCACCCAGTCGCCGACCAAGTCGGGGAACTTCACCAACCGGCCGCTGGTGAAGACGCCGATCGTCCAGCCCAAGAGCACCGGTGGCGTGGCATTCAAGCAGGCCGCCGTGCTCAGTTACGTGCAACCCTTCGTCAACAACGGCACGCCCGGCAGGATCTGCTTCAACTGGGCCTATAGCGACGACAAGGGCGTGGCGGACTTCGATCGTGCCGTGTACACCAAGGCGGGTGGGGTCGCGCTATTCGCCCGTACCGTCGGGACCGTGAGCACCTCGGAATCCATCGGCGAGGACGTGCCGGTTGTCGAGGCTGGCACCCCCGCGAGCACGATTCAGTTCAATGTGAAGAACGATGGGTCTGCACTCGCCGTGTGCCCGGTGTTCGACGGAACGACGTATTTCACCAACATTCTGAACCCCACGGCCGTCAAGTTCCGGTTCGACGCGACGGACGCGAGCACCTTCCCGCCGAACTATGACGTGGTTCAGTTCCCCGGGTATCAGTTTCAGTAGCTGACAGGCACGAGAAGGGGCGGCTCTCACGAGCCGCCCTTTTTTTTGCTTCATCCCCGCAAACCGGCCGAGTGGGCGAGCGGCCGTGCAGCCCGGGAGCTCAGCTGGAAACCAGCCTCCTGATGTGGCGCAGCACCCGCCGCTGTGCCACCGTGTCCTTCACCGCCAGAAAGATCGTGTCGTCTCCCGCGATGGTGCCCACCATGTCGGGCCATGCGAGCCGGTCGAGCGCCACCGCCACCCGGTTCGCCTCTCCCGGAGGCGTGTGGAGCACGATCAGCGCGTCGCCGGCCGGCTCCGAGGTCGAGCACGCCGTCCGCGATCCGCCGCTCGTCGGGATCCTGGGCGATGGCCCGCCTGGGGGGGCGCCGGTAGGCGCCGTCCACCTTCACCAGCCTGAGCGCCGCGATGTCCCGGCTGACCGATGACTGGGTCACCTCCCAGCCCTCCGCCGAGAGCGCCTCGGCGAGCTCCTCCTGGGTATGCACCGCCCTGGTGCTGATCAGCTCGAGGATCTTGAGGTGCCGCTTGCGGCGGTCGGCGGTCATCGGGACGGCCTCCGGCCCGGCGAGCCGCGCGATCGCCGCGATCGAACCGCGCCCGCTCGCGCTCGCCCCAGCGGCGCGCCTGACGCACTCTGCGGCCGCGCGGTCGAGTCCGAGGTCGCCGAGGCCGCCGGTGGAGCGCCGCCGCGCCACGATGCGCGAGGCCGAGGGCGCGGCGAACGACTCGCCCCGCTGGATCGCCGCCGCCACCTCCCGGTAGGCGATCCGAAACGCGCTGCCCTCCTCGACCCGGCGCATGACCTCGTCGGTCGCGAGCGCGCCTCCCGCCAGCGCGGCGGCGCACCGTGCCCGATCGACCTCCAGCCGCGGGACGGCCACGGCGCAGCGCGGCGAGCATCGCCTCGGTGCGGTCGAGGCCTCGCATCAGCGGCTCCTTCAGCAGCTGGAAGTCGCGGTGGTAGCCGCCGCCGAGCTTGCGACTTGATCTGCAGCACGGCGGCGAGATCGCCCTCGAGCGCCGCGGCCCGGCCGCGGGTCAGCTCGAAGAGATCGGGATTCCGCTTGTGCGGCATGATGCTCGACCCGGTGGCCAGGTCGGCCGGGAGCACCAGATAGCCGAACTCTTCGGCGCTGTAGAGGATGACGTCCTGGGCCAGTCGCGCGGACTCGTGCCCCAGCTGGGTGCACCAGAAGAGCGCCGCGGCCTCGAGCTTGCCCCGGCCGCCCTGCACCGTCGCCACGTTGCGATCGAGTCCGGCGAAGCCGAGCGCCCGCGCGGCGACCTCGCGGCGAAGCGGGAAGCGGCACGCCGTAACCCGCGGCGCTTCCGAGCGGCGAGCGATCCACCCGGACCCAGAGGTCGGGCAGCGACTCGATCGGTGTCGAGCAGTCCCTCGGCGTACGCGCCGGCCCAGAGGCCGACCGACGATGGCATCGCGCGGCGCTGATGGGTGTAGCCCGGCCAGAGCACGCGCTGGTGCTTGCCGGGCGAAGGCGACGAGGACGTCCGCCAGCGTCCAGCGCGGCGGCGTGGAGCTCGAGGAGGCGGTCCTTGAGGAGGAGCCGGAGATCGCAGGCGACCTGGTCGTTGCGCGAGCGGCCGGTATGCAGCCGCTCGCCCAGCGCCGGGCAGCCGGCGGGTGAGCCAGTCCTCGACCGCGGAGTGCACGTCCTCCTGATCCGGGCCGCAGGCGGAGCCGGCCGCGCGTCCACCGCCGCCAGCGCGGCGCGAAGTCCCTGGCGGAGACGCGCGTGATCCCGCACGCCGAGCAGGCCCGAGGCCCGGAGTCCTTCGATGTGCCCCAGGCTGCCCAGCACGTCCCAGCGCAGCAGGCGGGCGTCCCATTCGCGGTCGTCCGCCGCGGTCAGGCCGAGCAGACGCCGGTCGAGTCCTTTGCCGGAGCGACCAGAGCGGCGGGTGTCATCGGCGCCGAGGCGCTCCCCGACTGCGCCGTCAGATACTCCCGCGCGATGCCCGCGTAGAAGCGCGCGCGCCGCGGTGACCTCCGGCAGATCCACGTATTCGTCCGGCGTGTGCGACCGGCGGCTGGTGCCCGGTCCGGCCTTGATCGCGTCCACATGGCGGAGAAAGACCCAGTCGGAGCAGGTCGGACTGCCGAACCGCGCCGGACTCGGGCCGCGCGCGGTTGGCCGCGGCGAGCAGGCGGGAGTCGGCGGGCGTCTCGCACGGCACCAGCCGTCTCGAGGTGACGACGACCTCGGACTCGAGCCGCGCGCGCAGCAGCTCGGCGATCTCGTCGTGCGACCAGTCGGGCGTGCTGCGGACGTCGAGGATCGCGGTCGCGACCGGCGGCGTCACGTTGCGGCTCACGCCGGCGTCGAGCATCGTGGGCGTCGCGGTGGTGCGGCCCAGCACCGGATGCGTCCGGTCGTCGAACAGGTGCTCCAGCCGGAGCAGGTCGCGCGCGAGTACCAGCACGGCGTTGCGGAACTCGCCCTCGGCGGCGTAGCCGGCGTGGCGCTGGTCGCCGCGAGCGACGAGGTCCACCATCATGAGCCCGCGCTGTGCGGTCGCGATGTCGAGGTTGGTGGGCTCCCCGACCACGGCCGCGTCGATCGGGCCGGCGCGCTCGACCGCGCCGCTCCATGGTCGTGTTCCTGGTCTCCTCGCCGTAGCCGAGGATGACGAGCAGCCGGCCGGCCGAGAGCGACGCTCGGTCCGCCAGGTCGCGGGCGGCGGAGATCATCGCCGCGACCGACGCCTTGGCGTCGCCCGACCCGCGGCCGTAGAGTCGATCGCCCTCGACCGAAGGGGTGAACGGATCGCGGGTCCACCCGCCACCCGGGGGAACGACGTCGAGGTGGGACACCAGCGCCAGTGTCCGGCCCGGCGCCCGGCCTCGCACTTCGATGCGGACCGACGTCTCGTCCCGGACGGCGTCGAGTCCCCATCCGCGCGCGGTTTCCTCCACGAACGCCGCCACGGCGGCCTCTTCGCCGCTGACCGAGGGGATGGCCACGAGCTGAGCGAGCAGCTCGAGCTCACCCGGCAAGATCCACCCCGATATACGTCGCCTTCTCCTTGCGGCCGACGATCATCGTGCCGCACCCGGCCCCGGTGAACACCTCGAGCAGCAGTGCATCGGGCGTGCGGCCATCGATGATGTGGGTCCGCTCGACTCCGCCCGTGGCGGCGCGGATGCAGGCCTCGACCTTGGGCCGCATGCCTCCGCTGAGAACCCCGCTCGCCATCAGGCTGGCGAGATCGTCGGGATCGGCGAAGGTGACGAGCGTGGACGGATCGGTCCGGTCGCGGAGCACGCCGGGAGCGCCGGTGAGGAAGATCAGCTTCTGCGCCCGCATCGCCACCGCGATGCGATTCCGCGACCGTGTCGGCATTCACGTTGTAGACCTCGCCATCCTCGCCGCCGGCGAGGCTGGCCACGACCGGGACGAATCGTGCTTCCACCAGGGTAGTCGAGCACCCGAGGGTCTACCCGGTCCACATCGCCGACGTGGCCGTAGTCCACCTGCACCGTCTTGCCGCCGTCGTCCACCACCTGCACCGGCGGACGGCGATGCGCGGTGATGAGATCGGCGTCCACCCCGCTCAGCCCCACGGCTTGCACCCGGTGCGCGCGCAGCGCCGCCAGCAGGTCCACGTTGAGCTGGCCCGCGTACACCAGCTTCGCCACCTCCAGCGCCGCGTCGTCGGTGACCCGCCGGCCAGCCACCATTCGCGGCTCGGCGCCGAGCCGGCGGCTGAGCGCGGTCGCCTGGGGCCCGCCGCCGTGCACCACCACCAGCCGGATGCTGAGCGACGACAGGAGCGCGAGCTGCCCGGTGACCTGCTCCAGCACCTCCGGCGCGGCCAGTACTTCTCCGCCCAGCTTGACGACGAAGACCTGGTCGCGATAGGCGCGCACGTAGCGAAGAGCGCCCTTGAGTCCGGCGATGCCGCGAGATGTATCGATGGTCACCCGAGCGACTCCGTTCCGCTGTCCGAGCAATTCGAGCAGGAGCGCCCGCTGCGCATGCAGCCGATTCTCGGCCTGATCCACGACCACCGAGTTGGGGCCGTCCAGCACCGCGTCGTCGATCTCGACGTTGCGGCGGACCGGCAGGCAGTGCATGACGATGCCCTTGCCGCCCCGGGTGGACCGGACGCGGCCCGGCGTGAGCCGCCAGTCGCGCAGGGCGGCGCGCTGGGCGCGCTTCCGCCTGGGGATCGCCGTACAGCTTCACCGAGCCCCATGATTTCACGTACACCGCGTCGGCCCCCACGGTGGCTTCATCGGGATCCTCGATGATGTGCACGAATTCGCCGCCGGCTTCCTGGGCGATGCGGCGGATCAGGGCCGTGTCCTCCGGGTCGAGCTCGTATCCGGGGGGCCGGGCGATCACGATCTCCATGCCGAGCCGGGCCGCGGCGAGCGCGGCGCTCGCGGGCACGGCGGTGGGCAGTGCCTTGGGATGCCAGGCCCAGGTCAGGACGAAGCGCTTGCCCGAGGTCTCGCCCAGCTTCTCGCGGAGGGTCATGGCATCGGCCAGCGCCTGACACGGGTGGCGGCGGGCCGACTCGAGATTGATCACCGGCTTCTCGCAGTGCCGGGCGAAGCTCCGAACGATCGCGTCTTGGCGCGCGGTGGCCCAGTCGCGGCCGCGGGGAAAGGAGCGGACGCCCAGCGCGTCGGCGTACCGGCCCAGCACGCGAGCCGCATCGACGATGTGCTCCACGGTGTCGCCGTCCATCACCGCGCCCGGCTCGGTCTCCAGGGACCAGCTTCCCTTGCCCGGCTCCAGCACCACCGCGTGGCCGCCGTGGAGGAACATGGCGGTCTCGAAGCTGGTGCGGGTGCGAAGGCTCGGGTCCATGAACACCATCGCCAGCACCTTTCGCTCGAGCCCGCCACCGATCTCGCCCCGCTTCACCCGCGCGGCCAGGGACGAGAAGCGCGTCGACTTCGTCGGTGGACCAGTCCTCGAGCGCGAGGAAATCGCGTTTGGTCACGCGAGCACCTCCTGAAGGCCGGCGAGGAGGAGATCGGCCTCATCGGCGGAGAAGGACAGCGGCGGAAGCAGCCGGAGCACCGCGGGATCGGAGGCCGTGCCGGTGATGATCCGGCGGGCGAACAGCGCGCGCTGGACGTCGGCCGCCGGGCGATCGAGATGGAGACCGAGCAGAAGCCCGCGGCCGCTCACGTGGCGAACGCCCAGAGCCAGGGCTCCGCGCGCGAGCTTCTGGCCGACCCGCGATGCGTTCTCCACCAGACCTTCCCGCTCGATCACTTCGAGCGTCGCGAGGGCGGCCGCGCAGGGAACCGGGCCGCCGCCGAAGGTACTCCCGAGGTCGCCGACCCCGATCGCCGCGGTTACTGCCGGGTTCGCGACCACCGCCCCGATCGGGAGCCCGGAGGCGAGTCCCTTGGCGAGCGTGAGGATGTCAGGGATGACTCCGACCGCCTCGGCGGCGCTGAACGCCCCGCAGCGGCCGACACCGCACTGGACCTCGTCGAATACGAGGGCCGCGCCGTGGGTGTCGCAGGCGCGCCGCGCCGCGCGGAGGAAGTCCGGCGACAGGTCGCGCGCGCCGGCGAGGCCCTGCACCGGCTCCATGATCACCGCGGCGGTCTGTCCGCCTACCGCCATCTCGAGCGCCGCCACGTCGTCCACCGGAACCTTCCGCGACAGCGGGATACCGCTCCGCGACGCGGCTTCCTGATAGCGGGCGCCGTCCGTGCACGCGAGGGTCCCTGCCGTGCGACCGTGCCAGCCACCCTCCACCGAGACGACCTCGCGGCGCCCCGTCCACTTCCGCGCGAGGTGCAGGGCGTTCTCGTTCGCTTCCGCGCCCGAGTTGCAGAAGAACACCCGCTCCAGCGGAGCGGGGCAGAGGTCGGCCAGGCGCTGCGCCAGGCGCTCACGCAGGGGATGCGGAACCGCCGTCGAGTAGAACAGCAGCGCCTCCGCCTGCGACGCGATCGCGCGCACCACGTCGGGATGAGAGTGTCCCGTGGCGGCCACCGCGTGTCCTCCGTACGCGTCGAGCCACTCATCACCCGCCTCGTCCACCAGCCACGAGCCGTGACCCCGAATCGGGCGGATCGGGAACTGGGCGTAGACTGGGAGAAGGGCGGAAGGGCGGACGGGCGGACGGGCGGACGGGCGCGCCGTGGACCCGATCGTCTCCCTCCTGAGCTTACGCGCTCCCATCGGCGCCTCCCGCTCTGGCTCCATTCCTGTCTTCCGCCCGCCTTTCCGCCTTTCCGCCCGTCCGCCCGTCCGCCCCTCAGCATGGGAACATCCCTCCCCCTTTGAGCCCCGCCGTCTCCTCGAGACCGAGCGCCAGGTTCATCGCCTGGATGGCCTGGCCACCGGCGCCCTTCACCAGATTGTCGATCGCGACCGTCACCTGCACCTCGGACCCGTCGTCGCTCTCCGCCGCGTGGATGAGAGCGTAGTTCGTCCCCACGGCATGGGTCAGCTCGGGCGGCGCGTCCAGGACACGAACGAAGGGCCGGCCCGCGTAGGCGTCCCGGAACCAGGTGGCCGCCGCCGTTCCCGGATCGCCGGCGCTGACGGCGGCGCCGCGCGGGAGATAGGCGTGGAGCGTCAGGTAGATCCCGCGCACGAAGGGGCCCGAGTGCGTCATCAGCCGTGCGTGGGCGTCCGGTCGCCCGATCCATTCGCGCCACGACTGGAGCACCTCCGCCTCGTGGCGGTGGCCGAGCACGGAATACGCAAAGAGGTTGTGTGCCCGCATCGGATGGTGCGTGGTCGGCTTCGGCTGGACGCCGGCACCGCTGGAGCCGGTGATCGCGAAGAGCGACGGCGATACATCCAGCCCCGCGCGCGCGAGCGGATAGAGCGCGAGCTGCGCCGCGGTCGCGAAGCAACCCGGCGCCGCGAGGGCGCCCGCGCCCCGTAGCCCGGTCCCGATCACATCCGCCAATGCGTAGCAGAAGCGGGGCAGCAGCTCGGGCGACGGGTGCGGGCCGTAGTAGCGCTGGTAGAGGGCCGGGTCGCGGACTCGGAAATCCGCGGCAAGATCCACCACCAGCCCGGGCTTGGCGGCGAATACGTCGGCGGCCACGCGCGACGACTCGCCATGCTCGAGACAGAGGAAGACGACGTCGCGGCCGCGCGCGATCTCGCCCGGCCCCTCGCCGGAGAATCGGGCGTCGGTGACCGTCGCGAGCGCCGGGTGCGCCTCGGCGATCGGCGCGCCGCCCCGGCTTCGGCTGGTGGCGACGCACTCGCGCACCTCCGGGTGCTGATAGAGGAGACGGAGCAGCTCCCCGCCGGCATAGCCGGCGGCCCCGACGACAGCGACGTTCACGAGACCGCGGCGGCCAGGCTCTCGGAGCGCTCCGACCACTCCACCATCGCCGAGCGGACGGCCGCGACCAGTCCCGCAGCATCGCGCCGGGCATTGTGGGCCTGCAGTCCGAGGCTGCCGGTGATGTAGACCTGGCCCACCTCGTTGTCGGTGGCCGGGCCGGTGATCGCGGTGATCGGCAGGCCGAACTCGCGCTGCATCAGCTCGGCCGCGCCCCAGCACGCCACCGGATCGGGCGCCGCCATGACGTAGGCGGCGCCGACCGACATCAGCTCGGGATCGTGCAGGATGTCCTGCACCCCATATTCGCCGAGGATGCCGTCACCCAGCTCGGCCACGACCACGTCGGGCTTGGACGCGGCGAGACGGTTGAAGATGCCCTTGGCGGTGGACGACGGTGACGCCGGCGTGGGTGCTGGCGATGCCCACATCGTTGAAGGTGAGCGCGGCGATGGCGCCGGCATCCAGCATGGAGAGCGCGTCGCGCATCAGGGAGACGCCGGTGAGCTTGGCCGCCGCGACCCGGAGGCCGCCGCGGGCGAGGCCGCGCACCAGCTCCGCGGCCGCGACCGTCTTGCCGGCGTTCATGCAGGTGCCGGCCACGTACACGACGGGCACCCGGCTCTCCAGCACGTCCGACGGAGGCACCGCGCGGTCGCGGATGTGGGCCGGCCGCCCCACCCGGTCTCCCAACTCGGGAAAGGCGAGCACGGCGCCCAGCACCTCGGCGCGGAAGGGCGGACCGATGTCCGGGTTCACCGACGTACACCGGCCCAGGATGCCGCCGAGGTTGAGCACCTCGATGGTGTCGCCCACGGTCAGGTGCTGCGGCACCTCGCCGGCGTATCCCCTGAGGGCGCGCCGAGTGCCGAGCACGCCGGCGAGGACGTCACCCCCGCGGAGCGAGAGCATTCGGCCGGTCACGTCCTCCACCGTGTTGTAGGTGGACTTGTCCTCCAGGATCCGCACCGCGAGCACGTAACCCTCCGCCGAGACGATCTGGTCGCCCACGATCACTTCGGGCGACAGCGCGGCGTTGCGGGTGGCGGATGCGATGCGGTCCAGCCGGACGCGGGTGGTCACGACCATGGGGCTTCTCCTTGGGCCCGCGCCGCCAGCAGCGAGGGCACGGCGGACACCCGCGCGAAGGCGCGCGCTTCCTCGCCGGTCCAGAGCCGGTTCTCCTCGCCGTAGGTGGCGACGGAGGTGTCCATCATGGAATGCGGACTGCGGGTGCCGACGACCTGGAAGCGCCCGGGGGCGAGCCGGACGCGCGTCTCGCCGGTGACGCGTGCCTGGGAGCTGGTGATCAGCGCCTCGATGTCGCGCAGCGCCGGGTCGAAGTAGTGGCCCTCGTGCAGCCGGTCGCCGTAGAACCGGCCCAGCTGGTCCTTCCAGAAGACCTGCCACTTGGTGAGCACCAGCTTCTCCAGCTCGCGGTGGGCCCCGATCAGCATCAGCGCCGCCCCGGCCTCGAAGCCGATGCGGCCCTTGATGCCGAGCGCGGTCTCGCCCACGTGGATGCCGCGTCCGATGCCGTAGCGTCTCGGCGATCTCGCCCAGCCGAGCCACCAGCGCCGGGCCGGCCAGCGGCACGCCGTCGAGCGTGACGGGGAGGCCCCGATCCCAGCCCAGCACCAGCTCGCCGGACGGCGGGCGCGTCCGCCGGTGGATCGATCAGCTCGGCGGGAGGGCCGGCCCAGGTGTCGTGGGTCCATCCGCCGCCCCAGGTGGTGCCCCAGAGTCCGCGGTTCACGCTGTAGCTGCCGGCGCGCGAGGGAACCGGAAGCCCGCGCTCCTCGAGATAGGCGATCGCGCGCTCGCGGGTGACGCCGGCGTCGCGGATGGGCGTGACGATGGCGAGCTCGGGCGCCAGCACGCGGAGGGCGACGTCGAACCGCACCTGGTCGTTGCCCGCGCCGGTGGAGCCGTGCGCCACCGCCTCGGCGTTGATCCCCCGCGCCACCTCGACCACCGCGAGCGCCTGCTGGGTCCGCTCGGCCGCCACGCTCAGCGGATAGACCTCGCCCCGCAGCACGTTGGCCTGGATCAGGAAGCGGACGAACCGATCGTAGACGCGCTCCCGGGCGTCCACCTCGTGGTGCGCGACGGCGCCGACCGCCTCGGCCTGGCGGCGGATCGCGGCGCGGTCGGCCGCGGTGGTGCCGCCGGTGTCCACGTAGACGGTGTGGACGGACCAGCCGTCCTCGGCCAGACGGGGAACGCAGTAGGAGGTGTCGAGGCCCCCGGAAAAGGCGAGGGCGAGAGGGCCTGAGTGCATAATGCATGAATATGCGACGAACCGGACCGGGCGCACAAGTGCCGGCATCGGAGCGATGCCGGCGGGCGTTGGTGGAATCGAGAGGGGAAGGTCCGGTGGTTCCGGTCTACCAGCGCTCGGCGATCGCCTGCACCAGCTCGGCGAGGTGGGCCACGTCGCGCAGGTCGGCGACTTCGACCGGCGAATGGGAGTACCGAAGCGGCCAGCCGATCGGCACGTCGGGCACGCCGAACTCGGCGAAGGCGGAGCCGTCGTTGCCGCCGTTCGTGCTGCCCACCTGCAGCGGGATGCCGCGGGTCGCGGCCAGCGCCACCAGGGAATCGAGCAGGGCCGGCGGCGTGACCGAGCTGTTGTCGAGCGCGCGCGCGACCGGCCCCTGCCCCAGCGGCGCCACGCCGAACTGCTGCGGCTCGAGCGGCGAATCGGCGGAGACGAAGGTGTCGATCGCGTGGACCCGCGCGGTGCGGAGGCCCAGCGCGCGGGCCGCCGCGCGGGCGCCCTCCAGCCCGATCTCCTCGCGGACGCTCCAGAGAAAGATCACCGTGTGCCGGAGCCGGCCCGGATCGAGCCGCCGCACGGCCAGCAGGAGCGCGGCGGAGCCCACCCGGTCGTCGAACGACCGTGCGGTGGCTCGGCTCCCCGCCAGTCGGGTGTACTCCTTGGGGCTGGTGACCGTCTGGCCCACCTTCGACCCCGAGCCTTTCGAGCGCGGCGCGATTCGCGGCGCCGACGTCCACCCGGAGCGACTCGGCTCGCTCACGTCGAGGGCCGTGTCCAGCGGCTGGAAGACCGCCGGGACTGGGCGCGCGGCCGCCATGTACCAGCGCGGGGCGGCCGGCCCAGAGCCGCGGGAAGATTCCGCCGCACCGGCTCGACCGTGAGGATGCCGTCGTCTCCAACCGAGATCACCTTGAACCCGATCTCGTCGAGATGCGCGACCAGCACCACGGTGGGCTCGCCCTGCCCCGCGCGAACCCAGAGGTTGCCGGCGGAGTCCACCTCGGGCCGGGCCCAACCGGGGAGCTGACGGCGCACCGCGTCCCGGACCGGGGACTCCATTCCCGATACTCCGTAGCTCTCCGCCAGCGTCTTGAGGGCCGATTCCGCCTCACCCAGCCGGTTCGCGTCCTGGGCGGCGAGGAGCCCCGCGGGGCAGAGCAGGAAGCAGCGCGGCTCTCACCGCGAGCGCGACTCTCACCGCGAGCCCCGGATGAACGTGGCCAGCTCCGCGGCCAGCCGATCTACGTCGGACAGCTCGACGGTCTCCACCGCGGTTTCCCCGTAGCGCACCGGCAGCGACAAGGTCCGCACTCGGCCGAGCGCTGGCCACGGGTCGGTCGAGACGGCCGACGCCCCCTCGCCGTCCACGATCAGCGATTCCTCGAACGGCCCCATCGCGTTGGCGATGGTCGCCAGCCCGCGCGCGGTCAGCTGCTGCTCCACGACGAAGGCGATCACCACCGACTCCCGCCGCGGGATCATGCCCTGCTCCGCCGAGGCTCGACGCGCGGCGGCGACCAGCGCGGCGCAGGCCGCGCGGCGCCCCGCCATGGGGGCGGCGAGCAGGCCCCGCCCGTAGCGGTGCACCGTCTTGTGCAGCGTGACCGGCGACAGCACCCGCACGCCGAGCGCCGCGACCTCCGACTCCGCAGCCGGCCCCGACGTCCACCAGCGCGCTGTCCACCGTGAAGCGGCCGGGGCGCGGATCCCGATCCCGGCCGCGCGTCAGATGGATCGACCGCACCGCCACCACACCCGGCACCAGTCCCTTGGACGTCTCGATGTCGACCCGCTGACCCTTCGAGCTGGGTCTCCCGCGCGGCCGAGATCGCTCCCGGTGCCCGCCGGAGCGTGAGGTACCCATCGGCTCTGATCTGGCCCACCACGTATCCCGGCTCGTCCACCGGGCACGCGAGGAGCCGGCGCGAGGTGCCGGCACCCAGCGTCAGGACGGCGTTGCCGGCCCGATCTCGCCGGGACCCGGGAAGCAGCGCGAGGAGGGTGTCGACCATCCGCTGCTCCAGGCCGGTGACTGCCGGAATCGCGGCCAGCCGCTGGGCCAGGCCGGCTGCGGGCGCCTGATCGCCTTGCGCCACGAGCCCCGCCGGGAATGGCGAGGACGCGATGGTACGACCAGCACGGAGTGGCGGAGCAGTGAGCGGCGCGGGGAAGGCCCCGGCTGCGAGAAGCGAGGGCCGCGCTCGGGTGACCTCACTTCTCGTCCCGGAGTTGAATCACGACTAGTGCAGCTCGTTGATGTCGGCGGTGACCCCGGTGTCGAGGTCGTGGACGTACAGCGCGGCGCCTCGGCCGTCGGCTGACTCGCTGACTACCTCCTGTAACAGCTTGAGTGAGTCGGTGAGGCTGGGGGCGAAGGCGTACTCCAGACTGAGCGGAGCCAGTTCGCCCTCCCGGGCCTCGGGGAGGTAAGCGGCAAGAAAGCGATCGATGATGACGGGGTGAATCTCGCGATTGATGGGGTGCGGCAGGCCGTGGCGGCGCTCGATCTCGGTGAGGAGGCGCTCTGCGATCAGCAGGCGCTCCTGCTCAAGGGCGGCAGGAAGCATCACATATCCCCTCGTCTGCGCGTGCCGGCCCCTGCTGACGCAGCCGGCATGTGGTTGGCGTGGGCGGCGTCAGCGCCCGTGGGACCGCGCGAAGGCAGCGGCATTCCTACCATCGCTGCCGGTCGCTATCCTGCGAAAGAGAAGAAACCCCGAACCACTGCCGGCCTGTCTCGAGATCCTCGCGAGTCAGCGCGTGACCTCCGGTAATCCACTGAAGCTTGACCGTCGCTCCCGCCCGGTCGAGGAGCGCCGCGAGCGCCTCGCTCTGTGCCGGCGGCACCAGCGATCGGACTGACCGGCGTTGATCTGAACCGGAATGCCCTGCAAGATCGGGCTGCGATTCAGGCACCAGCGGCACCATCGCGCGGATCAGGAGGGCCCCGCCGAGCGTCTCTGGCCGCAGGAGCAGCAAGGCGGCTGCGATGTTCGCGCCGTTGGAGAAGCCGACCGCGATCGGCTTCCGGCCGCCGAAGCCGTACCGTTGGTCGGCCGCCGCTACGAAGTCGGCCAGCTGCGTGGGTCCGCGCCCGCAGGTCCTCCACGTCGAAGACACCCTCGGCGAGCCTCCGGAAGAACCGAGGCATGCCGTTCTCGAGCACCTGGCCCCGCGGGCTCAGGAGCGCGGCGCCCGGGCGCAGCGCCTCGCCGAGCTGAATCAAGTCGTCCTCGTTGCCGCCGGTCCCGTGCAGCAGCAGCAGCACGGGAGCGTCGGGTGCTCCGGGCACGAACCGGTGAATGAACCCGAGGTCAGCCGTCACTCAGCCCTCGATCGGCGTGGTAGCGTGAGGCAGGTGAATCGCGCGGCAAGGCGACCTCCAGGCGAGCGCGCATCGGCTCGAGGTGGGCCGGCAACTTGAGCGACGTACCCAGCTCCGAAGCCGGCTCGTCCACGGTGAATCCCGGCCCCTCGGTGGCGATCTCGTAGAGCACGCCGCCCGGCTCGCGAAAGTAGATGGAGCGGAAGTACTGGCGATCCCGCACTTCCGTCACCGCAACACCCGACCCCATGAGCGCCTCGCGCCGGGCCAGCTGCTCGCTGTCATCGGCGGCTCGGTACGCCACGTGATGGACGGTGCCGACGCCATCGGTCCCCCCCAGAACCCCGGGGTGCGGCGGAGATCCACCACCGTGCCGAGCCCACTCTCACCGGATTCGAAGCGGTGCCTGTTGCCGTCTGACCCGGTCGCCCGAAATCCCATCCTGTCGGTGAGGAACGCGGCGGAGCCCGCCTCCCCATCCTCCCAGATGGTTACGGCGTGTACCCCGCGCACGGCATGCTCGGCCCTCACCGGCCCGCCGCTCCACCCCTCCGTCTCGGCGACCCGCGTCGTGGCGATGATCTCCAGCATCAGCCCGTCAGGGTCGGCGAAGGCGAGCACCTGTTCGTCGAAGCGACGGGTCGGTCCCTCGAACTTTACTCCGCGCGACAGCAGTCGCTCGATCCAGAAGCCCAGCGACCCCGTGGGCACCGCGAGCGCCACCCCGTTGATCTGGCCGGTGCCCTGGCGCCCGGGGCGCCCGGTGGTCCACGGGAAGAACGTCAGCAGCGAGCCGGGACGACCGAGCTCGTCTCCGTAGTAGAGGTGATACCTGCCGGGGTCGTCGTAGTTGACGGTGAGCTTCACCAGCCGCATGCCGAGGGTCCCGGCGTAGAAATCCAGGTTCCGCTGCGGCTCGCGGACGATCGCGGTGACGTGGTGGATGCTCATGATCACTCCAGCCGCATGGGGCCTGACCCGGCGCCCGTGCCTTCCACGACCCGGGCGATCTGCTCGAGGTCGTCCGCAGCCGAGCTCGATCGAGCCGGCGTCGATCCAGCCATCCACCTGTTCCGGCGTGCGAGCTCCCACGATGGCGGCGGTCACGCCCGGCCAGGCGAGTGTCCAGGCGATCGCCACCTGGGCCACGGTCGTGCGATGGCGCTCGGCGATCGGGCGGAGACCGTCGCGCAAGGCCAGGTTGCGGGCCAGCTGAGGTGGGTTGAAGTCGGAGGATTTCCGGCGCCAGTCGTCGCTCGGCAGCGCCCGCACCCGGTCCTCGCTGAAGCGGTCGGTGAGAAGTCCCGACTGCATCGGGCTGTAGACGATGACCCCCGTCCCGTGCTCCGCGCACCAGGGGATCTCGCGCGCGCCGGCCTGACGCCGGATCAGCGAGAACGGTGGCTGCAGGGAGTCCACATGGCGCAGCGCTCTCGCACCGGTCGAGCAGCGAGACGTCGAAGTTCGACACTCCTCCGGCTCGCACTTTGCCCTCGTCGATCAGGCGCCCCATCTCTGCCCAGGAGTCCTCCACCTCGGTCCCCGACTCGTCGGGCCAGTGAAACTGGTAGAGGTCGATCCGCTCGATCCCCAGCCGCCGGAGCGACGCCTCGCACTCGTGGCGAATGGAGTCCGGACGCAGCACCTGGCGCGGGGACGCCATGCGATTGCCATCGTCCCACACCAGTCCGCACTTGGTGAAGATGTACGGGCGCTCGGCAGCCGATATGGATTCGAGGGCGCGTCCGACCAGCTCCTCGGAGTGTCCCAGGCCATACACCGCCGCCGTGTCGATCCAGTTGATGCCTCGCTCGAGGGCGTGGCGGATGGTGGAGATGGACTGCGCGTCGTCCTGCGGCCCCCAGCCGAAGGCCCAGTCCCCGCCGCCGATCGCCCACGCACCGAATCCGACGGTGGTGATCTCCAAGTCGGTCTGGCCGAGCCGGCGCGTCGTCAGCGTCGTGTCCATCGCCTCTCCTGTCCCGTGTTCACGCGGGCCGCACCGGCCCCTTTCGCAATGTAGTACCGGTCACTCCACGCGCACGGCCACTTCGGCGGAGTCGCCCGCGGCCGAGAGGGCGCGCACCCGGTGGCGACCCGGCCGGAGCGTCCATCGGCCACCGGCATGAGGCACGTCATCCACCGACCACCGGACCTTGGCCGCGTCGCGGCCTCCCGCCGCGCGCAATGCGACGGTGGAATAGCGCGGATCCACCCCCGGTGAAAGGCGATACACGTCGCCTTCGCGAGGGGAGACGATGTGAAATCCCGGCTCCGGGCACGCGACGGCGCCGCACTGCGTCGGCCGACGTGATCGGCCTGGGGCAGGTCGGACTGCGCGGCCCATTCGGCATAGGCGGCGGGGAGGCTGACGCCCACCTTCATCGTCATGCCAGGTGCAGCTGTCGGTCGGCACGGTGCCGGGCGCGAACCACTCCGGCGTGACGGGGCACATGCGCCCGGGCCGAAGTCCCGACAGCCGGCAGACGGCGGCGGGCACGGCGCCGGTGGCGGCGGGCTCGGCAGCACGCCGGGCGGGTAGCGGCGCGCCGTCGCGAGCACCGCGCGGTGCAGCAGCGGGCCCGGCGCCGCTCACGCCGCTCACGCCGTCCATCGGCCGGCCGCTGAAGTTGCCGACCCAGACCGCGACGGTGAACCCGCCGGTCGCGCCCACCGCCCAGTTGTCGGTGAAGTGCCGGCTGGTCCCGGTCTTCGCCGCGACGGGAAAGGGAAAGTCGAGCGGGCGTCTCGACGCCGAAGCCCGGGATGCGCGCGACCGGATCGACGAGGATGTCGAGCACGAGCGCGGCCGAGCGCGCGCTGGCGAACCGGCGGCCGGGCTCGCGGCGCACCGGTCGGGCGCGGCCGACTGCCAGGCGGTAGGGCCGCCAGACGCCGCCGTTCGCCAGCGCGCGGTAGCCGTTGGCCAGCTCGAGCAGCGTGACGTCGCCGTTGCCGAGCGCGAGGCCGAGCCCGTAGTGACTCGGCGCTGCGGCCGAGCGAGGCGAAGCCCGCGCCCGCGCAGGATCTGAAGCAGGCTGCCGACGCCGAGCCGGCTCGGCCAGCTCGACCGCCGGCACGTTGTACGAGCTCGCCAGCGCCTCGCGGGCGCGCACCGGACCGTGGAAGCGGCGGTCGTAGTTGCGCGGGCGGTACGGCCCGGTGCCGGTCTGGTACACCGTCGCGCGATGTCGGGCAGGATCGACGCCGGCGTGTAGCCGCGGTCGAACGCCAGCGCGTAGAGGAACGGCTTGAGCGCCGAGCCCGGCTGGCGCGGCGAGACGACCATGTCCACCTGCCCCGCCGTGTCGGCCCAGAAATCGGGCGAGCCGACCCAGGCGAGCACCTCGCCGGTCGCGATTGTCGAGCACGACGGCGGCGGCGTGGCGCGCGCCGCGGTCGCGCAGCGTCTCGACCGTGTGGCGCGACCTCGGCCTCGAGCTCGCGCTGCAGCGGCAGGTCGAGCGACGTGCGCCAGGTGCCGCTGGGCCGGCGCTGCCGCCTCGCTCCTGCCCAGCGCGAGCACCCGGGTCGTGAAGTGCGGCGCGAGGAACGGCGCGGCGCGCCGCCGCGACGAGCAGCGGCTCGCGCCGCGGCCCGCGTCGGCCGCGGCCGGCGGCGCGAAGCCCGAGCGCCACGAGCCGGTCGAGCGCCTGATCGCGGCGGCGCCCGCGCGCGCGCGGCTGAGACCAGCGGATTGTCGCTCGACGGCGCGCGGGCGAGCCCGGCGAGCAGCGCCGCCTGGCCGAGGCTCAGCTCGTCGGCGCCGACGCCGAAGTAGAGCGCCGCCGCCGGCCTCGACGCCGACCGCGCCCTGCCCCAGCGGCACGCGGTTGAGGTACTGCTCGAGGATCGCCTGCTTGGCGAGATGGCGCTCGAGCCGGAGCGCCCAGAGCGACCTGCGCGCCTTGCCGCGTCCAGCCGCGCGGCTCCGGGCCGGAGCAGCCGCGCGAGCTGCATCGTGATCGTCGAGCCGCCCGAGACGATGCGGCCGCGCCCGCAGGTTGGTCCAGCGCGGCGCGCGCCGAGCGCGCGCGAGATCGACGCCATGAGTGCTGGTAGAAGCGGCGGTCCTCGACCGCGACGAACGCCGCGATGAGGTCGGGATCCATCTCCGCCAAGCGGCACCCAGCGCCGCCGAGGCTGCCGTCGGCGGCGCGCGTGCGTGCGGAGCTCGCAGCCGGAGCGGTCGAGCAGCGACGACGGCCGGGCGCTGGCGTGCGCGAGCAGCCCGGGCGGCAGCGGGCGCGCGAGCCAGACGACCGACCGCGCCGAGCGGCCGCCGCCACGAGCCCGAGCGCCACAGCCGCGCAGCGTCGCGCCCGGCGCGTCGATCGCGGTCACCGCCTTGCGCCGTCACCGTGAACACGCCGCCGTCGCTCTCGCCGAACACCGCGGGGTTGTACATCTCCTCCGCGTGCGCCGGCGGCCGGACGAACGTGCCCGGCGTCGTGGCGCGCGCGACGTAGGTCGCGGTGTAGCTGCCCGGCCAGAGCCGCGTCGCGACGTAGACGACCCGGTCGTCGCGCATCTCCGGTGGTCGAACGGCGACCACCAGCCGGCGTCCCAGCTGCCGTAGACCCACGGCAAGCGATGTCGCCGTCGCCGCTGCGTCCGGCCTCGACGCGCCGCGGAGTCGGCCGCGCCCGGGCCCGGCAGGCCGCCCGACGGTGCGGAGACTCAGGTCCACCGCCTCGAGACCCGCGGGCAGCGCGTCGTCGAGCACGACGAAGTGCCGGTCGCTCGGCACCGTGACGCTGGAGCCGCACCCGCACCAGCTCGCCTTCGGCGATCTCCGTGACCGGCTTCCCGTCGTCGTAGCGCTCGTACCAGCGCTCGACCGCGATGCCGCGCTCGTCCGGGCCGGACCGGCGCGCGCGCGCGGCACGGCGGTGACGGTGAGATAGTAGAAGACCGGCGCCCGCCGGCGCCGCCGGCCGCGCCGGCGTCGAGCGCGGAGCCGGAGCTGGCTGCCGTCGCTGCCGCGCTCGAGCCAGGTCGCGCGAGGCTCACGCTCGAGTCGCGCGCCGCGCCGACGCGCCGCGACGTCGAAGACAGTCGCGCGATCCCGGCGCTCACGCGGACACCCCGGGCCGCGCCGGCCTGCTGATGCCGCTGGAATTCGGCCAGCGCCGTCGACCGCGGTGCCGTAGTCCTGCGTGTTCCAGATCCAGCCGCGCCCCGCGGCCCTGCGCGACCAGGGTCTCGACCAGCGGCCCGACCAGCGGATGCGCCGGACTCACCGCGAGCGTGGCGCTCAGCAGCTAGGCCGCCGGCCGGATCCGGCGAGTCGAAGTAGAAGCTCGCGGCGCGCCGCGGTCGGGCAGCGTGGCCGTGCGGCCCTCGATCCGTCACCGAGCGCCACGCCGGCTCGAGCAGGCGCAGCGCGGCCGCGCGCGTCGCCGCCGCGCGCGAGCACGTGCGCCAGCCGCACCCGGTCCTCCCAGGCGAGCTGCGCCGCGCAGCCGGAGCAGCTCGTTCTCCGCGGCGCGGTCGCGCAGGCCCGCGCGGCTCAGGTAGTCCACCGCCATGACCCGCTCGCTCAGCCGCACGTTGGCTGCTGTCGTACCAGCGCGAGCACCGGCGCCACGACCGGGCCGCCGCTCGGCGAGCGACGCGCTTGAGGTAGCCGCCGAGGCGCGCGAGCACCGAGTCGTCCACCGCGAGGCCGGCGGCCTTGCGCGTCGAGCAGCACCGCGCCCGCGTACGCGCTGAGCCACGGCGTGGTCCAGTCGGTCGGCGCTCCAGAGCCCGATGCCGCCGTCGGCGCCGCTGCCGGCGCGCTCAGCGTCGCGACGACGCGCTCGAGCTCGGCGCGGGCCCGCGCGCGCGACCGCGGAGTCGCGCCGAGCATCGGGCCCGGCCTGATAGAGCGCCACCAGCGGCTCGGCCGCGCTGGCCACCTGCTCGGAGCACCAGTAGGGATAGATCCGGAAGCCACTCGCGCGCGCCGCGGATCATGGCGAGCGGCGAGGTGCCGAGGCTGAGCTGGAGGGTCGAGCGCGCGGGATCGATGTCGGCCGGCAGCAGCGAGCTCGGCCGTGGCCGTGTCGTGGAGGACGCCCGGCGACGGTGTACGACTCGCGGATGGTGCGCGGGCTTGAGCGGCAGCGCGAGCGCCACCGCGTCGGCGTCGCGGCCGCTGGTCGCGTCGAAGCGGAACCGGCGCGCTGTCGGCCGGCGCGCGCGCGGAAGTCGAAGCGCACCTCGCGCCCGCGCCCGGGCTCGAGCGTCGCGGTCCTGCTTGCGGCTGCCCTTGAGCTCCGCGCCGCGCGCCGCGGCCGCGACCTCGGCCTCCGACGTCGCCGCGCCGTCGCGGCGGTTGACCACGACGCCGGCCGCGAACCGGTCGCCCTCGCGGAGGAAGCGCGGCAGCGCCGGCCGCGCCACCAGCGGCCGGGTGACGAGCAGCGACGACTGGCCGCTGCCGTAGCGGTCGCCCGCCGTCACGGCCACGGCCATCAGCCGGAACGTGGTGAGGTTGTCGGGCAGCCGCGCCGAGGCGGTCGCCTCTGCCCGTTCGCGTCGGTGACCACCGAGCCGAGGAAGAACGCGGTGGTCTGGAAGCGCGAGCGCAGGATGTCGGCGGCGTCGCGCGCCGCCGCCGCCGCCCGGGCGCGCGCTTGCCCTTCTCGCCCTCGGGCACCTGCGGCGCGACGGTCGTGAGCGTGCTCGCGAGCCGCATGCCGAGCCCGCGCGGCTGGTAGAGCAGGTCGATCGGATCGGGCGTGCGGTAGCCGGTGAGCGCCAGCACGCCTTCGTCCACCGCCCAGAGCGTCACCTCGCTCCGCTGCCCGGTGCCGCCGGCGTCGCGCACCTGCAGCGCGACGCGCGCCGTGTCGCCCGGGCGGTACTCGCGCCGCGAGCGGCGTCACGTCCGACCGTGAGCCGCTTCCGCTCCGGCGTGACCCGCAGCTCGGCGTAGCCGACGCGGATCGTCGGCCGGCCGGGATCGTCCAGCGGGCCCGGGCGGCGCGCTGCGGCCGCGCGCCACGACGATCGAGACGAAGGCGTTGGGCGCGAGCGCCTCGGTGATCGGCAGCTTGAGCGTCGTGGTGCCGCTCGTGATCCGGAGCCGGCGCTGCTCCAGCAGCCCCTCGCGCTCGACCGTGATCCACGCCTCGGCGTCGGTGAACGGCGAGGCGAACAGCACCGTCGCGGTGTCGCCGACCGCGTAGCGCGTCCGGTCGGGGACGACGTCCATCTTGAACTGGCTCTCGTCGTTCCACGGCACCCAGTCGCTTGCCGATGGCCCAGCGGTAGAAGCTGGTGCTGACACGGCGCGGCCCGCGGCATCGGCGGCGCGGAAGCTGACGATGTAGCGTGCCGCCTGCCGCCGGCGTGAAGCCGGCAGCGGCGCGCGGCGTCGCGCGGCGGTCGTGACGCGCGCAGCGCGCCACCGTGTCCGACACCCACTCGCCCACCAGCTCGCCGTAGCCGGCGCGCTCCCGCCGCACCTGAGTGCCACTCGCGCCGGACGACGCGCCGTCGACCCGGACGCCGGGCACCCGCCGTCCGTCGGGCCGCACGGCGATGACGCCGACGCGCGCCGGCGTGCCGGCGGTCCAGAAGTAGCTCTCGCCCTCCGGCTTGGCGCCGAGGTAGAAATCCGCCGGATGCACCACCAGCGAGGCGGCGGCCGAGACCGTCTGCCGGTTCACGTCGATGACCGTGGCCTCGACGCGTGGCGCGCGACGGGCCGGCCGCGCTCGGTCTCGCCGAGCCGGAGCCGCAGCGCCAGCCGGCCGGCGGCGTCGAGGGTGTCGACGCCGCTCGCGGCGACCTGCACCGGCGGGCTGGCGTCGGACGATCTCCTCGTACCACCAGCCGGTCTCGCCGACGTAGAAGCCGTCGGTGCCGGGGATCTCGACGCGTCGCCAGCAGCGACTCTGCTGCCGCAGCGTCCAGCGCACCGCGGCGCGGCCCATCGGCGCGCCGAAGAGGTAGCGCGCCTCGACCGCGGCGCGGACCGAGTCGCCGGCGAAGCGGGCGCCCGCTGTCGGCGGCCACGTCCACCAGGAACTCCGGCGGCCGGTACTCGGCGACGCGGTAGCTGGTCGCGGCGATCTCGGTCCACCGTCCCTCGCGGCGGAGCTGCGCCGACGACGCGGTAGTCGCCGAGCGGCGCGTCGGCGGGCACCGTGAAGCGCTGGTCCGCGGTGCCGAACGCGGAGAGCGCCACCGTGGTGTCGCGGAGCGCGCCGGCCGCGTCCGTCTGCGTCGGCGCGTGCCTCGAAGACGCCAGCGGAGCGAGTCGCCGCGGCGGCGGGCGCGCGAGCGCGCCGAGCGGCCCGGTGCGGACGATCGCCTTGGCGTAGAGCGGCTCGCCGGGGCGATAGATGCCGCGCTCGGTGAACACCGCCGCCGGCGACCGGCAGCCGCGCGCTGCCCCAGGCCGGCTGCGACGTTGAAGCGCCAGGGGCTCAGGTCGGGGTCGTAGTCGTTGATGCCGAGCAGCGCGCGGTCGGTCGCCCAGCACGACGCTGACGTAGCCCTGGAAGCTCGACCAGCGCGGCTCGCTCGTCCTCCGTCGGCGGTGCCGGCCGGGTGCGCGCGCGAAGCCGGCGAGCCGGGCGAGCCCGCTCGTGTCGGTCGTCGCCCGGCGCGAGCGACGCGGCCCTTGCGCGTCGTGCAGCGTCGACCGCCGCGCCCGCGCGCGGGCGTCCGTCGCTCGCGCCCGTCACCCAGACCGACGCCGTCCTCGCTGCCCACGCGCGCGTGGACGCCGAGGTCGGTCACCTGCACCAGCGCGATCGGGCGGTAGCGGCGGCTCGACGCTGTCGAGCCGGGGGCTGGTCACCTGCACCGCCATCAGCGTCGGCGTGCCGGGCCGCCGGTCGAGGCGGCGGCGGGCAGCTGCACGCCGTACACCCGCACCCGGTCGCGCGTGCCCGCGCACCGCGATCCGCCGCCGCTCGGCGCCGGCGGCAGCAGCGCGGGCCAGAGCTCGCTCCAGCTCCATTCGCTCCGGGCGAGGAACGCCGCCTCGAGCGAGTCGGGGACCGGCGGCGATCAGCACCTCGAGCGTGTCCACGTTGACGAAGGTGAGCGCGAAGGTGCGCGCGCCCTTCCGCTCGACCAGCGCGCGGCCGGAGGGATAGTTGATCGCCGGGGCGTAGCCCGTGGTGCCGCATGGTGACGACCGGGTTGCCGGTGAGCCGCTGGCCGAACCCGTCGGTCAGCGCGCGATCGGCGACGACGGCGTAGCCGGTGCGCGGCCGAGCTCGCGCCTCGAGCACCCACTCGGCCCGGACGTCGGCCGTGTCGCCGAGCGCGAAGGGCACCGCCGGGCCGCAGCGCGACGTGCCGCAGCACGTCGGCGCCGCGCACCGGCGTGCTGAAGCGCAGCGACGACCGGGCCGGTGGGGCAGACCGTCGCCGCCCCAGCCGCAGTCGGCGCCTCGACCAGGCGGAAGGCGCCGTAGGTGGCGAGCGCCCATCGCTGCGGCTCGGCGCGGCCCCGGCTCGTCGAAGGCGGCGGGCACGACGAGGTGCGCCGGTGCAGCCGCGCGGCAGCGGCGTCCGCGGGGCGAGACGGACCACCCGGCGAAGCGGATCGGCCGAGCGGTCGCGGTCCCACCCGCCGGCCTCGCGGAAGTCCCAGCGGTCCTCCGCGGTGATGGGGCGCTGCTCTTCGACCGCCAGCCGGACCACGCCCGGCGCGCGGCAGAGCCGGTCGAACTCGAGGTGCACCGAGCGCGCCACGACCGCCGGATCGACCGGCGCGTCGAGCGACCAGATCGAACCGGTCGTCGGGCGTGAGATACGCGCGCCCCGCTCCGGGGCCCACCGGCGACCCGGCCAGCACGCGCGGCCCCCGCACCCGAAAGCGATGGACGTACGGCGCCGCCAGCCGGCTGCCGTCCATGGCCTGGAAGCGGTCGGCGACGGTGACGGTGTAGCGAGCGGTCGGCCGGCAGCGGCGCCGCCGGCCGGAAGCGCAGGGTCACCGGATCGCGCCAGTCCACCGTCGCCCGCGACCGGCGGGGTCGATGCGGAAGAGCGCCCGGGGATCCACGGTCCGATCGAGCGAGCCCGGCCACCGGCCGGTCGAAGGTGACCGTGACGGCGGAGGTCGGCGCCGCCTCCTCCGCCGGGACGACCCGCAGCACGCGGAGCTCCGGCGCCGGGTCGGCGACCAGGGCCAGACCCGCGACCGCGAACAACTTGAGCGACGAGCGATTGTGGGGGGAACCATGAAGGAAGATAGTGTAGCTATTTGCAGCGGGTCCTTCATATATTGTGGTCTCGCAGGCCCCGATCGTTCCAATATGCAAAAACGTCGCGCCGCTGTCCCATCTGTGAGGAGGACATGATGCGCAGGTCCGCCCTGGCCCTCGCCGTGGCGTTGGTCGCAGCGTCTGAAGCTCAAGCCCAGCAGCAGGCACGTTCGAGGTTGGAGTCTTTCCGACGATTGCCTATTTCGACCGTGCCCTCCGATCTGAACCAGGCCAAGGGCGGCCCCGGTGCGCGCATCGGCTACTTCCTCTCCGACCGCCTCGCGATCGAGGCCGAGGGCTCCTGGGTGCCGACCAACGGCCCCAACGACGTGGACGTGAAGTACATGCCGCTGCACGCGCGGGTCGTGCTCAACTTCCCCGGCGAGCGAGCACGTCGGCTTCCTCCTCGGCGGCGGCTACACCCACACGCGGTTCCGCGACGGACTCCGACCTCTCGGACCACGGCGTGACCGGCAACGCCGGCGTCCGGCTCGGCCTGGGCGACGTGACCTCGATCCGGATCGATACCTACGTCGACTACATCCCCTCGCCCGACAACGGGTCCTCCGACAACTGGCACTGGGGCCTGCAGCCGGGACTGAGCTTCCTGCTCGGCGGCCGCTCCGCCGGGCCGCGTGACCGGGACGCCGACGGCGTGCCGGACGACGTGGACGAGTGCAAGAAGACGCCGGCGGGCGACAGGGTCGACGCCAAGGGCTGTACCGTCAAGGACGCCGACGGCGACGGCGTGCTTCGACGACGCCGACGCCTGCGCCGACACGCCCGGCCGGGCGACAAGGTGGACGAGAAGGGCTGCTCGCTGCCCAAGGATGCCGACGGCGACGGCGTGAACGACGACGTGGACGGCTGCGCCGATACGCCCGAAGGGCGACAAGGTGGACGCGAAGGGTTGCTCGCTGCCCAAGGACGCCGACGGCGATGGCGTGACCGACGACGTGGATACCTGCGCCGACACCCCGGCGGGCGAGAAGGTGGACGCGAAGGGCTGCGGTCCCTCGCAGCGGGACGGCGACGGCGACGGCGTCAAGGATGCCGCCGACCGGTGCCCCAGCACGCCGTCGGGCGTCGAAGTGGATGGCGAGGGTTGCCAGGTCCTGTTCCAGCCGAGCAAGAAGACGCTGATCCTCGAGGGCGTGAACTTCGAGACCGGCAAGGCCACGCTCACGCCGGAATCGGAGACTATCCTCAACGGTGTCGCCGAGTCGCTCGTGGCCAACGACTCGATCAAGGTCCAGGTCACGGGCCACACCGACAACACCGGCAGCCTCGCGCTCAACCGGCGGCTGTCGCGGTCGCGGGCCGACGCGGTGCGCACGTATCTGATCTCCAAGGGCGTGGCCGAGGACCGGCTCACCGCCCGTGGGTTCGGGCCGGATCAGCCGGTCGCCTCCAACAAGACGGCGGACGGTCGCGCGCAGAACCGGCGCGTGGAGCTGACCAAGCTCAACTAGCCTGAGAGGCAGGTATGCGAACGGGGCGGAAGCCGCACTGGCTTCCGCCCCGTTCGTGTGTCCACCCCCGCCCCATCGATCACGCGGTCAGAGCCGCGGCGGCCGCACTCCCGCCGGGGTCAGCCGCCGCTGCACTTCGGCCAGCTGTTCCGGGCTCACCTCGGTCTCCTCGTCCTCCAGGTACTCCGCCCGATACATCCGGATCAGCTCGAAGAAGTACGAGATGGCGAGCGGGACCGATCAGCAGCCCGAGCAGGCCGAAGTAGCGCAGCCCCATGAAGGCGCCGATGACCGTGACGAAGGGATGGATCTGCGCCCACCGGCGGAAGACGATCGGGCCGGATCACGTTGTCCACGTTGCCCACGACCACGATGCCCCAGACCGCGAGCCCGATGGCGGCACCGTAGCGGCCGTCCATGGCGAGCGCCGCCGCTCCCGGCCCCCACACCAGGCCGCTGCCCACCACCGGCAGGATCGCGAAGATGATGGTCACCACGCCCCAGAAGAGCGGGTTCGACAGGCCCAGCACCCAGAACGCCAGGCCGACCGCGATCCCCTGCACTCCAGCCGTCACACCGGTGCCGACCAGGGTGGAGAAGGTCACGTCGCCGAACCGGCGGCGCAGGATCTCCGCGCTCGCGGCGGAGAACGGGATGAAGGGCCGAACCGCACGCCAGATCGTCTGCGGGGCGAGCAGCAGGTAGTAGAGGCCGAAGAAGGCGATGGTGAGCTGGATGCCGGCGCGGGTCGCGGTGCCGATCAGGCCCAGGGCGCTGCTCCCGATGAAGGAGACGATCTGGGAGCCGATCTGCTCCAGCTGGGCCCCCACCTGGTATGGGCCGACCCGGATCCGGCTGATCCGGGCCAGCAGGGGGCTCCGGATCACCCCGGTCGCCATATCCTGCGCCTCGGTGGCCACCAGGCCGAGGAAGGAGAGACCCGGGCCCGAGGACCAGGATGACGCCCAGAACGATGACCACCACCGCGGCGAGCCACTGAGGCATCCAGCGGGACAGCCACCGATGCACCGGTGCGATCACGACATAGAGCACCGGAGCACCGATCAGCCCGGTGCTGAACGGCCAGAGGGCGACGACCAGGGCGACGCCCAGGACCAGGACAAGCCATGCGGCCCGCTGGCGTTCGGTATCGAGGAATGGCATCCGAAAAGTGTATGCCGCAAAGGCTTCCGCCGCCACCACGGATCCCGGGCGCTACTTGCCCCGGCCGCTGTCGGCCGCGAAATTGGCTGTCCCCTCTCCTCGCCCCGCGCAGGGATGGTTGGCATGACCTTGATGGATCCGCGTCTCGCCTACGGCAGCCTGCCCGTTCTCATCTGGACCGCAGGTCCGGACGGCGCGTGCGACTATCTGAACCAGCGCTGGAGCGAACTGACGGGGCGTCCACTGGCGGAGATGCTCCAATGGGGATGGGTGGAGAGCCTGCATCCGGACGATCGGGACCAGGTCATGGCGGAGTATTCCGCGGCCGTGGCCGCGCGAGAGCCGATTCGCCTGGAGTACCGGATGCTGCAGGTCGAAGGCGAGTACCGCTGGTTCCTCGGCACCGGCGAGCCGGTCTCCGACGCCGACGGCACGTTTCTCGGCTACTCGGGGTGTACCTCGGATATCACCGACCGCAGGGCGCTGGAGCAGCGGCTGGCGCAGCACGGACGGATCGGTGAGATGACCCAGCTGGCCGGCGGCATCGCGCACGACTTCAACAACCTGATCACCGGCATCCTGGGCCACGTCACGCTCCTGCTCGACGAGGCCTCCCTCGCTCCCGAGGCGCAAGGAGGACCTGGCCCGGATCCGCCAGGCAGCCGACCGCGCGGCCACCCTCACCCGACAGCTCCTCTCGTTCAGCCGGCGTCCGCACCTGTCCCCGCGCTTCCTCGACCTCAACCAGCTGGTCTCCGGGACCCAAAGCGCCATCCGCCAGGTGGTGGGTCCGGCGGTCGAGGTCCGGTGCGAGCTGGAGGATGACCTCGAGCCGGTGCTCGCCGACGCCGGGCAGCTGGAGCAGATCCTTCGCCATCTCGGGGCGCACGGACGCGCGTCCATGCCCGGAGGTGGGCGCCTGACGCTTCGGACCGGCCGGGCACAGGTGGACGAGGCCACGGCCGCCTCGCGGCCGGGGCTTCGGGCAGGCTCCTACGTGACCCTCGAAGTCAGCCACACCGGCGAGGGTCTGAACCCGGACGCCCTGGCCCGCCTCTTCGCCCCATCGACGGGCGGCGCGGAAGAGGTGGTGGACCTCTCATCGGTGGCCACCATCGCCCGGCAGAGCGGCGGGCACGTGACGGTCGTGAGCACACCCGGCGAGGGCACCACCTTCACCCTCTACATCCCGAGCCTGGTGGCGACACCCGAGGGCCCGGTGTCGGCGGAGGAGCCGCTGCACGAGGGCAGCGAGACCATCCTGCTGGTCGAGGACGATCCCCAGGTGCGCGATGTGAGCCGCCGCGTGCTGGAGCGCGCGGGCTACACCGTGCTCGCCCACAGCGACGCCGAATCGGCGATCGCGGCGGCCGACCGGCACCCGGGGCACATCCACCTTCTGGTGACGGACGTGCTGCTGCCCCGGGCGAGCGGGCGCGAGCTGGCCGCGCGGCTGGGCATCCACCGGCCCGCGATCAAGGTCCTGTACGTCTCGGGCACCAGCGACGGGGCCATCGCGCGCCATCGGATGCTCGAGCCCGGCATCGAGTTCCTGGAGAAACCCTTCTCGCTCGACCGCTTTCTGCGGAAGGTGCGCCAGATCCTCGGCGTCGACCTCTCCGCCGAGGAATCCGCATCGTGGGCGACGCGCTCGCTGGTCTGATCGAGGGCATCCCGCCCGTGCAGATCGCCATCGCCGCGGCGGTGGCGGTGCTGCTCCTGCTCGGCTCTGCTGGTGGCGCTGCTGATGGTGCACTGGCATCGCCGTGACGCCGAGGCGGCGGCCGCCGACGCGCGCGGACAGCTCCGCACCGTGACGGGGTCCATGCGCGAAGGCGTGGTCGCCTACGATATGAACCTCCAGCTCACGATGGCGAATCCGGCCTTCGAACGGCTGACCGGCTATCCCGAGGAGGACCTTCGCGATCAGGAGTTCCTCCAGTACATCCATCCGGACGACCGGCCCGCGCTGACCGCCGAGTGGGAACGGCTCGCGCAGGGAGGCTCGCTCCGCGACCAGGAGTACCGGGTCGTCGCCCGCGGCGGCCAGGAGCGCTGGTCGTCCAGCTCCTGGGAGCCGCTCCGCGACGAGGCCGGCCGCCAGATCGGCTACCTCGGCACCGAGTTCGACATCACCGAGCGGAAGCTGGCGGAAGAGGCGATGCGCCTCGACACCGAGCTGTTCCAGGCGATGATCGAGGTGCAGCAGTCGGTGGCCGCGGCGGGCCTCGACTCGCGGACGGTCATGCGGGTGATCGCCGACCGTGGCATGCGGCTCACCGGGGCGGACGGAGCGGTGATCGAGGCGATCGAGGGCGACGAGCTGGTCCCCCAGGTGCACATCGGCACCGACGCGCCGCGGCTCCGGCTGGCCGACAGTGTGTCGGGCCTCGCGGTGCGCACCGGCGAGCTGCAGCGCTCCGACGACGTGCTCACCGATCCGCGGGTCGGACACGACGCGTATCGGCCACCTGGGCATCCGCTCGATGCTCGCGGTCCCGCTCACCGACGAGCAGCGCGTCCTCGGCGTGCTCAAGGTGGTCGCCACCCGGCCCAGCGCGTTCAGCGACCGCGACGCCAAGGCGATGCGGCTTCTCGGCGGGCTCATGGGTGCGGCGCTGGGGCACGCGGCCGCCTACGAGTCCCGGCAGCTCCGGCTCGAGGAGCGGACCCGCTCGCTGCAGGAGAGCGAGCAGCGGTTCAAGCAGCTGGTGGACGTGGCGCAGGAGGGGATCTGGCTCGCGGACGACCGCGGCGTGATCACCTACGTGAACCAGCGGATGACCGAGCTGCTGGGCTACCAGAACGGCGCCATGCTGGGGCGGCGGGTCTACGACTTCATCGACGCCGGGCTCGCGGGCCGGCGCGCAGCGGGCCCTCGCCCGACCCTCCGCCTCCGGCGGCGAGAGCCGGGATCTCCGATTCCAGCGGCGCGACGGCGGCGAGATCTGGGGCCTGGTCTCCGCCAGCCCGATCGTGAGCCGCGACGGCGGGCTGGTCGGCACCGTCGGCATGGTCACCGACATCACCGAGCGCAAGCAGGCGGAGGAGCGGCTGCGCCGCTCGGCCGAGCGCCTGGCGATCCTGCACGACATGGGACAGGCCATCCTCTCGGCTCGCTCCCCGGCCGAGATCGGCCGTGCCGCGCTGGGGCGCCTCCGGCGGCTGGTGCCCTGCCAGCGCTGTACCATCATTCTGTTCGATTTCCCCAAGGGCCAGGCGCAACTCGTCGCGGGTTACGCCGGCGGCCATCCCATCTCGGCCGCGCCGATTCCGCTCGATACCCTGTCGCCCGGTGAGGTGCTCCGGCGGGGCACGGTGCGCTACGCCGAGGACATCGCGTACCGCCGAAGCGCCTCCGCCGATCTATCGCCAGCTCCTCGAGGACGGCCTGCACAGCATCCTCACCGTGCCGCTGCTGGCGGACGGTGAGGCCATCGGCGAGGTCAACATCGCCTCCACCGACGTGAACGCCTTCGACTCGGAGCACCGCGACATCGCGCTCGAGGTGGCGGCGCCCATCGCCATCGCCATCCAGCACGCCCGGCTGCGCGACGAGCTGGCCCAGAGGACCGCCGACCTCGAGCGCCGCATCGCGGAGCGGGGAACCGCGCTGCGCTCGACCACCGCGGAGCTGGAGACGCTGCTCTACTCCGTGTCCCACGACCTGAGCGCGCCGGTCCGTCACATCGGCGGGTTCGCCGAGCTGATGAAGCAGGACGGAGGACCCGGTCTCGACCCCGCCCTCCGGCACTACGCCACGCGCATCGGCGAGAGCGCCACGCGAATGGCCGGGATGCTCGACGATCTGGTCCAGCTCAATCGGCTGGGCCGGCAGGACATGCTGCGGCGGCCGGTGGACTTTACGACCCTGGTAGAGGACGCGGTGAGCCAGCTCCAGTCCGAGACCGGCGATCGGGTGATCGACTGGGTGGTGGAGCCGCTGCCGGTGCTGGAGTGCGATCCGGCCCTCGCGAAGGTGGCCGTCAGTGAGCTGCTCGCGAACGCGGTGAAGTTCACCCGCACTCGCGCCCGGGCGAGCATCCGGATCCGCGCCGATCCACGCCGAGGACCAGGACGGCATCGCGGTGCAGGACAACGGCGTCGGCTTCAAGATGGCGTACGCCGGGAAGCTGTTCGGACTCTTCCAGCGGCTCCACCGCGCCGACGAGTTCGAGGGCGAGGGCGCCGGCCTCTCCTTCGTGCAGCGCATCGCGCAGCGGCACGGCGGCCGGGTCTCGGCCGAGTCCGAGGTGGACGAGGGCGCGACGTTCTCCATCACCTTCGGCGGTCCCGACCGGCGTCATGCCTCCTGACGACGCCGACGTCCTCCTGGTCCAGGACAACCCGCTCGAGGTCGAGCTCACCTCGCGGCCGCTTCGCGACCTCGACCCGCGCTGCCGCATCACCGTCGCCCGCGATGGCGAGGAGGCACTGGACTACCTCCTCGGCCGTGGCGCCTTTCGCCACCGGCTCGGCGCGGCGCTGCCCCGCCTGACGCTCCTCGACCTCCGATTGCCGCGGGTGGATGGGATCGAGGTGGTCCGAGCGCTTCGTGCCAGTCCGCGCGCCAGCGCGGCCCCGGTGGTGCTGCTGGTGCCGGCGAACGAGGCCCGCGAGCTGGCCCAGTGCTATCAGGTCGGCGCCAACAGCTGTGTCCGGAAGCCGGTGGACTTCGCCGGCTTCTACGAGACCATCCAGATGGTGGGGCGCTACTGGCTGGCCCAGAACCTGGCGCCGCCGCCGGCAGCGAGCCACCGCTCCGGTGCGCGGGCTGCCCGGGGGACGTGACACTTTCGCGGGCGGCCGACCGTCTACCTTTCCACATCGCCCCGATCGTCACGTCCGTCCATCACAGGAAGCCCGCCGTGCCATTCCGTCTGCCGCGCATCGTCACCCCGATACTCGTGCTCGCGACCGCCGCCCCCCTGCCGGGCGCTCCGCTGCGGTCGGTCGAAGCCCAGGCCGCGCCCATCGACATCCCATTCGAGCGCCATGTCCTCCCCAACGGCCTCACCCTCATCGTCCACGAGGATCACAAGGCGCCGATCGTCGCGGTGAACGTGTGGTATCACGTGGGCTCCAAGAACGAACGGCCCGGACGCACGGGATTCGCGCACCTCTTCGAGCATCTGATGTTCAACGGCAGCGAGAACTACGACAAGGACTTCTACGAGCTGCTGCAGGAGGTGGGGGCGACCGACCTCAACGGGACGACCAACTCGGACCGAACCAACTACTTCCAGAACGTGCCCGTGAACGCACTCGACGTGGTGCTCTGGCTCGAGTCGGACCGGATGGGCCACCTCCTCGGCGCGGTGACGCAGGCCAAGCTGGACGAGCAGCGCGGCGTGGTACAGAACGAGAAGCGGCAGGGCGAGGACGAGCCGTACGGACGGGTGTGGGACTTCCTCACTCCCCGGGTGTTCCCCGCCAACCATCCGTACAGCTGGAGCACGATCGGCTCCATGGAGGATCTGAGCGCCGCGAAGCTGGATGACGTGAAGGAGTGGTTCCGCACCTATTACGGCGCGGCCAACGCCGTGCTCGTGGTGGCAGGAGACGTCACGGCAGCCGATGTGAAGGCGCGGGTCGAGAAATACTTCGGCGATATCCCCGCGGGCCCACCGACCACCCGGCAGGAGGAGTGGGTGTCGAAGCGCACCGGGAGCCAGCGGGGCGTGATGTACGATCGGGTGCCACAGGCACGGCTCTACAAGGTGTGGAACGTGCCGGGCTGGGGTACCGCGGACGGCGAACAGCTCAACCTGGCCTGCAGCGCTCCTGGCAACCGGGAAGTCCTCCCGGCTGTACAAGCGCCTGGTGTATGACGATCAGATCGCCACCGGCGTGCAGGTCTACGCCGATTTGCGCGAGATCGGCGGTCTCTTCGTGATCGAGGCGACGGCCAGACCCGGCGGAGACCTCGCCAGGATCGAGCGAGCGATGGACGAAGAGCTCGCCCGGTTCCTGGCCGGCGGACCCACGCCGGTCGAGCTGCAGCGGGTGAAGGCGGGTTTCCGCGCCGGCTTCGTCCGCGGAATCGAGCGCATCGGGGGGTTCGGCGGCAAGTCCGACGTGCTGGCGCAGGGAGAGGTCTGGGCCGGCCGCCCCGACTTCTACAGAACGCGGCTGCAGCGGGTGGCGGGGTCCACGTCCGCGCAGATCCGCGCGGTGGCCGCCCGCTGGCTCTCTGACGGCGATTATACCCTCGAGGTGCTCCCCTACGGCGAATACCGGGTGGCGGACACCGGCGCGGATCGCGCGAAGCCGCCGGTCGCCGGTGCCGCGCCCGACGCCAAATTCCCCCCGCTCGAGCGCGCGACGCTGTCGAACGGCCTGAACGTCGTGTTCGCCCGCGCGACGTCCATTCCGCAGGTTCGCCTCAGCCTGTTGCTGGACGCCGGCTACGCGGCCGACCAGTTCGGCACGCCCGGCACCGCCAGCCTCGCCATGGCCATGCTCGACGAGGGCACCAGGACCCGGAGCTCCATCGCGATCAGTGACGAGCTCGCGTCACTCGGGGCGAACCTGTTCACGGGGTCGGGTCTCGACATGTCGAGCGTGACGCTGGAGACGCTGAAGGACAAGCTCGACGCGTCGCTGGCGGTCTATGCCGACGTCGTGCTCAACCCGGTCTTTCCGCGCACCGATTTCGAGCGGCTCAAGCGGCAGCGGCTGGCGCAGATCCAGCAGGAGAAGGCCGACCCGGTGGGCATGGCGCTGCGCGTCTTCCCCGGGTTGCTCTACGGGGAGGGGCATGCGTACGCGAATCCCTGGACCGGCTCCGGCACCGAGGCGTCCACCGCTCGGATCACCCGCGAAGACCTGATCAAGTTCCACGGCACCTGGTTCAGGCCCAACAACGCCACTCTCATCGTGGTCGGCGCCACCACGATGGCGGAGATCAGGCCCAAGCTGGAGCGCGCCTTCGCCGGCTGGCGCAGGGGCGAGGTGCCGACCAAGAATATCGGCACCGTCGCGCAACAGTCGCGCTCGACGGTCTACCTTCTCGATCGTCCCGATGCCAGCCAGACCCTCATCATCGTCGGCAACGTCGCGCCGTCCAAGGCGAATCCGGACGAGCCGGCGATCGAGGCCATGAACATGGTGCTGGGCGGCTCCTTCCTCTCCCGGATCAACATGAACCTCCGCGAGGACAAGCACTGGTCCTACGGGTCGTTCACCTTTCTTCGCGACGCGAAGGGGCAGCGGCCCTTCCTGGCCTACGCGCCGGTACAGACCGACAAGACGCGCGAAGCGCTGGTCGAGCTGCAGAAGGAGCTGCGCGGCTTCCTGAGCGACAGGCCCGCCACCGCCGAGGAGCTCGCCCGCGCCAAGTCGGAGCTGACTCTGACCCTGCCGGGCAACTGGGAGACCATGGCGGCGATCTCGGGGACGCTGGCCGAGATCGTGACCTTCGGCCTCGACGACCGGTACTATGACGGCTACGCGGAGAAGGTGGCGGCACAGACCATCGCCTCGGTGGGTGCCGCGGCCAAGGTCCGTCATCCACCCCGAGCGGCTGGTCTGGGTGGTCGTGGGGGACCGCTCGACCATCGAAGCGGGCGTCCGGGGCCTCAATCTCGGCGAGATCAAGTTCATCGACGCGGACGGGAAGCCGGTCGGCGCCACGTGAGGTCCCCCTGGTGGCTGGCGATCGCGGCGGGGCTCGCGCTGATTCCCGGTACCGCGCTCGCGCAGCGAGGTAGAGGTAGCGGTCTCCTGGCGGGGCCGCTGCAGGTCGGCCCTCGCATCGGCCGGGATTTCGGAAACAAGGCGTGGAGCGTCGGCGGACAGGTCGCCGCGCCCCTGGGACCCCATCTCGACCTCCGGCCGAGCGGCGATCTCTTCTTCCCCCGCGGCGAGGGAATGGGGTGGCAGCTCAACGGCGATGCCGCGATCCGGGTGGGACAGGGCGGCGGTCTGTACGGCGGAGGCGGGATCGCGCTGGTGCACCCGCATGACGAGGATACCCGAACCGGCTACAATGTCTTCTTCGGACTCAGCACCGCGCCGCCGGGGCAGCGAACCAAGGGATTTCTGGAGTTTCGCTGGACGTTCGTGGACGACACCAGCCCTTTCCGCCTGGCGGTCGGATTTCTCTACAGACTGTGACAAGGAGGCGAGAGATGACGACGAGCAGCGCCACGGCGGTATGGGAAGGCGGTCTTCGCGGCGGCAAGGGGCAGTTCAACGGGAAGTCAGGCGTGATCTCGGGTTCGTATTCCTTTCTCACCCGATTCGAGGGGGCGAAGGGCACCAATCCCGAGGAGCTGATCGCCGCCGCTCACGCGTCCTGCCTCAGCATGGCGCTGAGCGGGGTTCTCGAGAAAGCCGGCACGCCCGCCACCAGGATCACGACCACCGCATCCGCCACGATCGACAAGGTGGGTGACGGGTTCAAGATCACCCGCATGCGACTCGAGGTGCGCGGCCAGGTCCCCGGGGTGGACCAGGCGGCGTTCCAGAAGGCGGCCGACGCGGCGAGCGGAGGGGTGTCCGGTGTCGCAGGCACTCAAGGGCAACGTGGCCTTCGACCTCGACGCGAGGCTGGCATAGATCCCATCTGCCACACCCTGGTCGGCGCCGGGCTCGCCCGGAGCGGACTCGGGCGGCGGACCGCACTCGGCACCACCACGCTACTCGTCGCGGCGAACCTCCCCGATCTCGACGTCGTGGCTTACTTCTGGGGGCCGGCGGCGGATCTGGCGTTCCGCCGAGGCTGGACCCACGGCATCCCGGCGCTGGTCCTGTGGCCGTTCCTCCTCGCCGGCGCGATCGCACTGCTGGATCGCGCGATCCGCCGCCTCCGGCACGCGGGCGCAGCCATCGGGCCTGGTCTTCGGCCAGGTGCTCCTGCTGGCGGCGATCGGCCGTCTGGTCTCACCCGGTACTCGACACTCTCAACACATACGGCGTGCGCTGGCTCATGCCGTTCAGCGGACGGTGGTTCTACGGCGACACGCTGTTCATCGTAGATCCCTGGCTCTGGCCATGCTCGCCCTCGGCGTGGTGCTCAGCGGGCCCGCGCGGCGCACCACTCGCCCGGCCCGCCTCGCGCTCGGCCTCGGTGCCGCCTACGCGCTCGCGATGGTGCTGTCCTCTCTCGCCGCCCGCCGGATCGCGGCCCGCGAGCTTCTCGCCGCTACCGGGGAGCCGGTGCGCCGGATGATGGTCTCACCGCTGCCGGTGAATCCCTTCGTGCGCCGCGTGGTGGTGGATCAGGGAGAGGTGTACCGGGGCGCGAGCTTCAGCTGGCTCACGGCCCCGCACATCGATGCAGTGTCGGTCGAGGTGTACCCGAAGGGCGAGGCCAATCATCCGGCCGTCGCGGCCGCGGCTGCGACCACGCTCGGGCGGCGCTTTCTGGGCTGGGCGCGGTTTCCGGCCTACCAGATCGAAGACCGGGGCGCGGGAAGGTTCGTGGTCCACATAGTGGACCTGCGGTACGCGAACCGGCCCGGCGTTCGGTTCGGCGCGGTGTCGGTTCCGGTGACTATCGAGCGGCCCTAGCGTCCGGTCTCACCGTCGCCCCGGCGTGCGTGCCGGTCGGCCGCCGATTACCCGCTCGCGGCCGTCAGTCGGAGGTGACCGAGAAGCGAATCAGCACGTCCTCCACGAAGTCCGCGCTGATCGACCCCCGCATCGGTCCGGTAGGTACGGGTGACGACACGCAGCTTCCCCTCATCGCGCTCGGTGGTCTGGAGCGGCGCACCGAGCTGGGCCTCGGTCTCGGCGGCGGACATGCCCTTGCGGGGAATCCCGCCTCGCGCCTGCTGGGGGGCCGCGCCGAGTGCCTCGGATGAGGATGGCGACACGGGGGAGACGGCCGAGACGGACGTGATCGCCCCACCTCCAGCCGACACGTTGACCGGACGCGGGGGGAAGGTGACATACTCGGCGAGCGCGGACTGCAGACCGGCCGGCGTCAGCACACCGCCCGGCACCTGGTCGCGGAAGCGGACGTTGAACCGCGAGCCTCCGTCCAGTCGCCGCTGCCGCAGATTCTCCTTCTTCTGCTCCTCCGCGTCGGCCACCTCGGCCCGGTTGCGGGAGTCCTCCCGCTCGCGATCGTTCTGGAGGTCGTCGAGCTCCTCCTTGAGTGCGCGGCGCTTGACCGGATCCTTCTCTCGGTTGAGCTCTGCCTCCAGGTTCTTTTCCCTCTTGCTCTTCTCGGCGCTCCGGACCGGCACCGAAGTCGACGTCTCGTCACTCATGGTGCCGTACCCACCGCCATCGAGCTGGAACTCGATGTGCTTGGACTTGACCCTGATCTTGGTGATCATGGCGCCGTCGCCGACGCCGATCGCGGTGCCGTTCTTCTTGAGACGTTCGGCGTAGCGCGGATAGTCGAGGGGCCGTGGGGTGCCGGGGTAGACATCCACACCTTCTTCGGTGCCCGGCAGGGCAAGCTTCAGGGTGACGCGCTGTCCTTCGAAGTACTGCCGGAGCTCGGCCTCGGACTGCGCCTCGAGCGGGGCGGCCACGAGGAGCAACACGAACGCCAGACGCGAGGGGGTCATCGAATCCTCCGCCAGCGGACGCCGGCATGGGGTATGTGGGCAGACTTGCAAAATTGGGGGCTCAGTTCAAGAAAATCGACCCCCTTGGGAATGGGAGTGAGGATCCAGGCGAGACGGCAATCGTCAATCGGACTTGCCCTGGGCTTGCTGATCGCATATTGTATTCATAATTCCAGATTCCGAGTATAATATGCATAATGTGCTGGCCAGATCTCCGCTCGGAGATCAGGTCTATCTCGATATCCTGCAACGCATTCAGCGCGGGGCCATCATGGCCGGTTCAAGGATTCGAGATACCGCCATTGCCGCTGAGCTCGGCGTCAGCCGGACTCCGGTGCGCGAGGCCCTCCAGCGTCTCGCGCGCGAGGGCCTCCTCGCGGCGGACGCAGGCCGCGGATTCCGGCTCCCCCCGCTCGATCCGGGCGAGCTTCGGGACGTGGGGACCATCCTCATCGCGCTGGAGCCGCTCGCCCTCGACCTGGCGCCCGAGACGGGCCATGCCACGCTTACCCGGCTCGGCGACATCGTCAGGCGGCTGGAGCAGACCCGCGGCGACATCGCGGGCTGCATCGAGATGGACGACGAGTTCCATCGAGTTCTGCTGCAGGACTGCCCGAACCGCAGACTCCTCTCCCTCGTCGGTGGGCTTCGTCGCACCATCCGTCGCTACCTCCACCATTACCTCGAGCGCGGCGGGCGGGTGAGTCTCTCCAGCCTGCCCCACGCCCGCATCGTCGACGCGCTCGGCGCCGGCGACCGAGCCGGCGCCCGCCAGTCGCTGGAGCGCAAATGGCGGCGCGGCATCGAGGAGATTGCGAGCGCACTGCCATGACCCGTCCAGCGGATCCCGCATCTCTCGCGCAGTGGCGCGCCGACACGCCCGGGTGTGAGCGGCTGGTGCACCTGAACAACGCGGGGGCCTCACTGGTCACGACCCGGGTGCGGGACGCCGTCGCCGCTCACCTCGATCTCGAGAGCGAGCTCGGCGGGTACGAGGCGGCCGATGCCCGAGCGGAGCAGCTGCACCTGGCATACGAGTCGGTGGCCCGCCTGCTGGGCACCGGAGCACGCAACATCGCCATGCAGCAGAACTCGACCATGGCCTTCGCGCAGGCGTTTGCCGCCTTCGACTTCGCGCCCGGCGATCTGATCCTGACCAGTCGGGCCGACTACGCGTCCAACCAGATCCTCTACCTCGCGCTCGCCCGGCGGCAGCGGGTGGAGATCGTCCGCGCGCCGGATGCACCCGAAGGCGGCATCGATCCACAGGCGGTGCGCGAGCTGGTGGCCCGCCGGCGTCCGAAACTGGTGGCGTTGAGCTGGATCCCCACCAACTCGGGCCTGGTGCAGCCCGCCGAGCCGGTGGGGGAGATCTGCCGGGACGCGGGCGTGCCCTACATCGTGGATGCCTGTCAGGCGGTCGGGCAGATGCCGGTGGACGTGAGTCGCCTGCACTGCGACTACCTGGCGGGCACGTCGCGCAAGTTCCTGCGAGGGCCGCGGGGCGTCGGCTTCCTCTACGTGTCGGATCGAGCGCTCGCGCCGGGCGCCTACCCGCTCACGGTGGACATGCACGGCGCGACCTGGAGTGATCCGGACGAGTTCGAGCTTGCGGCCGGACGCGCGCCGGTTCGAGAGCTGGGAGCTGGGATTCGCGCTGGTGCTGGGGACGGGCGCCGCGGCGGACTACGCGCTCGAGGTCGGGATCGACGTCGCGCACCAGCGGGCCTGGGAGCTCGCCAGGTACGCGCGAGAGCGACTGGCGACCGTTGACGGGGTGCGGGTCCTGGATCGCGGCCCCGCGCTCTGCGCCATCGCGACGGCGGCGCTGAGCGGACGCTCGGGAGACGACCTCAAGCTCGCGCTGCGGTCACGGCGCATCAACACCAGTGCCCCGCTCCGCGAGGACGCCGTGATCGACATGGACGACAAGGGCGCCGCGTCCGCGCTGCGCTTCTCTCCCCACTACTACAACTCCGCCGACGAGGTCGACACCGCGGTGGCCGCGCTGGAAGAGTTGCTGCGGTCTGCGCCTACCCGCCCCGCCTGACCAGCGGCTCCAGCACCTCCCACACCGTCTCGGCCATCCGGCGCTGTCCCTCGGCCGTCGGGTGGATCATGTCCGCCTGGTTGAGCGACATGTTCCCCGCCACTCCGTCGAGAAGAAACGGCACCAGCGGCAATTCGTTCTGCTTCGCCAGGTCGGGATAGACTCGGGCGAATCTGCCGGGAGTAGCCCAGGCCGAGATTCGGGCGGCGCGCGCATCCCGACGAGCACGACGAGCGGGCTTGGGTGTCTGCCGGCCGACCTCGTCCACGATCGCCTGGATATTGGACCGGAGCGAATCCGGCGTCGAGCCCGCGAAGCCCGTCGTTCGCGCCCGTCTCGATCACCAGCACCGACATCGGCTGCCGCAGGAGCCACTCGGTCCGGCGCCGTCGCCCCGGCCGACGTCTCCCCACTCACCCCCGCATTCACCGCTTCGTACGCGAGTCCCGCCGAGTCCAGCTTCTGCTGGATCAGCGCGGGGTACGCCTGGTCCGGATCGAGCCCCAGCCCGGCGGTCAGGCTGGTGCCGAGAAACACGATCCGTGCGCGCTCACCCGCGGGCGGGGGCGGCGGGGCCGCTCGAGACGTGGAGCGATCCTCGCCCTCGCACGCGACCAGCGTCAGTGCCACCAGCAGCCCTCGCCATCCGTACCCGGATATCATTCGACCATGCTCCGATGCGCATCGCTGACCAAGACCTATCGCTCCGGCGGCCGTGAGCTCACCGTCTTGAACGATATCACGTTCGCCATCGAGCCGGGCGGCTTCGCGGCGATCGTGGGCCCCTCCGGCAGCGGAAAGACGACGCTGCTCGGTCTCCTCGCCGGACTCGACCGGCCGACGTCGGGGACGGTCCACCTCGACGGCCAGGAGCTGGGCGCGCTCGACGAGGACGCGCGGGCCCGGGTACGCGGGCAGAAGCTCGGGCTTCGTCTTCCAGTCGTTCCAGCTCATTCCCACCCTGACCGCGCGGGAGAACGTCCAGGTGCCGCTGGAGCTTCGCGGCGAGCCTGCCGCGGAGCGGGCCGGCGGAGCTGCTCGCCCGAGTCGGACTGGGTGACCGCGGCGACCACTATCCCGCCCAGCTCTCCGGCGGAGAGCAGCAGCGCGTCGCGCTCGCGCGCGCCTTCAGCACCCGGCCGCGCATCCTCTTCGCCGACGAGCCGACCGGGAATCTGGACGCACGCACCGGAGCGGGGATCATCGACCTCATGGTCGAGCTGAACCGGGACTTCGGCACGACGCTGGTGCTCGTCACCCACGACCTCGATCTCGCGGCCCGGGCTCGCCGCACCATCCGCCTGGCCGACGGCCGCATCGTCACCGACTCCGCCGCGTGACCTCGCTCGGCTTCGTGCTCCGGATGGCGGGGCGCGAGGTGCGTGCCTCGCCCCGCCGCCTGCTGCTCCTTACCACGTCGGTTGCGGTCGGCGTCGCCGCGCTGGTGGCGATCAACTCCTTCACCGCGAACCTGAGGGACTCGGTGCGCCGTCAGGCCCAGGCACTGCTCGGCGCCGATCTCTCGCTGGAGAGCCGTCAGCCGCTGCCGGTCCGGGCGGAGCGGCTGCTGGACTCCCTGGTCGCGCGGGGCGCCGCCGAGGCGCGGGTCACCAACTTTTCGGCGATGGCCTACGTGCCGCGCACCGAGGGCACTCGTCTGGTGCAGGTCGCGGCCCTCCGCGGCCCTTATCCGTTCTACGGCGCGATCCGCACCGACCCGGCGCCGGCCTGGGGCGAGCTTGCAGTCCGCGCGCCACGCCGTGGTGGACCCGTCGCTGCTCACCGCGCTCCGCGCCCGGGTGGGCGACACGCTCGCGCTGGGCGAGGCGCGTTTCGTCGTGAGCGGCACGGTCGCGAGCGCGCCCGGCAACGTCGGGCTGCGCGCGGCCTTCGGACCGCGCGTCTTCATCCCCGCCAGGTTCCTGGAGGAGACTCGACTGCTCGGCTTCGGGGCGCGGGCCGAGTACGAGGCCTATCTCCGGCTTCCGGCGAGCATCGCGGCGGAGGCCGTCGCCGAACGCTACGGCGCCGCAGCTTCGCGGCGAGCGGGTGCGCGTCCGCACCGTCGCCGACGACCGGGAGCGGCTCAACGAGACGCTGTCGCGCGCTGACCGGGTATCTCGGCCTCGTGGCGCTGATCGCCCTGTTGCTGGGCGGCATCGGAGTCGCCAGCGCCGTGGTGGTCTTCATCCGCCAGCGCATGGACACGATCGCCGTGCTCCGCTGCCTCGGCGCCACCGGCCGCCGCGTGCTCGCGGTCTACGCCGGTGGAGGCGGCCGGGATGGCGCTGGCGGGCGGACTGGCGGGAGCCGCGGCCGGCGTAGGGTTCCAGCAGGCCCTGCCCGGACTCCTGGCGGATCTGCTGCCGGTGGACGTCGACGACCGCCGTGTCGTGGCCGGCGGTCGCGGTGGGCGTCGGCATGGGACTCTGGGTCGCGCTCGTCTTCGCGCTGTTCCCGCTGCTCGAAGTGCGGCGGGTGCCGCCGCTCGCCGCGCTGCGGCGGGACGTCGAGACCGACGCACGAGCGCGCGATCCCTGGTGGTGGGTGCGTGCTGCTCGCGCTCGTGGCCACCACGGTCGGCCTGGCGGCCATCCAGGTCGGGAGCCTCCGGCAGGGCGCGGTCTTCTCCGCCGGAGCCGCGGTGGCGGTGCTGGTGCTGTGGGCCGCGTCCTGGGCGCTGGTGCGCGGGACTCGCCGCTGGCTCCCCAGCGGCTGGCCCTACCTCTGGCGGCAGGGCCTCTCCAATCTCCACCGGCCGGCGAACCAGACGGTCACGGTCGTGCTGGCCATCGGCTTCGGCGCCTTCCTGCTGGGCACGCTGCATCCTGGTCCAGCTCGAACTGCTCCGGCAGCTTCGGGTGAGCGGCGGCCCGGCCCGGCCCAACCTGGTGCTCTTCGACATCCAGCCCGACCAGCTCTCCGCGGTTCGCCGCGAGCTGCGCGACGCGGGACTCCCGTGCCGCGTCGCCGGCGCCCATCGTCCCCATGCGGATCGCCTCGGTCAAGGGCCGCCCGGTGCGCGCGCTCCTGGGCGATACCGCGACCACCGGCGCGTGGGCGCTGCGCCGGGAGTTCCGCTCCACCTATCGCGACACGCTGGTCGGCTCCGAGCGCCTCGTGGACGGGCGGTGGTGGACGGCCGGTGCGCGAGCGGGCGACCGACCCGGCATCTCGATCGAGACCGGGCTCGCGCGAGGAGCTCGGCGTCGGCGTGGGCGACGAGATCGTGTGGGACGTGCAGGGAATTCAGATCGCGACGCGAGTGACCAGTCTCCGCGAAGTGGATTGGGCCCGGTTCGAGCCGAACTTCTTCGTCGTCTTCCAGCCGGGGGCGCTGGAGGAGGCGCCTCAGACGCTGGTGACTCTGACGCGGGTCGAGGGCGCGCCCGCGCGGGGGACGCTGCAGCGCCGCCTCGCCGAGCGGCTCCCCAACGTCACCACCCTCGACCTGTCCGTGGTCCAGGAGGCGCTCGAGCGACTGGTGGACCGCGTCGTGCTCGCGATCCGCTTCATGGCCGCCTTCACCCTGGCCACCGGCACGCTGGTGCTGATCGGCGCGCTGGCCACCAGCCGCTTCCAGCGGATCCGCGAGGGCGCCCTGCTGCGGACCCTCGGCGCCACCCGCGCGCAGCTCTTCCGGATCGTGGTCGCCGAGTACGTGGCCCTCGGCACCATGGCCGCCACGGTCGCGGCCGCGCTCTCGCGCCGCGGCAGCGTGGGCGCTCGCGCGCTGGGTCTTCGAGGGCGGCTTCTCGCCGCAGCCGCTTCCCCTGGCCGCGCTCGTGCTCGGTGTGGTCGGGCTGACCGTGCTGGTGGGACTGCTCAACAGCCGCGAGGTGATCCGGCGGACACCACTCGAGGTCCTGCGTGGCGAGCGCTGACGAGCGCGACGTATCGGTATACTATTCTCCGCATGCTCCCCATCGACCTGACCGGCAAGCGCGCCCTCGTCGCCGGCGTGTCGGACGACGCCGGCTTCGGCTTCGCGATCGCCAAGTCACTGGCCGAGGCCGGCGCCACCATCTGTCTCGGCAGCTGGCCTCCCGCGCTCGGCATCTTCACCAAGCTGCTCGAGCGCGGGAAAGATCGACGAGTCGCTGGCGCTCTCCGACGGCCGCAAGCTGGAGTTCGAGCGGATCTATCCGCTCGACGCCGCGTGGGACACCCTGGCGGACGTGCCCGCGGACGTGCGCGAGAACAAGCGCTACAAGGAGCAGGGCGACTTCACCATCGAGGGGCTGGCCACCCGGGTGCGCGAGGACTTCGGCGAAGGCGGGCTCGACATCGTGGTGCACAGCCTGGCGAACGGCCCCGAGGTCAAATCGCCGCTGGTGGACACCACCCGCGCGGGATATCTCGCGGCGGTGAGCGTCAGCGCGTACAGCAACATCTCGCTGGTGCGGCACCTCGCGCCGCTGATGCGGCCGAACGGCGTCGTTCCTGTCGCTCACCTACCTCGCGGGCGAGCGGGTGATCCCCGGCTACGGCGGCGGCATGTCGTCGGCCAAGGCGGCGCTCGAGGCCGATACGCGCACGCTCGCGTTCGAGGCCGGCCGCCGGTGGGGCGTCCGGGTCAACGCCATCTCCGCGGGGCCCTGGGCGTCGCGCGCGGCGACCGCGATCGGCTTCATCGATACGATGATCGAGTACACCAGCGCGAACTCGCCGCTCCCGCGTCCGATCCAGGCGACCGACGTGGGACACACGGCGGCGTTCCTCTGCAGCCCGCTCGCATCCGCGCATCACCGGCAGCGTCGTCTACGTGGACAACGGATACCATGCCATGGGCATGGCGGTGCCACACTAGCCGACGGATCTGCCGTCAGAGAGCGCCATGCCCGAAGAGCTGTTGTCGCGAGAGGATGGGCTGGTTCATCGCCTGACATTGAACCGGCCCGCCCGTCGCAATGCCCTCACGCCGGACCTCGCGGGAGCGATCGCCGCCGAGCTCGAGCTGGTCGAGGAGCGGGGAGCCGCGCAGGTCGTCGTCCTCGCCGGAGCCGGGGGTCACTTCTGCGCCGGCCTCGATCTCCACTGGCTCCGTTCCCTCGGCCCGCATCCCCGCCGTCGCCGACCTGCAGCGCGGACTCAGCCAGTTCCAGTCGGCGGTGCTCGCGATCGTGCGCTGTCCCATCCCGGTCGTGGCCGAGATCCAGGGCACCACGGCGGGGTTCGGGCTCGATCTGGCCCTGGCCTGCGACATTCGCATCGCCGAAACCGGCGCGACCTTCACCTCCGCGTTTGCCCGCATGGGGCTGGTCCCCGACGGCGGCTCGACGTTCACCCTGCCCCGCCTCATCGGGCTCGGCCGGGCGCTGCGTTTTCTCATCGCGGGTGAGACGGTGACCGCCCCCCGGGCGCTCGACCTCGGCCTGGTGGACGAAGTGCGGGACGCGGCGGAGTTCGAGACCGCGGCGGCCGCGATGGCGAAGGGCATCGCCGCCGCCGCGCCGTCCAGTGCCCGCGCGATCAAGCGGCTGGTGCGAGGCGACGAGCTGGGCGCGCTGGAGCAGGCGCTGACCAGCGAGGGCGCGGCGCAGATCCAGGCGCTGCAGAGCGCCGAGTTCCAGCGCCGGCTCGAGGCGTTCGTCGCCCGATGAGCCCGGCGCGAATCTTCGAGACCGATCTCCTCGCCGGCCAGGTGGCCCTGGTCACCGGAGGGGGCACCGGGATCGGGCTCGGCATCGCCGGCTGTCTCGCCGGTGCGGGAGCGACGGTGGTGATCGCCAGTCGGAAGCCCGAGCATCTGTCCGCCGCGGCGGAGGGACTGCGGGCCGCCGGCGCCACGGCCACGACGGTCGAGGTGAACGTGCGCGAGCCGGAGTCGGTCGGCGCGATGGTCACACGGGTGCAGTCGGAACACGGCCGGATCGATCTGCTGGTGAACAACGCCGCGGGGAACTTCTACGCGCCGTCCGCGACGCTCTCGCCCAATGCGTGGCGGGCAGTGGTGGAGACCGATCTCTACGGCACCTTCTATTGCTCGCAAGCGGTGCACCCGGTGATGAAGGCCCAGGGCGGCGGGCGGATCGTGTCGATCTCCATGACGCTCCACTACCGCGGCTGGCCCCTCATGGCGCACGCGACGGCGGCCAAGGCCGGCGTGGATGCGCTCACCAGGACACTCGCACTGGAATGGGCGGGTGACGGCATCCGGGTCAACGCGATCGCGCCGGGACCGATCCCGACCGAGGGAGTGAAGAAGGCGTTCACCCCGCCCGGCGGCGCCCCCAACGTGCCGGCGATGGACGAGTACGCGGCCCGCACGATTCCGCTGGGCCGGTGGGGCACCCCCGAGGACGTCGGCCATCTCGTGACCTTCCTCGCGAGCCCGGCCGGCGACTGGATTACCGGCGCCATCTTCGTGGTGGACGGCGGATCCTGGCTGGCCGGCGATCGCCGATGAGGAGACCTCCATGTTTCTCGGACACTATGGCGTCGCCTTCGCGCTGAAACGCGCGGAGCCGAAGGTGTCGCTGGGCACGCTCTTTGTCGCCGTCACCCTGGCGGACCTGCTCTGGGGCGCCTTCCTCCTCGCGGGCTGGGAGCAGGTGCGCATCGACCCGGGCTACACCGCGGTCACCCCGCTTCAGTTCCTCGACTATCCCATCTCCCACAGCCTGATCGGCATGCTGGCGTGGGGCGTGGTCGGGGCCGGCCTCTACTACTCCTGGCCCACGCGCGACACCAGTCGCCACTGGCAGGCCGCCGCCCTGGTCGGACTCGCGATCCTCTCCCACTTCCCACTCGATGTGGTGGTTCACGTTCCGGACCTGCCCCTCTGGGGCGACGGTTCGCGCAAGCTCGGTCTCGGGCTGTGGAACCATCCGACCGCGACCCTGGTGCTGGAGCTGCTCACGCTCGCCGCGGGTGTGGCCGTCTATGTCGCCTTCCGGTCGCACCGCCACCCGGTTCGTCCCGGACCGCTCGCGGGGCTGGTGGCCGTGCTGACCGCCATCTATCTGCTGAGCGTGTTCGGACCGCCACCGCCGAGCGTTCGTGCCATCGCGGTGGCGGATATCGTCGGGATCCTCCTCATCGCCGCGTTCGCAGCCTGGACCGACCGGCGGGCCGATCCGGCGGAGCTCGCCGCGGCGGGCTTGCCGGCGCGATAGCCGTGGACCGTCTCTTCTTCACGCTGGGCGCCGCGTCGGCGCTGGTCGCGGTGGCGGCGGGGGCGTTCGGCGCGCACGCACTCCGCGCCCGACTCAGCCCCGATCTGCTGGCGGTGTTCGAGACCGCCGCGCGCTACCAGATGTACCACGCCCTCGCGCTGCTCGGCGTGTCCTGGGCGGTCACCCGTTGGCCGGGCCCCTGGCCGGTGCGAGCCGGGTCGCTCTTCGTGGTGGGCACCGTGGTCTTCTCCGGCAGCCTGTACGCGCTCGCGCTCACCGACGTGCGCTGGCTGGGCGCCATCACTCCGCTCGGCGGGGTCGCCTTCCTGGGAGGATGGGGCTGTCTGCTCCTCGCCTCGCGCCGGTAGTCGCCCCACCCCGCACTGCCCATTCGCCCCAGACACCTCCCCGACAAAACCCGACAAATAAGTAACTTTTGGTTCAATACGGGCTTCCGGCCTTGCGGGCCGCAGGGGACCGGCTACATTGCGCCCCTTATTGAAGCCGTATGCAATTACTCGATGGGAAGGATCCCCTTGGCCAAGTCACCCCCGCGCGTAGCCGATGCCGCCGAAGACCGCCGGAAGTGGAGCCGCCGACCCGAATCCCGGCCGGCCGAGATCCTCGCGGCCGCTTTCGAGGTGTTCGCGGAGGCCGGGTACGACCGCACCACCATCGCCGACGTGGGTGAGCGGGCCGAGGTCAGCCCCGCTCTGGTGGTGCACTACTTCGGCAGCAAGGCCGATCTGTTCGGGGCCGTCATTCAGGACCGCTTCGCCAGCTTCGTGGCCGGGGAGGAAGCGCTGCTCGCCTCCCACCGCGGCAGCTATCGTGATCTCCTCCACCAGCTGGTGCGCCGATTCTGGGAGCATCTCTGGCAGCCCGGGGCGATCGAGCTGGCGCTGGTCGTCAAGGCCGAGCGGACCGAGTTCCCGGAATGCGCCCGGACGCTCTCGCAGCTGGGCGGACGCTGGCGCCGGCTGATCGAAGGCGTGCTGGAAGCGGGACAACAGCAGGGAGAGTTCCACATTGCCGGGCCGCATGTGGCCCGGGTCATCGGCGCCATGGTCTGGGGCGTCGCCGAGGCGAACCGCTGTCTCGGCACCGTCGAAGCACACCCCTCCACGCCGGAGGAGCTGTGGGCCGGACTCGTCGCTTTGCTCGACCATGGTGTGATCGCCGCTCAAGGAGACTCGAAGTGATCTCGCACAGACTCGCCGCCCCGCTACTGGCCGTCGTCGCCGTCGCGGCGTGCAACAAGAGCAACGCCACCCCACCGGCTCCGCCGCCCGCGGAAGTCGGCGTCTTCGAGGTCAAGCCCCGGACCCTGCCGCTCAAGTACGAGTTCGTGGGTGAGGTCCAGCCGATCAAGCGGGTCGAAGTCCGGCCCCGGATCGACGGCGTAATCGAGTCGCGGCCCTTCACCGAGGGCTCGCTGGTCAAGGCCGGCGAGGTGCTCTATCGCCTCGAGCGCGTGCGCTACGATGCGGCTTACCGCGCCGCGTCGGCGCGGCTCGCGAATGCCAAGCGGACGCGTCGGCCGCCTCGAGCCGCTGCTGGAGCGCAACGCGGTCGCGCAGCAGGACGTGGACGACGCGCGCACCGAGGTCGAGTCGGCCGAGGGGGCGTACGACGAGGCCCGCGAGGATCGCGAGGACGCGGTGGTGCGGGCCGAGATCAGCGGCCGGGTGGGCCGTACCGAGCTGGAAGTCGGGGCGCGGGTGACCGGGCCGTCCGATCTGCTCACCACCATCGAGCAGGTGGATCCGGTGTACGTGAGCTTCCAGCCTTCCAGCCAGGACCAGCTCGTCTGGCGGCGCAGTCCCGCCAGCCGCGCGCTGATCCAGCCGGGCAGCAAGCTCGGCATCCGGGTGGTGCTGCCCGACGGCCGCGAGCTGGAGCAGGCGGGCACGCTCGACTACATCAGTCCGTCGGTGGACCCGGCCACGGGGACCCAGGAATACCGCGCCAGGTTCCCCAACAAGGATCGGGCGCTGGTCGCCGGCCAGTACGTGCGGGTTCGCCTCGATGGCTTCGAGCGGGACAGCGCGCTCGCCGTGCCCCGGCGGGCGGTGCAGCAGTCGCTCGACCGGCAGTTCGTGCTGGTCGTCGGCAAGGGTGACACCGTTACCGCGCGCGACATCGATACCGGCACGTGGAGCGGCGACTGGTGGATCATCGAGCGCGGGCTCCAGCCCGGCGATCGTGTCGTGGTCGAGGGCGTGCAGAAGGCGCAGCCGGGCCGGCCGGTTCGGCCCGTGGTTCTGGCGGACAGTGCGGTGACGGATACGACCGCGGCGGATAGCGCCGCGGCCGGGAGCCCCGAAGGAGACGCGAAGTGAGCGAGTCCAACACAGCGAGCGACAAGCAGCTCTATTTCTTCGTCCGGCGGCCGGTGCTGGCCGCGGTGATTTCCATCGTCATCGTCCTGCTCGGCGTCTTCGCGCTGATCGGCCTTCCGGTGGCACGCTATCCCCAGATCACACCGCCCTCGGTGCAGGTGACCGCCACGTACCCGGGCGCGACCGCCGAGGACGTGGCCCAGGCGGTTGCCGCGCCGATCGAGCAGCAACTCTCCGGGCTCGACGGGCTGCTGTACTATCGCTCGTCGAACTCCAGCAACGGCGTCATGAACCTGCAGGTGTTCTTCGACATCGGCCGCGACCAGGACATCGCCGCGGTGGACGTCCAGAACGCCATCAAGGTCGCCGAGCCCCAGCTGCCCGAGGAAGTGCGGCGCCAGGGTGTCGTGATCCGGAAGGCGCAGACCGACATCCTGCTGGTGGCCTCCATCACCAGCCCCGACCCGCGCTACGACGCGACCTTTCTCGCCAACTACGCGAAGCTCTACGTGGTGGACGAGCTCAAGCGCCTCAACGGCGTCGGCGACGCCACCCTTTTCGGCGGCCTCGACTTCGCCATGACCATCCGGCTCGACCCCGACCGGATGGCGCAGATGGGCATCACGGTGGGTGACGTGCGCGACGCGGTCCAGGAGCAGAACGCCACCAACCCCGCCGGCACCCTCGGCCGGGAGCCGGCACCGGCCGGCACCGAGCTGACGCTCCCCGTCACCACGCTCGGCCGGCTCACCACCGCGGAGCAGTTCGGTGACGTGATCGTCCGGGCGCGGGATGACGGCTCGTTCGTGCGCGTGCGCGACATCGGCACCGTCGAGCTCACGTCACAGAACCTGGATCTCATCGGACGGATGAACGGCCAGCCCACGGCGAACATCCTGATCTACCTCCGCCCCGGCGCCAACCAGCTCCAGGTGAAGGACGCGGTGACTGCGCGGATGGACGAGCTGGCGAAGTCCTTCCCGTCCGGCGTCTCGTGGACCATTCCGTTCGACACCACGCCGTTCGTGACCGCCTCGATCGAGGAAGTCGTCATCACACTGCTCGAGGCGATGGCGCTGGTGACCCTGGTGGTCTTCCTCTTCCTCCAGAGCTGGCGCGCTACCCTGATCCCGCTTCTCGCGGTGCCGGTGAGCGTCATCGGCACTTTCCTCGGCCTGGCCGCGATGGGCTACTCGGTCAACCTGCTGACCCTGTTCGCGCTGGTGCTCGCGATCGGCATCGTTGTGGACGACGCCATCGTGGTGATCGAGAACGTCGAGCGGATCATGGCCGAGGAGAAGGTCTCGGCCAAGGTCGCCGCCGACAAGGCGATGGGTCAGGTGGGCGGCGCGCTGGTCGCGATCGTGCTGGTGCTCTGCTCGGTGTTCATCCCGGTGGCGTTTCTGGGCGGTATCACCGGCACCATGCTCCGCCAGTTCGCGGTCACGCTGGTGATCGCCGTCGTCCTGTCCGGGGTCGTCGCGCTGACGCTGACGCCGGCGCTCTGCGCGCTTCTGCTCAAGGGAACGCCGCACGACACGACCAACCGGTTCTTCCGGACCTTCAACCGCTGGTTCGACCGCACCACCGGTGGCTACGTCAACCGGGTGGGCTCGATGCTGGGCCGGCCCCGTACCTGGTTCGCGGCCTTCGGCGTCATCCTGGTGCTCGCCTTCGTGCTCTATCGGCGGGTGCCGAGCGCGTTCATCCCGACGGAGGACAAGGGGTTCTTCGTCATCGCCATCCAGCTCCCCGACGGCGCGTCGCGGCAGCGCACCGATGCCGTGGTGGAACGGGTCGAAGGCATGCTCCGCAAGGAGCCGGGCGTGCGCACCTTCGCGGCGCTGGTCGGCTTCAACCTGCTGGCGCAGGCCAACCAGTCCAACGGCGCCACCATGTTCGTCCTGCTCAAGCCGTGGGACGAGCGCAACAAGGACAACACGGTCGACGCGATTCTCGGCCGTATGAACGGCCAGCTCTTCGGGATGAAGGACGCGCTCGCCTTCGGCTTCAACTTCCCCGAGATCCCGGGCCTCGGCACCACGGCGGGCCTGGAGCTCAACCTCCAGGCGAGGCGAGGGCAGGACGTCCCTGCCTTCGCGCGGCAGGTCCAGGCGGTGCTCGCCGACATGAACAAGCTGCCCGAGACGCCGGCCGCGGCCACCACCTTCCGCGCCAACGTGCCGCAGGTGTTCGTACACGTGGACCGGGAGACGGCCAAGGCGCGCGGGGTCGAGCTGGATGACCTCTTCGCCACCCTGCAGGCCATGCTGTCGTCGCTCTACATCAACGACTTCAACATCTTCGGCCGAACCTACCGGGTGCAGGCGGAGGCGCAGTCGCGCTTCCGGCAGAGCCCCGAGGACATCGGCCGGCTGTACGTCCGCGCCGAGAACGACGAGATGATCCCGCTCTCGGCGCTCACCCGGACGGAGTTCCGGGGCGCGCCCAGCGTGCTCAGCAGGTTCAATGGCTTCCCCTCGGCGCTGGTGACCAGCACCGCGCCACCCGGCGTGGCCTCGGGCCAGCAGCTCGACGCGGTTGAGAAGCTGCTCGCCGGGACGTATGCCGACGAGGGGGTCGGATTCGCCTACAGCGGCCAGTCGTACCAGGAGCGGGCATCCACCGGTCAGGCGGGCGTGGTGTTCGCGCTCGGTCTGGTGCTGGTGTTCCTCGTGCTCGCGGCGCAGTACGAGAGCTGGTCCATTCCGTTCGCGGTCATCCTCGGCATTCCGTTCGGAGTCATGGGCGCCTTCCTCGGCGTGTGGCTTCGGGGAATTCCGAGCGACATCTACTTCCAGGTCGGCCTGATCACCGTGGTCGGACTGGCGGCCAAGAACGCGATTCTGATCGTGGAGTTCGCCAACGAGCTGCGGTCTCGTGGGAAGAGCGTGCGCGAAGCCGCGATGGAAGCCGCGCGCGAGCGGTTCCGGCCGATCCTCATGACCTCGTTCGCCTTCATCTTCGGCGTGGCGCCGCTGATGATCGCGAGCGGGGCGGGCGCGGCGAGCCGGCACTCGCTCGGCACCGGGGTGTTCGCCGGCATGCTCACGGCCACGACGGTCGGCGTGTTCTTCATCCCGCTTTTCTTTGCCGTGATTCGCGGGCTCACCGAGCGCTGGACGCGCCGCGCACCGGCGCGGGTCGGCGCGCCGGCGGAGGAAGGGGCATGAGCCGGATCACTTTCACCACCCTGGCGCTGGCGCTCGTCACCGGCTGCGCCGTCGGCCCCTCGTATCACGAGCCGGAGGTCGCGCCGGCTGGTGCTGCCGTCCGTGTGTCGGCGAGACCCGATTCGATCGGCGCCTTCTACGACTCGCTGGCGGGAGCCGATTCGCTGGCCTCTCGCGCGCCCCGGACGCTGCAGGCGGACTCGGCAGACCTGGCCTGGCTGTCCATCCTCAAGGACTCGACCCTGGTCGGCCTGGTCCAGGCGGCGGTCCGCGAGAACAGGAACGTCCAGACCGCGGTGGCGCGGATCCGTGAGTTCCGGGCCCAGGTCGGAGTGGCCCGCTCCGGGCTCTTTCCGGAGCTGTCGGCCAATGGGTCCGCCGGCACCAACCAGATCGCGCTGGGCGCCTTCGAGCCGGTCGCCTTCGACGCCTTTCGCGTCACCGCCGACGTACAATGGGAGCTCGACTTCTGGGGCCGCATCCGTCGCGGTGTCCAGGCGTCGCGCGCCGACCTGGAGGCGGAGGAGGCGAGCTACCGCGCCACCCTCCTGACCCTGGTGAGCGACGTCTCCACCGCCTATCTCGGCCTGCTCGAGCTGGCGCAGGAAGAGGCCATCGCCGAGCGCACGCTCGCGTCGCGGCGGGCGACACTGGCGCTCGCCCGCGAGCGATTCGGAGCGGGAGTCATCTCGGAGCTCGACGTGCACCAGTTCGAGAGCGAGGTCGCGGTCCCCGCGGCCGCGCTGGCGCAGGCACGGCGCTTCCGGGCCCAGCGAGAGCATGAGCTGGCCACGCTGGTGGGCCGGATGCCGTTCGACGTCCCGGCGACCGCGAACCTGGCCGACGCGGTGGAGGCGGTGCAGGTCCCCGACTCGCTGCCCGCCACGCTGTTGGGACGCCGGCCGGACGTGCGCGAAGCCGAGCGGGCCTTCGCGGCATCCGTGGCACGGGTTGGGGTAGCGCAGGCGTCGCGCCTCCCGACCATCAACATCACCGGCAACTACGGCACCCAGTCCGGCACCGTGGACGATCTGTTCAGCGGCAACACCGAGGTGTATCAGCTACAGGCCGGGATCTCCATTCCGCTCTTCACCGGCGGCCGTCTCGCCAATGAAGCCCGCGCGGCCGGCGCTCGATCCGAGCAAGCCAGGCTGCAGTACGAGCAGACGGTGCTCGAGGCCTTTCGGGAGGCAAGCGACGCGCTGGTGGCCGTCCGCACGGCGCGCGATCAGCGCGTTGCCCAGCAGAGCCAGGTCGTGGCGCTGCGGAAGGCCGCCGAGCTGGCCGATATCCGCTATCGGGGCGGCGTGGCGAGCTACCTCGAGGTGCTCGATGCCCAGCGGCAGCTCTTCTCGGCCGAGCTGGGGCTGAGCCAGACGCAGCTGCTGGAGCTGAGCTCGGCGATCCTGCTCTATCGGGCGCTGGGCGGGAGCTGGAAGGTGGAGTGAGGGGCTGGGCCGTGCGTCGGTCTGTATTACCCCGCGCCGGCCCCGTCGTCTGGAGCGATATCGAAGTGTAGTACGTCCTCGCGACGCCCAAGCTTCGAGTACAGGGCGATCGCCGGCTCATCGCCAAGATCCGCCTGCACGAACACCATGTGGGCCGCGCGTTCCACCGCCAGCTTCTTGAGCTCACCAATCAGGGCGGTGGCAATGCCTTCACGCCTGTGGGCCGCTGATACGGCAAGATCGTAGATGTAGATCTCGCTTCGCTCCTGCTCGAATTTGTGCAGCTCGTAGGCCGCCAGCCCACCCACGACTTCAGAGTCCTTCAACGCGGCGAGCGCGATGAAGTAGTCGCTGTCGAGCAATCTCTGGAGGTAGCTCTCGCTGGGCTGGTTCCCGCCGTAGGTATCCGCTTCCTCGAACGCCTCGCCGAAGGTCGCCAACAGCGCTCTCATCGGCGCTTGGTCGTCGCGCGTGAGCCGGCGAATACTGAGGTCAGGCGGCGGATTCATGTCACGGTCTCGGCTTCGGCTGCACGGTGTCGCCCGACTGCGGACGCACGGTATCGTCGATCCAGTTCTGGATCCCGCGCGTGTCCAGGCGATTGTTGTTGTTGTGCCGGCGGCAGTCCAGGCCTCCATCGCTCACGTTGGCGACGAGCAGGGGCGCGACGGTCATGTCAGTGCCGGCCTTCAGGAAGATCGCTCCCCCCGAGTCTCCCGAGCATACGTAGCTGGGTATCGACCACAGCGCCCAGGTCTCGTCGACGACTCTTCGTATCCTCGAAGTCCTGATGCGCCGTTTGCCATCCCACATCGCGGTGTCCGGAGGCGCGGTCCGGTCCTGTGGCGTCGTGGTGCCGTATCCCACGATGGCCGTTTGGGCTCCTTCGAACCTGTCGAGCGTGCCGGGCTGGGCCAAACGCGCGGGCGCAATGCCGCCCGGCGCGCGCGCGAGGAATACCAGTCCCACATCGGCGATCCCGGGCTGAAGCGGGGCAACCAGGATCTCATCGGTCGGGTCGCATCGAGGTGGCGGCGGGCAGTGGGGCATCGATGGGTGCGTGGCCAGTCGCACCACGGGGATCCAGGTCCTGGGATTCTTGGCGTCGGTCGGGCTGAAGCTTGCGAACATCCGGATGGAAGGCGGGAGCACGCCCAGCGCTTTGGCCGGGGCGGTGAAATGACCGGCCGTCACCATCACCCGTTCGCGAATCAGGGTGCCGCTGACGAATCCACGCAGCTGCAACGGCTTTCCGGCAGCATCCACCTGCCAGACCATGATCGCGCCCACGCTGGCGTACCGGTTCTCGCGATCGATGGTGACCTGGGCCGAGCCGGCCGTTGATCCGGGGAGCAGCCCGATGGTGCCGGCGATCGCGGTCGCGATCAGCCGGCCTGGGTGCAGCGCGCGGGGCATGTGCGCCTCGGGTGTCATGGATCAGGTGTACAGCGCGAGGGTGTCGCGCTATCCACCACCGTGGTTCGCAGGGGCCCGATTCCACTGAGGTGAATCTCCGTCTGTTCGGGGCTGCCCTCTACGTGCCGCCGCCCGGCCGGGACCGGCACGAAGCTTCCCGATGGGTACTCTCGCACCTGCAGCCGGCCGAGACTGTCCAGGAAGCCCATCCAAAGGACTCCTCGCAGCACGAGCCCGTGCAGGTCGTGGTCGTGACTGTGGACCGGACTACAGAAGTGCGCCGGGATGACCAGGCGCTGAGTGAACAGCCCGGGCTGATTCCTGCTGCCTGCCAGATTCGTCAGGCGCGGACCCGTGCTACTGTCCGCCTCCTGGGCCGAACCGTTCTCCGGGCCGTTGCCGAGGAGGGCCGCCACCAGGCACAAGCCGCGAATCCCCGTCCACACACCGGCATTCATTCGGTGACACCACGTGGGACTTCGTAGTGCAGCTCGGCGAAGCCGGTACCAATCGCCTTGACCGAGACCAGCCGGAGCGGTGGGCTCGTGATGGCACGCGGTAACAGCGGCTTTCCCGGCCCCCAGCGTCACCGACCCCACCTGCACGAAGAGCTCGTCGAGCAAGCCGTGGTCGTGGAACCGGCCGGCGAGCTCCCCGCCGCCGACAATCCAGATGTTCTTGCCTCCGGCTACCCGCACCATGTCGGCGTGTACCGGTCGGACGTCCCCGCGCGCCCATCGGATGTCGGCCCCGGCCACGGGCGGGAGCGTGCGCGAGCTGAAGACCCAGGTAGGCTGCTGGTACGGCCACGGCTGCGGTCGCTTCGCGTCACGACCGACAACGTGCCGCAGCATCCATTGGTAGGTCGCGGAACCCATCGCGATCGCACCGACGTCCTGGATGAAGGTCGGGTAGCTCGTGTCGGCGATGTCGCCGAGCGGAAAGAGCCACTCCAGCGAGTCGTCCACCGTGGCGATGAACCCGTCCAGACTGGCGGCGGTGTAGTATTGGGTCTTCATGGATCCGAATGTAGGGTAGGATGCTCTGTTGAGCGGCGGTCTAACCGGGAATGCTCGAGTATGTGGCGTTTCGCAACGCGAGGTCCCGCGGATCACCCGTTACCGATGTTCCCATTCGGCTTGTGACGTAGGCGTACCCGATCCCGGCCTTCGGGTCGGCGAAGCCGAGAGAACCTCCTGCTCCGGGCGCTCCGTACGAGCCCTCGCTGCCGAACGACCACACCGGGCAGTGCTTCATGAACCCCAGCGAAAACCATACGCCGTCCCCCATCATGCACTCGTCGTAGAAGCCACGGGTCGGAGGAATCGCCGGTGCCGCCAGGGCTTGCAGTGTTTCCGGGCGGAGCTGGAGTTCCTGTCCGCCGTTCGCAAACACGCCGTAGGCGTGGGCGATGGCGCGCGCCGTGCCGACCCCGCCGCCCGAAGGGACTTCGAAATTGCGCGCGTAGATGCGCTGCTCGTCGTTGGGCAGAAGAGATCCGGCGAGCGCCCGAACGATATTCGCGCGACGATTCATCGCGGTAAGTGTCAGCCGAAGCGGGAATCCCCGCAGCATCTCGATCCGGCCGGGTCTCGCCAGCGTCGCCAGTCTGGAGGTCGGGATCGACTCGGGGAGACGAATGTAGAAGTCGAGTCCCAGGGGCGTGGCGATCTCATCCTGAAAGAACTGCCCCAGGCTGCGACGCTCGGGGTCGACGCGGCGGAGCAACTCACTTTCGTAGTAACCCGAGAGTGATCGCATGATAGGCCTGACGGGTACCCGGATCCCAGGCCGGTTTCTGGCGAGCCAGGATGGCCGCCAACCGATCGGGGTCCGCCACTACACTCTTGTCCACTGCTCATCGAAGGCGAACAGGCCCGCCTGATGGGCCAGGAGCTGGCGGACGGTGATCGTTCCCTTGCCCTCCTGGGCGAACTCCGGCCAGTAGGTCGAGACCCGTTCCTCGTAGTCGAGCCAGCCCCGGGAATGCGCCACAGCCAGCGTCATCGCCGCCAGGCCTTTGGTGGCCGAGTAGACGAGAACCATGGTGTTCGCTTCCCAGGGCTCCCCGGTCACCTTGTTCCGCACGCCACCCCACAGGTCGACGACCTTGTCGCCTCGCTGGTACACGCAACAGGCGCCGCCCAGCTCGTGGCGCAGGGAGAAGTTCTCAACGAACGCATCTCGCACGGCCTCGAAGCCGGCGCTCACATATCCGCCGATGCCTGGTGCGAGTATGCTGCTTCATGGGTGAGCTCGCTGCCTAACCCAGGGACTCGTCCTGCCATTCGGCGCGCCAATCGGCGCGCCACTCTGGAGCGTCCCATCCCTGAGTGATGTAGATCGTCTCTCGAGCTACTTTCTCGTCCCTGAATTCCAGGATGCTGCAGGTGTAGTTCCACGGCCCGCCGTCATAGCTGATCGAGTTCTCCGCTACCCAGAGCAGCCCGTGGCCTCGTAGCCGCCTGATCTTGAACTTGACCGCGGCAGGATAGATGGACCTCCATGCCTTGAAGCTGTCCTTCCCCTCAAAGCGCTCCCGGGACTGGGGAACTCCAGGACGGCGTCGTCATGATAGATCTCGTGAGCGATCTCCTGATCGGTCCCGGCGTATTCCCAGTGGCGTCTCAGGGCGGCGAGGAGGGTCGCGCGGTCCATAGCCTATGCCCGGTGTGTGCTGCCGGTGACGGGTCCGGCCCGGACGAGAGCCACGACTGCGTCACGGATCATCGCGGGTCAGTCGAGGCACACGGTGAGCAGCATATCACTCTCTACTACGGCCTCCACCGAGTGCGGCACATTCGGCTCCAGGACGATCGCCTCGCCACCGCGGACCTGAAATTGTTCAGAAGTCGCCTCGACAGCCAGCTCGCCTCGAATGCAGTGAATTACCACGTGGCCAGGGGCGCGATGCTCCGGCAAACGCCCCCCTGGATCGAACGTGAACAGGAGCAGCCGGAGAGGACCCCGATGAACCAGACCCGCTTGCCGATGTCCATTCTTGGCCGGGTGAGGCTCCGCATGCAGAGCCCGGGCGAGATCTGGAAGATTGAGAGATACCACTGGGCCTGCCAACCGCGTGTTCGGATGCGGCCGCAGACGCTCGTCTGCCTGGTTCACTGTGACCTCCGGAGAATCGAACCACGGGGTACAACGCCATTCGCTACCTACTTCGTGCCACCTGACACCCGCGCTCGAGTGCGTGCTATGCGCTCTGGTTTGCCCCCAGCAGGGCATCCAGGACCGAGATGTCGCTAACCACCCACAGGTCCGCAATGGTTTCCGCCTCGAAGCGGAACCATGCCGCGGCGAGCCAGTGCATCCGCGCATAGAACGCTTCGACAAGTCTTGGAGTGCTCATGGTTGCCGCGAGTTGGCCGCCTACGCGCCAGGCGCCCGATACCCAACTTGTTCGGCTTTGCGCAGGGCGGCCAGGGTTTCATCGACGGTCAGGAGGACCGTCGGTCTCGAACGAGCTCAGCGCACCGCCGCCACTGATCGCGAGCGCAACTGCGGCCATGGAGACGTTGTCAGGGGCTTCCCACAGATTGTAGCCATCGTGCGTGCCGAAGGCATACCAGAACCCGTGGAGCTTCCCGCCCACCGACTCGATGTAGGACTGAGCCGCCTTGCGGCGGTCCTCCGGATTGCGGATCAGCCGACCCCAAGTCTCTTGCGTGTAGCTGAACCGGGATAGATACAGCGGCATGGTCCTCCTCCCTTTCGCCACCTACGCGAGTCGCCCTGGACGGTCTATGGCGCTTGCGGTGGGGGCTTGAGCGTCCAAGCGTGTCGAATCAGCCCACCCACCACCCAGTATACCCAGGTAGCCCGCCCCGTCGGTGCTCGGGCTCCCTTCTCATGAAATACCTCATGATCGATCACGAAACTGCGATCATGAATCCGCCGCGCGACCTCCACGCTGAACCCAGGCTTCGACTCAGCAAGCCTCGCTGCATAGAACGCGCGAATGCTATCCTGCCCGGCGGCGATGATCCTGCCGCCTGGAAGAACGGAGAACACCGCCTCAGGTGCCACTGTTTCCATCGCGCCTGGCAGGTCGCGGGCGTTCACGGCATCGACGAAGCGCTGCACCACCGCCGAAGGCAGGGTGTCGACATCACGCCGCTGTGCCGATAGTGGCGTTCCGGCAAGGAGTATCCAACCAGTCGCGACGACGCGCATCAGCTGCCCAGTCATGATGCCTCACTGCCCACGGCTGGCGACGCGACGTCTCTCAGGAATAACGAGGCACTCCCGTAGTCGATCACCGCGGCCTGGGCCTCGTAGACGTCGACGCCCAGGATCGCATCTACCGGCGCCGCGCCCCCCTGGGCTAATGCGGCATCCGCATGACTCAAATCCATGGCCACGAGCGCCTGGGGGCGAGGCACTACCTCCCCCAAGCGAAGCTCAGCGCCGCGCACCTCGAAGACCTCCAGGTTAGTCCCGCCGGCTCCCCCGCCGACTTGCCCCAAGGATACCAGGTCCAATCCGAGCTTCCGGGCCACACTCAGGCTGAGGACCGTGCTCGCGGCCCCGGTGTCGATCAAGACACGGATCGGGACATCGTTCAGGGTTCCGGCCGCCTCGAAGTGACCCACACCCGTGCGCACCAGTGGCACTCGTCGGAAATGGGCATCCGTCAGGAAGGAAGCAAGGGTCGTCATGGAGCGATCCTCAGGTGTGGAGCGGGTCTCAGTCGACGATGAACAACGTCGCCCCGCCCGCCGTCCGCGAGCGATGCGGCTCCGCGTTGTCCGCCACTTGATAACTCATGCCTGGGGTCAACTTGAAGAGACGGCCATCAGCCAGCTCGGTCTCGAGCTCGCCGGAAACACAGTAGAGGATATGACCCTTCTGACACCAGTGATCGGCTCGATAGCCTGCGGAGTACTCGACCAGCCGAACCCGCACGGCTCCGAACTGCCGACTACGCCATCGCGCCACTCCGGCTTCGCCGGCCCGCTCGATGGGGTCGACTTGCTGCCAATCGGTGATCCCGAAGGGGATGCTATCCAGGTGCACGAATGCCGCCTTTAGCCGTCAGCGCCGCGATGCTTCGGCCTACCTCGCCACCCGCTCCACGATCCGGTAGAAGAACTCCACGCCGAACCGCAGGTTCTCGACCGTGACCCGCTCATCGTTCCCGTGCACCGTCCGCGAGTCCTCCTCGCTGAGCCTGAAAGGGCTGATCCCGTAGGCCCCGATGCCGGCCGAGCGGTAGTAGTAGCTGTCGGTGAATCCGGAGAGCATCGGAGTCGTGATCAGCGCGCCGGGCTCCATCGCCTGCGACCGCCTCCCGGATGGCCTCGAGCAGCGGTCCGTCGAGTGGCGACGTGGTCGCCTCCCGCTCCGGCCGAAGCGGCGTGATCTCCACCGCCGAGTCGCCGATCACCCGGGCCAGCTCGCGGATGAAATCTGCCGGCCGTTCGCCCGGCAGCAAGCGCACGTCGAGCTCGGCGCTCGCTTCGGGCGGGATGATGTTGGTCTTGTCCGAGCCGCGCAGCACCGTGATGCTGATGGTGTTCCGGAGGATGGCGTTGTAGTAGAGGTTGGAGGTGAACCACTCCCGCGCCGCCGGCTGTCGCAGGGCCGACGCCGGATCGGCCAGCCAGCGGCGGTGTCGCGCGTCTCGCTCCCGGGTCGCGAGCTGCTTGAAGTAGCGCTCCGCCGGCGGCGTGAGCTTGATCGGCGTCTGGTACGCCGCGATCCGGCCCAGCGCCCGAGCGATGCGCGCCGACGCGTTATCCGGCCGGGGAATCGAGCCATGACCGGGCGAGCCCCGCGCGCTGATCCGCACCCAGTAGGCCACCTTCTCCGTCACCCCGATGCCGTAGTACTCGGTCCGCCCCTCCGCGCTCAGCCGGTTGTGCCCGCCCTCGTTCAGCAGGAACTCCGCATCGCCCAGCAGGCCCCGCTTCTCCCGGGTAAACCACTGGGCCCCGGTGCTGTTGGTCTCCTCGTCCGCGTTCGCGAGCAGGATCACGTCGCGGGAGAGCGGCACGCCGCGCCGCTTGAGGGCGATCACGGTCATCAGCTCGACGATCGCGGTGCCTTTCATGTCGAGCGCTCCGCGACCCCAGACGGCCCCGTCCCGCGTGGCCCCCGACCAGGGACCGACGCGCCACGCCGAGTCGGTCGCCGGCACCACGTCGATGTGGCTGAGCAGGACGATGGGACGCTTCGAGCCGTTGCCCTTGAGCCGGGCGTACAGGTTGCCCCGGCCGGGAGACGACTCGAAGATCTGCGAGGCGATTCCCTCTTTCTCCAGAACCTGCTGCAGCCACTTCGCGCCGGCGGTCTCGTTGCCTGGCGGATTCACCGTGCGCACCCGGATGTACTCGCCCAGCCGTTCGGACGCCTCGAAGCCGAGGGCGTCGAAGTCCGGCAGCGCGGGCTGCTGCGCCCGCCCGGCGGCGGGCAACAGGACCAACGCCGCGACGATCGCGAGCAGCACCGGAGATCTCCTCACTTCGTCTCCCTCGCCCAGAAGAAGAACAGCACCCCGATCGCGAGGAACATCCAGAGGTTGCCCGGGACCCACATGAGCAGCCCGCCGAGCTGCTGGTCGTCCAGCGGCGAGAGCCCCCAGGTGCGCGGCGCGGCGGCGTACCAGGGATAGAGCACGTCGTCCGAGAGCGTGATGAGCGCGGCCACGATCTGCATCGGGATGCCCACCAGAAACAGGTAGAGCATCCCCATTCCGTAGGGCAGCCGCGGCAGCTCGGGCACCGGGCTCATCACCGGCCACCAGAGGATCGTGGCCGTGACCATGAACATCAGGTGGGTGGCGATGTGCACGTCGTGATTCCGCATCATCAGCTCGTAGAACGGCGACAGGTGCCAGACCGCGATGGTCACGGTGAACAGAACGGCCGCCACGACCGGCTGGGTGAGCACCCGCGCCACCGGCAGCACGCCCGGCCGCCGCAGCAGCGGCTGGAGCAGCCACCCGGCGTGCCCGCGATGAGCAGCGGCGGGAACAGCAGGGTGAGCAGCAGGTGCTGCACCATGTGGACGGAGAAGAGGTAGTAGTCGCTCAGGTCGTGCATCGGCCCGTTGAGGGCCAGCAGCAGCACCAGCAGCCCGCCCGAGAACGACGCGACCTGCCAGGCCGGCGCGGGCGGGCCCAGCGACAGCCGGCGCCGCAGCGGCCCGATCCCCTAAAAGTACAAGGCACCGAGAAGCCCGGTGCCTATGAGAACGCTGGGGTGCAGCGACCACGCCAGCTCGTATGGGACTGTGGGCCGCGGCCGCTCGTCCAGGAGCAGCGCGAGCGGCAGCGGCATCAGCCCGATCGGGCGAAGGCGCAGTGGTAGGCCATGAGGACGATCAGGGCGACGATGATGACCGCGGCGATGATCAGCGGGAAGACGAAGACGCCGGTGAACAGCTTGCTGTCCTGCTTGAGGTGCATGTAGAACATCGCCACCAGGGCGAACTTGGCCGCCGACAGCAGCAGCAGGAGCGGCACGAAGAAGGGCTGGATCGAGTGGCCGAGCGGGCCGGCGTGCTCGCCGTAGGTGATCTCGTAGAGGCCCACCTCGAGCGCGGTGAGGACGAAGAGGACCAGGCCGATCTTGGCGTAGAGTCCCGGGCGTCGGGTGATCGTGGGCGTGGTTCCTGCGCGGGCGCGTGGGCGTCCATCGGACGCTCACTTGATCAGGTAGACGACGGGGAAGATCACGATCCAGACCACGTCCACGAAGTGCCAGTACAGCGCCGCCATCTCGAGGTTGAGCGACCGCTTGCGGCGGCAGCTTGCCCCGGAGCGCCAGGATCGAGCATGGTGAGCAGCCAGATCACCCCGAGCGTCACGTGGGTGCCGTGGAAGCCGGTCAGGGTGAAGAAGCTCGCGCCGAACAGGTTGGTGCTGGAGCGTGAGCCCCTTGTGCACGAAGTGGGTGAACTCGTACACCTGCATGCCGACGAAGAAGATCCCGCAGAGCGAGCGTGGCGCCGAGCCAGCCGAGCAGCATCTTCCGGTTGCCCTTCTGCGCGCCGTTCAGCGCCAGCACCACGAAGAGCGAGCTGAACAGCAGCAGCGCGGTGCCGAGCGTGACCAGCGGGATCTCGATGATCGGCTCGAAGCACCTTGCCGGTGGCGGCGATCGGTCCACGCCTCGTGGGCGAAGCGGGCCGACCAGGCTCTTGCCCTTGTGCACCAGGTAGTTCGAGATCAGCGTGGCGAAGAACAGGCATTCGGACCCGATGAAGGTCCAGATGGCCAGCTTCCGGCTGTCGAGCCCGGTGCGAGGTCTCGAGGCGCGTGCGCGTGTGTCGGACACTCAGTGGCCTCCGTGCGACGGCGTCGAGAACTCGCGAGTACCCCTTCTCGAACAGCCCAGTTGTAGACTCCGAAGAACAGCACGCGCCGACGCGACGACGATCCCCCACGGTCCCCACTTGGGCGACATCATGATCGCGACGAAGATGCGCCAGCCACGCCGAACGCGGTGACCAGCGGCCAGTACGACGGGTTCGGCAGGTGGATCCCCGCGCCGCTGACCCGCGGCGGCTCCGGCAGCGGGCCGCCGCGCTCGCGCTTCGTCTCCCACAGCGGGTCGCGCCCGTGCACCGCCGGCATCTCGTCGAAGTTCCACTCCTGCGGCGGCGACGGGATCGCCCACTCCAGCGTGGCGCCGTTCCAGGGATCGGCCGGCGCGTTCCGCGGCTTGCGCCAGGTCTTGAAGATGTTGAACAGGAACACCAGGAACGCGAGGCCGAGGATGAGCGCGCCGGCCGTCTCGATCTGGTTCAGCAGCTCGAAGCCGAGCTCCTTCGGGTAGGTGTAGACCCGGCGGGGCATGCCGTTCAGCCCGAGGAAGTGCATCGGGAAGAAGGTCAGGTTGAAGCCGATCAGCATCAGCCAGAAGTGCAGCTTGCCCAGCCCCTCGTCGAGCATCCGGCCGAACATCTTGGGCCACCAGTAGTAGGCGCCCGCCGGTCAGGGCGAAGATGCTGCCGCCGAAGAGCACGTAGTGGAAGTGCGCCACGATGAAGTAGGTGTCGTTCTGCTGCAGGTCGGCCGGCGGCGAGGAGTGCATCACGCCCGAGAGCCCGCCGATGATGAACATCGCGATGAAGCCGAGGGCGAAGTACATCGGCGTCCGGAACTGGAGCGAGCCGCCCCACATCGTGCCCATCCAGTTGAAGATCTTCACGCCGGTCGGGATGGCGATCAGCATGGTGGTGAGCGAGAAGAACGTGTCCGCGATCGGGCCCATGCCGGTGGTGAACATGTGGTGGCTCCACACGCCGAAGCCGAGGAAGGCGATGAACACGCCGGAGAAGACCATCGCCGCGTAGCCGAACAGCGGCTTCCGGGAGAAGACCGGCAGCACCTCGGACACGATGCCGAACGCCGGCAGGATCAGGATGTAGACCTCGGGATGCCCGAAGATCCAGAACAGGTGCTGCCAGAGCAGCGGGTCGCCGCCGCCCGACGGGAACGAAGAAGTGGGTGCCGAAGAAGCGGTCGAACATCAGCAGGATCAGCGCGACCGTGATGACCGGGAAGGCCAGCAGCAGCAGGACCTGGGTGATGAAGCTCATCCAGACGAACATCGGCATCCGCATCAGCTTCATGCCCGGGCGCCCGCATGTTGACGATGGTGACGAAGAAGTTGACCGCCGCCGCCAGCGAGGCGATGCCGAGGATCTGGAGGCCCAGCATCCAGAAGTCGACGTTGAGCCCGGGCGAGATACTGCCGCGAGGTCAGGTTGGCGTAGCCGTACCAGCCCTGGTCCGGCGCCGCGCCGAAGAGGAAGCTCGCGTTGAGGAACAGGCCGCCCAGCAGGAACACCCAGTAGCTGAAGGCGTTGAGCCGGGGGAAGGCCACGTCCCGCGCGCCGATCAGGAGCGGGATCATGAAGTTGAAGAACATGGCGACTGAGCGGCATGATCGCGAGGAAGATCATGGTCGTGCCGTGCATCGTGAACAGCTGGTTGTACGTGTCCGGTCGAGGAAGGTGTTGTCGGCGCCGGGCCAGCTGGATCCGGATGCAGCAGCGCCTCGAGCCCGCCCAGCAGGAAGAAGAAGAACGCGGTGGCGCCGTAGAGGATGCCGATGCGCTTGTGGTCGACCGTCGTGAGCCAGCTCCAGAGGCCGGTCTTCTCGGCGTGGCCTGCCGCGTGCGCCTGGTGCTGGTCGAGTGCAGTGGTTGCCATGTCCTGTCCGGTTATTGGTGTGCGCGGAGGTAGGCGCCGAGCGCCTTGGCCTCGTCGGCCGTGACGCCGAGGTTCGGCATCAGGACGCCCTTCTTGACCGTCTGGGGCTCGCGGATCCAGCGCGCCAGGTTCTCGTCCGTGTTCTTGAGCCAGCCGGCGGCGATGTACGAGCGGGCCCCGACGTTGGCCAGGTTGGGCCCGATCATCCCCTTGGGCGCGTCCACCGCCTGGAGCGAGTGGCAGCCGACGCAGCCCTTCGCCAGGAAGAGCTTCTCGCCCTGCGCGTAGCTCGGCGCCCTGCGGCGCGGCGGCCGCAGCCGTGTCCTGCTGGCGCGGCGCCGCGCGTCCTGCGCCACCCGCGCGTTGCCGCCCGCGCTCGCCGTCTTCAGCGAGTCGCCCGGCTTGGCGCGGCGCCGGGGCCGGCGCCGGCTTCGGACCCAGCGTCTGCATGTGCGCCACCCAGGCGTCGAACTCGTCCGGCGTCTGCGACCGGACGTGGAAGGCCATCCGGCCGTGCTGGATGCCGCAGAACTCCGCGCACTGGCCGGGGAATAGTCGCCGGTGCTGTCGGCCTTGAACCAGAGCCGGGTCTCGCGGCTGGGAAACACGTCGCGCTTGCCCGCGAACCGCGGCGGCCAGAAGCTGTGGACCACGTCGCCCGTGTTGATCAGCAGCTCGACCGTCCGCCCCGCCGGGATGTGCATCTCGTTGGCGGTGGTGACGCTGGGGTCGGGGTAGCGGAACTCCCACCACCACTGGTGCCCGACGACCTCGATCTTGAGCGCGTCCGGGCGGGGTGTGGTTGGTCTCGAAGATGCCCTTGACCGTCGGCACCGCGATCGCGGCCAGGATCAGCGCCGGAATGAGGGTCCAGATGATCTCGATGGTGGTGTTGCCGTGGATCTGGGGGGGCTCGGGATCGTCGGGGCTGCCGCGGAACCGGAAGATGGCGTAGACCAGCGCGCCCTCGACCAGGACGAACACCCCGAGGGCCCAGTAGAACGTCTGGTCCTGGATGTCGTCGCCGATCCGGGCGAAATCGGAGAGGGGCAGCAGCGCCGTCTGCGGATACCGCTCGGGGCTGCAGCCCGCGAGAGCGAGCGCCAGCACGGCAAGCGCCGGCACGCAGAAAGAGGGCAGCGCGCCGGCGAATCGCCTGGCGGCAGCGGTCCTAGGGTGCATTCCTCACGCGTCCTTTGTGCAAGGATCCACGCCAACGACGGAGTGAAGGCAGCAGGTTATCAGTTTCCTCGGCATAGGTCAAGGAAATCCTTGTCGAGCTGTCCCTTATCTCACCGGGTCTCGATGCCATCGCCCGCTCGATCTCGGCGACCGTCCGGGGCGCGCCCGACGGACAGGATCTCGCCCCCGGTCTCCGTGACCAGCATGTCGTCCTCGATCCGGATGCCCAGGCTCTCCGCCGGGATGTAGATGCCCGGCTCGATGGTGAGCACCATCCCCGGCTCCAGCCGCCGGGTGTACGAGCCCACGTCGTGCACGTTCATGCCCAGCCAGTGGGAGAGGCCGTGGACGAAGTACCGGTCGCACGACGGCTCCGCCGCAGAGGCTGCCCGAGTGGACGCGGAGATATTCGCGGGCGATGCGGTCGAGGGTGGCCAGGTCGGTGCCGGGGCGGACCGCGTCCATGGCCGCCTGCTGCGCGCCGAGCACCAGCTCGTAGAGCTGCCGCTGCCGGCGGTCGAACCGCCCGGAGATCGGGATCGTCCGGGTGACGTCGGCCGAGTAGTACCCGAACTCGGCGCCCACGTCCATGACGACCAGCTCCCCGGCCCGGGTCTGCCGCCGGTTCTCGTCGTAATGGAGGGTGGTCGCGTTGGGTCCGGAGCCCACGATGGAAGGAAACCCCAGCCGCTCGGCGCCACGCCGGCGGAATCCGTACTCGATCAGCCCCTCGAGCTCGTACTCGAACATGCCCGGTCGGGCCGCCCGCATCGCCTCGTCCAGGGCCTCGGCGGTGATGCCGATGGCGCGGCGCAGACGGCGGAGCTCGTCCTCGTCCTTGATCTGCCGGAGCGGATCCAGCTCGGCGGCGAGATCCTTGACCCGCGCCGGGGAGCCCGCGCCGAGGCAGGCGGCGGAGCACCGGTGCTGCCCGCCCGGCGCACCGCGGACGTGACGTAGAGCGCCCCCGCCCTCGCCGGCGACGTCGTCGCCCTCGACCAGCCGCCTCAGGTCCGACTCGAGCTCGTCCGCCGGCCGTACCTCGGTCACCCCGGTCAGCCGGCGCGCCTCGGGACCGGGGCCGAGCGTCGCGCCGCTCCAGCGCTCCGTGCCGGGCTCGTCGCGCCGGCAGGTAGAGGATGGCCGAATCGGCCGCGCCCTTCCCGCGCCACCAGCACCAGCCACCCTCCCGGCGCCTCGAGGCCGGTCAGGTAGAAGAAGTCGTTGTCCTCCCGGTAGTCGCTGTCCTGCGGGAAGTCGCGCTCCGAGACTCCGCGGCGAGGCCGACCGGAGCGACCGCGACGCCGGTGCCGATCCGGTCCATGAGCGTCGGTCCGACGAGCCTCCAGCCGCTCCACCGGTACCGGGTCTGAGCCGGCCTGGCCGCCGCAAGGCGTGCGGCCGGAGCGGTGGAGCACCCCAGCGAGCGTGAGAAGCCGGATCGGGGCCAGCCGGGCGGTTCGGGGGTCGAGAGGCATGGCGCTCAAGATACCAAGGTCCGGTGTGCAGGGCTAAGCAGCGGCAGTCTTGCACTTCGACCGCCGGGCTCTTCCGCAACGCGGTCCCGGGGGTATCTTTCCTCAGAGCAAACTCCTTCAGCCTGGCGATGCCCATCGCCAGGCTCTCTTTCCTTAGTCTGGTTGCACCATGATCACTGAGATGCGGGAGAAGCTGAGCCGCGAGAGTCGACCAGCTCAGCCATGAACTGAACGTTCTGCTTCCCCAGGCGATCGCGCAGGCGGTCGAGCTGGGCGATCTGCGGGAGAACTCGGAGTACAAGGCCGCGCTGGAGCGGCAGCAGTTCGTGCAGGCCCGGCTGGGCCAGCTGCACCAGCGGCTCAATCAGCTGGGACAGCTCGCCAACCACCGAGGCGCCGACCGACCGCGTAGGGCTCGGGCTCCACGGTCACGGTGCTGGATCTGGACACCAAGGACACCGACGTCTACGTGGTCGTGCTGGCGGAGATGATGGACATCGACGCCGGCCACATCTAGCCTGGCTCCCCGCTCGGGCGCGCCCTGGCCGACGGCCGCGTCGGCGACGAGATCAGCCTCCGCCTGCCCACACCAGCCCGCAGCCTCCGCATCATCGAGCTGGTCACGGTCCACGAGAGCCAAGGGGAACGGGGAAAGGCCTGAGCGACGCACGCGGTATGGAATTCCCCAAGAAGCAGCTGCTGGTGGTGGGGGACCGGGTCCTGATCACCCCCGAGGACGGGGACGAGCGGACCCGGGTCGGGCTCTACCTGCCCGGCGACCGCGATCGACTCGCAGCAGGTGCAGACCGGGCTGATCGTCGCCACCGGCCCCGGCGACCCGGTGGCCGACCTCAGCAGTCTCGACGACGAGCCCTGGAAGGTGGACGCCGCGCGAGAACCAAGAGCCGCGGGATGCAGGCCCGGGTGGGCGACCACGCGATCTTCTTCCGCAAGGCCGCCGTGGAGATCACCTTCGAAGAGAAGAAGTATCTCGTCGTGCCGCAGGCCGCGATCCTGGTGCTCGATCCGGGACGACCTGCCCATCTGAGGCCCGATCGGGCCGCTCTCCCGTGTGCTACTTCCTCCGTCTCGCGACCCCGCTCACCCTGAGCGAGGTGCGCTCGATGCTGCCGGCCGGGCTCGCGGCCGATCCGCTGCCCGCCGTCCGACGCTCGCCGCGACGGGCGCTGCTGCCCGGCGCGCAGACCGCGGTCGACGCTCAGGTGGGGCGCTGCGCCTGCGACCTCGTCCGCACCCGGCTCCCGACCCGCGGGAGGACGAGCGGCACCTGCGGCAGCGCTACTGCACGCTCGGCTTCCGCGCGAACGCATCATCCGCGAGCTGGAGCGCCACCGCCGGCGGCGGACCCGTCGCCGAGCCGGCCGGCGGGTGGCGCGCGGCGCTGGCGGATTTCGTCGCCGAGCACGCGAGGAACGCCGGACCGACGCTCTATCGCCTGGTATTCGAGCCGGGTAGCCATTCGCCCGGCGGCGAGCGGACCGCAGCGGCGCACGGTGCAGGAGATCCGATCGGCGCCCGACGGCTGGCTCCAGGAGGACGTGCCGCTGCTGGTCGTGCGCTGATGCTGGACGGCGGCCTCCCCCTTCCCTATACTCCACCCCTTCCCACCCGCCGACCGCTCCCAACTCCAGTGAGGGACCCCCATGCGACACGCGCTTTCGTTCGGTACGCCCCTGGGCCTGCTGGCTGGACTGCTGCTGGCGTGCGGCGGCGCGCGGGACGACGAGACGGGGGCTGACGCCCCGGCGGACACGGCCGCGACGCGTTCGCGGCCGCCGCCGAGGCCGGACCCTCCGCGGGCGCGCCCGACGCGCCGGTCACCGCCGAGGACATCGGGCGGTGGAGAAGGGCATGGCCGCGGAGCTGGTCGCGGTGAGGGAGGCGGGCACCAAGCTCAAGGAGGCCCGGACCGGCGAGGATACGCTGTCCGCGATGATGGGGGTGCAGGAGATGACAACCACCCAGGCGGGGGCGGCCGCGGCGGGCGTGGACCTGGAGCGCTACAAGTCGATCCGGAGCGACCTGTCGGCCGTCGCCGCCGCGCTCACGCCGCATCTCGGCGGGATCGACACGACACTCCTGTCGCCCGCCCAGCGCGAGGAGATGCGGCAGATGAACGCCGCGCAGCTCAAGCAGCTCGAGGGACGCGTGCCGGCGGAGGTGGTGGAGGCGCTGAAGCCGAAGGCGGAGGCACTGCGGAAGCAGGAGATCGAGCTCGCCGGCGCCCGACTGAAGGGCGCCGGCATGTGAGCCGAAGGACTATTTCTTGACCAGCTCGACCCGCCGGTTTGCTGGCGGCCTTCCGCCGAGTCGTTGGAGCCCGCCGGCTTGGTCTGACCGAGGCCCTTGGCCTCCAGCCGGCCCGCCTCGATCTGGAAGTTGTCGATCAGGTACTGGCGCACCGCCGCCGCCCGCTTCTCGCTGAGCGCCTGGTTGGACTGCGGCCTTGCCCACGTTGTCGGTGTGGCCCTCGATCGTGAGCTTGAGATCGGCGTGATCCTTGAGCATGGTGCCGATCTCCTTCAGGGTCGGCGCCGACTCCTGGCGGATCGCGTCACTCCCCGTATCGAAGTAGATCCCCTGCGTCGCCACCCGTCCCTTCTCCGCGAGCGCGTCGTAGAGCTTCTTCCCGCCCGCCGCGATCCGGATCGGGCCCAGCAGCGTGACGCTGGCTCCCGTCTGGTCGTAGACCGGGATCCAGAACTGCACCGTGTGGTGCGGCCCATGTCGGCGTTGGGTCCGTTCGCCACCCGGACGCCGTTGATGTAGACCTTGGTGTACTTCCCGTCCGCCATGATCCGGGCCCGGTTCACCTTGTCCTGGAAGTCGCCGCCCGCCGGGGCCCGACGCCTCGATCTTGCCCGAGTACACGCCGCCTTCCTGCGTCCCGAACCGCGCCGTCGGATTGAAGGTCCCCTGGCTCTGCCAGTTGTCCTTCGCGCCGCTGGTATTGACCAGAATGGGCCACCCGCTGCTCGCCTTGTTGTTGCTCACATAGTCGAACTCCACCGTGAACCGATCCGGCAGCACCTCCGGCAGCACGATCGCGAACTTCGTGGACTTGGCTCACCCTGAGCCACTTGGCCGACTCCCAATCGGCGATTTCGGCGTTCCCTTCGGCGAACTCCAGGCGCCGCGGGAAGTCACCCGCCGCGTCTCCGGCATAGTCAGTCGTAGAAGAGCACCCGCTCGCCGGGGACGAAGTCGAAGTTGACGAACGCGCCTTCGCCCGCGGTCTTCGGCGCGGCGGCCGCCGCCGTGGCCCCGGCATCAGCGGCCGGGGCCGGGGCGCCGGCGTTCGGCGCGGCAGCACCGGTGGGGGTCGCGGGAGCCGCGGCGCCAGCGGCGCCCGCGGCCGAGTCGGCCTTGGCGGTTCCGCCGCCCTCCATGGCCCCGTCGATCGCCTTGCTCTCCTCGGTGGTCGCCTTCTGGATCGCCTTGTCCTCGGCGGTCCGCTTCACGGCGTCCTTGAGCCGCTTGCCGAACTGGGCCTCGGAGGTGGACGGGAGGGCGCCGAGGGCGAGCACGGCGAGCACCAGCCCGGAGCACAGTGTCAGACGGGCGCGAATGGACATAGTATCCTCAGACGATGAGACCGCTGGTGAGCGGAGGATGGTGGCGATGGTCATGAGCGATGGTGGGATGCCGTCCGGCGCAGGTGAAAATGGGAGCCCGTCCACGGTCGCGCAAGCACGTCGGGAGGGCTGGTTCTCGGGCGCGGGTGGGCTGTCGCTCTACCGCCAGGCTTGGCGGCCCGACGGGCGGCCCCGCGCCGTCCTGCTCAACGTCCACGGCCTGGGCGACCACTCGGGCCTCTACCCGAACCTGGTGGACATCTGTGTCGCCGGGGTATCGCCGTGCAGGCGCTCGACATGCGGGGCAACGGGCGTCCCCGGCCAGCGGGCCTACGTCCAGCACTGGGACGAATACCGGGAAGACCTCCGCCGCTTCGTCGAGCTGGTTCGCGCGAGGAGCCCGACCTGCCGCTCTTCCTCCTCGGCAACAGCCTGGGCGGGCTGGTCGTGCTGGAGTACGCGCTGCGGTATCCCGACGGATCCGCGGCGTCATCGCGGCGGCGCCGCCGCTGGGCCGGCTCGGCGTGCCCGCTCCGCTGCTCGCGCTCGGCCGGGTGCTCTCCCGCGTCTGGCCCCGCTTCTCCCTGCGCACGGGCATGGACCTCTCCGGGCTCGCCCGCGATCCGCTCGTCGCCGCCGCCCTGCTCGACGACCCGCTGTTCCATCGCGTCGGGGACGGCGCGCCTCTCGACCGAGGTGGTGGCCGCCATCGCTCGGGTCCAGGCCGAGGCGCAGCGATTCCCGCTGCCCTTGCTGGTGCTCCACGGGTCGGCCGACCGCATGGTCCCCCCGGACGGCAGCCGCGCCTTCGTGGCCCAGGTCCGTCACCCCGACCGGGAGCTGCGCGAGTACCCCGGCGCGTACCACGTGCTGTTCGCCGATCTCGATCGCGGCCGCGTGCTGACCGACTGGAGCGATGGATCGCGGCCCGGCTCTGAGGCCCTCGGCCGGGCGCTCCGATTGCGCTGCCCGCAGTGCGGGGGCGGACCGATCTTCGTCACCTGGTCGCACCTCGTGCCCAACTGCCCGGCGTGCGGGCTGGGACTCGAGCGCGGCGAGCAGGGGTACTGGCTCGGCGCGTACTTCTTCAACCTGATGGGCGTGGAGACGCTGTTCAGCGTCTGGGTCGTGGGCATGCTCTGGTGGTTCTGGCCCGATCCGCCGTGGACGCTTCTTCCATATCGGCACCATCGTGTTGATGGCGATCTCGCCGTTCGCCTTCTTTCCCTTCTCCAAGACCCTGTTCCTGGCGTTCGACTGTGGGTCCGTCCGCCGACCGAGGCCGACTTCACGCTGCCGCACGAGGCGGCACGGCGGCATCGGACGACCTGACGCCAGGGAGACCCCCGCACCTTTCGTCGAGGCCCCGATGTGGATCGTGCTGTCCCTGCTCGCGGGCGCCTTCGTGGTTCTCGTCGTCGCCAACCTGTCGTCCAGCGCGAAGAAGATCGAGCACCGGATCGAGCATCTCTACCGCGCGGGCGACGCCGAGTTCGTCCGCTCGATGGGCGGCGCTGCTCGGCCCGGCATCGTGCCGGCAATCGGGTGCGCGCGCTGTGCAACGGTGACGAGATCTTCCCCGCGCATGCTCGAGGCCATCCGCGGGGCCCGGCGGACGATCTGCTTCGAGACGTTCATCTACTGGTCGGGGTCGATCGGCCGGAAGTTCGCCGAGGCACTGAGCGAGCGAGCCCGGGCCGGGGTCAAGGTTCACGTGGTGCTGGACTGGGTGGGCTCGGCAAGATCGACGCCTCGATGCTCCAGGCCATGAAGGATGCCGGCGTGGAGGTGGTGGGGTATCACCCGCTGCGCTGGTACAGCCTCGGTCGGCTCAACAATCGGACCCATCGCAAGCTGCTGATCGTGGACGGGCGGATCGGATTCACCGGTGGCGTCGGCATCGCGGACAACTGGCTGGGCGATGCCCAGGATCCCGAGCACTGGCGCGACTCGCATTTCCGGATCGAGGGGCCGCGGTGGCGTCGATGCAGGCCGCATTCATGGACAACTGGATGGAGACGTGCGCCGAGGTCCTGCACGGCGACGGCCTATTTCCCCGCCGATGGAGGAGGCGGGCTCCCATGCGGCGCAGTTCTTCAAGAGCTCCGCCGACGACGCCAGCGAGAGTGTCCGGCTCATGTATCTGCTCTCGATCGCCTCCGCCGTGCGAAGCGTGCGCATCGCGAACGCCTACTTCGTTCCCGACGCTGGCCGTCGCCACCCTGGTGCGGCGCGCGCGCGCGGCGCGTCCCGTCGAGATCATCGTGCCGAGCCACCAGATCGACTCGAAGACCGTCCGTCGCGCGTCACGCTCGCTGTGGGAGCCGTTGCTCGAGGCGGGCGTGGAGATCTACGAGTACCAGCCGACCATGTACCACGTCAAAGTGGTGATCGTGGACGAAGTCTGGACCTCGGTGGGCTCCACCAACTTCGACAACCGTCGTTCCGCCTGAACGACGAGGCGAATCTCAACATCCTCGACGCGGAGTTTGCCTCCGGACAGGTCGAGGTGTTCGAGCAGGACAAGCGGCGGTCCCGGCGGATCACGCTCGAGGAGTGGCGCCGGCGCCCATGGACGGAGCACGCCGGCGACCGGCTCGCCGGGCTCCTGCGTCTTCAGCTGTCAGGCATGACCTCGGCTGCTGCACGGATCACTCGGCCCTCCAGCCTGATGTGGACGCCCTCCCCGATGCGCTGACGGTCCCTCGATGCGTTGACGTCGCCCTTGCTTCGGCATATATTCGGTGACAGTTACCGAACATAAGCCGAAAGTAGGACGCCATGCTCTTCCTCCATTCCCTCCGCAATCTCCCGAGGTACTGACCGCCCTCGGCCCTGAAGCCGACGGTCTATTACGTCACGGTCGCGCAAGCTGCCCGGGCCTGTCCCGAGTGCGCCGGCCCATTGAGTCGAAGTTCCGCCTGTGTGAGCTGCGTCTATTGCGGCTGGGGCAAGTGCGGTTGAGCGAAGCGGACCCCAGCCGCACGGCGCAGCTCGCCTTCGATGTCCCGGCCCCCGCCCGGTCGCGGGAGCTCGCGGTGCTCGACCAACGGGAGCGCGGCACCCGGTTCCTCGCGCTCGCGTGCGCTCGGTGCTCAACATCGCCCGCCGACGACGGGCATGGGCTTCTGGTCCATCAACCCGTACGTCGGCTGCGAGTTCGGCTGCACCTACTGCTATGCGCGGGACACGCACCGCTATGCCGGTCGAGCGGCGGCGGACGTGCCGCCTCGAGGCGCTGCCCGCGTGGCTGGCCTTCGAGAAACGCATCCTGGTGAAGACCGACATCGCCGAGCGTGCTCGCGCGCACGCTCGATCCCGCCCGGCTCGGCGGCCAGCTCGCTGGTCATCGGCACCGCCACCGATCCATATCAGCCGGCGGAGCGGCGCTACCGGCTCACCCGGAGCATGCTCGAGATGCTCGCTCGGTACCGCGGGCTCCGGATCGAGATCATCACCAAGTCGCCGCTGGTCACCCGCGACATCGACGTGCTGCAGGCGCTCTCGCGAGCGGCACGAGGTGACGGTGAACGTGTCGCTGGCCACGCTGGACCGCCGGCTCGCCCGCCGGCTCGAGCTCCGCTCGCCGGTGCCCGCGGCCCGGATCCGGGCGCTGGCCGGCTCAGCGCGGCGGGCGTCTACGCGGGACTCCTGATCGCGCCGATCGTCCCGGCATCACCGACGACTGGCGCGGGCTCGGCCGGCTGATGGGCGCGGCGAAGGAGGCGGGTGCCCGCTACGTGGTCGGGTCGGCGCTCCGGCTCGGCCCCGCGGCGCGGCGCCGCTTCCTTCCCTACCTCGCCCGCGAGTTCCCCGAGCTCGCCGAGCGCTACCGGCGCCACTACGGCGAGCGCGAGGGCGTGAGCCGCGACATACCAGCGACGCGCTCAACCGGCGCCTCGACCGGCTCCAGCGCCAGCACGGCTTTCGCGCGGAGGATACCAGGCGCCGGCGAGACCGGCTCGAGGGGCCGAGAACGCACCCCGCGCCGGCGACGGAGCAGGCGGCCCTGCTCTAGCCACCGGATCAGCGAAGCCACGGTCAAGACTCACTTGCTCCGCGGAGAGACAGCGTCACCATCCGCCCGAAAGCGCCTGGGATAGTCCACCCGCGCCCCGCCTCGCAGCGCGGGGATCGCCCGCTCGAGCGTTGTGCCTTCCCACGTCTCCGGATCGTCCGATTCCGCTCGCTTCGCCGCGGTCGGGCGGGTGAAGATCACCGCCGCCACCACCAGCACCGCCGCGACGCCGGTGCGGGGCGACAGCTCGCCGTCGCCCACCAGCCACGCCAGTCCCAGCGCGACCACCGGGTTCACGAACGCGTAGCTGCTCACCGCGGCGGGGAGTGACCCGCAGCAGCCAGGTGTAGGCCCCGAATCCGAGCACCGTCCCGCCCAGGATCAGGAAACCCAGCGCCAGCGACCCCTCAGCGAGACGGCGGCTGGACTCCATCCGGCCGGCTCACCGATCGGCGCTCGCCGCCAGCAGCACCAGAGAGCCCGCGGCCAGCTGCATGGCGGTGGACTGCGCCGCCGGGAGCGGCGTGCCGGCACGGCGCACGATCACGGTGCCCACCGCCCAGAAGAAGGCGCTCACGATGAGTACCACGCGGTCGGTCGCGCCACCGGACCAGCCCTCGCCCCAGGTGAGCACGGCGACCCCGCCGATGCCCAGCAGCCAGGCTGAGGACGATGGCGAGGGAGGGCGCCGCGAGATGACCGACTCCAGCACGATGAGCCAGAGCGGAATCGCGGTCATCAGGAGCGCCGCCTCCCCGGAGGACGACCCGCTGCTCCGCCCAGGCCAGCAGGCCGTGGCAGCCGAGAAAGAGAAAGGCGCCCGCGACGCCGGCCGTGAGCCACTGAGGGGCGAGGCCGGGACCAGCGTACCCCGCCAGGCCAGCCAGGCGAACAGCACCGCCGCGCCGCCGGCGCAGCGGAGGACCATGGTCAGCAGCGGCGGCACGTCCGACCGCGTACCGGATGGCGAGGAAGGTCCCGCCCCACATCAGGTAGATCGCCGCGAAGGCGCCGATGAGCCGGGCTGGGAGCGACGCGTTCATGGTGCGGCCTCCGCGTGGAACACGACCTCGTAGTGGTTGACGCGCTCGTCCCGCGCCACGAGGAAGCGCTCGTCCTCCGGGTAGAAGACCGCCGGTCGATGTCCTCTCCGGCGAAGCGCCGGATCGCTTCCGCCGAGTCCCACAGGGTGAGGAGCAGGAACTCCGCGCCGGTCGCCCGCGATGCGGCGGAGGGCCAGCACCCCCCGGTTGCCCGGCGTCGCCCGGTACGCCGCGAGACCGGTGGCGTGGAGGTACTCCAGATACGCGTCGGCGTCCGCCGCGCGGGTGGCTCCGGCCCAGGTGCGTGCGATCACTGCCTCCGGTGATGCCTCCCGGGCCTGCACCGTAAATGACCGATTACTGGTGCAGACTACACCGCGACTTGCACCTGTCAAGAGCCGAATACTGGTGCTATATTCCTGCATGACCCACCCCCCTTCAGCTCGCCGAGCCCGAGTTCCTCTACGTCGCCGGCGATCCCGCCCTGGACCTCGTCAACACCGTGGACTGGACCTCGCGCGGTCCGGAGGAGGACCGTCTCGGTCTCCTACGACCAGTGACCCGGTGGGCCGAGGGGCCGGGGTCCTCGACGCGGCCGCGGCCGGCGGCTCCGCGCAACTGGCGGCCGCGGCCGAAGCCGGCCGGGGCCGCGCTGGCGTCCGCCCACCAGGTCGCGGGACGTCCTGCGCGATCTCTTCGGCGCGATCGCCCGCGGCGAGTGCCGCCGGCGCGCGCTCGCCTCCTTCAACGGGCTGCTGGCCCAGGCGCTCGAGCGGCTCGAGCTGCCGGCCGGAGGCCGGGCAAGCGGATACCGCTGGCGCTGGCGTGATCGCGACTCGGACTCCCGTCGCCCCTGTGGCCGGTGATCTGGTCGGCGGCCAGGCTGCTGGAGTCGGAGGAGGCGGGAGTCTGCGGATCTGCGGCGGGGACGATTGCGGCTGGATGTACGTGGATCGGAGCCGCAACGGACTCCGGCGCTGGTGTCAGATGCGAACCTGCGGCACCCGGGAGAAGTCCCGGCGCCGGCGCGAACGCCTTGACCACTCGAGTGGGGGGCATAATTGGAAGGAAACCGAACAAACACCGAAGATGGGAGCCCCCGCCACGTGCCCCGCTCCATCCTCTTCGTCGATCCCCCCGCCTTCTGCACCACCGTCGAAGCCCTGGTGGCACCCGCGCTCCGGACCCGCCCCGTGGCGGTCGCGCCGCCGGGCGCCGAGCGCGCGCGTGGTGCTCGCGCTGTCCACCGAGGCGCGGCGCGCGGGGCTCGAGCGCGGCATGGCGGTCCAGCAGGCGCGCAAGCTCTGCCCCGACCTGGTGCTCATCCCGCCCAATCCCCGGCTCTACGCCCGCGCCTCGAGTGCGCTGCTCGAGATCCTGCGCGCCTACGCCCGGTGATCGAGCCGCGGGGCTACGGCCACGCGTTCCTCGATCTCACCGGCACCGGGCGGCTCTTCGGTCCGCCGGTGGACGTCGCGGCGCGGGTGCGGCGCGAGGTGCGCGAGCGGCTCCGCTTCCCGCTCTCGGTCGGCGTGGCGGCCAACAAGCTGGTGAGCCAGGCCGTGGTGCGGGCCGACCGGCGGTCGGAGACGGCGGCGACAGTGATGCGCTGATCGTGCCGTACGGCGTCGAGGCGGGATTTCTCGCGCCGCATCCGCTCATCGTCCTGCCCGACCTGCACCCCCGGGTGCGGAGCCGGCTCGACGACTACCAGCTCGATTTCATCGGCGAGGTGGCGGCGATCCCCGAGAGCGCGCTGTGCGCGGTCTTCGGCGGCACCGGCCGCACGCTGCGCGCGCGGGCGCTCGGCATCGACCCGCGCCCGGTGCTGCCGCCCGAGCGGCTCGCCGAGCTCAGCCTCGCGCACATCCTCGGCACCGACACCAACGATCTCGGCGTACTGCACGCGCTGCTCCGGACGCTGACCGAGCGGCTCGGCCGGCGGCTCCGGCGCGGTGGTCTCGTCGCCCGCCGCCTGCGGCTCGAGGCTCGGCTATGCCGATCACACCGACGCCGCCCGGGCGGTCCCGCTGCCGCCCGCCGCGCTGGACGCCGACCTGTGGGACGCGGCGCGCCAGGCGTTGGCCCTGGCCAACCACAAGCCGGCTCGCCGTGCGCGGGGCTGACGCTCACCATGGAGCGTGGAGGAGCGGAGCGCGCAGCTGGAGCTGTGGGAGAGCGGCGCAGACGCCATCGCGCAGGAGCGGGAGACCGAGGATGGCGCCGGCGTCCATTTCGCTCCGCCCCGCCGCTTCGCCCTGCAGGGCGCCGTCGATCGCATTCACTCCCGCTACGGCGCGCGGGGCGTCCAGCGCGGTATCCAGCTCGCCGCGATTTCCGCCGCACTGCCCCGCGTGCACCGGATCGTCACCGCATTTCGTAATCTCGGTTGACAAACTCCCATTTCAGGAGAATACTGAGTCGCGAAGTAATTGAAATGATATTCATTCTCATTCGTGCTCTGGGAGTCCCCGTGCGCCATCCCTCTGCGACCGTCCGGCATCCGTACCATTCCCTAGGGTGGACCGTCGCCCTGGCCATCCTGTTGGGAGTCCCCGGGTCGGCTCGGGCCCAGGAGCAGGCGCATGACTCGGTCCAGATGCTCCAGCCGATCGTCGTCGAAGCGAAGGCCGCCGGCTACTCCGCGTCGGTGATCAGCTCGGCCACCAAGACCCACACCCTGCTCCGGGACGTTCCTCAGTCGGTCACCGTCATTACCAGGAAACTGATCGCCGACCAGGGGATGCAGGGCATGGCCGACGTGACCCGGTACATCCCCGGGCGTGACCATGGGGCAAGGCGAAGGCAACCGGGACCAGCCGACGATCCGCGGCAACAGCACCACCGCGCGGCTTCTTCGTCAATGGCATGCGGGACGACGTCCAGTATTTCCGCGATCTCTACAACGTGGAGCGGGTCGAAGCGCTGAAGGGCGCCAACGCGTTGATCTTCGGCCGAGGGGTCGGCGGCGGCGTGCTCAACCGGGTGACCAAGACCGCCGGGTGGACACCGACCCGCGAGCTGTACCCTGCAGGGCGGCTCCTACGGCAACAAGCGAGGCGCGCTGGATGTGGGCCAGGGGCTGTCGGAGGGCGCTCGCGTTCCGGATGAACGGCGATGTACGAGAACTCCGACATCTATCGCAACGACGTCGAGTCGAGCGCTACGGAATCAATCCCACGGCTGACGATCCTGCCGGGCTCGCGGACCCGGATCACCGCGGGCTACGAGCACTTCAAGGACGACCGCACCGCCGACCGGGGCATCCCGTCCTTCGCCGGCGCGCCCGCTCGAGCGACGCCGCGCACCTTCTTCGGCGATCCCGCGCGTGAGCTACTCCGATGCGCTGGTGAACATCGGCACGGCGACGCATCGAGCACACCACCGGCGGTCGGCGTCACCCTGCGGAACAGGAGCCATGTTCGCCGACTACGACAAGATCTACCAGAACGTGTTCCCCGGCGCGGTGAACGAGGCCGGCACCGAGGTCAGCATCTCGGCCTACAACAACCGCAACCGAGCGTCGGAACCTGCTCAACCAGACCGAGATGACGCTACCGCTCTGGTGACCGGCGCGATCGAGCAGACCCTGCTCGGCGGTGTCGCCGTGGGCCGCCAGATCACCGACAACTTCCGCAAGACCGGGCTACTTCAACGACACGCGCGACCTCGGTTACGGCTCCCGTATCGAGCACCCGACGATCTCGCGTGCCGGTCACGTTCCGCCAGAGCGCGACCGACGCGGACAACCACTCTACGCACGACGACGCGTGTCGTTCTACGGGCAGAATCAGATCGTCTTCTCGCAGCCACTGGCAGGCGATTGTCGGGGCTCCGTTACGAGCGCTTCGACGTGGATTTCTACAACAAGCGCACCGGCGAGGCGCTCGAGCCGAAGGACGACCTCGTCTCGCCCCGCGCCGGCCTGCTGTTCAAGCCGACCGAGCCGGTGACCCTGTACACCAGCTACAGCGTGTCGGCACTTGCCCAGCTCCGGCGATCAGTTCTCCTCGCTGAACGTCGACCACCGAGACGCTCGAGCCCGAAAAGTTCACGAACTACGAGATCGGCGCCAAATGGGACATCATCAGCCGATCTGTCGGTGACCGCGCGCGGTCTACCGCCTCGATCGCACCAACACGACGGCGCCCGACCCGAACGATCCGGCGAAGCACCGTGCAGACCGGCAGCCAGCGCACCAAGGGCGTTCGAGTTCGGCGTCACCGGCGCCATCACGCCCGAGTGGCAGATCATCGGCGGCTACGCCAACCAGGACGCCGACGATCACCAGCCTGACCGCGGCGGCGCCGCGCCGGGCGCCAAGGTGGCCGCTGGTGCCCCGGAACACGGTCTCGCTGTGGAACCGCTACCAGCTCGACGCCGCGCTGGGGCTCGGGCCTGGGAGTGATCTATCAGGACGACGATGTTCGCGGCCATCGACAACACGGTGACCCTGCCCGAGCTTCACCCGGTTTGACGCCGCGGCCTTCTTCACGCTGAATCAGCCGACCTGCGGGCTGCAGGTGAATCTGGAGAACCTGTTCGACACAGGACTACTTCACCACCGCGCACAGCAACAACAACATCACGCCGGGGTCGCCGCGCGCGGTTCGCGTCTCGATGACCACCGGGTTCTAGGCCGGTCCCGCCGCAGGCGTCGGCGCTCCGGCGATCACGCGTGCTCACCACCCGCGTCGGGGCCTGACTATATTCGGGCGCTTCACTGTCAGGTGCGGGGCCCATGCTCTCCAAGAAGGCCAAATACGCCATCAAAGCGCTCATCGCGCTCGCCGACCGCGAGCGGGAAGAGCCGATGCGTATCGCCGACCTGGCCCGGGAAGAGCAGATCCCGCCGAAGTTCCTCGAGCTGATCCTCCTCGGCCTCAAGAACCACGGCGTGCTGCAGAGCCGGAAGGGCAAGGGCGGCGGCTACCTGCTCGCCCGCGACCCGGCCGACATCTATCTGGGCCAGATCGTCCGCATGTTCGACGGCCCGCTCGCCCCGGTGCCCTGCGCCAGCCAGACCGCCTACGTGCCCTGCGCCGATTGCCGCAACGAGGCGGTGTGCGGGGTGCACCTGGCCATGAAGGAAGTTCGCGATGCTACCGCGAAGGTTCTCGACGGCACCAGTCTGGCCTCCCTGCAGCAGCAGGTCGAGCTGGCTCGGCAGGGGCCGCGGGTGGGCCTGTAGCACCTCAATAACCACACTCGGTGGCGCAAACTCACCTCAAGCGTGGCGCATCGCCACGCTTTTTCGTTCCGTCGAGTGCCAATCCCTGCATGACCAATGCTGAGCAGCAGATTTCCAGATTATTGTCTGACAAGAGCTTAGGCTAAGCAATCTCGGCCTGACCCCTGCTCGAGCCCTCCCTGGCATCTGTCTTGCCTATTTACCCGATCTGACAGATAGACTATATAGGACGACTATGGCTACCTACCCCCCCGTGCCGGCTGCAGCCGATGCCGGCCAGGACAACTCGCTGCCCTTGCCGCCGCTGCTCCTCCGGGAGTTGCGCCAGGCCCTGCGGTCCATCCGCTACGGCACGATCGAGTTGGTGATTCACGACGGACGGGTGGTGCAGCTCGAGCGACGGGAAAAGGTGCGCTTCGAGAGCGAGCTCTCGGAGCGACGGAAATAGCGCAGACGCCGCGCGGGCGGACGAGCCGCTCGCGCATGACGGACCGACCGGACCGCCGGACGTCCTCGACCTCGATTCGAACGAAGGAGCAACGCATGCGTGCGGTCCGGAACTGGGTAAGCGGCATCGTGATGATCACGGGGAGCATGGCTCTACCACTACAAGGGCGGGCGCAGCAGGAGGCTTCCGACACCACGAAGTCCCTCGAGGCCCGTGTTGACGAGCTCGATCAGCAGGTCCGGATCCTCCAGCGCCTGCGCGAGCTGGCGGCGGAGAGCACCACGACGGCGGCGAAGGATCGCCAGTCGGCGACGGCCAACGGCAAGGACGGCTTCAGCCTGAAGTCGGCGGACGGCAAGTACACGCTCAAGATCCGCGGCTATATCCACGCCGACGGACGCTTCTTCCTGAGCGACGACGCCAAGGCGATTCCCAACACCTTCTTCCTCCGCCGCGCCCGGCCGATCATCGAGGCCAGCGTCGGCAAGTACTTCGACTTCCGCATCATGCCCGACTTCGGTCAGGGCACCGCCACGCTGTTCGACGCCTACTGGGAAGGCAAGTTCGCTCCGGCGTTTGCCGTGCGCGCGGGCAAGTTCAAGCCGCCGGTCGGGTTCGAGCGGCTCCAGTCGGCCACCGACATCACTTTCGCCGAGCGCGGCCTGCCGACCAACCTGGCACCGAACCGCGACGTCGGTCTGCAGATCGGCGGCGACGTGTCCGAGGGCCTGTTCGCCTACCAGGTCGGGATCTTCAACGGCGTGCCCGACCTCGGCAATGGCGACGGCGACGGCAACGACTCCAAGGACCTGGCTGCGCGGGTGTACTTCCAGCCGGTCAAGACCGGCTCGCTCAAGGGTCTCGGCTTCGGCATCTCGGGCAGCACCGGCGAGGAGCAGGGTGTCGGAACCACGACCGGCACCACGACCGGCCTGGCCGGCTACCGGGCCCCGTCGCAGCAGACCGTCTTCCGCTATCGCAGCGATCTGGTCGCGCCGGAGAACTCGGTGATCGCCGAAGGGCGCCGCACTCGCGTGTCTCCGCACGCCTACCTCGGCCTCGGGTCCCTCGGCGTGCTGGGCGAGTACATCGTCTCCAGCCAGGAAGTCCGCCGCGGCTGCCACGTCCGCCAAGCTCAGCCACAAGGCCTGGCAGGCCAGCGCCGGCTACTTCCTCACCGGAGAGCAGGCCGGGTTCCGCAGCCCCACGCCCAAGAAGCCGTTCGACCTCAAGGAAGGGCACCTCGGCGCCTTCGAGATCGCGGCCCGCTACGGCGAGCTCGACCTCGACGACGACGCGTTCCCGACGTTCGCCAACCCGGCGAGCGCGGTCACCAAGGCCAAGGCCGTCGGCGTGGGCCTGAACTGGCACCTGAACAAGCAGATCAAGGTGGTCGTGAACTACGAGCACACCACGTTCGAGGGCGGCGGCGCCGACGGCGACCGGGCGTCCGAAGATTTCGTGGTTACCCGTTTCCAGCACGCGTTCTGATTCCCGACCCCATGACAGGAACTGTGACGACTATGCGCACTCGATTGATCCTCGGCGGCTCGCTGGCCCTCCTCGCACTCGCGGGGAGCACCGCGCCGGCAGCGGCGCAGGGCGCGGCCAAGCCGGTGACTCTGCTCAACGTTTCGTACGATCCGACCCGCGAGCTCTATGAGGCGTTCAACCACGCGTTCGCGGCGTACTGGAAGGGCAAGACCGGTCAGGACGTCACCGTCCGCCAGTCGCACGGCGGCTCGGGCAAGCAGGCCCGCTCGGTGATCGACGGGCTCGAGGCCGACGTGGTGACGCTCGCCCTGGCGTACGACATCGACCAGATCGCCGAGAAGGGCCGCAGCATCCCGGCGAACTGGCAGAGCCGGCTGCCCAACAACAGCTCGCCCTACACCTCGACCATCGTGCTCCTGGTCCGCAAGGGGAACCCGAAGGGCATCAAGGACTGGGGTGACCTGGTGAAGCCGGGTGTCACGGTGATCACGCCGAACCCCAAGACCTCGGGCGGTGCCCGGTGGAACTACCTGGCCGCCTGGGCCTGGGCTCTGCGCCAGCCCGGTGGCAACGACGCCACGGCCAAGGCCTTCGTCGGCAAGCTGTTCAAGAACGTGCCGGTGCTCGACGCCGGCGCCCGCGGCTCGACCACGACCTTCGTGGAGCGCGGGATCGGCGACGTCCTCCTGGCCTGGGAGAACGAGGCCTTGCTCGCGATCAAGGAGCTCGGGGTCGGCAAGTTCGAGATCGTGGCCCCGTCGCTCAGCATTCTCGCCGAGCCCCCGGTGACCATCGTGGACAAGGTCGCGAACAAGCACGGGACCAAGGCGGTGGCGGAGGCGTACCTGCAGTACCTGTACACCGAGGCCGGCCAGGAAATCGCCGCGAAGAACTTCTACCGCCCGCGGCTCGCGTCGGTGGCGGCGAAGTATGCGGCCCAGTACCCCAAGGTCACCCTTATCACCGTTGACGAGGTGTTCGGCGGGTGGAAGAAGGCCCACGCCACGCATTTCGCCGACGGCGCGCTGTTCGACCAGATCTATCAGCCGGGGCGCTAAGCCCCGGTTGTCAGTCTACCCCTACGAAGGGATGACGGATGCGGCATAAGTCGCGCACGGTGCTGCCCGGGTTCGGGCTGAGCCTGGGCATCACCTGCACCTACATGAGCCTGATCGTGTTGCTCCCGCTGGCCACGGTATTCAGCCGGACCGCGGAGCTCACGTCCGACCAGTTCTGGTCCACGGTGACCGACCCGCGGGTCGTGGCCTCCTACCGGGTCACATTCGGCGCCTCCTTCGTCGCGGCGCTGATCAACACCGTCTTCGGCCTGCTGGTGGCCTGGGTCCTGGTGCGCTACCGGTTTCCCGGCCGTCGGATCGTGGACGCGATGGTGGATCTGCCGTTCGCCCTGCCCACGGCGGTGGCCGGCATCGCGCTGACGACGCTCTACACGCCCAACGGATGGCTCGGGCAGTACCTCGATCCCCTCGGTATCAAGGTCTCGTACACGTGGCTCGGGATCACGGTGGCGCTGATCTTCATCGGCCTGCCCTTCGTGGTCCGGACGGTGCAGCCGGTGCTGGACGACCTGGAGATCGACGTCGAGGAGGCGGCCGCGAGCCTGGGCGCCAAGCGGTGGCAGACCTTTACCAAGGTCGTGTTCCCGACCGTGGCGCCGGCGCTCCTCACCGGCTTCGCCATGGCGTTCGCGCGGGCGATCGGCGAGTACGGCTCGGTGGTGTTCATCTCGGGCAACATGCCGATGAAGACCGAGATCGTTCCGCTCCTCATCATCACCAAGCTGGAGCAGTACGACTACGCCGGCGCCACCGCGGTCGCGATGGTGATGCTGGTGGTCTCGTTCACCCTGCTGCTCACGATCAACGTGCTCCAGTGGGCGGCCCGGCGCCGCACGGCGGCCTGAGCCATGACCGCGACCGCCATCTACCGCTCCGCCGCGACCGCGCCCCGCTCGGTCACCCGCGCCACCGGGGAGTCCCGCGCGGTGCGCTGGACCCTGATCGCCGTGGCCCTGCTCTTCCTGGCCCTGGTGCTGCTGCTGCCGCTGACGCTGGTGTTCGTGCAGGCGTTCGCCAAGGGACTGCCCGCGTACTGGAATGCGATCTGGGAGCCCGACGCGCTCAGTGCCGCGAAGCTGACCCTGCTCACCGCCGCCATCGCGGTGCCGCTCAACCTGGTCTTCGGGGTCGCCGCGGCCTGGTGCATTTCGAAGTTCGAGTTCCGGGGCAAGAACCTCCTGATCACCCTCATCGACCTCCCGTTCGCGGTGTCGCCGGTGATCTCGGGCATGATCTTCGTCCTGCTGTTCGGCGCGCAGGGCTGGTTCGGCGAGTGGCTCTTCGCCCACGACCTCAAGGTGATCTTCGCCGTGCCCGGCATCGTGCTGGCGACGACGTTCGTGACCGCGCCGTTCGTGGCGCGCGAGCTGATTCCGCTGATGCAGGAACAGGGCTCGGAGGAGGAGGAGGCGGCCATCGTGCTGGGCGCGAGCGGCTGGCAGACGTTCTCCCGCGTCACCCTGCCCAACATCAAGTGGGGCTTGTTGTACGGCCTCATTCTGTGCAACGCGCGCGCGATGGGCGAGTTCGGCGCGGTCTCGGTCGTCTCCGGGCACATCCGGGGCGAGACCAACACGCTGCCGCTGCACGTGGAAATCCTGTACAACGAGTACGCCTTCGCCGCCAGCTTCGCGGTGGCGTCGGTTCTCACGCTCCTCGCGCTGGTGACGCTGACACTCAAGACGCTGGTCGAGTGGCAGCAGCGGCGCTCCATGGCCGAGCCAGCCGGCCCAGACAGCACCTCCGAAAGGATCGCGGCATGAGCATCGAGGTTCGCAACCTGCGCAAGGCGTTCGGCAGCTTCGTCGCCCTGGACAACGTGAGCCTCGACGTGCCCGGCGGCGAGCTGGTGGCCCTCCTCGGCCCCTCCGGCTCCGGCAAGACGACGCTGCTCCGCATCATCGCCGGGCTGGAGCCGGCCGATCAGGGCGTCATCCGCTTCCACGGCGAGGACGCGACCGACCAGCCGGTGCGGGAGCGCCAGGTGGGATTCGTGTTTCAGCACTATGCGCTCTTCCGGCACATGAGCGTGTTCGAGAACATCGCCTTCGGCCTCCGGGTGCGCCCTCGGGCCGTGCGGCCCTCCGACGAGGAGATCAAGGACACGGTGAACAACCTGCTCCGCCTGGTGCAGCTCGGGGCCCTGGGCCAGCGCCGGCCGTCCGAGCTGTCGGGCGGCCAGCGGCAGCGGGTGGCGCTGGCCCGCGCGCTGGCGGTCAAGCCGAAGGTGCTGCTGCTCGACGAGCCGTTCGGCGCGCTCGACGCCAAGGTGCGGAAGGAGCTCCGGCGCTGGCTGCGCCGGTTGCACGAGGAAGTACACGTGACCAGCGTCTTCGTCACCCACGACCAGGAAGAGGCGCTGGAGGTGTCGGACCGGGTGGTGATCATGAACGAGGGGCGGGTGGAGCAGAGTGGAACGCCGGAGGACGTCTACGAGCACCCGGCGACGCCGTTCGTCTACGGATTCCTGGGCGACGTGAACCTGTTCCACGGCCGCATCGACCGCGGGCGGGTGAAGACCGGGAACAGCGAGCTCGAGGCTCCCGAGTGGGCCGAAGCACAGGACCAGGCCGGCGTGGCGTACGTCCGCACCTACGACGTGCAGCTCACCCCGTCCTCGTCGGGCATCTCCAGCATCGAGGCGGTCATCCGCCACGTGCGCGCGTTCGGACCGGTGGTCCGGCTCGAGCTCGACCGGACCGATGACGGCAGCGGCATCGAGGCGCACATCGCGCGAGCGGAGTACGAGAAGCTCGGGCTCACCAAGGGCCAGAAGGTGTTCGTCTCGCCGACCAGCGTCCGGGTCTTCGCCCGGCCGTCGGGCTCCACACCGGCCCGCAGCGCCTGAATCTTTTCCTGGAGGGCCAGGGTAGAGGGTAGAGGCCCCTTTCAGGAGAAAAGAGTCATGGTGCAGCCCACTACCCGGGTGCGGCGCAGCGCGTGGGTCGCGCTCGCCGCGCTGGTCGCCGCGGTCTCTTCCGCGGCCGGCCAGTCGGCGCAGCCCGCCGGCAATGCATCCCACCCCGAAGACAACAGGGCGCAGGCCGCCGGCAAGATCCCCATCACCACAACGTCCGCCGAGGCGAAGGCCGACTACCTCAAGGGGCGGACTCTCGCGGAGAACCTCAGGGCCCACGAGTCGCGCGAGTTCATGTTCCGCGCGATCGCCAAGGACCCGAACTTCGCGATGGCCCACCTCAACCTGGCCAACAGCGCTCCCACCGGCACCGAGTTCTTCGAGCACCTGGGCCACGCCGTGACGCTGGCGGACAAGGCGTCCCCCGGCGAGCGGATGGTCATCGAGGCCGCGCAGGCCGGGGCCAACGCCGATGCGGCCAAGGCGCTCCAGATCCTGCAGAAGCTGGTGGCCGACTATCCCCAGGACGAGCGGGCCCACTTCCAGCTCGGCGGCGCGTGGTTCGGCCGGCAGGAGTTCGGCAAGGCCATCGAGGAGTACCGGCGATCGATCGCGCTCGCGCCCGACTACACGCCGGCCTACAACATCATGGGCTACGCCTACCGCACCGAGGGACGCTACGGCGAGGCGGAGCAGGCCTTCAAGAAGTACATCGAGCTGATCCCCGACGACCCCAATCCGTACGACTCGTACGCCGAACTACTGATGAAGATGGGGCGATTCGACGAGTCCATCGCCCAGTACCGGAAGGCGCTGGAACAGAATCCCGAGTTCGCCCCGTCCTACATCGGCATCTCCACCAACCTGATGTTTCAGGGGAAGTTCGACGCAGCGAGGGCGGAGGCCGGGAAGCTCCACGCCGGCGCCCGCAACGATGGCGAGAAGCGCGCGGCGATGTTTCAGAACACCGTCGCGTACATAGAAGAGCGGAGATTCGACCAGGCGCTCGCCGAGCTGGACAAGCAATACGCGCTGGGCGAGGCGACCGGCGATGCGGGGGCGATGGCCGGTGACGCCACCTCCATGGGCAACATCTTGCTGGAGACCGGCAAGCCGGCCGAAGCCCTCAAGCAATTCGACCGGGCTCTGCAGGTGACCCAGGCCTCCAACCTGGATGCCGAGATCAAGGGAAACGCGAAGGTGCTGCACGGTTACAACGTCGCCCGGGTCGCGGTCGCGACCGGGGACCTGGCAACGGCGAAGCGGGAAGGCGACGCCTTCCTGAAGGCGAGTACGGCCGCGAAGAATCCGTTTCAGATCCGATTGGGACACGAAGTGGCGGGACGGATCGCGCTGGCGGAGAAGAACTACGATGGCGCGTTGACCCACCTGGCGCAGGCGAATAACCAGGATCCCTACAACCTCTACCGCCAGGGACTCGCTTACGAAGGGAAGGGCGACAAGGCGAAGGCCAGGGAGATGTTCAAGCGCGCGGTGGAGTTCAACCAGCTGCCCACGCTCAACTCCGCGTTCGTGCGGGCCAAGAAGGGGACGCCCAAAGCCTGAGAGCGGGGGGTCTCACCACTCCACCACGACTTTTCCGAACGTCTCGTTCGCTTCCATGACCCGGTGGGCCTCGGCCACCCGGGTCATTGGATAGGTGGCATGGAGCACGGGCCGGAGCGAGGGCGACTGATCGGCTCGCCGCTCGAAGAGCGGCAACATGCGCTCGCTGAAGTCCGCGATCAGCTCCTTCCGCTCCTCCAGCGTCCGCACCCGCATCGCCGTGCCGATCACCTCGAGGCGATTCCGGATCATGGGCCCGAGGTCCGCCGTGACCCGGCTGCCCGCCAGGAACCCGAGCAGCACCAGCCTGCCGCGCGGCGCCAGGACCGCCAGGTTGTCGCCGAACGCCGGCCCGCCGATCGAATCGAGGATCACGTGCACCGGCTCGCTCAGCGCGTCGCGAAACGGCGTCGCGCTGGTGTCGATGCCGGTATCGAGGCCATAGACCAGCGCGCGGGCGAGCTTGTCGGCGCTGCGCGAGGTGCCGATGACCGTGGCGCCGAGATGCCTGGCGATCTGGACTGCCGCGGTGCCCACACCGCTGCCGACCGCGTGGATCAGCACCCGTTCGCCCGGGCGGAGACGGCCACGGGTGACCAATGCGTCGTACCCGGTGAGAAAGACTTCGGGAATCGCGGCGGCTTCGGCGAACCCAAGGCCGGCCGGAATCGCGAGCGCCTCGTCGGCGTGCACCGTGAGCATTTCGGCCTGCGCACCTCCGCCGACCAGCCCCATCACCCGGTCACCCACCTTCCAGCGCGAGGTGTCGCGCACCGCCTCGACCTCGCCCGAGTATTCCATCCCGGCGATGTCAGCCGGCCAACCCGGGGGCGCCGGGTACTGCCCGCGCCGCTGAAGCAGGTCGGCACGGTTGAGCCCGGCGGCGCGGACCAGCACCCGGATGTATCCGGGTTTGACTTCCGGCTTGGGAACCTCCCCGATGGAAAGCACCTCGGGACCGCCGGCGCCGGTGAGGATCACGGCTTTCATGGGATGGTGGGCCGAGTGCGCATGTTGAAGGATAGCTATGAGCTATGAGCTATGAGCTATCAGCTGTTAGCTATGAGCTATGAGCTATGAGCTATGAGCCATGAGCTAGAGCTTCTGACCTGAGCTCACGGCTGGGTCACCTCCGGCAAGAGCTTCTAGCTCGTAGCTCATAGCTCATAGCTTCTCACTCATAGCTTCCTCCGGCTTGACACCCTGCCCACAGTTCGATAATTATAGAACCATGAAACCGAGCGAGTCCCCTTCCGGCATCAGCAGCGGGCAGTTCGACCGCATCGCCAAGGCGCTGGCCGACCCCCGACGGGTCGCGGTGCTCGAGGCGATCGCCCGGGAGGCGAGTTGTCCCTGCCAGGAGCTGCGGGAGCAGTTCCCCATCTCCAAGGCCACTATGTCGCATCACCTCAAGGAGTTGGTGCGAGCCGGCCTGATCGATGCCCAGCGGGAGGGCCAGTTCCTCCACTGCCAGGTACGGCCCCAGGTCATGGAGGCGTACACCGCGGAGCTGCTCCGCCGTGTGGGCGCCGCGTCGGTGGCGGGACAGAGCTCCTGAACCGGCCGTCTTCTTCTGATGGAGTTCGATAGTTGTACAACCATCTCAATGGTGACCTGAACATGCGCCTGGCTCCCATCTGGTTCGCCGTCGTTCTCAGCGCCTGCGCTCCCGCAGCGTACCAGGCTCCCGAAGTGAAGATTCCTCCCGCGTTCCGGGAGCGACTCGACAGCCTCGCGCCTGCCGCGCGGACCACCGTGACGCCGCAGGCGCCGGGCGCGGAACCGAGCGCCCGCCAGGTGCCCGTTGTGTCGAGCGATTCCTCCGCCTCGATCGGCCGCCATTGGCGCGACCTCAACGACACCACGCTCGACCGGCTGCTCGACCAGGCGCTCCGCGGCAACCTCGACGTCGAGGTGGCGCGGACGCGGATCCGGGGAGCCCGCGCGGCTCGGGCCGGCGCGTCCCTCGATTTCGCGCCGACGGTGACCGCCATCGGCGGCTACACGCGCCAGCGCATCGCGAGCGCGAGCTTCCCGATCGGCGTCGGGTCGTTCCCCGATCAGGACATCTGGGACGCGGGCTTCGATGCGTCGTGGGAGATCGATCTGTTCGGGCGGGTGCGCTCCGATGTCCGTGGTCGCGGAGCGCTGGTGACCGCGGCGGAGCAGGAGCTGCGCAACGCTCGCGTCTCGCTCGCGGCCGAGCTCGCTCGCGTCTACTTCGAGCTCCGCGGCGCGCAGGAACAGCTCGCCGTGGCCGCAGCGCAACGCCGAGAATCAGCGACGCACGCTGGACCTCACCCGGGAGCGGCTCGACGCCGGGCCGCGGAACCGCGTTCGATACCGAGCGGGCGCAGGCGCAGCTCAGCATCACGCTGGCCTCGGTCCCCTCGCTCGAGGCGCGCGTCGCGGCCGCGCAGTATCGCCTCGGCGTGCTGGCGGGCCGGCCGCCGGCCGCCGTCGCCCCCGAGTTGCGCACCGTCGCCCCGATTCCGCCGCTTCCGGCGACCCTCGCCGTCGAAACGCCGGACTCGATCATCCGGCGTCGGCCCGACGTCGCGGCCGCGGAGCGGCGGGTCGCCGCCGAGCACGCGTTCGTCGGCTCGGCCAAGGCGGAATACTTCCCTCGCGTGGACCTGGGTGGGAGCGCCGGCTACACCTCCGCCGACGCCGATCGGCTGGGGGGCCGTGGCACGTTCCGGTACGCCGTCGGCCCCATCATCTCGTGGCCCGCGCTCAACCTCGGACGGGTGAAGGCGAGCGTGGAGGGAGCCCGCGCGCGCGAGGCGGAAGCGCGGGCGCAGTACGATCAGACCGTGCTCCTGGCACTCGAGGAAGTCGAGACCGCCCTCGTGGGCTATCGGACCTCGCTGGACCGGGCGAGTCGGGTGGGTGATGCCGCGGCCGCGAGCGGGCGCGCGGCGGAGCTCGCCCGGATGCGCTTCACCGGGGGAGTCACCGACTTCCTCCAGGTGCTCGACGCCGAGCGCACGCAACTCGAGTCGGAGGACCAGCTCGCGCGAGCGCGCACCGATGCCGCGGTCTCCTACGCGGCGCTCTACAAGGCGCTGGGCGGCGAGCGCTGACTCAGGCGCGCCGGCTGCGATTCCAGGCCCAGTCCTGCCAGAGGTGCATGGCGGCATAGCTGCGCCAGGGCCGCCATGCCTCGGCGAGCTCCTCGGCGCGGGTCGCCGTGACTCCGCCGAGACTGTTCCGAAGGGCCACGTCTCCGTGGGGAAACGCGTCGGGCCAGCCCAGCGCGCGCATGGCGATGTAGTCCGCGGTCCACCGTCCGATGCCCGGAACGCTCAGGAGCCGATCCACCGTGAGGGCGGGATCGGTCCCCGCTTCCAGCGTCACGCCCCCGCCGCGACCTCCCTCGCCAGCGCGATGATGCTCTCCGCGCGTAGGCGGCGGAATCCCGGCGGCGATGTCAGCGCCTCGATGCGAGCATCCGCCACGCGCTCCGCCGTCGGTGACAGACGGGCCAGCCCCGGATGGATGGTCTCGACCGGTTCTCCGAGCGCCTCCGCGAACCGGCCCGCCAGCAGCGTCGCCGCCTTCAGCGTGACCTGGGGACCGAGAATGGCGTGCACCGCCAGCTCGAAGCCGTCGAACGCCCCGGGCAGCCTGAGGCCGGGGTTCCTGGCGACGGCGTCGGCGAGCGTGCCGCGCATCAGGTGGCCCGCGATCAGGTTCGGCCTGGCTCGCAGGTCGAGGAGATGGGCGAGGCGGCTCAGGATCGCGGGAAGCACCGGGCCGAGCGACCGGCTCAGCTCGACGACCACCGCCCGCTGCGCCGGGGCGTGAGTCACCCGAATCCACCCCGCGTGCGAATCGATCCCCACGGTGCGGAGGTACTCGGCATCGCGCACCCACTCGACGCCCTTGAGCATTCGCGCGCCGAGAAACCGCAGAACTCCCTGCCAGTCGAACGGTGGCCGATAGGGAAGCTGCCAGCGGAACGGCTTCGGAAATGAATGGCGGGACTGATCGAGTGACTGCTGTCATGGGTTCGCACGTCTTCCATCGAGCCGGACTGGGGCGTCCGGACTCGCTTGACGGGACGCCGTTTCGAGTCGACATTGATACCGAACAAATGCCGAAGTCGGATGAGCGGCGGGATCTCACCGATGGTCCTCCTATACTCGCCGGGAAGGACCGAGTCGCCATCGCCAATCGGCGCGGTCCCTCCATGACCACTCCCTGTGAGCCGCGATCGGGAGCAACACGATGGGCACCAGCTATTGCGACGTCGCGCCGGGGCACCAGTGGCACGGTCCCTATCACGACACGGAGTACGGCTTCCCGCTGGACGGCGATGCGGCACTGTTCGAGCGGCTGATCCTCGAGATCAACCAGGCCGGCCTCTCCTGGCTCACCGTTCTGAAGAAGCGCGACGCGTTCCGGCGCGCGTATGACGGTTTCGATCCCGAGATCGTGGCCCGGTACGGCGCGCGGGACCGGCGCCGCTTGCTCGCCGACCCGGGCATCGTCCGCAATCGGCTCAAGGTGGACGCGGCGATCGCCAACGCGGGGCGCATCCTCGAGCTGCGCGAGAGCCATGGCTCTTTCGCCGGATGGCTCGCCGCGCATCATCCGCGCACCAAGGCGGAGTGGGTCACCCTGTTCAAGCGCACGTTCCGGTTCACCGGCGGCGAGATCGTGGGAGAGTTCCTGATGAGCATCGGCTATCTGCCCGGAGCCCACATGGAGACCTGCCCGGTGCACCGGCGGGTGCTGCGGCAGCGTCCGCCCTGGGCGCGGAAGCCGCGCGCGCGGCGCGGAGCGGCGACATGACCCCGCGCGTCGCCGGTCCAGCGGGCACCTTGGTCGTGGACGACGGCGGCAAAGGTGACCCGGTGGTCTTCGTCCACTCGCTCGCCGGGCAACGCGTCGCAGTGGTCCGACCAGCTGGCGGCGGTGCGTGCGACTCGGCGCGGGATCGCGATGGATCTCCGGGGCCATGGCCGGTCGGATCCGCCGGGGCCGGACGGCTACACGCTCGAGGCCCAGGCGGGGGACATCGGAGCCGTCGCCGACGCGCTGGGTCTCGACCGCTTCGCGCTGGTGGGGCACAGCATGGGCGCCGGCGTAGCGCTCGCGTTCGCCGGCGCGCATCCCGAGCGCGTCACCCACCTGCTGCTGGCCGACCCGATCGGCGACGGCACCCAGACGCCGGTCGCCGAGGTGCAGCCGTTCCTCGACGCGCTCGCGTCACCCGCGTACGCGGAGACCATCGAGGGCTACTGGAGCAGCATCGCGGGCACGAACCCGGCGGTGCTCGAGCGGCTGATGCGCGATCTCCGGGAGACGCCGAGGGAGACGGTGGTGCGCGGCCTCAATGCGGTGATGGCCTTCGATCCCAAGCCCCTGCTGCTGCGGTACCGCGGGCCGATTCTCGCGGTCATCACGCCGGCGAACGACTTCGCCTACAGCATGCACCGCGTGGGCGCGGGTCTGCCTCACCGCGTGATCGAGGGCACCGGGCATTGGCTCCAGATCGAGCGGCCCGCGGAGTTCAACCGGATCCTCGAGCGGTTCCTGACCGAGGCCGCCTAGCCGACGGCGCTATACTTTCCCGCCATGGCCGACCTGCCTTCCCTTCCCCGCGTCACCGCGACGCGCTACGTGCAGCCGCTCCGGGAAGGCGGCTCGCTGCCGGCGGTGGTCGAGACCGACGGCGGGCTCTACGTCGTCAAGTTCCATGGCGCCGGCCAGGGGCCGAGAGCGCTCGTCGCCGAGCTGATCGTCGGCCTCCTCGCCGCGCGGCTCGAGCTGCCGGTGCCGGCGCTGGCACTGGTGGAGCTGCCGGCGCCGTTCGGACGGAGCGAGCCCGACCCGGAGATCCAGGACGTACTGCGGCGAAGTCACGGACTCAACGTCGGCCTCCGCTACCTCGACGGCGCCTTCAACTTCGACTGCACCGCGGCGGCCGCGGTGATCACGCCGGCGTTCGCCACGCGGCTCGTCTGGCTCGATGCGCTGACCACCAATCCCGACCGCACCCACCGGAACCCCAATCTCCTCGTCTGGCAGCGGAAGCCGTGGCTGATCGACCACGGCGCCGCGCTCTACGCCCACCACGACTGGGCGAGCGTGACGCCGGAGAAGGCGCGGACCTCCTTTCCGCTGGTCGAGCAGCACGTGCTCCTGGCGCACGCCGACGGCCTCGAGCGCGGCGGACGAATCGCTCGCCGCCGCGCTCGACGAGCGGGTGCTCGGCGCGGTCATCGCACAGGTGCCCGACGAGCTCCTCAGCGGCCCCGCCTACGCGGGTGACGTCGGTCCCGCCGAGCTGCGGGCGCGGTACCTCGAGTATCTCGGCGCCCGGCTCCAGGCGCCCCGGGCGTTCCTCACGGAGGCGGTGGAAGCGCGCGCCCGCGTGCGGCGGACGCCACCCCGAGCGCAGTCGGCCCGGCGATGACGCACCCCGGAGCGGTGGCCTACGATTTCGCGATTCTCCGCGTGGTGCCGCACGTGCACCTCGCCGCGTTCACCCCGATCGGCGTGATCGTGCACGCGCGGACGGCCGAGTTCCTGGCGATGCGCGCGGTGCGCGATCCGGCCGAGCTGCGCGCGCGGTTCCCCGGGCTCGACCACGAGCTGCTCGAGCGCTACCTCCACACGTTCGAGCGCATCTGCGCCGGCGATCCCACCGCCGGGCCGGTGGCGCTGGAGCCGCCGTCGGAGCGGTTCCACTGGCTCACCTCGCCCCGGTCGGACGTGCTGCAGACGTCGCCGATCCACGAGGGAGTCTGCGATGACCCCGCTCGCGCGCTCGAGGCGCTCTACCGTGGGTACGTGCTCGACGGCTCCCCGGAGTGCCTCCCAGCGCTTGAGGGGCAGGGGACAGGAGCCGAACGCACGAAGCCGCCCGCGGCACTCGCCGCGGGCGGCTTCGACTTCCTGCCACCGCAACTGTCTACTGGGCCACAGTGAACTCGATGCGCCGGTTCTTGAACCGGCCCGCCTCGGTGCCGTTGTCCGCGACCGGGGAGCCGGCGCCGAAACCCTTGGCCGTCAGTGACCCCGGCGCGACGCCGTGTTGAACCAGGTACTCCCGCACCGCCGTCGCGCGGCGAGCGGACAGCGCCTGATTCCCCGCGGCGTTGCCGGTGTTGTCCGTGTGGCCACCCACCTGCAGCACGGTACCAGCCGGCGCGCCCGCGATGGCCTTGGCGGACTGGTCGAGAATGTCCCGGCTCTCTGCCGGAATCTCGGCCTTGCCGGAGGCGAAGTTGATGATGTTGAGGTTCAACGCGTCGACCAGCTCTTTGGCGCTGTACCCCGGCTGGAGGCCGCTCAGGGCCGCTGCCGCGTTGCGCATGGCGCCCGCGACGGCGTCGGGGCCGCCTTCTGCTGCCGCGCCGGGTCGGTCTCGTCGGCTCTCGCCGCCGAATCGGCGGCCATGTCACCTGCGCCAGCGGCCGGCTCGGCCGGGACCATCGCGGTGGTATCGGTCCGCGTGCTGGAAGGCGCCTCGGTGACACCGCGGTTCGCCATGAAGCGATAGCCGAGAAAGCCCAGCAGGAGGACGAGGAGCAGCGGCACCACCTTCCGAAGAGCGGAGCCACCCGCAACCGCCGCGGCGCCTGCGCCGGTGGTCGCGGCGGTACCGAAGCCGGACGCGGCCGATCCCACGTCGCGTCCCGCCTGGCGCACGCCCCCCGCCGCCGCCCCAGCCATCCCCGCCGCTCCGGCCAGGTAGCCCCCGATGCCCGCCGGGAGCCCCGCGGGCACGCTGCCACCCGGCGTGAGGAGATCGACCACCTTCGGGATCAGGAACGCGAGCGCGGAACTTCCGGTACTGGCCGGCACGCCGGCGCTTGCCGACACCCGCTCTACGGCGTCCCGTCCCAGCGCCTGTTCGAGCTGCGCGGGTGCCACCGTCGCGTTGGTGCCGGTACCGACCCACGACGCGACTTGATCGCCCAGTCCACCGCGCCGCAGCCGATCGAGGAATCCGGTGAGACCACCTTTATCGCTATCGGTAATCAGGGCGAGCAGGCCGGACAGCAGCGGGCCCGCCTTGTCGCCCAGGCCGAATCGGGTCGAGAGCTCAGTGACCAGTCCATCGAAGATTCCCACGGGGTCGCTCCAGGTTTAAGGAGGTAACCATCCAGTATGTGCGAGCACTCCCCTTCCAGCGGTGTCGTGGCTCACCCAGCCGTCCTGCCAAGGCGTAATGGGATCAATCCGCCTGTTGCTTGACGTCCTCCGCCCCAGGGTACATTCGGTTTGAGATACCGAACAAAACCCGAAGATCCGGGGCGCGGCCGTTGGTCCACCTGCATGTCCACACCCACTTCTCCTTCGGCATCGGCGTCTCCAGCCCCGAGGCACTGGCCCAGGCAGCGGCAGCGCGGGGACACCGGACTCTCGCCTGCACCGACACCAACGGCGTCTACGGCGCCGTCGAGTTCCAGCGCGCCTGTGAGGCCGAGGGCGTGCGCCCCATCCTCGGCGCGCATCTGGTGGCCGGCGAGGAGGAGACCGTCGCCCTCGCGGCCGACGAGCGCGGGTGGGCCGCGCTCTGCCGGGCGATCACCGCGATCCACTGGAGCGGTGACCCACCATGCCGTCTTTCCGACGCCGTCGCCGCCGACCGCGACGGACTGGTCCTGCTCTCCCGCGACGTCGCCTTCCTCGAGCGCGTCGCCGCCGCGAGCGGCACGCGCGACCTCTACGCCGAGCTGGTGCCGGGCAAGGAGCGCCACGCGGTGCTCGCCGCCGCGCGGCGGCTCGGCATCCCGGCCGTGGCCACCAACGCCGCCGTCATGGCGCACCCCGAGGACTGGTCCCGTCACCGCCTGCTCCGCGCCATTCACCTGAACACGACGCTGCGACGGACGGGCGGACCGTCCGCGCCGATCCGTCTGTCCTCCCGCGACGCCTGGCTCCGTCCCGCCGCCGACCTCGAGCGCCACTTCCCCGATTGCCCCGAGGCGGTGCGCGCGACCGACGCGATCGCCGAGCGCTGCCGCTACCGGATCCCCGACGGTCGGATCGTGGCGCCCCGCCTCGCCGAGCCCGACGAGTCGCTGCGTCGGCTCCGGGCGCTGGCGTACGAGGGCGCGGCGCGGCGCTACGGCACCGTGGCACCGGTGACGCGCGCGCGGCTGGAGTCCGAGCTCGCCATCATCGCCCAGAAGGGATTCGCCGACTACTTCCTGGTGGTGCACGACATCGTCGTGCACGGCCCCACGCACTGCGGCCGCGGCTCGGTCGCCAACTCGATCGTGAGCTACTGCCTCGGCATCACCCACGTCGAGCCGCTCGGCGCGGGGCTGCTGTTCGAGCGCTTCCTCAATCCCGAGCGCAAGGACCCGCCCGACATCGATCTCGACTTCCCCTGGGACGAGCGCGACCAGGTGCTGGCCTACGTCTTCGAGACCTATCCCCGGCCCCAGGCCGCGATGGTGGCGAACCACAACTGCTTCCGGCTGCGCGGCGCGCTGCGCGAGGTGGCCAAGGTGCACGGCCGCCCCGCCGGCGAGATCCGCGAGGTCACCCGCCGCATCCCCTGGTACGAGGAGGAGCCGCTGGAGCAGCTGCTCGCCACCCATCCCAACTTCCGGGCGCTCGACCTGCCGCCGAGCTGGCGGGAGCTCGCCCGCGCGGCGGCGCCGCTGGTGGGGCTGCCGCGCCATCTCTCGGTGCACCCGGGCGGCGTGGTCATCGTCCCCACCGCGCTCACCGACTACGTCCCCATCGAGCCGGCCGCCAAGACGCTCGCGCTGACGGACGGCGAGGGACGACCCCGCGTGGCACCGGCCGTCCCCGTCATCCAGTTCGAGAAGGACGGCGCCGAGGACGCGGGGCTGGTCAAGATCGACCTGCTGGGCAACCGCTCGCTGGCGGTGATCCGCGACGCCATCGCGGCGGTGCACGGCAACACCGGCCGCCTGATCGACTACACCTCGTCCGACGCGGGCGACGACGAGGCGACCCGGGCCCTCTTCCGCACCGGGCAGACGATGGGCGTGTTCTACACCGAGTCGCCCGCCTCGCGCGCGCTCTGCGCCAAGAGCCGGGCGGAGACCTTCGAGCTGCTGGTGCTCAACACCAGCATCATCCGCCCCGCCTCCAACCGCTACATCCGCATCTACCTCGAGCGGCTGCACGGCGCGCCGTACGAGCCGCTCGACCCGGTGCTGCGCGACACGCTGGCCGAGACGTTCGGGGTGATGGTCTACCAGGAGGACGTGGTCAACGTCTGCGCCGTCTTCGCGGGCATGCCGCTCGCCACCGCCGACGGGCTCCGCAAGTCGCTCTCCAAGAAGCGTCCCGCCAAGCAGCTCGCCGGCTACGCCGAGGAGTTCTTCGCCGGCGCCGTGGCCCGCGCGCGCGAGCCCGAGACCATCGAGCGGGTCTGGGAGATGATCATGTCGTTCGCCGGCTACAGCTTCTGCAAGGGGCACTCGGCGTCGTACATCCAGGTGGCCCAGCACTCCTGCTACCTGCGGGCCCACTATCCCGGCGGAGTTCATGGCCGCGGTGCTCGCCAACGGGGGCGGGTTCTACCATCCGTTCGCCTACGTGGCCGAGGCGATGCGGATGGGCATCACGGTGCTTCCGCCCGACGTGAACGCGAGCGACATCCGCTGCGGCGGGAGCGGCCGCGAGCTCCGGATCGGGCTCCAGTTCGTGAAGGGGCTCACCGCGGACGGGGCGGAGCGGGTGGTGGCGGGCCGCGGCGCGGGGCCCTACCGCTCGCTCTTCGACCTGCGCGCCCGGACCGGAATCGGGCCCGACGACCTGCGCGCGCTCATCAAGGTCGGCGCACTCGACTCCATCGCCGACGGGTGGACGCGGCCGATGATGCTCTGGCTGATCGACACGGGCTCACCGCCGGACGCTGGAGCCGATGCGGCGGCGACTGCCGTCGGGAGCGGGTCGCGGCCGACTGGTTCGACGCGATGCCGCCCGCCGTACCGGTACTCAAGCAGTACTCCGCCGAGCGGCGGCGGCGCGAGGAGTACGCGGCCCTCGGCTTCGTCACCGACACCCACCCGATGCGGCTCCACGCGGACGCAGCTCGCGCGCTTCTCGCTCTGCCGCAGCACCGAGCTGCCCCGCCACGTCGGCCGGCACGTGCCATGGCGGGGATGCTCACCACCGCCAAGCCGGTGCACACCCTGCGCGACGAGCCGATGGAGTTCGCCACCTTCGACGACGGCGAGGGACTGGTGGAGACCGTGCTGTTCCCGCGCGTGTACCGCGAGCGCGGGCACGTGCTCTTCGATCAGGGGCCGTTCATGTTTCGGGGGAAGGTGGAGGAGGAGTTCGGGGCGATCACCGTCACGGTGACCCATCTCGACCGGCTGGAGCGGGTGGCCCGCGCCGGCCCACCCGATGCGGACTAGATTTCAGCGCGGTTCGCGGCTCCCGCGGTCGGGCCGCGGACCTTCGTCGGTCATCGGGCGCACGGCCGGCAGGCGAGGCGCGTGGGGTCCCCGTCGCATCTGGATGGAATCCGCGGTGTAGCCGGTGCCGACCTCGACCTCGCTGCCCCCGCCGAAGGCGAGATCACCCGCGTGGGCGAATCGCACTTTGCGCCGGCCGAACGGTGTCGAGAAGGTCGCCCGACCCTCCACGGCGAAGTGGTGCTTGCCCGAGGCCAGCGCCCGGATGCGCTCCCGCATCGGCCCCTTCGGAACGGTCAGGGGAAGGGCCAGGTCGGCCACTCCCGTTTGGGGAACGGGAACGATGCTGTCGCGGGAGAAGTGCCCGATGGTCACGTCGTCGAGGCGCAGCTGCAGCTCGAGCCGGGCGGTGGACACGTCGTAGTCGTTGGGGTTCCACACGGCGAGCCCGACGATCACCGGATCGGCCCCGCCGGAGTCGTGGCCCAGCCGGACACGGGAGACCTGGAGCCCGGGGTCGTCATAGACCCAGAGCCCGAGCGGCGTGCACGCCGCCAGGGCGGCGATGACGCTCGCGCCCAGCAGTCTGCGTCTCCGTGTCATCTCCACTCGGCGGTGAAAGGACGAGTCATGGTCGCGGGAAGGCGAGCCCACTGGACGACAGCACTTTCGCTTATTTACGCGGCTGCCGCCAGTGGTTGCGGATCGCAGTTCGAGAATGAAACGCCCGAGCCGCCCGACGGCACCGAACCCGTGACGCTGCAAGCCGTCGCCACCGGACTGGCCTTCCCGCTCTACCTCACCGCCCCCGAGGGAGATCCGCCGGCTGTTCATCGTGGAGAAGGGGGGCGCGATCCGGATCGTGAAGGCGGGCGCCCTGCTGCCCACCGCTTTCCTCGACATCTCGGCCAGGGTCTCCACCGGCAGCGAGCAGGGACTCCTCGGCCTCGCCTTCGACCCCGCCTACGCGACCAACGGCCGGTTCGTGGTCCACTACACCGACCTGGCCGGCGACACCCGGGTCTCGGCATTCCGGGTCTCGGCCGATCCCGATCGTGGCGGACGCGGCGAGCGAGTCGGTGATCCTGGCAGTGGACCAGCCGTTCCCCAACCACAACGGCGGCCAGGTGCTGTTCGGCCCCGACGGCTACCTGTACATCGATGCTGGGCGACGGCGGCTCGGCGGCGATCCGGGTGGCCGGGGCCAGTCGCTGGCCGACCTGCTCGGCTCCATTCTTCGAATCGCTCCGCAGGACGGCGGCGGCTACACCGTTCCCGCCGACAATCCCTTCGTCGGCGCCGCCGGCGCCCTGCCCGGAGATCTGGAGCTACGGGCTTCGGAATCCCTGGCGCTTCAGCTTCGATCCCGCGAACGGCGATCTCTACATCGCGGACGTCGGGCAGGGCGAATGGGAAGAGGTGAGCATCGCCATCGGGGCCGCCGGCGCGGGCCGGGGCCTCAACTTCGGCTGGAAGATCATGGAGGGCCCCGAGTGCTTCGGGGCCTCATCGTGCGACCAGAACGACCTCGAGCTCCCGGTGCTCGAGTACGGTCACGACGCCGGGTGCTCCATCACCGGCGGCTTCGTCTATCGCGGGTCGGCCATTCCCGCGCTCCAGGGGCACTACTTCTACTCCGACTTCTGCCGCGGCTGGGTGCGCAGCTTCCGTTACGAGAACGGCGCGGCCGTGGACCAGTTCCAGTGGCCGACGCTCGCGCCCGGCGGCAGTGTACCCGGCTTCGGCCAGGACGCCGCCGGGCGAGCTCTACGTGCTGAGCGCCGACGGCCGGTGTTCAGGATCGTCCCCGGATGAGCGGGGCGGCCGCGCCGCCCTCCATAGAGGAGCTGTCCGCCCTGGCGAGGCGGATTCCTCCGCTGGTGCGCTTCGGCGCCTCCTCGTGGAACTATCCCGGATGGCGCGGGCTGGTCTACCACCGAGAGCTACGAGGGCAAGGGCGCCTCGGCGCGGATGCTCGAGGAGTACGCCGCCTTTCCCCTCTTCCGCACCGTCGGCATCGATTCCAGCTTCTACGCGCCACCCACCGAAGAGGTCCTGCGCGCCTACGCGAGCACCTGCCGCCGGGCTTTCCCTGCGTGAGCAAGGTCTGGAACCAGCTCACGGTGCAGACCTTCACCAAGGCGCAGGATCCGGCGCGCGCCGGGCAAGGTCAATCGCGACTTTCTCAACCCCGAGATGTTCCTCGAGGCGGTGTACGAGCCGTATCGGCGCTTCTTCGCGGAGCACACGGGGCCGTTCGTCTTCGAGTTCCAGGCCATCGCGCCGAGGAGCGGCATCGGACCCCGCGACTTCGCCGACCGGCTCGACGAGTTCTTCGCCGCGCTGCCGCGCGAGGGCGAGTACGCGGTCGAGGTGCGCAACGAGGAGTTCCTGACGCCGATGTACTTCGCCGTGCTGCGGGAGCACGGCGTGGCCCACGTCTTCAGCTCCTGGACCCGCATGCCCGCCATCGGCGACCAGCTCGACCTCCCCGGCGCGTGTCCGGCCCGTTCATCGTCGCCCGGGCGCTGCTCCGGCCGGGGCGGACCTACGACGAGGCCGTGGACGCCTTCGCGCCCTACGACCGGATCCAGGATCCCAATCCCGAGCTGCGCCGCGACCTGCTCCGCCTGATCGAGGCCGCCGTGACGCGCCGGATCCCCGCCTACCTGCTCGTCAACAACCGCGCCGAGGGAAGCGCTCCCCTCACGGTCGCCGAGGTGGCCCGGATGCTGCCGGAGCGGGCCGCGTGATCGAGCGTCGCGGGCTCCGCCGGTACGCCGTCCTCTCGGTCGTCGCCGCCCTGCTCACCATCGGGCTCAAGGGCGGGGCCTACCTGCTCACCGGGTCGGTCGGCCTGCTGTCCGACGCGCTCGAGTCGTTGGTCAACCTCGCCGCCGCGCTGGTGGCGCTGCTCGCGCTCTCGGTCGCCGCCCGACCGGCCGACGAGGAGCACGCCTACGGCCACAGCAAGGCCGAGTACTTCTCCAGCGGGTTCGAGGGCGCGCTCATCATGCTCGCGGCGGCGAGCATCGCGGTGCACGCGGGCGAGCGCCTGCTCCACCCCCGCCGATCGAGGAGCCCGGCCTCGGCCTCCGCATCACCGGCGTCGCGTCGGTCGATCAATCTGGTCGTGGCGCGGATCCTGTCGAGGCGGGCCGGCGCTACGAGTCCATCACGCTCGAGGCCGACGCCCAGCACCTGATGGCCGACGTCTGGACCTCGCTCGGCGTCATCGTCGGCGTCGCCGCCGCGGCGATCACCGGCTGGCACCGGCTCGACGCGATCGTCGGCGATCGCCGTGGCGCATGAACGTCCTGTTCGCCGGCTTCCGCCTGCTCCGCCGCTCGCTGTGGGACTGCTCGACACCTCGCTTCCCGAGGAGACGCTGGCGGAGATCAAGCGGATTCTCGACTCGCACGCAGCGCACGGCGTGCGCTACCACGCGCTCCGCACCCGCCAGGCGGGCGCCCGGCGGTTCATCTCGTTCCACATCCTGGTGCCGGGAAGCTGGACGGTGCAGCGGGGTCACGACCTGCTGGAGGAGATCGAGGAGCGGGTGCGAGCGGCGGTGCCAACGGAGCGTGGTTGATACCCACCTGGAGCCGATCGAGGATCCCGGTGTCGTGGGAGGACACGCGGCTGGAGCGGCCCGCGCACCGGCGGGGCAATCGAGCTCGCCGCTCTGAGATCTCGCCGGTCTCCGGCAGCCCCACCTCCACGCTCCAACGCCGCTCCTCGCCCGGGGCGAGCGTCTGCGCCGTGCCCCAGTCCCGCACCGCGTCCTCCAGCCGGTCGGGCGCGCCGATGCAGGGCTCGAGACCCAGGTTGTAGTACGGGCGTCCTCCCGGGCGGCGCCCAGCCTGCGCAGTTGATCCAGAGTCCCGACCTGCGGCACCTCCTCGGGCCGGACCACCATCTCCAGCCGCTCGCCCCGTCGCGGATCGGTGAGGGTCATCCGTCCCGACGCGCCCGACGTCGCCGAACAGCTTGACCGCCCATCCGCCGCCCTCGGGGAAGGTGAAGACCGCCGCCCGCTCCGCCGAACGCCTCGGGCCAGCTCACGATGTCTCCGGGCGTCAGGTCGGCCACGCCGACACGCCGCATCCACCCGGACCTGGCGCATCGTCGGGAGCTCCAGCGTGGTGCCCGGCTGCACGTTGAGCAGCGGGTGGGCCGACCAGATCCACGGAAACGGCGCGTCACCCGTGTGGCGCAGCCGGTAGCGCAGCCGCACGACCGGCTCGCGCGCGTCGAGCGTGAGCTCGCGGTGGAACTCGTAGGGCAGGAGCCGGCCGGTGGCGGAGGCCGTGAGAGTGACGTTGCCGGCGTGCTCGAACGCCGAGCTGGTCCAGGGCGCGCTCCACAGCTCGCCGTGATCCGGCAGCGGCGGCGTGCCGGCCGGCGCGCCGGGCATCGGCGACGGCGCGACGGTGGGGAAGCACTCGTCCCAGCCGCCGCTGTCGCCCGGTCTCGACGAACGAGCGCACGTCGCGCGGCGGCGGCGAGCGGGATCTGGTCGTTGCGCCAGAGCCACTCGCGCCCCCGGGGCCGGCGGAGGTTGGTGATCTTCATCCCGGGGGAGGGAACGACGACGCTTCGAGTTCGTCGGTGCGGAGGGCGATGGCGGGAAGGCCGGAGACGGTGGTCTGGCGGAACGGCACGTCAGGGCGCGAGTCGCGGCGTACGCCCGCACCGGCCAGGTCCCGAAGCCGGCGACCTTGGCCGGCACGGCGGAGAAGCGGAAGCCCGTCGGGCAGCTGCTCGAGGCCGCAGAGGTGCTCCACGATGGGGATCTCGCGCGCCGAGCAGGGTCGAGTGCACCGGCCGCGCGCGGTCGCCGAGGTCGTCGATGTTGAGCGAGTCGATCCCGACCAGCGCCGCGCCGGCGGCGACGAGCTGCTCGGCCGCCTCCGCGGTGAGGAACGGATTGCCCGTCAGGTAGTGCTCGGTGCCCCAGTGCACGTCCCAGCCGGTGTGGACCAGCACCGCGCGCCGCCCGGATCTCCACGCCCTCGAAGGCGCGCGGCGAGATCGCGCGGCCCAGCCCCGGCGCCCGAACCACCACCGCGTCGAGGTCGGCCAGCGACTCCAGCGGGAGGCCCGACAGGTCGTTGCCGTCGGCGTAGCGGTGGAACGGCGAGTCGACGTAGGTGCCGGTGTTGGCCACCATCTCGATCTTGCCGATCTGGAACTCGACGCCGGGCGCGTACATCTCGCGCGACGCCTCGCGGCTCAGAAAGTCGCAGATGACCGGCCCCGGAAGCCCGGGGTAGGTGGTCATGCCGTGCGTGATGGTATGGGAGAGATCGACGAAGCGCATGGCGGGCGATGCACCGTGCTCATGGCGTCAGGCAACGACGGCTCCCGATCGACGCCGGCCGTCCGGCAGATCCGCGCGATCGTCTCGCCGATCTTGTTGTTCGGCGTCGAGGCGCCCGGCCGTGATGCCGATGATCCGGCGCGTCGCCCAGCCAGTCTGGGCCGACGTGCCTCGTGCTTGGTGCCGATCGGCTGGTGGCGGATGGTGCCGGCCGCGGGGTCCACCGCGTCGGCATCCTCGATGTGGAAGACGCGGCACGCCGCGCGAGCTGCACCAGCGCGGCGAGGTGGCAGGTGTTGCTCGAGTTGTAGCCGCCGACCACGACCATGAGTCGAGCGGCTCGTCGAGCAGGGCCACGCACCGCGTCCTGCCGCTCCTGGGTGGCGGAGCAGATCGTGTCGAACGAGCGGAAGTGCTCGCGCGCGCCGCCTCGCCCGTAGCGGCGCTCCATGCTGCGGCGGAACTCCTCGGCGATGGCCAGCGACTCGCCGGAGAGCATCGTGGTCTGGTTGGCGATCCCCACCCGCGTCCAGGTCGCGCGCGAAGTCGAAGCCGGGCGACACCGCGTTCGCGAACCGCTCCGCCAGCGCCGCCGGATCGCCGCCCCGCTCGATGAAGTCGCAGACCAGCCGCGCCTCGTCCATGTTGAGCACCACCAGGTAGCGGCCGCCGGGATACTTCATCACCTGGCTGGCGGTCGCCTTGGTCTCCTCGTGGTAGTGCTTGCCGTGGATGATGGCGGTGAAGCCGTCGCGGGCGTAGCTCTCGACCCGCTTCCACACGTTGAGCACCGAGCCGCAGGTGGTGTCCACCAGGACGCAGCCGATCTCGCGGAGCCGCTCGAAGTCATCCATCGTCACGCCGAACGCCGGGCAGGATCACCACGTCGTCGGCGCCGATGCGGCGAGAAGTCGAACTGCCCGTCTCGCCGCGGATCGAGGAACTCGGACGCCCATGTCGCGCAGCTTCTGGTTGACGTGCGGGTTGTGGATGATCTCGCCGACCAGGAAGAGCCGGCGGTCGGGGAACTTGATGCCGGGTCTCGTAGGCGTAGTCCACCGCGCGGTCCACGCCGTAGCAGAAGCCGAACTCCCGGGCGAGCCGGAAGGTGAGCGGGCCCACGGTGAGCCGGTACTGGTTGGCGCGGAGCGCCTCGACCACCGTCGCTGTGGTAGTCGGCGGTGAGCTGGCCCTCGATCTCGGCCTTGAGACCGAATCCGCGCCGGAAGTAGGTGCTCTCCATGGTCATCAATCTAACGCCGGGGCTACTCGGCGTCGGCCTCGTCGTCGGGGTCCTCCTCGTCGCCCGACCCGTCGTCCTGATCGGGCGGACGCCCTCCGCAGCTGGCCGGCGACCGGGCGATCGTGAGCCCCTCAAAGGTGCCCTTGATGGTCAGGCGGCTCCCCTCCGTGGCCGAGCGCAGCTTCGCCGAGATCCGGCCGCTGCCGGTTCCCGGGGCGAGCGACGCCAACACCACCTCGCCGCTTCGCCCCGGAACCCCCGGATCGAAGTCTCCGCGAACCAGCGAAGCGCGAGCGCCGCTGCGGGACGGCTGGAGTCGGCCTTGGCCCCCGCCATCACGCCGTAACGGGCCGGAATGACCGAGTCCCTTGGGTAAATCACGAACGCGAACCCGGTATCGCCGTGGATGGCGCTGACCTGGAGAAACCGCAGACTGTCGCACCACTCCGCGACCGCCGGCCCGGCGAGCTGCCCGGTGTCCGCCCCGGTCCACTCGACCCGGAGGGTGCCGGTCCGGCGGCTCACCGGCCTGGTCCCTCCCGCAGGCGCCCACGGTCGCGGCCGAGGCCAGGAGCAGCCCGACGATTCCAGCCCAGCGCCGGTTCATGGCTACCGAGCTCCCTGGACCACGATGTCGAATCGGACTCGGCCACGATCCGGGGTGATGGACTTGCTGAGGTCGAATCGCAGCAGGCCGCCGAACACCGACAGACCCACGCCGGCGCCGGCCAGCATCCGTCCGGCGAAGAGCGACCCGGCTCCCCCCGCCTGTCCCGCATCCACGAACAGCACCGGGCGGAGGCGCCCGGGGACCGGCGTCACATCGAGCTGCGCGGCCCAGAACGCCTGACCCCGGCGCACGCCGTACTCCTGCCCTCGCACCGTACCGATGCCGCCCAGGCGGAAGGCACTCTGCCGGAGCGTCGGCGACGTGGCGACGCCAGCCTTCAGCCGCGCGGTGAGCCCCCGGCGCCGGCCGACACTCCTGCGTAACTCGCCGTAGAGCCGACCCGTAGTCGTCCCTTCACCGCCGAGCACGTCAGCCGCCAGGTGCCATCGAAACGCTCCCGTCCCGCTGAGTCGCGCGGACCCGCCGACGAAGTGCCCCGGATCGGCCGGGCCGTTCTCCGGGAACAGGCCCGATCCACCGAGGAAGTCGTTCACGCCGGAGGCGGCGGCGGTCGCGACCGTGGTCTGCCGCTCGTAGCGCACTCCCAGGTTCAGCTCGAGGCCGGTCCGGATCGAGGTCTCGTAGCTCACGGCGGCCCCATGCGCGAGCACGTAGTCGCCGTCGTCGTGCGCGACGAAGATCGCGTTGAGCGTGTTACCGATGCTATGCGCGGGCGCGAATGGATCCACGTTCGTCACGTCACGATATCCGCTCACGGCGAGACGACCTTCCGGCGCGTCGCGAATGAACGACAGGCGGCCCGTCACCCGGTCGTCGCTGAAGCCGTAGCGTACCGTGCCGTACAGAGCGGCGAACGACACCGGCACGCGAACCCGGTACCCGAGGCCGAGGGAATAGCCCTGAACCCGGTCGTAGCGGAAGGCGTCGGTCAGCCGCTCGTAGGCGATGCCGTGCGCCCGGGTTCCCGTGAGAGAGTCGGGCAGTCTCTCGGCCAGGCGAGCCAGGTCGGATTCGGCCGCGCGGGCTCGGCGCGCGTCCACCGGATCCGGCTCGAGCGACAGCGAATCCAGCCACCCGCGGTAGCGCCCCAGGGAGTCGTTGGAGGGCCGATGCAGCTCGTACCGTCCTCCGGCCCAGCGGTCCGCGTAGTTCCACGACCTGAGGCTGTCGACGTCCGACCCGGCGCCGCGCCGCGCGCAGCGAATCCCGCCGGGCTTCGCGGGTCTCGCGGCGCCCGATGGAGTCTCCCTCCACCGGGAGCGGCAGCTCGAAGGCGACGGCGCGCCCGGTGTTGATCTCGAAATCCTCGAACGTCGTGACCGCGCTGAAGGGGATGACCAGATCGCTCACCACCGGGATGCGCACCCGGCCCAGGATCACCTGGCGGCGGGGCATCCAGTACTTGGCGTCCTGGAGCCCGTACTCGAGATCGGCGTCGATGCTCACGATCTGGTTGGCGAAGGCGTTGCGCCGGCGCGCGGCGGAGGAGTCGGACCGGGAGGTACCGTCGGGCTTCACCCAGAGCCCGGTACCGACGTAGCGGAAGGTGAGGCGCACCACGTCCGCCGTGGCGGAGTCGATCCACATCTGTCCCGCGATGAGCGCGGGTCCGGTTCGCCGCGGTGTCACATCCACCCGCAGCAGCCGGAGCGCCCGCCCCTGCCCCGGGGCGACGGAAAGCCCGCTGCCGAGGGCGTAGCGATACCACTCCGGCCCGGTCGCGGCCAGCGGATGCAGCGCGCCGCTCGCCGGGAACTCGTCGCTGAAGATCCGGACCGAGTCGTCCACCGCGCGCGGCACGAACCAGGGCCGGTCCCAGACGCTCGAGAGCTGCAGGTCCTGCGATCGGGACCGCGAGCGCCGGCCGACCACGTCCACTCGGAGGTCGTTGGGACGCTGCCATTGCACGTCGGCCACCTGCTCCTCGACCGCCGCCGCCGGGGCCTGAGCCCAGCGGCGTCGACCCAGGGCGACCGTCAGGCGGTAGTGGATGCGCGCGCGGTAGTCGGCCACGGCGGAGTCGCCGGCGTGGCGCCGTGCCATCGCTCGTTCGACGAGATGCTGGACGTCGGGGCTGCTGTAAGGAGGGGTGGTGGAGTCGGGGGTGGGAGTCTGGGCAGGTGACGAGCAGGCTAGCGACTACGAGATTTGCGCCCATTTGCTCCGGCCGTCTCGGTGTAACCCGTACGCCTTGAGACGACGCCAGAGAGTGGTGCGGCTGATGCCCAGGTGTCTGGCCGTCTCGGCGAGCTTCCAGTTGTGCGCGTCGAGTGTCTTGACGATAGCCTCTTTTTCCCGGGCGGCCAACGTGGTGGGCCCTTCGACGCCGGGGATGAACATGGCCTCGCCCAGCTCGAGCGCGCCGACCCGCAGCGGCCGGAGCCGCCCGCCCATCGCCGCCAGCCGTGGCTGGAGATCGGATCCCGCATCCGCCATGTCCATGCTCGACAGGGCCTCGCGGGCCTGGTGGTTGGCGTAGAGCATCCTGCCATCGGCATCGAAGACCACCACGCCCTCACTGAACCCGTCCAGGAGGGCCTTGGCGAGGGGAGAGAACACGGACGGCATCGAGCCCACGGGGAGGGTGTCTGGCATGGTCCTAAGTACGAAGGTAACACGGGGTGGTTTCAGACCGCGACGTGCGAAACGGCGGGGGATCCGGCCGCGTCCCCTGCTCATTCTAGACGCCGGCCGAGCCTCAAGGTGCACAATGGAGCGTCAGGGCTAGCGTCGCCTCCCTGGGCGGCGACCCCCTCGGCCCGGGTGCCTGCGCCCTCTGCGGGTCGCCCGGGCCATCGGTCGTCCGCGCGGGCCGGCTTCGGGCTCCGCCGGAGCAGCTCGTGAAGCTCCTGGACGGTTTCGGCCAGGACCGGCGGATGGCGCCCCCGCTGCACCGCGAACCGGAGCGGGCGGTCCAGCACCGGCAGCTCGTCGGCCCTGATCCGCTTGGCCTGACCCTCCCGGAGCCGGACCCGCGCGACGCCTACCCCGTTCTCCAGCTCGTAGTCGATCGGAGCCGCATCGCCGCGGACCCGCATGCTCGTCGGCAGCGCTTCGAGCGCTGCCCGGGTGGACTCGTCCACCAGCGTCGGCCGGGTCGAGGGCGAGGCGGGTGTGCTGGAAATCGTCCCAGCTCGCCACCGACTCCAGCTGCGCCGCGGATTCGCGACCTGAGTGCGGCGGGCGCGAGGGCCGGCCAGCGTGCCGCCTGACCGGCGCCACAGCTCGTCGAGCGTCGTGACCGCCCGGCGCAGGCGGCTCGCGTCGGGGTGGACGATCTCCCCCGACGCCAGGCCTTCGGCCAGCACGTCACGGGCGTTCGGCGAGGAGCGCCGTCCGGGATCCGGCCCGGAATCGGCTCGACCTCGGTATCGAGGTCGAAGCCGAAGTAGCTGCGCCGCCGCTCGGCAGCCAGGCGCTGGTGCTTGCGGGGGCCCGTCAGCACGACCTTGGCCGGGCCGCTGACGGCGTACGATCGCACCAGGTCGTAGGACAGCGTGGTGCCTTCGATCCCCGCGCGAGCGATGCCGAACCGGTCGGCGAAGAAGCGGAGCGAGCCGGCGACCGCGCCCCAGTTCCCCGCGACGGAGGTCTTGGAGACCCGCGCCTCCTGACCGTCGGCGGTGTGCTCGTCGATGACGAGGTCGAACGGCATGACCCGGGCGACGCAGGTCCGCCCAGGCGGCCCGCAGGTCCTTGGAGGCGTAGGGGAGCTGCTTGGGCAGCGGCAGCTCCAGCGAGCGATAGACCGATGCGAGACCCAGCGCGGTGTCCTCGATCGCCTTGACCAGCACGCCCCGGCGCTCGGCCCATTCCTCGAGGCCCTCCTCGAACAGGTGGCGGGGCAGACCATAGACCTCGCCCAGGTACCCGTGCTGGTTCACCGCCTCCGCATAGACGTTGTAGGCCGTGAGATGGTCGCTCCCGTTGGCCACCAGCCGTGAAGGTCGCGCTCCTCCCGCGTCATCCGATGGAGCGAGTCGATGTTGGCGCACACCGCCACGATCGGCAGCAGCTCCGCCGCGGCGTGCACCAGCAGCTCGCCCCAGGGCCGCTCGACCGGGAGCGCCTCGACCTCGCGCCCGTAGGAGGTAAGCCGGCCGTTCTCGATCAGCCCGCGATCGGTGAGCAACTGGATCGCGCGGCGGTACGCCGTGCGGTCGAGAGGAACGGGGAGATCGAGATCCCGCGCGTCCACCCCGAGCGCCGCGCAGGTGATCGCCACCCGCTCGGCATCGCCGGCCAGCTGGAACTCGGGCGGCGTGGGCCGGAGCTGGTCGAAGTCGAGGTCGCGATCGCTGAGGATCACGACCTCGCCGTTCGGCACCCGGCCGTGGACCCGGCCGGCCATCTGCAGGATCTCGTTGGCGCCGAGGTAGAGCCGGTGGAGCACGTTGCGGCCGCGCTCCACCACGTTGCCGTAGCGAGCGTCGTAGATGATCACGGTGTCGAGGCCGCGGCACGTTGAGCGCCGATTGGCCCGCCGCGGTCATCGCCAGCAGGAACGGGCGCTCGACCTCGCCCTCGAGGAACGGCCGGATGACCCGAATCGGCTCGCCGCCATGATAGAAGGCGGTGTTGAGACGCTTCCACTGCTCACCCAGCTCCTCGCCCAGCCGCTCGACCTCGGCTCGGGTCGGGAGGAACACCGCCACACCCCGCCGCTCCTTGATGATGTGGCGGACGTAGCGCTCGTCGAGGAACTCGTCCGGCTTCTGCGGGAGCACCTGCACCCGCGCCTTGAGCTTGGGATCGAACGCGTAGGTGAGCAGGACCTCGGCGCTGTCGAGATAGCGCGCGTAGAATGTCGGGTCCACCGTCGCGCTGAGCCAGATGTAGCGGCAGCCGGCGCGCTTCCCCAGCGCCAGGCAGAGCTCGAGCTCGGCCGACGTCTGGTGGATCTCGTCGACGATCACGGTGTCGCGGCCGGTGATCAGGTCGTCCTGGAACCAGCGCCGGGCGATCCCGGTCGTCACGATCACCACATTCCAGGTCGGCGTCTCCGGCGTGGCCTCGCGCTCGCGGTTGACCACGCCCACCGCGCAGCGCCTCGCCCAGAATGGACTCGGCGATCGGGCGGATGCCCAGCGTCTTGCCGGTTCCGGTGCCGGCCACGATGCCGAAGCCCTTGCCCGAGGCGGCCAGCGCCCGGATCTCGGCGCCGTGCTCGCGCTCGAGCAGGGTGTCCAGCTGAAGGCCCAGGGCGAGCTCGATGGTCTCGCACGCCGCGCGGGTCGGGGCGATGACGATGATGCGCCCCTTGGGATGCGGGGCGTGTCGGTAGGCGTCTGGATCGGGAGGAAGATGATGGTCGCGCGAGGGATGCATGAGGGCGAAAGGTAGTCGAGCCGTATGCAAATGAAAATCCCGGCGGGTGCCGGGATCTTCAGGACTGGAACAGACCTGGATCGGGGAGATCAGGCGCCGGGAAGGCGCGCGGGCAGGTCAGTCGTCCCAGTGACGATCCCCATAACGACCATCACGACTGTCGTACCGATCATCGCGACCATGCCGATCGTCACCATGCCGATCGTCGCAGTCCACCACGAGATAGCGGCCGTTGCGCTCCCAGACCGTCACCTCGCGCGCATCGTGGCGGCGAGCCGCACCCAGCGGTCGTAGTAGCGGCCGTCCGAGAACACCAGCTGACCGGGCGATACCCACGGCGCACCCACACCTTGGCCGGGCGATGACTATGCACGTGCTCGACCAGGACGCATGCGCGCGCGATCCACGACGACGACGCGGCGCGGCGCGGGCGGCCGGCGATAGGTGGAGTATCCGTCTCGAACGATGACGTGCCCCGCGACCGGCCCGCTCATGCACGATCACGTCGGCCGCGAACCTGCTGCGCGTGCAGCGGAGCAGCGGCGGTGACGAGCCCGGCGATCAACGACCAGGCGACGGCGCTGTCTCATACTGACTCCTGGGGAGGGATGCGGTTGCCAGCACCCCCTCGAAATGCGAGCGGCGTGCCACGCGCTAACTCCTTGCGGGGCCTGCGCTTCCGCGAACCCTGACGGAGAGCCGGCGTCCTCGCCGGCAGACGGCGGGAGTCCTCCCCCGCGGGCGCGCCATCTTGCTGCATCCACCCAATCGCAGACCACCCGGAACGCCGTGTCGCGATCGAGTGCGAAGCGCCGCATGAGATACGGAACCGCACCATACATGTTGCTGCGGCCGCCGGCGCGAAGGCGGCGAAGGAAGCGAGTGGAAGCGGCGAAGATCCTCGCCGCGGATCGGACAGGCATGTGCGTGACTGGCTCTGAAGGTTGATCAATGCGATTGCACTCGGATACCGAATATAAGCCGAAACAGGCGAGGCGGCAAGCACGTCGGCGCATGCTGGTGGTGCGTGAGCGACTCCTTGACACCGATTCCGGCGCGGCTCATACTAGGGGCCGCTCGCAACTTACGCGCTGCCAAGTACGAGCTACCCGCCTACTTGCGGGACTGCGTGGCCTCGCTCCTCCACGTCGCTCCAGTGCCGGCTAACTCTTCGTCCCGTCGAGCTGCGCTATGTTTCGCCAGATTCTCTCGTTCTTCACAGGCAAACGCACACGGAGGCAGGTATGGCCGCGGACTTCTTCATCGGTGAATCGCTCGTCGGCGATGGCAACGAGATCGCCCACATCGACCTGATCATCGGGTCGAAGTCCGGGCCCGCTGGCGCGGCGTTCACCCAGGCGCTCTCCCGCAACACCGACGGCTTCACCACGCTGCTCGCCGTCGTCACGCCGAACCTGGCCTGCAAGCCCGACACCGTGCTCTTCAACAAGGTCACCATCAAGGGCGCCAAGCAGGCCGTGCAGATGTTCGGCCCGGCGCAGGCGGCGGTCGCGCGCGCGGTCGTGGACTCGGTGAGCGAAGGCGTCATCTCCAAGGCGCAGGCGAACGATCTCTGCATCCTCGTCGGCGTGTTCATCCACTGGCAGGCCGAGGACGACAAGAAGATCTACCAGTTCAACTACCAGGCGACGAAGGAGTCGATCGCGCGGGCGCTGCAAGGGCAAGCCCACGGTCGACGAGGTGCTCTCCAAGTACAAGGCCGCGCGGCATCCGTTCGCCAGCGGCGCCGAAGGCTGATCGCTACAGTCCCGCTGATCGGTGTTCCGGCGAGGGGCGGCCCGTCGTCGGGGCGCCCCTCGTTGTTTCCATAGACCGTGAGCTTCAGAAAGAGCGTGCCGTTCGCATGCGTAAGCTTCTGCTTCAGCTCGACAGCTCCCGGCTGCCGAGCGTGTTCGACCAGGTCGTGGCGTACGACGCGGGTGCCGACGAGATCATGAGCTACGGCGGGGTCACCGAGACCGACGTCCGCGACCTGATTCACGGCTGCATCTTCACCCGAGGGCCGAAGGATCTGCACAACACCGCCGTCTGGATCGGCGGCAGCAACATGTCGGCCGGCGAGCAGCTCCTCGCGATGGCGCAGGACGCCCTCTTCAAGCCGTATACCGTCTCCATCATGCTCGACTCCAACGGATCCAACACCACCGCGGTCGCCGCCGTGGTGAAGATCGAGGAGACGGTGGGCGACCTGAAGGGGAAGAAGGTGCTGATCCTCGCGGGCACCGGTCCCGTCGGCCAGCGGGCCGCCGGCCTGCTCGCCAAGGACGGCGCCCACGTCACCATCACCTCGCGAAAGCCGGAGCAGGGCGAGAAGGCGCGCCAGTTCATCAGCGCCCGCTTCAACGTCGCAGGTCGAGGCCACGACGATGACCGATCCGTCGGCCCTGCCCGGGCTCTGCAAGGACATCGACGTGCTGCTCAACTCGGGTCCCGCCGGTGTGCAGATGGTGCCGAAGTCGGTCTGGAGCGCGGTGAAGTCCCTGCGGGTGGCCGTGGACCTGAACGCCGTGCCGCCGCTGGGTATCGAGGGTATCGGCGTCGACGACGCAGGCGAAAAGCGCGGCAACGCGGTCGTGTACGGCGCATTCGGGGTGGGCAACTTCAAGACCAAGCTGCACAAGGCCTGCGTGGCCCGCCTGTTCACGCAGAACGATCTCGTCCTGGACGCCGAGACGATCGCGGAGATCGCGCGGGAGCTGGTCGCGAAGAAAGCGTAGGGCGATGTCGCGCGTCGTCGGGATCGATGCGGGCACGGTGAGTCTCGACATCTGTGGTCTCACCGACAGCCGGCTCACCCTGGACCTCACCTGGCCCACCGCGGAAGCCATTGCAGATCCCGACGGATTCATTGCCGTGCTTTCGGCGCCGGGCGAGCCCGACCTGGTCGTCGCACCCTCGGGGTACGGTCTGCCGCTGCGCGAGGCCCGGGGGGTCACCGACGAGGAGCTTCGGCTCGCGTATCTCGCGCGGTCGGGGGGAGCGGGAGGTATCGGAGGGCTCCGGGGACTGGTGGCGCGTTTGGCCGCTTCGTCGCTGCCGGTGGTGTTCACGCCCGGCGTGATCCATCTCGACACGGTGGCGCCGCATCGGAAGATCAATCGCGTGGACCTCGGCACTGCCGACAAGGTCTGCGCCGCCGCCCTCGCGATCGAGGACCGGCGCGAGCGCACCCGACGCGCCGGTGGACCAGATCTCGCTCATCCTGCTCGAGCTGGGTGGCGCGTTCACCGCGGCGGTGGCGGTCGAGGGCGGGCGCATCGTGGATGGGCTGGGCGGATCGAGCGGACCCATGGGGTGGCGGGCACCGGGCGCGTGGGACGGCGAAGTCGCCTATCTCGCGGGCACCGTGGAGAAGGCCCACCTGTTCGCCGGCGGCGTGGAGGCTGTCGCGCAGTCGTCGCCGGAGGGGCGGACGCTCGCGATCGACGCCTACATCGAGGGCGCGGTCAAGGCGGTGCTGCAGCTCCGCGCCTCGGCTCCCCATGCCGAGGAGGTGGTAGTCTCGGGCCGCGGCGCCGCGGATGCCGATCTCCTGGGTCGGCTCCGCGCTGCGCTGACAGGATTCTCGGTGCACCACCTCGAGGGTTTCGCGCTCGTGGCGAAGCAGGGGGCCCAGGGCGCGGCCATTCTGGCCGACGGCCTCGTGGGTGGTCGGCACCGGGCGCTGGTCGAATGTCTTCGGATCCGGGAGGCGGCGGGCACGGTGCTGGATCACCTTCACGTCATTACGCCCGCGGCCGCTCGCCGGCGCCTGGGCCTCGACGGCGATGGCTGACCACGGCGCGCGGCTACTCATAGCGGGCGTGACCACGCGGGCACTCGCCGTGTCGGCCGCGAATGCGGGGTGGGCGGTGACGGCGGTGGACGCCTTCGGCGACCTCGATCTTCGGGCGCGCGCGGTGGTGATGGTGCCGCCGCGGCATGAGGGCGGGTTCGACCCCTCGGCCGCGGCCCGACTGGCTCGCGAGGTCACCGCCGAAGCCGTCGCCTACACATCCAACTTCGAGAATCGTTCGACGGCCGTCTCGGCCCTGGCGAAGGGCCGCAGGCTGCTGGGCAATCCCGCCGCCGTGCTCGATCGCGTCAGAAGCCCCTTCGAGCTGATGCGGGCGCTCAAGCATGAGAGCCTGGACGCTCCCGCGACGCGCGCAAGCCCGCCTCGACCCGGTGGAGGCGGCCCGGAGCGATGGCTGCTGAAGCCGAGGCGCTCGGGCGGCGGCCACGGCACCTCGCCGTGGCGTCGGGGACAACCGGTCTCCCGTCAGCACTATCTCCAGGAACGGATCGAGGGGCGGGCCGGCTCGGCGGTGCTGCTGGCCGACGGCCGGCGGTGCATCCTCCTCGGCCCTCAGCCGGCAGCTGGTGGGCCTCGCCAGCTTCGGCTCACGCGGCTTCCGCTACTGCGGCAGCCTGATGGGCGAGGGTCTGTTCCCCCGGGAATCGGAGCTGGTCGAGCGCGCCCGCGCCGTCGCGGAGACCGTCGTTCGTGCCTTCGGACTCGTGGGACTGAACGGCATCGACTTCATCGCCCGGGGCGGTGTGCCCTGGCCGATCGAAGTGAACCCGCGCTACTCCGCTTCCATGGAGCTGCTCGAGAGGGGCCTGAGGGTGCCCTTGTTCCACTGGCATGCCGAAGCGTGCGCCGGACGCCTCCCTACGAGCATTCCAAGTAGGCAGCGCGGCGTGATCGGCAAGGCGATAGTGTTCGCCCGGCGCGACAGCAGGCTAGGCACCACGCGCGCCTGGCTCCGCGACCGTCCGCTGGCGGACATCCCCCGATCCGGCGAGCGGATCCGCCGAGGCCGCCCCATCTGCACCGTGTTCGCCTCGGGGAGCGATGCCGACAGCTGCCTTCGCGCACTGTCCGCCAAGGCCGCGACGCATCTACCGCGCGGTCGAGACGCACGCGGGGCGCGGCATGAGCGGCGACCGCGAATACAACGCGGTCACCTGTCTCGGGTGCGGCTGCGCTTGCGACGACCTCACGGTGCGCGTCCGCGACGGCCTGATCGCCACGGTCGCGCCACCTTGTCCGCTGGCGAAGCAATGGTTCGGTGACGGCACGGTGCCGCACGGCGTTCTGGTGGATGGCAGGACCGTCGGGATCGAGGCCGCGATCGCCGCGGCCGCCGACCTGTTGCGCGGCAGCGCGCGGCCGCTGGTGCTGATCGCACCGGATCTCACCACCCAGGCGCAGCGGGCCGCGATCGCCGTGGCCGACGCTCTGCGTGCCGACGTGGACGGCGCGACCTCCGACACCGCGGCGGCGGGCCTGCAGGCGGCGCAGCGGCGGGGCCGGGCCGCGGCGACCCTGGGGGAACTCCGGAATCGCGCGGACCTGGTGCTGCTCTGGGGTGTGGATCCCCGCTCCGGCTACCCGCGCTACATGGAGCGATACGCGGCCGCGACCTCGTCCACCCACGCCCCATCACGGACGCTGATGGCCGTGAGCGTCGGCGGCGACCTCGCGCCGCAGGGGTGTGACCTCTCGGCCGAGTTCTCGGCCGCGGAAGAGGTGGACGCGCTCGCGGTGATGACCGCGCGGGTGCGCGGGCAGCTACTGCGCGACTTGCCGCCGAGACTGGAGGTCGCCCTCGTCCTCGCCGAGCGACTGCTCAAGGGCCGCTACGTCGCCATCGTCCACGACGCGGAGCCCGGAGACGGCAAGCGGGACGGACGGCGGGCCGAAGGGCTGCTGGCCCTGGCCGAAGCGTTGAACGGTCCCACGCGCGCCGCGCTCAGCACCCTCCGCGCCGGCGGAAACCGATCCGGAGCCGAGGCGGCGCTGACCTGGCAGACCGGATATCCCACCCGGGTCAGCTTTCGCCCGGGATACCCGCGATCCTCGCCCGAGCGATCGGGTGTCGCGCGCCTGCGGTCCGGGGATGCGGACGCGGTGCTGATCGCGGGGTCGGCGGCCGCGCTCGGGGCCGGAGTGCCGGGTCCTACGCCCGCGGTCGTGATCGGCCCACGCGCGAGCGAGAGCGCCGGCGCCAGGGTTGCGATCGACACCGGGGTCGCCGGCATCCATGACGCCGGGACCGCCTACCGAATGGATGACGTCCCGCTTCCGCTCTCTCCCGTGCTTCCGGGGCCGCGGTCCGCCGCCGAGACCCTCGGCCGCGCTGCTGCGGCCTGCCGTACGGCGGGCCGGGCCTCGTGAGCGCGACGTCCCGCCTCAGGATCGTGGGAGGTGCCGTGCACGATCCAGCCAACGGGATCGACGGCGAGGAGCGGGACGTCTGCATCGAGGACGGGCGTATCGTCGCGTCGCCTCCCGGCGGGCGTCCCCACTCTCGATGCGCGCGGCATGGTCGTGATGCCCGGCGGGGTGGACATCCACGCTCATTTCGCGAGCTCGAGCTGCAATCATGCCCGCCGGCTCATTCCCGACGAGCACGCGGCCGATCCGGCTCCGGCTCCGGTCCTGCTCGAAGGCGAGGCCCGGTCGGGCACGGGCGGCACCGTGCCGAGCACCTTCACGACGGGGTATCGGTACGCAGGACTCGGCTACACGACGGCGTTCGACGCCGCCGTGGCACCGCTGCTGGCGCGGCACAGTCACGCCGAGCTCGACGACACGCCCTGCGTGGACGGAGGGATCTTCGTCCTGATGGGCAACGACGAGTACCTGCTGCGCCAGATCGAGAAGGGTGAGCTGGCGCGAGCCCGCGACTACGCCGCCTGGATGCTCGGCGCCGCGGGCGGGTACGCGGTGAAGATCGTGAACCCCGGCGGAGTGGAGGCATGGAAAACGGGGTCGCGCAACGTGACCGGGCTGGACGATCCGATCGCGGGGCGGAAGGTGACGCCGCGCGCCATCCTGGAGACGCTCACCGACGCGGCGAACCAGCTCGGTCTTCCGCATCCGGTTCACATCCACGCCAACAACCTGGGCGTCGCCGGCAACGCCGCCACCACCCTCGCGAGCATGGAGACGCTGGCGGGACGGCGCTGCTCACTTCACCCATCTCCAGTTCCATTGCTACGGAGGGGAGCCCGGCAAGAGCTGGTCGTCCGCGGCGGCGAAGGTGATGGAATACGTCAACGCGCATCCCGAGATCAGCGTGGACGTCGGTCAGGTGATGTTCGGCCCGGCCATGACGATCACGGCGGACGCGCCGGTGGAGTACCTGCTGCACAAGAGCAGCGGACGCCGGTGGACCAACATCGACATCGAGCTGGAGAGCGGGTGCGGCATCGTGCCCCTGACCTACAAGGACAAGGCCGCCGTGTCGGCGTTGCAGTGGGCCGTGGGCCTCGAGCTGTTCCTGCTGAGCCAGGATCCCTGGCGCGTCGTGCTCTCCACCGATCATCCCAACGGCGGCTCGTTCCTCTCCTACCCGGCGCTGATCCAGCTGCTGATGGACCGCACGGTGCGGGACGACCGGCTCAAGGCGGCGAATCCGAAGCTCCTCGCCGGGAGCGCGCTGGCCGACGGACTGTCGCGCGAGTACAGCCTCAACGAGATCGCGATCGTCACCCGCGCCGGCCCCGCGCGGCTGCTGGGCCTTCGGCACAAGGGACATCTCGGCGTGGGCGCCGATGCCGACATCACGGTGTACGCCCGGGATCCCGACATCGCCGCGATGTTCTCGACGCCGCGCTACGTCGTGAAGGGAGGGGCGCTCATCGTGGAGGAAGGTCAGCTCCGCCGCGCGCCGGCGGGAAAACGCCTGCGGCTGGCACCGGGATACGACGACGCCGTGCTGCGCGACCTGCGCAGCCACTTCCAGGCCTACTCGTCGGTGTCGTTCGAGAACTACCCGGTGCGCGATCTGCCCGACGCCCCGTTGCCGATCGGAGCGTCGGCATGAAGATCCGCGGCGTGTTCATCGAGGACACCTTCGCCGAAGCCTTCACGATGCGCGTGGCCCGGCTCCTCATCACGGGGCGGACCCAGCGGTGGGCGCGCGAGGCGACCCTCAAGCTCACCGGATTCGCCACGTCGGTGATCGGCTGCAAGTGCGAGGCGGCCATCGAGCGCGAGCTGTCCGCGGACGAGACCCCCGATGGGCGGCCCGGGTACAGCGTGCTGCTCATGACCATGAGCAAGGACGACCTGCCCAAGCGGCTCATCGAGCGCGTGGGGCAGACCGTGCTCACCTGCCCCACCACGGCCTGCTACGACGGCCTGCCCGACGCCCCGGACCGGGTCGGGGTCGGGTCGGCGCTGCGATTCTTCGGCGACGGATTCCAGGGGAGCAAGATGATCGGGGGCCAGCGGTTCTGGCGCATCCCGGTCATGGAAGGCGAGTTCCTGGTCCAGGAGAAGTTCGGGATGGTGAAGGGCGTCGGCGGCGGCAACTTCCTCATGCTCGCCCGGAGCGCGGACGCGGCGCTGGAGGCGGCCGAGGCGGCGGTCGAGGCCATGACCGGGCGCGCCGGCGTGATCCTGCCCTTCCCCGGCGGCGTCGTCCGGAGCGGGAGCAAGGTCGGATCGCGGCGGATCAAGAGCATGATCGCCTCGACCAACGACGCGTTCTGCCCCACGCTCCGCGCGGTCACGGACACCCAGCTCCCGGACGGCGTGAACTCGGTGCTCGAGATCGTCATCAACGGGACCGATGCGGACGTCATCTCGGCGGCGATGCGGGCCGGCATCGACGCCGCCTGCCGAGACGGGGTCGTGGCGATCACCGCCGGCAACTACGGCGGCAAGCTGGGTCCGCATCACTTCCATCTCCGGCGGATCATGGGCGGCGAGGCCGAATCGTGAGCGACGGGATTCGGGCGCGCCTCCGGCGCGCTCTCGATGCGCGGATCGATCTGGGATCCGTTCTGGCCGGGCCCTGGACCACCCTCGGCACGGACCAGTTGGCGCGCCGGCCGGTGCGGACCGGATCGGGCGACGGCGCGGTGCTGGGCGACTTCTTCGATCTGAGCGGAAACCCCGGCGCGACCATTCGGTTCGAGGGCGATCTCGGACTGGCGGACCGGCTCGGCGCCGGGTTGTCCGGGGGCACGGTCGTGGTGGAGGGGCGGGTCGGCGACGACGTCGGCCTCGGCATGTCGGGCGGAGGGATCGACGTGCACGGCGACGCGGGCGCGCGCGCGGGCGGGGCAGCCGCCGACGCCCGGCGCGGGATGACCGGCGGTGAGCTGTTGATCCGCGGTTCGGCGGGCCCGGATCCCGGGATGCGCATGCGTCGCGGCCTGGTGGTGATCACCGGCGACGTCGCGCGCCGGGCGGGTCCCGGCATGATCGCGGGCACGGTGATCGTGTTCGGCACACCGGGTCCCGGCCCGGGTCTCTGGTCCAAGCGCGGCTCGATCGTGGCGATGGGCGCGGTGGCGATCCCGCCCACCTACCGCTGCTGCGTGCACCTATCAGCCGGCACATCTTCGCGTCACGCTGCTCGGGCTCCGGAGACGGTACGCGCTCTCCGTGGACGAGCGGTACCTGACGGGCTTCTATCGCCGCTACAGCGGCGATCTGGCGGAACTGGGAAGAGGAGAGATTCTCGCATGGACAGCGGCATGACCGTCCTTCGCATGAACGAGCGCGCGGAGGAGCTGGCGGACGAGATGGTCGCCGAGGCGGATTTCCTGCGGGTGCGCAGCCACACGCTCGGCAACGGCGCCCGCATCATCGACGCCGGCATCGAAGCCGAAGGCGGCTACGGCGCGGGACTGGCGCTCTCGGAGATCTGCATGGGCGGGCTGGGCGACGTCTCGTATACCACGGTGACCATCGGGACCCGGGCCTGGCCGGCCGTGCTGGTCTCCACCGATCACCCAGCCGTGTCCTGCATGGCCTCTCAGTACGCGGGGTGGGCGATCTCGGTAGACAAGTTCTTCGCCATGGGCTCGGGGCCGCTGCGGGCGCACGCGCGGGTGGAGAAGGAGCTGTTCGAGAAGCTGGGCTACGAGGAGTCCGCCCGCCACGGCGTGCTGGTGCTCGAGGGCCGTGCGCTGCCGACCGAGGCCGTCGCGGCGTGGGTGGCGGGGAAGGCGGGGCTCTCACCCGGGCAGCTCACCTTCGTCATCGCGCCCACCGCGAGCCTGGCCGGGGGCGTACAGATTGCGGCCCGCATCCTGGAGACCGGGCTCCACAAGATGGAGACCCTCGGGTTCGACGTACGCCGCGTCGTCAGCGGCTACGGCACCGCGCCGATTCCCCCGGTAGCCAAGAACGATCTCCGGGCCATCGGGCGCACCAACGACTGTATCTTGTACGGCGGTCAGGCGCACTACACGGTGCGGGCGGGCGACGAGGAGCTGGCCGAGCTCGCGGCGAACGTGCCGGCGACCGCCTCACGCGACTACGGCACGCCCTTCTACGAGATCTTTCAGCGCTACGAAGGCGACTTCTACAAGATCGATCCGCTGCTCTTCAGCCCGGCCGAGGTCTGGCTCACGAGTACGGAAACCGGACGCACCTTTCACGCGGGGCACCTCAACGCCGACATCCTCGAGGCCAGCCTCCATCCCCGGCCCTAGCACCACACATCCAAGGAGTACTCTCATGCGGCGACTCTCGAGCTGGCGGTTGATCACCTCCGTGGCGCTGGTGACGGCGTGCGGCACGTCGGATAAGCCCGCCGACGCGCCTCCCGCCGATACCGCCCCGGCGGAGGCGGCGGCTCCCACCGGCCCCGGCGCCATCGTGACCGTCATCTACAACACGCCCAAGGATACGGCCGCGTTCGAGAAGTACTATCGGGACGTCCATCTGCCGCTGGTGTCGGCCAACCAGCAGGAGATCGGCTTCACCCGCGCCGACCTGACGCGCTTCTCCAGCAATCTCGATGGGTCCAAGCCGACCTACTACCGCCAGGCGGAGCTCTACTTCCCGTCGCTGGACGCGGCCAGGAAGGGCATGGCCACGGCGGGGTTCAAGAAGGTGGGTGACGACCTGGCCAACTTCGCCACTGGAGGTCTCACCGGACTGCTCGCGGTGGAGACCAGCGATCCGACCGAGGGGTCCACCGGCGAGCCCATGGCGATCGTCACCGTGATCTACAAGCAGCCGAAGGACACCGCCGCGTTCGAGAAGTACTACGCGGAGACCCATGTCCCCCTGGTCGGTGCCGAGCCAGCAGGAGATCGGCTTCGCCAAGGCGGAGCTGACCAAGTTCGAGTCGAACCTCGACGGCTCGGCGCCGGCCCTGTATCGCCAGGCCGAGCTGTACTTCGCGTCCATGGATGCGCTCAAGAAGGGCACCGCCACCCCCGCGTTCAAGAAGGTGGCCGGCGACCTTCCCAACTTCGCCACGGGCGGCCTCGACGGGCTGATCGCGGTCGAAACCAAGTAGCGCGTGCACGTCGTCGTCCTCGCCTCCCGCCTGGGCTGGCACACGCGGGAGCTGACCCGCGCGCTGGATGCGCGCGGGTTCTCGGGGGCGATCGTTCCGTACGAGGGACTGACGGCGTCGGTCGGGCGCCGGAGCGGGCTACGGAGCGGAGCCTCCGATCTGGATCGGGCCGACGCGGTGCTGGCCCGGATCATTCCCTCGGGATCGCTCGAGCAGATCATCTTCCGGGTGGACGCCCTGCACCGGCTCGAAGAGCGGGGCGTCCCGGTGATGAACTCGGCCCGGGCCATCGAGCGTACCGTGGACAAGTTCTGGACCTCCTGCCTGCTGGAGCAGTGCGGCATCCCCACCCCCGATACCGTCGTCTGCGAGGATCCCGAGGAGGCGATGGCCGCCTACCGCGATCTCGGCGACGTGATCGTCAAGCCGCTGTTCGGTTCCATGGGGCTCGGCATGGTGCGGGTGGCGGACGAGGAGATGGCGTATCGCGTGTTTCGGACGGTCGAGACCATCCGCGGCGTGTACTACCTGCAACGCACCATCGACCACGACGGGCGCGACTTCCGCGTGTTCGTGGTGGGCGGACGCGTATTGGGCGGGATCGAGCGGCGGGCGGAGGGATGGCGGACCAACGTCTCGCGCGGAGGCCAGGCGCTGCCGGCCACGCTGCCCGAGGCGTGGGGCGCGCTCGCCGTCCGGGCGGCGGCGGCGGTCGGCGCCGAGTACGCCGGTGTGGACCTGCTGCCGGCCCGGAACGGCACCGTGTACGTACTCGAGGTGAACGGGATCCCGGGCTGGCGCGGCTTGCAGGAGGCTACCGGCATCGACGTGGCGGGCGCGCTGGTGGACCACCTCGCGGGGCGGAGGTCGTGAAGGGCGAGGAGATCGCCGCCGCGGCGCAGCTCGCCTGCCTGCTCGAGGTCAGCGCCCCGAAGCCGGGCAATGTCACCCCCCGGCACCACTTTCACGACACCCGGTACGAGGACTTCCTGGCGAGCGCGGTGGCGATCGGGCCGGCCCTCGCCACGGCCGCCACGCGCCCGCTCGGCGTCACGATCCGGGCGGCCATCGAGGCGACATCGCGCTGGACCGACTCCAACACCAACCTCGGCATCGTGCTGCTGCTGGCCCCGCTGGCGCGGGCCGCCGGCCGGACGGGCGGCACGCTGCGCGACCGGGTCAGCGCGGTGCTGGACGAGACCACGGTGGAGGACGCGGCCGACACCTATGCCGCGATTCGCCGGGCCCGGCCCGGCGGCCTCGGCGCGGCCAGCGCCGAGGACGTGGCCGCGGCACCGACCGTGGCGCTGCGCGAAGCGATGGGGCTCGCGGCGGATCGCGACACGGTGGCGCGGGAGTACACCACCCGGTTCGCCGTCACCTTCGAGGTCGGCGCCCCGGCGCTGGCCGAGGCGAGGCGGCGCGGGCTCGGCTGGACGGAGGCAACGGTCGAGTGCTTCCTCGCGCTGCTCGCCGCGGCACCCGACACCCATATCGCCCGGAAGATCGGGCGCGCAGAGGCCGAGCGAATCTCGGGGCGTGCCCGGGAAGTGGTGGCCGCCGGCGGCACGGCGACGGCGGATGGACAGGCGGCGCTGGCGGTGCTCGACGCCGAGCTCCGCGACGCCCGGAACACGCGCAATCCCGGGACGACGGCGGACCTGACCTGCGCCGCGTTGTTCGTCGTTATTATTGAGGGTGGCTGGACCCGCTGACGAGAGGAACGCCGTGTCGAGCAGCTTCCGCGTGCAGGTGAGCAAGGACTACCTGGTCTTCGCCTCCGCCCATTTCATCACCTTCCGCGGCCATCAGTGCGAGACGCTCCACGGCCACAACTACCGGGTGGGCGTGGCGGTGGAGGGCTCGCTCGACTCGGAGACGCTGTTCGTCCTCGATTTCAGCGTGCTCAAGCAGATCACCCGCCGTCTGGTCGACGAGATCGACCACAAGATCCTGCTCCCGAAGCTCAACTCCAAGCTCGCCTACCGGGAGGAGGGCGACCGTCTCGCGGTGGACTACTTCGGTGAGCCGACCTACGTCTTTCCCAAGCGCGACTGCGCGCTGCTGCCGATCCAGAACACCACGGCGGAAATGCTGGCGCAGTACCTCGGGCATCGGGGTGCGCGACGAGCTGATCAAGAACGGCTACCGGCACCTCACGCTGATGGAGATGGAAGTCGAAGAGAATTACGGCCAGTCGGCGACCTACCGCGAGGAGCTGGTGCTCGACTGATCGCGAGGCGCGGCGGCCGCAGTCATGTCCGCGGTGCGCAGCCGCCCGCTGTGAAAGGCGGTAGCGACCAGAACGGCATCGCACCCGGTATCGCGAATCCGCTCCAGATCCTCTCCGCTCCGCACCCCTCCTCCAACCAGCAGGCGAATCGAAGGACAGCTTCGGCGCAGATCCGCCAGCAGGGCGACGTCTACGCCGGTGCCACTACCCACCTTCCCCACGTCGAGCATCAGCACGGCACCCGCGCCGGCCCCGGCGGCCCGCTCGGCCAAGTCGGTCGCGGACAACTCGCCGACACCGGGCTGCAGCGCGGAATGCAGGACCGGCCGGCCGTGCCGGAGGTCGAGACTGAACACCACGCGGCGGCTGCCCACTGCCGCGACGAGATGGGACAGGTCGTCGAACGAACGCAACGTCTCGAGACCGACGACGAGTTGTCCGACGCCGAATGCCATCAATTCAGTCGCGCCCGGCCGGTCGCTCACCCCGGCGTCGACCATCAGCATCATCGGCGCGGCGTCGCGGACCAGGCGCGCGAGCAGCGGCTGCTGCAACCGTCCCCCTGGATCGCATCCAGATCTGCCACATAGCACTCGCGGGCACCCAGGATATCGCGGTAGGCTTGGATGAGCGCGAGAGGATCGCCCGGCGCGTCAGCCGCCAGCACGGTCCGGAGCGGCTCATAGCGCTCTCGGTCTCCGCCCCGCGCCTGAACCGCCACGCCCCGCATCAGATCGAGCACGGGAATGAGCTGCATGACGCATTCTATCGCCGGCCCCGGCGCAGTCTGACGTAGTCCTCGGGTGGGACATCGGCGGGGCGAATACCAAGGCGGCCCGGGTCGACGTCACCGAGGACGGCCCCTCCGCGCCGCGGGCGGTGTCGGTGCCGCTGGCGATGGAGCGCGACGCCGATCTCCTCGTCCCGACGCTGCGACGGCTCGCCGCGACGCTCGGCGGGGGTCCTGCTGCATCACGCGGTGACGATGACGGCGGAGCTCTCCCGGTCGTTCCGGACCAAGCGCGAGGGCGTCGGGTTCGTGCTCGATGCCGTGGCTGCCGCATTCCCCGACTGCGACGCCAGGGTCTACGGGGTGGACGGACGCTTCCGCTCGCCCGCGGAAGCGCGGGCGAGGCCGCTCGAGGTCGCGGCCGCGAACTGGGCCGCGACCGCACGATACGTCGGACGCGAAGTGCCCGACTGCATCCTGGTAGACATCGGCACGACGTCCACCGACCTGATTCCGATCGTTGCCGGCGACCCGGTTCCACGTCGGCCGGACCGATCCCGAGCGCCTGCTGAGTGGCGAGCTGGTTTACACCGGAGTGCTTCGCACACCGGTCGAGTCGGTGGCACGCACGGTTCCGCTCTGGGGCGGGGAGTGTCCGCTGGCCCCGGAGGGATTCGCGCTGATCGGCGATGCCTACCTCTGGCTGGGGACGCTCGCGACCGCCGATTACGGCGGGGAGACTCCGGACGGCCGGCCCGCGACCCGCGAGTACGCCGGCGAGCGACTCGCGCGCGCGGTGTGCGCCGATCCGGAGATGGTGGACGAGGAGGCGGTCTCTGCAATCGCTCGGGCACTGGCCGAATCGCAGCTGCTGGCGGTGAGCGAGGCGCTTCGCCGCGTGGCCGGGCGGCATCCTTCCATCCGGACCGCGGTCGTCACCGGGCTCGGCGAGTTCGTCGCGAGCGAGGCGGCCCGCCGAGCCGGCCTTGCCCTGGTACCGCTCGCCGTCAGGCTCGGCGGCGCCGCCCGAATGGCTCCGGCGGCGGCGGTGGCGTGGCTGCTGGCCGAGGGTCGGGCGACGGCATGATCCCCACCGTCCTCAAGATCGGCGGAGGGCTGCTCGATGTCCCCGGTGCGCTCGAGGCCGTCGGCGCCGCCGTGGCGCGGATGGGCGCGCGGGAGCCCGTCGTGGTCGTTCCCGGCGGCGGCCCGTTCGCCGACACGGTGCGGGAACAGGAACGTGCGCACCGGCTGTCCCCCGACGCGGCGCACTGGATGGCGATCCTCGCCATGGATCAGTATGCCCATCTCCTCGTGGAGTACATCGAGGGAAGCGTGCTGGTGGAGGAGCCGGGGGCGATCGCCGGCCGGCTCGCCGCGGGCGAGATCGCGGTCCTGGCGCCCTCACGATGGATGCGCGCCGCCGATCCGCTGCCCCACTCGTGGGACGTCACCAGTGACAGCGTCGCCGTGTATGTCGCGGTGGCGCTCGATGCGGGGCGGCTGGTACTGGTGAAGCCGGCCGAGGTGGGAGCCGACGGTGTGGATCCGGCGTTCGCGCGAATCGTCCCGGCGGGTCTCGACGTCAGTGTCGTGGGGTGGGAGAGGTTCGTGGCGGGATAGCGGAGCTCGGCGCTGCTGTCAGACCGCGCTGACCGACCGGACCCGACGTGAAGGCGCCTTCGCGATGCCTCGGGAAACCGCGAGGATCTCGGCCAGCTCATCGGCGGTGACCGGCTTGCTGAAGAAGAACCCCTGCATGTCGTCGCACCCCTGCTGCCGCAACAGCTTCACGTGCGCGTCGGTCTCGACGCCTTCGGCGGTGACCGTGAGGCCGAGCGCGTGACCCAGCGCGATGATCGCGGTCGAGATCGCCGCGTCGTCCGGATCACTGGTGATGTCGCGGATGAACGCGCGATCGATCTTGAGGGTGTCCAGCGGGAAGTGTTTCAGGTAGCTGAACGACGAATAGCCGGTGCCGAAGTCGTCCACCGAGAGATGCAGTCCCATCGCCCGGAGGGCATGCAGCGTGTCGGCGCCCTCCTTCTGGTGATTCACCAGCACCGTCTCGGTCAGCTCGAGGCCGAGATAGCGGGCCTCGAGACCGGTCTCCCGAAGGATTCGGCTCACGATGTCGGTCACCGTCCGGGTGAGCTGCCGGCTGGACAGGTTCACCACTACCCGGATCGGCGGAAGGCCCTGCCGCTGCCAGGCGAGGTTCTGGGCGCAGGCCGTGCGCATGACCCATTCTCCCAGCGGCACGATCAGCCCGTTCTCCTCGGCCAGGGCGATGAACTCCGACGGGCAGCAGGAGCCCCAGATCGGGATGACGCCAGCGGACCAGCGCTTCCGCGGCCACCGGAATGGCCGAGCGTGCATCCACGATCGGCTGGAAGTGCACCTCGAACTCTTCCCGCTCGATGGCCCGGCGCAGCGAGTTCTCGAGCGTCAGGCGCTGCAGCGCGAGGGCGTTCATCGAGCGTGAGTACACCTGGTAGCTGTTCCCGCCCTGCTCTTTTGCTTTGTACATCGCGGTGTCGGCGTGCATCAGGAGGGTCTCGAGATCCTTGCCGTCGAAGGGATAGACCGCGATCCCGATACTGGCATTCACGAAGATCTCGTGGCCCTCGAGCCGGAACGGATGCGCGAGAGTCGAGAGAATGCGGCGCGCGAGCTTGCTGGCATCCTCCGGCTCCCCGATGCCCGGCATGATCACCGTGAACTCGTCCCCTCCCAGCCTGGCCACCTCGGGATCCATCGCATCTCGGGCCGGCCCGACCTCGTCCTCCCGGTCGCGGCAGGATGAACGCAATCTCACCGCCACCTGCTGGAGCAGCTGGTCGCCGGCCTCGTGGCCGAGGGTGTCGTTGATCCGGCTGAAGTGGTCGAGATCGATGAAGAACGCCGCGACGAGAGTGCCGCCCCGGTTCGCGTCGTCCAGGGCGTGGGCCAGCCGCTCCTTGTACGACAGGCGATTGGGGAGGCCCGTGAGGCTGTCGTAGTAGGCGAGGGTTCGCACCTGCTCCAGCATCCGGGCGTTGGCCAGGGCCACCGCCGCCTGGTCCGCCAGCCGACGGACCTGGACCCGGGCGTCGCTCTCGGGCACCTCGCCGGGCCGGTCGGCCAGCGCGATGACCCCCACCAGCTGCTGCTGGAAGCGAAGCGGCAGTATGAAGAAGCCGCCTTCACCGAGATCGGCCAGTGGCGCGACGTACGGCGGCAGCGGTTCCCCCTCCACCGGGAAGACGGCCGTCGCGTCGGATCCGGCGAGCAGCTCCTGGACGTGATCGGCGCGGAGATCCACCCGGACGTGGACTCGCGTGCCGTCGCGGTAATCGTGTACCAGGCTCGGCAGGGACTTGGCCCCATCCGGCGCCATCAGTGTGACGCAGGTGGCGCGGCAGGGGTAGACGTCGGCCAGCCTGGCGAGGAGCGTCGCCACGATCTCGCCTGCGCTGGTGGCGGAAAGCACGGCGCGGTCGATCTCCGCCGCGGTCGCCAGCGCCTGGAACTGCCGGTCGAGCTCCGCGGCCATGGTATTGAAAGACGAGCCGAGCTCTTCGAATTCGTCCCGGCTCCGGATGGAGACTCGGCTTCCGAAGTCTCGTCCGGCGATCCGCCGGGTCCCCTCCTGCAGCTCGCGCAGGGGAATCAGGCTCCGGCGGATGCGATCCAGGCTCAGCACCAGCACCACCGCCATGGACACCAGGACGACGACCAGCAGCCGGTCGGTGAACCGGACTACCGGACCCATGACCTCCCGTCTGGAGTGGCTGAGCTCCAGGGTCCAGGTCGGGGCCGCGAACACTTCGTCCAGCAGGATCGGCCAGGTGGCGGTGGCGTACGGCTGGAGATCGAACGACGCGATCGAATCCGCGGCGGGTGCGGCTTCGAGGCCCAGCGTCTGGAAGGCGGATCGGACGCCGGCGACCGAGCTGATCAGCACGCGCCGCCGCTCGTCCCTCACGGTGAGTATGGTGCCCGGGGCGATCAGACTCTGGTCGAAGGTGGCCCAGAGGTAGTCGGCGTCGATCTCACCGACGAGGAGCCCGTCGGTGCGGCTGGCGCGCGATGCCTCCCCCGCGACGCGCCGCATCATGTAGGTCCTCGTGGGGCGCATGTGCCCGAGCTCCATCGCCAGCAGTGGCATGCGCTCGGCGAGATCGGCCTTGTCGGCCTTCGCCAGCTTGGGCAGCTCGGTCAGCCGGCCGAACAGGGGAATGCGGTGGCCGTCGTCGCGGATGAACTCCAGCGCGCTGAACCCCGGTCCGGCCGAAGGATCGAGCGGGCTGATGGGGCGCGAAGCCAGGCTCTTGAGATTGGCATCGAGCACCAGCAATCGCTCGAAAATGGCGGCGCCGAAGGTCTTGCTGGCCTGATGGAGCCTGGTTTCGCTCTGGGCGATGAGGTACTGGGTGACGTGGCGATAGGAGACCGTCGCGACCACCGCAGTTGGGAGGATGGCGCAACCGACGAAAAGGAGCAGAAGTCGGCGACCGAACTTGCTCCGGAGGGGTCCAGGGTGACGCGATTGATTCATCGAGGTCGGGTTGGTCTCTGATCCGGGCGTGAGCGGTCGCTGATCGGCGGCGGCGTAGCCGGTTGGGGAGGCAATACTTATGCCCCTGTGTGCCGACCGCTGCACCCCTCTATTCGATGCGGCTTAGCCGTTGCGCCCAGACCGCCCGGCCAACCCCACCCTCGCGTTCTGCCAGTTAGTGGATGCAGAGCGAGCGGTGAAGCCCCCTGGGGCCATGTGAGCAGGCGCTCATGAGCGGAGTTGGACCATCGGCGCGGGTGGAGCAATACGCTCGCGGAGACCGCGGACGAGAGCCGCGTCTACCACACCTCCCCGGCCACCTCGGCAGGCCGCGCCGCGGACCCCGACAACGTCCGCGATCCTGGCCACGGCCTCGAGCGTCGGGCCGTCGAGTCTTCCCGCCAGCGCGAACAGCATCCCCGCTTGCCGGGCCTGATGTCGGAGCTGGGCCAGGCCGAGCAAAGTCGATCCAGTCCAGCAGCGACCTGCCGTCCTTCAGATAGGTGTCTATCAGGAGGGCGCGGGCGCCCGCCGCAGAGGCGGCACCGAGGACCTGGTCCGGAGGAGGTGAGCCGGCGCTCGCATGGTCTGCATAGGCGACAGGCACCAGCACGAGTCCCCGGTGAACCGCGGCCTCGAGACCGGCGCGAAGGATCGGGATCATCGCATCCGACGAGCATCCTCCGAACCCGATCTTTACGAAAGTCTCGGCGCGCCGTTCCGGCAGGGCCGTGGCTGCGACCGCGAGCGACAACTGATCGGGATCGCCCGCATCGCCCAGTGCGACACTCAGGGCGACCGACGCCGGAGTTCGCTCCGCAATCCGAGCCAGCACCTCCGGAGCGACGGCTCCGAGCGAGCCCTGAGCCGGCTCCTTGGCGTCGATGATGTCGGCACCTCCCGCCAAGGCCGGCCCCACCTCCTCCGGCACCCGTACGCTCACCAACAGCCGCATCACCCGCTCCCTTGTGAGATGCTAACGCACTGATATGTTAGGATTTATGAAGTTAGTCGCGACCCACGGTGGAGGGGAGGAGGCGTGAATCTCGACGGGAAAGCGGTCGTCGTCACCGGCGGCTCCAGCGGCATCGGCCAGGCAATAGCCCGGCGCTGCGCCGAAGCCGGGGCCGACGTCCTCATCTCCTATCGCAGGAACCGCGAAGGCGCCGAAGAGACCGCGCGGTCCATCGGGAAGTCGGGCCGGCGAGTGGAGATCGTCCAGGCCGACATCGGCCGCGAGCAGGACATCGAGCTGCTGGCCCGAGAAGCCGCCGCCAGGCTGGACAAGGTCGACGTCTGGATCAACAACGCGGGCGCCGACATCCTCACCGGCGCCGGCGGCAAGCTGACACCGCTCGAGAAACTCGACCTGCTGCTCGCGGTGGACGTGCGCGGCACCGTGCTCGCCTCGTGGGCCGCCGCGAAGCTGATGCGAGACCGGAAAGTCGGCGGCGTCATCATCAACATGTCGTGGGACCACGTCACCCTCGGCATGGCAGGCGAGAACCCGGTGCTCTACTCCGCGGCCAAGGGCGCGGTGATGAGCTTCAGCAAGTCGTTCGCGCGCGAGGTGGCCCCCGGCATCCGGGTCAACATCCTCGCCCCGGGATTCATCGAGACCGCCTTCGGGCAGGACGCGGACTCCCGCTTCCGGCGCGAGGTGGTCGAGCGAACGCCGCTCGCGCGCTGGGGCACGCCGGACGACGTCGCCGGGGCCGCCCTGTTCCTGGCCTCGGACCAGGCGAAATTCATGACAGGACAGATGCTCCTGGTCAACGGGGGCGTCGTCTGACCGAACGCACACTGCCGCAACCAGAGGAGACGGACATGCCTGCAACGAAAGAACGGACCTACAACGAGGCCGAAATCGCCGAGAAGCTGAAGGAACTGTCGGGATGGTACTACGAGGACGGGTGGATCCGCCGCGTGTACAAGACCGACGGCTGGCCCACCACACTGATGCTGGTGAACGCCGTCGGCTACCTCGCCGAGGCGGCGTACCATCACCCGGATCTCACGGTGACGTGGGGTCGGATCACCGTGAAGCTGCAGAACCACGCCGCCGGCGGGATCACCGATAAGGACTTCGAGCTCGCCCGGAAGATCGAGGACCTGGCGCTCTGGCGTCCCCAGGGCGGCGCGCTCGAGGGCACGCCCAACAAGTGGGTCCGGGCGGGGGATCCACGATAGAGCGGGTTCTCTTCGTCACCGGCAAGCTCGCCGAGCCCGCGCTGCGGCGGGTGCTCGACGAGATGGCTCCGCCATTCGAGGCACGGGTGGCGGTCATGAAGATCACCGTGGCGGCGCTGATGACGACGCCATGGATCGCGCGTTTCCTGGAGGTTCCGCCCGATACCGACCTGGTGATCCTCCCCGGCCTCTGCGAGGGCGACGTCGAAGACGTGCGGGCCCGCGTCGGCGTGCCGGTGAAGAAGGGCCCCAAGGATCTCCGTGAAATCCCCCGCTACTTCGGTCAGGCCGCGGCCGCGGCTGATTACGGGGCCTACCGGATCGAGATCCTCGCCGAGATCAACAACGCTCCCCGGCTCACGCGGCCGGCGATCGCCGCCGCCGCCGAGTACTTCCGGGCGAGCGGCGCCGACGTCATCGATGTCGGCTGCACCCCTGGGCTGGCCTTTCCTCAGCTCGGGCCGGTAGTGCGTGAGCTGCGGGAAGCCGGCATGCGGGTCAGCATCGACAGCTTCGACCGCTCGGAGATCCTGACGGCCGTCGAGGCCGGTGCGGAGATGGTGCTCAGCGTCAACCGGAGCAACCTCGAGGTGGCGCGCGAGCTCGCGGGTACCGGCGCCACGGTGGTGGTCATCCCCGATCTCGGCGAAGGACTCGAGACCCTGGCGCCGAGCATCGAGGCGCTCGAAGGGTGGGGCGTGCCCTACCTGGTGGATCCGATCATCGAGCCGATCGGGTTCGGATTCATGGCTTCGCTCGAACGATACGCGGAAGTGCATCGGCGCTACCCCGACGCCAGGCAGCTCATGGGGATCGGCAACATCACCGAGCTGACCAGCGCCGACACGACCGGGGTCCACGCCGTGCTGATCGCCATCTGCGAGGAGCTCGGCGTGCAGGCGGTGCTCACCACCGAGGTCATTCCCTGGGCCCGCGGAGCGGTGCGGGAGATCGACATCGCCCGGCGGCTCATGCACCACGCCATCAGCCACCGCACGCTCCCGAAGGGCGTGGACGACCGACTGGTGACGGTCAAGGACCCCGCCGATCCTCGCCTACGACGAGGCCGAGCTGCGCCGGCTGCACGAGGCGGTGACCGATCCCAACTTCCGGATCTTCGCCGACGCCACGACGATCACCGTCTTCAACGACACGCTCTTCGTCCGGGGGGACGACATCCAGGACATCTTCGCCCAGCTGGGCGTGGACGAGGCGACGCATGCCTTCTACCTCGGTCGGGAGCTGATGAAGGCCAAGCTGGCGATCACCCTGGGGAAGACGTACCGGCAGGAGGGCGCTCTGGCGTGGGGGTACCTCACGCCACCCGACGACGTGAAGTCCGAGCATGTGAAGCTGACGGCGCGGAAGCGCGGCCGCGGGGCGGCGCGGCGCCGAGGTGGCGCGGCGTGAGTGGCGCGTGGCCGCTGATCGAGACACTGGGGAGCATCGGGGAGCCGGCGGAAGTCGCGTCCCGTTTTCTCGACCTCCCCTACCTGTTGTTGCTCGACAGCCCGCCTGCCGCCGCCACGACCGAGGCGCGCGGGCTCTCCCGGTACTCCTTCCTCGCCGCCGACCCCGCCATCGTGGTGCGCAGCAAGGGCCGGCTGACCGAAGTCCTTCAGAACGCGCGTCTGGCGCCCGGTGGATGGCGACGCGCTCGGCGTCGCGCGCGAGCTCCTGGGCGACGCGCAGGCGAGCCGGACTCCCGGCGCGCCGCCGTTTCTGGGCGGCATCGCCGGCTACATCGGTTACGACTACGGCTCGGTCCTCGAGCGGATTCCCGCGCCCCGCTACGACGATCTCGCGCTCTTCGACGTCGTCCTCGGCCTGTACGACTGGGTGATCGCCTGGGATCACCAGCAGCGGACGGCATCGTTGGTGTCCCTTGGCCTGCCGGCGTGCGGATCGGAGCGCGATCAGCGGGCGCGCGAGCGCGGGACGATGGTGAAGGGGCGGCTGAGCGGAAAGACGTCGTCCGCGCCCCCCGCACGGTCGCGAGCGGCCGCGGCGGATCGGGCGCCCTCCTACCCGGTCACCTCGACCGAGGCCGCGATCGCGATCGGGCTCCGCTCCACCTTCACCCACCGCGGCTACCTCGACGCCGTCGCGCGGGTGCGGGAGTACATCGTCGCGGGGGACATCTTCCAGGCCAACCTCTCCCAGCGCTTTCAGGCGCCGCTGCGGGAGGCTGCCGTTCGAGCTGTACCGCCGGCTTCGGCAGCGAGAACCCCGCGCCCTTCGCCGCCTATCTCGGCTTCGACGACATCGCGGTGCTCAGCGTGTCCCCCGAGCGCTTCCTTCGGCTCGACCGCGACCGGCAGGTGGAGACCCGGCCGATCAAGGGAACCCGGCCGCGCGGGCTGATTCCCATGCACGATGCCGCGCTGGGACGCGCGCTGGCGGAGAGCGAGAAGGACCGGGCCGAGAACGTCATGATCGTGGACTTGCTGCGGAACGACCTGAGCCGGGTGTGCCGGCCGGGGACGGTGCGGGTGCCCGAGCTGTTCGCGCTGGAGCACCACCCGACGGTGCACCACCTGGTGTCGACCGTGGTGGGAGCGCTGGAGCCGGGGACCGATGCGGTGGACCTGGTGCGCGCCGCCTTTCCCGGCGGGTCCATCACCGGCGCCCCCAAGGTCCGCGCGATGGAGATCATCGCGGAGCTGGAGCCGACGCGCCGGGGAGTCTACTGCGGCTCCATCGGCTACTTCAGCGCAGACGGGAGCATGGATACGAGCATCGTCATCCGAACCATGGTGGCCTCGGGAGGCGAGGTATACTTCCAGGCCGGCGGCGGGATCGTGGCCGACTCCGATCCGGAGCTGGAGTATCGGGAAACGCTCGACAAGGCCCGAGGACTTGATCGACGCCCTCGCGCCGGCCACGGTGTCATGATCCTGCTCATCGACAACTACGACTCCTTCGTCTACAACCTGGCGCGCTACGTCCGCGAGCTGGGCGAGGAGCCGGCCGGTCCACCGCAACGACGCGCTCAGGGTGGACGACATCCTCGATCTCGCGCCGTCCCACGTGATCATCTCGCCCGGGCCCTGCTCGCCGGCGGAAGCGGGGATCTCCAACGACGTGGTGCGGCGGGTGGGCGCGGCGGGCATCCCGATTCTCGGCGTGTGTCTCGGCCACCAGTGCATCGGCTCGGCCTTCGGCGGCGAGATCGTGCGGGCCGGCCGCCCCATGCACGGGAAGACCTCGCGCATCCACCACCGGGGCACCGACCTGTTCACCGGGGTTCCCACGCCCTTTCTCGCCTCCCGCTACCACTCGCTGGTGATCTCTCCCGCGTCGGTGCCACCGGTGCTCGCAGGTGACCGCGACATCGGAGGACGGCGAGATCATGGCGGTCAAGCACGCGACGCTGCCCGGTGTACGGGGTGCAGTTCCACCCCGAGTCGGTGCTCACCGAGCACGGATACCGGATGCTGGACAACTTCCTCCATGGTGTGCTCCGACACGCCGCGGGCCCTGCCACCGGCCGCCGACCATGCGCTCGCCGTGCGGGTGGCCGAGCCCGCGTCCCTCGAGGCCGACCCGCCGCCGGTGGATCTGGTCCGATGATCATCGAGACCATCGTGACCACCGTGGCGCCCGACGGGGCGATCAACTTCGCGCCCATGGGTGTGGAGTGGGACGAGGACTCGCCGGTGCTCAAGCCATTCCTGGAGACGGCCACGTTCCGCAACGTGAGCGCCGGGCGCACGGCGGTCATCAACCTGACCGACGACGTGACTGCTCTTCGCCCAGGCGGCGATCTCGAGCCCGCAGTTTCCCTCGTTTCCGGCCGAGGTCGTACGCGGCGTGGTGCTGGAGGCGGCCTGCTCCTGGCGCGAGGTCGAGGTGGTCCGGCTGGACGACACCCCGCCGAGATCGCGAATCGAGACCCGCGTGGTGCACCGCGGTCGGCGGCGCGAGTTCCTGGGCTTCAACCGGGCCCGGCACGCCGTGCTCGAGGCGGCGATCCTGGCGACCCGCACGCACCTGCTTCCGGCGGCGCAGATCGAGGAGGAGTTCGCCAAGCTCCAGGTCATCGTGGACAAGACCGCCGGTCCCCGCGAGCAGGAGGCGATGGCCTTGCTGACCGAGCATGTCCGCGGCCGATAGCGTCTTCGTCGAGGCGGGCGCCCGACTGCATTTCGGGGTGCTGGATCTGCGCGGATCGCTGGGCCGCCGGTTCGGCGGACTCGGGGCGGCGATCCCATCGCCTTCGCTGCTCCTGGAGGTCAGCCGACAGGACGGCGTCTCCGCCGAGGGGCCCGACGCCGAGCGCGCCGCCGCGTTCGCCCGGCGCTTCCTGGAGTCGCACGGCCTGTCCGGTGGGGCGCGCCTGGTGGTCCATCAGCCAGATTCCGGCCCATAGCGGTCTGGGCTCCGGCACCCAGCTGGGGCTGTCGGTCGCGCGGGCGCTGGCGGAGCTGCTACGGCCTGCCCGCGGGCCCGGCCGACCTGGCCCGCGCGGTGGCCCGGGCACAGCGGTCGGCCATCGGCACGTGGGCATTCGCACTCGGGGGCTTCATCGTCGAAGGCGGGCGCCGGCCGGGTGACGAGGGGGTCGCGCCGCTGATCGGACGGCTACGAGATTCCGGCCGGATGGCGTTGCGTCGTGGCGGTGCCACCCGGGAGTCCGGGGCTCAGCGGCGAGGCGGAGGCGGCGGCCTTCGAGCGGCTTCCGCCGCCGCCGGAAGCCGAAGTCGAGCGGGTGTCGCATCTCGTGCTGATGCAACTCCTTCCCGCACTGGTGGAGGCCGATCTCCCGAGCTTCGGCGAGGCGCTGTCGGCGGTGCAGCGGATCACCGGGGCGTGGTTCGCCTCCCAGCAGGGGGGAGTGTTCGCGCCCGGCGACGGTGAGGCACTGATCGGCCGGATGGCCGCGTGGGGTGCGGCGGGGGTGGGACAGAGCTCCTGGGGACCCGCGGTGTATGGCCTGGTGGAGGGACCGGAGGCGGGGCCGATCGCTGGCGGAGCGGTGCCGGGAGTTCCTCGGGGAAAACGGCCGCGTGTTCGAGGGCGGATTCGCCCGAAGCGGGGCGAAAGTTAGACGGGGCGGACCCCCGGGCGGGAATGATTGACAGTTCATTTTTCCGGCTGTATACTGCCCCACCTAAGCCTCCCGTAGTCGGCGACTTGGCCGGTTCCGAACGCGGGTTTGGTGCGAGCGAATTCAGCAGCGGCACTCGGCACCAGCGGGGAACCGGAAGCAGTTCCAGCACGAGAGTGCCGCCTCCCCCAGTGAAGTCCATTACTGACACATCGTGGTTCAGCGGCGCCGCTGAGGAAGATGATGGGCGTATTGCCGTTGGCGGACACCAACAGTTTCGTTTCGAATCTTCCGCAGTCGTGCGGCGGCGCGGTGCGCGCGCCAGACATGGACGGAACCGCACGAGGTCTGGTGGCATCCCCACACGACGACGATCTCTCGCCGCACCGCCGCATCGCAGTCTCCGAACCGCTCACACAGTCACTCCGACGCCATCACACGGTGCCCCGCCACCGACCGGTCGTCTCACTTCCGCCGCGGTACATCCGGCGAGCCCCCACCGTTCGTACATCACGACGGACCGAGGGATCGGCCGCCGAGCGGGGGCCACCGTCCGCCACCTCCGGCATGCCGGGCGCCTAGCCATCCGGCATGCCACGCGGCACTCGAGCCCGGTTGCCGCTCCCGCAGTCCCCATGTTCGCAGCAGGTGGCACCCGATTGCAGTAGAGCAGTAGAATCACCCTTCATCCTGAGGTCAGTTATGAACCGTTTCACGCAGAAGGTGCTGTCTGGCGGAATCGCGGCGGGGCTGACGGTAGCCCTGGCAGCGTCCGCCAACGCCCAGGCGGCGCGGTCAGGGGCTTGGACCCTGAACGCTCCCGAGGGCGAATGGCACATGACGGGCCGTGATTATGGCTTGCAGCGCTACAGCCCGCTCAAGCAGATCACGACGTCGAACGTTGGCGAGCTGCGCCCGGTGTGGTCGTTCTCGACCGGCACGCTGCGCGGTCACGAGGGCAACGCCCTCGTCATCGGCAACGTGCTGTACATCCACACGAGCTTCCCGAACATCGTGTACGCGCTCGACCTCTCGAAGGCCGGCGCGCCGCAGATCTGGAAGTACGTGCCGAACCAGTCGCCCGACGCGATTCCTATCGCCTGCTGCGACCTGGTGAACCGCGGTCTGGCGTATCACCCGAGCGGCAAGATCTTCATCCAGCTGCTCCAGGGTGAGCTGCTCGCGCTCGACGCCAAGACCGGCAAGGAGCTGTGGAAGGTCGAAGCACCCCGAAAGTCGAACGCGGGCGTCGAGGCGAACGGCTACAAGCAGGGCGCCACGATGACCAACGCCCCGATCGTGATCAAGGACATCGTCATCGCCGGCATCTCGGGCGGTGAGTTCGGCGTCCGCGGCCGCGTCTCGGCGTTCAACGTGAACGACGGCAAGCACATGTGGACCGGCTACTCGACCGGCCCGGACAGCGAAGTGCTGCTCTCCGGCGACGCCAACGCCAACTATCCGTCCCACAAGGGCAAGGACCTCGGCGTGTCGACCTGGGAAGGCGACGAGTGGAAGCGGGGCGGCGGCACCACCTGGGGCTGGTACTCCTACGACCCCGAGCTGAACCTCTTCTACTACAGCACCGGTAACCCGGGCAGCTGGAACCCCGATCAGCGCCCCGGCGACAACAAGTGGTCGATGACCATCTTCGCCCGCAACCCGGACAACGGGCAGGTGAAGTGGGCGTACCAGATGACGCCGCACGATGAGTGGGACTACGATGGCGTCAACGAGAACGTCCTCTTCGAGAGCGGCGGGAAGAAGCTGCTGGCGCACTTCGATCGTAACGGCTTCGGCTATACGCTCGATCGCACCAACGGCAAGCTGGTCGTGGCCGAGCCCTACGGTCCGGTCAACTGGGCCAAGCGGGTGGATCTGACCACCGGCGTGCCGGAGAAGGATCCGAAGTACGGCACCACCTCGAAGAAGAACACCGAGGGCATCTGCCCCGCGGCGATCGGCTTCAAGGATCAGCAGCCGGCGGCGTACTCGCCGATCACCGGCCTACTTCTACGTGCCGGCCAACCACATCTGCATGGACTATGAAGGCGTGGAAGTGAAGTACACCGCCGGTCAGCCGTACGTCGGCGCGATCGTGCGGATGTTCCCGGGCCCGGGCGGCCACCGCGGCCGGTTCATCGCCTGGGATCCGATGAAGGGCAAGGTCGTGTGGGAAGCCAAGGAGAACCTCGCGGCCTACGGCGGCGCGCTCACCACGGCCGGCGGCATCGTCTTCTACGGCACCATGGAGGGCTGGCTCAAGGCTCTCGACCAGAAGACCGGCAAGACCCTGTGGCAGTACAAGACCCCGTCGGGCATCATCGGCAACCCGATGACCTACAACGGGCCGGACGGCCAGCAGTACGTGGCCGTGCTCTCCGGCATCGGCGGCTGGGCCGGCATCGGCGTGGCCGCTGGTATCGGCGCTGAAGATCCGACCGCCGGTCTCGGCGCGCTCGGCGCCTTCGGCGACGCGGGCAACTTCAGCACCCAGGGCGGCGTTCTCACCGTCTTCGCGCTCAAGAACCCGACCATGAAGTAAGCAGCACACCACGGGGCCGGAGGGATTTCCTCCGGCTCCAGTGGGGGTACATTACCAGTAGTGCACGGCGCCGATCGAGGGGCGCGCAGCTGCGCCCCCTCGTCGGCGCCGGTCGTTTCACCGAGCCCGCCTGCCGGGATCGTCCCCGGCCGGCGGCTCCCAAGCTGGATTTGGAGGCCCCCATGCTCCGCTCACCTGTCTGCCGCTCGGCGCTGCTCGTCCTGGCCGCCCTGGCCGTATCCGCCGCTCGCGGTGCCGCACAGCAGCTGCACACCAACCAGCTGACCCCGGGCCTGCTCCGGGTCTGCGCCGACCCCGACAACATGCCCCTCTCCAACCAGAAGGGCGAAGGGTTCGAGCAGAAGATCGCGGAGCTGATCGGCAAGGAGTGGAACACCAAGATCGAATATGCCTGGTGGCCGGTCCGGCGCGGCTTCTTCAGCCGCGCGCTCAACGGCCGCTACTGCGATGTGGCGATCGAGGCGCCCGCAGGACTCGACATGGCCGGCGTGACCAAGCCGTACTTCCGCTCCGGCTACGTCTTCCTCACCCGGAAGGACAGCGGCCTCGACATCACCTCGCTCGGCCGATCCGCGGCTCAAGAAGCTCAAGATCGGCGTCAATCTCCTGCACTCCGATGCCGAGAACACCCCGCCTGCCATGGCGCTGAGCCGCTACGGCGTGGTCGGCAACCTCACCGGCTACAGCACCTTCTACACCGACGAGGACCGGCCCGAGGACATCATCAAGGCGGTGGCCAAGAAGGAAATGGACATCGCGATCGTCTGGGGGCCGCGTGGCCGGGTATTTCGCCAAGCGGTCCAAGGTTCCGCTCGTGCTCACGCCGCTCGCCGAGCGGGACTCGCTGAGCGACTTCCCCTTCCGCTTCAACATCGCGATGGGCGTGCGCCGGCGTGACAAGGAGCTGCGGGACAGCCTGCGACGTCCTGCTGCAGCGCAAAGGACCCGAGATCCAGGCCATCCTCAAGGCATTCAACGTTCCGTTGTTTCCGATCGTCGAGGAAGGCGATGACGACGACGGACCGCCGCCGAAGCCCACCGGCTGACACTTTCGGCCAACTGCATTCCGCCGCCGGGCTCCGGGCCCGGTGGATGTCGATCCTACACGTGAAAGGACCGCCACAGCGCATGCGCACAACCCTCTCCGCCGCGCTCCGCCGGCTGGTCGCGGGTGCGGGCGTCCTCGCCGCCGCCGCCACCTTCACCTCGGGCGCCGAGGCGCAGGACCTTCGCGACGAGTACCACCAGGCGCCGCGGGACACGGTGTCGCAGACGTGTACGACGGCTGGAAACAGTTCAACCTGAACTGCGCGCGGTGCCATGGTGAGGACGTGCTGGGCACCACCATCGCGCCCCATCTCCTCGCTGTCGCTGAAACCGGACGGCCCGATCAACACCAAGGAGTCCTTCCTGCAGGTGGTCTGCGCCGGCCGGCCCGGCCAAGGGCATGCCATCGTGGTGCTCGCTCGGCATGGATCCCGGGACGATCGAGAAGATCTACTCCTACGTGAAGGCGCGAAGCGACGGCCAAGATGGCGCCCGGCCGGCCGGCTCGAAAAGCGGAAGGCTGAGCCGAGGCGTGCCCCGTCGAGGGTGAGAGGAGGGAGGCCGCGCGCGCCTCCCTCTTCGCGCTTCACCCCTCAGGTTGCCGGGCCTTCGGATCGCATGGCCAACTCGCCGAGGCACGGATATGTTCCCGAATCGAGCCCACCTCCAGCGGTGGGCGGACCTGATCGCCGGGGAGGACTCATGGGCACTGAAATCGTCGCTGCTCTGTGGATGGTCGGAGCGCTGCGACTGCTCGCGCCCCTCCAGGCCGATACGCCCTCGGTTCGGCTCGATGCCGCCGGACTCGCCCAGCGGCTCGCCGCCTCCACCGAGTCCGCGCCCGCGAACCTCGCGGGGGTGGACCTCAGCGGCCTGGATCTGACCGGCGTGGACTTCAAGAGGGCCAATCTCACGGGGGCGCGCCTCGCGGGCACCAAGATGGCTGGCGCGAACCTCTTCAGCTGCGACCTGACGGATGCCGTCGCCAGCGACGCGGTGCTCACCAAGGCCAACATGGACGGCACCGTGCTGCGCCGAGCCGACTTCCGGCGGGCCAACATGGAGGGGGCCAGCCTCTTCGCCACCATCCTGGAAAAGACCGATCTGAGCGGCGCCAACCTCGTCGGGCATCCGACTCATCGGATACCTGCGGAGCGCGAACCTGGCGGGCGCGAGCCTCAAGAACGCCAACGCGGGCGCGGATCCCGGCAACCAATCCATGGGCGTGATGCGCGCCACCTTCGTCGGCGCGGATCTACGGGGCGCCGACCTTCGCGGCACCAATCTCTTCAAGGCCGATTTCTCACACGCCGATCTCACCGGCGCCAAGCTCCAAGGCGCCAACCTCGAGAACTCCGACCTGGTGCAGACCGACTTCAGCCGCGCCGACCTGACCGGCGTGCCGGCTGGCGAAGTCGAACGTCGAAGGCGCGAATTTTACTGGCGCCCTCGGCATCGCACAGACTCAGGGCCTGGATCAGGCCCGCAACCGTGACAAGGCGATCTTCGATGCGAAATGACCAGATGCGGCCAGGCGTCCGGGCCGCCTCCATGGCTCCTGCTGGGCGCCGGCGTGCTTGCCGGCGTGCGGCGGCGAGACCCCGCGATCCGACGGGCCCGCCGCCGACTCGACCGGCGGCGCCTCGGGCGACACTCCGGCGCGCGAGCTGGCGTACGTAACCAATGAGGGGTCGGGCGAGCTCACCATCCTCGACACGTCGCACCGACAGCGTCGTGGGCACCATTCCGGTGGGCACCCGGCCCCGCGGAGTCCGGCTCAGCAAGGATGGCCGGACCGCTGTTCGTGGCGCTCAGCGGCTCGCCTCGCTGCCCGCCGACGATGCCCGACGAGGAGTGCGAGAAGCTCAAGGCCGACAAGAGCAAGGACGGCATCGGGGTGGTGGACGTGGCCAGCCGGAAGGTGACCCGGGTGCTGCCCGGGCGGCTCCGACCCCGAGGCGTTCGACATCAGCAAGGACGGCACCCGGCTGTTCGTCTCCAACGAGGACGCGGACTCCGCCACGATCGTGGACATCGCGAGCGGCAAGATCCTCCAGACCGTTACGGTGGGCAAGGAGCCCGAGGGCGTGGAGCTGCACCCGAGCGGTGCAAGCGTGTGGGTCACCGGCGAGACCGATCATGACGTCACCGTACTCGACACCGAGACCGGCAAGGTGATCACCAGGATCAGCGTGGGGAAGCGGCCCGCGCGATCTGGCGTTCACGCGCGGACGGCAGCCGAGCCTTCGTGAGCTCGGAGACCGGCGGCACGGTGTCCGTGGTAGACGCCAAGGCGCACAAGGTGCTCAAGACACTGACCGATGCCCAAGGGCTCGAAGCCGATGGGGGTCGAGCTCTCTCCCGACGAGAAGCGACTCTACGTAGCCAACGGGCGGGGCGGCACCGTGTCGGTGGTGGACGTCGCCACCGACTCGGTTATCGCGACGGTGGAGGTGGGGGTGCGGCCCTGGGGCATCGCCCTCACCGCCGGATGGACGCAAGCTCTACAGCGCCAACGGCCCCTCCAACGACGTGACGCGTGGTGGATACGGAGACGCTGCAGGTGCTCAAGAAGATTCCCGCCGGCGAGCTGCCCTGGGGAGTCGCGGTCGGCCGGGCGCCGTGAGCAGGGCCGCGGTCGTCGTACTGGCGCTGCTGGCGCTGGGGGCGACCGCGGGGGGACCGCGGGCCTTCCGGTTCGAACCTGACGCCCAGGCCGAGCTTCGGCGGCTATGGAGCGCCAGCAGCGATGCCAAGGCCGAGCGCATCGCCTGCCTGGCGGGCGAGATGCAGGGCGATACCGTGCGGGTGACACGGATCCTGCCCCTGATGGGGTGGGCGGACTCGCTCAACGTGTCGGCGCGGCAGTCCCTCGACACCTGCGCACCACCGGATTGGCAGGGGATGGTGCACACGCACGTGGCGCTTTCCGACGGGCGCCGGCCCTACTCCCGCTTCTCCGGCGCCGACCGTGGCGTCAACGGACTCTGGTGGCGGCGCTGGAACGAGCAAGGCATGTTCTGCGTGCTGTACGCGTCCACTCGGGCCTACTGCGAGATCGATGGCCCGGAGGGGCTGACGATCTTCCCCGGGTCCAGTTACTGAGCCCGGGACTGCGGGCCGCCCGGCTGGGCTGGATGGCACTCACCACGGTCCCCTCGATCGCGCTGGGACAGAGTGCAGGGTCGGGCGCCACCTTTCGGTTCAGCGCCGAGGCCGGTCGGGCGCTCGGCAGCCCTGTGGCGGGAGAGCCTGGCGGCACGCGCAGGAGCGGGTGGCGTGTCTGGCGGCCGACGTCCGAGGCGACACGGTGCAGGTCCGTCGCATCCTCCGGCTGGAGCCCGACGCCGCCGACTCCATGGGCATCTCGGCGACCGCGTCGGTCGAGCAGTGCGGCCCGCCGGAATGGATCGGAACCGTCCATACCCACGTCGCGCTGTACACCGACGAAAGCCCGTCCCGCCGCTTCTCCGGGCAGGACCGCACCGTCATGCGGCTCTGGTACGATCGATGGCACGCCGACGCCGTCTTCTGCCTCGTCTACAGCGAGCGGAGCGCCCACTGCGAGGCCGACGGCGTCGTGGGCGGGCTGCGTTCGCGTCCCCGCGTGGTACGCTGACCGTTCACTCGGATTCATCCATGGCCCTGCGCTACCTCGCCCTCGCCGCGACGCTCGCGGCACCCATCGATCCCCCCGACACCGACAATCAGCCCTTCTGGTCCGGCCATCCCGATGGGGCGACGTTCGAGCGTCGCTCGAGGCCCGGCTGGAGCGCGCGCGGGGGCTGCTGCGCGGACCGTCGTGGCGGTCACCGGCCGGCGGACGGTCGCGAACACGCTGGTACCCTACGACAACCTGATGCGGGAGCTCGACCGGGCGGGGAGCGACGCGGGGCTGATTCAGGTCGTGCACCCGGACTCCGCGCTGCGCGAGACCGCCGACCGCAGCGACCAGCGGGTGTCGGCCTTCGGCGACCGAGATCTCCCTCGACCGCCGGGTATACGATGCCATCACCGCCCTGGACACGGCCGGGGCGGACCCCGCGACCCGGCATTACGTGCGGCGGATGCTGCGGGACTTCCGGCTCGCCGGCGTGGACAAGGATGCCGCGACCCGCGCCCGGATCAAGGCGCTGCGGGACGAGTTGGTCCTCATCGGCCAGGAGTTCGACCGGAACATTCGCGAGGACGTGCGTGAGATCGTCGTGGCCGGCGCCGCCGAGCTGGACGGGTCTGCCCGACGACTACATCGCCGCGCATCCCGCGGGGCCGGACGGCCGCATCGGCCTCACGACCGAGTACCCCGATGTGTTTCCGGTCCTGACCTACGCCCGGAACGACGATCTCCGGCGGCGGGTGCGCACCGCGTTCGACAACCGGGCCTATCCCGGCGAACATGGCCGTGCTCGACCGGATGATCGCCCGGCGCGGCGAGCTGGCGCGCCTCCTCGGCTTCTCCTCCTGGGCCGACTACGCCGTGGCCGACAAGATGGTGGGCTCGGCCGCCAACGCGTCGGCGTTCATCGATCGGGTCGCCGCGGCGTCGGAAGTCGGCCTCGAACCGGGACTACCAGACCCTGCTGCGGCGGAAGCAGCAGGACGAGCCCGGCGCGACGGTGGTGAACCGGTGGGAGACCTCGTACTACCGTGAGCTGGTGCGGCGCTCGGAGTACGATTTCGATTCCCAGCAGGTGCGGCCCTACTTCCCCTACGAGCGGGTCAAGCAGGGCGTGCTCGACATCTCGTCCCGGCTCTTCGGGGTGACCTTCCGCCGGATGAAGGACGCGCCGGTCTGGCACGAGTCGGTCGAGGGCTGGGAGATGCTGGAGAACGGGAAGCTGGCTGGGCGCTTCTATCTCGACATGCATCCGCGCCCCGGCAAGTACGGCCATGCGGCGCACTTTCGCGTGCGGACCGGCACCACCGACGGCGCGCTGCCCGAGTCGGCCCTGATCTGCAATTTCCCCGGCGGCACCGCCGGCGATCCCGGCCTGATGGACCACGGCGACGTCGAGACCTTCCTGCACGAGTTCGGCCACCTGATGCATTCGCTGCTGGCCGCGGCAGCGGTGGAACGGCATCAGCGGCGTCAGGACCGAGTGGGATTTCGTCGAGGCGCCGTCACAGATGCTGGAGGAGTGGAGCTGGGATCCGGCGCTGCTCGCCAGCTTCGCGCGACACTACCAGACGGACGAGCCGATTCCGGCGGACCTGGTGCGGCAGCTCGAACGGGCGACCGGCTTCGGCCGGGCGCTCGACATGCGGACCCAGATGGCCTACGCCCGCATCTCGCTGTCGCTGTACGACCGGCCGCCGGCGCAGGTGAACACCGACTCGATCGTCTCGGCGGTGCTCGCAGCCGTACACGCCGTACCCGCCGATGCCGGACACCCACATGCAGGCGTCGTTCACCCATCTCAACGGGTATTCGGCGTTCTACTACACCTACATGTGGTCGCTGGTGATCGCGAAGGATCTGTTCAGCGGGTTCGACCGCGTCGGACCTGCTCGCGCCGCGACCCGGCGCGGCGCTATCGGGCGGCGATTCTCGAGCCGGGCGGGTCGGCGCCGGCGGCGGTGCTGGTGGAGGATTTCCTGGGACGGCCGTTCAGCTTCGACGCCTGGCGGCAGCTGGCTGGAAGGGCAGCTGAGCGCGACGAGCGGCCGGACGCGGCGAGCTCAGCTCAACGGGTCGCCGGGCGAAGAGCGAATCCGGGCCGCCGCGCGGCGATCCGCGCCGTCGAGGCCCCAGGTCCGGCCGGCGCGCGCGAAGTGGAACGCGATCATGAGCGCGAACAGCACGATGTGGAAGCCCTGCTGCCCGGGCGACATCCACTGCGTGGCCAGGCCGTAGTTCGATCACCAGCAGCAAGCCCGACCAGCGACGCGACGCCGGTCAACAGCCCCAGCGTGAGCCCGAGCCCGACGACCGTCTCGCCCCACGCGGTGAGGTGCGCGAACAGCTCGCGGTGCGGTCAGCACCGTGTTCTCGAGGAAGTGCTTGTAGAACAGGATCGGGTTCTCCGACGCCTGCTTCGTCGACGATCGTGGGCATCGACGCTGATCCACCGCTCCGAGACCGCCGGCACCGGCAGCACGCCGCCGAGCATCACGAGGCTCATCTTCGTGATCAGCGCCTTCACGAAGTAGAGCCCGACCACGATCCGCAGGAACGGCGAGCCACTCGGTCGGGGTGCGACATGCTCGACGGGCGAGCGGTCGGGCGCCGATGAGGCCATCGGAGCTCGGAGCTCCGCGGGTCGGCTGACAGCTAGTCTGACAGCCTCCTGCTCAAACCTCGACCCCCAACTCCGAAAACACAAACGTCCAGGTGTCGGTCAGCTCCTCGAGCACCTTGAGAGCGGCTTGCCCGCGCCGTGGCCGGCCCGCGACTCGAGCCGCAGCAGCACCGGCCGGTCGGACGAGGTGGCCGCCTGGAGCCGGGCCGCCATCTTCCGCGCGTGCATCGGGTCCACCCGGGTGTCGCTCTCCGCGGTGGCGAGCAGGACCGCCGGATAGGCCACCCCGTCGCGCACGTGATGGTACGGGCGAGTAGGCCCGGAGCCAGCGGAACTGCTCCGGGTCGTCGGCCGACCCGTACTCCGGAATCCAGAGCCGGGCGATCAGGAACCGGTGGTAGCGCAGCATGTCGAGCAGCGGCACCTGCATCACCACGGCGCGGAAGAGCTCGGGCCGCTGGGTGAGCACCGCGCCCATCGAGCAGCCCGCCGTTGGAGCCGCCGGCGACCGCCAGCCGCTCCGGCCGGGTGTAGCCGCTCGCGCGATCAGCCACTCGGCCGCGGCGATGAAGTCGTCGAAGCTGTTCTGCTTGCGTGCCGAGCATCCCGCCCTGGTGCCAGCGCCTCGCCGTACTCGCCGCCGCCCCGGATGTTGGGGATCGCCACGACGCCGCCCTGCTCCAGCCAGAGCAGCAGCGAGCGCGAGAACGCCGGCGTCATGCTGATGTTGAATCCGCCGTAGCCGGTGAGATAGGTCGGGTTGTCGCCGTCGCGCGCCGAGCCCGCTGCGGTGCACCAGGAACATCGAGACCGGGGTGCCGTCCTGCGAGCGGATAGCTCACCTGCCGCACCTCGAACCGCTCGGGATCGACGTCGGCCTCGACCCGGCGCCAGAGCGTCTGGCTCGCCGGTCGCGAGGTCGATCCGGTAGACGCTCGGGCGGCACGGTGTAGGACGAGAAGCCGTAGAACAGCTCGTCGCCGTCCCACTCGCGCGCCGACGCCGAACAGGCTGCCGAGCGTCGGGCAGCGCGACCTCGCTGCACGGTTCCGCCGTCGAGGTCGGCGAGCCGGAGCCGCGACGAGGCCCGCTCGAGGTAGCTGAGCGCCAGGTGGTCGCCGGCGACCGCGCACGCCCTCGAGCACCGCGTCGGCCCGCGGCGGCACCAGCTCGCGCCAGCGCGCCGCGCGTCGGGCTGCTCGGGATCCACCGCGTACAGCCGGTAGGTCGGCGCATCGAGGTTGGTGCGCAGGAACAGCCGGCCGTGCGCCACCTCGCCCTCGAACGAGCGCCGGCAGATCCTTCGGCCACCGGCGACCAGGGCGGCGCTCCGCGCCGCGAGGTCCTGCAGGTAGAGATCGGTCTGGTCGAAGGTGCGGGCGACGCCGATGACGCAGCCAGCGCCCGTCGGGCGAGAGGCTCACGCCCGGCCAGTACTCCTTCTCCGCCGGCTGGAAGACCAGCGGATCGTCGGCCGGGATCGGCGCCGAGCCGGTGGAAGTAGATCGCGCGGTGGTAGTGCTCCTCGCCCTCGGGCACCTCGCCGGGCGCGGGATAGCGGGTGTAGTAGAAGCCCGATGCCGTCGGGCAGCCAGGCGAGATCGGCCGCGCGGGTGCGCGGGATCCGGTCGGGCAGGATCGCGCCGGTGTCGACGTCGAGCACGTGGAGCACGCTCTGCTCGCTGCCGTTCTCGGACAGGCCGTAGGCCAGCAGCCGGCCGTCGTCGCTCGGGATAGATACCAGTCGAGCGCGGTGGTGCCCGCCGGCATCGAGCGCGTTGGGATCGACAGCGACGCGGTCCGTCGCCGTCGACGCCCTCGCGCACGTAGAGCACCGGCTGGTTCTGCCGGCCGTCGCGCCGCTGGTAGAAGTAGCGGCCGCGGGCCGGCGTCGGGCACGCTGATCGCGCCGATCGCGAGCAGCTCGTCCAGCCGGCGGCGGATCGGCTCCCGGCCGGGGACCGCGGCGAGGTAGCGACTCGGTGAGCGCGTTCTGCGCGCTCGGTCCAGGCCCGGGTCTCGGGCTCTCGCCGTCCTCCAGCCAGCGGTAGGGATCGGGGATCGTCTCGCCGTGGAGCGATCGTCGGTCGGCGTCGGACATCGGGTCGGCGGGTAGCGTGCATGCGGAGTAGTCAGGCGAGCGCCGTCGAGCGCTCAGTCACCCAGGCTGATCCCGAGCTCGCGCGCGGTCGCGATCGATGTCGCGAGTCGAGCGGGACGTTCTTGGACCGGCCGACGACCTCCTCCAGCGGCACCCGGGTGATGTCCGGGCCCGTTGAGCCCGACCATGGTCCCGAAGGCCCGGTCGGCGATGGCCCGCACCGCGGCGGCGCCGAAGCGGAGCGCGAGCAGCCGGTCGTAGGTGGTGGGCGAGCCGCCGCGCTGGAGGTGGCCCAGCACCAGCGTCCGGGTCTCCTTGCCGGTGTGGTGCTCGATGGCGCGCGCCACCTTGCTCGCCGATCCCGCCCAGCCGGTCCACCGTGCCGACGCCGCGGCGCTCGACCAGCTCGATCGCGCCGTCCCTCGGCCGGGCGCCCTCCGCCACCACCACGATGCTGAAGTGCCGCCCGGCGGCCTCGCGGCGCCGGATCTTCTCGCACACCTTCTCGATGTCGAAGGGGATCTCGGGGATCAGGATCACGTCGGCGCTGCCCGACAGGCCGCTGTAGAGCGCGATCCAGCCGGCGTAGCGGCCCATCAGCTCGACCACCATGCACCCGGTCGTGGCTCTCGGCGGTGGAGTGCAGCTTGTCGATCGCCTCGGTGGCGGTGCTGACGGCGGTGTCGAACCCGAAGCGTGCGCTGGGTGCCGCTCACGTCGTTGTCGATGGTCTTGGGCACGCAGACGACCGGCAGGCCCTTCGCCAGAGCTCGTGCGAGATCTGCAGGCTGCCGTCGCCGCCGATCGAGACCAGCGCGTCGAACCCGCTCGCCTGAAACGCGGCCACCAGGTCGTCCGAGCGGTCGCGTCTCGTGCTCCTTGCCCTGCGTCGTCGCGCGTCACGTAGCGGAACGGGATTGCCGCGGTTGGTGGTGCCCAGGATGGTGCCGCCGAGGTGGGTGATGCCGCGGACCTCCGCGGGCCCGAGCGGCACGACGCCGTTGAAGCGAGAGCAGGCCTTCGTAGCCGCGCTGGATGCCGTAGCACTTCCAGCCCCGGTCATGCGCCGAAAGCACCACGGCGCGGATGACCGCGTTCAGGCCCGGGGCGTCGCCGCCGCCGGTGGAGATGGCGATGCGCATGTCACCGTCCGGAGCTGCTGGAATCAGTCTGCAGGACCTCTCCCGGCTCGGCGTGCCGCCGGAGCGCCTTCTTGGAGAAGACCAGCTTGCCGTCCACCGTGACCTCGAACACGCCGCCCGACGACGGGACCAGCCGGACGTCGGCGTCGGGGAAGGCCTGCTTCAGCTCAGCCGCCAGACTGGCGGCTCGGGGCTGGTAGTTTCAGACGACGCAGTACTCGATGATCACGCGCATCGACGCCGTCCCTCGCGGTACGGGGCGGGTCCGCCGCGAATCGTAGTGCGCCCGCGGAGCGATGCCAAGGGCGACGCGGCCGGATGTGACGGCGCTCCTTGTCAGTCCCGCCTCGGCGACCGTATCTATTTGATCCATGCGAACCTACCCACACCCCGTCAGGGGCTGGGCCCGGGGGCTTCGGCTCCTGGCCGGCCTCGCCCTCTTGGTGGTCTGTGCCCGTCCCGCGCCTGCGCGCCCAGCAGCGCCGCAGTACCTGGTCGAGCTCGGCGCGGCCGGCGCCTACCAGTCGTTCGACAGCGCCACCGACCTGGGCGGCGGCGCCCGGCGGGGTGGGCCGGCTCGGGCGTGTGGCTGCCGCTCAATTTCTCGGTCGAGGTGGAGGGCGGCTTCGCCTCGCCCAAGACCAAGGCCGGATGACGAGGGCGTCAGCGTCAAGACGCTTCGGCATCTCGGCGCTCTACAACATTCCTGATCGGCGACCAGCAGCTCGTTCTACCTCAAGGCGGGCGGCGGCTCGACCAAGTACGGCGAGCGACTGCCCGGCACCGGCGGTCCCGGCGCGCCCGATCTGCGGCAGCAGCGGCGCCTTCTGGCCGGGGCCGGGTTCCGGGTCGGCGCTGACCCCGACCGTGATGATCCGCGCCGAGGCGCCTCTACAACCGCAACAAGAGCGATCCGCCGACGGCGATCGCGTCAAGTCCTCTCCAACTTCGGCATCAGCGTCGGGCGTGAGCTTCATGCTGGGCAGCAAGCCGATCCTCGACAGCCGACGGCGACGGCGTGCTCGACAACCGCGACCGCTGCACCGACACGCCCGCCGGGCGCCAGGTGGACGGCGCGCGGCTGCCCGAGCGACAGCGACGGCGACGGCGTGCCCGACGGCGTGGACCGCTGCCCGACCACCGTGGCCGGCGCCGCGGTGGACGCAGCGCGGCTGCTCCCAGGACTCCGACGGCGACAACATCCCCGACGGCCTCGATCGGTGCCCGGACACGCCGGCGGGCGTGCTGGTGGACCCGCGCGGCTGCCCCAAGGACAGCGACGGCGACCAGATCCCCGACGGCCTCGACCGCTGCTCCGAGACGCCGCGCGGCGCCACGGTGGACGCGCTGGGCTGCCCGGGCGACGAGGACGGCGACGGCGTGCTGGACGGCCTCGACCGCTGCCCCCGGACGCCGACCGGCGCCACCGTGAACGCCGAACGGCTGCGCCCAGGGCCAGGCGCCCGGCCGCGCCGCCCCGACCGCGGCACCGCCGCCGCCGGCCGCGGCACCGGCCGCCGCGGCCGTCCCGCCGCCGGGCAGCCGGCGCGCCGGCTCCGACCGAACGCCGCGCCGCCGCCACCCAAGACCGCAGCCGGACACCCTCGCCCGGCCGTGCGGCGGCCGAACGCCACGGTGCCGACCGCGGACTGGTGGCGGGCATCATCCCGGGCGTGGCCTTCGCGCCGGGGACGGCGCGGCTCCAGCCGTCGTCGTACGTGGCGCTCGACTCGATCGCCGAGATGCTGCAGGCCGAACCCGACGCGCGGGTCGAGATCGGCGCGCACACCGACAACAGCGGGTCGCGCCGCCGACAACCTGCGGATCACCTGCAACCTGCAGGCGGAGGCCGTGCGGGACTACCTGGTGGTGAAGGGCGTGAACTACCAGCAGATCGTGGCTCGCGGGTACGGATCGTCCGTGCCGCTCACCCCCGACACCACGCCGCGCGGCCGGGCCGCCAACCGGCGGGTCGAGATTCGACCGGTGACGACACGGCCCTTGATTTGCGTTGCGGGCGATGCGAGGCGCACATCGGGTGCTCCTGCATTCTCTTCTCACGCAATCACCTGGGGCCCATGCTCCGCTTCCTTGCTCGCCGGCATTCTGCTTCGTTCTGCACATCGCATCGCTTTCCGCCCAACAGACCGCCGCGCTGGGGCGACGAGCTTCCGCCCGCACCGCCGCCGCCCGACTCCGCTGTTCGCCATTCCCAGGGTCGACGCTGCCGGTCGCGCTGGCCCGCGCCGCCGCTCACCGCCCGCCCAGCCCCGTGCGCGCGATCTACGTCAACGCCTGGGCCTTCGGCGGCCGGCGGTTCTACGACCTGGTGCAGCTCGCCGACCGGACCGAGATCAACGCGTTCGTCATCGACGTGAAGGACGACACCGGCTACCTGACCTACCGCTCCGACGTGCCGACCGCCGTCGCGATCGGCGCCAACGATCAGCTCCGCGCCCGCGACGTGCGCGAGCGGCTGCGCGTCCTGCGCGAGCACGGCATCCATCCCATCGCGCGCATCGTGGTGGCCAAGGATCCGCTGCTGGCATCGCGGAAGCCGGGGTGGTCGGTGCAGCACGTGAACGGCGGGCTCTGGCGGGACCGGCTCGACTTCGCCTGGGTGGACGCCTTCAACGATTCGGTCTGGGTCTACGCGGCCCAGCTCGCGGCCGAAGCGGTGCGCGTCGGGCTTCGCGGAAGTGCAGTACGACTACGTGCGGTTCCCGGACGAGCCGGAGAGCCGGCTGGCGTCCGCCGTCTTCCCGGGCCGCCGCGCCGGGCGAGACCAAGCGGCAGGGCGTCGCCCGCAACCTGCGGCTGCTGCGCGAGCGCACCCGGCCGCTCGGCGTGCCGTTCACCATCGACGTGTTCGGCCTCACCACCAGCGCCACGCGGCGACATGGGGATCGGCCAGCTCTGGGAGGACCTGGTGACCACGGCCGACGTCGTCCTGCCGATGGTCTACCCGAGCCACTACGCCCGGGGCTACTACAACCTCGCAGCGCCCGAACAGCGAGCCGTACAAGGTGATCCGCCGCGCGATGCAGGACGCCTTCAGGCGCTCCGCGCCGCTGGGCAAGACCGCCGAGATCCGGCCCTATCTCCAGGCGTTCACCCTGGGCGCAGCCGCACTACACGCCCGTCGGAGGTCCGCGAGCAGATCCGGGCCGCCGAGGAGCTGGGCATCGATTCCTGGGTGCTCTGGAACCCGCGCAGCGCCTACGATCCCGGGATCTTCCGGCCCCGAGACGCCGCGCGCGAGCGTGGCCTCGACGACCGCGCCCAGTCCTCGCCGAGGGGACGAATTAGCCAGGCCATCCGCACGGGCTGCACTGCCGGCATGGAACTCGACTATGTCACCGGTGGTAGCATTTAGGCCGGTGCCTGACCGGATCGGCCCGGCCTTTGCTCATTCGGACCGCTTGACCGTCCCCTCGGGGGCTGGTATTCTCCAGACGCCCGTTGCCGACGCACGCCACCTTCGACAGGAGCCACGATGGACATCCGGACTCGCTTCGGTCTGCTGCTCGCGTTCGCCGCCGTCGCTCGGCGCCCGACCCCGGCCGCGGCCCAGGCGCCCGCGGGCGTGACGCCGGCGGCCATCGCCCAGGGCGACAGCATCTTCCACTAGAAGGGCAACTGCTACGCCTGCCACGGCGCCAACGCCGCAGGGCGCGGTCGGCCCGAACCTGACCGACGCCGAGTGGATCCACAGCGACGGCTCGTACGACGCCATCGTCGAGCAGGTCACCACCGGCGTGCCGAAGGAGGAGTCGAAGAGCGGGATCCCGATGCCGCCCAAGGGCGGGCGCATCGATCACCGACGATGAGGTGAAGGCGGTGGCGGCCTACGTCTACTCGCTGAGCCACAAGAAGCCGGCGCGCCTGACTCCGACGCTGACCGCCTGGCCCGACGCTGACCGGCAGGGCGCACCACGCGTGCGCCCTTTTCGCTACCTTCCACCGATGACCACGAACCGCCTCGCCGCCGCCGCGTCGGCCTACCTCCAGTCCGCCGCCCACCAGCCGATCCACTGGTATCCCTGGGGCGACGAGGCCTTCGCCGCCGCGCGAGGCGCAGGACCGGCCGGTGCTGCTCGACATCGGCGCGGTCTGGTGCCACTGGTGCCACGTCATGGACGGCGAGTCGTACGAGAACCCCGCGCTCGCCGAGTTCCTGAACGAGCACTTCGTCTGCATCAAGGTGGATCGCGACGAGCGGCCCGACGTGGACGCCCGCTACCAGCGCGCGGTCCAGGCGCTGACCCGGCAGGGCGGCTGGCCGCTCACCGCCTTCCTCACCCCCGCGGGCGAGGTGTTCTTCGGCGGCACCTACTTCCCGCCCGACGGCAAGTACGGGCGGCCCGGCTTCCGCACCGTGCTCGGCGAGCGTGCTCGACGCCTACCGCGCGCGGCGCGGACCAGGTCGATGGCGCAGGCGGCAGGCGATCCGCCGGGTGCTCGACGAGCACCTCGACGAGGCCGCGCCGGGCGAGCCGTCGCCCGGCATGCTCGACGGCGCCGTCGACCAGATGGCCCGGGTGTTCGATCCGGTGAACGGCGGATTCGGCAGCCAGCCCAAGTTTCCCCATCCGGGCGCGCATCACGCTGCTGCTGCACCGCTGGCACGACCAGCCGTCGGACGCAGATCCGCACCATCATCGACCGCACCCTCCAGGGCATGGCGCGCGGCGGCGTGTACGACCAGCTCGGCGGCGGCTTCCACCGCTACAGCGTGGACGCCGAGTGGATCGTGCCCCACTTCGAGAAGATGTCCTACGACAACTCGGAGCTGCTCAAGGCCTACCTCGACGCCTACGCGCTGCTTCGGCACCGAGGAGTACGCCGACGTGGCGCGCGGGCATCGTGCGCTGGGTGCGCGAGGTCGCGTCCGATCCGGAGGGCGGCTACGCCGCCAGCCAGGACGCCGACGTGGGGCTCGACGACGACGGCGACTACTTCACCTGGACCCGCGACGAGGCGGCCGCGGTGCTCGACGCCCGAGGAGCTCGAGGTCGCCGCGGCGTACTACGACATCGGCACCGCGGGCGAGATGCACCACAATCCCGGCAAGAACGTGCTCTTCGTCGCCGCGACCGTCGCCGCGCTGGCCTCGCGCACCGGCCGGAGTCGGCGAGGACGTCGGCGCCGCTGCTCGCGCTCGGCCCGGGACAAGCTGCTCGCGGCCGCGCGGCCGCGCGGCCCGCGCCGTTCGTCGACCGCACCCGCTACACCAACTGGAACGCCATGATGGCGTCGGCCATGCTCCGCGCGGGCGCGGTGCTGGGCGACGAGTGGGCCCGCGGCCACGCCCTCGCTGACGCTGCAGCGCATCCGCGGCGAGAACGCCGAGGCCGACGACGCCGTCGCCCACACGCCCGGTGGCGTGACCGGGCTGCTGGACGACCAGGTGCAGGTGGCCGCCGCGGCGCTCGATGCCTACGAGGCCACCGGCGACGCGAGTGGCTCGACTGGGCCGAGCGGCTCATGGACCGGGTCTGGGCCGACTACTGGGACGACGACGGCGGGCGGCCTGTTCGACACCGCGCGCGGCCGCGGCGGCGAGCCGGGCCTGCTGCCGGCCCGGGCCAAGCCGGTCCAGGACACGCCGACGCCGTCGCCCAACGGCGTGGCCGGCATCGTCGTGCGCCCGGCTGCACGAGCTCACCGGCGACGCCGCGCTGGCGGGAGCGCGGCGCGGCGCTGGTCGCGGCGTTCGCCGGCCGCGCCGCCGAGCTGGGGCTCTACGCGCGCCGCGTACCTGCTGGCGGTCGACTGGCAGCTCAATCCCGCCACTCACCTGGTGGTCGTCGGGCGACGCCGGCGATCCGAGCCGCCGACGCGATGCACGGGCCGCGCTGGCCGGCTTCGTGCCCCGCCGGGTGGTCCAGCGGCTCGCCCCGGCCGACGGCCGCCGAGCGGCCGCTGCCGCCGGCGCTGGCCGGCATGCTCGCGGCCGGGCCGAGCCCGCGCGGCTATGCCTGCACCGGGACCAGCTGCAGCCCGCCGGCCGAGACGCTCGACGCCTGGCAGGCGACGCTGGAGCGCTCGCGCCGCGCGTGCCGGCGTGAGGCCGACGGCGTTAGATTAGCCGCAGTCACATCTCTACCTCGAGGAGCAGTATCCGTGGCCAAGACCGCGACCATCGAGACCAGCAAGGGCACCATCGTCGCCGAGCTGTTCGACACCGAGGTGCCCGGCACCGTCGCCAACTTCGAGAAGCTCGCCAACAGCGAGTTCTACGACGGCACCCGGTTCCACCGCGTCATCCCCAACTTCATGATCCAGGGCGGCGATCCGCTCTCCAAGGACGCCCGACAACCCGCGGGTCGGCACCGGCGGCCCGGGCTACAAGATCAAGTGCGAGACCCACCTCAACACCCACAAGCACGTGGCCGGCACGCTCTCGATGGCGCACGCCGGCAAGGACACCGGCGGCAGCCAGTTCTTCATCTGCCACGCGCCCCAGCCGCACCTCGACAAGGTGCACACGGTCTTCGGCCAGGTGCGCGAGGGCATGGACGTGGTGAACGAGCATCAAGCAGAACGACGTGATCACCTCGATCCGGGTGGCCTGAGCTGCACCTCGACTTCGCGGTCGTCGCCGACTACGCCCTGATCGACCAGCAGGGCAAGCTCAGCGTGCTGGGCATCTTCCAGCACGTCTGGCTCACCAACTTTCCCGGCGGTCTATCCCCGCACCCACCTGGTGCTGCGGGTGCGCGGGCCGGCGCACCGAGATCGGCATCCACACCATCCGGATCCGCTTCGTGGACGAGGCCGGCACCGAGCTGCTCGGCGGCGAGGGCACGGTCCAGTTCGGCGAGCCGCCGGCCGGCGTGGTGGACGTCGAGGCCGGCGCGGTGCTGGTCTTCGACGTCCCGCTGCCCCGCCCCGGCGCAGTACGCCTTCGAGATCATCCTCGACGGCGAGCTGTCGGCCCGGGTGCCGCTCACCGCGCGGGCTACGCCGCAGACCGCCTAGACGTCACCGGAGCTCCGATGACCCTCGACCCGCGACCGCGCCCTCGCGCTGATGCACGAGTACACCGCGTCCGACGCGCTCCGGAAGCACATGTACGCCGTCGAGATCGCCATGCGGGCCATGGCCGAGCGCGCCGGCGAGGATCCGGAGGCGCTGGGGGCTGGTCGGCCTGCTGCACGACTTCGACTACGAGCGCTTTCCCAACGCCGCCCACTCCGCCACCGAGGAGCATCCGGCCGAAGGGGTGCGGATCCTGGCGGCGCGCGGGTCTGCCCGAGCCGATGCAGCGGGCCATCCTCGGGCCACGCCAACTACACCGGCGTGCCGCGCGACACGCCGATGGCCCGGGCGCTGTTCGCGGTGGACGAGCTGTGCGGCTTCCTGGTGGCCTGCGCGCTGGTGCGTCCGTCCCGGAGCCTCCAGGACCTCGAGGTCTCCAGCGTCAAGAAGAAGCTCAAGGACAAGGCGTTCGCCCGCGGCGTGAGCCGGGAGGACGTGGTGCAGGGCGCCGCGGAGCTGGGCGTGCCGCTCGACGAGCACATCGCCTTCGTGCTCGCGGCGCTCCGCCCGCACGAGCGGACGCTCGGCCTCGGCGCGCCGTGACCGGGCCGGCGCGGCCCGATCAGCGGCCGAGCAGTCGGTCGCCAGCGCGATCAACCGCGCGGCCGGCGGCCGGCCCGATCCCCGGCAACCAGGTCGAGCTGCTCATCGACGGGCCCGACGCCTACGCGCGCCATGCTCGACGTCATCGCCGGCGCCACCCGCTGGATCCACTTCGAGAACTACATCATCCGCGAGCGACGCCGCCGGCTGGCGCTTCGCCGAGGCGCTGGCCGCGCGGGCGCGCGAGGGCGTCCAGCGTCCGGGTGCTGTACGACTGGCTCGGCTCGATCGCCACGCTCGCGCGCGTTCTGGCGCTACCTCCGCGCAGGCCGGCGTCGAGGTCCGCGCCGTTCCACCCGCTCTCGCCCGCTGCGACCTCGTCGCCAATTTCTCGCGCAATCACCGGAAGCTGGTCGTGGCCGACGGCGCCCGGGCCGTGATCGGCGGGCTCTGCATCGGCTGCGAGTGGACCGGCGAGACGCCACGCCGGCGGCCAGCCGTGGCGCGACACCGCGGTCGACATCGCGGGCCCGGCGGCCGCGGTGCTGGACCAGGCGTTCGCGCGGACCTGGGCAGCTGGCCGGGCGGCACGGTGCCCGACGAGCGAGGTGGCCGGGCGGGTGGCGCCGCGAGGGCGAGGCGGAGGTGCGGGTCATCAGCGGCGAGCCGGGCCGGGAGCGAGCCTACCGGGTGATCGAGCTGCTGGCCGCCGGCAGCGTCGAGCGGCTCTGGATCACCGACGCCTACCTGGTGGCGCCGCCGCGGCTCTTCCAGGCGCTGCGCGACGCGGCGCGCGACGGGGTGGACGTGCGGCTGCTGGTGCCCGGGCTCGAGCGACCTGCCGCTGGTCCGGAACCTCTCCCGCATCGGCTACCGCGAGCTGCTGCGGAGCGGCGTCCGGATCTTCGAGTGGGACGGCCCGATGCTGCACGCCAAGACCATCGTGGCCGACGGCCGCTGGGTCCGGGTCGGCTCGAGCAACCTCAACCCCTCGAGCCTGCTCGGGAACTACGAGCTGGACGTGCTGATCGAGGACCCCGCGCTGGCCGACGCGATGGAGCGCCAGTTCCGGCTGCGACATCGCGCGGAGCCGCGAGGTGACCCGCCGGCCGGTGCGCGGGCCCGCGGCGGATCAGCCAGGCGCTGCCCGACGGCGCTGCAGCCACCAGCAGCCCGAGGTCGCCGCGGCGCCGCTACCGCCGGAGCGCGGCGGGAGCGCGCGCCGGCGCGCCGCCCTGGCGCTCCGCGCCGTCGCCAGCAACGCCCGCCGCTCGGTCTTCCTGCCGCTCAGCGCGCATCTTCGTCGCCCTGGGCGTCCTGTTCTTCGCCCTGCCCAGGCACATCGGCCTATGTCTTCGGCGTGCTCTGCGCCTGGCTGGCGCTGGGCGCCGGCCGGGAGGCGTTCCGCCGGCGGGCGGACCGGTAGATGGCGCGACGGAGCGCGCTCTGCACTCTGAACGACTCGCCAGGCCCGCCAGCGATCCTGTCGTTGATGTCTTTCCGGCGTCCATCTTCCGGGCTGTCACCCGTCGCCGGATAGCACTCGGCAGGGAACGCATGATTCCGCGTCCTCTCCGGATCGGAGCCTTGCCGTTCACGATCGCTGCCCTGCTGCTGCTCGGGCTGGCCGGCCTCGCCGCCTCCGGGCCAGGCGCGATCGGTCACGCTGGCCGAGGCGATCCGCGCTGGCCGAGCGGGTCCAGCCGGCCGTGGTCCAGGCGCCGCGGCGACGTCCGAGACCGCCGCGGCCCAGCGGCGGAGCGCCTGGGGAGCCTTCCTGCCCCGCTCACGGCCAGCTCGTCGGCCAGCGACTTCTTCTCCGAGGGCGCCTCCCGGGTCGACCCGGTCACCGGCCAGCTCACTCAGCGGCAACTCCAGCAACCGCAGCATCAGCACCTCGCTCATCGCCAGCGTGGACCTCTTCACCGGCTTCCGGCGCGGCGCCGAGATGCGGGCCGCCCGGGCCGGCGAGACCGCCGCCGGACGCCTCGCTGGTGGATGCCCGCTTCCAGCAGGCGCTGACGACCACCAACCAGTTCTTCGACGCGCTGGCCGCCGCCCAGCTGGTGCGGGTGCGCGAGGCCAGCGTGCGCCGGGCCGAGGAGCAGCTCAAGGTCTCGGTGGCCAAGCTGCGCGCCGGCTCGGCCACCCGGTCGGACTCGCTGCGCTCGCTGGTGACGCTGGGCAACGCCCGGCTCGACCTGATCCAGGCGCAGACCGACCTGGCCACCGCCGAGGCGAGCCTGGCGCGCCTGATCGGCGAGACCGGGCCGGGTGCAGCGCGGCGGACGACTCGCGCCTTCTACCGGGTCGTGGCCGCGGTCGACACCGCAGGCGCTCCGGGCCGAGGCCGAGGCCAAGTCGCCCCGGATCCAGAGCGCCGCGGCGAGCGCCGCGGCCGCCCGGGCCAACGCTCAGCGCCGCCCGCTCGGCCTACTGGCCCAGCCTGACGCTCGCGGCCAACACCGGCTGGAACGCGCAGCCGAGCCAACGACTACACCTTCTTCAACCAGCGGCAGCTGAGCCTCGGCGCTGCGCTGGAATCTGTTCAACGGGTTCGACCGCGAGCTGACCATCGCGCAGCGCGAGGCCAGCGTCGACGTGGCCGAGGCCACCGCGGCGGACGCGCGGCGGGCGGTCGCAGGCCGAGCTGACCGCGCGGCTGGCCGAGCTCGACGCGGCCCGCGCCAAGATCGACATCACCGCACACCAGCGTCGCCGCGGCGACGGAGGACCTCCGGGTGCAGCAGGAGCGCTACCGGCTCGGCGTCGTCGACCATCGTGGACGTGCTGACCTCGCAGGAAGCCCTCAACCAGGCGGAGGTGGACGTGGTGAACGCCCGCTTCGACTACCTCCGCGCCAAGGCGCAGCTCGAAGCGCTGATCGGACGGACGCTGTGACCGCGCAGCCTGGCCGACACCGCCGAGCGGATGGCCATGCTGCCGGCCGACGTCCCGCGCGACGCGGTCATCGTCACCCGGAATCTCCAGCGGGACTACGACATGGGCGGCGAGGTCGTGCACGCGCTGCGCGGCGTGGACGTGACCATCCGGAAGAACGAGTTCGTGGCCATCATGGGGCCGTCGGGCTCGGGCAAGTCCACCCTGATGAACCTGATCGGCTGCCTCGACAGCCCGACCGGCGGCGAGTACTGGCTCAACGGCCACCGGGTGTCCGAGCTGGGCGACGACGAGCTGGCCCGGATCCGGAACAAGGAGATCGGCTTCGTGTTCCAGACCTTCAACCTGCTGCCCCGCGCCACCGCGCTGCACAACGTGGAGCTGCCGCTGGTCTACGCCGGGCTCGGCGCGCAAGGAGCGGCGGGAGCTGGCCACCGACGCGCTCGACCGGGTGGGGCTCGCGGACCGGATGCAGCACCGGCCCAACGAGCTCTCGGGCGGCCAGCGGCAGCGGGTGGCCATCGCGCGGGCGCTGGTCAACCAGCCGAGCATCCTGCTGGCCGACGAGCCGACCGGCAACCTCGACAGCGCCACGAGCGAGGAGATCATGGCGCTGTTCGAGGCGCTGCACGCGAGGGCCAGACCATCGTGCTCGTCACCCACGAGCACGACATCGCCGCGCACGCGCGGCGCCAGGTGCACCTGAAGGACGGCCGGGTGGAGCGGGACTTCGCGACCGACGGGGCGGGCATGACGCGCGATGTCACCGAGCGTCACTGCGAGCCGGTGCTCGGTCTCGCTCGCTCAGGATGACGGTGCTCGCGCTCCTCGCGGCGGCCTGCAAGAAGGAAGACGCCGCCGGTCGTCTACCAGGCCGTGCCGGTCGAGCAGCGCGACATCGTGGTCTCGGCCCAGGCGTCCGGCGCCATCCAGCCCGACACACGGTCGAGGTGAAGTCGAAGGCCTCGGGCGAGATCCTCGAGCTCAACGCGGAGACCGGCCAGCTGGTGAAGCGGGGCGCCCTGCTGGTGCGGGTCGACCCGCGCAACGCCGCGCAACGCGCTGGCGCAGGCCCAGGCCGACCTCGACGTGGCCCAGGCCAGGCTCGACCAACGCCACCAGCCAGAAGCGCCGGGCCGACGAGCTGTTCAAGACCCAGTCGATCACCGAGCAGGAGCACGAGCAGGCGCTGCTCGACTACGCCGACGCCAGCGCCGCAGGTGGTGCGGGCGCAGGTGGCGGTGGACAACGCCCGGATCCAGCTCGAGGACACCGACGTCCGCGCGCCGATCACCGGCACCATCATCGAGAAGGACGTCGAGCGCGGGCCAGGTCATCGCCTCGGCGACCCGCAACGTGAGCGGCGGCACCACGCTGCTCAAGATGGCCGACCTCGAACCTGGTGCAGGTCCGGACGCTGGTGGACGAGACCGACATCGGCAAGATCCAGCCGGGCCAGCGCGCCACCGTCACGGTGGACGCGTTTCCCAACCGGCCGTTCGAGGGCACGGTGCTCAAGATCGAGCCGCAGGCGCAGACCGAGCAGAACGTCACCATGTTCCCGGTGCTGGTCCGGATCGACAACCGGGACGGGCTGCTCCGCCCGGGCATGAACGCCGAGGTCGAGATCCACGTGGGCCGGCGCGACAGCGTGCTGGCGGTGCCCAACGCGGCGCTCCGCACCCAGCGCGACGTCGGCTCGGCGGCGCAGGTGCTGGGCCTCTCGCCCGAGGCGGTGCAGAAGCAGCTCGCCGCGCAGCGGCCGCACGGCCAGCGTCCGCGGGCGCGTCGCCGCGACCACCGACGGGAGCCGCGCGCGGCGGACTCGACCCGGCGTGCGGGACGGCGATCGCGCTCGCGGCGTCGCCGGGCGCCGGCTCCAGCGCGGACGGCCGGGCGACTCCGGCCGCGGCGCGGCCGCAGGCGGCAGGCTGGCGCGCGGCGGGCGCGGGCGGCCCGCGGCACGACGTCGGTCGGCGGCCGCTACATCGTCTTCGTCAAGCGCAACGGCGGGCCGACGCCGGTCTGGATCCGGACCGGCCTCACCGACCTCGACTACAGCGAGGTGCGTCGAGCGGGCTGCAGCCGAGCGATTCGGTGCTGCGTCCTGCCGAGCGCGAGCCTGGTGCAGTCGCAGCAGGACATGCAGGAGCGGATGAACCAGATGACCGGCGGCGGCGCGGTGCCGGGCATGCAGCAGCAGACGACGCGCCGGCGCGGCGCCCGGCCGGCGCGCCCGGAGGCCGCTGAGCCATGCTGCTCGGCGAGACCGTCGCGGTCGCCTTCCAGTCGATCCGGGCCAACAAGCTGCGCTCGGTGCTCACCATGCTCGGCATCATCATCGGCGTCGGCGCGGTGATCACGATGGTGGCGCTCGGCAGCGGCGCCCAGAAGGCGGTGCGAGGACCGGATCGCGGCGCTCGGCGCCAACGTGTTCACCGTCTTCGCCGGCCAGGGCCGCCAGCGGCGGCATCCGGATCACCGACCGCACCATCCTCAGCACCGACGACTACGACGCGCTGCGCCGCGACGCCACGCTGCTCAAGGCGGTGGTGCCCGAGATGCAGCAGTCGCTGCAGGTGAAGTACGGCAACCAGAACCGCAACGTGCAGCGTCGTCGGCACCACCGCCGAACTACACCGACGTCCGGAACTACACGGTGCCGTACGGCCGGATGTTCACCGCCGGCGACGACGAGGCGCGGCAGCGCTACGCCGTGCTGGGCCCGCGGTGCCCCGAGATGCTCGGCGGCAACCCGGCCGCGATGATCCACCAGACGCTCCTGATCCGCGGCATCCCGTTCGAGATCATCGGCGTGCTGAGCGCGAAGGGCGTCGGCGGGCGGCTTCCAGAACCCCGACGAGCAGATCCTGATCCCGCTGCAGACCGCGCAGTACCGGGTGTTCGGCACCAACCGGCTGCGCTCGATCTCGGTCCAGGTGGCGGACGGCGTGCCGATCGAGCAGGGGATGGTGGACCTGGAGCGGGTCCTCCGCCGGGAGCACCAGCATCCGGCCCGGCGGCGAGAACGACTTCACCATCCGCAACCAGCAGGACGTCCTGGCGACCCAGCAGCAGGCCACCCAGGTCTTCACCACCCTGCTCGCCAGCATCGCGGCGGTGAGCCTGGTGGTCGGCGGCATCGGCATCATGAACATCATGCTGGTCTCGGTCACCGAGCGGACCCGCGAGATCGGCGTCCGCAAGGCGCTCGGCGCCACCCGCGGCAACATCCTGCTGCAGTTCCTGATCGAGGCGCTGGTGCTCTGCCTGCTCGGCGGCGTGCTCGGCATCCTGCTCGGCGTCGGCGCCGCCGATCGCGCTCGCCCGCGTGCATGCAGTGGAACACCCTGATCTCGCCCGATGGCGGTCGTGGTGGCCTTCGGGTTCAGCGCGCTGGTGGGACTGTTCTTCGGCATCTGGCCGGCGCGCCGCGCCGCGCGGCTCGACCCGATCGTCGCGCTGCGGTACGAGTAGGACCGCTGAGGCGCGGGCCGCGTTCTACCGGGTCAGATTGCCGGCAACCCACGGAGACGTCGCATGCCACCGGCCCCCGTCAGGCGCCACCACGGGTCGTCCGCCTCGCCCACTGGCTCAACGCCGTCTTCCTGGTCGGCATGATCGCGAGCGGGCTCCAGATCTACAACGCCTTCGCCCACTTCGGCCCGCGCGGCGGCCGTACCCCTGCCCAATCCGCTGGGACGGCGATCCGCTTCCCCGCGTGGGCCCGGCTCGGCGGCTGGCTGGCGGGCGGCTCAACTGGCACTTCGCGCTGGCCTGGCCGTTCGTCATCACCGGGCTGGTCTATCTCGGGTTCCTGGCGTTCTCGGGCGAGTGGCGCTCGCTGCTCTTCCGCCCGCGCGACATCCGGCCCGGCGGTCCAGATGCAGCTCTACTACCTCCGCCTCCGGCGGGAGCACCCGCCGCAGGGCAAGCACAACGCGCTCCAGAAGGCGGCCTACACCGTCATCGTGCTGCTCGGCGCGCTCGTCGGCGCTCACCGGGTTCGCCATCTACAAGCCGGTGCAGCTCTCCTGGCTCACCGCGCTGTTCGGCGGCTACGAGCTGGCCCGCTACTGGCACTTCTTCACGGTGTGGCTCTTCGTCGCCTTCACGCTGCTCCACGTCGCCCTGGTGCTCGCTGGTGGATCCCGCGTCGCTGCGGGCGATGATCACCGGCTGGTACCGCGGGAGGTTTCCCAGCCATGACTGATCGCGGGCGGACGCTCGAGCCGGCCGCGACTTCCTCCGGCTGGGGCTGGTGGCCGGCCCGGCGTCGCTGGTCGCGGCCTGCGGCTGGGACGGCGGCAGGTGCTCGAGCCCCGGCTCCGGGCCTTCAGCCGGGTCAACGACTGGGTGGGCGAGAAGATCCTGCTCTCGCCGACCCGGCTGGCCCGCGAGTATCCGGTTCGGCGCGCGAACCGCGGAGCGGCAGTTCCCGGCCTACTCCATCACCTACAACCGGACGCGGGCCTTCCCCGACGCCGGCGCCCGGGCTGGGCGCCTGGAGGTCGGCGGCCTGGTGCGCAAGCCGTGCGGCTCACCCTGGAGATGCTCCAGGCGCTGCCGCGGGTCACCTACACGGTCAAGCACCACTGCGTCGAGGGCTGGACCGCGATCGGCACCTGGACCGGCGTGCCGGTCTCGGCTGATCGCCGAGCTGGTGCGAGCCGCTGCCGAGGCGCGGTATCTGCGGTTCGACTCCTTCGACAGCGGCTACTCCAACGGCTGGGACCTCACCAGCGCCATGCATCCGCAGACCATCCTCGCCTACGCCTTCAACGACCGGCCGCTCGCCCGGAGCGCGGCGCGCCGCTGCGGCTCTACTCGCCGGTGAAGCTCGGCTACAAGCTCACCAAGTACCTGACCGCCATGACCTTCACCCGCGAGCGGCCCGGCGGGTACTGGGAGGACAGGGCTATCCCTGGCTCGCGGGGGTCTAGGCTTACTCGTCCCGGGCGGACTGACGCTCGGGCTGCTGGCGGCGCGAATCTTCGCGGCGCCGGCGATCTCCGACCCCGTCGGGCGGCCGCTTCCCCGCCGACCTGCACCTCGCTTTTCCATCCTTCGTACGTCGTCCTCGCCCCGCTCTATTCGCTCTGGGACGGGGTCGCGATGCTCAGCATGACCCGGCTCCACGGCTTTCTGATCGGGCTGGCGGTGCTCTACGTGGTGTGCCGAGTCGCGCTGGCGCGTCGCGCGACGGCGGGTGCATCCCCGGGACGAGCTGCGCGCCCTGATCGTGTCGCTGGTCGGCGCTCGGGCTCTTCATCGCCGGCGGGCTCATCTCGCACCGGCCGATGGTCAAGCTGATCGGCGCGGAACCCGGCGTCGCGGTCGTGGATTTCCACAGCCACACCAATGCGTCGCACGACGTCCACGGCACCGCCATGGGCGCGTACGACACCGAGGAAGAATCTCGCGTGGCACAATCACGCCGGCTTCGACGCGGTATTCTCACCGATCACAACACGACGGCGGGTCTGGTGCCAACGGAGCAGCGGCCGCCTCGTTGCTGCCGGGGTCGCGAGGTGAGCGCCTGGCGGGCGCACATCGTGCTGCTCGGGGGCGAAGTCGAGGCGGTGCGGGGCCCCTATCGCCGCGACTGGGCCGGGCCTGCCTGCAGCTGCTCGCCGACGCCGACACCACCTACGGCGTCGCTGACCGTCGCGTCTCTGCCGGAGTACGAGCGCAATCACTGGAACCGGCTCGACTCGCTGGTCGAGGCGGGGCTCGATGGCTTCGAGATCGTCAACGCCTCCCCCAAGGCCAACGAGCTCACCCGCGCCCGCCGGGACACGGTGATCGCGCTGGCCCGGCGGACCGGCACGCCTCGCGGTAGGCGTGAGCGACCATCACGGCTGGGGCGCCACCAGCATGGTCTGGAATCTGGTGAGCGTACCCGAGCTGGGAGGGCCGCCCCGAGCGGCTCTGCGCCGGCATCATGGACGCGCTGCAGGCGAGGGTTTCCGGCCGTGACCGTGGTCGAGCGCCACCGGCTCCGGCCGGACGACTGGTGGCCGATGTGGCTGACGCCCATCGGCGCGCTCTGGGAGACCTGGCGCGGCATGGGTTGGGAGATCACTATCGCCTGGCTGGCCTGGATCTGGGCCCTGACCATGGTGGAGCGAACCCGGCGCCTGCCGTCGTACTGACAACCGTCCCTCCGGCAGTACATTGTCTACCATGCTCCGAACCCGCTTCCTCGGCACCGGCATGGCCGTGCCCGACCGCGTCGTCACCAACGACGATCTCTCCCAGATGATGGATACCAGCGACGAGTGGATCCGAACCCGAACCGGCATCCAGGAGCGGCGCTGGGTCCGTGAGGGCGAGACCGGCGCGGAGCTGGCCCTCGCCGCCACCAGGCGGGCGCTCGAGATGGCGGACCTGCCGGCGGCGGCGGTGGACGCGATCGTCTATGCGACCTCGACGCCCGACCACTTCGCGCCGGGCAACGGGGTCTTCCTCCAGCGGGCGATGGGCGTCGGGACCATTCCGGCCATCGACATCCGGACCCAGTGCAGTGGCTTCGTCTACGCCCTGTCGGTGGCGGACGCGTGGGTGCGCACCGGCCAGTATCGCCGCGTTCTCGTCGTGGGCGCCGAGGTGCAGTCCACCGGCATGCTGATGACCACGGAGGGCCGCAACGTATCGGTGATCTTCGCCGACGGCGCCGGGGCGGCCGTGGTGGGCCCCACCGACCGGGAGGACCGGGGCATCCTCGCCTTCGATCTTCACTCCGAAGGCGCTCACGCCGAGAAGCTCTGGGTGGACAGTCCGGGGTCGATGTACCATCCGCGGGTGTCCACCGAGCACATCGAGGCCGGCCGGCAGTACCTCGACATGGACGGCAAGGAGGTCTTCCGTCACGCGGTGGTGCGGATGCCGGAATCGGTGCGCGCGGTGCTCGAGGCCAGCGGCCGGACGACCGCCGATCTCAAGCTGCTGGTGGCGCACCAGGCCAACCTGCGGATCGCCGAGATGATGCAGCGCAATCTCTGCCTGCGGGACGATCAGGTCTACAACAACATCATGCACTACGGGAATACGACGGCGGCGACCATCCCCATCGCGCTCGACGAGTGCGTGCGCGCGGGTCGCATCGTGGACGGGGACCTGCTCGCCCTCACGGCGTTCGGGTCGGGGTTTCTCTGGGGGAGCGCGGCGGTGGTGTGGTAGGGGGCGGACGGGGCGGACGGGCGGACGGGCGGACGGGCGGAAGGGCCGGAAAGGCCGGAAAGGCCGAAGGGAACGAAGGAGGGATGGCGGACGGGCGGAAGGTCGCTCAGGGTGGGACGTACTGCCGAGAACCGTCCGCCCTTCCGGCCTTCCGCCCATGCGCCTACGGCAACGGATATTTTCTCAGATAGTAATCCCGGTTCCTGGTGGCCCGGGCGCGATACAGGTGTTCCTCGTCGTCCTCCGGGTCATGCACGAACAGGTGCAGTGAACCGGGCCACATGGTGGCCTGGAGCGACCAGTTGGTGGACGGCGCATGGAGCACCCACTGGAGCGCGCCGCCGCCGGCGTCGGTCAGATGCACTTCGCTGGCTCGCTCGAGCGGTACGTTCGAAGGGATCCCCGCGATGGCCGCCTCGATCGGATCGAGCAGCAAATCCGCGTGGCCCCACGATCGGAACGTCACCTTGCCATGTACCGGTGACTCCGACTCCGGCAGCTCGAACTCGGCCTGCCACTCGCCCAGCAGATCCCATGCATGATCCATCGGACCGATGTCCGGGACCTGTATCGTCGGATGACGTTTCAGCATCACTGGCCTCCTCCCCTGGAATTCGTGGGCCAAGGACAGGGTCGCCATGGTCAAGCTGAATCTTTCGACTCCGTGTTCCGTACTGGAACGCGATACGCGTTTCCTCATTTTCGGAGCACCATCATGATCCAGTTCTTCGTCACTATCGCGGCCGGGCTCGTCGGTTATCTCCTCGCCCGCCGGTTCGTGAGCCGCCGCCTGCGGTTCGTGGACGCCGTTCAGTCCCGGTTCGCCCCGCTGGTGGCGGCTCTGACCGCCACTCTGGTGATGTGGCCGCTGACCATGCTACCGCTCATAACCATAACAACAGCAATGTTCTTCGGCATCGGAACCGGCCTGGGAACGGCCAGTGGCGCTCGCCTGGTCCGCCGGGCGGACGTGGAGTTGAGGCGGATCGGGCCCTGACCAATAGTACCGATTCGGTCGTGGGTAACCCGTACACTGGATCACATTTCCGATGCGGTCTATCTTGCCGCCATGGCAACCATCCAGTGCCGGCGCTGCGGCCAGACGCGTGAAGGCATGGCGTTTCAGCCCTTCCCGACCGACCTCGGCCGCCGGGCCTTCGAGCAGATATGCGGTGTTTGCTGGGCAGAGTGGACAAAGACCCAGCAACAGCTCATCAACCACTACGGGTTGAACCTGCGGGAGCCGAAGTCCAAGGAGTTCCTGCTTCAGAACATGGAGCAGTTTCTGTTCGGTCCGCAGCCGGGGGTCCAGACCTAGAGCGCGGCCCCCACCCGGAGAACCAGATCGATCGACGGACCGCCCGGCTCCAGGTCCTCCGTCATTCCAATGCGCAGCTCCCGCCCGTGAGCTCCAGCAAGTATCCAGCCGAAGTCGAACGAGAACTCCCGCCGGTCCAATGCCGGCACGGTCGTGTGATGGTAATACGGACTGTGAAGGAACAGGTTCCCGTACACCGCCTGCCTGCCCAGGAACCGCCAGCGGAGCCCCGTGCTGCCCGACAAGAAGACGCGCCGCTGGTTGTCGGCCAGCGCCCCGTGGGCCGGGGTATAGCCGCCCGAGAGGCTTCCCTCGAGCCGCAGCCTCCCGGTGACCGGTATGCTGGCGGTGTTGAGGAGACTTGCCGACACCGTGCCTTTGCCGTACCCGGCCGGTCCCGTCGCGGTCGGGAGGGTGATCGCGACGACGCTCTGGATCAGCGGATGCAGGCGGACGCCCAGCCCGATCCGCAGGTCGCCGACGAACAGGTCGCCGGGGTCTCTCGCCAGCTGGGGCCGGCCCGGCAGGTCGGCCGCGTACAGAAAGTCGTTTCTTGGCCGGCGGTCCCGCTCCGGTATGTCGATGCCGAGCAGATCGTGATACCACTCGAGGGTGCCGTCGAAGACGCCGGCGTAGGCGCCGAGCAGCTCGGCTTCGGCAAGAACGAAGGTCGTCGGGCTCACCTGGCGCGACACCGTCGCGCGGATGCCGCAACAGCTCGGAGTCGAGAAAGAAGGACGCGGCGCCGTTCGAGTTGTATTCGATCGTGCTGGCGTACTCGAACCCGAGATCGGTGCGCCAGCCCGGGCCGGCGGATCGAACCGGCTCGAACCCAAGACCGCTGCGCGACGCCGCGACCGGATTGATCGGTCGGTACGCGGGAAGGCCCTGCGCCGTCACGGCCGCCGGCAGGCAGAGAAGGACCAGCAGCGCGAGACGCGGCACGCAGGAAGATAAACGCGGTTCGGCTTGACAAACCCGCGCGCCGCTCCATAGCTTCCGCACATGGTCCACCAGCAGAACGCGTGGTTCTCCTACTTTACCACCGCCGGCGCGGCGCTCCCGCCGTCCGGTGTCGGCCGCGTGTAGTAGCGCACCGACCGGACCGCCCGACGCCCCGCCGGATTTGCCGGCGGGGTTTTTTGTTTTCCTCTTCGGAGCACACGTATGCGCGTTGCGATTCAGGGCACCCACGGGTCGTTCAGCGAAGCAGCGGCTCGTCGCCGGTGGCCGAGTCTCGAGACCCTGCCGTGCCGCGAGGCGAAGGACGTCGTCGCCGCCGTGCGTGAGGGCCGGGCGGATGCGGGCTGCCTCCCGATCGAAAACTCGCTGATCGGATCGGTGACCACCACCTACGATCTGCTGGAGGAGGCCTTCGGCGACGGGGCGCTCCGGCTGACGCACGAGATTCTGTACCCCGTGCATCACACCCTGATGGCGGTCCCCGGCGCCACGCTCGACGGCATCAAGCGGGTGCTCTCCCACCCGGTGGCCTTGGGCCAATGCCGTCTCTGGCTGGGAGAGCACCTGCCCGACGTGGAGCTGGTGAGCGCATGGGACACCGCGGGCAGCGCCGAGATCGTGGCCCAGGAGAAGAACCCGGCGATCGCCGCGGTCGCCGCGCGACACGCGGCCGACACCCATGGGCTCGTGGCGCTCGCGGAGCAGATCGAGGACGATCCCAGCAATCAGACGCGCTTCCTCACCTTCACCCGATCGGATGGCACCGCACTGCCGGCGGCCACTGGTGGGGCCACCCGCTACAAGACGTCAATCATCGTCCTCATCGACCACAAGCCCGGCATGCTGGCGCTCACCCTCCAGGCCTTCGGGGTGCGCGGCGTCAACCTGATGGCGCTGCAATCCCGCCCGGAGCGATCGGCGCCGTGGACCTATCGGTTCTACGTGGATGTGGATGGGTCCGCCACCGATCCACGGCTGGCCGAGGCGCTGGAGGAGGTCGAGGCGCTCGCGGCGCGGGTCGTGGTGCTCGGCAGCTACGAGGCGTGGATCGAGGGCTCCCGGCTCTCGGCCCCGCCCCCTACCCCCGCCCACCACACCAAGAAGCCGGACATTCCGCTGGTGGACCGCCGGCGCGTGCCCGAAGGCAGCAGGGTCGAGGTGCGACACGTGGTGTTCGGTGGCGAGCGGCCGGCGCTGATCGCGGGGCCCTGCTCGGTCGAGAGCGAGGCCATGATCCTGGAGTCGGCCGACGCCATTGCCCGGCTCGGCGGAGACATGCTCCGCGGCGGGGCGTACAAGCCGCGGACTTCCCCCTACGATTTCCAGGGACTGGGGGTGAAGGGCCTGCGCTACCTCGCAGACGCGCGCGAGCGCACCGGCCTCCCGGTTGTCACCGAGGTCTTGAGCTGGGAAGAAGTCGCGGTGGTGGCGCACTTCGCCGACATGCTTCAGATCGGCGCGCGCAACATGCAGAACTTCACGCTGCTCCGGGCGGCCAGCAGGAGCGGCAAGCCGATCCTCCTCAAGCGCGGCGCGGGCGCCACGATCGAGGAATGGCTGATGGCGGCCGAGTACATCCTGGCGGAGGGAAATCCGCACGTCGTGCTCTGCGAACGTGGCATTCGCACCTTCGAGCGCGCCACCCGCCACACTCTAGATCTCAACGCGGTGGTCATGGTGAGACAACGCACCCACCTGCCCGTCATCGTGGATCCCAGCCACGCCGCGGGCCTTCGTGCCCTGGTGGTTCCGCTCGCCCTCGGATCGCTCGCCGCGGGGGCGTCGGGTCTCCTGGTCGAGGTGCATCCCGATCCCGACCGCGCCATGAGCGACGGAGCCCAGAGCCTCGACCTCCCGATGTTCGCGGATCTGGCGGCCCGGGTGCATCCCATGAAGGGAGCGCCGAGCCTGCTGGTCAGCTGATCGCCGGGCCGCCAAACACGAAGGGGACCATGCAGGCATGGTCCCCTTCGTAGACATCGGGGCGACCGTGGAGCGGTCGCCATTCCTTCCCGAAAACCCCGCTATGGAACCGTCGTTCCCCTCCGCCCGATGAGCATTCGATACACCAGCAGCAGCAGCAACGCGCCGATGATCGAGGCGATGATACCTGGGCCTTCACCCGGATTGGCGTACCAGCCCATGGCGCGTCCCAGGAAGCCGGCCAGCAACGCGCCCGCGACACCGATCAACATCGTGACGATGAACCCGCCCGGGTCCTTCCCCGGCATCACAAACTTGGCAATTGCGCCGACGACCAACCCGATGATCAAGGTCCAAAGGATTCCCATAGTTCCCTCCAAGGTGGGCCGAAGATATAGCAGCGTCCCGGGAAGGACATCTGTGAGCGGGCGCACAAGGGGTCGAGCGTCACCCCCCGGGCTGGCCTAGGCGGGCATTGAGCGTCTCCCGCTTGCGGTTCCGCATGATGTCCAGCTTGAAGGTTTCTCCTGACTCGTAGCTCCGCAAGATCCGGAGTAGGTGGGAGGGGCTGGAGGGAGTCCGCCCATCCACCGTCAGCACCACGTCGCCGCCCCGGAGGCCGAGGGTCGAGTCCTTCGGCGCGCTGATGACCAGGATCCCCTTGTCGGCACCGAAGTAGCGGCCCAGATCGGGGTTGAGAGGTGCCAGCTCCAGCCGGCCCAAGGGCGACCCGCTGAAGTACTGCCAGTGCGGGCCCGCCATCTCGAACCGCTCCATGAAGTCGCCTGCCGGGAGGGAGCCCGGGCCCGGGCGGTCGGGGCCGAGGAATCGGACCCCCCCTCGCCCGGCCCCACCGTAGGCCATGTCGGGCTCGGCCGAGGTCACCACCGAGGCCGTCCGCCGGTCCTTCCCCCGCCGGTACTCGACCGCCACGGTGTCGTTGGGCTCCAACCGCGCCGCCAGCTCGATCAGCCGCAGGCCGGGCAGGCTCTCCCGTGCACCGCGCCGGTCGTCCTCCGCCGCGCCGCCGCTCAGCACCGACTTTCCATCCAGCCGGGTGATCAGGTCGCCTGAGCGGATGCCGGCCTGGGCGGCCGGCCCGCTCGGCGTGACCGCGTCGACGTAGGCTCCGATGGAGTCGGTCTCCCGGGGCTGCATGTTGACCTTGATCCCGAGCCGTGCCCGGCGGTCCATCATGATCCGGATCATCCGGTCGGGTCCCCGCTCGAGCTGGACCACTTCCGGCTCCTGAGCCGGAGCTGGGGTCGGGGCACTGAGTGATCCGGCGGCGAGGAACGCGCCGATGATCGCTTGACGTCGCATGCGAACCTCCGGGGCTAGAGCCCCACGTGACTGGCGCGGGTGACGTGTACATCAACCAGGGCGTCGAGCAGCCCGACCCGCTCGCGCCAGAGCCGGAGCAGGTCCGAGTCGCGCGACTGCTGCTCCATCAGATCGACCATCTCGAGCTGGCGGTCCAACCGCGCGATCCGATCCTCCAGCTCCTGGGCGATCCCGGCGGTGCGGCCGTCGAGCACCCGGCTCTCGGGGTCGATCCGGTCGAGGGCGGATTCGAGCGCTCTCGAGCGCACCATGGCTTGCTGGATGTCACCGGGGTCTCGGACGGGCGGGGACTGCCGGATGCTGCTGACGCCGAGGGCCAGGGCGACCGAGGCCGCGGCGGCCAGTCCGGTGAGCCCCGCGAAGCGGGCGAGGTGGCGCCGTCGGTCGGCGCGGACCCGGTCCCGCACCCCGGCCCATCGATCGCGCGAAGGGCCGGAGTGCCGGCAACGCCTTGAGCCGTGCGACGCGCTGGTGCAGCCGCTCGAGCTCCCCCCGGCAGTGCTGGCAGGCGTCGAGATGCTCCCGAGCCGCGGCGTCTCCCGGCTCGTTGCCGGCGTCGCGAAGGCCGACCAGGGTCTCGATGGGCAGGTGGCTCATATGGTCACCTCCTCGCCGAGCCAGCGACGGAGCCGGGCATGCGCGCGGGCGAGTTGGGACTTCGAGAAGCTGGGGGTCTTGCCCATCATGCCGGCAATCTCGTCGTGGGTGTACCCCTCCACGTCGTGCAGCCAGACCACGGCGCGGGAGACCTCGGGCAGGCGCTCCAAGGCGGCCTCCAGGTCCATCCGGAGGTGGGTCTCCTCCTTGCGCTGGCCCGTCAACTCGTCGTGGAGCTCGTCCGTCTCGCGGTACTTGTTGCGGCGAAGGCGCATGAGCGCCTTGCTCGCGGCGATGGTCCGGATCCAGCCCCAGAGGCTCCCCTCTTCCCGGTACCGGCCGATGCTCCGGAAGACCTCGAAGAAGGTCTCCTGGAGCACGTCCTCGGCGTCCTCGGTGGTCCGGCAGATTCGGCGGGCGAGATTGTAGACCGGCACCTCGAATGCCCGGTAGAGGGCCTCCAGGGCGGTCTCATCCCCCTGCCGCGCCCGGGCGACGACGGACTCGGCATCAGCGAGAAGATAGGATTCCATGGTCAGGGTCCTAGTCATGGCCCTCTAAAGATGCGGGGAGTCGGGGGATGGTTGCAGAGGGCGGACGGCCGGAAAGGCGGACGGGCGGCAGGGTCCTCGCTACACTGGAAATGACCGGCGGGCTACCTTCCCCCATGCCCCACCCCGACCTCATGCCCCCCCCAGACTCCGCCCCCCCTCCCGCCGCCTGGATCCATCACCTCGAGGACGAGGCCGACGCCGCGTACCTCTACCGCGAGCTGGCCCATGTCGAGCCCGACCCCGGCCGCGCCGAGATCTACCGCAAGCTGGCCGGCGTCGAAGACCGCCACGTGGAGCTCTGGCGAAAGCTGTTGGCCGAGAGCGGCCACATGGTCGGGAAGCCGGGGCCCAGCCGGTCCGCGCGGTTCCGCGCCTGGCTCGCCCGGCGGCTCGGCGGGTCGGTCCTGCTGCCCGTGCTGCTGGCCGAGGAAGGGCGGGAAGTGAAGGGCTACCTCCGACTCTACGAAGATACCCCGGATGGCCCGGTCGCCCCGACCGCGCTCCGGCTGGCGGTCGAGTCCAAGGAGCACGCCCAGACCCTCGCGAGCATCAGCGGCGGGGCCGCCGAGCCCTGGCACAAGACCGGGGCGGGCGGGTTTCTCCGGAACGTGGTGTACGGGTTCAACGACGGCCTCACCGCCAACTTCGGGCTGGTCGCGGGAATGATCGGCGCGCAGGGCGGCGCCCAGATGGCCAGTCACGCCGTGGTCGTTGCCGGACTCGCCGGCATGGTGGCCGACGCGCTCTCGATGGGATCGTCCGGCTACCTCGCCGCCAAGAGCGAGCGCGAGGTCTTCGAGCATGAGATCGCGATGGAGCGGGAGGAGATCCGGCTGATGCCCGACCTGGAGCGGGAGGAGCTGAGCCTGCTCTACCAGGCGAAGGGTATCCCGGAGGACCAGGCCACCTCGCTGGCGACGGAGGTGATGCGGGATCCGGCCCGGGCGCTCGACGAGAAGGTGCGCGAGGAGCTGAAGATCGGCGAGGCGAGCAGCACCCCGATGCGGGAGGCGTGGGTCACCGGCATCGCGACCGCGCTCGGCGCGTTCATCCCCGTCGCGCCACTGCTGGTGAGCACCGAGGCCTGGGCGATCTGGACGTCCTTCGCGCTGGCGATGGCGTCCCACTTCGCCGTCGGCGCGGCTCGAAGCGTCTTCACCGGCCGCAGTGTCTTCCGGAGCGGGCTCGACATGTTCCTCGTCGGCCTCGGCGTGGCCGGCGTTGGCTATCTCGTGGGCGACTGGCTGGTCGGCATCCTGTGAGACAGGCGTGACCCTTCGGTTCGGCCTCTGCTGTCAGTTCCTCGATTCGCCGATCCGCTTCCGCACCGCGACGCACCGGTATGTCTCCACGCTCTCGCGAGCGGGGCGGCGGACCTATCTGGCGGGCATCGCCTCGGACAACGCGGCCGCTCTCATGGCGGCGGTGGAACGCTGCGCCGAGCTCGGAATCGGAGCCTTCCGCGTCAACAGCCAGATCCTGCCCCTCGGCACCCACCCCGTAAGCGGCTACCTGCTCGAGGCACTCGACCGAAAGGGCGCGATCCGCGCGGCCTTCGCGCGGGCCGGTGCGCGGGCGCGGGAGCTGGATGTGCGGCTCAGCTTTCACCCCGATCAGTTCGTGGTCCTCAACTCCGAGCGGCTCGACGTGGTGCGCGGGTCGGTCGAGGAGCTGGAGTTCCAGGCGGCACTGGCCGAGCTGATCGGGGCGGACACGGTGGTGCTCCATGGCGGAAGCGTGGCCGGAGGGACGGACGCGGCGCTGGAGCGGCTGGAGCGCGGGATCGGGCTGCTGAGCGAGCGGGCGCGGACCAGACTCGCGCTGGAGAACGACGACCACCGGTTCACCCCGGCGGACCTGCTGCCTCTCTGCCGGCGCTTGTCGGTACCGCTGGTCTACGATGCCCACCACCATCGCTGTCACCCGGACGGACTGTCGGTGGAGGAGGCCACCGATCTCGCCGCGGCGACATGGGGCGGGCGGGAGCCGTGGTCCCACATCTCCTCGCCACGCGAGGGGTGGGATGCCGCCAATCCGCGGCCCCATGCCGACTACATCGACCCGCGCGACTTCCCGCCGGCATGGATGGGTCGGCGGATGACGGTGGACGTGGAGGCGAAGGAGAAGGAGCGGGCCGTGCTCAGACTGATGGAGGAGCTGCGCCGAGCGCCCGCCCGTCGGGGCAGGACCGCACGGGCGACCGCGAAGCGGCGCTGAGCGGTCGGACCCGGGTCGTCAGTCCTGGGGGCCGGGCGCCAGCACGGTCACCGTCCCCGACATCCCCACACCGCCCGACCCGCCGTGTACCGCGCAGTGGTAGTGATAAACTCCCGGAATCGCGAACTGGAAGCTGAGGTATTTGGGGTAGGCCGCCGGCGCGCCGGAGGAGGCCGGGACGTTGCCGTCGTCGGGCACGACGTTGTGGCCGGCACTGCCGACGGGCCAGAACCAGTTGATCGTGTCGCCCACCGCAATGGTCATGTTCGCGGGCTCGAACCGGTTCCCGCCCTCGTTCAATACCAGGACGGTGTTGGGGTGATCGGGATCCGGGTATGCCAGCGCCGTATACATGATCATGCCCGGGAGCACCGAGCCCGGCACTCGCGGGCCGGTCACCGGGTCGAGGCTGGCGAAGGCCTCTTCCTCCAGATAGGAGTATTGCGTCGTCCACCTCGACGCGGTGATCCCCTCGGCATCGGTGACGTCGCTGGGGGGATTCATCGTCCCCTGCATCGTGGTCCAGTACACCGTGACACCTTCGACGGGCACCCCGTCCCGCGTGACGCGGGCGCGAAGGTCGCGGGGAAGCGGCTCGCCCGCGACACCGACCTGCGCGTCGCCACTCTGCTCGGGCGCCTTCTCGATCACGAGACCCTCCGTGGTCGGCGCTTGGCGGTCTTCCGATCCACAGGCGGCGAGGGCAAGCATGACGGCGAGCCGGATGGGCTTGGGCATGTCCGGGAGACGTCCGAAGCTCGTCCGGCTGGACGCCCGGGTCGGCGGGCTCACCAGTCGGTCGGCCGGTAGTCCTTCAGAAACTTCCCCCAGACGTGCTCGCCGGTATTGGCCCCCGCGATGATTGGATCCACGATCCGGGCCGCGCCGTCCACGATGTCGAGCGGCGGATGGAAGCGGTGCTCCGCCGTCTTCCGCGCCGCGATGTCCGCGGGATCCTCGTCGGTCACCCAGCCGGTGTCCACCGCGTTCATGTGGATTCCGTCCTGCTGATAGTCGGCCGCGGCGGTGCGGGTCATCATGTTGAGTGCCGCCTTGGCCATGTTGGTGTGGGGATGACGGGTCGTCTTGAAATTGCGGTAGAACTGTCCCTCCATGGCGGACACGTTCACGATGTGCTTCGACCGACCCGGGGTCCGGAGCATGATCGACTTGAGGCGGGCGTTCAGGATGAACGGCGCCACCGCGTTCACCAGCTGCACCTCCACCAGCTCGACCGAGGGAACATCGGCCATCAGCATGCGCCAGGAGTTTCGCTCGCGGAGATCGACCTGCTGCCCGTCCCCGTCCAGCCGCCCCTCGGGAAAGAGATGCTCCATCACGTCCTGCTCATCCGGCAGCAGCGGCACCTGGGAGAGCTCCGCCGGGTGCGCGATCCCGGCGAGGCTGGGAAGCCGGCGCTCGAACGCGGCGGGGCCCACGGCCTCGCTCGCCCGCAGCTCGGGATGGGCGCCGCGCCACTCCTCGTAGTGACCGAGCAGGCCCCGCGCCGGCGTGGGCAGCGTCCCGGCAGCGTCGCGCTCGGCGGCCATCATGTGGGCGTAGAAGGCCGGCGGGCGGCGGACGGTCTGGCAGGCGTTGTTGACGATGAAGTCGAGCCGGTCCCTGGTCGCCGCCAGCTCGTGGCAGAACGCCTCGACGCTCGGCGTGTGCCGGAGGTCCAGCCCGAAGATCTCGAGCCGGTCGCGCCAGTCGGCGAAGTCCGGCTCGAGCGCGTAGCGGGCGGCGGAGTCGCGGGGGAAGCGGGTGGTGACGATGAGCCGCGCCCCGGACCGGAGCAGCTTGAGCCCCGCCTGGTAGCCGATCTTGACGCGGCCTCCCGTCAGCAGCGCCACCGTGCCGCGCAGGTCCGCCAACTCGGTGCGCTTCGCGAAATTGAGCTCGGCACAGGCCGGACAGAGCTGGTCGTAGAAATGATGCAGCGCGGTGAAGTGGGTCTTGCAGACGTAGCAGTGCTGGCTTTCCACGGGCTCCCGTGGCGCGCCGGCCGCATTGACGTCCTCCGGCTCGAACACCTCTGGGCCGACCGGGGGGAAAACGTTGGGCGAGGTGTATACCGGCCGACGGCGGAGGGTCCTGATGCCGGTCCGGTCGCGCTGGGATTCCTCGAGCTCGACGCGCTCCGCCTTTCGCTTCCGGGCTGTGGCGCGAACCAGCTGACGACGGCTGGTCGCATCCGGCGCGTACACCTGGCCGGCCGCCTGAATGAGCCGGTGACGGTCGTCCGCCGGGATGCTTGCGAGAAGGCCGCGGTCGGCCGCGATCCGGTCGAGCACGGTGACGGCGGCGCGGAGATCGGCGAGGAACGCCTCGGTCATGGGCGGAATCATGCGCCGAATATACTGTCGAGTGCCGCCTTGTCCGCTCCGTCGGCCCGGTCGCTGGACCGGGGCGAACGCGGTGGAGCGAGCGCTGTCGACTAGGTCACCGCGGTGGCGACACTGTCTCTGGCCTCGGCAGGCCCCGCGGGCGCCTCGGCGAGCAGTCGCCGCACCCGAGGGATCACCTCGCGCCCGTAGAGCTCGATGCTCTTCAGCATGAGCTCGTGCCGCAGCGTGCCCGCGCTGTACTTGAGATCGAACCGGGAGGCGCCGAGCGCGCGCGCGGTCGCCGCGATCTTGCGTGCCACCGTCTCGGGCGAGCCGACGTAGAGCGATCCGGCGGAGACCTCGCGTTCGAACTCGGCCCGACTGGTCGGGGCCCACCCGCGCTCGGCGCCGATCCGGTTCCGCATCACCTCGTAGGCCGGCCACAGCTCCTCGCGGGCCTGAGCGTCGGTCTCCGACACGTGTCCGGGCGAATGGACGCCGACCGGCAGCAGTGGCGCGCCCGACTGGCCGAGCGCACGGTGATAGAGCTCGACGTAGGGCGCGAAACGCTGGGGCTCGCCGCCGATGATGGCGAGTGTCAGCGGGAAGCGGTACCGTGCCGCGCGCAACACCGACTCGGGGGTGCCACCGACTCCGACCCAGGTGCTGAGCGGTGGGCGTTCGACCGGCGGGTACACGCGCAGGCCGTCGAGCGGCGGCCGGATGGTGCCCTTCCACCTGACCGGCTCACCGGCGCGGGCGGCGTCCCGGATCGCCGCGAAGATCGCGAGCTTTTCCTCGAAGAGGATCTCGTAGTCGTCGAGCGAGTAGCCGAAGAGCGGGAAGGATTCGGTGAACGAGCCGCGGCCGAGGATCACCTCGGCACGGCCACCGGAGAGCGCATCCAGGGTGGAGAAGCGCTCATAGACGCGGACCGGATCGTCCGTGCTCAGCACGGTTACGGCGGTCCCGAGCTTGATCCGCTCGGTGCGGGCGGCAATCGCGGCGAGGAGGACTTCGGGCGCGCTGATGGCGAAATCGGCACGGTGGTGCTCGCCGACACCGAAGAAATCGATGCCCAGGCGGTCCGCCAGCTCCGCCTCGACGACGACGTCGCGAAGAACCTGGGCGTGCGACTTCAGGCGGCCGGCCGCGTCAACGGTGACGTCGCCGAAGGTGTCGAGACCCAATTCGATGGCTGTCATGGTCGAATAACCGACGGGCGAGGGAGAGAGTTCCTGCGACCCCTCGCTACCCGACCACGAAGTTCACCAGCCGCCCGGGCACGTAGATCCGCTTCCGGATCTCTTTCCCCTCGGTGAATCGCCGCACCGCGGCGTCCTGAAGCGCCACGGCGATCACCCGGTCCTCCGGGGCCTCCCGCGCCACCTGGACCTTCGAGCGCGTCTTGCCGTTCACCTGGACCGCCACCTCCACCTCGTCCTCGACCACCAGCCCCTCGTCCCACGTGGGCCATCGCGCGTCGAACACCGAGCGCTCGTGGCCCAGCCGCTCCCACATCTCCTCGGCGAAGTGCGGCGCGAACGGGGCGAGCATGATGACCAGCTCCTCGACCACGGTGCGCTCGCGGCAGTTGTCCGCCCGCAGCGTATTGACCAGCTCCATCAGTGCCGCGATCGAGGTGTTGTAGCGCAGCTCCTCGAGTCCTTCGGTCACCCGCTTCTTGGTCTGATGAGCCTTCACCAGCACCGGATGATGGATCTCCCCGCCGCAGGCGTCCTGCCGGATGGAGTCGCCCACCAGCGCCCACACCTTGTCCAGAAAACGACGCGGGCCGCTGATCCCCTCTTCGCGGAAGTCGCCACCCTCCTGGAACGGGCCCAGGAACATCAGATACAGCCGGAAGGTGTCGGCGCCCCAGCGCGCGATGTACTCATCGGGCACGACCACGTTCCCGCGCGACTTCGACATCTTCGCGCCGTCCTTCACGATCAGCCCGTGCGCCCGGAACTTTCGGAACGGCTCCTCGAACTCCACGTGCCCCAGATCGTGCAGCACCATGGTGATGAACCGGGAATAGAGCAGGTGCAACACCGCGTGCTCGTTGCCGCCGATGTAGGTGGTCACCGGCAGCCAGGTCCGGGTGCGCATCGGATCGAAGGGCCGGTCGTCGAACTCGGTGCTGGGGTAGCGCAGGAAGTACCACGCCGAGTCGAGGAATGTGTCGCTCACGTCGGTCTCGCGCCGGCCGCGCTTGCCACAGGTGGGGCACGGGGCGTAGTACCATGACTCGTTGCGCGCCAGCGGCGAGACACCGCTGTCGTCGGGCTGGAAATTCGCCAGCTCGGGCAGGATGACGGGCAGGTCTTTCTCCGGCACCGGCACCGCGCCGTGCTCCTCGCAATAGATGATGGGGATGGGAGGCCCCCAGTACCGCTGGCGGGAGATGCACCAGTCGTGCAGGCGGTACTGCACCACGCCGCGGCCCGCGCCGATCTCCTCGAGCCAGTGCGTCACCGCGACCTTGGCCTCGGCGGGCGACGTGCCGTCGAAACGGCCGGAGTTCACCAGACGCCCGCGCTCGTTGTCGGTGAACGCCTCCCCGAGGGGTGCGTCGGCCGGCAGGTCGGGCTCGGCGACAACGCGAACGATGGGCAACCGGTACTTCGACGCGAACTCGAAGTCGCGCGCGTCGTGCCCGGGCACCGCCATGATGGCCCCGGTGCCGTACTCCATCAGCACGTAATCGGCGATCCAGACCGGGATCGGCTTTCCGGTCGCGGGGTTCCTGGCGAACCCGCCGGTGAAGACGCCGGTCTTGCCCTTGTCGCCCACTTTGCGGGAGACCAGATCCTTCGACGCGGATGCGCGCTGGTACTCTTCGACCGCGGACTTCTGCCCCGGTGTCGTGAGCGCGCCGACAAGGGGATGCTCGGGCGCCAGTACCATGAAGGTGGCACCGAAGACCGTGTCGGGACGCGTGGTGTACACCGTGAGCATGGTGCCCGCGGCCGCGAACTCGATCTCCGCGCCCTCCGAGCGGCCCAGCCAGTTGCGCTGCGCGGTGCTGGTCGTGTCCGACCAGTCCATCTTGCTCCGGTCGTCCAGGTTGCCCAGCAACCGGTCGGCGTATTCGCTGATCCGGAAAAACCACTGCTCCAGCGTTCGCTGTTCCACCAGGGAGTCGCAGCGCTCGCAGCGGCCATTGATGACCTGCTCGTTCGCGAGCACCGTCTTGTCCTTGGGGCACCAGTTGACCGCGGCGGCCTTCTTGTAGGCCTTCCCCGCCTTCAGCAGCTGGAGGAAGATCCACTGGGTCCACTTGTAGTAGCGCGGATCGGTGGTGGAGAGCTCGTGCCGCCAGTCGAACATGCCGCCGATCCGGACCAGCTGGCGGCGGAAGTTCTCGATGTTCCGCGGAATCAGCTCGGCGGGGTTGATCCCCACCTTGATCGCGTAGTTCTCGCTGTGGATGCCGAAGGCGTCGTAGCCGATGGGCTCGAAGACATCGTGGCCCTGGAGGCGCTTGAAGCGGCCGTAGGTGTCGCTGCCGGTGAAGGCGAACATGTTCCCCACGTGCAGGCCTTCGGCGGACGGGTAGGGGAACATCATGAGGTTGTAGAACGGCCGCGCCGCCCGGTCGAGGTCGGGCTCGTTGGTTTGGCGCTCCACCCAGCGGGCCTGCCACTTCGCCTCGACGGCGTCGGGGTGGTAGGCCTCCTCGGCGAAGGCGGCGGCGGCAGGCTTGGTCGTCTCGGTCATCGGCACGCTCGAATTGGGCCGTAAATCTAGCCCCACCGATGGGTTACTGCCATTCGTGAGATCTCCCCCTGCGCCGGGGGAGGGCGTATGCTTCGCTGGTCCTCCGGACATCCAATCGCTCGGGAAACCGCTCGCCCCACGGCGACGTTGCTAGGATGATTTCGATGCCTTTCGTGATCCGGACAGAACCCGGGGCCCAGATCGTCCCACGCGGAGGTGCCGTTGCCTGAGCGCGGCGCCGCGGGCCCCGATGGCCGGGAGCTGGGCTCGAGCCAGGGCCCCCGCTTGCTCGACAGTGTCCGCGAGGGCGCGCTGCGCGAGCGTCTCGTCGCGCGCGATGAGCAGGCGCTGGCCGAGCTGATCGACGTCGCGTCGCCGTGGCTGCTCAACATCGCCCAGGGGATGCTCCAGGATCAGGACGAAGCCGAGGAGGTCGTGATGGAAGCCTTTCGGACGCTGTGGCAGAACGTGGGCCCAGCCGAAGGGCAGACCGGGCTCATGCCCTATCTCATGCGGGTCACCCGGCACCGAGCCATTGACCGCCTGCGGGGTCGGCGCCGCCGCGAGCGAAAGCTCGCGGCCGCGGCGTGGGAGGAGCCGTCGCGCGCCGCCCCTGCGGCCGAGCCCGACGAGGCGGGACGCCCGGGCTGGCACGTGCACACCCAGGTTCACACGGCGCTCCAGGAACTTCCGACGGACCAGCGTGCGGTGGTGGAACTGGCCTACTTCCAGGGTCTCACCCAGTCGGAGATCGCCGCCGAGCTCGGCATACCCCTGGGCACCGTGAAGACCCGGCTCCGGCTGGCGTTCGGCCGGCTCCGCGGGACCCTCGCGGGGCTGAAGGACTGGGTACTGTGAGACCGCACGAATGGTTCGTCGAGCTCCGACTGGACTACGCGACCCGGACGCTGGATCCCGAGGACGCCGGGACGTTCGAGGCGCACCTCGGCGGGTGCCGCGAGTGCCGAGACGAGATCGCAGCGATCGAGCGCGACCTCCGCTGGCTGCCCATGGGTCGCGGCCCCGTCGCGCCGCGGCCGGGCTTCCGCCGTCGTGTGGTGGAGGGCGTCCTGGAAGGGCGACCGGCCCGACGTGCGGCGCGGCCGCGATGGGCGGTGCCGGCCGCGCTCGCGGCCTCGGCGCTGCTGGTGGCCGGCGGATGGTACGCGGGGGCCGCGCGCGAGGGCGCGCTCCGGCGAGATCTCGCGAGCCAGCAGGCCGCGGTGTCGGCGCTCCGCGACACGCTGTCCATCATGCGCTCGGGCCGCATCCTCCAGGCCGACGTGCCGGTGGGCGACACCCGCGGCGGGCTGGTCATCTTCGCCGATGAGGCGACCCACCGCTGGAACGTGGTGATCCACGGACTCCCGGCCGCGACGGCCGGACACCGATATCAGTTCTGGTTCATCTGCGGCGACGGGATGGTGCGGGGGACGGAGGTCGCCGGCGGCCCGCTCCGTACCACCATGTTCACGACCGGCATGCCCGAGCCGCAGTCCTGCCCCGTGGTGAAGGGCGCGGCCCTCACCGAGGAACCGGCCACGGGAACCGAGGGGCCGCCCCGAGGCCGTTCACTGGTTCACCTGATGCTCTAGGCGCCGGTCTCAGGCTGAGACCGGCTTCTCGAACAGGCGTGGGCCCGGTCACAGCCGCGGGGCGGTCACCACCCTAAAGTCCTCGTCTGAGCCGGCCCCAACCTATGCGACGGCATCCTGCAAAGGAGCACTCATGGCAAGCCAGTCGATTTCTGCATGCCTGTGGTTCGAGAACCAGGCCGAAGAGGCCGCCAAGTTCTACACCGGCATCTTCAAGAACTCGAAGATCACGAAGACCACGCGGTACGGCAAAGCCGGAAACGAGATCCATCACCGCCCGGCCGGCTCGGTGATGACGGTGGAGTTCGAGGCGAACGGGCAGAAGTTCACCGCCCTCAACGGCGGCCCGGAATTCAAGTTCAACGAGGCCGTGTCGTTCATGATCAGCTGCAAGGACCAGAAGGAAGTGGACTACTACTGGGAGAAGCTGGGCGAGGGTGGCGACCCCAAGGCTCAGGTCTGCGGATGGCTCAAGGACAAGTACGGGCTCTCGTGGCAGGTCGTGCCCGAGCGGCTCCACGAGCTCCTGGGAGATCCCGCGTCGGAGAAGTCCGAGCGTGCCATGGAGGCGATGCTCAAGATGAAGAAGATCGACGTCGCGGAGCTGGAGCGCGCCGCCGCCGGCGAGCACCAGCTCAGCGGTCGATGAACGCCATCATCCGGTCGTTGTAGCGAGGACCGGCCACCACATCGGGTGGTAGTGCCCGATCGAGCGCGTCCATGTCGGCAGAGGTCAGCTCGATCGCGGCGCCGCCCACATTCTCTTCCAGATAGCGCCGACGCTTGGTGCCGGGAATCGGCACCACGTCGTCGCCCTTGCCTAGCAGCCAGGCGAGGGCCACCTGGGCCGGCGTCGAGCCCAGTCGCTGGGCGATGGTTCGGACGGTGGAGGCGGCGCGCATGTTGGCGTCGAAGTTGTCGCCCTGGAACCGGGGATCACCCCGGCGGTAGTCGCCCGCGGGGTACTCCTCCGCCCGCTTGACGGTCCCCGTCAGGAAGCCCCGACCGAGAGGACTGAAGGCGACCAGTCCGATCCCCAGCTCGCGCAGGACCGGGAGGATGTCGCCCTCCAGGTTCCGCTCCCACAGACTGTATTCGCTCTGCAGCGCGGAGATCGGGTGCACGGCGTGGGCTTTACGGATGGTCGCCTCTCCCGCCTCGGAGAGTCCGAGGAAGCGCACCTTGCCCTCTTGGACCAGCTGGGACATCGCACCCACCACATCCTCGATCGGGCACGTCCGGGTCCACCCGATGCTGGTACAGCAGGTCGATCCGATCGGTGCGGAGTCTCCGGAGCGACGCCTCGGCGACCTCGCGGATGTGCGCGGGCCGGCTGTCTGTCCCGGCTGAGCTGGCCATCCGTGAACCGGAACCCGAACTTCGTGGCCAGTACGGCCTGATCCCGGCGTCCTGCGAGGGCCTGACCCAGCAACTCTTCGTTGGTGTATGGACCGTAGGCCTCCGCGGTGTCGAGCAGGGTCACGCCGAGCTCAAGCGCGCGATGGAGCGTGGCGACGGACTCCTTGTCGTCGGGGACGCCGTAGGATTGGCTCATGCCCATGCAGCCGAGGCCGAGGGCGGAGACGTTGAGTCCTTGGGTGCCGAGTTTGCGCGTCGGAAGCATGCGAAAGCCCCTTCATGGAGCGTGCCGTTCTGAGCTACCTGCTCTCCCGGAAGGTAGCCTCCATCGTGTTAGCTCCGTCACAGCAGCGGGTGGGATCCTCGGCTACGATGCACTTCATGCTCGACCGACACGAAGCGGTACCCAATCTGGCCGTGAAGGACTTGAAGCGCGCTCGGGAATTCTACGAGGGCACCCTTGGGTTCGCGCCGGTGGGGTCTCAGGGCGAGGAGCTGATCGTGTATCGCAGCGGCGCAGGCACCTTCAACGTCTACCGGTCGAAGGAAGCCGGGACCAACCGAGCCACGGCCGTCACCTGGACGGTTGACGACATCACAAAGACCGTCGCGGCGCTCAAGGCAAAGGGCGTCTCGTTCGAGCACTACGACATGCCCGGGCTGGAGCGGAAGGGCGACCTGCACGTGGGGATGGGCGCCCAGGTCGCCTGGTTCAAGGACCCTGACGGCAACATCCTCAATCTGGTCAACCGCTAGCGGCGGCTCACTCGATCGCCGGACGCCGTCGCCCAAGCCCCTCTGCCCTGCCAGCCCCAGGCATCACTGGACTGCCGGCGAGAGAATCTCGAGGAATCCCGGAGCGGCGGAGCCGAAATGAGCCGAGTGTCCATGAAAGTGGTCGGCTGGAGCCGCGCGGCACAGGCGGGACACATGTCCTGGCGCCCCCCGCGCCCGGCCTTTCGCAGATCTTCCGGGATATGCCGGCCGACGGGGCACGAGGAGAGCGCGTGGTAGTATGATTTCTGCATCCGGCGAATCCCCTCCAGGTCACAGTAGTAACGCTCGTCGCTGGTGCTCATATCCGGCCTGTATTGAGATGCGGGGAAGTTGGGTGGGGAGGGCGGCAGAAGGATGAGCGCGCCGTTTCGACTCGGTATTGGTGGCGTATCAGAAAGAATTCTGGCCGCCGTTACACGATTTCTTCCCGTGTCACGAGCCACTTGTAGCCCGGGCGACGGCGCCGTAACCTCCCTGCTTACCACGTCTCCCTGGAAGAAGGAGGAAGTATGAGCTGGAGTAACATCGCTGCAGGGCTGGGCACCGAGGCCACGGTCAAAGCGCTGAAGGCGGCGGAGGGACAGGTCAGCAAACGGAAGTACAAGCGGCTCATCGCCACCGCAGTGGCAGAACTACTGGCCCTCCACCCTGATATCGGCAAAGCGAAGGCGAGGCGTCGGGCTCGGCGCATCACCGGTGCCCGCCCGTCCAAGAAGCTCATGCGCGGCGCGAACGACATGGGCCTGAAGGAGGGCGCCGAAGGTCTGGCAGCGGCGGCGGCCACCGCGGGTGCCGTGAAGGTTGCCGAAGTAGTTGGAGCGAAGATCACGCGCACGGTTCGGCGCCGGCGGGCACGGTCGGCGGCCTCGGAGGCCTGATTCGTATCAGAGATCAGTCCCCATGAAACGCGACAGCTCCGCGCATAGCCGCCTCCGCGAGGCGCGCCTGACCGAGGCCGCGTCGCATCTCTACCCCTCCGTGCGTCCTGGGGTGTGGATTCAGGCGGCGACGATGACGGATATCGTCGTGTCGCTACAGCTCCAGCGAGGCGAGCCGCGGGTGGTGAGACGGGTGCTCGATCCGGCACACTTCGAGTTTCGGGCCGGTGGCAGCACCGAGCCCGGTGCGGGCCCACTCCGCCCCGGCGACCGATGCCGTACGGCGACCAGGTTACGCTCGAGCGGGGAGAGCACCGCTGGACCGCGCTCACCGGGTACAGTGATCCGCTTCTCCAACCCCGGCCGCCATCGCCTGGGCGTTGACCCCCTGCTCGCCGATGGCCGTCAGCTTCTCGTCCGCGGCCTCCTCTTCAGACAGGGTCTGCGCGAGGAGCTTGACGGCGTTCTGGTGACCGAGCATTTCGGCGTAGGTCCGGAGGCAGCCATAGGCCGCCATCTCGTAGTGCTCGACCCGCTGCGCAGCCGAGATCAGAGCCGCGTCGATGACCGCCGCTTCTCCCTCCTCCTCCAGAATCTCCTTGCCTTCTTCTATCAGGCCCTCCATCCCCTTGCACCGCTTGCCCCGGGCGGTCTGACCGAGGTCCTTGAAGATCTGCTCCAGCCGCTGCACGTGACCTTCGGTCTCGCGGAGGTGACTGGTGAAGGCCTGCTGGAGCTGGGGCGACTGGGCGGCCTTGGCGAGGCGAGGAAGGGCCTGCACCAGCTGCTTTTCGGCGTGGTAGACATCCCTCAACTCTTCGACGAAGAGGGCTTGCAGCGAATCGAGGCTCATAAGTACTCCTGGCAACGTGGGACTAGGATGACGTGGCGCATACTAGGCCGGAGTACGAATGGCGATCTGTGACCGGTCTTACAAACGTTGGCGTTGCTCACCCCCCACCGGTCTCCGAGTGCGGGCTGTCCACCGGCTTCGACTCCGGTGACCCACGCTGCCGCAGGAAGATCGTAAGCACCACCATGGCCGCGATGGCCAGGTACTCACTCTGCCAGTTCTGCAGCGACTCGAACCAGAACTGCGAGGTCCCGGCATACTGGAGAGCCGACAGGCCACCGGGCTGGCCATGCTCCAGCTGTTCCTGGTTGTAGGCCGACGACCCCGCTATGGCGTGCAGTGCGATGCTGACGAGGAACAACCCCAGAAAAGCGAGTGTCAGGGAATGCTCGTACAGGGTGAGGAGCATGCCTCCCCTACGCACCGGCCCAGGGGCATCCGGAGCGGGCGGGCGCGACCGAGGATCCCGGTCCACCGGCTCCTCCTTGTCCGGATCCTTGGACTCGGCCGACCCCTCTGGAACAGCAGCGTGGTGAGGAAGACATACCCGAACATCTGGAAGAACTCGCTCTCCCAATTTTCCGCCGTGGCCTCCCAGAAGTGGGCACTCCTGAGGTAAGAGCCGTAGGGCTCGACCGGCGCGCCGTGCTCTCGCTGTTCCTCGTTGAATTGCCGGTGGCCGATCAGGCTCTGCCCGGCCCAGAAGGCGACAAACAGGCCGACTAGGACGAGTGAGAGCCCGTTGTCACGCATGAAACGATACACAAGCGCCTCGTGGTGGATGGGGCCGTTTCAGGTGCTCCAAGTCATAGTATCAGGACACCGTCGCATGGGGGGAGTGGCTGCTCGCATTCCACATGGGAATTCCCGCTTGCGCGCCTCAGGCAGCCTCACAATTATTGGTCCCCCGCCCGGATCAGCCCGTTGGCGGCACGCCCTGGAGCGTTATGCGCACCCGCACCGCCACTATTCTCCTCGTCGACGACGAAGACGACGTTCGCGCCATCCTTCGTCGAGAACTCAGTTCGCAGGGCCACGTCGTCCTCGAGGCCCGCAACGGGATAGAGGCGCTCCACATGATTCGCACTCGGCCGGGTATCCAGCTGGTGCTTGCCGACGTGATCATGCCGTTCCTGAACGGCGCTGAGCTCGCGGCCAGCGTGGTCAGTGAGTTTCCCTCCATCCCCGTTGTCCTGATGTCGGCCTACGCCTCCGCCGAGCTGACGCGGGTCGGATTCCGCCCGGACCGCGTTCCGATGATCCAGAAGCCGTTCCGCAGCGACCAGCTTCAGGACCTGTTGGAGAGCGCAATGAAGCATCGCGCTCCGGCCCGGCGCGCCGGTAAGGCCGTGCGCGCCGTCTAGCGCTCGCCGGTAATGGGCCGGTCTTCGCAGCGCGGTACCACCGCCGTCGAACAGTCGTGGCTGTCGGCGGCGGTGATGTTTCGTGCTGTCCCGACGCACATGCGATTGACGGGCGCCTCATTCGGATCGTGACGCGGCGCACCGCCCCTTCATCCCGCTCCGGTCAATAATCGTGGCTCACAACCTGACAAAGCCTTGCCGGCGAGTCGGCTGGCTGTCGGGCACGTCGGTCGAGGAGGCCACAGTGACTTCACCATATGTCGGGACCGAAGGCCTGGAGGCGGGGCAGATCGGTACCGAGCCGGATACGCGTGAGCAGCTCAGGCAGGCCAAGGACAAGGTCGTGGGTCAGGCGCGGGACACGTTCCGCAACGCGCGAGAGCAGGCAGGGCGAGGCCTGAGCGATACACGCCGCCAGGCCGCGGATCAGATCGGGGGCATCGCGGGAGCGTTCCGCCGCACCGGCGAGCAGCTGCGGACCGACCAGCAGGACCGGTTCGCCGACCTGGCCGAGTCGGTCGGCCAGGGAATCGATCACGCCGCGGACTACCTTCGGCGGTCAGATGGCCGAACCATCTCGCGAGACCTGGAGGGCCTGGCCCGGCGGCAGCCGGGGCTGGTGTTCGCGGGCGCCTTCGCGCTCGGGCTGGTCGCCGCCCGATTCCTCCGCAGCTCCGACCCTCAGCGGGACACCGAGCCCGGTCAGGGACGCTTCGATGCACCAGTTGGGGGAGGCTTCGATGCCCCAGCTCGGGGAGGCTTCGATGCACCAGCTTAGGGAGGAGCGATCGGTCGGCGAGCTGTTCGGACAGCTGACGCAGGACCTCTCGCTGCTGGTACGCCAGGAAACCCAACTGGCCAAGACCGAGGTGCAGGAGAAGATCTCACGGGCCAGTCGTGACCTCGTGTCCCTGGCGGCGGGCGGCGTTGTAGCCCTCATCGGCGGCTTCGCGATCACGGCGGCGGTCATCCTGCTGCTGGTCGAGCCGGTCGGCCTGGAGCCCTGGGTCGCCGCCTTGCTGGTCGGCGCGCTGCTCGCGGGCGGAGGCTACATCATGCTCCGCGGCGGCCTGCGCGACCTGAAGACAATGGATCCCGCTCCCCGCCGCACGGTGGAGAGCATCAAGGAAGACATTCAGCGGGTGAAGGAGCGGCGGCCATGAACGAATACGAACGGCACCTCAATGAGACCTCAGGCGACGCGAATCCCACACCGCACAACCGGTCGCCCGAGCAGATCGAGCGCGAGATCGAGCTGACCCGCGAGCGCATGTCCCGTGACATCGACGAACTGGGCGACCGCCTCAGTCCCGACAACCTCAAGCGTCAGGCCAAGGATGCGATCACTGGCAAGGCCCAGGACATCGCCAGCAGCGTGGGCGATTCGGCCCGGGCCCAGGGCTCGCGGATGATGGAATTCATTCAGGACAACACCTCGCTCGTCGCGGCCATGGGGCTCGGCGCCGTGTGGCTGATCCAGCAGCGCAACCGGAGCGAGGTCTCCGGCGACCGGATGGCACGATTCGCGTACACCGGACCGGAGCGCCGTCGCGAGGGACTCTCTGGGAAGATCGCCGATCGGGCCTCGGCTCTGCGGGAACGGATGGGCTCGACAGCCTCCAGTGTCGCGGATCGCGCGCGCGATCTGGGAGGAGAGGCGAGCGAGCTGGCGGGGCGCACCAGTGAGCGCGTCGGTCATTTGGGAGAAGAAGTGCGTACCCGGGCGGAAGCACTTGGCACCCGCGCGGCCGACCAGACCCGTCGGGCCCGAGGCGGGCTGGACCACCTCATCGAAGAGAATCCGTTGGCGGTCGCCGCGGGGGTCGCGGTGCTGGGCATGGCGTTCGGCATGCTCGTGCCAGAGAGCACGCGTGAACGCAAGCTCATGGGTCCGGTGCGCGACGATCTGGTAGAGCGGGCGCAGGAGACGGCGCGTCGCGTGAAAGACGCGGCGGTCGAGGCGGGGCAGGAGTTGAAGGAAACCGTGCGAGAGGAAATCTCTCAGCGCGCGCCCGAGGTCAAGGCCGCCGTCCAGGACGCGGCGGCGACCGTGGGACAGCAGATCAAGGAGAAGGCAGGCCGGGTCAAAGAGGAGGCCAAACTGGCTGTGAGCGAGCAGCGGCCCGGCAGGAACTCCAACCCGGTCTGAACCGCTTAGACAGTACCATCACGACAATCCCAGGAGGCCCTCTGTCTCGCCGGTGATCGACGACCCGCGAGGCAGGGGGCCTCCGCTCGAGGTGATAGGCCGCGGGGACACGCAGGGTCACCACGACGCTGTCCATCGGAGCTCCTCCACCATCCCGCACCACCCTGCGACCCTGGCGCACCCATAGTTCCCGAACTCGGATGTCTGGGGCAAAGCGCGTTCTGTCCCGGGCCGGTTCCGTCCCCACACGCCGCCAGCAGGACGAGCGCAGCGGGCCAGGTGGCGGAAAGCCGAATCCCGCCCCGTCGCCCATTGCGACACCCGTCACGGCGGCGACGGAACCAATACACGAGACTGGAGGTCATGACCATTCCTCAGGCAGCCCAGGCCGCGAAGGACCTCGCCCCCTGGATCGTCGTCCTCGCCCGGGTCGGCTACACGGCGAAGGCGGTGCTATACGGGACCATAGGCGTTTTAGCCGCCCAGGCGGCACTCGGCAAGGGTGGCCGCACGACCGACGTTGGCGGAGCCCTTCGCGAGGTCGTGCAGGCACCGATGGGAGAGATCCTGCTGCTGGTTGCCGCGGCGGGACTGGCCGGCTACGCCCTCTGGCGGGTGGTCGACGCGATCACGGACGCGGAAGCGCGCGGCAACGACGCCAAGGGGATTGTCCGCCGGGTGGCGAGCGCGGTGCGCGGCCTGGCGCACGCCGGGCTCGCCCTTGCCGCATTTCACATCGCCACGGGCTCGAACGACGACGGCGGACAGTCTTCCGAGCGAATGACATCCCGCGCATTTGAGATGCCCGGGGGTGAATTGCTGGTCTGGGTGGGAGCCGCGGTCATGTTCGGTTACGGCGCGTACCAGTTGTATCGGGCCTACGCCGCCAAGCTCGGCAGGCAGCTCAATCTGCTTGCGCTCCCGGCAGGGTCGCATGGTTTGGTGATCGCCACCTGCCGCGCCGGGATCGCGGCACGGGGGATCGTATTCGGGTTGATAGGGGTCCTCCTCGCCCGAGCGGCGCGGCAGCATGACGCGGCGGAGGCGGGTGGCATCCGGGAATCGCTGCAGATGCTCGCCGGCATGGGGCGCTGGCCGCTGGGCTTGATCGCGCTCGGGCTGGTGGCCTACGCCCTGTACGAGCTGGTGAACGCGAGATACCGACGGATCCGCGTGACCTAGATCGGGTGCCCCATAAGGTGACCCTTCTCACCGCCCCAGCACGTGCGAGTCGCCATTATGCATGATTGGTCTTGCACAATGAACCGGCGGGCGGCGGTGCCATGGAACAGCGGGTCCTCATCGAGTGTCGCGGCGGACCGTGGGATGGACGCTGCATTTCGGATCGGGGACCGGCATTTCATGTGTCGTCCGTTCTGACGCACGAGAGCATCGCGCAGCCTGGCAGATGGAGCTCCGGCGTCTACGAGCGCCGGACGAGCGGCTATTTCTGGATCCCCTCCCGGCCGACCATCAACCGCTGACATCCCGTGCCGCGCCCACGTCTCATCCGAGGCTGCCGAGGGCGGGCCCCTACTCGAGGAACGACACATGGAAATGGAGACGCTGGAGGAGCTCTACGTCGAGGAGCTCAAGGACCTGTGGAGCGCGGAGAAGCAGATTCTGAAGGCCCTGCCCAGGATGATCAAGGCTGCCTCGTCAAGGGAGCTCAAGGCGGGATTTCGGGACCACGAGCGTCAGACGCGAGAGCAGGTCCGCCGCCTGGAGCGGATCTTCAAGTCGCTCGATGCGAGTCCGCGCGGCAAGAAATGCGTCGGGATGGAGGGGCTGCTCAAGGAGGGGGCCGAGCTGATCAAGGAGAAGCCGGAGGCAGACGTCCTCGACGCGGGACTGATCTCCGCCGCCCAGCATGTCGAGCATTACGAGATGGCGGGCTACGGCACCGTGCGGACCTGGGCCAAGCTATTGGGTCATAACGATCACGCCGCGCTGCTGCAGGAGACGTTGGACGAGGAGAAGGACACGGACAAGAAGCTTTCACAGCTCGCCCAGGTCATCAACGTGGAGGCCGAGAACTAGGGTCGAGAAACACCTCCACTGGCGAGGGGTACGGGCTGCGACGAGGCTAACGCCTTGTCGGGCCCGTTCTCGTACCTGGGGGCCTGAGACCTCCCATCTTGCCTGGTCGCGGCGTCATATTTGTTCAGCAGTATGTCCACTCGCCCCAAGCCTCGGCTGAGCCTGACTCATGGCCATGGAAGCAGTCGGCTCCTGGTGCTCGTGACGGTGCGGCCCTCCGTCGTGTGAAGCGTCGCATCGTCGGCTTTCGTCAAGATGATGAAGGTGACTGGATCGCCGAGCTGGAGTGCGGGCACAGCCAGCACGTGCGCCACGACCCACCCTGGCAGGTTCGGCCGTGGGTCACCACGATCAAGGGCCGCACTGCTCATTTGGGCACGGAACTGGATTGCCGCCCCTGCGCTGAGCATCGTTAGGCCGCGGCCGAGACTCCGCCGACAGCCCCACTCGGCCCGAGGTGTTCGAGAACCTGAGGCGCGCCTTGGCCAGCGTCGGCGCTTCGTTCAGCGATGTGGCAAAGACCACCACCTTCGTCACTGACCCGAAGCACATCGCGGCCTTGCGGGACATTCGGGCTCGATATCTCGATGCGACGCACCCTCCCGCGAACACGCTGATCACGGTCGCCGCCCCGGCCCGCCCGGAGCTGCTGATCGAGATCGAGGCGGTGGTGGACCTCTCGAAAGGTCGATAACGGTAGAGAGAGAACGGCGCGACGCGAGGAGGGCTCCATGGTGAATGGGAGGATGCCACTCTACCTCACGAGCTGATGCGACTCTCGGCATCCCCAGCACCGGTGAATTGGGCGCTGGACGCCGCCCGACGGCACCGGGGCTTGCTCGCTCACTGGGGACGCCGCATTCAGGCTTATAGGGGAGAGGTGCGGGGTGATACGGCGGAGGTGTTCGTGTATCCACCGGAAGGAGCCTGCGGCGGAGAGCCGATCATCTTCCGGTTTGTCCACGAGCGCCAGGACGCACGCATCCTGGCGGCGAGCTCAACCTGTTGGAGCGACTAGGCGTCTGCGTGCGCCGCTCCCCGTTCCTCGGGAGAATGCACTGCGATGGACATCTATGACATTACGCAGGTCACCCTGGTTCTGACCGCCGGCCTGGTCTTCGCCCGCATGGGCGTGGCCCTCGCCCGCCGAATCGAGCGACGCCCCGACCCCGAGGCACGGCTCGCCGCCGCCGCGGAAGATCGGCTGCGGAACCTGGAGGAGGAGTCCTCGATCCTGCGCCAGGAGCTGACGGAGCTTCACGAAAGACAGGATTTCACCGAGCGCATGTTGGAGTCAAAATCGGAGCCACCGCGTTGCCGGGGGGAGCGCCCCGAGGAGCGGGTGATCACGCCGCACTAGGGCGTCCCCGAGGCTTGCTTCGTCATTCGAGTGGCCTATTCGGAAGTCGCTCCGCGTCACGCGCCTGACTCAGCACGCGCTCCGTGAAGTCCATCCGCTCCTGCAGCTCGCCCAACTCGCGGCGGAGGTCGCCCACCTCGTCCCGCAGCTCGGCGACGTCGCCGTCAATGATTGTCGCCGGGGTGCTGGCCCGGCGTCCCTTGAGATGCTGAGCCCACACCGCGAGCCCTGTCGCCAGCGCAGCGTGCACTGTCGCATGCCAGGGCTCGCCAGAGCCGGACGCGAACGCGAATCCGGCCACGTTCACGAAGCTGCCGACAACGGCGATCGGGTACCAGATGCGAGGGTTCAGGGTCATGGTGGGTCCTCGGGCGGTCTGAGGGACTCCAGCGGTCGAACGTCATCGGAACGATACACCTCCATCGGCCCCCCGAAATACGCGATCTGGCCCTGAAGAGTTCCAGGAAACAGGGCGGGCAGGGGCAGCTCCAGCTGCGCCCTGCCCGCCCTGTTGTCTGGACCGCCCCACCGCCGTAGCTACGGCGCGGTGGACGAGCTATCCGCGCCGGCGCTGACGGTGTCCCCCTTTGAGGTGACCGGCTGTCCCTGGTCTGGACGGATCTTGTCTGCATCCGGACCCAACGTGGAGCGGCCAGTGGAATCGGTCATTCCCGATTCGGTCTGATTCGCCGTCACGGAATCGGTCGTCGAACGCGTGGTGTCGCGTGGCGCACCCGCAACGTCGGAATCAGAATTTCTTGCACAGCCCGCCGAGCCCAACACGATGGCCATGAATGCGACCTTGCCCAAGCTTTGTATTCGCATGATACCTCGCATATCTAAGATGAGTCGTCGCTCTCAGGCACCCGTCGTGCCTGGGCGCCATGAGGAACCTAGAGAGCCTGCTCAGGGTGATCTGTGACGGCTCTTACAGGTTTGGCCCAGTGCCCAGACTCCGACGAGGCTCGCTAACCCATGGCCAGGTCTAGTTCAGATCTACGGGTGACACATGTCACAGCCGCCCGTGCCTCGGTTGGCCTACGATGCGGCAGCCAAGGCGCGCACCGTCTATGGCATCCAAGGCCTTGGTGCGGTCTTATCCAAAGCGTGATCTCAGCCCCCGAAGAGTCGATGAGCACGACGCCGAATCCTTACCATGCCACAACCGCCTGACCCACCTCTCGAGGAGCAGCCGGGGCCTTCGGCCGAGGTAGGAGAACGGCCCCAGCGGGCCTCGCCGCAGACCTTTGGGGATCGACGTTTCCGCACCATGGTCGAGCAGGTGGCCGACTTCGCGATCTTCATGATGGATCCCGATGGCCGCCACGTGACGTGGAATGAGGGGGTGTTGCGGCTCACCGGATATGAAGAGACCGAATTCCTCGGCCTGCACGCCTCCGTGCTCTTCACTGAGGAAGACCGGGCGCGTGGCGACGTCCAGCGCGAGCTGGACACTGCGAGAGCCGAGGGGCGCGCTTCGGACGATCGCTGGCTGGTCCGGAAGAATGGGAGCCGCTTCTGGGCCGCTGGCATCACGACCGGGCTGACCGACGAGTCCGGGCAGTTTATCGGATTCAGCAAAGTCTTTCGGGATATCACCCGGGACAAGGAGTCACAGGACCGGCTGCAGGAGAGCGAGGAACGGCTTCGCGTAGCACTGCTCGCGGCCAGGATGGGGATCTGGCGGTTGCACGTGCCGACGAACACGCAGAGGGTCGACCCCAGTATGGCACGTTTGCTCGGCCTCGGCCCGGGCGAGGTGGTGGAGAGCTACGAGCAGTTCCGGGAGCACATTCATCCCGAGGATCGACTCAACGTGGATGCCGCCTTCGGCCATGCCCTGGAGACAGGCGAGGACATGCATGTGGAGTTTCGTGTCGTCTGGCCCGACGGCTCGATTCGCTGGCTGCTCGACCATGGGACGCTGGTCCGCGACCAGCATGGAGCAGCGGAATTCCTCACCGGCGCGGCCATAGACGTGACCCAGCGAAAGGTCGCCGAAGAGCGACTGGTGGAGGCCCAACGCATGGATGCGGTCGGGCAGCTCGCCGGCGGCGTGGCGCATGAGATCAACAACATGATGACGGTCGCACTGGGCTTCACCGACCTGCTGCTGGAGCGCCTTCCGGGCGACGAGCCCATCAGCCAGGACTTGCGCCAGATACGCCGCGCGGCAGGTCGGGCCGCCACAATTACCGGCCAACTGCTCGCCTTCAGCCGGCGACAGGTCCTGCGACCCGAGGTACTGGACCTCAATGCCCTCGTCGGGGGACTGGAGCCCATGCTGAAGCGGGTGCTCGGTGAGGACAAAGTCTTCTCTGCGGACTTGTGGCACGATGTCGTCGCGGTGCGCGCGGATTCCGGTCAGATGGAGCAGCTTCTGATCAATCTGGTCCTCAATGCCCGCGATGCCCTACCGAGCGGAGGGTCCGTGCTGGTGCGGACCGAGAATGTCCTCATCCGCGGCTTAGAGGGCGATACCGGTGCTGAGGGACTACAGCCGGGGCGATATGGACTTCTCGAGGTCTCCGACACCGGGCACGGCATGGATGCGGCAACGCGGGCACGCGTGTTCGAGCCGTTCTTCACCACCAAGCCCGTCGGGGAGGGCACGGGTCTCGGACTAGCCACGGTGTTTGGGATCGTTCGCCAGAGCGGGGGCACGATTCGAGTGGAAAGTGCGCCCGGGAAGGGAGCCACGTTTTCCGTCTATCTCCCCGCTGTGGCCAACCCCGCCAAGGAGGTGGAGAGCTCCTCCGAAGCGTCCATCGAGCGTGGCAGCGAAACCGTCTTGATCGTGGAGGACGAGGAGTTGCTCCGCCGGTTCACCTGCCAGTACCTGCAGGACCAGGGGTACCGGTGTCTGGAGGCGGCCAATGGCGTAGAGGCGCTGGAGATTGTGGGCCGCCGCGGGAAGGAGCTCAACGCCATCCTGACCGATGTGGTCATGCCGGTCATGGGAGGTCGGGAGATGGCGGAACGAGTGAGGCGGCTATACCCCGACCTTCCGGTGCTGTTCATCAGCGCCTACGCTGGTGGGGATGTCACTCGCCGAGGACTGCTGGAGCCAGGCGTCCCCTTCCTGCAGAAGCCATTTACCCCCCAGGGGTTGGTGCGTAAGCTCCGTGAGCTCTTGCGCTCGAAGCGCTGATACGGATCGGCGGTTCGAAGCACCATCAGCAGGGCCCTCCTCCAGACGACAGGTTCGTCGTGTCCGCCGGCGCCGCAATCGGAGGGTCGGCGGGGGAGTTCGCGCTCGCCGCATGCGCAGCCGCCTTCATGGCATCGAGTCGTGCCGGCGAGAGGGACACGCCTGGAATCGGCGCGAGGGCCGCGGCGGGAATGCTCCGGACATCCCGACCGGTCAGGCGGTCAAACACTGTGAGTGCCGAGAGCAGGGTCCCGGCAGGAGCGGGATGGTAGCCGTCGGTGTCGAACAGCGGGGCCGTCGGGTCCGTCTCGAGCAGCTCCCTCCAGGCGATGCCAACCGGTGCCACCGCCCCACCCACCGCCCGCGCAGCCGCGGTCGCAGACTCACCGGCGAAACCGAGTGATTGAGGGAAGGCCTTCCGGGCCCACGGCAGGAAGAGCACCGGCCGTCCGCCCGCGTCGCGGATATCCGGCGCGAGACGCATGGCTGCGATGATCAACGTGTCCCGGCAGATGCCGGGCGGGGTGGGCCCCTGCTGCAGCACGACGAATGCCCACTCGCCCCGACGGATCTCCGCCTCGGCGTCGGTGCCGCCGTCCGTGTGGTCGATCAGGGCGAGGCTCGGCCCGGCCACCATTCCGACACGAACCGAATCGCCCGCCGCCTCGGCGACCTTCTCCACCATGGCGGGGAGGTCGTTGGTATAGGTCAGGCTGTTTCCTATGAAGAGAATCGAGCGGCCGGTTGCGCCTTGCGGCGAAGTGACCGACGAGCAGGCCGGCCCGACACCCAGAAGCGCGACGATGCCCAACGACCAAGCCGATCTCATCGATCCTCCGCAGTTGACCGGCCTGTGCCGTGGGATGGCGGCCATGCACCCTATGACGTCGGCGGGAGGGGCCGGACCACAAACGGGTCTGCGCCGCTCCATATTACCGGGCGCCCACACCTCGGAGACACGGCATGCGGAGTTCTGCAGTTCGCGCGGGCGGCATCGCACTGATCGCGGGCGCGCTGGCCTTCATCGGCGTGTTCTCCTTCCTTGCCGCCCGATTCGAGTACCCGGCGATCCTCGACGGCAGCGCCGCGGAGGTGCTGCCCAAGCTCCTGGCGACGGGCGACACCGGCCGTGCCGTCTGGGCACTTTACGGTTTTCTGCCGCTGGTGTGGATTCCCGCGGGCGTGGGGGCCTACCACGCCCTCCGGCCAGTCCGCGAGGGCGGCATGCGCATCGCGATGCTGTTCGCCGTGGTCGCCGCGGTGGCCATGATGCTCGGGCTGCTTCGGTGGCCCAGCATTCACTGGGCGCTGGCGCAGGACTGGGCCGAAGCCGGCGCGCCCGGGCGGGCGGCGATCGGCGCCGTGTTCACCGGTCTCAACAGCTATCTGGGCAATTACCTCGGGGAGTTCCTGGGCGAGCTGTGCTTCAGCCTGTTCTTCCTGCTGTCGGGCCTGGCCATGCTGGACACCGACGCAGGGTTTCCCCGCTGGATGGGCTATCTCGGCGTCGCCACCGCGGTCGCGGGGCTGGTCGGCATGTTCCGCAACGTCACCGGATCGGTGGCGCCGGTAGCCGCCGTGAACAACTATCTCCTGCCACTCTGGATGATCGTCTTCGGGCTGGGGCTGCTGCGCCATGGCGCGAGGGCGCCGAGTGCACCCCGGAGTCAGGTATGAAACCGACGTCTTCGAGCCGGCATGCGGTCGCCGGAAGACTGGACCGCCGGTGTGTGACTGCGCTCACCGTTTCCGCGCCGCCGCTCAGGTATGATCGCGATCATGCCCACCCGAGCTCGCGGGAGACGGCGCAAAGCCACCCCCAATCCCGCTGAATCGGCTCAGGCGGCCGGGCTACGCTACGTCAGCGACAGCCAGCCGGGCATCCGGCGCAAGCGCTCGGGCACCGGCTTCTCCTACGTGGACGCCGACGGGAAGAAGATCACCGACAAGAAGGTCATCGCCCGCATCCGGGCCCTCGCCATCCCTCCCGCCTACACCGACGTCTGGATCTGCCCCCACGCGAACGGTCACATCCAGGCGACCGGCCGCGACGCCCGGGGCCGCAAGCAGTACCGGTACCATGCCCGGTGGCGGGAGGTGCGGGACGAGACCAAGTTCGGCCGCATGCTCGCCTTCAGCGAGGTGCTCCCGGGTATCCGGCAGCGGGTGAACCGCGACCTGTCGGGACCCAAGCTCACGCGAGGGAAGGTACTGGCCACCGTTGTTCAGCTGCTGGAATGCACCGGCATCCGGGTCGGGAACGACGAGTATGCCCGCGCCAACAAGTCGTTCGGCCTCACCACCCTGAAGGACCACCACGTCGAGATCTCCGGCTCCAAGCTGACCTTCCAGTTTCGGGGCAAGAGCGGTAAGACCCACGAGGTCGCCCTCACCGACCGGCGGCTGGCGCGGATCGTCGCCACCTGCCGGGCGATTCCCGGCGAGACGCTGTTTCAATACGAGGAGGATGGCGCCCGGCAGACGATCGATTCCGGCGACGTGAACGACTACCTGCGAGAGATCACGGGACAGGATTTCAGCGCCAAGGATTTCCGGACATGGGCGGGAACCATCCTCGCAGTCGCCGCCCTGCAGGAGCTGGGGCCGGGCGACTCCGAGCGCGACACGAAGTCACTCATGTTGCAGGCGATCGACCGGGTGGCCTCGCAGCTCAACAACACCCGCGCGGTGTGCCGCAAGTATTACGTGCACCCGGCGGTGTTCGAGACCTACCAGGCGGGGACGATGGTCGAAGCTCTGGCCCGGAATGGAACGGCCCCCAGCGCAGCGGCAGCCGCGCTGTCGGCCGAGGAACAAGCGGTGGTGCGGTTGCTGCAGCGCCACGGGTGAAGCCCACGGCCGCGTGAGCTAGTAGCCGCCGGTACCTCCGCCGGGGTATCCCGGGTCGCCGGGACCGGCGGTCCCTTCTCCTCCCCCGTCTGCCGGAGCCGCATCCGCCACCGTGACGGTGCCGTTCATGGACGGCCCGTGGATGGTGCAGTGGTAGGGGTAGGCTCCCGCCGCGGTGAAGGTCCGTGTGTAGGTGCCCGAGCCGCGGTTGCCCGAGGTGGCGCCATCGTCGAAGGTGACGTTGTGCTGGGTGCCACCCGACCCCCAGGCCCAAATGACGGTGGCCCCGGTCTCGACGTCGAGGGCGTTGGGAGAGAAGTTGTTGTTCCGGACCAGCACGTCGCCCTCAGGATCGCCGTCGCCGTCCGGCGGGCCGGCCCCACCATCGTCGCCGCCGCACGCCGTCACCGCCCACAGGATCGCCGGCACCAGCAGACCTCGCAATCGCATGCATCCCCCTGAGCCTGGTTCGGGGCGCGCTCCGCCCACTGCCGCTGCGCCCTCCTATTGATAGATACGCCGCTCTCGAGCACCCAGTCTTGAACGGCGGCGACACACTTGTACCGGATTAGTCCAGATGCGCGCGCCCGTTCAGTACTGCATCTTGAGAGGAGCGGTCATTCGAGGAGCTGCCCATGGTTCGCCGCAGACCGACCCTGGCACCGACCCGGCTCAGACGAGCCGGGGTGGCGGGGTTCACGCTCACCGAGGGGATCCACCCCGCAGGAACCAGCCTGCCGTGGCACCACCACGACGGGCCGACCCTCTGCTTCGTTCTCCACGGCGCGTTCACCGAGACCTCCGGTGGTGAGCGTCTCACCTGCACCGTGGACACCCTCAAGGTCATGCCCGCGGGGGAGCGGCATTGCGATGCCTTCGACCACGGTGAGGCGCAGGGTCTCCTGATCGAGGCCGACGCCGACCGGGCCCGGGCGATCCGCACCCACGCCCCGGTGCTCGATGAGCGCGTGGCGGTGCACGGGGGCCTGCCGGCCGCGATTGCGCGGCGGATGTACCGGGAGTTCCGGCAGATGGACGACGCGGCGCCGCTCGCGATCGAAGGACTGCTGCTGGAGCTGCTGGCGGAGCTGTCGCGGCGGCGGCGGGAGCGTCTGCCCGGTGGCAACCCCGGGTGGGTCACCGACATCCGCGACATGCTGCAGGCCGACATCGTCCGTCGTCCGACACTGGGGGAGCTGGCCGATGCCGCGGGCGTCCACCCCGTGACGCTGGCGCGCGCCTTCCGGAAGGCCTTCGGTTGTACGGTGGGTGAATATCTTCGGCGCCTGCGGATCGACCGGGCGGCGGAGCAGCTCACGGGAGGCGACGCGCCGCTGGCCGAGATTGCACTCGGTGCCGGGTTCGCGGACCAGAGCCACTTCTCCAACGTGTTTCGCCGTCACACCGGCCGATCGCCTTCCGCGTTCCGCCGCGAGGCCCGAGGCCGCTGACGTCGGCCTCGCGGTCACGCCAACCGCATCGTCTCCAGTAACCGACCGAAACGCGGATCGCCCCGGAGGGGATCCAGTAACGGCTCGACCTTGAGATAGGCCAGCCAGCCGCGCCGGTCCTTCACCGCCTGATCGAGCCACTCGAACGCGGCATCGCGCTCGTCCAGTCCCGCGTGCATCATGGCGAACGCCACCGGGCTGATGTATCGCTCGCGTGACGCGGCGTAGAGTCCCTCCAGAATCCCGCGGGCCTCCGTCAAGCGTCCGCGGGCGATGGCGACCCGGCCGAGCCCCGCCGTGGCCAGGGTTGGACTCTCCGAGCTGGCCACCGCCTCGCGGAGGGCGGCGGCCGATTCGTCGTATAGGCCCAGCTGCAGGTAGGCCAGTCCCAGCAACCGGTGGTTCTCCTCCGCCGTGGGATTCATGGCGAGCGCGCGGCGCAGGTGTTCGAGTGCCTCGCGCGGCTGTCGCGCGTAGTAGTGCAGCCAGCCCATGCTCCGGCGGATGGATACCGACGCCGGATCCAGTTCCGTCGCCATCCGGCCCTCGGCGAGCGACGCCTCGGTACGGCCCATGGCGGTCAGGAACCACGAGTGCCACTGCCGCGCCACCGAGTAGCCTGGGTTGAGCTCGATCGCGCGGCGGAACTGTGTGGCGGCGGCGGGCCAGTCCCAGTCGTGAATGAAGGTCACCCACGCCAGCGAGGTATGAGCCTCGGCCAGGGTCTCGTCCAGCTCGAGCGCGCGGCTGGCCATCTCGCGGGCACGCTCCATCCCCTCCCGCACCGGCGCGCCGCGGTAATCCACCTGCAGGGCGTAGGAATCTGCCAGGCCGGTGTAGGCGAGCGCGTAGCTCGCATCCTCCTCGATGGCACGCTCGAAGTACTTGATCCCCTCGGCTATGGCCGCTTGGGTGCGCCGGTTCCACCAGTACCGGCCCTTCAGATACAGATGGTAGGCGGTGAGGTTCGCGGTGTAGCGCACCGGCGGCGCGTCGCCCAGATCGCGCAGGAGCGTGGAGCGCAGGGTGGTGACCATGGTGCGCGCGATCTCGTCCTGGATGTCGAAGACGTCCTCCAGCTCGCGATCGTAGCGCTCGCTCCAGAGCGTGCGGCCCTCCGCCATGCCGGAGAGCTGGGCGGTGATCCGGAGCCGGTTGCCCGAGCGCCGCACGGTGCCCTCGAGGACGGCGGACACGCCCAGCCGCGCGCCGAGGTTGCGGACGTCCTCGCGGATCCCCTTCAGCGCGAACACCGAGGTGCGCGAGGCGACGTGCAGGCCTTCGACCTTGCCGAGGGCGTGGATCAGCTCATCGGTAATGCCGTCGCTGAGATACTCGTTCTCCGGGTCGCCGCTGGCGTTCACGAACGGGAGCACGGCGATGGTGCGCGCCTCGCGCGCGGTGCCCGGCGCGGCGGCCGGCACCACCTCCGGCAGCGGCGACACCAGCGCCTCGGCGAATTCCGCCATGCCGGGGAACCGCTCCACCGGCTCCTTGGCCAGCGCGCGGGCGAGCGCGCGCTCGATCGCGGGCGGAACGTTGGGTCGCCGGGTGCCGATCGGCGCGGGAGCTTCGATCGCGTGCCGGGCCATGGTGGCGCGCGCGCCGGTGCCCGCGAACGGCGGGTCGCCGGCCAGCATCTCGTAGAGCACGCAGGCGAGGCTGTACTGATCGCTTCGCCCGTCGAGACCGGGCTCGGCCGTGGCCTGCTCCGGACTCATGTAGGCCGGGGTGCCCACCGCGAAGCCGCGGTCGGTCACGTAGATGCTGTCGCCCCCCGCGGCGGAGATGGCCGTCGCCACCCCGAAATCGGCCACCACCGGCTCACCCTCCTGCAGCAGGATGTTCTCGGGCTTGATGTCGCGATGGATCACGCCGTGGCGGTGGGCATAGGAAAGCGCGGCGGCCACGGCGCGGGTGATGCGGAGCGCCACGTCCACCGGCAGCGGCCCTTCCCGGGAGAGCCGGACTCGCAGGCTCTCGCAGCCGGCGTATGGCATGACGAAGTACAGCAGGCGGGGACCGTCGGCCCGCTCGGGCTCGATCTCTCCCGAATCGTGGAGCGGCAGGATCTGGGGATGGGCCAGGCGGGCCGCGATCCGGATCTCGCGGAGGAAGCGCTGCGGCTCGTAGCTCGCGCCCGGGATGGGCCGGAGCACCTTGATCGCGACCTTGCGGCCGTGCTTCAGGTCCTCCGCCAGGTACACCGTCGAGGCACCGCCGCGGCCGATCTCCTCGTCCAGTCGGTAGCGGTCCGCGAGGAGGCCGCCAGGAAGCGTCGGCTGCGGGGCGTGGGGCGTCACCCCGGAAAGGTACATGTGACGGTCGGCCCGCGCCCCGGACCATGCGGGCCCGTCATACCGGTCGCTAGGCGCGCTTCCGGTAGCGCCCGTCGAACAGCACTTGCCAGGTCCCCCCACCATCCCGCGACGCCTCCCAGAGCTGGCGGACCGCGCCGGGCGCCGTCTCCTGCCAGGTGATCCGGTTGATGACCTTCTTGCCGACGCTGTCCTTGGTCTCCCCGCTCAGCACCATCCTGCCGTCGGCGAAGGCGCCGTCGAGCATGATCAGGGAGCCGCTGTCGTCGACCCAGGTCTGATGCCACTTGCCGCGGACTCGGTCGAACGCATTGGTGCTGGTGCCGTTCGAGCCCCTGGCTCCGGTCCAGGTCTCTCGCAAGGCACAGCCACCCAGGATCGGCTCGATCAGGTTGTGGCCCGCCGTCGCCCCGTTGGGCAGCGTGACGTCCCAGTCCCCGATCCAGAAATCGAACTGATGGTGCGTGGCGTCGGTGCAGGCGGCCTGGGGAGTGGCCTGCGCGGGGAGCGGTGGTGGTGCAGCGAGGAACACGAGTGCGGCGCTGAGGGCGGCGGCAAGTCGACACGCCAGCGGGAATTGGAGTCTCATGCCGTCATTACGGAACCACCCCCCCTCCGAGTTCCGTGACGAACCTGCCGATCGCCCCGAAGTACACGGCCGAGTCAGCCTCGAAGGCGTCGCCATGCCCGCCCGAGAGCTCCACGAACGATTTCGGCGGTGCCGCGGCCTCGAAGAGCCGCCGGCCGTGGGCCACGGGGATCACGTCGTCCCCGCGCGCATGCAGGAACAGCTTCGGAAGGGTGAGCTTTCCGATCCGCTCGATGGACGGGTACCGGCTGGCCGCGATCCAGCGCACCGGTGCATAGGGCAGCACCTCCTGGGCCCGCTCGACCACCGAGGTAAGCGCACCGTCGAGGATGAGCCCGGCCGCGGGAGAGTGTCCCGACAGCTCGACCGCCACCGCGGATCCGAGCGAATGGCCGAAGATGACGATACGCTCCGGCGGGACCTGCAGGGTGTCGCGGAGGTAGCGGTAGGCGGCCGCCGCGTCGCGGTAGAGTCCCGATTCGGTCGGCTTCCCTTCACTCTCGCCGTATCCCCGGTAGTCGAAGGCGAAGAGACTCAGCCCCAGCGCCCGAAGCCCGGCGTAGTGCGTCGGCCGGCCGAACTGGGAGATGTTGCCCGCGTTGCCATGGCAGATGAGCAGCCAGTAGCCGTTCCCCTGCTCCACGGGCATCGTCCACGCCACCAGCCGCACGCCGTCGGACGCGACCAGCCTGACGCGGCGCACGTCCAGCGCGAGCTCAGCCGGCGGCGGGTCCAGGACCCGGCTGTCGCTGGGGGCGTAGAGCATGCGGCCTTCACTGAGGCGGAGGTAGAGAAGGAACAGGAGGTAGCCGAGCGCGACGAGCAGGAGGAGCCGGAGCACGCCGGTCATGTGGCGTAGTAGCGTCCGCCCTGGCGCGCCATCTCCGCCAGCGCCGGCGCCGGTCGGAAGCGTTCGCCGTACTGGTCTTCGAGCTCGTGCAGGGTGGAGACCACACGCGAGGCGCCGAGGTCGTCGATGAGGCGCAGGGGGCCGCCGCGAAAGGCGGGAAATCCGATCCCGTAGATGGCGCCGATGTCACCGTCGCGCGCGCTGCGGACCACGCCCTCCGAGCACGCGGCCGCGGACTCGTTGAGCATGGCGTAGATCAGCCGCCGCTCGATCAGCTCGGGGTTGGGGTCCGGGGCGGGCCGGGTGCCCAGGAGCCCGTACACCGAGCCGTCCGCGCCCGCCTTGTGCCCATCCCGATAGCGGTAGAAGCCGCGGCCGTTCTTGCGGCCGAGCCGTCCGGCGGCCAGCATCCGGTCGAGCGCATCGCCGGACTTCATCCGACCACCGAAATACGCGTGCATCGATTCGGCGGCCTTGTGGGCCACGTCGAGCCCGATCTCGTCCAGCAGGGCGATCGGCCCAACCGGAAACCCCCAGGCGGTGGCGGTGCGGTCGATCACGTCGATGGAGACGCCCTCGCCGACCATGACGCCTGCCTCATTGAGGTAGGGCGAGAGAATGCGATTGACCCAGAAGCCCGGCCGATCGGCCACCACGATCACGGTCTTCTTCATCCGGCGGCCGAAGCGCACGGCGGTGACGATCGCCTCCGGCGCGGTGGCGTCGGTCGGGATCACCTCCAGCAGCGGCATCTTCTCGACCGGCGAGAAGAAGTGCATGCCCAGCACCCGCTCCGGCCGCTGGGCGCCCGACGCGATCTGATGGATCGGGATGGTGGAGGTATTGCTGGCGAAGATGGCCTCCGGCCGGGTGACCGCCTCGACTTCGGCCAGCACTTTCCGCTTGAGCGCCACTTCCTCGAACACCGCCTCGATCACCAGATCGGCGCGGCTGAAGCCGCTATAGGCATCGCTGCCGGAGAGCAGCGCGGCCAGCCGCTCGTGCTGCGCTCGGGTGATGCGCCTGCGCTTGAGTCGGTCCCGGAGCAGCGCGTTGGCCGCGCTCAGGCCTTTGCCCACGCGGGTCAGGTCCGCGTCCTTGAGCCGGGTATCCACCTCGACGTTCAGCACGGCGGTCCCGGCGATCCCCGCGCCCATGAACCCGGCCCCGACGACGCCCAGTCGGCGGATCTGGCGCGGATTGGCCACGCCCGCCGCGATCCCGTCGTCCTTCTTGAGCGCGGTGGTGGCGAAGAAGATCTGCACCAGCTTGCGGGAGACGTCGCCGACGGCGAGCTGCCCGAAGGCATGGTGCTCCTCGGCGAGCCCGGCGGCGATGCCGTGCTCCAGCCCGACTCGCACCGTCTCCAGCGCGGCGAGCGGCGCGGGATAGTGGCCTCCGGTTCGCTTGAGCACCTGCGCCTTCGCGTTCCGGTAGACCAGGCGCCGGCCGGCCGGGGTCCGATCCAGCAGAAGAGCGGGAAGTCCTCCCAGTGCCCCGCGGCGCGGCAACCCGTCCGCCACCAGCCGCGCCGCCGCGGCGGTGGCGGTCCGGAGGAGGATGCTGCGCGGCACCACCTCGTCCACCAGGCCGAGCCGGAGGGCCTTCGACGCCCGCTCGCTCTTTCCCGCCAGAATCATGTCCAGCGCGGCGCGTAGGCCGATGAGCCGCGGCAGGCGCTCGCATCCACCCGCTCCCGGAATCAGGCCGAGCTGCACCTCGGGCAGTCCGAGCTGGGTCCTCGAGTGATCGGTGGCGACGCGGTAGTGGCAGGCGAGCGCCAGCTCGAGCCCGCCGCCGAGACACGCGCCGTGGATCGCCGCGACCACGGGCTTCGACAGGGTCTCGACCCGGCTCACCATCTCCTGACCTTCGAAGCTGAGCCGCTCGGCTTCGGCCTGCGTGGTGAGCGCGGTGAACTCCTCGATGTCCGCCCCGGCGATGAAGCTGTCCGGTTTGCCCGAGATCAGCACGGCACCACGGATCTCGGCATCGTCGCGCAGGCGGATCAGCAGCGCCTCGAGCTCGACCTTGACCGCGGCGTTGAGCTTGTTGACCGGCTCGCCCGGGAGGTCGAAGGTGACCACGGCGATGGAGTCCTGAACCTCCGTCGTGAACGCGGACATGGCGCTCGCTATCGCTCCAGCACCATGGCGTATCCCATCCCGCCCTGGGCACAGATGGAAATCAGCCCATACTGCACGTCGCGCCGCCGCATTTCGTTGGCGAGGGTGGTGACGAGCCTGGCACCGGTCGCCGCGAACGGATGCCCGATCGCGATGGACCCGCCCGTCACGTTGGTGCGCTCCCAGTCCACCTGGCCCACCGGTGCCGGCAGACCCAGCCGGTCGGCCCAGGCGCGGGAGCCCCAGGCCTGCACGTTCGACAGCACCTGGGCGGCGAACGCCTCGTGGACCTCGAAGAGGCCGATGTCGCTCCAGGCGAGCCCGGCGCGGTCGAGCGCCTTCGGCACGGCGTACACCGGGCCCATGAGCAGCTGCCAGCCCGGATCCACGGCCGCGACGGCGTAGCTCCTGAGATAGGCGAGCGGCCGGTAGCCGAGCGCCGTGGCCTTCTCCTCGGCCATGAGCAGCACCGCGGACGCCCCGTCGGTGAGCGGCGAGGAGTTGCCCGCGGTGACCGACCCGTAGCGCCGGTCGAACACCGGCTTGAGCCCGGCCAGCGCCTCCAGCGAACTGTCCCCCCGAATACCGTTGTCGCTCGCGAGCGGCTGATCCATGCCGGCGCCGCCGAACCAGGGTGCGATCTCCGCGGTGAGCCGCCCGTCGGCCGTGGCGGCGGCGGCGCGCTGGTGACTTCGCAGCGCGAGCTCGTCCTGCGCCGCGCGGCTGATGCCGTTCTCCTTCGCCATCTTCTCGGCCGACTGGCCCATGGTCTCGCCGGTGGAGGGCTCGGCAATCGCGGGCGTCACCGGCACCAGGTCGCGGGGGCGGGCCCGGCCGAACGCGGCGACGCGACCGCCCAGGCTCCGGGCCCGGCTCGCGTCCACCAGCACCCGGCTGAAGCGGCGGGAATGGAGAATCGGGATGTCGGACAGCGTCTCGACGCCCCCGGCGAGCACCGTGTCCGCGTGGCCCAGGGCGATCTGGTCGGCGGCGTTGCTGATCGCCTGGGCGGAGGAGGCGCAGGCGCGGTTGAGCGTGTAGGCGGGGACACTGGGCAGCAGCTGGGGGAGCAGACTCACCTCGCGGCCCACGTTGGGCGCGAGGACACTGGGGACCACCTGACTGAAGATCACTTCGTCCACTTCCCGACCGTCGACCTCACTGCGATACAGCAGCTCGCGGGCGGCGTGGCGGGCGAGCGAGACCGCGGAGACGTCCGCGAACGCGGTTCCGCTCTTCGCGAAAGGCGTCCGAACCCCGGCGACGATGGCGACCCGACGGCCGGGCCGGGACTCTTGCATGTTGCTCCGGGTGAGAGGGGGGACTTACTTCTTTACCGCCAGCACGCTCGCGATCGCCCGCCACCGCTCGGCGTCCACGGCCTCGATCACCTCCCGGCCGTGCAGCACGGTGAGGGGTGCGACCAGCGGGGCCAGCTCGCCGGGACGCAGCAGGTGATCGTCCGCCGTCGGCCCCCATCCGTACTCCCGTTGGGTGCTCAGGAAGGTCTCCATCATCAGGAGACCACCCGGCTCGATCCGCTCGATCATCTGGGGCACTCTGGCCCGGTCAAGATAATTGAACACGAGAACCGCATCAAAAGCGCCGAGTGGCGGCCATGGACCCGTCAGGTCCGCGGCGAGCCATTCGATGGAGATGCCCTGCGACTCGGCCCGCTCGCGCCCGGCCGCCAGCCGGGTCTCGTCCCGGTCTATCGCCGTGACCCGCGCGCCGCGCGCCGCGGCGGCGATACTGTGGCGGCCTTCGCCGCAGGCCAGATCCAGCACCCGTGAGCCGGGACCGATCCGATGACCGTGCCACAGAAACCAGGTGCTGGGCCGGATGGCCCGCGAGACGGGGGGCAGAGTCACGGAAGACTGTCCTCACAGCGGGCGACGCTCGCGCAGCTCGGGGCGGAGCCGGCGGACATCCTGGTCATCGGCGGCGGCATCACCGGCGCCGGCGTGGCACGCGATGCGGCGATGCGCGGCCTCCGGGTGGTCCTGGTGGAGCAGAACGATCTCGGATCCGGTACCAGCTCACGCTCCAGCCGCCTGGTCCACGGCGGGCTCCGCTACCTGGAGACCGGCAACCTGCGCCTGGTCCTGGAAGCCAACCGCGAGCGCAGGATCCTGCTTCGCATCGCGCCCCACCTCGTGCGTCCCCTGTCGTTCGTGTTCCCGGTGCATCGAGGTGATCGACTCTCACTCTGGCGCCTGAATGCCGGTATGTGGCTGTACGATCTCCTCGCCCTGTTCCGCAATGTGCGGATGCACCGCATGCTGGGCAAGCGCGCCGTGCTGGAGCTGGAGCCCATGCTCCGCGAGCGCGGCCTCCGGGGCGGGGCCCGATTCTATGACGCCCAGTGTGACGACGCGCGCCTGGTCCTCGCCACCGCCCGCTCGGCCATCCAGCACGGCGCGCTGGTCGCGACCTACACCGCGGTGCGCTCGCTCGAGCGGACGGCGGGGCGCGTGGTCGGCGCGGAAGTCCAGGATCAGCTGACCGGGGAGCGCGCCGCGATCCGGGCCAGCGTGGTCGTGAACGCCACGGGTCCCTGGGCCGACCGCATCCGGGCGCTGGAAGACGCCGGCGTGAGCCCGCTGCTTCGACCGACCAAGGGCGTCCACATCATCGTCGACCGAAGCCGGCTCGACCACCGCGAGGGCATCATCTTCCTGAGCCCGATCGACGGTCGTGTGCTCTTCATCCTGCCGTGGGGCGACCTCTCCTACATCGGCACCACCGACACCGACACCACCGAGCCGCCGGACCAGCTGCAGGTCACGCCCGACGAGATGGTCTACCTGATCCGGTCCGCCAACGCCCGTTTCCCCAATGCCCGGCTCGGCCTGGAGGACGTGCGAGGCGCGTGGGCGGGACTTCGCCCCCTGCTGGACGACCGACACGCCACCACGGAGAGCGGGCGCTCCCGCGAGCATGCGGTGATACAGGGCGCCGGCGGCATGATCACGGTAGTTGGCGGGAAGCTCACGACCTATCGCAGCATGGCCAAGGAGGTGGTGGACCGCGCGATGCGCGAGGTGCACTTCCGCGACGGGCGGCCGCGGCCGTCGGACACCGGCACCGACGAGGAGCCGCTGCCCGGGGGCGAGACCGACGACTTCACCGAGTTCCGGGCTCGCGGCCTGGAGCTCGGCGTCGTGTCCGAGAGTGTCGAGCACCTGATCCGCCACTACGGAACCGAATCGGCGGGGATCTATAACCTGGGCTCGCTTGACCGGCGGCTGCTGCGACGGCTGTTGCCCCCCCATCCGGCCATCGAGGCGGAGGTCCTTCACGCGGTGCGCCGCGAGCTCGCCCAGACCGTCGAGGACGTCATGGTGCGGCGCCTGCACCTCTACTTCGAGCACGCGGAGCGCGGAATCCCGGCGGCCCCACGCGTGGCGGAACTGATGGGCCGCGAGCATGGGTGGGATGACGCCCGGATCGCCGAGGAGGCGGAGCGCTACGTGGCGTTCGCGCGTCCGTGAGCGTTCTCCGGCTTCGCGGCATCCCGGGATTCGCGATCGATGAAGTCGCGGCACGCGCCGGAGCCGACCCGACCGTGCTTCGCATGGAGAATCTCGACACCGACCTTCCCCCGCCTCCCGAAGCCATCGCCGCCACGCGCGCCGCCGTTGGCTCGGACGACGCGAACAGCTACCTGCCCTTCGTCGGCACCGACGACCTGCGCGCGGCCGTCGCCGATCGGCTCACCGCGGCGACGGGGGCGACGTACGAGTCGCGTCAGGTCGTGATCACTGCCGGCGGGACGGAAGGCATGTTCGACGCGCTGCTCGCCACCACCGATCCGGGCGACGAGGTCATCCTCACCGATCCGACGTATGCCGGCATGACCAACCGGGTCCGCCTCGCCGGCGGGGTTCCCCGGCTCGTCCCATTCGTCTGGGACGGCGGCGAGTGGACGCTGAACCTCGAATCGCTGCGGCGCGCCGCCGGACCCCGGACCCGCGCCGTGTTCCTCATGAATCCGAGCATGCCGTCCGGCGCCGTGCTCACGCGGGAAGCGTGGGACGCCGTCGCGGCGATCTGCGAGGAGCGCGACTGCTGGCTGTTATACAACGCCGCGATGGAGCGGATCCTCTACGACGGCCGCGCGGTGATCCACCCGGCGTCGCTTCCCGGGCTCGCCGATCGGACCCTGGTGATCGGCAGCATGTCGAAGGAATACCGGATGATCGGGTGGCGGGTGGGCTGGGTGGCGGGGCCTGCCTCCGTCATGGCGGACGTCGCCAAGGTGCACCTTTACAACGTGGTGACGCCGCCGGGGATCGGTCAGCGCGGCGCCGTCGCCGCGCTCCGGAGCCCGACCGACGACATCCCGGCGGCGGTGGCGGAGTGGCAGGCCCGCCGCGACCTGGTCCTCGCGGAGCTCGACGGGCTTCCGCTGGCGCGGGCCGCCGGCGGCTGGTCCATGCTGCTCGATGTCGGCGCCATGGGGCATGACTCGTTCGGCGCGTCTCGACTGCTGCTGGAGCGGGGAGGCGTCGCGGCGACACCGATGCGGGACTGGGGGGAAACGAACGGCGACCGGTTCGTTCGGCTGGTCTTCAGCAACGAACCGGTCGCTCGGCTCCGCGGGCTGGGAGCCCGGGTGCGGCGGGCGCTCTAGGGCTGGGCCGCCTGCACGAAGATCCGCCCCGACATGCCCACGCCGTTGAGCCCGCCGTGAGCCTGGCAGTAGTACCGGTACGCGCCGACCGTCGGTGAAGGTGAAGGAGTGCGTGGTCGGACCGTCGGCCAGGTTGCCGCTCCGCGACGGGTTGATTCTGTCATCGGGATTGACGTTGTGGCCGATGCTTCCCGCCGGCCACACCCACGTCACGGTCTCACCGACGGTGACCGTGAGCTGCGCGGGCTCGAAGCGATTCCCTCCCGCCGGTCCCAGCACCTGAATGGTCGGTCCCGGCGGCGGGCCGGTGCCGCTCGGTCGCTACGGCCGTGTAGGTCAGCGGAGATCCCGTTGCGTCGTCGATCGATGCCGTGGCGGCGTGGTTGCCGACCTCCGGTCCCAGCGTCCAGACCGCCGACGCGATGCCCAACTCGTCGCTCTCGGTCTCCTCGCTGAAGGACCCACCCTGGCCCGCCACCCACTCCACGTCCACGCCCTCGACCGGCTCTCCGTCCTGGGTAATCAGGATTCTGAGCGGGTTCCCGAGCGCCGTGCTGATCGGAGCGGTCTGCTGGTCGCCGCTCTTGGTAGCGGGCTTCGCCACGACGAGAGGGGGGTCCTGCGGACCCTGATCGTCGGACCCACAGGCGGCGGCCACGATCGAGCCGAGGACGAGTAAACCGAGTCTGCGCCTGCGCATGCGAAGCCTCCGACCAGCGTTGGGTTCGACGAAATCCAGGGGCGACATTGGCCGACCGACGTCCCGAGTTGGAGCCTACTACATATAAGACGTGCGGCAAGCCCGATGGTGGACGGCACTGCTGTCGTCCGGGTAGCCGGCCATTATCTTAACCATGCCGTCGGAGGGCTCCAGGCCAAGCCAGGAGCCTCCCGTTTACGCGCACCTCAGTCACCGGATGGTGAGTCCGTGGATCCCAACGTTTTCGAAACGGCCAATGCGGGCTTCGCGCAGGCCATGTACGAGGAGTTCCTCCGCGATCCGACCGCGGTGGGACCGGAATGGCGCCGCCTGTTCGAGAGCGGCGTGGTCGGCGAGCGGCCCAGCCCCAACGGCGCGGGACACGTGAGCGCCGGGAACGCCGTCGCCGCGGCGCCCTACGCTTCGACCGTTCCGAGCAGCACCCCCCCTGCTCCGGCCGCGGCCCCCGCCCCGGCGACCGCCGGTGCTGCGGACACCTCGCGGCCTGAGCCGACAGTCGGTGACGGCCGACTCCCCGCGGGCGCCACGCCGATCAAGGGCCCCGCCGCCAAGCTCCTGGCCAACATGGAGCAGAGCCTGTCGGTGCCGACGGCCACCACCTTCCGGGTAATGGCGGTCGCCGCCCTCGAAGAGCGGCGGCGGCGGATCAACTCCGCCCTCCAGGCCGCCGGCCGCCGGGAGAAAGTCTCCTTCACCCACCTCATCGCCTACGCGCTCGTCCAGGCGACCAAGCGCCATCCCGTGATGGGCCATACGCTCGCCCGACAGGACGGCGCGCCGTTCCGGGTCCAGCCCGAGGGGATCGCGCTGGGCCTGGCGGTGGATGTCCAGCGGAAGGACGGGAGCCGCGGGCTCGTGGTGCCGGTGATCAAGCGCGCCGAGACCCTGGATTTCGCCGCGTTCCACGCCGCATACGAGGCGCTGGTCGAGAAGGCCCGCACCAATCGTCTGATGCCGGACGACTTCACCGGTGCCACCATGTCGCTCACCAACCCCGGCGGACTCGGCACCGTCGCCAGCGTGCCGCGGCTCATGGCGGGACAGGGGAGCATCATCGCCGTCGGCGCGATCGGCTATCCGGCCGAGTTCTCCGCGGTGGGCGAGGAGCGGCTCCGGGAGTTCGGGATCAGCAAGGTCATGACGGTCACCAGCACGTACGACCACCGCGTGATCCAGGGCGCGGAGTCGGGCGCGTTCCTGGCGACCGTCGAGGACCTGCTGCACGGCGAGGAGGGCTTCTACGACCTGGTGGACGAGAGCCTCCAGCTCTCCGCCGTGAGCTACCAGCTGGTCAAGTCGGCCCCGGCCGCCAAGCGGGAGGAGGGCGCGGACCCGGTCGCCCCGGAGATGCTGTACCACGTGGCCGCGGCGATGGCGCTCATCAAGGCCTTCCGCATGCACGGCCACCTCGCCGCCACCCTCGACCCGCTGGGCACCCCCCCGATCGGCGACCCCGCGCTCGATCCGGCGACCCTGGGCCTCACGCCCGAGATCATGGCGGCCATCCCGTCGAAGGTGCTCCGCATCGCGGTTCCCGGGCGGACGCTCGCCGAGTCGCTTCCGTACCTCCAGGCCACCTACTGCGGCACCATGGCCTACGAGATCGAGCACATCGGCACCCACGAAGAGCGGGTCTGGCTTCGGGAGAAGATCGAATCGGGCGCCTACCGGCAGCCGCTCTCGGCCGACGAGCAGCGCGCGCTGCTTCGCCGGCTCACCGAGGTCGGCGCCCTGGAGCAGTTTCTCCACAAGGCCTACCTGGGCCAGAAGCGATTCTCGATCGAGGGCGTGGACATGCTGGTGCCCATGCTCGACCTCACGATCGAGCGGGCCGCGAAGTCGGGGGCACGTGACGTGGTGATCGGGATGGCCCATCGCGGTCGGCTCAACGTGCTGGCACACACGGTGGGCCGCCCGTACGAGACGATCTTCGGGGAGTTCGAGGGCGGTCGTCAGATCGAGGGCGGCCAGCACAACCCGGAGGGGGGAACCGGCGACGTCAAGTATCACCACGGCGCCGAGGGCGCCTACATGACCGGGCAGGGCAAGGCGATCACCATCTCGCTCTCGCCCAACCCGAGCCACCTCGAGTTCGTCTCACCGGTGGTGGACGGTCGTGCGCGGGCCAAGCAGACCCAGCGTCGGGGGCGCGACGCCCACCACGATCCCACTGCGGCGCTGCCGGTGATGATTCACGGCGATGCGGCCTTCGCCGGGACAGGGCGTCGTCGCGGAGACCCTCAATCTCGGCGCGCTGAAGGGCTACCGCACCGGCGGCACGCTGCACCTCATCACCAACAACCAGGTCGGGTTCACCACCAACATGGAGGACGCCCGCAGCACGCGCTACGCGTCCGACCTCGCCAAGGGGTTCGACGTGCCGATCATCCACGTCAACGCCGACGATCCGGAAGCCTCCCTCGCCGCCGCGCGGCTCGCCATGGCGTACCGCGACCGCTTCCACCAGGACGTGGTGATCGACCTGGTCGGCTACCGCCGGCACGGGCACAACGAGGGAGACGAGCCGGCCTACACCCAGCCGGTCATGTACGAACGAATCCGGGCCCTGCCCACGGTCCGCGAGCGCTACGCCCGCGCACTGATCGAGGCCGGCATCATCACCGAGGAAGAGAGCGGGCGCGAGGCCGAGCAGGCCTACCAGCGGCTGGTGGACATCCAGCAGGCCTTCAAGGCGAGCATGAGCCTTCCGGTCACCAAGGAGCGCGAGGTGCGGCTGGGCGGCGCGGGGCAGGAGGTGGAAACGGCCCTGGCGCCCGAGTTCATCACCTCGCTGAACGAGCAGCTGCTGTCGTGGCCCGAGGGGTTCACCGTCCATCCCAAGCTTCGGAAGCAGCTCGAGCGCCGCCGGGCCGCCCTGAGCGACGGGGCGATCGACTGGGCCCACGCGGAGACCCTGGCCCTGGCCTCCCTGCTCACCGAAGGCGTGCCGCTCCGGCTCACCGGACAGGACACCGAGCGCGGCACCTTCAGCCAGCGCCATCTCGTGCTCCACGATTCCAGCACCGGGCAGACCTGGACTCCCATCCAACGCCTGCCGGGCGCGCTCGCTCCGCTCGAGCTGCACAACAGTCCGCTGTCCGAGCTCGCCACCATCGGGTTCGAGTACGGCTACAGCGCCGCCGCTCCCGAGGTGCTGGTGCTGTGGGAGGCCCAGTTCGGCGACTTCATCAACGGGGCGCAGGTCATCATCGACCAGTTCCTCTCGGCCGGGCTCTCGAAGTGGGGGCTCACCACGCGCCTCACCCTTCTCCTGCCCCACGGCTACGAGGGGCAGGGCCCCGAGCATTCGAGCGCGCGCCTGGAGCGGTTCCTCCAGCTCGCGGCCGAGGGCAACATCCGGGTGGCCAATCCGACCACCCCGGCGCAGTACTTCCACCTGCTCCGCCGCCAGGCGCGGCGGACCCGGCAGCGACCACTGATCGTCATGACGCCCAAGAGCCTGCTTCGGCTGCCACAGGCGAACTCGAAGCTGGAGGAGCTGGCGGGTGGCACCTGGCGCCCCGTGCTGGACGACCCGGCGATGGCCGATGGCGCCGACTCGGTGGAGCGCGTGGTGATGTGCAGCGGGAAGATCTACTACGACCTGCTGACGGAGGCGGGCAAGCTGGGGACGGGGCGCCCGGCGCTGGTCCGGCTGGAGCAGCTCTACTCCTTCCCCTGGACCGAGATGCGCGCCATGCTGGCGCGCTATCCCAAGCTGACCGAGCTGGTCTGGGTCCAGGAGGAGCCGCGGAACATGGGCGCCTGGGGCTACGTGGAGCCGAAGCTACGCGAGCTGGCCGGCTCGGGAATCGAGCTGTCGTACGTCGGCCGGCCCGAGCGCGCCAGCCCGGCGGAGGGCTACCCCGCGGCCCACTCGGCCGAACAGAGCCGGATCATCCGGGAGGCGCTGGAGACGCGAGGACGACCCGGGCCGGTGGCGCTGCCTACGGTCGCGGCGGCGGGCGAGGCCAAGGGCTGAACGTGCAAGAGGGCGGCTCGATGGCCGCCCTCTTTCATCTGCTCTGTCGCCGATTCGATCGTCGCCGATCTTAATCCTTGGCGAGAATCGGCCGTTCCGAGGCCTGCCGTGCGAGCTCCCGAAGGGGCTCCGACAGATGCTCTCCATAGTGCAGGAGGAACACCCCGCGGGCCCGGCGCTGCATGAGAAACGCGACCAGAGGCGTATCGGCCTTGGCGGCGTTGCAGTCCCGGCACGCCAGAACCAGGTTGTCCGCCCGGTCGTACGCGGTCTGACCGCGACGGGGACGAACGTGGTCCAACGTGATGGTTTCGGGCGGGGTTTCGGTGCCGCAATAAGCACAGACCGACCCATGTTGGGTCAAGAGCCAATCGCGGTGCGACTGCATGGAGCGACCGGGGGAACGGCGGAAACTGGGGACAGAGACTGCGGAATGCCTGCGTGATCTGCGTGCCACAAAGATCCAGGTTGAGGGTGGTGGCGCAGGTCCGGAGTCCGGACCTGAAAGGACACTGGGAATTCTAGCAAGATTGGCGCCAAAATGACAGCCAGCATTGAGTTTCGGCCCTTTTGGGGCCTGGCGGCGGCACTCCTGGCCGGGTGCGCCGATGGGACCCCCGCGCTCGATTCCGCCTCGCGCGGAGCGGTCGAGGCGACCGTGGACCGCTACGTGGCCGCGAGCAACCAGGGCGACGCGGAAGCCCTCGCCGACCTCTACGCGGACGACGCCGTCCTCCTCCCGCCCGACCACGAGCCGGTGCACGGGCGGGACGCCATCACCGATTTCTGGCGCGAGGGAACCGACACCGGGCTCCAAGTCAGCACGCTGCGCCTGGAGGTCGGCGGCGACGTGGCCTACCTCGTTGGCCGGTATCACCTTCCACCGACGGAGCAGGAGGAGGAAGACTCCGGCCAATACGTGCTCTGCCTGAAGCGGCAACCCGATGGAGCCTGGAAGCTCACCGCGGACATCTGGAACGGCAGTGGCGAGGGGGACGAGCGGGGGCCGCCGGACGACGCACCGAAGGCGGCGATCAGTAAGGCCTAGCGCCAGATTGCCGGCGCCTTGCCCGGCCTCAGGGGGCGGCGGAGGTCTTTTCCACCGGCGGCGCCTTGATCCGATGGGGCGACTCCAGCAGCAGTCCCCAGGTCGGATTGTAGGGATGCACCTCCGCGGTCGGCCGGTCCTGTCGGAAGACGGGCTGGCCCTCGTTGGCCCACCGGAACACTCCGCCATCCAGATTCAGCGCCTGGGTGTAGCCCTGGCGGGACAGGAACGCCGCCACACGGGCACCCCGGTAGCCGACCGACGAGTAGAGCACGATCGCCGTATCCGTGGCGAAGCCCCGGAGCGGCCGAAGGCTCGGCTTGAACGGGTCGATCCGAACCGCGCCCTGCAGGTGGCTCACCGCGTATTCGTCCTCGGTGCGGGCGTCGAGGACGACCGGCTGCGCCTTCCCCGGATCGGACCGCCACCGCACCAGCTCCGCCGTGGTCACCCAACGGCCGTCGGGGAACTTGCGATCGGTCATCCGGCGAACCACGTCGAACGCGATCGGGCGCCCCGCGAACAGCGCGACACCGGCCCCGATCAGCAGCGGAACGACGAACAGCACCAGCAGGAGGCGAAGCCAGCGGCGTCCGCCTTCACTCCGGCTTCGGCTCCACCGTCCACCCGGCCTCTTCTTCCTGCTGCTCGTAGTCGTCGAGCGGCTCGTGTCTTGGCAACCGCGCGCCTCCGGTGGTGGGTGTTCTCAAGCTAATGCCGGGCGTCTCGCTCTCAACCCTTTGTCACCATCACCCACAGGCCGTAGAACAACACCGCCGTCGCGGTCCAGCCGACGACGCTCCAGCGGAAGAACAGCCGCCGGAGGCCGGCGTCGTCGCCCGGCGCGAGGCGCTCGAGTCGGATCTGGTCGGGCAGGAGGACCACGAGCCAGAGCAGCGTCGAGAGGCCCAGGGCGACGATGCCCTTGAGGAGCCAGGGCGTTTCGGCCACCCGGAGCCCCTGCCGCATCGCCAGCAGAATTCCGCTCACGGTGAGGGCGATACCGCCCGCCACGGTGAACGCGAGGTCGGTCCACATGATCGCGCGCGCCACCGGCCGGAACGGCACCCGGGCGCGCGCGCGGTAGAGGTAGGTGGCCCAGAAACCCGTCACCACCACGTTGCCCAGCAGGAGCACGGCCCCGCCCACATGAAGCGCGCGGAGCGGGCCCAGCTCATCCATTCCTGGCCTCGAACCGGCCTCCCAGAAGTCCGACCGCGTGACGGAATCGATCGAGCCGCTTGTTGACGGAAAGGTTCTCCGGCGTGAGGGACTCGAACGCGTCGAGGCGCTCGTCGCGCACCAGGGCATCGAGCGCATCCACCGTGGACGCCAGCCGCTGTCCGACCAGGTCCATGAGGTCGCCTCTCGTAGACGTGGTGCCGAGCTCGGCGCGATGGATCCACGCCTCGCCCACCAGGGCGAACGCCTCGGGCAGCTGCTCGCCGACGAACGAGTACCGGAAGGCCACCGGGCATATCCGCACCGGCCGTCCCAGTGTCATCGCGAGATGCGCGGCGCCCCGCTCGCAGCGCCCGACCCGCTCGGCGGGCGGCCGACGCGAGCCTTGAGGGAACACCCAGAGCCCCACGCCCGGGCGCAGGTAGGCAGCTGCTGCCGTCAGGTCCTGGTACGCCTCCCGCGGACGATCGCGGCGCACCGGGAGCGCGCCGACCCGAAGGAAGGTGCGATAGCGGTTGAGGTTCCGCGCCTCCATCAGGACCTGGAACCCCAGCCCCAGCGACCGGGTGACCAGGAAGGCGAGGAATCCGTCCCACCAGTTGGTGTGATTGGCCACGAAGATGGTCGGCGTCTCGTGCTGCCACGTGTCGGGCCGGCCGCGCACCGCGCAATGCACGCCCGCGAAATATCGCCGCGCCTCGCGCCGCACGTAGCGCTCGAACAGCGTCGTGGCGAGACGCGAGGGCGGCGGCGGATAGCCCGCCGGCGGAAACGGCGCCGCGCTCATGCCGAGCGCGAGAGGAATGCGGGTCGCGACAGGTCGGACCACATCGATTGGCCGAGGATGAGCAGCTTGCGAGGGGTGGAGACGTAGGCTCGGTCGCGGAAGACGTCGTACCCCTGGCGCTCGATCCCGTCGAGGATGCCCGCGTAGGTGCGCTGCATCAGGCGGACGGTGAGGCGCGAGCCGTCGCGGGGAAAGAGGTCGACCACCGGATCGGCCGCATCGAAGAGCGCGCGCGCCCGGGCGACCTGGAAGCGCATCATCGCCTGGAACTGCGGGGTGGCGATGCGGCGCTCCAGCGCGTCACGGTCCAGCCCGAAGCGCGCCAGCTCGTCGGCCGGCAGATAGACCCGGCCCCCATCGAGGTCCTCGGCGACGTCGCGCAATACGTTGGTCAGCTGCATGGCGACGCCGAGACCCACGCCGATCTCCTCGAAGCGGTCCGACGAGGCGCCGAGCACCGGGCCCAGCATGAGACCGACGCCGCCCGCGACGAGACGGCAGTAGCGCAGCAGCGAGGGGAAGTCGGGATAGTGCACCGGCTCGAGGTCGAGGGCGACGCCGTCGAGCAGGTCGAGCAGGGGCGCGAGGGGTACCGGATAGCGGCCCAGCGTGTCGGCCAGCGCGAGCCACTGCTCGGAAGCCGGCGGCTCGCCGGCGTGGATCGCCGTCACCTGTCGCGCGAGCAGAGCGAGCTCTTCCCGCACCTTCGCCGCGGGCCGGTCGCCCCGCGCGTCCACCAGGTTGTCGGCGTAGCGGCAGAAGTCATAGAGCGCGAAGATCGCGCGACGCTTGGCCGGGGGGAGAAACCGGCTCGCGAAGTGAAAGCTCCGGGCCCAGGCCGCGGTCACCGACTCGGCACGCGCGTAGCAGAACGCGAGGCCGATCTCGCCCTGCGCGATCACCGGGGTGCCGCCTGTTCCTGGGCGATGCGCTCGGTGACCAGGCGGGCGGAGATCAGGACCATGGGGACACCGCAGCCCGGATGGGTGCTCTGGCCCACGAAGAAGAGGTTCTCGTAGACGGGGTGGCGGTTGTGGGGCCGGAAGTAGCCCACCTGGTCGATCCCGTGCGCCAGCCCGAAGGCCTCGGACCGGGTGGCGTGGAATGCGGTGCCGAAGTCGGCCGGGGTGAAGACGCGGCGGGTGACGATGTGCTTCCGGAGATCGGTGAGGCCGAAACGCTCGAGCCGCTCGAGCATGGCGGTCTCCAGCCGGGGGCCTTCGGCCGTCCAGTCGATCTCGTGGCCCGGCGTCTGGCTCGGCACCGGAACCAGCACGTAGATGTTCTCGCTGCCCGGCGGGGCCAGAGAGGGGTCGGTCTTGCTCGGGTTGCAGATGTAGTAAGCGGGATCGGCCGGGATGCGATGGCGATGGAAGATGTCGTCGCAGGCGCCGCGGAGATCGGCCGGCACCACCAGCGTGTGGTGCGGCAGCCGCGGATAGCGGCGGCCAACGCCCAGATACATCAGGAACGCCGAGCAGCTGAAGGCGAAACGCTCGATGTTGGGATAGGGCGACTCGAGCAGGGTGCGATAGACGTACGGCAGGTCCGCGTTCGCCAGCACGATGTCGGCCTCGATCCGGGTGGCGTCGGCGAGCCGTACCGCGCGCACCGCGCGCGCGTCTCGCTCCAGGGCCACGACGTCCGCCTCGTAGCGGAACTCCACGCCCATCTCCTCCGCCACCCGGGCCAGCGCCCGCGGCAGCGCGTGCATGCCCCCCATGGGGAAGTGCAGGCCGCCCGCCACCTCGGTGTAGGGCAGCAGGCTGTAGATCGCGGGAGACTCGAAGGGTGAGAGACCCAGATAGAGCGACTGGAAGCTGAAGGTGTGGCGCAGCTTCTCGCTCCGGAAGTAGCGGCCCACCATCCGTTGCAGGCGCTCCATGGCACGTGCCCGGAGCATGAGCGCGGCGTTCTTCACGCTGAAGAACTCACCCCGCCGGTGGACGTTTCGGTCCACGAAGCCGTCCAGCCCGATGCGGTACAGGCGTCCGGCATCCGACAGGAATCGCAGGAAACGGGGTCCCGCGCCGGGCTCCACCCGCTCGATCCCCTCCAGCATCGCGTTGAGCCGGCTGGTGACGTCGAGGGTACTGCCGTCGGCGTAGTGGATCCGGTAGTTGGGGTCGAGCTGCACCAGCGACAGGTAGGCTTCCATCGGACGGCCGATGTCGTCGAACAGGCCCCGCAGGTACTCCACCATCAGCAGGAGAGTCGGGCCGGTGTCGAACCGGAATCCCTCCGACTCCCAGATGCCGCATCGCCCGCCCGGCGTGGCATGCCGCTCCAGTACCGTGACGCGAAACCCGCGGTGACGGAGCCGGACGGCCGCCGCCAGCCCACCGAGGCCTGCGCCGATGACGACGACGTGGGCGCCGCCGGTGGTCGTACCTGCCTGCTGAATCGATGTCACGGTATCGCCTTGCTTGCGGAAAGCTCGACCTGCTTATGAGCTATGAGCTATGAGCTATGAGCTATGAGCTATGAGCTATGAGCTATGAGCTATGAGCTATGAGCTATGAGCTATGAGCTATGAGCCGGAAGTTACAAGCTACAAGGGCTCATAGCTTATAGCTGGCACCCGGCGGACCTGAAGGTGCTACCATGACGAGTGGGACCAGTCGGGTGGCATTCGGGGCGCAGTGCGGCCAACATTGGACACCCGGTACGATGTGCCGAAACCCTTGCACAGGAACCGCTCTCATGCGCCGTGTACTGCCTCTCAATCTCGACCTGGCCCTCCTCCTGCTCCGGGTCGTGCTGGGTGTCGTCATGATCTACCATGGCTGGCCCAAGGTCACCAACCTCGGCGGCATCATCGAAGGGTTCACCGGCATGGGCATCCCGCTGCCGGCCGTGGCCGCCGTCTTTGCCACGCGTCGCCGAATTCGTTGGCGGCTTTCTGATCCTGGCCGGCGTGCTGACCGACATCGCCGGCCTCATGGTCACCGTGGACATGCTGGGTGCGATCGTGTTCGTGCACGCCAAGAACGGCTTCTCCGTGGGGGACAGCGGCATAGAGTTCCCCTTGGTACTGCTCACGATGGCCCTCACGGTCGCGCTGGCAGGGCCGGGACGATTCTCAGTCGGCGGTCGGACCTGACGCCCGGATGAACGAGGAACTTTTCACCCTTTTGCGCGGAGGTTAGCTTTCCGCCTCCGTACGCCATCCGGGTCATGGTGCTCGAAAGGAGCCGGTTCTGACCGCAGAGAGCACCCACACCCGGTCCACGCACTCCGATGGCGGTCTCATCCTTCGCGATCCCGATACAGCCGACGCCGAGCTCGCCTGGCGCAGCATCAACGCGATGCGCGTCCTGGCGATGGATGCCGTGGAGGCGGCCCAGTCCGGCCACCCCGGGACGCCGATGGCACTGGCCCCCGCCGCCTACGTCCTCTGGTCCCGGTTCCTCCGCCACAACCCCGCCAATCCCGCCTGGCCCGATCGAGACCGCTTTGTCCTGTCGTGCGGCCATGCCTCGATGCTGCTGTACGGGGCCCTCCACCTGAGCGGGTACGATCTGCCGATCGAGGAGATCAAGGCCTTCCGGCAGTGGGGCTCCCGCACTCCCGGGCATCCCGAGCGGGGGCACACGCCGGGAGTCGAGACCACGACCGGCCCCCTGGGCCAGGGCTTCGCGAACGCGGTCGGGATGGCCATCGCCGAGCGCTTCCTCGGCGGGCATTTCAACCGGCCGGGACACCCGGTCGTGGACCATCGGACCTGGGCCTTCGCGAGCGATGGCGACCTGATGGAGGGCGTGGCCAGCGAGGCCGCCTCCCTCGCCGGGCACCTGCGGCTCGGCAAGCTCACGGTGCTGTACGACGACAACCACATCACCATTGACGGCGACACCGCCCTCACCTTCTCCGAGGACGTCCAGCGCAGGTTCGAATCGTACGGCTGGCACGTCGTCCGGGTGGGTGACGGCAACGACCTCGACGGGATCGCCGCCGCGTTCGACGCCGCCCGCGCCGAGGCCGATCGCCCGACGCTGGTCATACTCCGGACCTACATCGCCGATCCGGCGCCGACGAAGCGCAACTCCGCCGACGCGCACGGCGCGCCGCTCGGCGCCGAGGAAGTGCGGCGCACCAAGGAGATCATGGGGTGGCCGGCGGAGCCCGCCTTCCACGTTCCCGAAGACGCCCTGGCCCACTGGCGCACCGCACTGGAGCGGGGCGCGGCGGCGGAATCCGAGTGGGACGCCCTGTGGCAGACCTACGCGGCCCAGCATCCCGAGCCTGGCGGCCGAGCACGGTCGCTGGATATCGGGCGAGCTTCCCGAGGGCTGGGATCGCTCGCTGCCCTCGCTCACCTCGGGCGGGGGACCGCTCGCCACCCGGCAGGCCTCGGGGCTGGCGCTGGCGGCGATCGCGGCCGCGGTGCCCAACCTGGTGGGCGGGTCGGCGGACCTCGGCGGCAGCACCGGCACCACCCTGAAGCAGGGTGGGAGCTTCGGCCCGACCAGCTCGGGGCGCCAGTTTCACTGGGGCGTTCGGGAGCACGGGATGGCCGCCATCATGAACGGGATCGCGGCGCACGGCGGGCTCCGGCCGTTCGGCAGCACCTTCCTGGTCTTCTCCGACTACATGAAGCCCGCGATCCGGCTGTCGGCGATCATGCGGCTGCCGGTCATCTACATCGGCACCCATGATTCCATCGGCGTCGGCGAGGATGGGCCGACTCACCAGCCGATCGAACACCTCGCCATGCTGCGGGCCATCCCCAACGTGGTCGTGCTCCGCCCCGGCGACGCGGCGGAGACGGTGGAAGCGTGGCGCTCCGCGATGACACGGACCGATGGCCCGACCGTACTGGTGCTCTCCCGGCAGAAGCTGCCGGTGCTGGAGCGTCCGCCCCTGGGATCGGCCGAGGGGGTGCGCCGGGGTGGATACACGCTGCTCGACGCGCCGGGCGGCGTGCCGCAGGCGATCCTCATCGCCACCGGCTCGGAGCTGCACGTGGCGGTGGCCGCGGCGCGCCTGCTGCAGGCCGACCGGGTGCGGGTCCGCGTGGTCTCGATGCCCTCGTGGGAGCTGTTCGCCGCGCAGCCCGAGGCGTACCGGCATGAGGTGCTGCCGCCAGCGGTGCGGGCGCGATTGGCCGTCGAAGCGGCGTCATCCTTCGGCTGGGTTCGCTGGACCACGGAGGATGGAGGGGTCCTGGCGATGGACGGCTTCGGTGCCTCGGCGCCCGGGGACCGGCTTTTCCAGGAGTTCAAGTTCACGCCTGAGCGCGCGGCCGAGCTGGTGCGCTCGCTGCTGGCGCGACGGCACGCACCGGGCAGGAGTGAAGGCGCATGAATCCGTTGGCACGTCTCGGCGAGCTGGGGCAGAGCCCCTGGTACGACTACATCACCCGCGATCTCGTGACCTCGGGAGAGCTCGACCGGCTGATCCGGGAAGACGGCCTCCGGGGGATGACCTCGAATCCGACCATCTTCGAGAAGGCGGTCGCCGGGAGCCCCGCCTACGACGACGACATCCGGCGCCTCGGACAGGAGCACCGGACGGCCGCGGAGATCTTCGAGACGCTGGCCGTGGCCGATGTCCGCGCCGCCTGCGATGTATTCGCCGACCTGCACCGCACCAGCGGAGGGCTCGACGGTCAGGTGTCGCTCGAGGTCTCGCCGACCCTGGCATACGATACCGCCGCCACCATCCGCGAGGCCGAGCGGCTCTGGGCGGCGGTTGACCGGCCCAACGCCATGATCAAGATCCCGGGGACCGAGGCCGGCCTCGGCGCGATCACCCACTGCATCGCGCGCGGCATCAGCGTCAACGTCACGCTGCTCTTCGCAGTCGAGCGCTATGCCGCCGTGATCGAAGCCTGGCTCGCCGGCATGGAGCAACGGCTCGACGAAGGGCTGCCGCTCGAGCCGGTAGCATCGGTGGCGAGCTTCTTCGTGAGCCGGGTGGACGGCAAGGTCGACCCCCTGCTCGACCGCGCCGGCGCCAACGATCCCTCGCCGTTGCGCGGACAGATCGCCATCGCGAATGCGGCGGCTGCCTATCGCCTCTTCGAATGGTCGCTCGGCACCCCGCGGTGGGACCGCCTGGTCAAGGCGGGGGCCCGGCCGCAGCGGCCGCTCTGGGCTTCCACCAGCACCAAGGACCCGCGCTATCCCGACACGTACTACGTCGAAGCGCTGGTGGCGCCCCGGACGGTGAACACGCTGCCGCCGGAGACCTTCGTCGCCTACCGGGACCATGGCAGCCCCGCGGTCCGGATCCGGGAGGCGATCGCCAAGGGGCCCGCGCAGATGAAGGCGCTCGCGACGGCCGGTATCGACCTCGCCGCCATCACCCGAGAGCTGGAGGACGACGGCGTGTCGAAGTTCGCCGCCTCCTACCAGTCGCTCCTCGCCGGGATCGACGCCAAGGCAGGCCAGCTCGTCGGCCGCTGAGTGAAGACCATGTGGCGGGCGCTCCGCAAGCTGTCGCTGACCCACTGGATCCTGATCGGCATGGCCGTCGGCATCCTGGTGGGCTGGGCCGACAATGTCCGTCCCGAACGCGATTTCACTCCGGTCCTCAAGCCGCTCTCCACGATCTTCCTGCGGATGATCAAGTCCGTCGTGGCCCCGCTCATCTTCGGGACGCTGGTGATGGGCATCGCGGGGCACGGCGACGACCTGAAGCGCATCGGCCGGCTCGCCCTCAAGTCACTGACATACTTCTGGGTCATGACCACGATGGCGCTGGCGATCGGGCTGCTCGCGGGCAACCTGGTTCGTCCCGGCGTCGGGGTCACCCTGCCACCGCCCGACGCAAACGCGCCCGCCGCCGCGGGCGCGATGACGTTCGGCAGCTTTCTCGAACACGTGGTGCCCGCCAGCTTCTTCGACGCGGCGGCCAAGAACGAGGTGCTCCAGGTGGTGTTCTGGAGCGTCATCTTCGCCATGGCGCTCACCCAGGTGAAAGGGCGGCCCAAGGAGGCGATTCTCGCCTTCGCCGAGGGCGTGGCGGAGGTGATGTTCAAGTTCGTCGCCATCATCATGCGCTACGCGCCGATCGGGATCGGCGCGGCCATGGCGGTCACGGTCGGGCACAGCGGGATCGACGTGGTGGTGAACCTCGGGAAGCTGGTGCTGACCCTGTACGGCGCCCTCCTCGTCTTCGTGCTCGTGGCCCTGGTGCCAGCCGCGCTCCTCGCCAGGGTGCCGCTTCGCGCCTTCGCGCGACAGGTCAAGGATCCGGCGGTCATTGCCTTCACCACCACCAGCTCCGACGCGGCGCTCCCGATCGCGATGCAGCGGATGATCGAGTTCGGCGTGCCGCGGCGCATCGTCGCCTTCGTGATCCCCACCGGCTACTCGTTCAACCTCGACGGTTCCACGCTCTACCTGGGCGTCGCCTCGCTCTTCGTGGCCCAGGCCGCCGGCGTCCACCTCAGCATCGGGGCCCAGCTGCTCATGATGCTGACCCTGCTGGTGACGAGTAAGGGCGTCGCCGGCGTGCCCCGCGCGTCGCTGGTGGTGCTGGCGGGAACGCTCTCGAGCTTCGGGCTCCCGCTCGAGGGCGTGGCTGTGATTCTCGGCGTGGACGAGCTCATGGACATGGCGCGCACCACCGTCAACGTCGTCGGCAACTGCCTCGCGGCGGTCGTGGTCGCACGGTGGGAAGGCGAGCTCGGCCCCGTCGGCGCTCTGGGCGGTCCCGCGCTCGCGGCGCATCCCACCATCGAACCCGTCCACCGAACCGGCAGCTGACCATGATGTCGAACCCATCCTTCCGTGCGGCGACCCGTGCGGCGACGATCCTCGCGGCACTCTCACTCGTCTCCACCGCGTCCGCCGCCCAGCAGCGGGCCACGCCACCACCGCCTGCGCGCTCGGCGCCGGTGGCCGACGTGCGCTACGCGGTGACGTTCGACTCGGCGGCCGCGGCGCGGCGGACGCTCAAGGTGGCCGTCACCCTGAACCTGGCTGGCCCGGGGGACCTGCTCCTCTCGTTTCCCGCCTGGACGCCCGGCTCCTACGAGCTCTCCAACTTCGCGCGGTACGTCTCGGGCTTCACCGCGAGCGGTGGAGACAAGCGGCTCGACTGGGACAAGCTCGACTACGACACCTGGCGAATCGATCCGGCGGGCGCGCGCCGCGTGACCATGCGCTTCGACTATCGCGCCGATACGCTCGACAACGCCATCGCCTGGAGCCGGCGCGACTTCGCGTTCTTCAACGGCACCAACGTCTTTCCCTACCCCGAGGGAGCGGGCTTCACCTTCCCCGCCACGCGTGACGGTGAAGACGCAACCCGGCTGGCTGGTCGCGACCGGGATGCAGGCCGGCACGACGCCGGGAACCTACCGCGAGGCGACCTACCACGACCTGGTGGACAAGCCCTTCTTCGTCGGACGTTTCGATCTCGACAGCCTGCAGGTCGGCGGCACCTGGAACCGGCTGGCCACCTATCCCGCCGGGGCCATGGCCGGGCCGGCGCGCGCCCTGATCTGGGACCAGATCGCGAAGACGGTGCCCACGATGGCCGCCGTCTTCCAGGAGACGCCCTGGCGGACCTACACCACGTTCATGGTCTTCACCCAGGACGTCGGCGGCGGCACCGCGCTGGAGCATGGGAACTCGCATCTTGGCATCTACAACCCGGGCTTCATCGGCACGCCGCTGCTGGCCTCGATCACCGATCACGAGATCTTCCACGGCTGGAACGTCAAGCGGCTGCGCCCCTCCGACCTCTGGCCGTACGACTACGCGCGTCCCCAGCCGACGCCGTGGCTGTGGGTGAGCGAAGGCATCACCGACTACTACGCCGATCTCGCGCTGGTGCGGGGCGGAGTCGTGGATTCGGCGGGGTTTATCGGGCTGACCGGCGAGAAGATCGCCCAGGTGAACGCGGCGCCGGCAACCGCGCTGGAGGACGCGTCGCTCTCGACCTGGATCGGCCCCATCGACGGGAGCCAGTACCTGTACTACCCCAAGGGTTCCCTGGCCGGCTTCATGCTCGACGTGCTGATCCGCGATGGCAGCGACAACCGCCGATCGCTCGACGACGTCATGCGGGAGCTCTACCGCGCGGCCTACAAGAAGGGTCGGGGATTCACCCCGGCCGAATGGTGGAGCACCGTCAGCCGCGCCGCCGGCGGGCGATCGTTCGCCGACTTCAGCGCGCGGTACATCGACGGCCGCGAACCCTTCCCCTGGCCGGACATCCTGGCTCGCGCGGGGCTGAGGCAGGCATCGGACACGATTCGGGAACCGCAGGTCGGCCTCTCGTCCACCCAGGACTCGAGCGGCGCCATCGTGGTGCTGGACGTGGCGCCCGGGAGCGTGGCCCGCGAGGCCGGGGTGAGAGCCGGAGACCAGCTCCTCGCCCTGGGCGACGTCGAGATACTGGACCCCGATTTCGGCGACGCTTTCCGCAGACGGTTCGGGAAGAGTGAGGGCGACAGCCTGCCCATCCGGGTCCGGCGCGGCGCCGACACGCTCACGCTTCACGGCACCGTGCGCCTGGCGGCGCGGGTCGAGAACCGCCTGGATCTCGATCCCGCCGCGAGCCCGAAGGCCGCGCGGGTACGGCACGGCATCTTCTCCGGCACGGTCGGCCAGTAGCCGAGACCGCCGCCCTCAAGCGCCGCACAGCGTCGCGAGGTCGCCGGGCCCCAGTGGGCGGGGCTGCTCCTGAAGCCCGGTGAGCCACGCCGCCCGGCCGAGCACGGTCTCCGCGGAGGCGCCGGCCCGCCGCAGCTCTCCGATGCCGGTATCGCCGCTCGATTTGCTCAGCTTGGCGCCGTCCGGCTTCCGGATCAGGGGATGATGCAGGAACACGGGCGGCTCGCTCCGACCCAGCATGCGCGCGAGCCGGATCTGTCGGCCGGTGGAGGAGAGCAGGTCTTCCCCGCGGATCACCAGGTCCACCTGCTGTCTTTGATCGTCCACCACCACGGCGAACTGGTAGGTCCAGTTCCCAGTTCCGATCCCGCAGCAGCAGGTCGCCGCACTGCGCCGCAGGCGACTGGCACATCGTTCCCGCGAGCGCGTCGGTGAACCGCTCTTCGCCCGGGTCGAGCACCACGCGAATGCCGCGCCCCGGCTCGAGCGCCAGCCCGCGGTCGCGACAGCGACCGGGTACGGGGTCTCCTCGTTGAACGGATCGCCCGCCTCGGCGGCGATCTCCCGTCGGCTGCAGTCGCAGGCGTAGACCCGAGCCGTGCGACGCAGGCGCGCCAGCGCCGACGCGTAGACCTGGTGATTGTCGCTCTGGCGATAGGGCGAGGGCCCCGAGCGGAGCTCCTCCGCGGCGCCGATGTCGGGGTCGAGACCCAGCCATTCCAGGTCCTCCAGCGCGGCGCGCTCGAACTCGGGGCGGGACCGGCCGCGGTCGTGATCCTCGATGCGCAGCAGCACCCGGCCGTCGAGCGCGCGGGCCACGCCCCACACGTAGATCGCGTTGGCGACGTGGCCGAGGTGGAGACACCCGGTGGGGCTCGGAGCGAAGCGGGTGAGCGGATGCGGTGGAAGTCGCGCGGCCGAGCGCGGCGAGGTCGATCGGCATGAGGCAAAGATCGCAGGCGCGGCAAGCTTGCGCGACGCCGTGGCGATGGGTACCCCTAGAGCATCCGGACCCTGATCACAGGAACGTCGCAGCCATGTCCATCACCACGATCACCATCACGAGTCTGGCGGAGCTGATCGCCCGGGTCACGCCCCGCCGAGCCGGATCCCGCCACCGGCCGCCACCGCGACAGCGGAGTTTTCCGCGGGTGCCGGGAACGCGGAGTGGCCGCTGCTCACCAGTCTCGACACCCTCGGCGGGGTGACGCCGGCCCATTCGAAAGCGGACCTGGAGGAGCACATCCTCCGCAACTTCATCCGGTATTCACGCCCCTTCTTCGGCACCGGACCCGGTGAACGACTGGGAGGTGCTGATCGCGGCGCAGCATCACGGGCTCCCCACCCGACTGCTCGACTGGACCTACTCGCCCATGGTGGCGGCCCACTTCGCCACGCTCGAAGGCGCCGCCGGACGCCGATCGCGCGGTCTGGCGGCTGGATTGGAAGGCGGTGCACCGGTTCTTCCGGCTGCCGGAGCGGGCGCTGCTGATTCAGGATCTGGAGGGGGTCTTGGGCAGGAGCCGCCCGTTCACGCCCTGGGCGCTCTTCGAGCCCAGGACGCGGGAGCGGGATTTCGCCTGCATGATCGAGCCGCCGTCACTCGACGCGCGCATCGCAGCCCAGGCGGCGACCTTCACCCTCTGCTCGGACAACCGCCAGCCGTTCGATCGGCTTCCTCGAGGCGGACGGCCTCCGCTCGGCGCTGACCCGGTTCGTGATCCCGGCACGGGAGCCGGGCCGGCTCCGGGACCAGCTCGACCTGGTGAGTGTGGACGAGCGGCGGCTGTTCCCCGACCTCGACGGTCTCGCCGCCTACCTCCGCCGCTACTACTCCTGACCGTCGGGGCCGGGGCGTCGGCCGGCCAGACCGGGCCGCCGCCCGCTGCTCCCGGTCGCCGGGGCGGGTGAGCAGGTACTGGAAATCACCCCGCGGCGCGGAGATCCAGCTCAGGTTGACGAAGTCGTCGGGGGCCCAGGACGCCGTGGTGGCGCGGTCGGAAATCTCGACTTCCCAAGAGGTTCCGTCCTCGAGAGTCAGGTACCGGCCGCCCTCCTCGACCCCCCGGATGTAGAGGCCGATGGGCTTGGGCACGGCGCCGCAGAGCGCGTCGGAATCACAGGCGGACAGCGGGGCGGGCGCTTGAGCGGCAAGGGGTGCGGCACTCAGGGCGAGTGCCGTGGCGATCGAAGCGAATCGGGCGAGCATTGGAGGAGCCTCCTGGGGCCAGGGTCTCCCGATACGATACACCCAAAATTTCGACTTCGCCTCTAGCTGGCGGGCCGTGCCTTTCGGCCCAGCCAGGCCTCCCTGAGCGCCCGCTGGCGCGGGAGTGGCGGCCGAGTCGATCTCGAAGCGCTCGGCGGTCCCGTCCCGCCTCTCGATCAGGCGGATCCCGAGCTTGCCGTAGTACTCCGCGATCGGCAGGTGCTGCGAGTCCCACACGTAGCGGTCGAAGAAGTCCCGCATCTGGGGATTGCTCATCGCCACCAGCGTGTCGACGAAGGTGGACTCCGGGAACGCCCGCCGCTTGCCGTACTTCCGCGTCAGATCCGCGATCAGGTCCTGGAGCCCGCGGGTGCCGCCCGAGAGCTCCAGCAGCCGGATGTCGAGCAGGCCGGCCGTGAGCGCGCCCCGCTGGTAGATGTTGCCGTACTGCTTCTGCCCCGAGTCGCTGTACGAGGTGAGAGCCAGCTCGCGCAGGCTGTAGGTGGAGTCGAACTTGGCCCGATCGGTCTTGATCTTGTCTGACGACCTTCTTCAGGTAGGCGTCCGGGCTCTTGAGGCCGGACGCGCAGCTGCATCGTGTGCGCCGCCCACTCCGTGGTCCCCTCGTAGAGCCAGAGGTGCTGCGACGGCACCGGGGTCACGAAGTTGAAGTGCTCGATGATCTCGCTGTGGATGTTGAGCGGGGTCACGATGTGGAAGAACTCGTGCGCGGCGATGTCGGTCACGTAGGCGCCGACCGAATCGGTGAAGGGGATTCCTGCAGCACGTACTCCGAGCTCACCGAATGCTCCCACGCGCCGTTGGGCCGTCGGCGAAATGGTAGAGGAAGGTGTACCGGTCCACCGGCAGCTTGCCGAGGAAGCGGCCGGCGGCCTGGAGCATGCCGTCCATCGCGCCCAGGAGCTGGGCGGACTTGATCTGGTCGGTCTCGGAGTAGGTGTAGATCTCCACCGGGACCCCGGTGACTCGGGTGCTGGCCTCGCGTCAGCCGGCCGAGCAGGATGGGTGAGTCCACCAGGTGATCGAAGTCATCGGCCAGATAGGCGCCGCCCCGATCCCGCGTGAGTGCGGTTCCGATCTTCCACGTCTTCGGGTAAGCGATGCGGAGCCGGACCGGCCGGGCCTGCATGCCCGTGGGGTAGCCGATGACGGCGTGTGGATTGATCAGAACGTGGTCCTGCTCGATGCGACGTGCCGCACATGAGGTAGACCTGGTGCTCGTCCACCGGCGTGTCCCAGGTCTCCGCGATGGTGTAGCGAAGGGTGCGCACGCGCGGGGGCGTCCGAGAGCTTCCACTGGTTGACCGCCACCCGCTCGACGGGAACCGCCCGGCCCGCGGCGTCGAAGGCTTCGAAGCGGCGCACGTACCGGCCGATGTCCATCACCTGGTAAGTCCCCGGCGCGGTGGCGGCGAACTGGTAGACCGCGTTGGCCTCGGTGAGTCCGCTCACCCAGGCGGTGACCCGGAATGTGTCGTCGCTGCGGTCGTTGACATCGATGGCGTAGCCCAGTGGCGCACGCTGCGCCGTGGCGCTGCCTGGGAGACCGAAGACAACCATCAACGCCGCCAGACCGTATCGTACCGCCATGAGGCATCCTCGAAGGTGACGATGGACCGTAGCCGCCAGCCGGCGGCCGTGTCTAGGGAGACGGCACCGCCCCGCCCCCAGTTTCATACAATCTGGATTCGCCCGAACGCTGGCCGCTCCCGGCGGTCACTCCTAGATTGGGCGGAACGTCGGTTCCGGGTCGCAGGCGATACGATGGTGCTCGCTCCCCCTCCCCCGAGGCCTCGATAATGGAATCCGCTCCCGTCGCCCAGCTAGCGCCGATCGACTACGCCGTCATGGCGCTCTATTTCGTCGCGGTGCTGGGGGTCGGATGGGGGCTGCGGCGGCTGACGCGGACCAGTACCGACTTCTTCCTCTCGGGCCGCTCGCTCCCGCCCTGGATCACCGGTCTCGCGTTCATCTCGGCCAACCTCGGCGCCCAGGAAGTCATCGGGATGGGCGCGTCGGGCGCGAAGTACGGCATCGCCACCAGCCACTTCTACTGGGTCGGCGCGATCCCGGCGATGGTGTTCGTCGGGCTGTTCATGATGCCGTTCTACTACGGATCGCGGGCCCGCTCCGTCCCCGAGTATCTCCGGCTCCGGTTCGACGAGAAGACCCGCACGCTGAACGCGGCCTCGTTCGCGGTGATGACCATCTTCTCGTCCGGCGTCTCCATGTACGCCATGGGAAAGCTGCTCAATCTCCTGCTCGGATGGAGCTTCGACATCAGCGTGCTGGTCGCCGCGCTCATCGTGCTCGCCTACATCCTGCTCGGCGGGCTCACCAGCGCGATCTACAACGAAGTGCTGCAGTTCTTCCTCATCGTCTTCGGCTTCATTCCTCTGGTGGCGCTGGGCCTGTATGCCGTGGGCGGCTGGGACAGCCTGTCGGACCGGCTGGCGGAGGTCGCGACCGGCCGCGGACTGCCGTCGGGGGCATACACCCACACCTGGTCGCATCTGGGCGATGCGTCACAGAATCCGATCGGGGTGGAATGGTTCGGCCTCGTCATGGGCCTGGGGTTCGTGCTCTCGTTCGGGTACTGGTGCACCGACTTTCTGGTGGTCCAGCGGGCGATGGCCGCCGACTCGATGACCGCCGCACGCCGGACCCCGCTGATCGCCGCGGTGCCGAAGATGCTGTTTCCCTTTCTGGTGATCCTCCCCGGTATGATCGCGCTGGCCCTGGGCGCGGGTGACGGCGGCGCGGGCCAGGGTCTGGTGCCCGCCAAGCTCGCCGCCGACGGCGCCCCGCTCCTCGACGCCGCCGGACGCGTCGTGCTGGACTACGACCTCGCCACGCCGATGATGCTGGTGAAGCTGTTTCCGGCCGGCATGCTCGGTCTCGGGCTCACGGCCCTGCTCGCGTCGTTCATGTCGGGGATGGCGGGCAACGTGACCGCGTTCAACACGGTGTGGACCTACGACATCTACCAGAGTCACATCCGGCGCGGGGCCTCGGACGAGCACTATCTGTGGATGGGCCGGGTCGCGACGGTGGGCGGGATCCTGTTGTCGGTCCTGGCGGCGTACGTCGCCGGCGCGTTCAACAACATCATGGACCTGCTGCAGCTGGTGTTCGCCTTCGTCAACGCCCCACTCTTCGCCACCTTCGCGCTCGGCATGTTCTGGAGCCGGAGCACCGGCCATGGCGCCTTCATCGGCCTGCTCAGCGGGACGTTCGCCGCGGCGCTGCACCACGGCTTGAGCCTGCCGGCCGGTGTCACGCCGGGTATCAAGGGCGGCTTCTTCGGGGTGCTGCACACCTACCCGAGCGAGCTGGCGCAGACCTTCTGGACCGCGATCGTCGCCTGGGTGACCTGCTTCGTCGTGACGATTCTGGTCAGCCTCGTCACCCGGCCACGCCCGGCGGAAGAGCTGCGGGGCCTGGTCTACTCGCTCACGCCGAAGCCCCGTGACGACGACCTTCCACTCCGCTCCCGGCCGTGGGTACTCGCGGTCGTGGTCCTGGTCCTGACGGTGGGCCTCAATCTCGTGTTCTTCTAGGAGGCGACGATGAGCGCACCCGTGAGCTTCGACATCCGTCTCCCCATCGGCGGGCTGTTCACCGTGCTCGGCGTGGTCGTGGCCGGCTACGGCCTCGCCACCCATGGGGACACGGAGCACTACGCCGCGTCGCTGGGGATCAACATCAATCTCTGGTGGGGTCTGGTGATGCTGATCTTCGGGGGACTGATGCTGGCGGGCGCGGCGCGCACCCGCCGCGCCCGCTCGGGGTAACCCGATCAGCTCGCCGGCAGCCGGCCTTTGAGCTGCTCCGGACGGAACGGCCCCGGCTCGGCGATCAGCGCGCGCGCGGCGTCCACCTGCTCCCACACGTTCCACAGCAGCACGCCGCGGACCCGGCCGCCGTCGAGGTAGTAGATGACGCCCTCGCGGTGTTCCTTTTTCCAGTCCACCACGGTCTGGTGCCTGGAGTCGAGATCACCCACCGCCTCGTAGCCCAGATCGAACAGGTCGGAGTAGAAGAAGGGAAGATGATCGTAACGCCGGCCGGCGCCGGCCATGTTGGCGCCCGCCGCCTCGCCCATGGTGTTGGCGTTGTCCTCGTGCTCGACCCTGATGCGCTTTCCCAGCGACGGGTTGTAGAAGTTGGCGACGTCACCCGCGGCATAGATGTCCGCCGCGCTGGTGCGACACAGCTCGTCCACCTCGATGCCGTTCGTCACCTTTATTCCGGCCGCGCGCGCCAGCTCGACGTTGGGCTCGATACCCAGACCGGCGGCGACCGCATCGGCGTCGACGGCCTCCCCTCCGTCGAGCTGGACCCGTAGACGGCCACCGTTCCGCTGCACGCTGGACGCGGTCTCCCCCAGTCGAACGTCGACGCCTTTCTCGCGGTAGTATCCGGCGATCCACTTCGCCAGCTCGGCCGGGAACACGCGCGCGCCGATGCCGTCTTCCTTCACGATCATGGTGACCTCGCGCCCCTGCATGCGGAGGCCGGCGGCCAGCTCGGAGCCGATGAAGCCTCCGCCGATCACGGCGAAGCTGGCGCCCTTGTCGGCGAGGGCGCGGGTGCGCCGGTAGTCGTCGAGTGTCCTGTAGTGGATGACGTCGTCGGGAGCGTCGGGCATTCGTCGCGGCGTGCCGCCGGTGGCGAGGAGGAGCTTGCCGTATTCGTACGCGGTGCCGCGATCGTCGGTGACGCGCTTCAGCTCCAGCTCGATGCGCTCGATTCGGCGGTCGGGGATGAGCCGTGCTTCCGTCTCACCGGTCTGGCGCCAGATCCCCTCGGGATCATCGCCCTTCCAGAGACCCTTGGTCAGCGGCGGCCGGTTGTAGGGGGCATGCGATTCGGCGGCGACGATGGCGATACTCCCGGCGGCGTCGCTCTTCCTTATGCCCTTGGCGGCCGCGTCCGCCGTCATGCCGCCACCGACGATTACATAGTCGAATGCGCTCACCGGGCCTCCTCGTCGTGGAAGTCTCCCCACTCAGGGCATGGTAACCGCCTTACAGCGAGAGTTGCAGGCCGAGAGCGGGGGAGCGCTCCTTCGTGGCGGAGCAACCACCGCTTCCGGTCCAGTCCACCACCGAAGCCCGTGAGAGAGCCGTCGCTTCCGACGACTCGGTGACAGGGAACAATGATGGAGCGAGGGTTTCTGGCGACGGCTCGATCCACACGCGGTTCTGGAACTCTGACCCGCGAGCGGCGAGCGGCACCGTGAACCGGTCCAGCGACCCGGCGAAGTACGCGACCAGCTCCTCGCGCGCGATCGCGAGCACCCTTGCGGCATGTGTGCCGCCAGCCGCGCGCGCCCAGTCCCGGCCGGGCCGGCGGCCATACCGATGCGTGTCGAAATACAGACCGCTGAGGCCCGAGTCCGTGCTGGCGAGCAGCAGCTCGCCGAGCGGCGTCACCATCGTGTCCCAGAAAATCATGGCTCGACCTCCGCCAATCCGGTCCAGAGGTGTTGGGCCGCGTAGGAGCGCCACGGCCGCCACCCCTCGGCCAGCAGTCTCATGCGAGCGGGAGACTCTCCGCCGATGGCCGAACGCAGTCCCAGGTCTCCATCGGGAAAGGCATCCCGCCAACCGAGTCCCCGCATCGCCACATAGGTTGCGGTCCACGGCCCGATTCCGGGGAGCGCCGTCAATCGCCCCAGGAACTCGGTCGGCTCCTCCACGGGACGGGCGGGGATGGCGCCTCCCGGCGTCAGCTCGGGTAGCTCGCCCGCGGCGACCGCCTGGGCCAAGCGGATCAGGCACCCGGCGCGACTCGCCGGGAGCCCGATATCCCGCACCGACTCGAGGCTAGCCTGGGCCAGACGCTCGGGGTTCACCGGCAGGTAGCGAAGCTCGGCTCCCTCCGGCCCGGCCACCGGTTGGCTCAGCCGCGCGGCCAGTCGGCCGGCCAGGGTGCTGGCTCCTCGCACGCTCACCTGCTGGCCCAGCACGACGCGGAGGGCGAGCTCGAATCCGTCCACGCAGCCGGCGACGCGAAGCCCCGGGCGTCGCGCGACGAGCGGACCGAGGAGAGCGTCCGAGCCGAGGTGTCCCGAGACGTCGCGCGGATCGAGATCGAGGTCGAGCAGGCGACGGATGCGCGGCAGCAGCAGAGCCACGGCGGGAGACAGGGTCGCCGATACATCGACTTCGAGATCTTCGCCGCCCGGGCGTTGACCGATGGCGAGCCAGCCGGCGAACCGGCCCAGCCGAAGGGTGCGCAGGTAGCGTCCGTCGGCCGAGACACGCTCCACGCCCGGTGTGGCTCGTGGGGCCAGGTAGGCGAGCAGCGCGCCCCAATCGAAAGGACGCTGGAATTCCAGTCCGTATCGAGTGATGCCGGTCGAAGAGGCCACCGCTGGGGCAGGTAGTGAAGCCGTCATGCGCTGGAGTGTACCGCTGCGACTACCCGGTCGCCCGCCGGATCCGGACCCCTGGTTCCCCGGCGAGGCGAGGCCAGAAATCATCGCCCCCCGGAGATCCGATCGGTCGCATCGCGAGGTGGCAGCGTGCGCAGCCAGGCCACAAGCGCCTCGTTGAAGGGCCCGGTGTGCTCGAGCTGCGGGAGGTGCCCGCTGCCCGGCAGCACGGTCAGGCGCGCGTCGGGAAACGCGCCCTGCAACCGCCGCCCCTGTGCCACCGGCGTGATCCGATCTTCGGCGCCCCAGATCAGCAGCACGGGAAAGTTCAGGGCGGCGTAACGCTGGCGGTCATTGAGTCCGGTCCGCGGCGCGTCCACCAGGGCCTGCCGCAGCCATGCGGTGACGCTCGCCGTGGTCCCCCGTCGCACCATCGGGCGCTGTAGCACTGCGAGGCGCGCCGGGGTCGCCGCAGCGGGATCCGCCACGACCTGCTCCACCAACCAGCGGGACAGGATCGGATTGGTGACCGTGGCGGAGACGACCGCCTCGCCCAGCAGGGGCGTGCCGAGCAGCATACCGACCCACGACTTGGCGGGCGGCGGCGGCGGGCGGCCGGCCGGCGGTGGATCGAGCGGAGCATCCACGAGCACCAACCCGCGGAGCCAGTCCTGCATCCGCCACGCAGTCACCAGCGCCGGCTTGGCGCCGATGGAGTGACCCACCAGCACGATGTTGTCGAGGTGCATCGCCTGCACCAGCTCGGTCAACCGCAGGGCCTGGTCGGGCGTGCTGTACGCGGCGCCTTCCTCCCGCGGCGAGAAGCCGAAGGGCGGGAGATCCACCGCGATGGCGCGGTAGCCGGCATCGGCCAGGGCGGCGATCGTCGGCTGCCAGAGCTCACTCCACGCGGCCGTGCCATTGACCAGCATGACCACGGGCCCATCGCTGGGACCGGCCTCCTGCACGAAGAGGTCGCCCGCGGCCGTGGCAACGACCCGGCCGTTCCCGGGTACGAGCGTCTTGTCGGCCACTCGCTCCCGCCAGAGCGCGCTCACACGGAAACCCACCAGAGCTGCGCCGACTGCGAAGACCGCCAGGACGGTCATCCTGAGCAGGATGCGGAGGAGCCGCCTCCGCAATCGGCCGAATCTCCCGCGATGCACCATCAGTGGGCCTCGAGAGGTCGTGACAGGATCCAAAATGCGAACGGGCCCCCGGCTGGGAGGCCCATACGTGTTGCCCCGCGAGAGGCGCCGGTCGGAATCGAACCGACGAATCGAGGTTTTGCAGACCTCTGCCTTACCACTTGGCTACGGCGCCGGGGACAGCAAACCTAATGTCCCACAACAGGTTCAGCAATCCTGCAGACCGGCTTGCCCGGCAACGGCTTAGGCCGACGGCCAGCAGATTCCTCCCCCCTTGCCCGGCGGGCCGATCGCGAGCAACTTCGCGGCGGACATCCAACCGAACGCGGAGCGCCCATGGAGAGCACCATTCGCGAAGCCCGACTTCGTCCCCAGTACGCATCGCTCTACCCCGCGCTCCAGCCCGACACCTGGCAGGCGGCGTCCGCGATCGGCCGACAGCTGTTGCTCTGGCACCTGACGGCGCCGGCCCTTCCCGTGGGAGAGCGACTGATGAGTGAGGAGCATTTCGAGTTCCGCGGCGGCTCCCATCGGGAAGAGGCCGAGGCCGGCCTCCGGACTCGCTCGGTGGACCGTCCTCGCGCCTGAGGCCAGCGGCCGCTCCGGAACATGCACGAGGGGGCCATGATCGTCGGATCATGGCCCCCTCGTGCGTTCCGCGCGGCCGCTACGCCTGTTGCGCCAGCGTCAGCGGGGCGAGCTCGGTCTGCGAGTTCAGGTACGCGTTGGGGTCGTGCTCCAGGGCCCCGTCGGGCAGGAACTCGTAGAGTGGCCCCAGGTCCTGCCGGATCTTGTCCTGGTAGAACGCCGGGATCTGATCGGTCTCCCGCTCGAAGAACGCCCGCAAAGGCTTGTCGGTATCGAGCCGGGCCCGCATCTCGGTGTGGTACTTGATGCGGCCGAATCCCTCGGTGGAGACCGCGCGCACCACGTTCATCCACTTGGGGATCATGTTCTGCGTCGCCCCGATCCGCCGGCCGATCGCCTTCCACGAGAAGGAGTACCGGGTCACGTCCACCAGGTGACTGTAGAACGTCGGCCAGTCGTAGTTCTTGGGCCGGACGTTCATCGCATGGTTGTTGTTGAGGAAGTGGAACGGGAAGGGCAGCACTCGACCGGCTCGCTGGTATTCCAGATTGAGGGGCGCCGCCCGGCCGAACGCGGACAGGAGCGAGTAGGCCGGGAACGCGCCGGGCGACAGGTCGATGAACTTCTTCGTCAGCTCGAACGGTTCGGGACCCATGTCGCCGTCGAGACCCATGACGAAGTTGGTCTGGATGTAGGGGATGTACCGGAGAATCATGTTGACGTGGTCGGAGACCTGCTTGACCTTGTCCATCCCGGTACGCCGGGTCTTGGACTTGTTGCCCAGGTCGTACCACGACTCGATGCCCGGCAGAATCGCCTGGAAGTTGTTCGCGCGGAGCCGCTTGAGGTGGGGCTCCGAGAGCAGCGAGAGACTGCTTTCCGCGATGTGCCGCATGCTGCCCCGAGGGACCGCCTGCTCCACCGCCTCCATATAGTCGTCGAAGCGCACCCCGAAATTCGGGTCGTGCCACCCGACGATCGGGTTCTTCATCTTGGTCAGCAGGAACGCCAGGTCGGCCCGCAGCTGCGGGAAGCTGAGCGGCTGGTAGTCGACCGTCGAGTCGATGCAGAAACTGCAGGTGTAGGGGCACCCGAGGCTCCCGATCATCGGCACGATCTTGATCGTCGGCGCCTTGGCCAGCGTGGGCGCCACGAACTTCCAGCGCTCCTGCAGCGTGGGGAGGTCGGTCGGCTGCTTCGCCGACATGAGATGGACGCCGTAGGGCCGGTGCGGCGCCGGATCGCGCAGCACGTCGGCCACCACGCTCCGGTCGGTGAACCCCAGGACGTAATCGAAGTACTTCCGCGCGTCCTCGGGATAGCACCTGGCGTGGGGGCCGCCCAGGACGGTGATCGCCCCGTTGCGCCGGAACATGCTGCTCAACGCATAGGCCAGCTGTGCGGACTGGGTGAAGGCGCCGATGAACAGGACATCGAGGTCGGCGGGCAGCTCCTGGAGGAGATCCTCCAGCCCGGTGTAACAGACCAGTCGAACGTCGTGCCCTTCCTGCTCACACCAGACGCTGATGACCTGCGGCATGATGCTGGCCAGATTGGCGTGCATCAGCCGGGCATAGAGCGACCGGTTGGGGGCCTTGGTGACCAGATCCAACACGCCTATGCGGAGTCGGCGCATGCGAGGGTCCTCTTGGAGGGACTGCCAACTCGGCGGGAGGCGCCGGGAACAGCTGTCGGCTGGGAAAATGGGCTCGGGGAGTCAAAAACGGCCGGTGGGCCGGCCGGTCAAAGCCCGTGGCCCGGCGTACGTGCCGGGATGGTGTCTAAGAATGCCCGAGCGGAAGCGGCTCCGCAAGCCGCGTGGGGGCTCACCCCCTGCGACGTCGCTCCGCGAGACGGTCGCCCAGCGCCAAGGCAGCCACCCACACCACCCCGACGGCATATCCGCCGAGGACGTCACTGGGATAATGCACGCCGAGGTAGATGCGGGAGACCCCGATAAGCAGGGTCAGCACCAGGGCGGCCGCCCACAGGGCGGCCTGGCGCGCTCGGCTGTCGAGCCGGTGGGCCACCAGCGCCGCGATGCCTCCGAAGAAGCACGCCGAGAACATGGCGTGTCCCGAGGGGAAGCTGTAGGAGGCCGGGAGGGGATAGAAATCGAAGAAGGCCTCGGGCCGCGCCCGGGCGAAGAATCGCTTGAGGCCGACATCGAGCAGGACGGCCCCTGCCACCATCACCAGGGTCAGCGCGGCCCCGCGCCGCCACCCGCGGTACAGAAAGACTCCGGCGGCGAGGAGCGCGAGTGGGCCCAGGTACCTCGGCGCCCCGAACACGCTGGCGGCCCACATCACCGAAGTGAGGGTCGGGGTGTCGAGCGACCGCACCGCCGAGCGCACGCCGAGATCGAAGCCGGTGTGCGCGCCCTCGCGGATCTGGTAGCCGAGCCATACGAAGATCGCGAGCGCCACGGCAGCGCCGATCAGCCCGACGGCGAGTGCCGCCCCCATGAGCGGGCCCGTCCCCCTGGCAGTGGCTTCCTGATGTTGTTCGCGATACAATGAGGCCATGAGTCGATCCCTTGAATCGCACGCGCGCCGTCCCAAAGGCATCACGGTGCTCGCACTGGCCCTGCTCATCGTGGTGGTGATCGTGGCGCTGGTTCTGGCGAGCCGCTACATCGCGGTCTAGAGCGCCCGCTTTCCGACCGGCGAGAAGACGAACCCCTTCCCGACGGTCACCACCCATCCCGCGTCCTGCGCGTCGTTGCCGAAGCGGCGGGCGAGGTCGAACCGCAGCGCCTCGGCGTCGGATGCCCGGCTGGCACCGAGGCGCAGACCCACGCCCGCGTCCCACCCCAGTCGCCGCGGCGTCCCTGCATACCACGCGCCGCCATGGTCCACGAAACCCGCCACCCCCAGCCCGACCAGTCCCAGGAAATCCTCGGCCACCGTCACCCGATACTCCGCGGTAGCAAATACCGTGCGGTCGCCCGTGAACGCGTGGCTCCGAAACGCCCGCGGCCCACTCCCCAGCCCCAGATCGAACTCCGCGCCTGGAAGCGGGTTGTCGAGCCACCCCGCCTCGACGTGCAGAATGCCCACGTGCCCCCGAGTCGGCTTGGTCACTCCCGTGGCGGCGAGCTGCACCACGCCCGGAATCGAGCCCGGCGGACGTGTACAGGCCGCCCGCCAGTCCTTCGAGGTAGGCGAAGCCGCCGGGAATCTTCGCGCCCGACGCGCGCCGAGACCAGGGGAGCGACGCCGTTGCGCTCGTAGCCGAACGCGCGGGGCGCGAGGTTGAGGCCGGCGCGCACCGTGGTCCCGAGATCCACGTCCTCCTCGCGGGAGAAGCCCGAGACGCCCTCGGTAACCAGGAACCGGGCGCGATTCCACACCAGGTATGGCCCCACCGCGGCCGTCACCGACCGGGGAAACTCGAGACCGGCGCCTGCGGGAAGGAAGTCGTCCCGCCGAACCTGTCCCAGCACGCCCACTCGCAGGTATCCCTGCGACGATCGCCGAATCCCCCAGGCCGTGGACGCCCGGACCAGCGTGTACCGCCTGGTCAGAGTGTCTTGCGCGTCGGCGCTGCCGTTGAAGAAGCGCAGCACCCGCTCATCCCGGTCCTCGGCCTCGAATCGGAAGCCGAAGGGCGACTCCAGCGAGTAGAACGGCTGCTCGAGCACCATCGCATTGAGTCGTCCGTCCGAACGATTCTCGTAGACCAGCCCGAGACCGACCCGGCCCGCGAAGAGCCGGGGTCGCCGGAAGCCGAGGGCGACGGTCGAGCGGTCCGGGGTCTTGCGGTAGCGCACCGACGCCGAGGACGCCGTCCCCAGCAGGTTGTCCTCCACCATCCCGATGGTGAATTCGACCTCGCCGCCTGCGCTCCGGAAGCGCCAGTCGGCCCGGGTGCTCCACCCATCCTTGGTGAGGACCCGCATGACCACGCCGGAGTCGGTCCGGATCGAGTCGATCCCGACTTTCCGGAACACCCCGAGAGACCGGAGATTGCGCTCCGACTCGGCCACCCGCGCCGAGTCGTACGGCTCGCCCACGCGGAAGAGGAGCTCCCGTCGAATAGTAGGGGCGCGGGTCTCGAAGTGGAGCGCGTTCGCCACCCGGGCGAGCCACCCCTTCTCGGTGGGATCGAAGATGTCCCGCCGCTCCAGCTGGATGGCCCGGATCTGCATGCTGTCAGCGGGGATGTCCGCGGTGCTGTCGGAGGCCGATTGCCCCGAAACCCCGCGCGGAAGGGCCAGCACCGCGGCCACGAGGATGGACCACATGCGGGGCCGGGTCGGCAGCGGGTGGAGCGGCCGGCGGCCGGCTCGAGCGCGACTCACGCGGAGACGAGCGCCGCCACGCTGGCCAGGACGCGATCCGGGGTCACCCCCGACTCGCGCAGCATGTCGTCGCGGAACTTGCCGGTCCGCACCAGCCAGCCCTTCAGGCCTGCGCGTTGAGCGCCCTGCACGTCGGACCAGAGATCGTCCCCCACCATCGCGGCCTGGGCGGGATCGGCCACGCCGAGACTGGCGAGCGCACCCGCAAAGAACGCCGCGCTGGGCTTGCCGGCGACGGTCGCCGCCCGTCCGGCGGCGTGCTCCAGCGCGGCGACGAACGGCCCGGCGTCGAGCGCGAGGCGGCCGTCTTTCTGAAAGTACCGGTCGCGCGACAGCGCGATCAACGTGGCGCCATTCATGAGATACTCGAACGCCTCCTGGAGCAGGGCGTAGGTCCATGCCTCGCCGAGATCGCCCACCAGCACCACCTCGGGCGCCGGCCCCTTCCGCCCCGACGAGCCGCCCACCAGCTCGAATCCCCCCAGGTCCGCCAGCCCGGGGACCGGGAGGAACGGGGCCACCACGCTTCGCCGCGAGGCGCGCACCGCGGCGGCGCCCGCCAGCGTGGCCGTAAAAATCTCCTCCGGTTCCACCGCGAATCCGTAGCCCCGGAGCCGCTCCACCAGCATGGCCCTGGACCGGCTGGTCGTGTTGGTGACCAGTCGGTACGGCACCCCTCGCTTCCGCAGGCGGGCGACCGCCTCGGGGGCCCCAGGCACGGCCGCTCCGCCCGCGTAGAGGGTGCCGTCGAGATCGAGCAGGAATGCGACCGGTCCGGTGGGCTCGGGCATCAGGCTTATATTGCTCCTCTCCCTCTCATCCTCGACCGAACGTGCCGATGCCCGTTGTGACATTGCTGACCCATGCCGCCCTCCTCGCCCGCCTGGCCGCGCCCTATCCGTTCGTGGTGGGCGAGACGCTGCAGTACGAGGCGACCCTCGGCTACTTCCCCGTCGGCACGGCCACCGCCGCCGTGGTTCGTACGACCCGGGAGCGAGGCGCGGATGCATTCGTCTTCACCGCGACCGGTGAAGGCGGCCCCCCGGGCTTCCGGGCGCGCTACGAGATGACCTCGTGGGTGCAGTCGCAACGGTTGGCGTCGCTCCGATTCCACCGGAAGCTCACCCAGGGCAGCAAGGTGGACGAGGAGCGCTATCAGATCGTCCCCGACTCGGGCCGGTACCGCCAGGAGGGAATCGAGCGGGATTGGGTCGCTCCGCAAGACGCGCTCGACGAGCTGGCCTATCTGTACTACCTGCGCACCATTCCGCTCGAGGTGGGAAAGAGCTTCGCGCTCTCCCGCTACTTCAAGACGGGGTACAACCCGGTGCAAGTCCAGGTGATCGGCCGGGAGAACGTGGCGCTCTTCGACGGCCGGACCATCCCTTGTCTCACTGTCCACCTGACCAGCCGTGGGTCCACGGTCGCGGTGTGGCTGACGGACGACGAGCGCCGGCTTCCCGTGCGGCTCGACCTCCCCCTTCCCTACGGCACCGTCAGCCTCGTCCTCAGCGGAACCTCGGTCCCTCGCGCCGGGGTGGCCGGAAGCTAGTAGCGTCCCAGGTACTGCTCGATCTCCCACCGGCTCACCTGCCGGTTGTACTCCATCACCTCGTTGCGCTTCGCCTCCAGAAACCGCTGGGTCAGATGCTCGCCCAGCGCCGCCTTGACCACCGTGTCCTTCTCGAACATCTCCAGCGCCTCGTGCAGGTCGCGGGGCAGCTCGTCGATCCGGTACTTGCGCCGGTCGCGGAAGCTCATGGTGAAGATGTTGCGGCTCACCGGCTCGCGCGCCTGCAGCTTGCGCTCGACTCCGTCGAGCCCTGCGGCGAGCTGGACCGTGAGCGCGAGGTAGGGATTGCACGCGGGATCCGGCATCCGGAGCTCGCACCGGGTGCCGAGTCCCCGCCGCTCGGGAATCCGCACCAGCGGTGACCGATTGCGCATGGACCAGGCGACGTTCACCGGGCGCTTCATAGCCCGGAACCAGGCGCTTGTAGCTGTTGATCAGTGGATTGGTCACGGCGCAGAAGCCGCGGGCGTGCTGGAGCAGACCCTCGATGTAGCTCAGCGCGGTCTTGGAGAGGCCGTTGGGCCCCTTCGGATCGTGGAAGGCGTTCTCCTTGCCCCGAAACAGCGACTGGTGGGTGTGCATTCCGCTGCCGTTGACACCTTCGATCGGCTTGGGCATGAACGACGCCACGAAGCCGTACCGGTTGGCCACGTTCCGCACCACGAACTTGAAGGTGGTCAGGTTGTCGGCCGTGGTCAGCGCGTCGGCATAGCGCAGATCGATCTCGTGCTGGCCATCGGCCACCTCGTGGTGCGCCGCCTCCACCTCGAAGCCCATCTCCACCAGGAGCTCCACGATCACCCGGCGGATCTCCTCGCCCTTGTCCAGCGGACCGAGGTCGAAGTAGGAGCCCGCATCGTGGGTGGTGGTGCTGGGACTGCCGTCCGCCGACCTTCTCGAAGAGAAAGAACTCCGCCTCGCACCCGGCCATCATCGAGAAGCCGAGCTTCCGGGCGCGCTCGACCTGACGCTTGAGCGTCATGCGCGGGCACCCCGCGAACGGCTCCTCGTCGGGCGTGTAGATGTCGCAGAGGAGGCGGGCCACCCGCCCGCCCTCGTCGTCGTACGGGAGGATGCGGAAGGTGTCGAGGTCGGGCTTGAGCAGCATGTCCGATTCCTCGATCCGCACGAACCCCTCGATGGACGACCCGTCGAACATGATCTCGCCGTCGAGCGCCTTCTCGAACTGGCTCCGCGGGACCTCGACGTTCTTGTTGATGCCGAGGATGTCGGTGAACTGGAGCCGCAGGAAATCCACCCCGAACCGCCGGGTGAGAGCCAGCACGTCGTCCTTCCCCGCCCCGCGCAGGTCGGTGGGGAATCCTTCCAGACTCGGCCGGTCGCCGTCGGGCGGCCGGGGCTTGGCAGGCGCCATGAGATCGTGCCTTGCGATGGAGTGGTGAGCCGGCGGCCGGCCCGTCCGACAAGGGTAAACGCTAACCCTGCGGGCGGAAGGGAGGGCCTGCGATCGGCCTACCCACCCGCAAGCCTCCGGTGTACGCTTCGACCCACATGACCGCCCCACCAATCGCCGGACCCTGCCCGGCCTGTGGCGCCGCGGCCTCCGGACAGTTCTGCAGCGCCTGCGGCGCCAGCCTCGAGGCGAGAAGCTGCCTGCGCTGCCGGGCGGCACTGGGCGCCCAGGCGCGATTCTGCCACCGCTGCGGCCACGGGGTCGAGGCCGGCGGACGCACCCCCCGAACCGAACGGGCCGCCTGGATCTTCGCGGGTACGATGTGCGTGCTGCTGGTCGGCGCCATCGTCTACAGCGTCCTCACCGAAGCCCCGACGCCGCAGATCCCCAACATGGCGAATGCCGGCAGCCGCGCCGGGCGACGCCACCCCCCAGGCCGGCGCCGCTCCCGACATCAGCCAGATGACCCCCAGGGAGCGCTTCGATCGTCTCTACAATCGGATCATGCAGGCCGCGGAGCAGGGTGACACGGCGCAGGTCCAGCGCTTCACGCCGATGGCCCTCGGCGCCTACGCCCAGCTCGACACCGCGGATGCCGACGCGCGCTATCACGCCGCGGTGATCCGGCTCCAGTCGGGCGACCTGCCGGGCGCTCACGCCCTCGCCGACACCATCCTGGACCAGTCACCCGACAACCTCCTGGGCTACCTGGTCCGCGGGACCGCTGCCGGTCTCGCCAACGACCCCGGCGCCCGCTCCCAGGCCCAGCGCGAGTTTCTCCGCCGCTTCGATCGGGAGATGGCCACGGGCCGGCCCGAGTATCGGGACCACGCGCCGGTGATCGAGGCATTCAAGAAGGAGGCGGACGGACGGACGGACGGCAAGGCGGCAGGGGGCACGCAGCCCTGAGGGGCCGCTCCGATGACCAGTATCGGTCGCCAAGCCGGATGCCTGGCGCCGAGACCCACCCTCCGAGGACCCCATGACCCGGACCATCCACGTCGCCCACAGCCCCGACTCCGACGACGCGTTCATGTTCTACGCGCTGGCCGCCGACAAGCTCGACACCGGCGATCTGCGCTACGTGCACGAGCTGTCGGACATCGAGTCGCTGAACCAGCGGGCCCGCCGGGCGGAGCTCGAGGTGACGGCCGTCTCGATTCACGCGTACGCCTACATCTGGCGGGACTACGCCCTCCTCGGCTCCGGCTCCTCGATGGGCGACGGCTACGGGCCTCGGCTGGTGAGCCGGCGACCCTGCCCCGAGGATCCGCAGGGAGTCCCTTCGCGGGCTGCGGGTCGCGGTGCCGGGCCTGCTCACCACCGCCTACCTCGCGCTCAAGCTGTTCCAACCCGATATCCAACACGTCGTGGTTCCCTTCGACCGGATCGAGGACGCCGTGCATGCGGGCGAGGTGGACGTCGGGCTGCTGATCCACGAGGGGCAGCTCACCTACGGCGATGCCGGGCTCCAGCTCTGGGCGGATCTCGGTGCCTGGTGGCTCGAGGACACCGGACTTCCGCTGCCACTGGGCGGCAACGTCGTGCGGCGCGACCTGGGCGAGGGCGGTCGTCCGGCAGATCGCGCGGGACCTGCGGGCCAGCATCGTGTACGCCCTCGAGCACCGGGCACCCGCTCTGGCGCATGCGAAGCAGTACAACCGCGGAATCGGGGACGAGCGCACCGACACCTTCGTCGGGATGTACGTCAATCAGTGGACGGTCGATTACGGCGCGCGGGGCCGGCAGGCGGTGCAGAAATTGCTGGACCGCGGGTACGAAGCGGGGGTCATTCCGGAGCGCGTCGTGGTGGAGTTCGTCGACTCCACCGATGATTGACCCCACTCTACCCCGCTCCTAAGCTTCGGAGCCTCGCAATAACCCCTCACTCGCTCGCGTGGTCGCTGCCCGTGGGCCGGAGCAGCCCGGCGAAGGAGCGCAGCCCGTGAAGGATGCCCCCGTGACACTTCTCGTCGTGGACGACGAGGAGGCGATCCGGAGCTCGATGCGAAAGTATCTGGTGCTCCAGGGCTACGAGGTCGCCACGGCGGCCACCGGTGAGGAGGCGCTCGGGGTGCTGGGCCGGCAGAAGGTGACCGGCATGCTGCTGGACGTGAACCTCCCGGGTATCAACGGCGTCGAGCTGGTTCCCAAGATCCTCGAGCTCGAGCCCAACTTGGCGATCCTCATGCTCACCGCGGTGAACGACGCGACCAGCGCCGCGCTCTGCATGCAGCGCGGCGCGCTCGACTACCTCATCAAGCCCATCGACCTGAGCCATCTCGGCCGCGCGATCCAGAACGCGCTGGCCAAGCGGCACACGGTGCTCGAGGGCCAGCAGATCAATCAGTGGCTGAAGGAGGAGGTCGCCCTCCGCGTCGCGGAGAAGCGGCTGGAGCAGGCCAACCAGGAGCGGATCTCCATCGCGACGCTCGAGGCGCTGGTGAACGCCCTGGAGGCCAAGGACCCGTACCTTCGCGGGCACTCCGCCCGGGTCGCCGATCTCTCCGCCAGCGTCGCCGCGCAGATGGGCTGCAGCGACGAGCTGATCGAGGCGGTGCGCACCGGCGGCCGGCTGCACGACATCGGGAAGATCGGGATTCGCGAGGAGATCCTGAACAAGCAGGGCCCGCTCACCGACGTGGAGTACGAGCATGTCAAGCAGCACGTGCTCGTCGGCTCACAGATCCTGGCGCCCCTGGTCCATCTGAAGGAAGTCATCACCTATCGTGCGCGGCCACCACGAGCGCTGGGACGGATTCGGCTATCCCGACCGGCTCGCCGGCGAGGACATTCCGGTCGGCGGCAGAATCATCGGCGCCGTCGAGATCTATGACGCGCTCACCACGTCACGGCCCTACCAGGAGAAGATGCTCCCCGATGTCGCCGTCGAGCGCATGCGCGATCTGGTGGGCACCGTGCTCGACCCCGTGGTGCACCAGGCGCTCGAGGCGGTCGTGACGCAGCGCCAGGCGCTCGTCTTCCTCGACGACTCCGCCGGCTAGGCGAGCTCCGACATGGCCGAGCCGGGCAGCTCGCGAAGAGTGCTGCTGGTGGACGACGATCCGGTGATGGCTCGCCTGGTCAGGAAGATCCTCTCCGACAACGGATTCGACAACGTGGTGCACGCGCCGACCGGGCGTGAGGCGCTGGAGCGGATCGAAGGAGTGGACGTCGTCCTGCTCGACCACCAGCTCCCCGACACCACCGGCATCGAAGTGCTCGAGGCCATCCGCGCCCGCCCCCAACCCCCGGCCGTCATCCTCATCACCGCGCATGGCAACGAGTCGCTGGCCGCCACCGCGCTCCGCCGCGGCGCCGACGACTATCTCGCGAAGGACGTCTCCCTCGCCGACCTGCTCCCCCAGGTGCTCGAGCGGGTGCGCCGAACCCGCGAGCTGCGCAAGGCGCTGGTCGCCGCGGAGCGGGATCTGGTCCGCGCCGAGCGTCTCGCCGCGATCGGCGAGATGACGGTGACGCTCCACCACGAGATCAACAATCCGCTCATGGCGGCCTTCGCCAACGTCGAGCTGCTGCTGGCCGATCCCTCGATGACGGCGAACTCACGCCACGAGACCCTGACCGGAGTCCGCGAGGCGCTTCGCCGCATCCACGACATCATGCGCCGGATCGGCGACCTGCGTGAGATCCGCACCAAGAGCTACGCCACCGGCGTCCGGATGGTGGATCTGGACGACGTCGGAGCCCGCCTCGGCCGTGCGCCGCGGCCAGGCGCTGGTGCTGGTGACCGATGAGGATCTCGCCCGCGTGGCCTCAATGCTCCTGCGGCACGCGGGGTTCGAGGTGGTGCGGGCCAGTGATACGGCGGACCTGGTGCGGCGCACCGCGGGAGGGCAGGCGCGGATCGTCCTCGCGCAGGGCGGGACCGGCGCCGCCGGGGCCCACCCGCTGGGCGGGATTCGTTCCTCCCGCCGGCCGTGCCTACCGGGTGGTGGCCCTGGTGTCGGGTGACGGCACCGGGGCAAAGGCCGCCGGCGCAGACCACGTGGTCGTTCTGCCCTTCGATCCCGGCCTCTTCACCGCCGAGATCATCGAACTCAGCGGAGGAAACTGACCTCCACCGGGTCCGCCGCTATTTGCCGCACACCGCCTTCCCCATCCGCCACTCCAACGACTTGGTTCCGTTGGGACCCGGTCCCTCGATCCGCGCCACCAGAGAGTCCGTCCCCAGCCGGCGGTAGCTGATCCGCTGGGGAAAGTCGTGCTTGGGATTGCTCCACTCCACCGCCCCCGCCTTGAGTCCGCTCATATGGAAATCGGCCGCCGCCTGCCCCTTCGGATGCGGGGTCAGGACCAGGTCCGAATCCCCCTGCGCGCGGATGACGGAAAACTCGTAGTCCACGACCACGCCGCCCTTGGTATACCGGGAGACGCCGAGGATCAGGTTGTCCGACGGCGGCGTGTAGTACTCCTCGATGGTCGTGCCGGGTCCCGAAGCGCCACGCCAGCAGCCGGTCATGAAGGCGAGGTCGGCGAGGGTCGCCCGGTGCGACGCGACGGGCGGGGGAGGTGGCAGGGCGGGACCGGCCGCCAGGGCGACGACAAGCGTGGACAGAATCACTCGCATCAGGATCTCTCTCCAGTAGGGAGGTCCAACCTGCCGAGTTCCGGCGGCGGGGTCTTGGAAAAATTCGCCGCGCGGATTCCGGCCGGCCGGCTACCCTGCGGCGATGAAGTGGCGGGCCAGCTCCCGAGCCTCGCGGAGGTATCGTCCCGGTGGGACGCCCGCGAACGAACGGAAATCTCTGCTCAGGTGCGCCTGGTCGAAGTACCCCGACCGCGCCGCCACGGCGGCAACGGAATGCCTCCCGGGGCGATCGAGCGTGCGAAGCACGCGCTGGAACCGTCCCAGCCTGACCAGAGGCTTGGTTCCGAAACCCAGGCGCTCCCGGAGAAGCCGGCTCAGCTGCCGGTGACTCATCCCCACAGCCTGGGCGACAGCGTCGGGGCGAGCGCGGCCGTCCGCCATGGCCAGATCCACCGCCGCGCCGAGCCGGATATCCGGCTGCAGCCGTGAGGCGGCCGACGCCAGGTGCCGCTGGAGAATGGCCATCCGCCGAGCCGGATTCGCGGCCTCGGCAGAGCTGCTCGTGGAGCGAGCCAGTCGAGCGGCGCCGATACCTCGTCGAGGTCGTAGGCCCGATCCAGCAGCTCACCGCCGCTTACCCGCAGCCAGCCCGAGAGCGCCTCGGGTCGGAACCGGACGCCGATCAGGTCCACCGCTCCGGTCGGGCGGATGTCCATCGCCCGCCGGTTGGGGCCCACCAGCAGCGCCAGCGGCTGGAGGCGCACGGTCTCTCCCGACCGGCTCTCGAACGGGTCGGCGAGATTGAAGATCAGCTCCGCCCGTCCGTCCGGCATCACCCGTTGGAACGGGGCCGGCCCTTCGACCGCGTCGCCCTGCAGCCACCAGATCCGGTGGACCAGATTCCGGAGCTCGGGCGGCGGGGGCGACTCCTCGTAGCGCACCGACATCAGCCGGCGGCCTGACGCTTGACCTGCTGGTAGCCCATGCCCTCGAGCCGGATGATCCGCTGGCGGATCGGCGGGTGGGAGGCGAGGACGTCGGCCAGAAGCCCCTCGCGCGAGGAGAGCAGGCCTGGCGCCGGGTCCACGATGCAGAGGTGGGCGGCGCCCCGGGTGATGGAGCGGGTGGGCGCCGCGGCCGCGGCGAGCTTCTCCAGCGCCGCGGCGAGCGCCATCGGGTTGCGGGTGAGCTGGGCGCCGGTGGCGTCGGCCAGGAACTCCCGCTTCCGGCTCACCGCCATGGCCAGGATGCGGGAGACCACCGGCGCCACGATCAGCGTGATGAGCCAGAGACCCAGCACGAGCAGCGCCAGCGGATTGCCGCCGCCTCTTCCGCTCCCGCGGCCTCCACCTCCGATCCGTCCACCGGTGCGCCCACCGATCCGCAGCATCCGCCCCATCCCGTCCGACATCAGCGCGATGGCGCCGACCATTCCGGCCAGCAGCGTCATCAGCCGCACGTCGAGGTTGCGCACGTGGGCCATCTCGTGCGCCACGACGGCCTGCAGCTCCTCGCGGCTCAGCGCCGCCAGGAGCCCTTCGGTCACCGCGATGCTGGCGGTCCCCGCGTCGCGGCCGGTGGCGAAGGCGTTGGGGTCGTCGTCGGGGACGACCCAGACCCGGGGCTTCGGCAGGCCGGAGGCGATCGCCATCTCCTCGACCACGTTGACGAGCTGCTTCTGCGCCGGGGTGGCGGGCTCGATGATCTCCCACGCGCCGGTGGACCAGAGCACCCGCTCGGGTCCGTACCGCCAGGCGAACCAGCAGATGCCGGCCGAGCGATGGCCGTGGCGAACAGGCCGATGAAGGGGATGACGTGATGGTATGCGTCCGGCGGCGCGTCTGCGGTGAGCAGGCCGAGACCGAGGTCGCCGCCGAAGCCGACCCAGGCGAAAAAGAGGATGAACCCGACGACCAGCCAGTTCGAGCGGCGGCGGTTGGCCTCCTGCTGCGCGAAGAGGTTGGCGTCCTCGCTCACTGCGGCGGTTTGTTCAGCGAGAGATCGACCTTGGGCACCGCGCGCTCGGCGGCGTCCTCGATCTCCCACAGCTCGGCCGGCGTGGCCTTGGCCAGCCCGGCCACGAGCAGCGTGGGGAAGGTCGCCTGCTTGGTGTTGTATTGGGTGGCGACGTCGTTGTAGAGCTGCCGCGCGAAGCCGACCTTGTTCTCCGTGCTGGTGAGCTCCTCCTGCAGCTGCAGCACGTTCTGGTTCGACTTGAGCTCCGGGTACGCCTCGGTGAGCGCGAACAGGCGGCCGAGCGCCTGGGTCAGCTCACCCTCGGCCCGCGCCGTGTCCTTCACGCCCGTGGCGCTCACCGCCTTGTTGCGCGCGGCGATGACCGCCTCGAGCGTGCTCCGCTCGAAGTCCATCGCGCCCTTGACCGTGTTGACCAGGTTGGGAATCAGGTCGTGCCGGCGCTTGAGCTGCACGTCGATCTGCTTCCACGCGTTGACCACCTGGTTCTTCAGCGCGATGAGGCCGTTGTACGCGCCGATGACCCAGAGGACGAGGACCGCGAGAACGACCAGAAACACGATCGTGGACATGGCGTGACCTTTGTGCGAGGGGGATCAGGAGCCGATGAGACCGGCGAGCGCCTGGCGGACCGTGGCGGTGACCGCTTCCACGTCGCCGTTGAGCCGCATGACCGGGTGCTGCTCGTCGATGAGCAGCTCGATGCCCGGCGCCACGGCGATGCGGCGGCAGCGGGAGCCTTCGGCGGCGGCGCCTTCCACGGGCACCAGCCAGCCGAGCAGGGCGCGGCCGACCCGGCCGCGGCCGGTGCCGGGCGCCTGAAGCAGCGCGAGCCGGTCGGGACGGGGCAGTCCCGGGCCGAAGGCCGTGGCGACCCGGCGCTCGATCACGTCGCCGGTGAGACCGGCGAACTCCTGGCTCATCGCCTCGAGCGTCGCGCCTTCCATCTGCCGCAGCTTGATGGCGAGCACCTGGAGCAGATGGCGGTAGGAGTAGACCGCGGCCGTGCCGCGGCCGTCAGGCGGGCTCACCAGCCCGCGCGTCACGTAGAAGCGGATGGTGCGCTCGCTCGGCCGGGCCCGCGCGGCCGCGTTGACCGGCACGATCCCCGAGGCGTCGAGCAGGCCCGCCGGCGAGAGCGGCCAGGTCGCGCAGACCCCACGGCGCGAGGCCGCGGTATTCCCGCAGAATGGTCAGTGGGTCGGCGGAAGGAGCGGCGCTGACGCCTGCCGTCATCCGCCGTTGCTCTTGCGCTGGGGGTGCGCCTGCGCAACCGTCACTCCCAGCGCCGACGACACCGCCGAACCCAACGCATCGAGCGTGAACGGCTTCACCAGCAGAGGACACTTGCGCAGCTCCTCGGGCCAGTTGGCCCGGAGCGCCCAGGGATCTCCGGTCATCAGCAGGATCCGCCCCGCGAGCTTGGGCCAGCGGCGGAGCAGCGCGATCGCGAGCGTATCGCCCGACATCTGGGGCAGGTGGATGTCCAGCAGGACCAGGTCGTAGTCGGCGGCGTCGATCAGCTCGTACGCGAGGTGGGGATCGCCGACGGACACCACGTCGTAGCCGAGAGTCCGGAGGGCTCGCTCCAGGGTCCGCCGGAGAGCCGGCTCGTCGTCCACCACCAGGATGCGGGCGGTCATGAGGCCGCGGCCCGGCGCCAGCTGGGCGAAATAGCGGTGGGTCACGATGTCGAGCGCTTCCTCGGTGCTGAGCGACACCCGCAGCTCACCCGCGGTCAGGCCGAAGACGGCCCGGAGGTGCATCTGCAGCGTCTTGGTCTTGCTGTACCCCAGCTTGAGCGCCACGTCCTCCACGGTATAGCCGGGATCGAGCAGGAGCCGGTGGGCGTACAGCAGCCGGGTCAGCACCATGACGACCCGGGGTGAGGGGAGCCCGACCTTGGTGAACCACCGCTCGCAGGTGCGCCGGGTGAGCTGGGCCCGGTCGGCCAGCGCGGTCACCGTCGGACCGTCGCCTGGGGCGTGGAGCATGGCCTCGAGCGCGGCCCTGAGCTCGTCGGGCAGCTCGCGCAGCGTGTTCGACAGCGCCTGCATGACCTGCTGGGAGGCACTCTGCTCCAACTCGCTCAGGAGGGCGCACCGGAGCATCCCCGGGGCGTCCTCGAAGCGGTAGACGACCACCCGCCGGATCCCGGCGCGCCCCAGCTGGAGCAGCACGCCCGCGTTGGCCGGAGTGAGGTCGGTGTAGATCAGCAGTGGGAGCGAGGGGAAGAAGAGCCGAAGCCGCTCGATGCCGTGGGGCCGCGGCTCCCCGCCTCCGAGATGCGGATCGACTACCGCCATGTCTACGGGCTTGGCGCGGATGGTCTCCACGGCTTCGGGCCAACTGCTCGCGGAGACCCAATGGAAGCGGTCGGCGTCGAGAGTCCGGAGTCGAAAGACGCGTTCGGGCGGGACGGCAGCGAGGAGCAAATGTCGCAAAACGGTCCCTAAATGTCGCAAAAGGGCCCTTAAACCGGGTATTCCCCCGGCTCACATTGACGGAACCCCTGATTGAGAACCGTCACCTGAGAGGAACTCCCATGTCCCGGCGCTCTTCCAGCTGGATCGCGGTCGCCTGTCTGACCTTCGGAGCTCTGACGACTGCCTGTGGGCGTTCCGATGCCACCGGCCCGTCGGACACTCCGGCCGCGATGCTCGAGACCCAGGGGTCCAACAACCTCGAGACGCAGGGCTCGAACAACTAGCTGTACACTAGTCCTTCATTAAGGCGTATTCGCGGAGCCCGACCGCCACTTCCTCGACGCCCGGCCATTCGTTCTGCTTGATCGGCAAGGCGAGCTCGGGCTCGCGAGCCTCGGTGCCGGCGCTGGCGACCTGCGCCTCGAGGGTGTTCAACTCCTTCTCAAGCCTGAAGTACCACGCGTTCAGCCGGTGCTCCTCCGCGATGCGGAGACCCGCCGTCAGGTACTCCTTGGCGCGCTTCACCCGGCCGAAGCGCGCCATGCCCACTCCCGCCTTGAAGTGGTAGTCGCAGCTCATGCTCGGCGTCATCCGGTCGCGCGCGTCTTCCGCCTGGCCCCGGCGGCGCTCGAACGCCACCCGGTTCTGCACCGACGATTCCAGATCCATGAGCTCGAGCACCGCGTTGGTGCGCACCAGGAAGCTGGTGTTGGAGTCGATGACGGTCTCGAAGGCGAGGCGCGCCGTGGCCGACGCCCCGATGCTGACGAGGCAGATGCCGAGGTCGCCGAGCACCCGCATCCGCTGCAGCAGATCCTCGCTCAGGAGGAAAGCCTGGTAGTTGGCCTGAACCGCCTCGACCCCGAGACCCTGGTTGCGCGCACACCGAACCGAGGTCGGCGTAGGCCATCGCCTGGACCGCGCGGAGGCCGTGCCGGCCCGCTTCCTCGACCACGGCAGTGGTGCGGGTCTTCGCGAGCGGCAGGTTGCCTTGGCCCCGGAGCACGGCGCAGCGGCCGAGCCGCGAGCGGAGCACCGTCACCATGTCACCCGCGGCGCGCGCCGCTTCCTCGGAGCGCTCATAGCAGGTGTTCGCGGCGGACCAGCGTGCCAGCAGCCGGTTCAGCCGGCCGGCGAAGAGCGCGATCGCCGCGAACTCCGCCGGCGGCACCGCGACGCCGTGGGCGCGACCGGCCAGGCCGAGCACGTCGAGCGCTTCGTCGAGCCGAGCCTCGTGCTCGAGGAAGTAGGCATACGCGGTGAGACACAAGCGAAGCGCGGGCGTCGGCGTCGGATCGGTCGGCACCGCGTCGGTGATGCCGCGGAGATGCGCCGCTTCCGGCGCCTCGCTCGGGAGATCACCCAGATGCCGGCGGACCGCCGCGACCTGCCAGGAGAACCCTTCCTGCGCCTCCACACCCTCGAGTCCCGCGAGCAGTCGATCCACCAGCCGCGCGACGACGTACGCACCCAGCGCCAGCCGCGCCGGTTGCTCACGGTCGTGCTCGCGCTCGACCCGCGCCCGCTCCAGAAACGGAGCATGCGCCAAGACATCTGCGGACGACCCGAACTCGTCGAAGAGCTGCTGGGGCGTGAACAGGGTGTGGATCCTTCCGCCGTTATTGGTTCGGGACAACGCTAGTATCGCCGCCGGATCGCCGAAGGGCAAGGGCGCCTGTTAATGCACCGGCTTGCAGCCCTCGGGTCCCGGATTGGTCAGTCATACTGCTAATCTGAGGCCATGAAACACGGCTTCACCCTCGTCGAAACCGCGCTGGCACTGGCAGTAGCGTCGTTGCTGCTCGGAATTGCACTTCCCGCCATTACTGCCTTGAAACAAGGGGTCAGCGTCGAGCGCGTCGGCTCACGAGCTGGCGGCAGCGCACCGCCGGGCCCGAGCCGCTGCAATTGCCGGCGGTCGCCCGGCCATTCTTTCCGTGGCGGCAGCGACCCTCCGCATCACCTTTGTTGGGGCGGATCAACCACACTGGTCCGGTCCAGGGCCCGCCGAAGCGGGCGTCACCCTGGCCGAGGGCCCGCGCGAGCTGACGCTTCTCGCCCCTCGGCATCACCACCGGGTTGTCCAACGCCAGCTTTCACCTTGAGCCTTGGGAGCACCCGCCGGATGGTCGTCGTCTCCCGCCTCGGCCGCGTCCGGATCGTGCGCCCGCCGTGACGCCGGCGGCGGGCAGGTCCGGCGGGCCGGCGCTAGCGAGGGGTAAAAGCCAGGTCGACGTGAACCTCGATGGCCTCTTCCATCCGCAAGACGCCCAGCATCTTCGTCAGGCCGCCGATCTTGTAGTCGCCCAGGTCGACCGGGAAATCGGTCCGCACTCGCAGCCCCGAGCCTTCCTTCCAGACCTTGCCGGGCATGGTCACCTCTCGGGTCACACCGTGGAGAGTGAGCTTACCTGCGAGCGTGACCGCAGCGGTATCCCCCTTCGATCCTTCGGGCGTTGCACCGGTCGAGCTCGAACCGCATCGCGGGGTGCTTGTCCGACTCCATGGACTTGTTGAGATCCTTGTCACGCTTCTTGTTGTCGGAATCGAGCGTCTTCACCGGCGATTCGACCCAGCCGCGCACCGCTCCGAGGTCGTCGCCTCCGGTCATCTCACCAGTGACCGTTTCAGTCGTGCCGGTGAAATCGCCGACGGTCGCGTGGCCGTCGAAGCTCAGGGTGCCGGAGGCCAGGGTCATCGAGGCGATCGGCCCGGACAGCTGGGCCCGCGCGGTGGCAGGGAGGATCGCGCCGGCGGCGAAGACCACGAGAAGTCGGCGTGTGAACAGGGCAATCATGGGAGTGCCTCCAGGTCCTGCGCCGGTCACTCCGGCTCCAGGCCGTACTTGCGTACCTTGTGCAGCAACGTGGATCGCGAAATACCCAGCAGTTGCGCGGCGCGCCTTCGGTTGCCCTGAGTGTGGCGCAACGTCAGGGCGATGTGCCGCCGTTCCGCCTCCTCGAGCGATCCGGGCTCCGCGTCGCTGGAAGGTGCCAGTGCCTCGCGCAATCGGGCCAGCGCCAGCTCCGGCCACCCGAGGTCGACGAGCAGTGCGTCGAAGGCGGCATCCGCGAGAGCGTCCGCGGCAGCCGCGCCGTCGGTAGCGGCCTCGGCGCGATGACCCGGCCCGTCGCAGTGACTCGACCAGGTCGTCGCGCTCCTCCGCGCGCGCCAGGACCAGCAGGTGGAGTGGCGGCATCCGAAAAAGGTAATTCCCCGTGGGATCGCCTGCGGTGGGCACGCCGGCTGCCGGGATGGGCAGGCGGTCGCAGCGGAGGGAATGGAGTGGGAGGTACCGGAAATGAGAACGGCCGCCTAGTCGTGGCTAGACGGCCGTCCCACGATTGGACTATCCAAGGTCGGGGCATTACTGCCGCCGTTCTTCTCCCACCTGCCACCGGTTGGCTGATTCGCCGCTCGGGAGGGCGAGGTGAAGCCTTGGCATCGATCCCCAGGCCGGATGGCCATCCCACCTGGTTCATCCATTCGAGCGCTGCGAGTCGGATCGGGTCGCGGACCGACCTTTCGCACTGCACCCCGAGGCGCAAGATCGGAGTGGATGAAGCACGCGACTGGCTCTCACCTGTTCAAGCCGGGGTGATCACCAGGATCAGCGAGAGCCTGAGCCCTTGGTTGCGTCGGCCCTCTCCCCTGATATCCCGCTCGAACCCGCTTGCAGGCCGCCACTGTGACTCGGGGTCCCAGCACGTATCCAGCAAGCGCGTGGAGCCTAAGATAGGCATCCGCGTGAAGTAGCGCAAGTGCCTGATTTTATTCGGGTTACGACATCGGCGTGGACTGATTTGTGGATTGCTAACCGCTGCAGATCCTTCGCCCTACCGACTCCGTCCACAGGTATGTGGAGATGTGAATCCACAGCATTCAAGCGGTGGAAACGTCTCAGGATTCCAGCCCGACCTCGATGTACCGGTAGGTCGGCTCCGTCTCGAGCGACGAGAAGAGGCACCCGGCGGAGCTGGCCGCGAACCAGCCGGCCACCAGCGGCCGCGGGCCATCCAGCTCCTGGATGATGGGGCCCAGCCACCGGCGCAGGTGGCGCAGCTCGGGCGCCCGGCGGCCCAGCAGCGCCAGGAGGGCGCCGGCGCCGGCCGTGGCCCGGAGAAAGTGGGCCAGGGCGTGGGCCCGCTGGGTGAACTCCACCGCCTTGACCCCCGGCTCGTCGAACAGGACCGCCCCCTCGAACACGTCCATCGGCGGGGCGTCCAGCCGAGGGCCCAGGTAGACGAAGCGCCGCCCGTCCTGCCCCTTCCGCTCGATCACCGCCGCCGCGGTCTCGCTGGTGAGCCGGGCGGCATGCAGCAGATCGTCGTCGGGCAGGATGCCGACGGCGCCGGTCCACTCCAGCGCCGCCAGCGCCGTTTCCACCGGGCAGCCGAGGGCGTCGTCGAACGCGAGCAGGCGAGGGGCCTCGCCGGCCCGAAGCACGAAGTGGGACAGGCCTTCGGCGCGGTCGGTGAAGGTGCGGACGACCAGACGACTGGGGTGAGGTCATGCGGAATCTGAGGAATATACGCCGGCGTCAGAGCACGGTCGACTCATTGCCCGCCGACGCTGCGGTACCTTTCCGGGACCGAGCCCCGGAGACCGCATGCAGGTGGAGTGGACTTCCTACAGCTCGCCGATCGGCGCGCTGACGGTCGTGGAGTGCGAGGCCGGCCCGCTGGTCGTCGAGTTCCCCCACCGGGCCATGACGATCAAGTGGGCGGTGCGGCTGCGCGCCGCCGTCCCCGAGCTGCACATCGCGCAGGGCACCTGCCGCGTCACCACCACCTGGCTGGACGAATACTTCGCCGGCTCCAGCCGCGCCCTTTCCCTACCCCGATCATCTCAAGCGCTGGTTCGACCTCTCCCCGGCCCAGGTCGCGGTCTTCAAGACCCTGCGGAAGATCCCGCTCGGCGAGACCCGCTCCTACGACGACGTCGCCCGAGCCACCCGGCTGCACCCCCGACAGATCGGCTGGCTGGTGGCGGCCAACCACCTGGCCATCCTGATTCCCTGCCACCGGGTGGTGGGCAAGGACGGCGGGCTGGTGGGGTACGGCGGCGGGCTCGCCAAGAAGCGCTGGCTGCTGGACCACGAGCTGCGGGCGGCCGGGGTGGTCCTCCGCTAGGCGCCCGCTGGCTGTATTGACAAATTCCAAATCCGCGCATGACCTTAGGCCATGCATCGCGCGGTCCATCCCTTGCATTCTTGACTCATCCTGGCCGGTCGGACACCCTGCGTCCGGGCGGCTTTTTTATGGGGCGTGTTCACCCGGCCACAAAGGCCGGGGGTTTCCCCGGAGCCCTCGGGCTCCCTTTCAAGAGGTTGCAGCAATGGCGAAGGGCACGGTCAAGTGGTTCAATGATGCAAAGGGGTTCGGCTTCATCGCGCAGGACGGTGGCAAGGACGTGTTCGTTCATCACACCGCCATCATCGCCGAAGGCTTCCGCTCGCTGTCCGAGGGAGACAACGTGGAGTTCGAGGTCGTCGAGGGGCCCAAAGGGCTCCAGGCCTCCAACGTCCGCAAGGTCTGACACCCCGGCGCTCCGCGCCCTTCCCGATCCGACGCAGAGCCAAATGACCGAAGCCCCCGCCGCTCCGGCGGGGGCTCTCGGCTTCTATCACCGTTACCGTCGAGGCCCGCGACGCTCATGCCGCACGCGCTTCGCGCGACCGCCCTGGCCCTCGCTCTCCTGGTCGTTGCTGCGCCCGCCTCGCGCCGGCACCACGCCCGCCGCGCAGGACACCGCCGCGCTCCAGTTCCACGGCTTCCGCGCCGGCGCCAGGCTGCGAGGAGCTGCAGACGCACTCGTCCGCCGCCTGCGGCGGGCGACTCCGCTGCGACCGCGCCCAGGCGCGACCCGCGGGTCATCCGAGTGCCGCGGCGCGGTGCGACGACTCCGACGCTCGGCGGGACGGTGCAGCTCTGGGTCTCCGCCGATCGACAGCGTGGCGGGCGTGATCACCCTCTCGGCCGATGTGGACGCCGACCAGCTCGATCGCTGGCGGAGCGGGATCGAAGCGCGCTACGGGCGGGTCGGCACCAGGGTGCAGGGCGCGCAGTGGATGATGCAGTGGGTGCGGCGCGGCCGGATGCTCCGGCTGACCTGGCGGACCGAGCGCGGGGCGAAGATGCGTCGGTGAGCCTGGTGGACGGCCGGGTGCTGGACGCCTGGGGTGACTCGCGACCACCGCCCGCCAGCCGGGCCTCACCCTAGCCGGACCAGATAGCTCCCCTCGGTATCCTCCAGCACGTAGTCCCGCACCACCGCACCTTCGTCGCGTCAGCGTCCGCAGCAGGGTCCGCACCCGGGTCCGGATCGGGCGCACCGCCACCGGCCCGTCCCCGGCCCGTGATCAGCCGGACGACCCCGCCCGGGCGCGCCTTGCGCCTGGGCCCGGAGAAAGCGCTCGGCGTTGGCGGCCGCCTCGCAGCACGGTCTGTCCGTGCAGGTCGAAGGTCGCGCGTCGGGACGCCGGTCGGTCCAGTCGAGCATCGCTTCCCCCCGTCCAAGGTGAGTACGTAATTTGCACTTCCGCCATCGCTCGCGGCCCGCTGCATCCGGCCTCCACTAAGCACTTTACACGTCAATGACGTCAGCCTCGGAGTCGCCTTGGCCACTCGCTCCGGCCGTCGCGGCCAATTGCGCCGCACTTCGCCGCGCCGCTCCTCGCCGCTGCTTCTCTCGGCGTGCGCCGCGGCCGGACGGTTCCCCGTCCGCATCGGCGTCGCCGGGTCGTTCAGCGACCCGATCGGCCTGCCGATGAAGCTGGCCGCCGAGCTCGCGGCCGAGGAGATCAACGCGACCGGCGGGATCAACGGCCGGCCGCTCGAGCTGGTGACCCGGGACGACTACGCCGATCCCGACTCCGCCGTGTTCGTGGCCAACGATCTCTACGAGTCGGACGTGTCGGCGGTGGTCGGCCACCTGTTCTCCGGGACCACGCTGGCCGCGGCTCCGGTCTACAACGGCGGCGCCGATCCGGTGGCCGCCATCTCGCCCTCGTCCTCCTCGCCCGAGGTGACCACCGCGGGCGACTACACCTTCCGGGTCTGCCCCAGCGACCTCGCCCACGGCGCCGCGCTGGCGCACTGGGTCCGCGACGGCTGCGGCCTCGAGCGCGGCGCGGTGCTCTACCTCAACGACCAGTACGGCCGCGGCATCCGCCAGACGTTCGTCGAGCGAGTTCACCCGCCTGGGCGGCGGGCTCGCAGGCGATCGATCCCTACCTCGGCGACAAGCCCGACGTCGGGCCCTACCTCGACCGGCTCGCCCGGAACGAGTCGATCCGAGTTCCTCGTCGTCGCGGGCAACCGCGGCGAGGCCGAGGAGATCCTCCGCCAGGCCCGCACGCGCGGCCTCACGATGCCGGTGCTCGGCGGCGACGGGCTCGAAGGCATCGAGGAGGCCGGCGCCTCGCCGAGGGCGTCTATCTCTCCTCCGCCTACTTCCCGACGATCGCCGACCGACGCCAACCGGCGTTCGTCGAGGCCTACCGTCGCAAGTACCCCGACGCCGGGATGCCCAACCAGCCCGCCGCCGCCACCTACGACGCGGTCTATCTGCTGCGCGACGTCATCGCCCGGGCCGGCACCGAGCCGGCAGGCGGTGCGCCGCGCGCTCGCCGGGTCGGCATCGGCGACCCCGCCGTTCGAGGGCGTCACCGGGATCGTGGCCTTCGATGCCGCGGGCGACGTCCCCAACCAGAACGTCTACATCGGCCTGGTCCGCGACGGCACGGTCGCGGTGTCAACAGCGGCACGGCATCGCGCAGGGCACGATGAGCATGCTGCGCAGCCTCCGCAGCCGGGTCATCGCCGGGATGGTCGCTGCTGATCGCGCTGGTCTTCGCGCATCGCCCTGCTCGGCGTCAACTCGATCCGCTCGCTCGACCAGTCGGTGGACCGGGAGCTGTCGCTGCTGCTGGAGAGCACCGACCTCGGCAACGGCCTGGTCTCCTCGCGTCGCCTCCGAGATCCGCTCGGCCGAGCAGTACCTGGTCCGCGCCCGACGAGCGGCTGCGGCTGCAGCGTCCTGGAGGAGGGCGACTCGGCCTACGCCTACCAGCGCCGCTACCGCGGCGCTCAAGTCGCTCACCACCTCCGACCGCTACATCGTCAACAAGATCGCCGCCAACCAGGCGCAGATCGAAGTGGCCTACGCCATGGCCCACGCGCTCACCGACCTCGGCCGGGTCGACGAGGCGCGCCGGCAGGCCGACCTCGCCCGGGCGCCCGTCCGACACGCTCCTGGGCGACGTGCGGGCGCTCGTCGCTGGCGCAGACCAACCGCGCTCGATGGCGCCGGGCCGGCGGACCTCCGGCGCCAGGCCGACGCAGCGGCGGCAGATGCTGTGGCTGCTGTTCTTCGTGTCGCTCCTGATCGGCATCGCGATCGTCGTTCTGGACCGTGCGCACGGTGGACCGGCCCGCTCACGCGCTGCTCATCGGCGCGGCCGAGCGGTTCGGCGCCGGCGACCTGCGGCCGGTCCAGCTCGGCGGGATGCCCACCGAGCTCGAGCGGCTGGCGCGGGCGATGGACGACATGGGCGGCCGGCTCCGCGGCGTGGTGGTCGTCGGTGGTGGGCGAGGCCAGTCAGATCGGCAACAGCGCGAGCGACTTCTCCGCGATGAGCGAGGAGCTGGCGGCCAGCAGCGGGGAGATCTCGACCGCCATGGTCAAGATCGCCGCGAGCGCGGAGCAGCAGGTGCAGGGAATGGAGAAGGCCGACGCGCTGCTGCTGAGCCTCCGCCAGATCGCCGAGGCCAACGCCACAGGCGTCCGCGCGAGTCGCGCGAGCTGGGCGAGCGGATCCAGGAGCTGGCCGCGCGCCACCGGGCCGACGTGGCCGCCGCGGGCCAGACGCTGCTCGACGTGCGCGAGGTCGTGCGCACCTCGGCCCGGCAGGTGCAGGAGCTGGCCCGGCTCTCGGAGCCGATCACCGACTTCATCGACCTGATCAAGCAGATCTCGTCCCAGACCAACCTGCTGGCCCTCAACGCCGCGATCGAGGCCGCCCGCGCCGGCGAGCACGGCCGCGGCTTCGCGGTCGTGGCGGAGGAGGTGCGCCGGCTGGCCGACTCCAGCGCCACGCGCCGCGGAGGACGTGGCCAAGACGGTGCAGTTCATCCGGAACCAGGTGCGCGAGGTGTCGCACACCATGGAGGTCGGGCTCGGCCAAGGTGCAGGGCATCGAGGCGGTCGCCGTCGGCGGCGGCCCGGGCGCTGGAGGAGATCTCGAGCGCGGTGCGAGGAGGTGCACGACGCGGCGGAGGAAGTGGCGCGGGAGGCGGCGGCGAACCGGCAGATCGTGGAGCAGCTGGGCGAGCGGACCCAGGAGGTGAGCCAGGCGGCCAGCGAGCACGCCTCGGCGAGCGAGGAGGTGACCGCGGCCGCCGAGGAGCAGACGCGCGAGCACCGAGGAGATGGCGGCCGCGGCCGGGCGACCTGCTCCAGGGAGCCACCCGGCTGACGGCGTTGATGCAGGAGTTCAAGACCTGAGGACGTGAGCGCCTACCGCTTGCCGCCTTTGCTGCTTTCTTGACCGCCTTCTTCACCTTCTTCACCGCCTTGACCGGCCGACCGTCTTGCGCCTTCGCCCGCGCCTTGGCCTTCTGCGCCTTCTCCCGATCGGCCGCCTTGTCCAGCCGCTTCTGCTGGGCCGCGTGGACCTCGGCCAGGAGCCGGTCGCCCTCGTCCTGCCCCAGCAGCCCCGCCGGGTCGCGTAGCGCACCAGCTCTTCGGCGTCGGCCACGTTGAACTCGGCCAGCCGGGCGGCGGCGCGGATGACGTTGCCCAGGGCGTCCGCCACCGGGCTCCGCAGCACGTTGGCGATGCCGGGCAGGGTCTCCAGCAACGTCGAGATCTGTGAACCGCCAAGTTCCGACACCACGATGTCCTCCTTACCTGCGAGTCCGCTCGAGCCGACCAGTCGGCTGCCAGACAGCGCGGAATTCTCGCACGGGTGACAGGCAGACGCTAGTAGTATGCTGTGCTACTACTATGATTTGTGACCTAAGAGGCCACAACCGGGTCAGGGCCGGGCGTCAGCCCGGCCCTGTTCTATGCAGAGGACACTGCTTACTCGACCGTCATCAGCTCCCCCGCATGTCATAGGCGCGGTGGGGCAGGCAGAAGAACTCGTAGCTGCCCGGCCGGGAGCGCGGGCACCACCATCCGGTACTCCGCCCCGCTCGCTGTGAGCAGCGGGCTGCTGAGGTCGCCCGAGCGGCCGAGGCATGGCCGCGTTGAGCGCCTCGTCGAGCGCCGGGCGACAGCCCCTCGCCCTCGAACACGATGCTGTGGGGCGCGCCGCTGACCACCCTGAAAGCGAGCACGTCGCCGGGCTGCGCGGTCACCGACGGCGGGCTCGAAGCGGTAATCTCCTTCTGCGGCGTCGGCGTCCAGCCGGATCTCGTGAACCTGCTGCGCCTCGGCGCGCGCGGCCATGACGCCCAGCGATGGCACCAGCGACCGCCATGCATCCGAGCAGTACTGCGCATCATGTGAGCTCCTCCCGCATGTGCGAGACGGGCCGTCGCCGACCTTTGCGCGCCCGGAGCGACTTCCGGTAAATTCGAACGTAGGTGGGGTAGCCAGATCCGTGCCACCAGACCCCGCCGGAAGGGCCGACTGTGGGACGTCGGGGCATCAAGGAGTACCGGGCGCCGGAAGCGCTGATTCTGATCGCCGCGGATCGGGACCAGAAACCGCTGGTTTGTCCCTCCTGCGGTGCCGAGTCGAGTCGAGCGCACTCCCGAACGATCCTCGCCGACGACGCCCAGGGTGGCCGAGTCACCCTCCACTGCACCGCCTGCGGCCGGACCGCCGCCTACATCCCCCGCACGCTCAACCGCTCGTCGCTCCCCGAGGCGCCCCGCCCGTCAGCTCTGACCTGACCGGCGCTCACTCGCGGCGCGGTGAAGATCCGCCCCCACCGCACCGCCGTGAGGAACGGCAGCGACCGCCAGCTGCTCGGGTCGTAGCTGAAGTAGACCACCAGCGGCCGTCCCCGCACGTTCGTCCGCGGCAGGAATCCCCAGTAGCGCCCGTCGTACGAGCTGTCCCGGTTGTCGCCCATCATGAAGAACGAGTCGGCCGGCACCACGATCGGGCCCCAGTCCTGGAGATCGGGCTGGTAGGTCGCCGTGTCCCGCTGCACCAGATGCGGGAGCTGCCACTCCCGCATCTTGGCGCGCTGGATCGGATCCTCGGAGCGGTGCGGATCGCCAGTGCACCGCGTAGGGCTCGTCGACCCGCTCGCCGTTCCGGAAGAGCTGCCCCGTCCTCCATGCGCGAGCGTGTCGCCCGGCATGCCGATCAGGCGCTTGACCACCTTGAGCCCCTCCTCCTCGACCGAGTCGAAGACCAGGATGTCGTTCCGCTGCGGCTCCCGCACCGCGGGCAGCCGGCGTCTTGATGAGGGGGACCTCGGCGCCGTACAGCGCCTTGTTGACGAACAGGAAATCGCCGATCAGCAGGGTGTTCTCCATGCTGCCCGACGGGATCCGGAACGCCTCGACCAGGAAGGTCCGCAGGAAGAACCAGACGACCAGCGCGACGACGATCGACTTGGTCCACTCCCAGAGCCAGGTGACGAAGGAGCGGGAGGTCTGGCGGGCTGCGTTGCGGTCGATGCCGGGTATCCGGGAGGTGTCGGGGATCAGGCGGAGGAATATAGCTCAGGTTCGGGAGCCCTCAGCCGCGCTCCTGAGGGCCGCCAGGACCTTGCCGGGATGCTCCGCGGCGTCGGCGACCCTGGCCCAGTGGCGGCGCACCCGGCCGTCGGGGCCGATCCAGACGGTCGAGCGGATCACGCCCGTCACCTTCCTGCCGTACATCGTCTTCTCCCCGTAGGCGCCATAGGCCTGCATCACCGAGTGGTCGGGGTCGGACAGCAGGTGAACGGCAGCCGGTACTTGTCGGCGAACTTGCGTGGGACGCCGCCTCGTCGGGCGATACGCCGAGCACCACTGCGCCGAGGGCCTGGAGGTCGTCCCAGGCGTCGCGGAACCCGCAGGCCTCCTTGGTGCAGCCCGGGGTGTCGTCCTTCGGATAGAAGTAGAGGACCACGTCCTTGCCCGCCGAAATCGGTCGAGCGAGACGCGCTTGCCGGCGGCGTCGGTCAGGGTGAACGGGGGGCTGGGGTACCGGGCTCGAGCATCGGGTCTCTCCTACGGGACGGCGTTCGTGGCAGCGGCGGACCGGCGCGGGGTACGGAGGATAGGAGCCGCTGCGGCCCGGTGCTATGGAGTCCGGCTGCGACTCGAATCCTGGTTGCCCGCCGACTTGGCCGCCGCGCTGTCCGGCTTCGGGGCCGCGGCGGTCTTGGCGGCCGCGGAGTCGGTGGCGGGCTGCGCTCCCGCCCCGCCATTGGGCGATGGCGTGGTGCCTCCCACGCTCTCCCGACCGCTCGGCGCCGTCCGGTCGAGCACCGTGGCCGCGGCGGGGGCGCCTTCGGCCAGCCGCTCCTGCCCGCCCACCACGACCTGCTCGCCCGCCTCGACTCCGCTCCGCACCTCCACGAAACCCGGCGTCCGCACGCCGAGCTCGACCTGGCGCCGGGTCGCTTTTCCGTCCACCACGACCCACACGAAGTTCGAGCCCTGCAGCGGCAGCACCGCGTCCTCGGCGATGACCACCGCGTCGGGACGCACGTCGGTGGCGAGCCGGACCTCGATGAACATGCCGGACTGCAGCTCGCGCCTTGGGTTGGGCACCTGCGCCTTCACCGTGATGGTGCGGCCGGGGAGCTGCACCACCGGGTCCACGAAGTCCACCCGGCCCGGCGAACTCTCGTCCGGGCAGCGCGGCGACGCGGAAGGTCACCTTCTGACCCGACCTCGAGCTGGTCGGCGTAGCGCTCCGGCACCTGGAACACGGCCCGCTGGGGCGACACGGTCTGCACCGTCATCAGCGGGTCGCTGGTGGTCACGTAGTCGCCCAGGCTGACCATCCGCTGGCCCGCGACGCCGGCGAACGGCGCGCGCACCGTGGTGCGGTCGAGCCGCACCTTGAGCAGCGTCGAGCTGGGCCTCGGTGCTGCGCGACGTGGCCTCGGCCCGCTCCAGCTCCGACTGGCTGGAGGCTTTCTGTCCCAGCAGATCGCGGGTCCGGGCGAGCGACTGGCGCGCCAGGTCGCGCTCCGCCTCGGCCCGGGCGACTTCGGCGCTTGAGCTCGGCGTCATCCACCTTGAACAGCGGCTGTCCGCGCGACACCAGCGAGCCTTCGCGCACCAGGATCGCGTCGATGCGTCCCTCGATGTCGGGCCGCAGCTCGACCGACTGCATCGCCTCGATCTGGCCGGTCGCCAGGATGGCGTCCACCACGGTGTCGGCGCGGGCGACCACGACTTCGACCGGCATGGCGGGCGGACCGCCCCCCTGGCCGCCGCCGGGACCCCCGGCGCCCTCCTTCGCGTCGTCGGCGCTCTTGCAGCCGGCCATGCCGAGGACCAGGACGGCCCCGAGGGCGAGCGTCGAGAGCGGCGTGCGAACCGTCGTGGCGACGGCGAATGTCGATCTCACGGTGCGTCCTTGTTCGAGAAGAGTCTGCGGCCCAGGATGGCCTCGAGGCGGGCCAGCGAGAGTCGCGTGACGTAGCGGGCCTGGACCAGATCCCGCCTCCGCCTCCGCCAGGCTGACCTGGGCGTCCAGCAGATCGAGAATCGTGCTGGCGCCCGCGCGGTAGCGCAGCTCCTGCATCCGGTAGGTCTCGCGGCGCCACGGTCACGCCGACCCCGGCGAGCTCGGCGTCGCCTCGCGGCTGGACTGGTAGGTGTCGAACGCCGAGGTCACGTCGCGCCGAACGGCGCGCTCCAGATCGTCCCGAATGGCGCGGGCGACATCGCGGGCCACCCGGGCGCGGCTCACCTCGATCTCACGCAGCCCGTTGTTCCAGAGCGGAAACGACAGGCTGAAGGTGACCGAGCTGACCTTGGCCGCGCCGGGGAAGATCTCGGTGTCGTAGCGCTGGTGCAGCGCACCCACGCCCAGGGTGGGGAAATAGTCGCTGCGCTGCGCCTTGAGCGCCGCCTCAGCGGCTCGATCGTTGGCCTGGGCGGCGCGGTACTGGGGGCCCTGATCCAGCGCCGTCCGCAGCGCGTCGGGCAGACCGATGGGCAGATCCGGGGCCGGCATCGTGTCGAGCGGCGCCGCATCCACCGGCGGTGGCCTCTCCCACGCGCCGGCCCAGCTCGAGCTGCGCCGTCCGCAGCGCGTTGCCCCGTACCAGCGCGTCGACCTCGGCACGGGTCAGCTCGAGCACCAGCTGCAGGGAGTCGGTCTGCACCGCGGCGCCCGAGGTCACTCGGGCCCGCGCGACGCCCAGCCCCTCGCGGGCCCGCGCCATCCGCTCCCGCGCCACGCGCAGCAGCTCCTGGTTGACCAGCACGTCGTAGTAGCTCGACTCGGTCTCGAGCGCCGCCTGGAATCGCTGCTCCAGCTCACCGGCCTGGGCGCTCGACAGCTCGGCGCGGGTGCGTCCGAGCTCGGCGAACTTCCGGAGGCTGAAGATCTCGTAGTTCGCGCTCGCGGTGCCGACCACGAGCGTGCTGGTCGGGTTGGCGGGATCGGCAGGATTGAAGAAGGCCTGCGAGTACTTGGTCTCGTCCAGCCCGATCGATACCGACGGCACGAAGAACGCCAGCACCGCCGCGCGCCGGCCCCACTCGGCATTGTCCATGGCGCCGAGCGCGCGGACGTAGTCGGGGTCGAGCCGCGAGGATCGGCGGATCGCCTCGGCGAGCGTCACCCGGGGAATAGTGTCCGCGGCGACGGCGGCCACAGCAGGGACGGCGTCGGCTGCCGGAACGGAGTCGGCCGCCGGCACCGCCCCCTGCAGCGCGAGCAGCAGTGCAGCGATCACTCGGCCTCCGCCGGCGTGAGCGTGCCGTGCCGTACCGGCTCCCGCCCGCGCATCCGTACCAGAAGGCCGTCGAAGATCACGTACACCACCGGGACGACGTAGAGGGTGAGCAGCGTCGAGAAGAGCAGGCCGCCCACGATGGCGTACCCGAGGGGCCGCCGGCTGAGCGAGCCGGCGCCGAGACCCAGCGCGATCGGGAGCGCGCCCATCACGGTGGCGACCGAGGTCATGAGGATGGGCCGCAGGCGGATGCGCCCCGCCTCGAGCGCCGCCTCTACCGTGGGCATCCCCCGCTCCTTCAGCTGGTTGATGTACTCCACCAGCAGGATCGAGTTCTTGGTCACCAGTCCGATCAGGAGAATCATGCCGATCTGGCTGTACACGTTCAGGGTCGATCCGGCGAGCTTCAGCGTGAACAGCGCGCCGGTGACCGCCAGCGGGACGGCGAGCAGCACGGTGAACGGGTGCACCAGCGACTCGAACTGGCTCGCCAGCACCATGAAGACCACGACCAGGGCGAGGACGAAGGCGAAGTAGAGGGACGATCCGCTCTCCTCCAGCTCGCGCGACTCGCCCGCGAGCGCCGTGCTGCTCCCCTTGGGCAGCACTTCGTGCCGCGATCCGGTTGAGCGAGTCGATGGCCGCGCCGAGGGTGAAGCCCGGCGCCAGGCTCGCCGTGAGGGTCGAGGCGCGCACCCGGTTGAAGTGGGCGAGATCGCGGGGACCGACCGCTTCCTCCACACTCGCGAGCGCCTCCAGCTTCACCAGTCCGCCGTCCCGGCCGCGGACGTAGAGTCCGGTCATGTCGCTGGGGGTGGCCCGGGCACGCGGGTCGAGCTGCACGATCACGTCGTACTGCTTGTTGGCCCGGGTGAAGGTGCTCACCTCCCGGCCGCCCAGCAGCACCTGCAGCGTGGTGGCCACATCGCCCACCGGCACGCCGAGATCCTCGGCCCGGTCGCGGTCGAAGTTCACGTTGAGCTGCGGCTTGTTGACCCGGAGGTCGCTGTCCACGTTGATCAGGCCCGGGACGGCGCGGGCGCGGGCGAGCAGCGTATCGTTGCCCTTCACCAGCATGGCGAAGTCGGGATGCTGAATCACGAAGTTGACCGGGCTGCCCCAGCCGAACGCCGGCGGCTGGGTGGCGAAGGCGAAGACCCCGGGAATGCCGAAGTACTGTGCCTGTACCCCGCCGATGATCTCCTCCGACGAGCGCTCCCGGTCCCCCCAGTCCTTCAGGTTGCTGAAGATGATGCCCCGGCTCACGCCGTCACCGATGTTGACCACGCTGAAGTAGCTGTCGATCTCCGGCGTCGCCGCCTGGATCGCCTCCGCACGCTTCTGATAGCCGTCGGTATAGGCGAGCGACGAGCCCTCGGGCGCGATGATGAACGAGAAGAACCAGCCCCGGTCCTCGGGCGGCACGAACTCGCGCTCGAGCGAGCGGAACACGAACACTGCTCCCACCGTCACGGCCAGCGCGCCGATCACGACCAGTGTCCGGATGCGTAGCGCACCCCGGAGCGTGCGAACGTAGCCGGAGGAGAGACTGTTGAACCCCGACTCGAGGAGTGAGTAGATCCGCCCGTGCTGCTTCGGCATGCGCAGGATCTTGGCGCAGAGCATCGGAGTCAGCGTCAGCGCCACGAACCCCGAGATGATCACCGAGCCCGCCACCGCCACGCCGAACTCGTTGAACAGCCGGCCGGTGGAACCCTTGAGGAAGGCGAGCGGGGTGAACACCGCGACCAGCGCGATCGTGGTGGCGAGCACGGCGAACGCGATCTCACGGGTGCCGTTGATCGCCGCGGTCTCGGGGTCCTCCCCCAGCTCCTCCTGGTGCCGGTAGGCGTTCTCCAGGACGATGATCGCGTCGTCCACCACGATGCCGATGGCGAGGGTGAGCGCGAGCAGGGTGAAGTTGTTGATCGAGAACCCGAAGAAATACATGATCGCGAAGGTCGCCACGATCGACGTCGGGATCGCGAGACCGGGAATGATGGTGGCGCGCAGGTTTCGCAGGAACACGAAGATGATGACGACGACCAGGCCCGCGGCGATGAGGAGGGTTTCTTCCGCCTCGCGGATCGAGATCTTGACGAAGGTGGACTGGTCGAACGCCGTCGTCAGCGCGACGCCCGGCGGCAGCGAGGCCTGGATCCGCGGCACTTCCTTGTGGATCGCGTCGGCCACCGAGATGATGTTCGACTTGGACTGGCGGACGACGCCGATGGCGACGGCGGACGTCCCCTTGAAGCGGAGGGTGCTGCGCTCGTCCTCCGGCCCCAGCTCCACCCGGGCCAGGTCCTTGAGCTTGATGAGGACGCCGCCGTCGCTCCGGACCACCAGGTTGCCGAATTCCTCGGGCGTCTTGAGCTCACCCAGCGAGCGCACGGTGAACTCGCGCCGCTCGGACTCGATCCGGCCCGCGGGCACCTCGACGTTGCGGCTCCGGATCGCCGCCTCGACGTCCTGCACCGTGAGTCCGCGCGCGGCGAGCTCGGAGGCGGAGAGCCAGACCCGCATCGAGAAGCGACGCTCGCCGAAGATCTGGGCCTGGCCCACGCCCGGCAGCGTCTGCAGCCGGCTCTTGACCAGCCGGTCGGCGATGTCGGAGAGCTGGAGGAGATCGTAGTTCTCGCCCGAGAGGGCCAGCCAGAAGAAGGGCTGCGCGTCGGCGTCCTGCTTGGCCACCACCGGCTCTTCCACGTCTTCCGGCAGCCGGCCCCGAATGCGGGCCACCTTGTCCCGGGTGTCCTGGGCGGCGGCTTCGACGTCGCGATCGAGGTTGAACTCGAGCGTGATGTTGCTGAAGCCCTCCGCGCTGGAGCTGGTCAGGGTGCGGAGCCCCTCCACCGTGCTGAGCTCCTCCTCCAGGATGTCGGTGACCGCCGACTCGATCACTTGCGGGTTCGCGCCGACCAGGGCGGTGCTCACCGAAACGATCGGGGGATCCACGTCCGGAAACTCTCGGACGGCAAGTTGCGTGTAGCCTATGACGCCGAACAACACGAGGGCGAGGCTCACCATGCTGGCGAGGACCGGCCGGCGGATGGACATATCGGAGAGCTTCATGGATCCGATACCTGTGAGTAGTAGTTTGTCATACGACGCTAGGCGTGCACCCGCGTGCTTTCGGTGCACGTCGCCCTACGAAACGCCCGGGGTGGAGATTCACACCCGATGGTTACATTGACTCATCTCTGACCCAAGGGCCGCACATGGCGCCCAAACTCTCGTCACGACAGCAGGCACAGCTCGCCTATCTCGAGACGCTGCCCCGGAAATTCCAGCGCGTCCACGCCGTCATCGAGGAGATGACCGCGCTGCGCGCCGACGACATCGTCGTGCGAGGGCTGGCGCGGCTGCTCGACGAGATCAAGGGCAAGTCGGCGGGGCTCAGCATCACCGGGCTCGCCGACACGGCCGGTCTCATGGCCACGATGACGCGCCGGGGCGGAGGGCTACAGATGAAGGTGCGGGGATTGAGGGAGCTGCAGGGAAGTCTCAAGATCAACTACGAGGCCGCCATGCGCGCGGCGACTACCCCGGAATCCTCGACCCTGGACGACGCCTGACGCCAGCTAGCGTGAGGCGCGCCCCCGCTTGTTGGCGATCCCGTCGATGATCGGGCCGCACATCAGCACGATCATGGCGTTGACGACTACGCCGATGAGCGCCGAGACGAAGGTCAGGGCCCCGAGGATCAAACTCGCACCGATCGTGGCGAGCAGCACTCCGATCCAATACGACATCGAGCGTCTCCGAATAGGAACCGAAATAGTGGCTGCATAGGTTAGCCTGCCGCAAAGAATCCCGCAACTCCACGATTCACGCTGTCACCGGAGGAAATTTCGATGCGACCGTCGCTGTCCGCCGCCGTGCTCCTCGCGGCCCTCGCCACCCCGCTCGCCGCCCAGGACCATGCCGACCACGCCGCCGCTGGCGGGGGAGCAGTCCCCGCCGGCTGGACCGTGCGCGCCGACCGTGGCGACGCCAAGAACGCGAAGGTCGTGACCATGGGCCAGGGCCTGCACATCACCCTGGGCCCGGCCATCATCCTTTACCGGGCCGAGATGGACGGAAAGGGGTCATTCCACACCCTCGCGCGCTTCACCCAGACGAAGCCGTCGGAGCATCCTGAAGGGTATGGACTCTTCGTCGGCGGCCAGGGTCTCGACGGCGCCGCGCAGAAATACATCTACTTCCTGATCCGGCAGGATGGGAGCTACGTGATCAAGCGGCGGGACGGCGAGAAGGCCACGGACATCACCAAAGGCTGGGTCCAGCACGCCGCCATCCAGAAGCCGGACGCCAAGGGCACCGCGGTCAACCTCCTCGAGGTGGACAACAAGCGGGATGAGAGCAAACTGGTCTTCCAGGTGAATGGCCAGGAGGTCTACAGCACCGCGGCGAAGGGGATGGCGCTCGACGGGATGGTGGGGCTCCGGGTGAATCACAACCTGGATCTGCACGTGGAAGGATTCGACGTCCACCGCTGAGCCGGGAGTCAGCGCTGTGGCGGAGCCAGGAGCCGCATCAGCTCGACTTCCACGTGCGGCATGGAGGGAATGGGCGTGAGATCGTGCGCCAGCGCGCGGGCGACGGACTGGAGCTCATAGGGCTCCGCACCGGCGGCCACGCGAAGCCGATCGACCTGGCGCGCGATCATCCTGGCGCGAAGCCCCACCCCCTCGACGCTTCCCGCCTCCTCGTTCGCGGCCTCGACGTCGGCCGCGGTCGTGGAGACGGCATCGGCCGCGGCGCTGAGCGCCAGATCCTGGGCGGCATCGTTGCCCGGGTCCACTCGTAGAAGCGCCACGAGATCGCCGAAGCGCCTGACGAAAACGGAGTTGAGATCCAGTCGTACTCCGGTGCTGAGCATACGCTGGCAAGGTGACATGTGGTCCCCAACTCCGCAACTCCGCCGCCGAGAGCCCGAAGCGCGCGTCGCGCATCACGATAGCGCCGTTGGAAGGGCTCGGCCCCGCCCCTAGATTCCGCCACCCATGTCAGAGCTCGGACGCACGCCAGACGGCGGGGGGCGCTTGACGCTGCGCGTGGGCGCGACCTATACTGGATTCATGCGCCCCGATTCCCGTCGAAACCGCAATCCGCTCTCCATCGACCACGCCTTCACGTAGAGGTCTCGGGCCGTCGTATCTGTGACGCGCTTGCCATAGCCGACCCGCCTCGACGTTCGAGGCGGGTTTTTTGTTTTCCTATCCCGAAGGGAGGACCACATGCTTCGACCGAAGTTGCTGGGTGCCGCCGTGCTGACCCTCGCCGCGGCAGGGATCCGAACCGCACAGGCCCAGGCCACCGTGGGGGCGGATCTCGGTGTGTTCAGCGGATACGTCTGGCGCGGAGTCAGCCTCACCAATCGGCCGGTCGGACAACCGAATGTCTACGTGGCGTTCCCCGCGGGGAACGCGTCGGTGACCGTGGGTGGGTGGGCCAACGTCGACCTGGGCCGCTACAACGGGTCCGACGACTTCAGCCAGAGCGGCGGGGCATCGGGGCTCAACCTCTCGGAGTTCGATCCCTGGGCGGAGGTGAGCCTCCCGGTCGGCAAGGCGACCGTCACGGGCGGCGTGGTCGGGTACGTATTCCCCAACGAGTTCGGGGTGACCGACGACTTCAACACCTGGGAGGTCTACGGGAAGGTAGGGCTGGGCGTCCCCCTCAGCCCCAAGCTGGCGCTGTATTACGACTTCGACAAAGTGAACGGAGCTTACCTCGAGGCCAGCGTAGCGCACGCCGTTCCGCTTGGCTCATCGGTCTCCCTGAACCTCGGGGCGCTCGGTGGGTTCAGCGCCGGACAGGCGGAGGCGCAGGATGTGGGAGAGATCAACAACTTCTTCGAGAACGGGTTCACCCATCTCGATCTGTCGGCCGGCGTCCCTCTCTCGGCGGGCATCTTCTCCATCACGCCGGTGGTGCACTTCCTGGTCAACGGTGACGAGGTCACCAAGCTCACCTCCCCGGGAGACGAGAGCGACGTGAAGCTGTGGGGTGGCCTGACGATCAGCTGGTCACGGGCCCTGGGCACGCCGGCCACCTCGGAATAGGTGCGCCCGGCCGGTACGGGATGTCGGCGGTACACGGTCGCGCTTGACCGTTGTGCCGCCACCCGTACATTGACCAACAGGCGTCGTTCACCGCCATCCCACCGTCAGGTCCCAAGGAGATCGCATGAAGGCCACGAACCTGCTGAGGGCGACCGCGCTCGGCTTCCTGCTGACGGCGTCCGCACGGGTCGCGCACGCGCAGACCGAGGTCGGCGCCCAGCTGGACCTCTTCAGCTCCTACGTCTGGCGCGGGGTGACCCTGACCAACAAGCCCGTCGCTCAGCCGGACGTCTGGGTCAGCTTCCCGGCGGGCAACGCATCCATCACGGCCGGCGGCTGGGCGAACATCGACATCGGCAAGTACGACGATCCGGAGAACGACATCAGCGAGAGCGGAGGGCTCTCCGCGTTCAATTTCGCGGAGTTCAATCCCTACGCCGAGGTCGGGTTCACCGCGGGCAAGGCCTCTCTCACGGGCGGCATCATCGGGTACATCTATCCCAACGACACCGACAACGGGCTGAACAGCGACTTCAACACCTGGGAGATCTACGGCACGGTCGGCATCGACGCGCCGCTCGCCCCCGAGCTCTCCATCTACTACGACATCGACAAGGTGAATGGCGCGTACCTCGAAGGCGCCGTGTCGCACTCGCTTCCGCTCGGCGCCGCGCACACCCTCGACCTGGGCGCGGCCGTGGGGTTCAGCGCGGGTCAGGACTTCGACGAGGATGCCACGGGCGAGAGTGGACTTCGCCAACTTCCAGGACAACGGGTTCACCCACCTGGACATCTCGGCCGGCGTCCCGCTGACCGCGGGCGTGTTCTCGATCACGCCCGTGGTGCACTTCCAGATCAATGGTGACGAGTTCACCAAGTTCCACTCGCCCAGCAGCGACGGGAGCGACTTCAAGCTCTGGGGCGGGGTGTCCATCGGCTGGTCCAACGCGGTCGAGGAAGAAGAGGAAGCTGCCGCGGAGGAGTGATCGGCGCGGACCTGGAGTTATCGAGGGGCCTGGCGATCCGCTAGGCCCCTCGTTTCGTCCGGGGACACCCGCGGTCCCGCGCGTCCTCTCGGGGCGTGGCGGCGGCCGCCGTGCAGAACGACGCGGCCCGGTGGGACGAGGAGCCGACCGGATGGCCGCCTTCCGCCTGTCGGCCGATCGCAGAAAGGCCGCGACGCCGGCGATATCCCGGAAGAAGTCCGCTCTCGCCTCCCTCCTCGTGCCGGCCGGCGCGCGCAGGACGGCCGATGGATGCACCGTCGCGAAGACCGGTCCCGCCCACTCCGACTGGACCACCTCACCGCGATGCTGGGTGACCCGGAAGTCATTCCCAAGCAGCGACTGGGCCGCCGTGCTGCCCAGGGCGACGACCAGAGCGCGGCTGGATCAGGCGGATCTCCTCGCGGAGCCACGGCTGGCACGCGCGCACATCGAGCTCGCCGTGGGCTTCTTGTGCAGCCTTCGCTTGGTCAGCTCCTTCCGAACGAACCTGAAGTGCTTGACCGCGTTGGTGAGATAGACGGCGGTCGCGATCGAGGCCCGCGGCGGCCAGCGCCTCGTCGAACAGGCGTCCGGCGGGGCCCACGAATGGCCGGCCGACGCGGTCCTCCTCGTCGCCGGGCTCCTCGCCCACGAAGATCACGCGCGCGCGGACCGGACCCTCGCCGAAGACCGTCTGGGTGGCGTCCCGCCACAGCTCGCAGCCGCGGCACGACTCCGCGGCCGCGCGCAGTCTGGATATCGTGGGATCGGGCGGAAGGAAATCGGCGGCGGAGCGGGCGGGTGCGGTGCGGACCATGGACGGAATTTCGTGCCGGGTTCCGCGACCCGTCGTGACCGGTGTCACCGGCCGTCTCTTCAGGCTGTCTTCGCGACCTCGCAGAAGCGTGTCCTCCAGCCGGTTCAGCATCTCCTGCAGCAGCTCCATCGGGATGCCCAGCGCCGGCTCGATCCGGATCACCTGGGCCTTGGAGTAGGTGCCGGCCACCAGCACGCCGCGCTTGAACAGCCCCGCCGCCACCTGCCAGCCGATCTCCTCGGTGGGGAACTCCATCCCGATCAGCAGGCCCTTGCCGTGGGCGTCGGTCGAGCACCTGCGGGTACTTCTGCTGCAGCGTGGCCAGCTCGCGCGAGCAGGAACTCGCCCTTGGCGGCCGCCTGGCCCGGGCAGGTCCTCCTCCAGCGTCACCTGGATCGCGGCGAGGCCGGCGGCGCAGGCCAGCGGATTGCCGCCGAACGTGGTCGAGTGGATGATCGGGTTGGGGATCATCACCTCCCAGATCTCGCGGCGTCGAGATGAACGCCGAGAGCGGCATGACCCCGCCGCCGATCGACTTGCCGACGCACATGATGTCGGGCACCACGTTCCAGTGGTCCACGCCCCAGAGCTTCCCGGTCCGGCCCATCCCGGTCTGGATCTCGTCGGCGATGAGCAGCGCGCCGTACCTGGTGCACAGCTCGCGCGCGCGCGGGAGGTAGTCGGCCGGCGGCACCACGCCGCCGGCCTCGCCCTGCACCGGCTCGAGCACGACGCCCGCCACCGGCGTGCCGACCTCGGCGCCCTTCGCCAGCTCGGCCTCGAGCGCGTCGGCGTCGCCGTAGGGCACGAAGCGCACGTCCTGCAGGCCGCCCTGGAACGGCTCGCGGAACGAGGCCTTCCCCATGAGCGAGAGCGAGCCCATCGACTTGCCGTGGAAGCCGCCGAGCGTGGAGATGAAGGTGTTCCGCCTGGTGTAGAGCCGGGCGAGCTTGATGGCGCCTTCGATGGCGTCGGTGCCGTTGTTGATGAAGAAGGAGTTCTGCAGCTCGCCCGGCGTGACCTCGGCGAGCACCCGCGCCAGCGCGGCGCGCCAGGGCTCGAGCAGCTCCTGGCTGTTGAGCGCCATGCGCTCCATCTGGTCGGTGACGGCCTTGACGATCTTCGGGTGGTTGACGCCCGCGCTGAAGATCCCGTAGCCGCCGAGGCAGTCGATGTACTCCCGGCCCAGGAGGTCGTGCAGGATGGAGCCCTCGCCCGACCACTCGAGCGCCGCGAACTGTCCCGCCTCGGTGACCGACTTCCGGTAGCCGATGAACCCGCGGTTGTAGTACCGCTCGTAGCTCTCCACCGTCTCGGCGATGAAGGCCTGCTTCTCCTCGATCGACATGCTCGCGGCCCGCGATGAGCTCGAGGTACCGGCTGGTGTGCGCCAGACCTCGTCGTTCGGGCGGCGGCTCAAGCCGACTTGATCTCCGTCCAGATCTGGTCCCAGGTCGCGGTGTCCTTGCCCAGGTCGACCTGGTACTCCAGCCGCTTGAGCTCGTCCTCGGTGGGGTACGGGACCGGGCGTCTTCAGCACCTTGGCCGCCGCGGCATTCGGGGTCCCGTAGCCGGTGGCGTCGGACAGCGCGGCGCCCACCTCGGGCCGAAGGATGTAGTTCATCCACTCGTGCGCGGCCCGCTTGTTCGGGGCGCTCTTGGGGATGCACATCGAGTCACCCCAGATGGTGCAGCCCTCCTTGGGGATGACGTAGCCGAGGTTGGGCTGCTCGGCCTTGGCCTGGGTGGTGTCGCCGTTCCAGAGCTGGGAGATCCAGACGTCGCCCGAGATGAGCTGGGCCTTGACCGGCGCGGAGATGTAGGCCTTGAGCTGCTTCTTGGCCTCGACCGCGTCGGCCTTGGCCTGGGCGAGCTCTGCTGCGTCCGTGGAGTTGAGCGAGTGGCCCCGGTAGCGGAGGAAGGCGCCGATCACTTCGCGGCCGTCGTCCATCATCGTCATCTTGCCCTTAGCTTGGGATCCATGAACACGGCCCAGCTGTCGACCGGCGTCTTGACCTTGTCGGTGCGGTAGGCGATGCCGCTGGTGCCCCACTGCCAGGGCACGGTGTGCTTGTCCCCGGATCGGACGGAAGATTCTGGAAGATCGGCGAGACGTTGCCCCAGTTGGTCAGGTACTTCTTGTTGAGCGGACTCGATGAGGTCGGTCGCCACGAGCACCGGGATGATGTAGCCGGAGGGCACGATGATATCGTAGCCCGTCGCGCCCGCCTGGAGCTTGGCGACCATCTCCTCGTTGCTCTCGTAGGTGTCGTAGGTGACCTTGACCCCGAACTCCTTCTCGAAGTTCGGCACCGTGTCCTCGGCGATGTAGTCGGACCAGTTGTAGATGTGCAGCTCCTTCTCCATGGGGCCGAGGTCGGCCATCGGCTGCGGCGGCCGCGCCCTCGCCGGCCTTTCCACCTTTCTCGCCGCCCCCGCAGGCGGAGAGCAGGGCTCCCACCGAGCTCATGCTGAGCCCGAGCGCCAGCGCGCGCCACACGAAATCGCGCCGAGAGATGCCGCCGCGCTCCAGCTCTCCGACCAGGCGTTCGAGTTCCATGCGCTTGCTCATGTGCCTCCCCTTTGAGTCGTGGTCCGTGAGTGCTCGTGCCGAGTCAGCTCATCCAGTCCTTCGGCCTATAGTACCCGCCCACCAGGGGGAGAAACCACGGACGGCCCCTGTAGAGCGGAATCGCCGGGCAGGTCGCCGGTCAGGGTCGGCATCTGCGCGGCCGGCCAGCGCCTCACCCATCCGGGCTCCCAGCCAGGTGGCCAGCGCGACGCCGTGGCCGCAGTAGCCCAGCGCGTAGTGCACCCCGTCCAGCCGGCCGGCGTGGGGCATGTGGTCGCGCGGGAAGGCGACCTTCCCCGACCAGGCGAATTCGATCGGGGACCGTCCGCCAGCCGACGGGAACACCTCGCGCCATCGCCACCTGCAGAATCCGCGGCGCTCTCCCGGACGGTGGTGGGCGTGAACGACGCGCGTCCCCCGAAGACCATCCGTCCGTCCGGCGAGAGCCGGAAGTAGTGCAGCAGGTTCTTGGTGTCGCTCATCACCCGGCCCCCGGGAATCAGGCGCTCGCGGCGCGCCTCGCCCAGCGGCGCGGTGGCGACGATGTAGCTCCCGATCGGCACCACCCGGCGCGAAGGCGGGGAAGGCGGCGCGGTGTAGCCGTTGGTCGCGGCCAGCACCTCGCGCGCGCGTCACCGGGCCCCGCCGACGTGCTCACGACCTCGCAGCCCCTCGGCGCGCCGCACCCCGGTGACCTCCGCGCCCTCGATGAGTCGCGCACCCGCCCGGCCGCCGGCCCGGCGCAGGCCGGCACAGTACTTGGCCGGGGTGCAGCGAGCACCGCGCGGGATCCAGCAGCGCCGCCGTGGTAGCCGGGCTGATCCGATCTCCTCGCCCAGCGCCTCGGCGGCCGAGCAGCTCGGTCTCGTGGCCCAGCCGCTCGCGCAGGAGCCGCTGCTCGCCTCCAGGCCGCGGAGGTGCGCCGGCCGTCGCCGCGAGGGTGACCGCCCCGCAGCGAGCGAAGTCGCAGGCGATCCGCCTCCTCGGCGATCAGGCGCTCCAGGAAGTCGCACCGCCTCGCGGGATGAGCTCGAACAGCGCGCGGGCCCGCTCCACGACCGTAGCGCCGGATCAGCTCCGCCACCTCCGGCTTGAAACCCCGGAAGCACGAACCCGCCGTTGCGGCCGCTGGCGCCCCAGCCCAGTACGGTGCCGCTCCAGGACGGTCACCGCCAGTCCCGTGCCGGGCCAGCGTCCGGGCCGCCGACGAGTCCGGTGTAGCCGCCGCCGATGATGGCGACGTCGGTGCGGGCCGGCGGCGACCCGAGGACGGCGGCGGCGGGGCAGCCTCGTCCCAGAGGCATCGCTCGATCACGTCCGGCGTTCCACCGACCCGCGCCCGGCTCTATCTTCTCCCGCGCCAGCCGGTCGGCCAGGTAGATCAGCGCGGTCGTCACCAGCAGGATGATGGTGCTGATCGCGTTGATGCTCGGCTCGACGTTCCGCCGCACCATGCCGTAGACCACGATCGGCAGCGTGGAGGACCCGGAGCCCGACACGAACGAGGTGATCACGAAGTCGTCGAACGACATGGTGAAGGCGAGCAGCGCGCCGGACAGGATGCCGGGCCAGAGCTGCGGCACGGTGACCTTCCAGAAGGTGGTGATCTCGTCGGCGCCGAGGATCATCGCCGCTTCCTCCAGGGTCCCGTCCATCCCCTCGAGCCGGGCCAGCACCACGATCACCACGAAGGAGATGCAGAACGCCACGTGGGCGATGGTGATGGTGGTGAGCCCGAGCGGGATCTTGAGCAGCGCGAAGAGGATCAGCAGCGAGATCCCGACCACGATCTCGGGCGTCACGATCGGCACGTAGAGGAACCCCTCGAACGGCGTGCGCCCGCGGAACCGGTGCCGGGCCAGCGCCAGCGCGATGCAGGGTGCCGAGGACCGCGGAGATGACGGTGGACGCGCACGCCCACGATCAGGCTCGCCTTGAGGCCGCGCAGGATGTCCGGCCGCTCCAGCAGCCGCTGGTACCAGCTGCAGCGTGAACCCGCGCCAGTCCACCGAGAACTTGGAGTCGTTGAAGGAGAACACCACCAGCACCAGGATCGGCAGGTGCAGGAAGAGCGTAGACCAGCGACCGTGACGGCGATGAGCCAGCGCGGCAGGCCGGATGCTCATGTCAGCGCCCCGCCCGGGGCCTGGTCCTTCACCCGCAGGTACAGCATGCACGGCGACCAGCACCAGCGCCATCACGATGAACGACGCGGCCGAGCCGAACGGCCAGTTGCGCGCGGCGGAGAACTGGTTCTGCACCAGGTTGCCGATCATGACCTGCTTGGCCCCGCCGAGCAGGTCGGACGTGAGGAACGAGCCCGAGCGCCGGGATGAAGACCAGGAGGCACCCGGCCACGACCCCCGGCATCGAGAGCGGCAGCGTGACCCGCCGGAACCGCGCGGCCGGGCGCGCGCCCAGCACCTCGGCCGCCTCGAGCAGCGAGAGGTCGAGCTTCTCGAGCGAGGCGTAGATCGGGAGGATCATGAACGGCAGGAAGCCGTACACCAGGCCCGCCATCACCGCGAACGGCGTGTACAGCATGGTGAGCGGCTCGTCGATCAGCCCGAGCTTGCAGCAGCCAGGTGTTGATCGAGCCCGGTGTCGCGCATGCAGGAAGATCATGGCGAAGGTGCGGACCAGGAAGCTGGTCCAGAACGGCAGCACCACCAGGAAGAGCAGCAGGTTCTTCCAGCGGCCGCCGCGCGCGATGACGTAGGCCACCGGATAGCCCAGCAGCAGGCAGATGACGGTGCAGGCGATGGACCAGACGAACGTGCGCTGCAGGATGTCGAGGTAGAGCGGGTCGAAGAACCGCGCGTAGTGCTCCAGGGTGAAGCCGCGGCTCCACGCCGCCGTAGATCCCGCGCGGCATGAGGCTGTACGACCAGCATGATGAGGATCGGGACCAGGAAGAACAGCAGCAGCCAGAGCCTGCCCGGCGCGAGCAGGGCCCAGGCGCGCGCTCCGGGGCGGGGGTAGCAGCCAGGCGAGGACCCGCTCGCGCGACCGACGCCACTACATCCTCCTCCAGGATCTGGCAGTCCTCCGGAAGCCAGGCCACCGCGGCGGCGTCGCCCCGCTTCCAGGGCAGCGGCTTGATCAGCTGGCCCTCGTTGCGCACCGCCACGGTGACGTCGCTCGCACCCCGGCACGGTCACGAGCACGTGCATCGTCTCGCCCAGGTAGATGACGTCGCGGATGGTGCCGCCGAGCGCGTTCTCGCCGCGCGGGCACCGCGTCGGGCCGCCAGACGTCCATCCACTCGGGCCGCACCGCGATGCGGACCGGCTTGCCCTCCTGCACCGCCGGATGGTCGGGCACCACGGAAGTCGCCGCCGCCGTTCCGCTGCGACCTGCCACTGGCCGTCCGACGCGCCGCTCGGCCGGTGCCGTCGAAGAAGTTGGACTCGCCGATGAACTTGGCCACGAAGGCGGTGCGCGGGTTCTCGTAGATCTCCGCCGGGCGTGCCGAGCTGGGCCACCCGCGCGTTGTCCATGACCGCGATCCGGTCGGACATGGTGAGCGCTTCTTCCTGGTCGTGGGTGACGTAGACGAAGGTGGTGCCGAGCTGCTTGTTGAGCGACTTGAGCTCGAGCTGCATCTCCTTGCGGAGCTTGAGATCGATGGCGCCGAGCGGCTCGTCGAGCAGCAGGATGGCGGGCTCGAGCACGAGCGCGCGGGCCAGCGCCACCCGCTGGCGCTGCCCGCCGGAGAGCTGGCCCGGCATCCGCCTGGCGAAGAGGTCGGGCTTGAGCCGCACCATCTCCATCGCGCGTCCGGACCCGGTCGGCGATCTCGGCTCTTGGGGGCTGTTCCGCTGCTCCAGGCCGAAGGCGACGTTGCGCTCGCACCGACAGGTGGGGGAAGAGCGCGTAGTTCTGGAAGACCATCGCGATCTTGCGCTCGTAGGGCCGCTTCTTGTTGACCACCTCGCCCAGCAGCCGAACCTCGCCGCCGTCCTCGTCGGGCTCCTCGAAGCCGGCCAGCAGCCGGAGCGTGGTGGTCTTTCCGCAGCCGGACGGCCCCAGCATGGAGAAGAACTCGCCGCGCTGGATCTCGAAGGAGACGTCGTTGACGGCCTTCACGTCCCCGAAGGTCTTGGAGACGCGCGAGAGCTGAACGACGGGACCAGCGGAGGGAGCGGAAGATGAGGCGACCACGCAGGAGGGAGGTCCTTCCCGAAGGAGTCGAACGTAGCGCGATGGCAGGATGTGTCCGGAGAACGTACCGCCGGCTAGCGGGACTGTCGAGAGCCGGCCGCCACCTCGGCTCGAGGGCGTCGCCCATCGCGTCGAGTCCTTCGTCGAGCACCGCGTCCTCGGCCGTGAGCGGGGCCAGCACCCGAACGACATTGCCGTAGGTTCCCGCGCCGAGAGGAGGATGACCCCGCGCTGGAGCGCCGCGGCGAGCAGCCGTCCGGTCAGCGCCTTGTCCGGCGCGCGTGCTCGCCCGGTCGGTCACCAGCTCCATGCCGATCATCGCGCCGAGCCCGCGCACGTCGCCGATGCAGCCGGAAGCGCTCGGCCCAGCTCTCGGAACCGCGCCCCGATCCGGGCGCCGGCCGCCTGGGCCCGCTCGGGAATGCGCTCGCGCTCCATGACGTCGAGCACCGCGAGCGCGGCGGCGCAGGCGAGCGGATTGCCGCCGTAGGTGCCGCCGAGCCCCCCGGCCTGCGCGGCCTCCATCACGTCCGCCCGTCCGGTCACCGCGGCGAGCGGGAGGCCGCCGGCGAGAGACTTGGCGGTGGTGATGATGTCGGGAACGAGGCCGTAGTGCTCGGAGGCGAACATCGCGCCGGTCCGGCCGAACCCGGTCTGGATCTCGTCCGCGATGAAGAGGATGCCGTGCGTCCCGGGCGAAGGCCGCCAAGGCCCGCACGTAACTCCGGCGGCGCCGGCACGAATCCGCCCTCGCCCAGCTCCAGCTCCATGACGATCGCGGCCACCGACTCGGGATCCACCGTCGCGGCGAAGAGCCGCTCGAAGTACGCGCCGTCCGCCATGCAGCACCCTTCCGCCCGTCCGCCCGTCCGCCCGCTCGGTCCTCTCGCACCGATAGCAGTACGGGATACGGAATTCGATACACCTCGGGCGCGAACGGCCCGAACCCCTGTCTTGTAGGGCAACACCTTGGAGGTGAGCGCCATCGCGAGATTGGTGCGGCCGTGGAAGCCGTGCTCGAAGCAGACTACCGCCTGCCGGCCGGTGAAGGCGCGCGCCACCTTGACCGCGTTCTCCACCGCCTCTGCGCCGCTGTTGACCAAGAAGGTGCGCTTGTCGTGCGTGCCCGGGGTGATCCGGTTGAGCCGCTCGGCCAGCTCGACGTAGGGCTCGTAGGTGGAGACCGGGAAGCAGACGTGCGCGAAGTGGTCGAGCTGCTCTCGGACCGCGTCCACCACGCGCGGGATGCCGGTGGCCGGTGTTCACCACGCCGATACCGCCGGCGAAGTCGATCAGCCGGTTGCCGTCGACGTCGGTGACCACGGCGCCTTCGGCGTGCGCGATGGCGATCGGGCGTGACCGCGGGCACGCCGCGCGGCACGGCGGCGGCGCGCCGCGCCAGCAGGGCTCGACTCTGGGGGCCCGGGATCGGAGTCCTGATCTGGATGACGCCGGCCATGGATGCCTCGACCTGTCGGCAGGGGAAGGGGAATGGTGGAAGATACCGTCGCCCTTCCGTTGTAAGAGCCCCTTGGCCCCTGGCTCCAGTTTTCGGTGTGATGTGAAGTGGAGGGACGACGCACGCCGCCTCCGCCATTCCGCACTCGCCGCCCAGGGGTATGTATGCGCCACCAGCCCGGCCTCCGCCGCTCCGCCCTAATCCTCCTGGCCCTCGGGACCGCCGGCTGCAACGGCGCCACCGAGCCGCCGTCCGCCGCGGTGCGGCTGACGGCGGAGACAGCGACCTCGACGGCAGGCACCGTCCACGCCGAGGTGGTGCCCGCTCCAGCAGTGCGCGCGACCGATGCCGATGGCCTGGGTGTCGCCGGTGTGCCGGTCACGTTCGAGGTCGGGGGCGGAGACGGCGAGATCGCGACCACAGCGATCGAAACGGAGGCGAATGGCCTGGCCACCGTGGGACGCTGGACCCTGGGAGCCGGCGCGGGGGAACAGACCGTGACGGCCCGAGCCGACGGACTCCCCGATGTGGTCTTCAGCGCGACCGCGGCGGCGGGCCCGGTGGCCCGGGTCGTGACCGTGACCGGGAACAACCAGATCGCGCCGGAAGGCAGGCCCCTGGAAGCCGCGCTCCGCGTCCGGGTCACCGACGCGTACGGCAACCCCATCGCCGGCGCGCCGGTCACGTTCTCGATCACGACCGGCGGCGGCAGCATCGCTGCCGGACCCGTAGTCACGGACGCGGGGGGTGAGGCGGCATCGGGGGTGTGGACACTCGGGCCGGGCGCCGGCGAGCAGCGGGTGAGGGCCGCCTGCGGGCCCGCGGCGGCGACATTCTCCGCTTTCGCGATTCCCGTGGGCTCCACACTGCCGGGCCGCATCGCGTTCGTCTCGCTGCTCGATGGCAACGCCAACATCTACGCCGTGAACCCCGACGGAAGCGAGTTCCTGCAGCTCACCACGGATCGATTGTCCGAGGATCTCCAGCCGGTGTGGACCCCCGACGGCCATCAGATCAGCTTCGTCGCCAGGCGCGACGGACAGTCGGGGATCTATCTCATGGACGCCGACGGCGGCAACGTCAGCGGCCCGATTTCGGGGGAGAGCTTCAGCCTAGATCCGGCATGGCCGCCCGATCTTCAGCGCATCATGTTCGCGTACACCGCGTTCAGGGAGGGAAGCTCGGACGTCGTGTCGCTCAACACGAGGACCGGCGCCGTCTCCGTGCTGACCTCGGGGCCGGGCTATGATGGCCAGCCTGCCTGGTCGCCGGACGGACTGCAGCTCGCGTTCGTGAGCGACCGCGTGGCCTACGACTTCCTCTACGACATCTACACCATGAACGCCGACGGCACCAACCCGGTGCGGCTCACCAACGGCTTCCCCACTGGACAGACAGGCACTCGTTACTACCTCCACCCGGCCTGGTCGCCCGACGGCCGCCTGATCGCCTTGGTCTGGGGCGAATATCTCGACACGACGGGCTCGGCCATGCGCTTCCACGTCGGCGTCATGGCCCCGGATGGGACCGGCACGCGGGATCTCGCCTGGGCCGGGGACATCCGCAATGCCGCGCTGGATCCTGGGTCCCTCGCCTGGTCTCCCGACGGCCGCGGCATCGCGTTCAGCTTTACGGAGTGCGACGGGTTCTCCGAGCTCGGCTGCTCCCGATCGGTCAAGTACGTGCCCGTGGGCGGCGGGGCCGCGATTACCCTGATCCCAGGCGGACAAAGTCCGTCGTGGCGCTGACATCGCATTGACGCCGCGTCCGGGGCCGGCAGATTAGCCTCGTGCGCATCGTCACCATCGGCGGGCTCTGCCTGCTGTCGCTCGCGCTGCCGGGCGGGCCGGCGGCGGCGCAGGGCGTCGCCTCGGCCGCGGTCAGCGGTAGCGTTCGCGGTCCCGACGGAGCGGGCCTCGACGGTGCCGCCGTCAGCGTGCTCAACACCGCGAACGGGGTCGCCGTCCGCACCCAGGTGCGGCGGGATCGCTTCACCGTGCGCGGCCTCGAGCCGGGGGGGCCCTACCTCGTCGAGGTCCGACACATCGGCTTCCTGCCCCGGCGGAGCCGGCCCTTCCGGCTCGGCCTCGGAGAGCCGGTCGAGCTGGCCTTCGTGCTCGAGCCGGCGGCGGTCCGGCTGGAGACCCTCGAGGTCGCCGCCGACCCCCGGCCCGGCGGGAGTGCCGGCGCCGGCGCAACCATCTCCGAGGAGATGGTACACCGGCTACCCACGCTCAACCGCAACTTCTACGACTTCGTCGCGCTGGCGCCGCTGGTGTCGAGCAAGATCGGCGGCGGCCGCACCGGCGTCTCCGCCGCCGGGGCGAACCTCCGCTTCAACAGCTTTCTGATCAACGGTGCCGACGAGCGCTTCGTGAACGGCAACGTCTCCGCCGCCTCGAACTCAGGGAAATCGGTGCCGCTCGACGCGGTGAAGGAGTACCAGGTGCTGGTCGCCCCGTACGACGTGCGGTACGGGGAGTTCGCCGGCGCGGTGGTCAACACGGTGACCCAGTCGGGCACCAACGACCTCCGCGGCTCCGCCTACGGCTACTGGCGCAACGACGCCCTGGCGCGGGGCGGCGAGGCCCCGAGCACGCCCTACGATCGCCTGCAGTACGGTCTGTCCCTGGGCGGCCCCATCGTGCGGGACCGGGTCCACTTCTTCATCGCGCCCGAAGTGCAGCGGCTCACCCAGCCGGCCGATGGGCCCTATCTGGGGCAGTCCGCGAGCCGGGTGCCCGCGGCGCCAGTGCGGGAGGCCGACGTCACACGACTCGCCGACGCCCTGCGGCGCTACGGTCTGGAGCCCGGGTCAGGTGAGGCTGTCGAGAACGGCACGCCGCTGTTCAACCTGTTCGCCCGGGTGGACGCGTCGGTGCCGCGCTGGAACACCCGGGCCACCGGGTTCGTCACCTACGCGCACAGCAGGGAAGAACAGTTCTCCCGCGCCGCCGCCGACACCTTTCCGCTCTCGAGCTACCAGTTCGCCAGCAATGGGGGGCTCGGCCTCGCGGTGCTCCGGATCCAGACCGACATCCCGCGTGCCCGGGGCGGGCAACAGGAGCTGCTCGTGTCCTTCAGCGCGGATCACTCCGAACAGGACCCCGCCGTGCGGCAGCCGCTGGTGCGGGTAGTGGTGCCGGGCACGAGCGGAGAGTCGGTGACGCTCCCCGCGGGCAGCGCCGAGGGTGCCCACGGACGCTACGGGCGGGCGCGCGCGGTCAAGGTCCGGGACGGCATCAGCATTCCCTGGGGGGCCGGGCACGTGCTCGTCGCGGGGCTCGAGGTGGAGCGCTTCCGGATCCTTCGGGGAGGGGTGCAGAACGGGTACGGGGCCTGGACCTTCTCGAGCCTCGAGAACCTCGAGCGAGGCGCCGCGGACCGGTTCGAGCTGCGCCGGGACTTCGGCAGTGCCAGCACGTCGCTCCGGGGCGGGCAGTACGCCGCGTATCTGGGGCAGGAGTGGCGCCTGGGCGGCCGGCTGGCGGTCACCACCGGGCTCCGGGCCGAGCTGCTCGACCTCGACGGCCACGCGCCCTACAACCCACAGGTGGACTCGATCTTCGGCCGCCGCACCGACCGGATGCCGCGGCAATCGGTGCACCTCTCGCCGCGCCTGGGCTTCACCTGGGATCTCGCGCCCGCGAGGGGCGAGCGGCTCCGCGGCGGCGTGGGGGTGTTCACCGGGCGGCCGCCGCCGGCGTGGCTGGTACCCGCGCTGGCCAATCACGGCGAAGGCATCGGGGTGTTGCGGTGCGGCTTCCTGCCGAGCGACGCGGGGACGCCTCCCGCCTTCGTGCCGGACTACCGGACGCCGCCGAGCCAGTGCGCCACGGGAGCCTCGGTGGAGGCGAGCCCGCTCGGCGAGGTGAACCTGCTCGACCCCCGCCTCCGGATGGCGCGCGTGCTCCGGACGTCGCTGGGATACGAGCGGATCCTGCCGGGCGGCCTGCTGGCAGGGGCGGACGTCCTGGTGAGCCGCCACCTCTCGGACTTCGTCTGGACCAACCTGAATCTGCAGGGCCCGCAGGGGCAGGACCGGTTCGGCCGGGTTCTCTACGGCACCCACGCGACCACCGGCATCGCAGAGCCGGCGCTTCGCTCGCGCTACGCCGAGGTGATCGATCTCCGCAACACGTCACGGAACTACGCTTGGCAGGTGGCGACGAGGGTGGAGCGCCGGTTCGGTGCGGGATTCGGCTTGGCCGCCTCCTACACCTGGTCGCGCACGCGGGACGTGCAGTCGCCGAGCCGGGTCAACGCGCCGGGACTAACCCTTTGGGGCGATGCCCGCGCGCTGTCGGGGCGGCACGACGACGACACGCCTGGGGTCTCGCTCAACGACCTGCCTCACCGGGTCGTCGCCGCGCTCGCCTGGACGGCGCCGTGGGGCCGCTGGCCGACCCGTCTCGCGATGTACTACGTGGGAGAATCGGGCAGTCCCTTCACCTATGTCGCCACCGGCACCGCGCGCCGGGGCGATCTCAACGCCGACGGCTCCAACATCAACGACCCGGTCTACATCCCACGCACCGCCTTCGATACCAGCGAGATCCGGTTCGACCCTTTCGTAGTGGGGACCGAGACCATCACCGCGGCACGACAAGCGGAGGCGTTCGAGGGCTTCGTCGAGCGGACCTCCTGCCTGCGGCGCCAACGCGGACGGATCCTGACGCGCAACGGATGCCGCGAGCCCTGGACCCACACGACCATCGCCTCGGTGCGGCAGGGCATCCCGATCGGCGGCCGGCTGGTGGAGCTGGAGCTCGACGCCTTCAACTTCCTCAACCTGCTGGACGGGAGCTGGGGCCGCTACGGCTGGCGCAGCCGCGGCTGCTCGAGCACGTGGGGCAGACGGCGGGCACCGCCGGGACCACCGAGCCGATCTTCCGCTACGACCCGACCCGCGAGGAGTGGGAGACGGTGGCGGCGGAGTCGGCGTTCCAGCTGCAGGTGGCTGTCCGTTACGGGTTCTGACGAGCGGGACCGAACGCTCCGAGCCGGGCGAAGCGCGGGTCGCGGTGGAGATCGTCGAAGAGCGGGTCCAGGATGTACACCCGCCAGGAGTCCTCCTCGATCGACTTCTCCAGCCAGGCGAAGGCCCGGTCGTAGTCGCGGAGACCGGTGTACACCATGGCGATGCCAAACGCGCCATGGCTGTGCGCCCTCCCCTCCAGGAGGTCGGCAAGTATTTGCCGCGCTTCCTCGACCTTGCCGCTCCGCGCCAGCGCGTAGCCCAGGAGACCGAGGGCGGCCCGGGCCTCGCCCGTCGAGCGCGCCCAACGCAGCTCGGCGATCGCTTCCGTCCCCATGCCTTTTCTGGCGTAGCACAGGCCGCGGATGAGGCCGGCCACCCCCGCAGGCGGGCTCAGCTCCTTGAGCGGCCGGAGCAGCTCGAGGGTCTCGTCGCAGCGCCCGTTCATGTTGTAGGCCAGCGCCAGCTCGCGGGCAGCTTGAATGGAATACGGGTCGAGCTCCACCCCTCGCCGCGCCGCCGCCAGCTGCTCGGCAGGCCGTCCGGTGTGCATGTACAGCCGAGCCAGTCCTTCGTATCCCCGATGGGCCGCCGGGTCGATCGCAATCGCCCGGGTGAGGGCGGCTTCGGCGCCGGCCCAGTCCACCCCGAGTCGTGACCACCCCAGCGCCGAATGCGCGTCGGCGAGCGTGCTGTCCAGTGCCACCGCCTTCCGTGCCGCCGAGTCCGCCCGGCTGTTCCAGACACGGTGATCGCCGGTCTCCTCCCCGCCCCGGTGCAGGTACACCCACACCAGCCCGGCGTAGGCGGCCGCGAAGCCGGAGTCGGCGGCGATGGCGCGGCGGAAGTACTCGGCGGCCTGCTGGCGGCCGGAGCCGCGGACCAGTGCCGTCTGTTTGCCGCGGAGATACCACTCGTAGGCAGCGATGCTCGAGGTCGGGCGCCGGCGGGCGGAGCGCGCCTGGCCGCCGGTCAGCAGCCGCACGTCCAACTCACCGGCCACCGCCCGCGCGATCTCGTCCTGCACCGCGAAGACGTCGCCGATCTCCCGGTCGTAGGTGGCGGACCAGCGAGTGGAGCCCTCCTGGGCGTCCACCAGCCGCACCTGCATGCGGAGTGTGGCGCCCACCTTCTGCAGCGACCCCTCGAGAAGGTGGGAGACCCGCAGGCTCTCGGCGATCTGGCGCACCTCCAGCTGCCGGCCTTGCAGAGCGCGAACGGAGGTGCCGGCGACCACCCGCAGCCTACCCTCTCGTCCCAGGATGGCGATCAGCTCCTCGGTCATCCCGTCGGCGAGCGGCGCGTCTTCGGGCTTGGGACTCAGGTTGGACAGGGGGAGCACTGCGAGCGACGGCGGGGGAGACGCCGCCACCACGGCCAGGGCCGGGGGGCGTCGCGCGAACCTGGTTCCCAGTATCAACGCGACCGCCGAGATCGTTGCCAGACCGGCGACCGTGATGCGGCGGAGCCATGGCCGAGGGCGCTCCGTTTCGAGCGGCAGCCCATCGAGCGCGGCCAGCAGCTCGTCGGCGCTGCCGGGGCGGCCGGCGGGGAGTCGCGCCAGGCTGCGATGCACCAGTGCCGCGAGCGCCGGTGGGCAGTCCACCCGGCGGATCGGGGGCGGGTCCGCGACCAAGCGCGCCGTCACCAGCTCCCGGGCCGAGTTTCCCGAGAACGGGGTCCGGCCTTCCAGCATCTCGTACATGACCAGGCCGGCCGCGTAGAGATCCACCCGGTGATCCGCCTCGGGATCGCCGGCCACCTGTTCCGGCGCCATGTATGCCGGTGTGCCGAGGACGAGCCCGGGGCCGGTGGCCTCCGCCTCGCCGGCCGCCGCCTCGATGGCTCGCGCGATGCCGAAATCGGCGACTAGAGCGTTGCGTCCGCCGAGGAGGATGTTGCCGGGCTTGATGTCCCGGTGCACCACGCCGCGGGCGTGGGCGTAGGCCAGGGCGTCGAGCACGTCGCGCCAGATCCTCGACGCGTCTCCGATCGGCAGCGCGCCGTCGCGCGTCAGGCGCGCCCGCAGCGACTCCCCGGCGATCCAGGGCATGGTGTAGTACAGCAGACGGCCGCGCGCTTCCGCGGTCAGCAGCGGAACGATGTGCGCGTGCTGAAGCCGCGCGGCGACCTGGATCTCGCGCCGAAAGCGCTCCCCGCTCATGGTCGCCGCGAGCTCCGGCGGCAGCAGCTTGATGACGACCTGCCGTCCGAGCTCCAGCTCCTCGGCCAGGAAGACCCGGCTCATCCCCCCACCGCCGAGCTCCCGTTCGACCCGGTAGCGGCTCCCCAGCTCGGCCTCCAGCTCGGCCATCAGGTCGGCCGAGGTGCGGGCGAGGACGGCCGCCGAGACGGATGGCAGCACTTCGCCCGCGAGCCCGTCGAAGTACTCGGTCGAGGAGGTGTGGGCCTCGAGCAGCGAGCGGACCTCGCGCTCCATCTCGGCGTCCTCGCCGCACACGTCCCGGACGAACCCGGGCCGCGCGGCGGGCGGCAGCTCGAGCGCCTGGTCGAACAGGTCCGCCAGCCGGGCCATCCGGGCCTCGTCCATTGGCGCCATCAGGTCTCGCCGTCGTCGAAGCTGCCCATCTCGCGGCGAAGCCACGCGCGGGCGAAGCTCCAGTCGCGTTTCACGCTCCGGGAAGACACGCCGAGGGCGGCGGCCGTCTCCTCGACGCTCATGCCGCCGAAGAACCGGCACTCCACCACCCAGCTCTGCCGCTCGGCGATTTGCTCGAAGCGGCTCAGCGCCTCGTCGAGATCCGCCAGCGTGTCGGCGTGCTCGGCGGGGAGGTCGAGATCGGTGTCCGGGCGTTCGTCGGCGGGATCCAGGGCCACGTGGGGCCGGCCGCCGCCGCGCTTCTGCCGGCGCCGGTCACGGGCGTAGTTGCAGAGGATGTGGCGCATCGCCTTGGCGGCGATGGCGAGGAAGTGGGCCCGATCCCCGACCGGGATCCGGGCCTGTCCGGCGAGCTTAAGGTAGGCCTCGTGGACCAGCGCCGTCGTGTTGAGCGTGAGGTCCCCGTCCCACCGACCGCGGTGGCGGTGGGCCAGCCGGCTCAACTCCTCATACACGAGGGGGAACAGCGCGTTCAGGCTGTCCGCAGCGGTCTCGCCTTGCGCCACCGTCGTGTTCCTCCACAGTGGCTGCGGGAGGCGGCATTCGCCGCGAGAGCACGATCCGTCCCGAGACTACTGCGGCCGCGGGGAATACTCAAGAGCGGCCGATTGCCATGCGGCCGGCCGCGCGGGCCATTGCCGCACAAATCGCCAAGGGCCATGTTCGGGGCATTGACCGCTCAGCCGGCTCGATCGCCGCAGCTGACCCGCATGTCGTTGGATAGACAGCAAGTTGATCAAGGAGAAAGCCAGTGACGAAGCTTCGCCTCCGTGCATCAGTTCCCCGGGCCGGCGGGCTCCTCCACATGCTGGCTGGAACGTGGCGAACAGAGGGTCACCTCGTCGGATTTCCATCAGGACCCAAGACCGCGCTCGCGGCAGTCGATCGCTACGAATGGGTGCCAGGTGTTGACCTGCTCGCACACTACGTAGCTGGACATCTCGGTCGAAAGTCCGTCGCGTCCTTCGAGATCTGGGCCTATGATCGGGGCCGACGCGCCTATGCGAGCTCATCGTTTGACGAGAATGGTGTGCCTGCAACCTTCACAGGCCGCCTCCGCGGCCGCGAATGGACCATCCGTGGCGAAACGCAGCGATTCCGCGGCATCTTCTCCAAGGATGGCCTCACGCTCTCAGGAACGTGGGATCAGAAGTCGGGGCGTAGCTGGAGGCCTTGGCTCGCGGTCGTCCTTCGTAAAGCTGGCTCGTAGACCCCGACGCTACGACTCGCCCTCGGTTCCTGTCTGCGTCTCGCAGTGCGGCACCCGCCGACACCACCCCTCTCGCTGGAAGATCACGCCACCTGTTGCAGGTAAGTGCTTTGCTCCAGGCGGCTTACGGCTTTCTCGATTTTCGTGTCGATTTTGACCGGTCTCGTTCGACGTGTTAGTAGGGCCGCGAAGGTCGCGGCAACACTCGAACCGAATCCAGGAGATCACAATGCGTTTCATGGTCATGGCGATGGCAACGAAGGAATCGGAGGGAGGCCCGCCGCCGACCCCCGAAGCGTTTCTCGCGATGCAGGAGTACAACGAGCAGCTCGCGAAGGCAGGTATCCTCCTCGCCGCCGAGGGGCTGGCCCCGACCTCGACGGGTACGCGCGTGAAGTTCAGCGGCGAGGAGCGCACCGTCATCGATGGCCCGTTCGCCGAGACGAAGGAGCTCGTCGCGGGCTTCATCATCATTCGGGTGAAGTCGAAGGAAGAGGCGATCGAGCTGGTCAAGCGCGCCCCGTTCTTCTCCGCGAACGGCGAGGCGGTGGTGGAGATCCGCAAGCTGATGGACGTCGAGGATTTCGGTGAAGAGTTCACGCCGAACCAAGAAATCGCGAAAGTGAAGTTCTAGACCAATGAGAAAGCTCAAGATCATCGAACACATTTCGCTGGACGGCGTGATCCAGCATTCCGCCGACGATGACGATTTCCCCTACAGCGATTGGACCGCGCCGTATCGCACCCCCGCCGGCCGGGACGCGATGCTCGTCGCGCAGGGCGAGAGCTACGATCTACTACTCGGCCGTCGCACCTACGATGCCTGGTCGGGCTTCTGGCCCAAGGCGCCGAGCAGTCCAATGGCGGACCGCCTCAATGCGGCGACAAAGTATGTCGCCACCCACCGCCCGGAGAGTCTTGAATGGGGCCCGTTCGAGGCCCTTGGACCGGACCTCGTCGAGGGCGTTCGCCGGATCAAGGGGCAGGACGGTGCGGACCTGATCCTCTCGGGGAGCTCCACGCTGACATCGACGCTGCTCGAACATGGGCTTGCGGATGAAGTGGTACTGGCCGTCTATCCGGTCCTCTTGGGCACGGGGAAGCGCTTCTTTGCGGAGGCGACCCCGGCCCACTCGTTCGAGCTCGTCAGCACCAAGGCATTTCCGTCCGGCATCAACTTTAGTACTTACAAGGTCGGCGGACCTTTGAAGGCCGGCTAGGCAGTAGAGCAATGGGCCTTCGTCGTTCTCCCGAGCAGACACGCGCGGCACGCGAGTGGGCGGCATTTCTGGCCCCCAACCGAGCGCGGCTGTCGGCAGCGGGCCTCCCTCCTGTCGCGACTCAGTCCGTGACACACTGGGATGACCTGCTCCGGCATGGTCGCTTCGCTCACCATGATGATCCGTCGCACTTCTCGATTGGCGGCCTCTCCGCCGAACAATACGCCGTGTTTGTGGATCTTGTGGAAAGCTATTTTCTAGCCGGCTATGAGTATTTTGCTCCGGCTGCGCTGAGAGTCGAGGACCAGGTCCGGCTCAGCAGTCGGTTTGGCGCCTGACGGCGGATGAGCTCCCAGTCGTCAGGCGGACTGGTTTGCAAGCTTGCACGAAGGTGTCTCTCCTCTCGAGGACCGACATGGCCAGACCTCCATTCACCGGGGCTCTCGTACTGTGCCTCATCGCCCTTCAGGTCGTACTGGTTGGCACCCTGCGTGCTCAAGTGCCCGCCAAGGCCGGACACGAGCACCTGACCGAAGTCGCATGCGTCGACGTGCCGCCGGGGAATAAGCGACCGGATTTCGGCTGCTTCAACATCGGCGCGGTAACGGCACTTCACTTCACCGGAGCATCCGCCTACTGGCATTTGCGCGCGTTCCCAAACAGACAGGCTGCGGAGACGGCCAAGAGTGCGACCGGGATTGTGGTGGAGGAGGACGGGCGAGCGTGGCTCTCCGAATTCGGCCCCCGAAACGTTGCCCCACGAGGAGGCGAAGCCGTCGCCGTGGTCGGACCGCTCCAGCTTCCCGACGCAAAGAGCTACACGGCGGTTCTCTCGTACGCTGTCATGCGGCCGGGCGACAAGTCCAGGGTGCATACCCACCCAGGCCCCGAAGGCTGGTACGTGCTGGCAGGAGAGCAGTGCCTGGAGACTCCGGCGGGCCCCGACAGGGCTGGGTCGGGAGGGACGATGATGGTGCCGCCCAACACTCCAATGGAGTTGAGCGTCACAGGGACGACGCTGCGGCGGGCGTTCGCCTTGGTCATCCATGATTCGGCGCAGGTGAGGGGGATACCCTCCGACTGGAAACCGTCCGGAGCCTGCAGCCGCTAAGGAAGCGAGTGCATATCGACCCGGGGCCTTGAGCGTAAGCCGATGCCATCTCATTGTTTAGGTGGTTTACGCTGGCGGCTGATGGAAGCCGGTAACAGCCCCCGAATGCCCGCCGGGGCTGGACAACCCGTGGGGGGCAAGGGCTATGATGACTATGCGTCGGCCCCACCGGGGCGGGCGTGTTTGCATCCTCCGACCTAGCGGAGGGTCCACTCCTCGCCGCTGACGATCTCCTTGAGCGGCGAGCCCCTATATGCGGGGGGGGCGCGGAGGCACCAGCCTCCAGACCGAGTCCCGCTTCACCCGAAAAGAGGAGTTTGTGAAAGTCCTGATGTTGGGAGCCGGCGCGGTGGGGACCGTGTCCGCCCTAAAATTCGTGCAGGAGGCGACCCTCGAGAAACTCGTCATCGCCGACGCGGTGTCCGCCCGCGCCTCCCTCCTTGCGGACCGGCTGAACGATCCTCGTGTCTCGGCTCTCGGCCTCGACGCCGCCGATCGCGCAGCGGTTGCCCGCACCATCCGTGAAACCGGCAGTACGATTCTCCTGAACGCGGCCCTGCCCGTCACCAACCTCGAGGTGATGCGCGCCTGCCTGGAGGCAGGTTGCGATTACATCGACCTGGCGAGCGGCGGCACCGACGCGGACGGCGTCCCGAAGCTGGAGGACCAGTTCGCGCTCGACGCGGAGTTCAGGGCCGCCGGCCGGCTCGCCCTGCTCGGCATGGGGGCCGATCCCGGCACCACCAACGTCTACACCGCCTACGCCGCGAAGCACCTGCTGGACGTGATCACCGAGATCCGCGTCCGCGACGGCGACAACTCCGTCTGCCAGGGGCACGACGGGTTCGTGGCGGCGTTCAGTCCCTGGGTCTTCATCGACGAGTGCCTCTGCAAGGCCGTCTCCTGGCGCGACGGCCGGTTCCACCTCGAGGATCCGCTCACCGGGTTCGAGCCGTTCGACTTCCCGGAGCTCGGCATCCTCAATTGCTATTACGTGGACCATGAGGAGTCGAAGACCCTGCCCCGATTCTTTCCCGCAGGCCCGCACCGTGGACTTCAAGCTGTGCATGGACGACGTCACGGTGGAGACCCTGCGGGTGATGAAGCGCCTCGGCCTGTCCAGTAAGAACCGTGTGCGGGTCGGCGAGGCGTCCATCGCCCCGCGCGACCTGGTCGTGTCCCTGCTGCCGCAGCCCAAGGATCTGGCGGGCCGGATGCGGGGCAAGACCTGCGTCGGCACGCTGGTCAAGGGCATCAAGAACGGCGAGCCCCGTTCCTTCTACATCTACAACGTGTCGGATCACGAGTCGGCTTACGCCGAGCTGGGCGTGCAGGCGACCGCGTACCAGACGGGGATTCCGCCCGTCATCGCGGCCCGGCTGATCCATCAGGGGCTCTGGCGGGGTGTGGGCGTCATGTCGCCGGAGCAGTTCGATCCCGATCCGTTCCTGGAGCGCATGTCGCGGGAGGGGATGCCCTGGAGTATCCGCGACGACAGCGCCACGGCGGGGATTCCGCGCGTCCGCCCTCTGTCCAGTCGGGAGACGGCCGCGGCCTGACCCCGATGTGAAGCACCAGGCATATGCCCGAAGGCACGGAGGACACCCGGTGTCCGACGTGCCTTCGCGGTTACCTTCCTTGTCCCATCCCGGACGCAACGTCGTGACCAAGGCAGCAGGCGTGGAGGCGAGATGACCAGCACCGCGACATCCAAGACCAAGACCAAGACCAGGAAGGCGGAGGCAGCCACGAAGTATCAGATGTACATCGACGGGAAGTTCGTCGATGCGGCCGGCGGCAAGACGTTCGACGTCTACGACCCGGCTACCGAGGGCGTGATCGCCACCTGCCCCGCGGGCGGCGCGGCTGACGTGGACCGGGCGGCGAAGGCGGCGCAAGCGCGCCTTCTACGACGGCTGGCGAGCGGTGACGGCCCAGGAGCGCGGCCGGATCCTGTTCCGGCTGGCCGAGCGGGTGCGCGCCCGGCGGGCCGAGCTGGCGGAGCTGGAGACGCTGAACTCGGGCAAGCCGATCGTCGAGTCCGAGTACGACATGGACGACACGGCCACCTGCTTCGAGTACTACGGCGGCCTCGCGACCAAGATCCACGGCGAGGTGCTGCCGGTCCCGGCCGACGCGGTGGCGCTCGCGATGCGGGAGCCGATCGGCGTGGCGGGGCAGATCATCCCCTGGAACTATCCGCTGATGATGGCGGCGTGGAAGATCGCGCCGGCGCTGGCGGCCGGATGCACCGTGGTGCTCAAGCCGGCGGAGCAGACGCCGCTCAGCATCCTCAAGCTGGCCGAGGACTTCGAGGCGGTCGGGCTGCCGCCCGGCGTGGTGAACGTCGTCACCGGGGACGGTCCCGGGCGCGGGCGGCCCGATCGTGGCGCATCGGGACGTCCGGAAGATCGCGTTCACCGGCAGCGCCGAGGTGGGCAAGCTGATCATGCGGAACTCGGCCGAGCAGCTCAAGCGGGTCTCGCTGGAGCTGGGCGGCAAGTCGCCCAACATCTTCTTCAGCGACGCCGACTTCGAGAACGCGGTGGACGGCGCCCTCTTCGGCACGTTCATCAACCAGGGCGAGGTCTGCTCCGCCGGGAGCCGCGTCCTGGTGCAGAAGGACATCTACAAGAAGTTCGTGGACGCGGCGGCGGCCAAGGCCAAGACCATCCGGCTCGGCCCCGGCATGGAGCGGGAGACCAAGATGGGCCCGCTGGTGAGCGCGGAGCAGCGCGACCGGGTGGCGAACTATCTCAAGGTGGGCCGCGGCGAGGCGAAGGTGGCGGTAGGCGGCGGCACGCCCAAGGAGTTCGACAAGGGATGGTATGTCGAGCCGACGATCTTCTACGACGTGGACAACGACGCGCGGATCGCCCAGGAGGAGATCTTCGGGCCGGTGATGAGCGTCATCCCGTTCAAGGACGAGGCGGACGCCATCCGGATCGCCAACGCGTCGCCCTACGGGCTCGCGGCCGCGGTGTGGACCCGTGACATCTTCAAGGCGTTCCGGGTGGTGAAGGCGCTCGAGGCGGGGATCGTCTGGGTCAACCACATGCAGCCGACCTTCGTCGAGGCGCCCGTGGGGCGGGTACAAGATGAGCGGGTTCGGGCGGGAGCTGGGGCACTGGGGAGTGGAGGAGTACCTGGAGACCAAGCAGGTCTTCATCAACCTGGACGAGAAGCCGATCGGCTGGTACTGAGATCGGCCGCGACCGCCCTGCCCCAAGGAACGTGTATGAGTATGACCCGACGCGAGTTCGCCGGGACGGTCACGGGCCTGGTGGGCGCGACCACCCTGGGATGGGACGTCATGCCTGCCTTGAGGCCGGACCCCTGCCGCCTGCCTCCGCCGATTCAGGCGCTCACGCCCATCACAGCTGGTATCACCCCCATCACCGACCAGGAGCGTCGCGCCCGTATCGCCCGGGCACAGCGTCTGATGGTGGAGCACGGGATCGACGCGGTGCTGATCGAGCCCGGGTCGAGCATGCGCTACTTCACTGGGGTGGGCTGGTCGCCGTCGGAGCGAACCTTCGCGACGGTGATCCCGGCGTCCGGAGCGCTCGCCTGGGTTTGCCCCGCGTTCGAAGAAGCGAGAGCCCGGGAGCTGATCCGCTTCGGCGACGACATCCGGGTCTGGCAGGAGGACGAGAGTCCCTTCGCGCAGATCGCCGTCATCCTCGAGGACCGCGGTGCCGCGAAGGGGAGAGTAGGTGTAGAGGAGCAGGTGCGGTTCTTCGTGATGGACGGCCTGCGTCAGGCCGCGCCGGCGGCCGAGCTGGTCTCTGCCACGCCGGTGACGGCAGGGTGCCGCATGCTCAAGTCGCCCGCCGAGCTGGCGCTGATGCAGCGGGCGACCGATATCACCGTCCTCGCCATCAAGGCGGCGTTCGCCACGCTCACGGCCGGCATGACCCAGTATGATCTCGCCGGCCACGCCACCTCGGCCCTGGCCCGGCTCGGCGGTAGCGACCCGTGGGCGCTCGTGGGCTTCGGCCAGTACTCGGCCTTTCCCCACGGCACCGTCCAGCCGCAGCGGCTCAAGCGGGGCGACATCGTGCTGCTGGACACGGGCTGCGCGGTGGAAGGATACCAGTCGGACATGACCCGGACGACCGTCTTCGGCCGCCCGACTCGTCGCCAGACGGAAGTCTGGAACCTGGAGCGGAAGGCACAGGATGCCGCATTCGCCGCGGCCCGGGTGGGCGCACGCTGCGAGGCGGTCGATGCGGCCGCGCGCCGGGTGATCACGGATGCCGGCTTCGGCCCCGACTACCGGCTTCCGGGTCTGCCGCATCGCACCGGGCATGGGATCGGGCTCGACGGGCACGAGTGGACCAACTTCGTGCGCGGGAACACCACGCCGATCGCGCCGGGAATGTGCTTCAGCGACGAACCGATGATCGCCATCTACGGCGAGTTCGGAATCCGACTGGAGGACTGCCTGTACATTACGGAGGAGGGGCCACGCTTCTTTTCACCGCAGAGCCCGGCGATCGATCACCCGTTCGCTTGACGCCCCCCGCCACGGTCGCGTCTAACGCTGGCAATCATGGGTCGCTGACCGCAGATTGGGGGCGTCCCTCGTGAAGGCTTGACCTTGACCGACGCGACGGCCTCCCTGTTGGCCGACGCCCTTCGTGACCGCTATACGATCCAGCGCGAGCTCGGCCGCGGGGGCATGGCGACCGTCTACGTGGCCCAGGACGTCCGGCACGACCGTCAGGTGGCCCTCAAGGTGCTGCACCCCGAGCTGGCGGCGACGCTCGGCCCCGAACGATTCCAGCGTGAGATCAAGCTCGCCGCCCGCCTGCAGCACCCGCATATCCTCACTGTCCACGATTCCGGTGACACCGTCGGGCACCTCTGGTTCACCATGCCTCTCGTCGAAGGGGAGAGTCTCCGGGACCGGCTGCGGCGCGAGACGCAGTTGCCGGTGGAGGATGCACTCCGGATTGCCACCGACGCTGCCCGCGCGCTCCAGTATGCCCACGATCACGGCGTGGTTCACCGGGACATCAAGCCCGAGAACCTGCTCCTCACCACGGACGGCAGCACCCTTGTCGCGGACTTCGGCATCGCCCGGGCACTGGACACGGCCGGCGTCGAACGCCTCACGGAAACCGGGTTCTCGGTCGGCACCCCGGCGTACATGAGCCCCGAACAGGCCAGCGGCGAGCGAACGGTGGATGCCCGGAGCGACCAGTACAGCCTGGCGTGCGTGCTGTACGAGATGCTGGCGGGTGAGCCGCCGTTCACCGGCCCCACCGCCCGGGCAGTGATGGCGCGGCGCGTCAGTGGCGAAGTGCCCCCGCTTCGCCGCGTGCGCCCCAGCGTGCCTGCGAGCGTGGAGCAGGCCACGCTGCGGGCGCTCGCCCCAGTTCCCGGCGACCGCTTCCCGAATACCGCCGCCTTCGCGCAGGCGATCGCCCCCGCGACACCAGCGCACGGCGCGTCGGTCGCTCCGGCGGGGGTCGCGCGACAACCCCTCCGCGCTCGGGGCAGGATCGGTGGGCTCATCGGTGGCGCTCTCCTCCTCGCGGTTGTCGTCGCGCTGTGGCATCCCTGGCGGCGTCCCCCGAGCGGCGCCGCGCTTCCGCGAAAAGTCATCGCGGTGCTCCCCTTCGAGAATCTCGGTCGCGCGGACGACGAGTACTTCGCCGCCGGCATGACGGATGAGATCACCAGCCGCCTCGGTGCGGTAAGTGGTCTCGGCCTGGTGCCAAGCCGGGCGGTCCAGCGATACGCCCGCACCGACATGACCATGCGGGAGATCGGCCGGACGCTGGGCATCGACTATCTCCTGGCCGGCAGCGTGCGATGGGCCGGGGCGGACACTGGCTCGAAGAATGTCCGCATCACACTCGAGCTCCTCCGCGCCCAGGACGAACGACAGCTCTGGGCGACGACCTACGATCGGGAGATCACCGACATCTTCAGGGTCCAGTCGGACATCGCGGAGCAGGTGATCGCGAGGTTGGGTGTCACGCTGCTCGAGGGCGAGCGCCATCGGTTGAGTGCGCAGCCGACGAGGAGCCACCAGGCGTACACGCTCTACCTCAAGGGCCGGTACTTCTGGAACAAGCGCACCGAAGCGAGCATGCAGACCGCGCTCGAATACTACCAGGGGGCGGTCGACCTGGACCCGGGGTATTCCCGGGCCTGGACCGGGATCGCCGACGCCTGGACCTTTCGTGGTTGGTACAGCCTCCTCGCCCCACGTGAAGCCTTTCCAAAGGCCAAGAGCGCCGCGATGCGGGCACTGCAGTTCGACAGCACCCTGGCCGAGGCGCACGCTTCGCTGGCGCATATTCTCTTCGAGTTCGATCACGACTGGACGGCTGCGGAGCGCGAGTATCGGCGGGCGATCGAGCTCGACCCCAGCTACCCGACCGCGCATCACTGGTACGGGGGGTTCCTGTCGGGGATGGGCCGGCACGACGAAGCGATGACCCAGGCGATGACCGCCCGCGCCCTCGATCCTCTCTCGCTAATCATCCAGACCTGGATCGGCTTACGGTACTACTTCGCCGGAAGGCACGACGAGGCGATCGCGGAGTACCGGAAAGCCCTGGAGCTGGACCCTGACTTCGCTCCCGCCCACTGGCACCTCGGGTGGGCGTACGAGCAATCCGGCCGGTTCAAGGAGGGCGTCTCGGAGGCCCAACGAGCCTTGGGCATAGACGGCGGAAGCCTGCTCTATCTGGCCTCGCTCGGCCATGCCTATGCCCGCTCGGGAATGAAGCGCGAAGCACGCGCAACGCTCGCTCGACTGGCACAGGCGTCCGCCAGCCGACACGTCTCCTCCTATCACATCGCCGTCATCCACATCGCGTTGGGAGACACGACGGCGGGGTTGGATTGGCTCGAGCGTGCGTATGACGAGCAATCCCCCTGGATCGGTTATCTCCGAGTTGACCCGCGCGTCGATCCCGTGCGGTTGCACCCGCGATTCACCAGCCTTCTGAGGAAGGCGCGACTGCGACCCTGATGGTCACTGATTGATGCGCATGCTGTTGGGCGCTATCTCGAATACTTCGGTTCTGTCGTCCTCTGCCGGAGGATCCCATGGCCACCGTGTCTCCTTCGCCTCTCTTACGTCCGGTGCTGATCGCGTTTGGCCTGGTCTTTATTTTCGGGATCTTCGTATTGACCCGCGTTTGGCCGAGCGGCTGGGCATGGACACCGGAGCAGCCGGCTTATCTGCATATGATTCTCGGGATCTATGCGACGCTGGGGGTCTTCCTGCTGCTCGCGGCTCGCGACCCGATGCAGCACCTGAGCCTCATATGGTTCACCGTGTGGTCGAGCATCGTTCATGCGGGTATCATGGCAGTTCATGCAGTCACGGATCCAGGTCAGATGGGGCACCTGTGGGGCGATGTTGCAGCGCTTCTCCTGACCGCCGGTGTCCTGGCGGCCCTGACTCCCCGCTCGAGCTCCCGGCCGCGGGCGACCTGACGCCGCCGCGCGCCATCGCCTCCATCCGATGCGCATTCCGTTAGGCCGCCTCTCTTCATCCTTCCGGAGCTATCATGGATTTCCCGCACCTGGTTCTCGCTCGCATGTACGAGCATATCGAGCCACTCGACCGGGGCGATCGCTATGAGGATCCGCTGCAGGATACACTTGAGAGGATGGGGATTGGCCGCGTCACCGGCGGGGGCTCGCAGCTCAACGAGCTGGGAGGCATCGACTTCGCGGATGTGGAGATCGAACTCGCCAACCTGGACGAGGCGGCGCGGGTTGTAGCTGAGACACTCGAGGCAGCGGGTGCGCCACAGGGTTCCGAGCTCATCCACACGTCGGATGACCGAGTGTTGCTCGAATTCGGCAAGCTGCAATGCCTGGCGACTTACCTCGACGGGACAAGCCTGCCCGACGAGGTCTATGCCAACCTCGATTTTGATGCGGTAGTCGCAGCGATCGCAGCCGCGGCCGGCGACGACAGCTATCGCGGCTTTTGGCAAGGTCCCGAAGAAACCGGCATGTTCTTCTTTGGACCGGACGCCGAAGCGATGTTCGCGCGCGTCGAGCCGGTTCTCCGGGATCTGCCGATCGGCCAGAATGCCCGGGTGGTGATACGACAGGGCAAGCAAAGCTTGAATCCGCGCGAGATGCGCATGCCAAGGCACTAACCGAGACCCACCATCCATGGTCGACGTCATCCTGAAGCGCTTCGAAGCGCCCGACGAGGTCCGCCACATGATCAAAGGGCGGTTCGAGCTGGTGCGGCTGGGCGGCCTGACGGTCGGTCGCGCCACCTACGAGCCTGGCTGGCGCTGGTCGACCCACGTCGGCCCGAGCGTGGGAGCGACCCATTGCCTGGTCGAGCACGTGGGCCTGGTATTGGCGGGCACCGCGACGGCAGCCTTCGCGGATGGGCGGGTCGTGGAGCTCCGAGCGGGCGAGCTCTTCCACATTCCCGCGGAGCCGCACGATAGCTGGGTCGTCGGGGACGAACCGTACGTTTCCTTGCACTTCCTGGGCGCCGACAACTACGCTAAGTAGGTCCGACCCCTGGCACGGAGGCGAACCGTGGCTGCTGGAAAGCGGGGTACATCAGTCAACCGCACCGCTCGGATCGCCGGGCTCCTGTATCTACTCGTGTTCCCCTTCGCCTTCTTCAGCTTGCAGGTGCGCTCCGAACTCATCGTGTACGGGGACGCCCAGGCAACCGCCACCAACATCATTGCTTCGAGCGGGTTGTACCGTAGCGCGATCGCGGCCTGGCTCGTCAGCCAGACGATTTTCATCTTCCTGCTCCTGGCCTTGTACAGGCTCCTCAAGCCGGTCAACCGGAACGTGGCCTTGCACATGGTCGTACTGCTGCTGGTCGGCGTGCCCATCGCACTGATCAATGAGATCAACCAGTTCGCGGCGCTGCTGCTCTTGAGCGGCCCCGACCACCTCGCGGCCATCGACCCCGGCCGCGTCCAAGCTCAAGTGATGTTTCATCTCGACCTTCACCGACACGGGATATACATCGCGCAGATCTTCTGGGGCCTTTGGCTGCTGCCCTTCGGGTGGCTGGTGCTCCAATCGGGGTTCCTTCCCAGACTTCTGGGCGTCCTCTTGATGATCGGATGTGTCGGCCATCTCATAGATGTTGTGGCAGCTCTGGGGTTTGCCAACTTCGAAGTGACCGTATCCAAGTTTACGTCGATCGGAGAATTCCTTCTTCCCCTGTGGCTGGTCGTGAAGGGGGTGGATGTCGAGCAGTGGGAAAGACGGGCACTCGACCCTGCTTGAAAAGGAGGTTCTATGGCACGAGTCACTGTCCTCGCCGGCGCGATCCTGCTAGTGAGTTGCGACCCGCGGACCGAGCGATCGGCTGATCAGCCTCGGGTGCCGGATGCTGCCGCAGCCGTGACGGCTGAGGTGGGGCGTCGCGGCCAGGAGGGGGACACGGTAATGATCTTCCTCCATCACGTGAAAGCAGACAAGCGCGAGGACTATGAACGCTGGTTTGCAGAGGTGTGGGCGCCGGCACTGGAGACGGTCGCGAAGAAGCGGGCTTCCTCCCGCCCTCTGGCGACGGCGGAGCGCGACCTCCGGGCGATTGAGGCCGCGCCGAGTGGAGACTACATCTACGCCTACCTCTATGACCCGTGGGTTACGGACACCGCCGGACCGGCCGGTGGATTCCCCGCGGCAATGCTGATCGAGGCCGGGCGCTCGCCCGAGGATGCGAAACAGCAGGCTGCGGCGTACAGATCCTTCATCACGAAGGATGAAGGCTACATGTTCGTGCAGCGGCAGTTCTAGCGAGTGAGGGCAGAGATCGGGCGGGGAATCATCAAGGGCGCCAGGATAGGGGTCTGTGGCTGGGGCTTCAAGGCGGCACGCGCGAGGGGTTGGCCGTGCTTCTGCTCACGCTGTCGCTCAACGGTGCCCTGTGGGGCGCGGTCATCGGAGCCGCCGTGAGCGTGGTCAGGCCGCAGTCTCGGGCAGGCATAGGCGTGCGGCGGCAAGACTCCTGAAGCGCCGGAGGAACCGGATGCGCTACCATCTCCTGGTCATTGTAAGCCTTGCTCTGGGGCAGCCACTGCACGGACAAGTCACCTCGGCGGATTCCGCCGCGATCGTAGCGCTGGAGCTCGAGATGAGTCGTCTCCTCGCCGCGGGCAAGATCGATGAGTACGCCACCCATCTGGCCCCCGATTACGCGAGGACCACGCGCCAGGGACGGCTGGAACGGCGCGATGAAGCGCTGGCCAGTTGGCGCGCCCGCGGGCCGACCGGCCCCGCACAGCCGATCGATCTCTGGGTCCGCGTGTACGGTGACGCGGCGGTGCTGACGGGAGCGGTCGCGGGCGCGGATAGCACTGCACCCGCCATTCGTATCACCAAGACGTTCGTGCGCCGGCGGGGGCAATGGCTGCTGGCAGCGCTTCACGGTTCGGGCATCACGCCACACTGAGGAGGAGCAGACATGCCATGAAGAAGATCGGGCTGGGGACGCCTACGCGTTCGTGAGGGCCTTCCATCGCCCTAACCGTTCCGCAATCAGCTCGGCCCGCTGCCGATCGTCGGGCCCGTCCATCACGCGCATGTCCTCGACCTCGGCCCGCCAATACACACCGGCCGTCCGCGCGTTCACTCCCGGATCATTGGCGGCCCGGGTCGTGAAGTAGCCGGACGCGCGATCGGCGGACTCCAACCGGATCTCTCCCGTCCCGTCCAGCTGCGGCGCATTCGGGTCGCGCGGCCGTTCCCCCTGCCAGTGGTAGAAGATGCCCGGCGGCTCGGTCCTTTCCTTCGTCGCGTCGCTCCAGTACCTCGCCGAGAGGCTGCCATCGTCCTGCCACGCGCGGCCGGCCAGCTCCAGCGTCCCATCGCGGTCTCGCGAGATTCGCAGCAGGCCTAACGCGGAAGGCTCCCGCGGCCCCCGCGCCGTCAAGGAGAACTGCCACCACAGACCTTCGATGCGCGCGACCCGACCCTCGGCCTCGATCGCGTTCCGGAGCTTATGGTTGAGCGCCTTCATCTCGGATGGCGTGGTGGCGTCGTCGTAGCGTATGCAGATGAGGCCGAGGAGATCGGTCGGCAGCTTGGAGCCGCGTGAGTGGATAATGAAGGTGCGGCGCATGCCGAGGACGCCGCCGAACAGGCCCGCTTCGAACACGACGTTGTCCCGGGGAGACTCCTGTCCGGTGCTCACGGGCAGGGAGTCAGCCGGGCCGGTGGCGGTCGTCCAGTCGTCCCGGGCGAAGACGAACGCGGCGAAGTCGACTTGGTGCGCGAGCTCGACGAGACGGTCCAGCGTGCTGGTGCCGGGGGTCAAGGACGTGGTCCAGGGTTCGACCTGCGCGACGTCCTGGAGGCCGCGGGTCAGGGCCTGCAGCAGCTTCACCTGCTTCCCCGACGAGCCGAGAAAGATGCGAGGTTTGTCCATGGCGTTCTCCCACATCAGGCGGGCCGACGATAGTGGCTCGCGGACTCGAGGATAGGCGTCGAAGACACCGAGGGCGCTAATATATTGTGGCGACCCCGCCCGGTGCACGCTACCCGAACGCAGGGCTTTCATGCGCTACTTTCTCGAGCTGGTGGGAGTCGCGGTGTTCGCCGTCAGCGGGGTGCTGGCCGCCGGCCGCAAGAGTCTGGACCTGCTCGGCGGCGCGGTCATCGCCGTCGTGACGGCGATAGGAGGTGGGACGCTGCGCGACGTCCTGCTCGATCGCCATCCGATCTTCTGGATCGCCGACCCCGCCTACTTGTGGGTGATTCTGGCGACGACCGCGGTGACGCTCATGTACGTGCGGTTCTGGATCGCGTCGGGGCGCGCCCTTCTCATCGCCGATGCCCTGGGCCTGGCATTCTTCACGATCGGCGGAGTGGAGATCGCGCAACAGGCGGGGCACTCGGACCCTATCGCGCTGCTCATGGGGACGATTACCGGCGTCGCCGGCGGAGTGCTTCGGGACGTGCTCCTCGGCGAGATCCCGCTGATCTTCCGCCCGGGCCGGCTGTATGCCACCGCGGCAATCGTGGGTGCCGCGCTCTATGTGTTGCTGGCGGGGCGCGGTGTGTCGAAAGAGGCGGCGGGGTTGGCCGGCATGGGAGCGACCGCGGGTCTGCGACTGGCGGCAATCTTCTGGGGGCTCGAGTTACCCGTGGTCCGAGTCCCCGAAGACGACACTCGTTGACGGTCCGCGCCGATTCCCGGGATCCGCTCACCCAGACAGGAGCCGCTATGTCCGCTTTCAAGGTCGGCTATTTCGTCGGCAGCCTGGCGAAGGACTCGATCAATCGCAGACTGTCCCGGGCGCTCGTTCGCCTCGCACCCCGCGAGTTCTCGCTGACCGAGATCCGGTTCGACGAGCTCCCTCACTACAGCTGGGATTACGACGCGGACTATCCGCCCGTCGCGCGGGCGTTCAAGAGCTCGATCGCGGCGGTCGATGCGGTCCTGTTCGTGACGCCCGAGTACAACCGGTCGATTCCCGGCGCGCTGAAGAACGCCATCGACTGGGCCAGTCGGCCCTGGGGTCAGAATTCCTTCGCGCGCAGGCCGTGCGCGATCATCGGCACGTCACCGGGCAAGATCGGCACCGCGATCGCGCAGTCCCACCTCAGGAGCATCCTGGCTTTCTGCAACGCGCCGCTGATGAACTCGCTGGAGGCCTACATCCAGTTCGAGAAGGGCTTGATCGGCGACGACGGCGCGGTCGCCGTGGAGTCCACGGAGACCTTCCTGCGCGGCTTCATGAGCGAGTTCCACGGCTTCGTCGAGCGGGTGTACATGGTTCTGCCGAGGCCGGCCTCGTGACCCTGCCCCGCTTCGGTCCGACCGTCGCTGCCGCTGCGCTCGCCGCGCTCCTCGCCGCCCCCGCCGCGCTCCAGGCCCAGCGCCCCACCACCCTGGCCGGCCGCTCCACCGTCTACGCGCCGAACGGCGTCGGTCGCCACGAGCCAGCCGCTCGCCTCCGCGGCCGGCCTCGAGGTGCTGCGCCACGGCGGCAACGCGATCGACGCCGCCGTCGCCGCGGCGGCGGTGCTGAGCGTGACCGAGCCGCACATGACCGGCATCGGCGGCGACATGTTCGCGATCGTCTGGCTCGCGAAGGAGCAGAAGCTCGTCGCGCTCAACGCGAGCGGGCGCGCCGGCTCGCTGATGACGCGCGAGACGCTGCAGGCGCGCGGCTTCCGCGCCGGATCGCAGCAGGGCGTCATGTCGGTGACCGTGCCCGGCGCGCTCGCGGGATGGGACATGCTCGTGCGCACCCACGGGCGGCGCACGCTCGCGCAGGCGCTGCAGCCCGCGATCGGGTACGCGCGCGACGGCTTCCCGGTCTCGCCGATCATCGCCGCGCAGTGGGCGGACGAGACGGCCTTCCTCCAGCGCGACTCGGCGGCCGCCGCGACCTTTCTGCCGGGCGGCCGCGCGCCGAAGGCCGGCGAGTGGTTCCGGAATCCCGACTACGCGCGCACGCTGCAGGAGATCGCCGACAGCGGCATCGGCACCTTCTACGGCGGCGCACTCGGCCAGCGCATCGTCGCGCGACTCGCGGCGCTCGACGGCTTCGTCACGCTCGACGACCTCAAGAAGAACGCGCCGACCTGGGTGACGCCGATCTCGGTGCCGTTCCGCGGCTATCGCGTGTGGGAGCTGCCGCCGAACAACCAGGGCATCGCCGCGCTCGAGATGCTGCGCATCCTCGAGCCCTACGACCTCAAGGCGATGGGGCACAACTCGGCGGCCTACCTGCATCACCTCATCGAGGCGAAGAAGCTCGCCTACGCCGACCTCGACCGGTTCGTCGGCGACGCGGACCATCTCGACATGCCCGGCCGAGAGCATGCTCACCGACGAGTTCATCGCCGAGCGGCGCAGCCACCTGGACCCGACGCGCGCGCAGGCGCGCGTCGACCCGGGGCCGCTCCGGACGCAGAGCGAGACGATCTACCTCACGGCCGCCGACGCCGAGGGGAACATGGTGTCGTTCATCAACTCGAACTACGACTACTTCGGCTCGGGGATCGTGGTGCCGGGCACCGGCTTCGCGCTGCACAACCGCGGCGCGGGCTTCACGCTCACGCCGGGGCTGCCGAACACCGTCGCGCCGGGGAAGCGGCCGTTCCACACGCTGATCCCCGGCTTCGTCACCCGCACGGTGGACGGGCGCGAGCAGGCGTACATGAGCTTCGGGCTCATGGGCGGCGGCGTGCAGGCGCAGGGGCACGTGCAGTTCCTGCTCAACCACTTCGTGTTCGGCATGGACCTGCAGGCGGCGATCGACGCGCCGCGCTTCCGCCACTACGACGGGCAGCGGGTGGCGCTCGAGGCGCCGATCGGCGACGCGCGTGCGCGCGGCGCTCACGGCGATGGGGCACGTGCTCATCGACCAGCCGCCGGTCGCGTTCGGCGGGGCGCAGGCGATCGTGCGGCTGCCCGAAGGGATTCGCGGCGGGCAGCGACCCGCGGAAGGACGGGATGGCGGTCGGCTACTGACCGGCCAGTCGGGCGGAGCCCCGCGAATCAGGGCCGCAGTAGATTAGTTGTTTCCTGATCTCCAAGGCGGAGGCCACCGTGGCACGACTACTCGGCCTGGGCGAGCGGTTCCCGGACTTTTCCATGCAGGCGTGCGTCTCGGCAGAGCCGGGATCGGAATTCCGTCTCATCGATGCGCGCGATCTGGAGGGCACCTGGGCGGCGGTCTTCTTCTGGCCCCTCGACTTCACGTTCGTGTGCCCGACGGAGCTGGTGGAGTTCGACCGCGCGCTGCGGGAATTCCGCGCCCTGGGGGCGAAGGTGTTCGGGGTGAGTGGCGACACCCACCAGGCGCACCTCGCATGGCGCAAGGAGAACCCGTCCCTACGCACGCTGGGGTTCCCGATGCTGGCCGACGATCGCAAGCAGGTCGCCGAAGAGCTCGGGATTCTGGATCCGATCGAGCAGGTCCCGCTCCGGGCCACGTATCTCCTCGACCCGGAGCGGAGGATCCGGTGGCTCTGCGTGAACGACCTGAGCGTGGGCCGGAGCACCGGGGAAGTGCTGCGCGTCCTCGCGGCGCTGCAGTGCGGGGAGCTGTGTCCCGCCAACTGGGCGCCAGGCCAGGCCACACTCAAGCGGCCGACCGACCAGAGCACCGCCGCGCATTGGGAGACCAAGGAGCGTCCCGCGCTCCGCTGAGCCGAGCCGAGCCGAGCCGGTCAATAGATGTGCAGCTTCTCCAGCAGCGCGAAGTTGTCGCCGACGCACTCGAACAGGTCCTTGTTGTGCTTGATCATCTTGCTCCGCATATACACGCGAAGCCACTGTTTGTAGGCGTACAGCTCGTAGCGATCGAGCATCTCGCTCAACGGCAGGTCGCGCTGCGCGAGCAGCCCCGCCAGGAACATCGCGCACTCGAAGCCCAAGGAAATCGCCTGAAAGTAGGGGGAGCCCATACCCGAGTCGCCGACCAGAAACACCGGCGAGCGAGCGAACGGGTGGTCGCCGGGACCCACTCGGCTCCACTCCCGGCTGGTCGCGTTGCGGGCCCGGTACAGATTCAGCGGTATCCGGATGATCTCCAGGTCGCCGACCAGCTCGCCGCTCGTTTCCTGCTTGATCTTGGCGATGAAGCGGTCCATCGACTGGGCCACGTGGGGAAAGTGCTGGCGTAGCCATTGCCCGTCGAATCGTGACGGCATCGCCTCGTAGTCCTCGGCGGTGATGTTGACGATGCCCGTCACGTGGCTGATGCTACCGTCGTGGTAGGTGCGATTGACGGCCGGAATGAACTTGTAGCGCGGGTTTTCGATGTTCTTGTAGTACTTGCAATACTCGTTGCAGTCGTAGGCTCGGCCGTACAGGAACGTCACGACAAGGGCATACTCGAGCCGGATGTTGAACGTGTTCGCGCCTTCATCCACCGCGCCGTCGCTGGGCACCAGGTGATCCCGCAGCAGGGACCTGCTGCCGGTACAGTCGATCAGAACGTCTCCGGGCTCGAGCAAGGCCATCGCGTCCTCCGCGGTGACGAGGGCCTCGGTGCGCTGCACCGGCTGGGACTGACGCGTGTCGATCAGGTCGCTGAGGGAGCGCTCGATGGCGTTGAGTGGGCAGAACCCCAGCGCCCATCCGCGAAGCAGTGTCATGAGGTCCGGAGGAATGGACTGCCGAAACGCGAGGCCTTCAGCGAGCTCCGCTGAGTCGAAGACGGCTTCGACACTCTCTCCGTCGATGTAATCGGCACAGTAGCTCGCCACCGAATCCGCCACGAGATACGGAGCGAGCTGGACCATCCGGGTACGGGTGTAGTCGCTTCGCTTTTCATAGAGGTGGACCGAGAACCGGTCTATCGATTGGAGCAGGGCCGTGAGCAGGAGACCCACTGGGCCTGCGCCGACCACGTGTACCCGGACCGCGCGAGGCAGAGTGTCGGGGGTGGTGATGTCGCTCGGTGGGGACATTGGCCTTCTCGCTCAGATGGCGGGTGGAACGCTCCCAAGAAGGACGCCAGGCGGCTGCAGGAACGCGACCAGCGTCGGCGCAGGGATGAAGCATACCCGTCGCCCCACCCATGGTCGAGAGCCGGACGATATCTCGAGTCGGTCTTGAAACCACTGTACCCGGAGGTCCACATGCGGCGCTTCAAACTGGCTATGGTCGCTCTCGCAGGAACGATTGCCATGACGAACGCGGCGAACGCGCAGGCAGGCCGGGGGAACCCGCCAGCGCTGCCCGCAAGCCTCATCGCGACGCGAGCCGCGCTCGAAAAGTACCAGGATCCCATCGCGGCGGTCCGCGACGGCTATTTCTCTACGGTCGGTTGCGTGGACTTTCCCGAGGGGAGCCGGGGAGCGGGTGAGATCGCCTATAAGCCAGGCGGCATGGGCGTGCATTTTCTCAACCCAGCGCTGATCGGCCCGAAGCTCGACTCGCTCAAACCACAGGTCTTGATTTACGAACCCGTCGGCGACCGCCTGCGGCTGGTCGCGGCGGAGTGGTTCGTCCCGACCGCTCTCGCGAAGGAAGCGCCGATGATCTTCGGCACGAAGTTCGACGGCCCTATGGAGGGACACGCGCCGGTACTGCCCGTCGAGCTACACCACTGGGATCTGCATGTGTGGCTGTGGAAAGCCAACCCGAATGGATTGCTGCATCCGACAAATTCGACGATAAAGTGCCCCGATAGCCCCTACAGCTTCCATGAGATGGGCTCCAAGATGGTAAAGCCCTAGTGTCGAGCGGCGAAGCCATGGTCGACTCTGATGCCTCCACCGACCCCATCGGCCCACTGCCGAAGCTCTATCAAACTCCATCTGGTGCCGCTGATCTTCGAGCCCTATGCCGTGGACCTGGTGCATCGGCTGGCGGCAAGGCCCGTGAGCAGAGTGCTCGAGATCGCGGCGGGTACGGGGGTGGTGACTCGCGCTCTGGCATCGGCCCTACCCGAGAGCGTCTCCATTGTGGCCTCGGATCTGAATCAGGCCATGCTCAGCGAAGCCGACACAGTCGGGACCAGCCGGCCCGTGGAGTGGCGGCAGGCGGATGCCATGCAGCTGCCTTTCCAGGACGGAGCATTCGACGCGGTGGTCTGCCAGTTCGGCGTCATGTTCTTCCCGGAAAGGGCGAAGGCGTTCTCGGAGGCACGTCGAGTACTTCGCTCCGGCGGCCTTCTGATTTTCAACGTGTGGGATCGGATCGAGGAGAACGACTTCGCGGACACCGTGACCACAGCGATCGACTCCCTGTTCCCCGCCGACCCGCCTCGCTTCCTCGCGCGCACTCCGTACGGCTATCACGACCGGCCGACCATCGAGCGGGATCTTGCCGACGGCGGATTCACCGCGTCGCCCCAATTCACCACCGTTGCGGAGCGCAGTCGGGCGATCTCCTCTCGGATTCCGGCGGTCGCGTACTGCCAAGGGACCCCGCTACGGAACGAGATCGAGGCACGGGATCCGACGGGCCTCGGCGAGGCAACCGCCCACGCTGCTGAGGCCATCGCTCGGCGGTTCGGGGAGAGCGCAGTAACCGGCAAGATCCAGGCACATGTCGTCAGCGTCGAAAAGTGACGTCGCCACGGGTGCGGTCCGCTCTTGACCCCCGCCGCCCACAGGCGCCTCGTTGATACGGGATAGGGTGAGCCGAAAGGTCGGACCCCTTGCCGTGGCCGCCGCCGCGGTGCTGCTGGCCGGGATGCTGCTGGCGGGCGGAGGCGGCGCCGCCCCGCCAGCGACCGAATGTGCTGTTCATCGCCGTCGACGATCTCCGCCCCACGATCGGCGCGTACGGCGATCGCTACGCCAGGACGCCGAACCTCGACCGACTGGCTCGCTCGGGCGTCACCTTTCTTCAGGCCTACGCGCAGCAGGCGCTGTGCAATCCTTCCCGCGCCAGCCTGCTGACCGGCCTGCGCCCGGACTCGCTCCGCGTGTGGGACCTGGAGACGGACTTTCGATCTACCGTTCCCGATGTCAGTCACCCTCCCGCAGCACTTCATGCGGCACGGGTACCGGGCGGTGCAGATCGGGAAGGTCTATCACAACACCATCCCCGACGGCCGATCGTGGAACCAGGAAATCCACATTCGCGGCTTCCCGCACGATCCCGACGCCGTCTATCACGGACGCGAGAATCTGGCGGTCCAGGAGGCGCGGAAGGCGCGGATCATCGAGGAAGGGAAGCAGGACCGGGCCATCGACAAGTTCGGCATGTGGTACCTGAAGGCCAACGCGACGGAGAGCCTCGACCTGCCGGACAACGCCTATTACGACGGGGCGCAGACCGACCGGGCTCTGCAGGAGCTCGCCGCCCTCAAGGGGCGGCAACCGTTCTTCTTCGCCATCGGCTACTACCGCCCCCACCTGCCGTTCAACGCGCCTCGCAAGTACTGGGACCTCTACGACCCGGACTCGATCGCCCTGGCGCCGAACCCCGACCTGCCGAAGGACGCGCCGGCGGCCGCCGGCAGCAACCTGGCCGAGCTGCGGGGGTATGCCGACTTCGCGGCGGCGCCGGAGCCGTGGGAGGGCCGGCTGAGCGAAGCCGACGCGCGCCGGCTCAAGCACGGGTACTACGCGTCGGTGAGCTACGTGGACGCGCTGGTCGGCCGGCTGCTGGATGGGCTGGACAGCCTCGGTCTCGCCAAGAACACGATCGTCGTGCTCTGGGGCGATCACGGGTACAAGCTGGGCGAGATGAGCGGCTGGGCCAAGATGAGCAACTATCTCATCGATACGCACGCGCCGCTCATCATCCGCGCACCGGGCGTCGTACCGGAGGGGTTACGCCTCGAGCAGCTGGTGGAGCTGGTGGACGTCTACCCGACCTTGACCGAGCTGGCCGGACTGCCGGCGCCGGCATGGCTGCAGGGGACGAGCGCCGTGCCCCTGGTCCAGCAGCCCGAGCGTGCCTGGAAGCCCGCCGTGTTCAGCCAGTTTCTGCGGCGAGGGCGTTGGGTGGGGGCGGACGGTGTCGAGACCATGGGCTACAGCATGCGGACCGAGCGGTATCACTATGTCGCCTGGATGAACTGGGCGACACGGCGGATCACCGCGCGCGAGCTGTACGATCTGGAGGCCGACTCGATGGAGACCACGAACCTGGCCCCGAGGCCCGAGGTGCGGTCGGTGCTCGAGAAGATGGAGGCCCAACGCCGCGCGGGTGGCGGGCGGCCCTGCCCGAAAGGTGAACCGGCATGCGCCTTGCCCCCGAAGAGCATGCCAGCGCCACGGTTGGCATCACTCCTTTCGGGTGGAGGTCGTATGTCTCAGCGGGTTCGCAACTTGATCGCCCTCGGCAGCGCCGTTGTCGCGCTGTCCACCGCGACGACCGCTCTCGCAGCGCAAGGCAATGGCAAGCGATACAAGGCGACGCATGATCGGGCGGTTACGGTGACCCGTGAGGTCCTGGTGCGCCAGGGATACGAGGTGGTGCGTATCGAGACTGATGGGCCCGCGCAGGTGGTCTACTTCCGCGCCGGGAACAAGGGCAAGGGCAAGGGCAAGGGCAAGCTCGAGAAGATGGTTATCCGGCGGGAAGCGGAGCGAGTCATCTTCGTGGATACCCCACCGGCGATTCTGGTGGATATCGACATACGGCTCCGCCTCTAGCTCCCCGAGTCCATCAGCGATGGCGCCTCCGGCGAGCGCCGCTGGGTGAGCCTGTGTCGCGACCCCTCCCTCGATCGTCCCTCGCGTAGCTGCGGGGGGCGCCCGGCCCGGAGAACCGCACAGGCTCACGCGTTCGCAAAGGGTATCGGATGAAGCAGTCGACACTCCTCCCTCTCCTCTTCCTCGCCTGCAGCAACGCCACACCACCAGAGCGCTATGGCTTCGTCGCGGTACTTGGCAATGACACCGTCTCCGTCGAACGCATCGCGCGCTCGTCCAACCGGCTGATCACCGATGGCGTGGATCGCTGGCCTTTCGTGCGACTGCGTCACACCGAATTCGACCTGGCGGAGGATGGCACGATCCGGCACATGGTCATGGACGTCCGCACGCCGAACGGCGGGTCGCCCCGGGAACGTGGGCGCCGGATCACGGCCGACTTCTCCGACGCGACGGTGACCATCTCGGTCCGCGACAGCAGCGGAGTGCGGGACACGGCGTTCGCCACGGGCGGAGCGATCACCGTGCCGCACGTGTCCATGATGTACAGCGTCATCGAGATGGAGATCGCGGCGGCGCTCCGCCGTGCGGCGGCTACGGGTCTCTCAGCCGGGTGACAGCGTGCTGTTCCGGCAGTTCTATCCGGACCGGGACGTCGGGCCCAGCTTCACGATGCACCGCGGCTTCGTGCACCCGCGTGGCGGGGGCAAGGTGGAGCTGCGGCACGGCTGGTTGTCGGGCACCGGAGATGTGACGGTCGACAGCAGCGGCCGGATGCTGAGCTACTCCGGCATGCGAAGCACCTACAAGGTCGCCGTTGCGCGGACTGCGGCACTGCCCGACATCGAGTCGACCGGGGATCGGTTTGCGGCCGCGGAACGGCGCAGCGGCCAGACGCAGCTCAGCGTGCGCGATACGGCCCGCGCCCGCATCGGCGCCGCGAACTTCTCGGTGGACTACGGCCGGCCTCTGGCGCGCGGACGCACGCTGCTGGGCGGCGTGATCAGCTACGACCGTATCTGGCGGACCGGTGCGAATGCGGCGACGCAGTTCACGACCTCGGCGCCGGTCACCCTCGCGGGATTGTCGTTGCCGGCCGGGACGTACACACTGTGGACCGTCCCGCACCTGCGCGGCGTCGACCTCGTCGTGAACAGGCAGACCGGGCAGTGGGGCACGGAGTATCGCCGGGCCCAGGATCTGGGGACGGCGCCGATGAGGACCGACAGTGTGGACACACCGGTCGAGCGGTTCACCATCTCGATCGATGCGAGCGACGCGAAGTGCGGCTCACTCATGATGGCGTGGGGAGCGTTTCGGTGGACGGCACCCATCGAGGTAGAGTAAAGAATGGCGCGCGAGTCGAATATCTTCGAGGTGCGCCTCAGCGAGCCCTGACGGCGCAGGGGAATGGATCAACTCGGCAACCTGTCGGAGGGGGGATGCAGATACTCGGCGCAGCGGCGCAGCTCCGCACTACCAACCTTGCTGAATCGATCCGGTTCTACACAACGAAGGTGGGGCTCACACTGGAGTTTCAGTACCAGGACTTCTACGCCGGCATCAGGGCGGGCAGCCAGCTCTTTCACCTCAAGTTGGCAGACGAGAAGGACCCATCCATCGAGTACGTGGACCGGGGTGAGCACTTCCATCTCTATCTCGAGACGGACGATGCCGCGGCTGCCGCGGCTGCGTTGAAGGAGAACGGGGTGGCCCTGGTTGAGGGGGTCCACGAAACGGCCTGGGGAACCCGCGAGTTTGTCATCAAGGACGATCAAGGACACACGCTGTACTTCGGTGAGCGACTGTAGGGTGCATGGCCACGGTCTACCTCGTCCACGACCTCCGCCACTTGAGCGGGCGCGAGCGAGCCAAGTCATGATGATAAGAGCCGAAGACATCGTTGGAACATTGGCCATCGGTCTCGGCGCGACGCTGCTCATGGACCTCTGGAATCTCTTCCTGAAGCGTGCCTTCGGCATTCCATCGCTGGATTACTGTCTGCTCGGGCGCTGGGTCCGCCACATGCAGGAGGGAACCTTCCGGCACCGGAATATTGGTGCCGCGCCACAGAAATCCTTCGAATGCACTACGGGCTGGATGGCCCACTATTCCATCGGTATCGCAATGGCCCACGGATTCGTGGCCCTGGCCTCCACCCACTGGCTCACGCGACCGACCCTGCTGCCCGCGCTGCTCTACGGCGTCGGCACCGTGATATTTCCGTTCCTCGTCCTCCAGCCGTCGCTTGGCTTCGGGATTGCCGCATCGAGAACCCGCAATCCAGCACAGGCCCGACTGAAGAGCCTGGCGACCCACACCGTGTTCGGGGTCGGGCTCTACGTGTGTGCCCTTGCCGTGAGTCACCTGCTGCGGTAGCCGAAAGCGAGTTCGGTTCGGCCCCGGCGGACGTTGCGCCCTCCCCCGCCCCCACGTTTGTTACTCCCATGCAGACCCCGTTCCCCACCGCCCAGACATCGGAGCTGCACGCCGCCTTCCTCCAGGCGCGTCATCACCCTGGGACTGGCGGCGCTCTGCTGGTTTCATCTACCGGCGGTACCGCAAGCCCTACTTCGCGTGGTGGGCCGGGGCGTGGGGACTCTACGCCGTGCGGATGGCGGCGATCGTCAGCTTCCTGCTCAGCGGCGACTGGCTCTGGCTCTACTGGCACCAGGTGGTGACCGGCTGGACCGCGCTGGCCCTGCTCTACGCGGCGCTGGTCTTCTCCCGCGGCCTCCGCTGGCGGCGCTGGTACTCCGCCGTGGTGCTCTTCCCGCCGGTCTGGTCCTACATCGCGATCTACCGGCTCGATCATTTCCTCTGGGCCGCGCGGCCCGGCGGTGCTCTTCCTGAGCCTCGCCACCTCTGGACCGGCTGGGTGTTCCTCCAGTACCGCCGGCGGGTGCGCCTCCAGCGGCGCCACGCTGCTGGCGGTCGCGTTTCTGCTCTGGGGCCTGCATCATCTCGATTACCCGTTTCTCCGGGCGCGCGGGGCGTGGAACCCGTGGGGCTACTACCTCGACATCCTGCTCACCCTGGCGGTCGGCGCCGGCATCCTCCTGCTCGTGCTCGACGATCTGCGCCGGGGACTGGGCGCGCTGAGCGAGATCTCGGGCGACCTCCAGCACGCCGGCCGGGAGCAGGACGTGCTCGACGCGCTGCTGGCCCGCCCGCTCACGCTGCCGACGGTCCGGGGCAGCGCGCTCTACCTGCTCGAGGACGGTCGCGCGCGATTCGCGCGCGGGGCCGGGGTCTCCCGCGACTCGGCCCGCGTCTGCCACCGGACGGCGCCGCGGGCCGGCTGCTCGCCCGCGCGCTCGCCACCGGCCGGCCGCAGGTCACCGGCGACTGGCCCGACCCGCGTCGGCGCGGCGCACCTACCCCTACGCCGCCGTGCTCCCGCTGCTGCGCGACGAGGCGGTGATCGGCGCCCTGGTACTGGTGGGCGACGCGCGCGATCCCTTCACCGCGCTGGACGACCGGTTCCTCGTCGCGCTGGGCCAGCAGGTGGGCGCGGCGCTGGAGAACGCCGACCTGTACCGCCGGCTCGAGACCCGCACGGTCGAGCTGGCCCGGCTCTCCTCCCGCATGGTCGAGCAGCACGAGGAGGAGCGCCGCCGGCTCTCGCGCGAGCTGCACGACGAGACCGGCCAGGTGTTCTCCGCCGTCAAGATCGAGCTCGGCGTGCTCCGCGGACGGCGTGCCGCCGGCGACAGGCCGCGCGGCTCGATCAGGTCATGGCCTGATCGATACCGGGCATCCGCAGCATCCGGAACGTCACCAACGATCTGCGGCCGTCGCTGCTCGACGACCTGGGGCTGCTGCCCGCGCTCGCGCTCGCTGGTCGCCGAGTTCGGCGAGCGGAGCGGGATGCGGATCGAGCTCACCGCCCCCGCGGCCCTGCCCGCCGCTCTCCGACGAGGCGGAGCTGGCGCTCTTCCGCGCCCTGCAGGAGGCGCTCTCCAACGTGCTGCGCCACGCCGAGGCCGCGCCGGTGGATGTCGGGATCTCGCTCCGGCGCGACGGCGTGCTGCTGGAGGTGCGGGACGACGGCCGGGGCCTCCGGCCGGACGCGACACCCGGAGCGGTTGGAGCGGGCCGGGCACATGGGCCTCGCCGGCATGCGCGAGCGGATCGGTGCGCTGGGCGGCACGGTGCAGCTCACCGGCGAGCCCGGCGCCGGGGCGCTGCTCGAGGTGCTGGTGCCCGACCGACGGAAGGACGACCCCATGACCGAGCCCATCCGCGTCCTGGTCGCGGACGACCACGCCATCGTCCGCACCGGCATCCGGCACGTGCTGGAGGGCGAGCCCGGGTTCGAGGTCGTGGCCGAGGCCGGCACCGCGGCCGAGGCGCTGCGAGCTCGCCACGAGCGCTCCGGCCCGACGTGGCGGTGCTCGACATCTCGATGCCGGACGGCTCCGGCCTGCAGCCTGGCGGCCGACCTGCGCGAGCGCTCGCCCGAGACCCGCGTGCTCATCCTCAGCATGCACGACAACACCGAGTACGTGCTGGAGAGCCTGCGCGCAGGGGCGCACGGCTATCTGCTCAAGGACACGGCGGCCACCGAGCTGCGGGACGCGATTCGTGCGGTCCAGCGGGGCGAGTCGTTCTTCAGCCCGCCCGTCGCCGGCCGGCTCAGCGCGGTGGTTCGGGGCGACGCCCCGGGCGCTCCGCCGGGAGCACTCCGGCAGCTGTCCGGGCGGGAGCGGCAGGTGCTGATCGGCGTGGCGCAGGGGCATACCAACCGGGAGATCGCGACCCAGCTGGGCATCAGCCACCGCACGGTGGAGACCCACCGCGAGAGCCTGATGCGCAAGCTCGGTGTCCGCACCGTCGCCGGACTCACGCGGCTCGCCCTCGAGGCGGGGTTGGTGGGCCGATAGGCTCGCTATATTGCCCCTATGGGCCACGTGAAGACCGGTATCGTGATGATGAACCTCGGCGGCCCGGCGACGCTGGACGAGGTCGAGCCGTTCCTGCTCGAGCTGTTCGCCGACCGGGAGATCATCCAGCTTCCGTTACAGAAGTGGCTCGGCCCGCTGATCGCCCGGCGCCGCACACCCAAGGTTCGAAAGCTGTACGCCAGCATCGGCGGCGGCTCGCCGATCCTCCGGCACACCCAGGCGCAGGGTCAGGGCATGATCGAGCGGCTCGACCGGCTCTCGCCCGAGACCGCGCCGCATCGGTTCTACGTGGCCTTCCGCTACGCCAAGCCGAAGAGCGAGGACGCCCTGCGCGCGATGCACGCGGACGGCGTCGAGCGCGCGGTGGCCTTCACCCAGTATCCCCAGTTCTCCTGCAGCACGACCGGCTCGAGCCTGAACGAGCTCTGGCGGGCCGCCGGGCGCACCGGCCTGCGCGACGCGTTCCGCTGGAGCATCATCGACCGGTGGCCGGTGCATCCCGGCTTCATCGCGGCGATGACCGAGACCGTGCGCCAGGGGCTCGAGCAGTTCGAGCCGGAGGAGCGAGACCGGGTGGTCCTCCTCTTCAGCGCGCACTCGCTGCCACTGGACGTCATCGACCGGGGAGACACCTACCCGCAGGAGGTGGGGGCATCGGTTCAACGGGTGATCGAGCTGTTGGGGGTACAGAACCGGTACATCCTGGCGTACCAGTCGGACGTGGGACCGGTGCGGTGGCTGGGGCCGAGGACTGAAGGGGTGATTCGGAGGCTGGGGGCGCGAGGGGAGAAGCGGGTGCTCGTGGTGCCGATCGCGTTCACCAGCGATCACATCGAGACGCTGTCGGAGCTGGATCGGGAATACGGAGAGGTGGCCCACCAGGCAGGCATCACGCAGTACAAGCGGGCGCCCGCCCTCAACGATCTACCGCTCTTCCTCGATGCGCTTGCCGAGATCGTGCGGGACCATCTCACCTCGGGCGAGGTCTTCAGCAGCCAGTACCCGATGCGGTGCGCCGGGTGCGTGAATCCTCAATGCCGCAACGTGCTCAATCCCGCCGCCCGAGCCGTGCGCCGGAAGCGCGAGGAGCCGGTCAGGTCGGCGGCGGGCTGATCAGGGAGTCTTCGGGCGCGTCCTTGTCGGCTACCGGGGCACTCTCCGCAGGCCGGCCCGCCTCCCGCACCGTCCGGCTCACCGGATAGAGCACCCGCCTCACCAACCGCTCCGCCATCTCCCGCACCACCTGCTGCTCCCGCTCGTCCAGATCGCCCAGCCTGCCGAGAGCAACCTCGGTTTCCTCCTCGACCAGCCTCGACGCCATCCGGTGGAGCTCGGCGAGGCTCCTCGCCGCGGTGCGAGCCCGGAGCGCGGTGTCGAGCCGTCCCAGCTCCTGCTCGAGCACCTGGCGCGCGTGATCGATGGCGGGTGACGCGAAGCCATCGACCGGGCAGCGCAGGCGCTGCAGGTCGTCGAGGTCGAAGAGCCGCACACCCGGCACCGCTCGAGCCGAGGGCTCCACGTTCCTGGGCACCCCGAGATCGAACACCGCCATCTCGCGCGCGCCGGCCCCCGCCTCGGCCAGGCGGGCGCCGTCGAGCACCGGCTGCTCCGCCGAGGTCGCGACGAAGACGAGGTCGGCAGCGGCGAGCAGCGCGTCGAGCTCGTCCCACGAGGCGGAGACGGCACCCCACGCCGACGCGAGCGCGCCGCCGCGGTCGGCACGACGGTTCACGAGGGCGGTTCCCGCGGTGCGGCCGTGGAGCGCCTTGAGCACGCCCTCCGCGACCTCGCCTCCGCCTAGCACCAGCGCCCGAGCGTCGGTGAGCGATCTGCACACCGTAGCCGCGATATCCACCGCCGCCGAGCTCACCGAATCCGGATGCCGACCCAACAGCGTTTCCCTCCGGACTCGCCGTCCGGCCACCAGCGCGCCGGACATGATCGTGTCGATGACCCGATTGGTCGTCCCTGCCGCGCGGGCGGCGTCGTAGGCGCGCCGCACCTGGCCCAGCACTTCGGACTCGCCCAGGATCTGGGAATCGAGCCCGGCAGTGACGTGGAAGAGATGGCGGACGGCCTCTTCGCCGTCGAGCCGTAGCAACGCCTCTTCGATGGACGCACCACGGCTCAACGCGAGGTCCCGAAACCACGACTCGAGGTCGTGGTCGCCGGTCCAATAGATCTCGCAGCGATTGCAGGTGGAGAGGAGCAGTGCGGTGCTGCCGGCGGCGGCCTGACCCTGAAGCCAGGCCGCGACTTCCGCCGGCTGAGAACGCGAGTCGCTCGCGCAGCTCGATGCTGGTCGTATGATGGCTCAAGCCAACGACATGGAACGAAACGTCGGGGAGCATGGACATAGGGTACCCCATGCCTCCCGGAGCGGCAATCCGCCAAGACACGGAGCGGACTCCGTACCAATACGGGGTACGGAGCCCGCGCGGCGCGGTTACGCTCCCCGAACCGGGATTTCCCGGGGCCGCGACCGCTCCGCCTTCGGCACGGCTACCGTCAGCACGCCGTTGGAATAGTCGGCGGTGATCTTGTCTCCGTCCACCGTGCTGGGAAGCACGAACGCCCGCTCGAACGAGCCATAGCTGCGCTCGTACCGGTGTACCCGCTCATTCCGCTCCTCGGCCTCCTGCTTCTTCTCGCCGCGGATCGTGAGGACGTTGTTCTCGAGCGAGAGCTTCACATCCTCGGTCTTCACGCCGGGCAGCTCGGCCACGATCTTGACGCTGTCCCTGGACTCGAAGACGTCCACGGCAGGCTGCCAGGCGGACGTGATCGAGCCGCCCTCGGTGCCGAAGGCCTCGTCAATGCGCCTTGTTGAGCCGCTGCAGGGACTGGAATCCGTCGAAGGGACGCCGGGTAGTCGTGAGAAACATGTTCGCCTCCACGCGACACTGAGTGAAGTTGTCTGGGCGGCCCACCGGTGCGGTGGCGCCGCGCCGGATGGATGAGCAGGGCGCGTGCCGGGGCCGGAACCCTATTCTGCGCCAAAATGACCGACGCCTCTGCCGTCCGGGTTGCTCGGGAGCCCGCCGCCGCGGGAGATTTCTGCCATGTCGAACCCCCTTCGCTACCGCATGGCCATCGCCGTGCTCGCCCTGGTCGCGGCGCTGGTCGCGCTCTACCTGCATCTCTGGAAGCTGGGGCTCACCGGCACGCTGAACTGCACCGCCAATCGCGGGTGCGAGGTGGCGATGACCAGCAGCTGGAGCTGGTTTCTGGGGATGGACGTCGCGCTGATCGGGGCGGTGGGCTACGCGGCGATTCTGGCGGTGGCGCTCTGGGGGGCGCATCCCGACCGGGTGAGCTCCGTCGGGCCGACCCTGGCGCTGCTCGGGCCTGATCGTGCCGGCGGTGCTGTTCACCGTCCGGCTCAAGTACGCCGAATGGTTCGTGCTGCGGACCTTCTGCCCCTGGTGCTTCGAGAGCACGGTCACGATCCTGCTCTGCCTGGCGCTCGCCTGGCTGGATCTCCGCCGGGTGCGGGCCGCGGCTCCCGTTAGCGCTTGAAGATCCGGTCCAGCAGACCGGGCGAATGCGCCGCCTCCAGGGCGAACGCCATTTCGGTCATCGAGGCGTAGCGCGCCGCCGGGTCCATCGAGAGCGCCCGGCCGATGACCGCCTCGACCTTGGGCGGGAAATCGGCGCGCACGTCGCGCAGCTTCATCGGCTCCCCCCGGAGCCGGGCGATCATCGTCTCCTGCGCGGACTTCCCCGGGAACGGCAGGCGCCCGGTGAAGAGCTCGAAGGCGAGCACGCCGAGCGCGTAGACGTCGCTCCGGCCGTCCAGCGGCTTCCCGCGGATCTGCTCCGGGCTCATGAACTCCGGCGTGCCGAGCACGATGCCGGTGGCCGTCAGCTTCGCCAGCTCCGACCCGGCCCGCCGCTCCTTCGCCAGGCCGAAGTCCATCACCACGGCCCGGTATTCCTGGCGGCGCGCCGGGCTTCGGCGCGGCCTGCGGCACCAGCATGATGTTCTCGGGCTTGAGGTCGCGGTGGATGATCTGCAGCTCGTGCGCGTGCTGGAGCCCGTGGCACATCTGGATCAGGAGCGGCACGCCTTCCGCCGCGGAGAACGGGTCCCCGCCGCGACTCGTGCTCGCTCAGCGGCTCGCCCTCGAGGAAGGGCATCACCAGGTAGATGAGCCGCTCGGGCGACTCGCCCAGCCTGAGGATCGGGCAGACGTTCGGGTGGTCGAGCCGCATGGCGATCGTGGCCTCGCGGCGAAGCCGCTCCACCGACGCGCGGGTCGCGGGAGAGCCGCGGGAGCAGAATCTTGAGCGCGACGATCTGCCCGGTCTCGATCTCCTCGGCCCGGTAGACATACGACATGCCACCCTCACCGAGGCGCGACACGATGCGGTAGCGGCGGTCGAGAACCTGCCCGGTGAGCGTGGTGAGCGGGTCGGGTGCGGGAGGAGCGGCAGGCGTCCGGGGGATCGTGTCGGCCTCGCTGTCCGCCGGCTCCGGATAGCGCGCCGGAGGAGCCGGCTGGGTGCGAGGTTTCGGCGGGCCGCCGCCTTCCTCGACCAGGGGCGAGCCGTCATTGACGCAATACCGTGCCGGCGATGGGTACGTCTGGCTACAGCGGGGGCAGCGCCGGACGATCAATCCCGGAACCGGTTTCGGCCGTCGGACTTGGCGCGGTAGAGATGGGTGTCCGCCAGCTTGAGCAGCGACTCGCCGTCGGAGACCCGCTCGTCGGGGAAGGAGGCGATGCCGATGCTGATGGTCACCCGAACCGGATGCCCGGTCTCGCCGAAGTCGTGGGTCGCCACCCGGCGGAGAATGCGCTCGGCGAAATTGCGGGACTCCGTGTTGGTGGTCTCGGGAAGCAGGACGACGAATTCCTCGCCCCCGTAGCGGGCCACGATGTCCACCGACCGCTGCTCGCGCTTGAGCAGGCTGGAGAGCTGCTTCAGCACCCGGTCGCCCACCAGGTGCCCGTAGGTGTCGTTGATCTGCTTGAAGTTGTCGATGTCCACCATCATGCCGGTGAGCATGGTCGCGTAGCGCGCCGCGCGGTCCATCTCCTGTTCCAGCTTTTCCATCAGCGCGCGCCGATTATAGCAGTTGGTCAGCGGATCGGTCTCGGCGAGATGCCGCATCTGCTCCTGGCCCATCACCGCGTTCTCGAGGTCGTAGGCCTTCTCCAGCGCCGCGACCGCCGCGTTGATCACCTGCTCGGCGAACTGCACGTCCTGCTCGTTGAGAGGGGAGTCGCCGGTGGTGGTGCGGAGGAAGAACACGCCGGCGGGCTGCTGCCGGAGCGAGAACCGGATGGCGATCGCCGACCGGGCGGGCACGGGACGGCCCTCCGACTCCCAGATCGCCCGCATCCCCTGGAACAGCGGATCGGTGAGCACGTCGCGGACCAGCACCACTTCGCCGGTGGCGAGCGCGTGCTGGATCTCCGGGTAGCGGCGCAGGTCCACCGCCAGATTGTGAAGCATCGGATTTTCGTACGCCGCGATGACGGTTCCGTGGTCGTCGTCCGGGCCGGCGATGATGATCGAGCAACGGGAGATGTTGAGCCCCTGGGCCACCCGGCGCACCAGGATCTGGTAGATCTCCTCGGGCTTGAGCGATGCGGTGACCTCCTGGAGGATCTCCATCATCTCGGACCGCGAGCGGGCCTCGGCGCGCGCCTGATTCAGCTCGCGCCCGACCCGGAGATGCGCCTTCACCCGCGCCAGCAGCTCGCGCACCCGGAACGGCTTGGGGATGAAGTCCGACGCGCCGAGGCCCAGCGAGCGGACCGTCGCTTCTTCGGGCGGCATGGAGGAGATCATGAGGACCGGGAGGTCCTTGAAGCGGGGGTCGGACTTGACCCGCTGCAGCAGCTGCAGCCCATCCACCTTCGGCATCATGATGTCGAGCAGGAGGAGATCGAACTGCTCGGCGCTCAGGTGCTCGAAGAGATGCTCGCCCTCCCGGCACGGTGAGGACCTCGTAGCCGTTCTCCTTCAGGATCCAGGACAGCGTGCGGGACAGCGCCTGGTCATCGTCGGCGACGAGGATCTTGGGAGCGAGGGTCATTCCGCCAGCCGGTGAAAGAGGTCGGGATCCACGTTGCCTCCGCTGACCACCGCTACGGTCGGGCCGGCGAGGCGGACGCGGCCGGCGAGAATCGCGGCGGTGGTCACCGCGCCGGAGGGCTCGACCCGGAGTGAGGCGACGCGATGGAGGAAGCGCACGGCGGCCGGCGATCTCGTCCTCCGTGACCTGGATCGCCTCGCGGACCACACGTCGAATGATCGGAAAGGTAAAGCTTCCGATCGAGCGGGTCAGCAGTCCGTCGGCCATGCTGTCGGTCCGCTCCAGCGTCTGCGGCGCTCCGGCGGCGAGCGCCGCCGAGAGCTTGGCGGCCCCGGCCGGCTCGACCGCCACGATCCGCGCCGACGGCCTGAGCGCCGACACGGCCACGGTGATCCCGGCCAGGAGACCGCCGCCGCTCACCGGCACCAGCACCGTGTCCACGTCGGGTCGCTGCTCCACCAGCTCGAGGCCGCAGGTGCCCTGCCCGCCACCACGTCGGGATGGTCGAAGGGCGGGATCATGACCAGCCCTTCTTCCCGCTCGATCGCCTCGGCCCTGGCCTGCTGCTCGAGCGAGCGGACCGCACCCGCGAGTACGACCTCGCCCCCGTGGCGCCGGACGCCCTCGACCTTGATCGCGGGCGTGGAGCCGGGCATCACCACCACCGCCCGGAGGCCGAAGGCGCGCGCGGCGTAGGCGATCGCCTGGCCGTGATTGCCGCTCGACTGGGTGACGACGCCGCGGGCGCCCGCGTCGCGCGGCCCGGGACACCGCGTTGTAGGCCCCGCGGATCTTGAAGGCGCCGACGGGCTGGAGCTGCTCGCACTTGAGGGAGACCGGCACGCCGGCGCGTTCGCTCAGGGCGGGAACCTCCACCAGGGGGGTCCGCACCGCGACGCCTTCGAGCACGCGGGCCGCGGCCCGGACGTCAGCGAGGGTGACGCCGGCCGCGGGTTCGGCGGTCACTGGCATCGGGGCCGGGACTACTCCTCCTCGAGGGTGGGCACCACGGCATCGCCGCCGGCAACGACCTCCTCGCCCGCCCTCGTCCTCCTTCACCACCCGGGCCACGTCCACCACCGCGTCACCGGCATCGAGGTTCATCACCTTCACGCCCTGGGTGTTCCGCCCGATGACGCGGATGCCGTCCACCGGCAGCCGAATGATGACGCCCTGCCGGGTGATCATCATCAGCTCGTCGTCGGGGATGACTTCCTTGAGTGCCACGATCGGCCCGGTCTTGTCGGTCTTCTTGAGCGTGATGATGCCCTTGCCGCCGCGCTTCTGCACCCGGTAGTCGGTCAGCTCGGAGCGCTTGCCGAAACCCTTCTCGCTCACCACCAGCAGGGTGGCGTCCCGCCGGACCACGACCATGCCGATGACCTCGTCGCCCTTCTCCAGCTCCACGCCCTTCACCCCGGTCGTGGCGCGGCCCATCTCGCGCACATCGCCCTGGTGGAACCGGATGCTCATGCCGTCCCGGGTGGCCAGGACGATGTCGCTGTTCTGATCGCAGACCTGCACGTCGATCAGCTCGTCGCCCTCGTCGATGTTGATGGCGCAGATTCCGTTGGTGCGCACGTTCCCGTAGGCCGAGAGCAGCGTCTTCTTCACCGTACCCAGGCGGGTCGCGAAGATGAGGCACTTGTCGTCCGCGAACTCGCGCACCGGCACCAGCGCCGCCACCTGCTCCGTCGGCTTGATGGCGATGCAGCTTGACTACCGGCTTGCCCCGCGCGGCGCGCCCCGCCTGCGGGATCTCGTGCACCTTGAGCCAGTAGAGCTGGCCGGTGTCGGTGAAGAAGAGCAGATAGTCGTGGGTGCTGGCGATGAAGAGGTGCTCCACCCAGTCGTCGGCCTTGAGGTCGGCGCCGTTGAGTCCCCGTCCGCCACGCCGCTGCTTCTTGTAGGTGCTGACCGGGATCCGCTTGATGTAGCCGGTGTGGGAGATGGTGATGACCATGTCCTCTTCGGCGATCAGGTCCTCGACCGTGAACTCGCCCTGGTCGGCCACGATCTCGGTCCGCCGGTCGTCGCCGAACTGCTCGACCACCTCGGCCATCTCCTGCTTGAGGATGCCCATCCGCTTGGGCCGCGAGGCGAGGATGGACTTGAGCTCCTTGATCGTCGCGCGCACCTCCTTGAGCTCGGCCTCCAGCTTGTCGATCTCGAGGCCGGTGAGCTTGGCGAGCCGCATGTTGAGGATGGCGTCGCTCTGCTTCTCGCTCAGGCCGAAGCGCTTCCGGAGCTGGGCATCGGCCTCGGGCGTGTCGTCGGAGCCCCGGATGATCTTGATCACCTCGTCGATGTTGTCGACGGCGATCTTGAGCCCCTCGAGGATGTGCTCCCGCGCCTGCGCGGCGTCGAGGTCGAACTGGGTCCGGCGGACGATGATGTCGTGGCGGTGCTCGATGTAGCGCTCGAGCACCTGCTTCAGGTTCATGATCTTGGGCGCGCCCTTGTCGAGGGCGAGCATGATCACGCCGAAGGTGGACTGCATCGCCGTGTGCTTGTAGAGCTGGTTCAGCACCACGTTGGGGATGGCATCGCGCTTGAGATCGATGACCATCCGCATCCCGTCCTTGTCGGACTCGTCGTTCACCCCGCTGATGCCCTCGATCTTCTTCTCCATCGCCAGCTCGGCGATGGCCTTGACCAGGTTCTCCTTGTTGACCTGGTAGGGGATCTCGGTCACCACGATCTGGGAGCGGCCCGACGACTCCTTCTCCTCGATCTGGGCCCGGGCCCGCATCACGACGCGGCCCCGGCCGGTCTCGTAGGCCTCCTTGATCCCCTCGCGGCCGTAGATGAAGGCTCCGGTGGGAAAGTCGGGGCCCTTGATCGCCTTCCGCAGATCGGCGATGGAGGCTTCCGGAGTTGTCGATCAGCAGCTCGACCGCCTTGGCCACCTCGCGGAGGTTGTGGGGCGGAATGTTGGTGGCCATGCCCACGGCGATGCCGCTGGAGCCGTTGACCAGGAGGTTGGGGATCTTGGAGGGGAGGACGGTCGGCTCCTGGAGCCGGTCGTCGAAGTTGGACTGGAAGTCGACGGTGTTCTTGTCGATGTCCTCCAGCATGGCGATCGCGATCCGGGTGAGCCGCGACTCGGTATAGCGATAGGCCGCGGCCGGATCGCCGTCCACCGAGCCGAAGTTGCCCTGCCCGTCGATCAGCGGATACCGGAGCGAGAACTCCTGCACCATCCGGACCAGCGCGTCGTAGACCGACTGGTCGCCATGCGGGTGGTACTTGCCCAGCACGTCGCCTACCACCGTCGCCGACTTCTTGTACGGCCGCCCGGGCACCAGTCCCAGCTCGTTCATCGCATACAGGATTCGCCGGTGGACCGGCTTGAGCCCGTCCCGCACATCCGGCAGCGCCCGGGAGACGATGACGCTCATCGAGTAGTTGATGAACGACTGCTGCATCTCCTCTTCGATCAGGCGGGGCAGGATGCGTTCGCGCGAATTGGGTGCGGTCATAGCCTTCGGGTGCTAGGGGGACAGGGGGTGCGATCGGTCGGGCGAGAGCCTTCGGAATATAGCCGGGTCGGCGAGGGACGCAACTGCGACTCCGGTGAAGTGCTTTCTGGCAATGACTTAGGATATGCGGGGACCGCGCCGCGACCCTGGAGGGGGACAGGTCGGTCGCGGCGGGCCGAGGAGGACTGTCACTCTGACGCGTGAAGCGGACCTACAAGATGATCCCCTTCGCTACGCTCAGGTGACACCCGCCTATTACTGCTGGCAGGGCGCCTCGGGATCGGGCTTCGGCTTGTCCACCACCGGCCGGTGATCGAGGTTGGCCACGGAGTCCACCACCGCCCCGATCGAATCGAGTCACCCGGGCGTACTTGTCGAAATCGAGGAACTCGATCTCGTCGGTGACCTGGTGGTAGTCCCGGTGGCCGCCGGTGCTGAAGAAGGCGATGGGGATGCCATAGCGCGCGTACATGTAGTGGTCGCTGCGGCAGTAGAAGTTGTCCGGGTGGCCGTCCGCGTCGTAGCTGTAGTCGAAGGTGAACCCGAACTTTCCGTTGCGGTTCACCGCCTCGGCCAGGTCGCCGAGCTCGGTCGAGAGCCGGCGGCTGCCGATCACCTGCATGTACGCGGGATCGCGCGTGGTCTCGTCCTTCGGACCGCCGCGGCGCGATCATGTCGCTGTTGATCTGCGCCACGATCGAGTCTCTGCGGCACGGTCGGGTTGTCGGTGAACCAGCGCGAGCCCTGCAGGCCCGACTCCTCCCCCGTGTGCCAGACGAAGAGCAGCGAGCGCTTCGGGCGCGTCGCGGCTCTTCGCCGCCTCGGCGATCTCCAGCAGCGCCATCGAGCCCGACCCGTCGTCGTCGGCGCCGTTCACGATCGAGTCGAGCCGCGCCGGCCGCAGCTTGCGCGTGCTGTCGAGGATGGCGCGGATGCGGGCCGCCTGCTCCGCGTCGGGCTCGCCCGGCGTGTCGTTCGCGCCCCGCGGCCGCATGACGGAGTTGTACGCCCGGATCGAGTCGTGGTCCACCGGCTCCACCACGCCGATGGCGTCGTTGTGCGCGCCGAGGGCGACGTACTCACCGCGCAGCGCCGGGATCGGATCCCTCGAGCACCGCGACCACGTTGGTCGCGCCCAGGTCGCTCTCGTCGAACGACGACATCGCCCTGGACGGCGGGACCCGTGGTGCCCGGGCGTGAGCTGGTCGAGCGGCTTGCCGAAGAGCTTGGCCACGGTGGCGGTAGGGCAGGATCAGGAGTCGCGGCTGGGTGACGCCGGGCGGGACCTGCACCGGCTGCTTCACCACGATGCGCGGAGTCCGGAAGAGCTGCTCGAAGGTGGCGATCACGCGTGTCCACCCCGGTCACCGCGAGTCCCGCGATCAGCCCCAGCCGTCCGGCCGGGTTGAGGTCGGGCGCGCCCAGGCTGTTGCCCGCGGAACCGCTGTTGTAGACGACGATCTTGTCCTTCAGCGCGTCGCGCGGAGGCAAGGCTGCCGGAATCGGCCGGGCCGCCGATGTACACCAGGCTCGCGCCGTTGATCGGCCGGGCCGGCACCTGAAATTCGGCCTGGTAGGGGTGGTAGTCCTTCCACAGCACCAGGTCGTTCGCGCCGACCTTGAGCGTGCCCCGCGCCGAGTCCACGGTGTAGCTGGTGAGCGGGACCTTCTGGAAGATAGCTGCCGGCGTCGCCGGCGGGCTTGAGGCCCAGTCGCTGGACCTCGCTCACGATGTAGGCGTTGCCCTTCGCGTTCCCCGGGGTGCCGGTGCGGCGGCCCATCATCGAGTCGTCCGCGAAGATCGAGATGCGCTGCCGCAGGTCGGCCGGCGAGATCTCGGCGGCTGGTGGCTCCCCGCGGGCCCGGGGCTTCCGTGACGGTGGTCGTCGAGCCGCCGCAAGCCGCGGCGAGAGGGAGAATCAGAGTCGCGAGAAGCCTGGAACCACGCATGAACGTCCGCCCGGGTCTAAGGGGATGGGGAAAATAGCCCATCCACTACCCGGACCGAGGCCGAAACGTTTCAGGCAGCGTTCCATGGGTCCGTACCAGCAGTACCGTCTCCGCACCGGGGCCGACCCGTGGGGTCCCCGCGGGCTGGATCACATGGCCGATCGCCTGCCCGCCGTCTCGCAGCTCATATTCGGTCACCGGCTCGCGCCGAAGCAGTTGCACCATTCCGCACCTCCACTGAACGTCTCGATGTGTAGCATCCAACCGGGCCGCAACGTACCGTGAGATGCGTCCCGGGCCGGAATGGTTGCTGGCCGCGGCCAGCCAACCCTTTCCCGCACCCCGTTGTCCCACGTGCCAAGTCGTCGACCCCTACACGCCGGAGCCCGTGAGCGACGCTGAGCTGATCGATCGAGTTCTGGCGGGTGATCCGAGCGCCGAGCGCGCGCTGTACGACGCGCACGTGGACCGGGTCTTCCGAGCTGGTGTACCGGATGGCGGGGGACCTCGACCGGGCGCAGGACTGGGTGCAGGAGACCTTCATCCGGGCCTTCCAGCGCCTGGGGGATTTCCGGGGGGATTCGGCGCTGTCGACCTGGCTGTGCTCGATCGCGATCTCGGTGTCGCTCAACGGACTGCGCAAGGTGAAGCGGTTCCGCGAGCGGGAGGTCGCCCTGGACGACGCGGCGCCCGTCGGCTTCACGCCGCGGGAGGCGGACCCGGACCTCAAGACCCGGCTGGCGCAGGCGATCGACGACCTGCCGGATGGCTACCGGGCGGTGTTCGTGATGCACGACGTGGAAGGGTACACCCACGAGGAGATCGGCCGGACGCTGGGGGTCCAGCCGGGGACGTCGAAGGCGCAGTTGTTCCGGGCGCGGGCCAAGTTGCGCACCGCGCTCGCCGACTTCGCGAGGGACCGTCATGAGCGACGACGATCGGCTGGACCCGCGCCTCCGCGAGGCGGCACAGGCCTACAACGCACCGCCCGATACGCCGCGCGAGGCGATGTGGGCGCGGATCCAGGCGGCGCGAGCCGCCGGCCCGGCGGCCGCGCCCGCCCCGGCCGCGGGTGCTGCGAGTTCCGGCCGCGCCGGACGATCTGGGCCGCCGCCGCGGCCGCGGTGCTGGCCGTGGGAATCGGCATCGGCCGCCTCTCCGTCGGCCCGGCGGCCCGGCGACCGCGTGCTGGGTGGGGCCCTCGGCCAACACCACCACCTATCGTCTCGCCGCCGAGGAACACCTGAGTCAGTCGGAGGCTTTCCTCACGCTGTTCCGGACCTCGCTGCAGGAGCGCACCGACCAGCGGCTCGCGTCGGCCTCGGCGCGCCAGCTGCTGGCCACCAATCGCCTGCTGCTCGACTCGCCCGCCGCGGTCGAGCCCGCGACCCGGCTCCTGCTGGAGGACCTCGAGCTGGTCCTCGCCGAGATCGCCCAGCTCTCGCCCCAGTCGCGGGCGGAAGATCTCCAGCTCATTCGTGATGGCATCGAGCGGGGCAACGTGATGCCCCGGCTTCGCACCGCCGTGCCCGCGGGCGCGGCCCTAAATCAAGGAGTGCTCTGATGTACCGGTTGCAACTCGGAGCTGGCGCTGGCGGCGGCGATCGGGACCACCGGCTGGTGGACGCCCGCACAGGACGCCCTGGGATTTCAGTCGGTCCAGGGCACCGCGGTCGAGCCGGCGGAAGCCGCCGCCCGACGCGTGGCTCCGGGACGACCCCGCCGACTCGGTGTACCGCGCCGCCAGGGAGGCGCTCAACCGGCGCGAATACCGGAAGGCCGCCGACCTGTTCGCGCAGATCCCGGCCCGCTACCCCAAGTCCGGCTACGCGCCCGACGCCTACTACTGGCAGGCCTTCGCGCTCTACCGGGTCGGCCGCGAGCCGGAGCTGCGCGCGGCGCTCGACGCGCTGCGCCGGCAGCGGGAGCGCTACGCCGGCGCCGCCACCAAGGGCGATGCCGCCGCGCTCGAGCAGCGGATCCAGGGCGTGCTCGCCCGGGGCGGCGACGAGGCCGCGCAGCGTGAGGTCCGGACGGTCGCGGAGCAAGCGGCGGTGCCGCCGGTACCGTCCCGCCGCGCCCGAAGCAGCCCGAGACCTCCGCGGCCGCCGGTGCCGCCGACGACGCCACGACATGGACCACGATGGCGACCACGGCGACGGCCGCTGCTCCGATGACGACGACGACATGAAGATCGCGGCGATCAACGCGCTGATTCACATGGACAGCGAGAAGGCGCGGCCGATCCTCCGCCGGGTGCTGGCGCGCCGCGACGCGGCATCGGTGTGCCTCCGCCGCAAGGCCGTCTTCCTGATCTCGCAGGGCGAGGGCGAGGGCGCCGAGGACATCCTGCTGGCATCGGCCCGGACCGACCCCGACGCCGAAGTGCGCGAGCAGGCGGTCTTCTGGCTCTCACAGGTGGGATCCGAGCGGGCGGTCGGCGCGCTCGACTCGATCCTGCGGACCTCGACCGACCGGCGGCTGCAGGACAAGGCGATCTTCGCGCTCTCGCAGCAGGACAGCCCCAAGGCCAAGCTGGCGCTCCGGACGTACGCCGAGCGGGCCGACGCGCCCGAGGGTCTCCGCGAGCAGGCGATTTTCTGGATCGGGCAGAGCGGCGGCAAGGAGAGCGTCGGCTACCTCAAGGATCTGTTCGGCAAGGTCAAGGGCGAGGAGCTGCGCAAGAAGATCCTGTTCTCCGTCTCGCAGGTGGACGAGGCGGAGGGCGGCAAGTGGCTGGTCAGCGTGGCCCGGGACCGGGCGCAGCCGATCGAGGTGCGCAAGCAGGCGCTCTTCTGGGCCGGCCAGGGTGGCGCGCCGATCGCGGACCTGGCGTCGCTCTACAGCTCGTTCGACGACCGGGAGATGAAGGACCAGCTGATCTTCGTCTACTCCCAGCGCGAAGAGCCGGCGGCGGTGGACAAGCTGCTCGAGATCGCCCGGCGCGACCCCGACGGCGAGCTCCGCAAGAAGGCGCTCTTCTGGCTGGGGCAGAGCGATGACCCCCGCGCCGCCAAGGCGATCCAGGACATCATCGAACAGCCCTGAGCGAGGCGACCATGCGAGCGATCTGGTGGGTTGGATTGTTCGCGACGACCGTCCCGGCGTCGCTCGGGCGCCCAGTCGCTGGCCGCAGCGGGTGCGGGGCGCCGGCGACGGCACCGTGCGGCTGAGCTTCGCGGCCCGTCCGGGAGTGTGCAGCCGGGGCCCCGGAAGCATCACGATCATCGACCGCGACGACCATCACGACAGCGAGTGGGAGAGCGACTGCAAGGGAGGCCCGGTCCGAGTCTCCTTGCAGATGCGAGACGGCCGGGTCGCCGAGTCGCGAGACCTACGTGGGCGGCCGCTGGAAATCGGGCACGCGCCGAGGTGACGGACCTCGGGCCTGGTGCCGGCGCGGGAAGCGGCCGACCTCATGCTCGCTCTGGCACCCGCAGGCAGGCGAGGACGACGGCGGCGAGCTGGTGACAGCGGCGACGCTCGCCGACAGCGCGGTGGTGTGGCCCCAGCTGCTCCGGATGGCCCGCGATACCCGGGTGCGCGAGGAGACCCGCCGGCAGGCGGTGTTCTGGCTGGGCCAGGCGGCGGGAAAGGAAGCCACCCAGGGGCTCGACTCCCTCGTGACCGACTCCGGCGGCGACATCGAGATCCGGAAGCAGGCGGTCTTCGCGCTCTCCCAGCGGCCCGACGAGGAAGGCGTCCCGGCCCTGATCCACATCGCCCGCACCAACCGGCACCCTGAGCTGCAGGAAGACGGCGCTGTTCTGGCTGGGCCAGAGCGAGGATCCGCGGGCGCTGACGCTGTTCGAGGAGATTCTTCGCTAGCGGAAGCACGGGCCGTCCGGGCGGGAGGGCCGCCGCCGCCCATTACATTACGGCCCATGCAACCCTCCAGACCGGCGGCCCTGGCCCTCCTGCTCGTTGCCGCCTGCGGAGATCCCGCCCCACCGCCCCCGGTCGTCACCCTCACGGCCGGGGCCGACACGGTCTCCACCGGCTACGCCGAGATCGCGGACGCGGTCTGGCTGGGCGACGACCAGCTGGGCGGTCGTCGCCCCGCTCGACGTCACGGTCGGCCTTCTCGGCCTCGGCGCCCGGACGGTGCGACCCCTCGGCGGCGAGGGGGGCAAGGAGATCCGGAACCCCTCCCTCCTGTTCGTCGCCCGCGACACGCTCTACGTCGGCGACTGGGGCCTCCGCCGGCTCGGCCTGTGGACCCGTGAGGGCCGGCTGGCCCGACGCGATCCCCGTCCCGGCCCGCGCCCGCGGCGCGCTCCCCGAGGGGCGGGATGACGCCGGCCGGTGGTACCTGGAACAGAAGCCTTCCCCTGGCCGCGACGGCAGCGGCAACCGCGATTCCGCGGCCATCGTGGTCGCCGACGCTGACTTCCGGTCCGTGGATACGATCGCCGGCCTGGCGCCGCTCGATCTGGCCGAAGTCGCCGGCGACGCGGGCCGGCGTTTCGAGCCGCGCGCCCTGAGCGGCATCGACCGCTGGGGCGTGCTGCCCGATGGGTCGCTCTGGGTGGCGCGGGTGAGCGACAACCGGGTGGATTGGCGCAGTCCTGATGGCGAGTGGGAGCGCGGCGAGGCCCTGCCCGATCGAGTCCTCGAGGTGACCCAGTACGACCGTGAGTTGTTCGTCCGGAAGTTCCCCCCCGAGCTTCGGAGCACCGCCGAGCAGCTGCCCTTTGCCGCGGTGAAGCCCCCGTTCGAGGCCGCGTTCAGCTCCCCCACCGGCACGGTCTGGCTGGAGAAGAGCCGCGCGCCGGCGGATTCGTCGCGCCGCTACCACGAGGTGGGCCGAACCGGCCGGCTGGTTCGGGAGATCCGGGTACCCGGAGACGGGACGTATCGTCGCGGTGGGCGGCGACCAGGCTCTCGTCGCCGAGCGGGTCACCGACGGCACGCGCTTCATCGGATTCCCCATCCCACCGATGGACACACGCTCGACCACCGGAGGATCGCAATGAAGTTGGTACTCTCGCTGTGCATCGTCACCCTGTTCGGCCCGATCGGATGCGCCAAGGCCCAGAGCCAGGGCGGGCTGACCCTCGAGGGCAAGCTGCCCGGCGGCTTCGGCCAGCTCAGCAACGTGGTCGAGCTGGACAGCGGCCGCGTGGCGTTCGCGGACACGAAGGGGAAGCTCTTCCTCCGCGCCGCGTTCGGCACCGGGAAGCTGGACACGCTGGGCACCCGGGTGGACTCGATCAAGCCCGACGCGGCCCCCGGCGAGTACAAGTTCCCCGGCTGGGTCGCGCGCCTGGGCGGCGACACGGTGGCATTGATCGACTTCAGCGCGCTCCGCACCACGCTGTGGACTCGTCAGGGCAAGCCGCTCCGCGTCCTGGGAATCGTGCCGGTGGCGGGCACCGCGCCGGTGTTGGTCTACGACACCCTGGGCCATGGCTACAAGATCGACTACAGGAGCATGCTCGATCCCGAGCCGGGAACGACCGCACGGCCGGACAGCGTGCCCGTGCTGCGGATCGCGCTCGCCGGCGGGAAGGTGGACACGGTCGCGAATCTCGCGGCGCCGGAGTTCGGCGAGGCCAAGTTCGGAGAGCAGAAGCAACCGGCCGCGACGGTCTTCGCGCCCAACGACTTCTTCGGCGTCCTGCCCAATGGGATGGCATGGGTAGCCCGCGCCCGTCACAACCGGGTGGATTGGCGTGCGCCGGACGGCCGGTGGAAGATCGGCACCAGCCGCAAGTTCACCGGCCAGCCCGTGACCCAGGCCGACAAGGATCGGGTGCTCGCGCAGGTGCGAGAGCAGGGCAAGCAGTACGGGATGCCGCAGGAACTCGCCATCGAGTACCCGTTCGCCGCCACCAAGCCGCCGTTCGACTTCGCGCTCGGGCGGCCCAGCGGAGAGGTATGGCTGCAGCGTCCGCGCGCTGAAGAGAATGCCGCGCTGGTATACGACGTCTACGACCGCGAGGGGACCTGGCGTCGGGAGGTGGCGTTCCCTGCGGGAGCTACGCTGGCGGGATTCGGCGAGAGCGGTGCCATCTATGCCTCGATCAAGAACGCGGACGGCACCCGGACGATAGGCAGGTTCCGGCTGCGATAGACCGCCCTCCCGGTCAGTCGAGGATAGGGGGCTCTCCGCCGGGCGGCGTGTTGGGCCCCTGACGATCGGTGCGGCGCCGGTCGCGGCGCTGGCCCTCCTCGTACCACCGGCGGGTGACTTCGCCGGCCAGGTCGCGGTTTCCCAACCCGAACGCGAGGCCCACGGCGAGCGCCACCGCGCCCAGAATCAGCGTGAACGCCGCGGTGACGATCTCCTCGGCGACGCCCACCTGCTGCAGTGCCATGAACATCGAGATCACGATCACGGCGCTCTTGGCGATCTTGGCCACCGTCGGCACGCCCGCCACGCCACCGGCCGAGGCCAGGATCAGTCCGCGGACGAACTCCCCGACGATCATACCCAGAATCACGATCACGATGGCGGCGATCAGCGTCGGGATGAACGCGAGCATCATCCCGAACATCTGATTGATGCTCTCCAGGCCGAGCGCGGTGCTCGCCAGTAGAATCACCACCAGCATCACCAGCCAGAACACCAGCTTGGCCAGGGCGCGGACCGGGTCCAGGCGGGAGCCGGTGCGCCCGACGACCTCGTCGAGGCCGCCGGCGGCGGCCATGCGGTTGAAATCGACCTTCTTCAGGGTGTCGTCCGCCCAGCGCTGTACCTGACGGGCGAGGAAGTATCCGGTCAGCATGATCACGGCGGCGCCTACCAGGGCGGGGACCACGCTGCCGATCTGCTCAGCCCCGATGAGGAGGCGTTCCCAGAGTTCACTCACGGCGACACCTCGATGACGAGTTTTCCGGTCTGTTCGCCCCGCTGCATGCGCTCGTAGGCAGTCGCGCCGTCCGCGAGCGGCACTACGCTGTCCACCACGGGCCAGAGCTTGCCGTCCTGCGCCAGACGGACGATCTCGGCAAAGTCCCGCCGGGTCCCCATGGTCGAGCCCAGAATACTCCACTGATGCCAGAACAGCCGGCGCAGATCGAAGGAGGCCTGCGGGCCCGTGGTGGCACCGCAGACCACCAGGCGGCCTCCGCGCCGCAATGCGCGCAGCGAGTTGGCCCAGGTCGCCTCGCCCACGCAATCCACTACGACGTGCGCGCCTCGCCCCGCGGTCTCCCGGCGCACCTCCGCGACCACGTCGGCCGAGCGGTGGTTGACAGCCGCCACGGCGCCGAGCCGAACCGCGGCGGCGAGCTTGTCATCGGATCCGCTGGTGACGATGGCGCGAGCCCCGAGCAGAACGGCAATCTGGAGCGACGCCATGCCGATGCCGCCGCCCACGCCCCAAATGAGCACCGTCTCCCCCGCCTGGAGCCTCGCCCGTCCGGTCAGCATTCGCCAGGCCGTGAGGGTCGCCAGGGTAAACCCGGCCGCCTGGGACCAGGACATCCCCTCGGGCACCCGTCCGAGGTTCGCCGCGGGCACCACTACCCATTCCGCGGCCGTACCGGGAACGTGCTCGCCCAGGATCGCGAAATGGGCGCAGAGCGACTCGTCGCCCGCCACGCACGCCGGGCAGTGACCGCAGGAGAGCCCAGGATTGAGCATCACGCGATCGCCCTGCTTCCACCCGCCCGCCGCAGGGCCGACCGCCTCGACCTCACCCGCGCCATCCGACCCCACGACGTGGGGATAGCGTGGCTGCGCGTTGGGGAGGCCGTCCGTCATCCAGAGATCGAGGCGGTTGAGCGCCGCGCAGCGGATCCGGACCAGCACCTCGTCCGGGGCCGCGATCGCGGGCGCCGGGACATCGCGGACCTCGAGTCGGTCGAGGCCTCCGGTCCCCGTGAGCGTCAACGCTTTCATCGACGGCGCCGACGACGGGTCGAGCTCAGAACGACGGACTCAGCACGTGCTCGCCGGGACGAAGGGACACCGCGGCCGGCGTGCTTCCGGCGCCGAGCGACTGGACGAACAAGCCGAACTTCGCCCGCCCCTTGGCCGCGTCGGTCAGACGGCCGACCACGTACACGATCCGCCGGCCATCGCGCGAGGTGGAGATGCCCGCGATCGGTTCTTCGGTCTCGAGAACCGTTGCGACCTCGCCGGCGGTGCCTGTGAGCCGGACTACGCGCGACCCCTTTGCCCTCCCGCCGCGCTCGGTGACGAAGACGAGATCGCCGTTGGGTAGAAACCGGGGGCTCCACTCGCGCTGCTCGGTGCGGGTGACGCGTCGCGCCTCACCGCCCTCGATCGGCATCAGGTAGATCTCCTGGTTTCCGTCGCGGGTGGAGACGAAGGCCAGGGTGCGTCCGTCGGCGGAGACCGCCGGCGAATGGTTCCCGCCCGGCAGCGCCGTGAGCGCCTGGGTCGGCTTGCCGTCCGGCCGTAGCGACCAGATCTGCGGCTGACCATCGGCCGGGGTGGCAGTGAATACGATGCGGGCGCCGTCGGGGGTCCAGGCCGGCTCGCCCTCGATCCCGGGATCGGTGGTGAGCCGGCGAGGACTGCCGCCGTCGGCATCCATCAGATAGAGGTCGTAACTGCCGCCCCGGTTGGAGCTGAACGCGATCCGGGTGCGGTCGGGCGAGAGGGCGGGCTGCACATTGCCGGCGCTGTCCGACAGAATGGGGCGGAGAGTGTCCGGGACCGCGCTTCGCAATTGATAGATCCCGTATCGCCCGGACCGGTTCGAGGCCAGCAGCAGGTCGGCGACCACGAAGACATCCGCGGTCACGCTCTTGCCCCAGGGCGCCGCGGCCGTCACGACCGCGCGCCCGGGACGAATCCCGTCGAGAATGCCGCCGGGCGAGGCACGCACCACATCCGCATGGTCGCTGCGCCACTGAAGCTCCGAGGCTGGAGCCGGCCCCATCGTGCCCCCCTCGGGGTCGAGCAGTGTGGCGGTGAGCGAATCGCGCTCGCCCACACCGAGCCCGAGCCGACGCCGGTCGAAGCCGAGCGTGCCCGGGATCACCTGCACGGTCCACACCGCCGGCTCGAAGCCGAACAGGCGAGCGGTGAGGGTCGAAGTCCCGAGCCCGCGTCCCGTGAGCTCGCCCTTGACCTGGTCATAACCGAGGATCGCGGAGTCGCCCACCTCCCAGGTGATCCGTGCCTCGGGAATCGGCGTCGAGTCGGCTGCTTCGGCAAAGGCCGTGATCCGCCGGGCCGTGCGCAGCGGGACCTGCAGCGCGCCGGCGGCCGTCCGCGGCGATACGACCAGCGCCGTCGGCTCCCGGTGGACCAGGATCCCGATGCGGCCCTCCTGCCCGAATCCGACCGCGAGTACCTCGGCGCGGCCGGGCGCGCGCGCGGTGACGACGCCCGTCGGACTCACCCAGGCGATGCTGCTGTCGGTGGTCTGCCACCGGATCCCCGCGCTGATCGCGCGATTCCCCTGAGCCGGTACCAGGACGCGGAGGGTGTCCGATTCCTCCGGGCCCAGGACCAGGCGGACCTTCGACAGAGACAGCTCGGCCACCGCCACCTCGACCGACGCCGTGGCCATGAGTCCGGCCCGGGTCGTCGCCTGGATCGTCGCGCGCCCCGCGCCTGCGCCGGTCACCCGGCCCGTGGAGTCGACCGTTGCCACCTCGGGCTGGAGCGATTTCCAGGTCAGGGTCCCGACCGGAGCGACCGAGCCGTCCGCCTGGGCCCCGCGGGCCTCCAGCATCACCGCTTCACCCGGCAGGAGCAGCGTCGACCCGGGCTGAATGGTGAGGACGGTCCCCCGAGCTGACGGAGACCCGGGAGACGAGGCCCCGGCGCCGGTCACCAGCATCGCGGTGGTGGCGCGGCCACCCTGCAGCCTGGCCTCGACCTTGGCCAGCCCGGGACTCACCCCCACCACCGCTCCCTCTTTTCCCACCTTCACCACCAGCGTATCCGAGCTCCAGTAGGTGAAGCGCGCATTGGTTATGAGGTTACCCTGTCTGTCGTAGGCGGTCGCGAAGAGGGTCTGCCGCTCGCCGACGGCGAGGGTCATCGTCTCCGGAGTGACCTGGATCTCGGCCACGTTCTGGGCGCTCAGCGGCAGCACCGGTGCCAAGCCCGCGGCCAGGAGGAGGGGCAGAGAGAGCATCAGCCGGGATGGCCGGGGCGCGCCAACGGCCCGCACCGATCGGTTCGTCTGGGGGATCACCGGGTGGTTGCGTCCGGGATGGAAGTGTGAGTTGGCTAAGTATAGTGCGAGATGGTCAGGCTTGCAGAAGACTTCAAGATGTGCAAGTTATTAACTCGATTCTGAGCAGGCAGGTACCGCCTCGCGACCTGCGGCGGGTTGCGCCGCATCCGCGTTCGGAAGGAGCCAAGATGGCCGACCTTCACAATATGGAAATGGACTGGTCCGGGTCCGGGTGGATGGATCCCTTGCCCACGGAACCGGCCCCCGCGCCCGCCCCGGCGCCGGCGCCCCGGTCGCCGTCGTCGAACGCCTCGTCAGCGGCCGCTCCGAGTCGCTCGGAGGCCGCGCCTCGGCGGCCCGCGCGTAAGAAGGCCGCCAAGAAGACCGCGAAGAAGGGCGCCAAGAAGGCGGCCAAGCGCTCCGCGAAGAAGAGCGCCAGAAAGGCCACGAAGAAGGCGGCAAAGCGCAGCACGAAGAAGGCGGCGAAGCGCAGCACCAGGAAGGCCGCCAAGCGCAGCACCAAGAAATCGGCGAAACGGAGCGCGAAGAAGGCCGCCAAACGGTCCGCCAAGAAGAGCGCTCGCCGGCCCGCCAAGAAGTCGGGCCGCCGTCGGCGTTAGCCGCCCCGCGAGGTGGTCCACCGCGAGCGCCCCGCCGAGAGCGGGGCGCTCGTGTATTCGCGGGGCAACGCGCGGAATGGCCGCTTGCATGGACTGCCACGCAGACCCACCTTCAAGCACCTCGTCCCGCAGAGCCGATGCTCCACAGCAAACTTCATGCGGCCATGGCCCTTGGGCTGTGCCTGGTCCTCGCGTGCCGATCGCGGGAGCCGGACGGCGTGGCCCTGCTGGGCGCCACGCTGATCGATGGCAGCGGCGGTCCGCCGCTGCCGGAATCGGCAGATCGTGGTACGGCGGGGAAAAATCGAGTCGGTCGGATCGCGCGGCAACTTCCAGCTCCCCGAGCGCACCACGGCGGTGGACCTCACCGGCAAGTGGATCATGCCCGGATTGGTGGATGGCCACGTACACCTGGTGGATCCGCAGGCGGGAGTGGCCCGCTGGTCGCTGTCCCGCTACCTCGCATGGGGGGTCACCACCGTCCGCGACGTGCACGGGCCGCTCCGGAGCGTGCTCGCGTTGCGGCGGCAGCTGGACCGCGGATGGCGACCGGGCCCGCGGGTGTATGCCGCGGGGGCGATGATCGACGGCGTTCCGTCCACCTATCCGGACGCGATCACCGCACGGACGCCGCAGGAGGCGCGGCAGGGCGTGGACCGCCTGGTGAACACCGGCGCCGACCTGGTGAAGGTCTACACCCGGGTGGACAAGGCGCGCCTCGCCGCCGTGCTCGACGAGGCGCGCGTGTTCAACCTCCGCGTCGCGGGGCACCTGGGCCTCACCGACGCGGTTACGGCCGCGCGGCTCGGGCTCGGCTCGCTCGAGCACCTGAGCGGGATCCCGGAGGCCGCCCTGGCCGACCCCTCGGCCCTGTATGCGGCGCACGAGCGCTCATTTTTCACCGGGTGGACCGCATTCGAGCGCTCGTGGGCGGGGCTGGATTCGGCGTCGCTGGCCCACGTCGCCGGCGTGCTCGCGGCGCGCACCGTCATCGCCGTCCCCACGCTGGTTCTGCACGAGACCTTCAGCCGTCTGGACGATCCGGCGGTTCTCGGCGACACGATGCTGCGCGCCGTTCCCGAGGAGGAACAGCAGCGATGGAACGTCCCCGACATGATCGCCCGCGCGGGGTGGACCGCGGCGGATTTCGCGGCCTTTCGGCGGTCGCGGCCGGCGCAGGACCGGTTTCTCCGGCTCTTCCTGAGCAAGGGAGGGCGTGTCGCCGCGGGCACCGACGCGGCCAACCAGATGCTGATTCCGGGCTACAGCGTGCACCGCGAGATGGAGCTGCTGGTGGCCGCCGGGCTGACGCCGGACGAGGCGATCAGTGCCGCGACCCGGAACGGCGCGCTGCTGCTCCGGGTCGATTCGCTGGGCCTGGTCGCGCCCGGCAAGGTGGCCGATCTTCTGGTGCTGACCCGCGATCCGCTGGTCGATATCCGCAACACCCTGTCCATCGAGCGCGTCATGATTCGCGGCCGGTCGATCTCCCCCGACAGCATTCGGGCCACCTGGTGACCGCTCGATGGCCTTGAGCCGCCTGCTGGGGGCATGGTGTGCCGTACTCCTGTGGCTGATCCTCTGTGAACTGGTCGCGTCCCGGCTCGGCGGCTCGCGCAGGAACGGAAAGATGCGGCGCGGCCGACTGCTCCTGGGCGAGTCGCTGCTGCTCGCCCTGTTCGGCGCGCTCTGGTTCGCCAGTCTGGGCGCGGGGGCGTGGTGGCTCGTCTTCGGCCTCGTCGCCGCGCTGCGCGGAGTGGCCCGGGCCGGGCGGCCGCCGGGCCGAGCGCTCGGGCGCGGCCGCGATCGGCCCCGCCCTTCTCCGGATGGCTCGGACTCTGGTAGCCGGCGGACTGCTCGCCTGGCGGCTCGGACCCGCGTGATTGCCGACCCCATCGCCGCACTGGCCCAATTCTTCGGGCCGGAACGGACGCGCCAGGGACTGCTCGCGCGTCAGGCGCTCGAGCGCCCCGGCGAGGACGACGTGTCTCTCGCGGCACAGCTCCGAGGTGAGCTGTCGGCCGGTGTCCGACCCGACGGCACCGTCGGCGGGGCCGTGGTACCAACGATCTGGCGAATTCACGAGTTGCTCGATCTCGGGGCGCCAGCCCATTCGCCGGCCATCACCGCGGCCGTCGGCTGGATGCTCGCGCTTCAGGATCGCCCCGGCACGTTCCACGAGGGATGCGACCGGGCTCGCCACGCGCGGCAGCTGTGCCAGCATTACCTCGGCGGGCTTCTTCGCTCCCGCTCCCCCCACCCAGCGTATCGCCCCGGTGACGCTGCCCACGGGCAAGGTGTTCCGACCAGAGCCGGCCGCGCGCTTCGCCATCAGCTGTCTCGCTCTTCGCGCGGCGATCCGGGCCGGATTGGGAGAACGGCCTTCCATTCGGCGTCACGTCCAGAGCCTGGTGCGCATCTCGTCGCAGTGGACGGCGTGGAACGACTACTTCTCACCCGACACGATCATCGCCGGCCTCCACGCGCTCGCGATCGCCGGCCCGGATCACCGGGACGTGGTGGACCGCCTGGTCGGCTTGATCACGTCGAACCAGGGCGTCGAGGGCGAGTGGGCGGCGGCAGATCTCTTCCAGATCCTCGACGCCCTGCTCGCCGCGGGCACGCTCGAGGCCCAGATCGCCGTGCGGCGAGCCGCCACCGCCGCTCGCCTCGCGGCAGCGCGCCGACGGCACGTTCGGCGCCATGGCGCAGCAGGAGCGCGCCCTCATCGGCCTACGCGCCCTGCTCTGGGCGTCCCGCAGTCCCGCCTGATTCCAGGAGCTTTCCGTGCCACGACGCCGCCAGGCCTACCCCCCGCGCACGGCGACGTCCCGGCCGGGTCGAACACCTCGCGATTGGACCCGAGCTCCCTGGCCTCGATCGCGAGCTCGTGCTCTATCTGCCGCCGTCGTACGACACCAGCGACCGGCGCTATCCGGTGCTGTACATGCAGGACGGACAGAACCTGTTCGAAGACGAGCTGAGCTTCGCCGGAAGCTGGCGGGTGGACCTCGCGATGGACTGGGCGGCGGCTCGGGGACACGAGGGGATCGTGGTCGGCGTGCCCAACGGGGGCGAGCGCCGCATCGCCGAATACGGGCCCTTCGACGATCCGGAGACGGGCGAGGGGCGGGGCGGCGAGTATGTGGACTATCTGGCCGACGTGATCAAGCCGCTGATGGATGCGGACGATTCCGGACGCTGCCCTCGCGCGAGACCACCGGCGTGTCGTCGGCAGCTCGATGGGCGGCCTGATCAGCCTCTTCGGCTTCCTCCACCGGCCCGACACCTTCGGCATCATGGGCGCGCTGAGTCCGTCGCTGTGGTTCGGATCGCGGGCTATCTTTGGGCTGGCCGAAGCGGCGCCGGCACATCCCGCGAGGCTCTACCTCGACGTCGGTCGCCAGGAAGGCGAGGAGACGGTCGAGGACGCGCGCCGGCTTCACGACGGTGCTCGCCGCGAAGGGCTATGGGGAGGGCGGGGACCTTCGCTACGTCGAGGATCGCTCCGGCCGCCATGAAGAGGCCGCCTGGAGACGGCGCTTCCGCGCCGCGCTACCGTTTCTCCTTCCTACGCTCGAGTGACCCGTGCATCACGAATATCATCGGTGGCATAGTCCCGCGCTCGGCCGCGAGATGGCGCTGGACGTCGTGGGTCATCACGGCGCGCGGGTCCTCGTCTTCCCTACCTCGATGGGCACCCATCGCGAGTGGCTCGACCGCCGGATGCACGAGGTGCTGGCCGATCACATCGACCAGGGCTGGATCCAGCTCTTCCTGCTCGACCACCTGCCGGACGAGACCTGGTACGCGGAGACTCTCCATCCCGGCGCGCGCGCGTGGCGTTTCCTCGAGTACGACCACTACCTGGTGAGCGAGGTTCTGCCCTTCACCGCGAGCCGGAACGGCAATCCCTACGTGATCGCCACCGGGGCCAGCCTGGGCGGCTACTACGCGGCCTGCCTGGGGTTCCGGCACCCGCATCTGGTGAACCGGATCCTGGGGATGAGCGGCACCTACGACGTCAGGCGGCTCATCGGAGGCTACTCCGACCAGAACGTGTATGCCTGCAATCCCTCGGAGTTCCTCCGCAACGAGCATGACCCCGTCCGGCTCGACGCCATGCGGCGACAGGACATCATCCTGGCGATCGGCCGGGACGACCCCGCGTACGGCAACAACGAGGAGCTGTCCGCCACCCTCTGGGCCAAGGGGATCGGCAATGCCTTGCGCATCTGGGATGGTTGGGCGCACGATTGGCAGTACTGGGAGAAGATGGTCCGGCGCTACATCGGCGGCCACGACTGACGGCATCGCATACCCACACCGGTGACTCACAGTATGGCAAAGACGGTCGGTCTCATGGTCGGGCGCGAGTGGTCGTTTCCGCCGGCCTTCATCGAGGAGGTCGCGCGGCGCGAATGCCGGCGTGACGGTCGAGTACGCCCGGATCGGCGCGACCATGATGGAGCGTCCCTGCCCTACGACGTGCTGATCGACCGGATCTCCCACGAGGTGCCGTTCTACCGCGCCTACCTGAAGAAGGCGGTGCTCGACGGCGTCACCGTGGTCAACAATCCGTTCATGTGGAGCGCGGACGACAAGTTCTTCGGCGCCACGCTCGCGACCAAGCTGGGCGTCGCGTCACCCAAGACGGTCGCCCTGCCCAACAAGGCGTACGTGCCCGGCATCGTGCCGAGCGAGAGCCTGCGCAACCTCGAGTTCCCCCTCGACTGGGAAGGGCTCGTCCGCGCACGTCGGGCATGCCGTGCATCCTGAAGGACGCGCACGGCGGCGGCTGGAAAGAGGTCTACGTCTGCCGCTCACTGGAGGAGCTGCTGCACCACTACGATCACTCCGGCCTGCTCACGATGATCGTCCAGGAGTTCATCCAGTGGGAGCAGTTCGTGCGCTGCCTCTGTCTCGGGCAGCAGGAGATCCTGCCGATGCCGTACGACCCGCGGGAGCGCCGGTACCTGGTCCAGGAGGGCTATCTGTCGCCGGCGCTCGAGGCGCGGATCGTCAAGGACGCCCGGACTCTGGTGCGGGCGCTCGGCTACGACATGAACTCGATCGAGTTCGCGGTGCGCGACGGCGTGCCCTACGCGATCGACTTCATGAACCCGGCGCCCGACATGGACATCAACTCGCTGACGCCCGACCTACTTCGACTGGGCGGTCAAGGGGATGGCCGACATGGTGATCCGGCTGGCGAACGAGCCGCGGCGCCAGGCGGCCGCCCTCAAGTGGGACGCCGCCTTCACCGCCAGTCGCTGAGACTCGCGCCGCCGTGCAGGACGCGATCGCCCACTACCACGAGCTGCTGACCGACGAGCTGGCTCAGGCATTCCGAGGCGATGCTGTCGGACCAGCTGCGCCGCCGGGGCCTCGTCTTCGGCGACCGGCCGCTGGCCACGGTGCTGCGGCCGCGCTTCATGACGCTCGGCCCACTACCGCCTGCTGCAGCGGCGGGTGCGGCTGCTCATGCGCGCCTTTCGCAAGGCGTACGACCGCGCGCTGGCCGACCAGGCGTTCCGGGCGCAGTTCGGCCTGCTGGACTGGGAGGAGCGGCTGATCCGGCACGACCCCGGGTTCCGGGAACCCAGCCCGACCTCGCGGGTGGACGCGTTCGTGATGGACGACGCGGGCACGATGGCGCTCACCGAGTACAACGCCGAGACGCCGGCGGGCGCGGGGTACAACGACGCGCTGGTCGCGTCGTTCGCCGACCTGCCGATCATGCGCGCGTTCGGCCGCCGCTACGAGGCGCTGCCGCTCCTCGCCCGGCACGGCGTGCTCCACGTGCTGCTCGACGCCTACGAGGAGTGGGCCGGCCGACGCGGCGTGCCCCGGATCGCGATCGTGGACTGGCCCGAGGTGCCGACCCGCAGCGAGTTCGTGTTGTTCCAGGAGTACTTCGCGCGCGGTGGGCATCGAGGCGGTGATCGCCGACCCGCGCGAGCTGGAGTACCGCAACGGCCGGCTCTGCGCCGGCGGGCGGGCCGGTCGACCTGGTCTACAAGCGCGTGCTGCTCGCCGAGCTGGTGGAGCGCTGCGGGCTCGACACGCCGCTGCTGCGGGCGGTGCGCGGCGCGCGCGGTGTGCATGGTGAATCCGCCGCGGTGCAAGATCCTGCACAAGAAGGCGAGCCTCGCGGTGCTGTCCGACGAGCGGAACCGCCGCTGTTCGCCGCCGACGAGCTCGAGTCGATCGCGGCCCACATCCCGTGGACGCGGGTGATGGAGGAGCGGCGCACCGAGCACGGCGGCAAGCCGGTGGACCTGGTGCCGTTCGTGATCGCCTCGCGCGAGCGGCTGGTGCTCAAGCCCAACGACGACTACGGCGGCGCCGGCATCGTGCTGGGCTGGGAGGCCGACGCCGCCGCGTGGGAGCGCGCGGTGGCCACCGCGCTCGCCAGCCCGTACATCGTCCAGGAGCGGGTGCCGATTCCCTCGGAGCCGTATCCCAGCCTGGTGGAGGGCCGGGCGGTGTTCGCCGACCGGATGATGGACACCGCGCCGTTCGTGTGCCACGGGGACTACGTGGAAGGATGCCTGACGCGGCTCTCCACCGCTGCGCTGCTCAACGTCACGGCCGGCGGCGGCTCGACCATTCCCGACGTTCGTGGTCGAGCGACGCTGATACGATAGGAAAGGAGACCGGGATGCAGCCCCCTTCGCTCACGCTCGGCGTCGAGGAAGAGTACCAGATCATCGACCCGAAGACGCGCGAGCTGACGTCGTACATCACCCAGATCCTCGAGGCGGACCACCGCTTCCTCGAGCAGGTGAAGCCCGAGCTGCACCAGTCCATCGTCGAGGTCGGCACCAAGGTCTGCCGCACGCCCGCGGAGGTGCGCACCGAGCTGGTCAACCTGCGCGGCGCGGTCATCGAGCTGGCCGCGCGCAACGGCCTCAAGATCGCCGCCGCGGGCACCCATCCGTTCTCCTCCTGGATGAAGCAGGAGATCACGCCGCTCGAGCGCTACCTCGGCGTGAAGGAGGACATGCAGGACCTGGCGCAGCGGCTGCTGATCTTCGGCACCCACGTCCACATCGGCATCGAGGACCGGGACTTCCTGATCGACGCCCTGAACGTGTCCCGCTACTTCCTGCCGCACATCCTGTGCCTCTCCACCAGCTCGCCGTTCTGGATCGGCCGCAACACCGGGCTGAAGTCGTACCGCAGCATCGTGTTCCGCGGCTTCCCCCGCACCGGCGTTCCCCGTGTCGTTCCCAACTGGGCGGAGTACGCCCACTACCTCGAGACCCTCACCAGCACCGGGTGCATCCCCAACGGCTCCAAGATCTGGTGGGACGTCCGGCCGCAACTGGAACTACCCGACGCTGGAGTTCCGCATCTGCGACGTCTGCACCCGGGTGGACGAGGCGGTCTGCGTCGCCGCGATCTTGCAGGCGATCGTGGCCAAGCTGTGGAAGATGCGCCGCGACAACATCACCTTCCGGGACTACTCCTCCGACCTGATCGAGGAGAACAAGTGGCGGGCGGTGCGCTTCGGCCTGGACGGCAAGCTGATCGACTTCGGCAAGCAGCAGGAGCTGCCCGCGGCCGACCTGATCCGCGAGCTGCTCGAGTGGTTCATCGGCGACGTGGTGGACGAGCTGGGCAGCCGGGCGGAGGTCGAGTACGCCTACCGGATCCTCGCGGAGGGCTCGAGCGCCGACCGCCAGCTGGCGACGTTCAGGCGCACCGGCGAGCTGACCGCCGTCGTGGACCAGCTCATCGCCGAGACCGAGGAAGGGGTGGTGCCGGGAACCGCCAAGGGCGAGTCGGCGTTGGCTCCTGGGATGCAGGTCTGATCGGCTGCTTCCCCGGTCATTTATTACAGTCGGCGGCGTCCGGGGCGGTTAGCTTTCACGTCCCCGAGGGCGCATTGGCCTCTCGGGCGGGGGAAGGCGGGCGACGCGGCGCGGGACCGGCCGGTGTCGCCCAACACAATTCAAGGACTCGGCATGCGACGCAGACCGATCATCGGGATTCCGACCCAGACCCTGCACTCCATCGACGGCATCCCCGAGGGGCTGCCGGAGTCGTGGGTCATGAACCAGCGGTACTCCCGTGCGGTCGCCGCGGCGGGTGGCCTGCCGGTGATGATTCCCCTGCTGGATGAAGAGGACACGCTCCGCGCGCTCTACGACCGGATGGACGCGATCCTCATCCCCGGCGGCGTGGATCTCGATCCCGCAACGTACGGTGAGTCGCCGCTGCCGACCTGCGGCAGGCTCGACCCCGCCCGCGACCGGGTGGAGCTGCACTTCGCACGCTGGGCGGTCGCCGAAGGCAAGCCGCTCTTCGGGCTTTGCCGCGGGCTCCAGATCCTGAACGTGGCGCTCGGCGGCACGCTCTATCAGGACATCGCCGCGCAGCGGACCGACGCCATCAAGCACGACTACTTCCCCACCGCCGGCTACCCCCGCGATCACCTGGCGCATCCGGTGACCGTGGCCTCGGGCTCCCGCCTCGACGCCCTCATCGGCTCGGCGCCGCTCAAGGTGAACAGCATGCACCACCAGGCGGTCAACGGGCTCGCCGCCGGCCTCGAGGCCACCGCGGTGGCGCCCGACGGTGTCATCGAGGCGGTCGAGACGCCGGGCTCGTCCTTCGTGCTCGGCGTCCAGTGGCATCCCGAAATGCTCACCGATCGCGACCCCCGCATGCTCCGCCTCGTCACCGGGTTCGTCGAGGCCGCCGCCAGGTAGTAAGTTCCGGTCGCGGATGATACGGCGACCGGAGAGGCGGCATGGCGAACACCACAGCAGACCCACAGACCCGATCAGACTGACGGCGTTCTCCCACGGGGCCGGGTGCGCCTGCAAGCTCGGTCCCGGCGAGCTGGCGCAGGTGCTTCATCACCTGCCCGGCGTCGTGGATCCCCGGGTGCTGGTGGATGCCGCCACCCGGGACGACGCCGCCGTCTTCCGGCTGTCCGACGAGCGCGCGCTCGTCGCCACGGTGGACTTCTTCACCCCGATCGTGGACGACGCGGCCCAGTGGGGCGCCATCGCCGCGGCCAACGCGCTGAGCGACGTCTACGCCATGGGCGGCACCCCCCTCTTCGCCCTCAACCTGGTCGGCTGGCCTCGCGAGAAGCTCCCGTTCGAGCTGCTCGGCGAGGTGATCAAGGGCGCGTCGGCGGTGGCGGAGCGGGCGCGATGCGTCGTCGTGGGTGGGCATTCCATCGACTCGCTGGAGCCGCTCTTCGGCATGGTGGTGATGGGCGAGGTGCATCCGGACCGGATGTTCACCAATGCCGGCGCCGAGGCCGGCGACGTGCTGGTGCTCACCAAGCCGCTCGGGACGGGCATCCTCACCACGGCGCTCAAGCGTGACGCGATGATCGAGGCCGGGATGGGGGACGCGGTGCGCTCGATGACCGCGCTGAACGACGGGGCCGCGGCGGCGGCGCACGAGGTGGGCATCCATGCCGCCACCGACGTGACCGGTTTCGGTCTGCTCCGCCATCTGGGCAACATGCTCGTGGCCAGCGGGCGTCGCGGCCGAGATCGCGTTCGAGGCGCTGCCGGTGCTGCCCCACGCCTTGAGCCTGGCCGCGCGCGGTGTCGTCCCCGGCGGGTCGCAGCGGAATCTCGAGGCCGCCACGGAGACCGAGTGGGCGGACGATCTCGCGCCTCACGAGCGCGTGCTCTGCGTGGACGCGCAGACGTCCGGAGGCCTGCTGCTCGCGGTTCCCGCCGACGAAGGAGGTGGCGCTGGTCCAGGCCCTGCGCGAGGCCGGCACCCTTGCCTCCGCGGTCATCGGGCGCCTGGTGGCCGGACCGGCGGGCCACGTGCGCGTGGCCCGCCGGCTCTAGCGCTCAGCCCCTCGCCATCATGCCGCTTCGCTGGACCACCCAACGCATGGATCAGCTCGAGCACGCCGTGCGCCGCGGCCTTCGCGTCGCGCTCTCGCGCCGCGGCACCGAGTACATCATCATCGCCCAGCGCATCACCACGGTCGGCCGCCAGGAAGCGCTCATCGGCCGCCTCCCCATGACCGGCGAGGACCTTCCCTTCCTGCTCAATGACATCGACCACTTCCAGGTGATCGAGTGAGCGAGCCGATCGCCATCCTTCATCTCGACGAGAGCTGTCTCGGCAATGGACGCGAGGGCGAAAACCCGGGGGGCGGCGGCGGCCTGATCGAGGCGCGGGGCAAGAGCGGTCGAATCGAGCGCCGCGACGTGTACCTGCATGAGCCGGGGACGACCAACAACCGCATGGCGCTGCGGAGCGCGCGGATGGCGCTGGACGTCCTGGCCCGGAAAGGCGCGCGGCTTCCGGTGCTCGTCGTGTCGGACTCGCAGTACCTGGTGAAGGGGATGCGGGAGTGGGTGTCGGGATGGAAGGCGCGCGGCTGGACCCGGAAGGGCGGGCCGATCGAGAACCTCGAGCTCTGGAAGGAGCTCTGCCAGGCCCGCGCCCGGCACGAGGTGCAGTGGGTCTGGCTCCGGGGCCATGCGTCGCACCCCAAGAACGAGTACGCGGACTGGCTCGCCGTGCGGGCGGCACGGGAGCAGCGCAGCTCCGACGGCGCGGTGGCGTCTGAGTTCGACACCTGGCTGGCCGAACGCCAGGCGAAGGGCCGCTACGAGGGCTACGACCCCGACCTGGCGTTCGAGACCCTGGAGGAGCGGGTGCGCTCCGGCGAGCCTCTTCCGCTCGCGCTCACCTAGCTCCCATCCCGTAACTCACCATGAGCCTCCCCGTGACCTCGTCACCGGGGGCCGCGTAGAGCACACCGGACAGATCCAGCCTTGGCGTGGCCGCCCACGTGGCGCCGCCGAACATCGCGCCCTGTTTCAGGTCCACCTCGACCCGGCTGTCGTCGAGTTGACCGAACCGGTTGGTGAAGTTCACCCGGAAACGCGGGTAGAGCAGGTTGAGTCCCGCCCCCGCGAAGGGGCGCAGCCGCCCGCCACCCAGGGACCAGCCGAGCAGCGCCTCGGCGCCGACGATGTTCGGGTGGTAGGCGTCGTCGGAGCGAGTGCCCTCGAAGCATTCGCTGTTCTCGTCCCCAAGTGCCTCGTCGTTGCAGGTGATCGGTGCGCGAATGCCCCCGAAGGTGCCGTGCAGGCGCAGCGCGAGGCGAGTGCCCGAGTGTCCCAGCGGCATGGACCGGAGCAGCGCGAGGCCCACCAGGTTGGCCTTGACTCCGTTGATCCGGGCCGGCGGCACCCAGCTCGCCTCCGCGGCGAAGCCCGCCGGGAGCGCAACGGTGACCCGGGGGCGGGGAAAGGCTGGCAGCAGATCGGTGTTCTCCGGTCCCTTGCCGGGCCGGCACACGGTCGGCGTCCGCGTCTCCTCGTCGATATTCGGGAGGTAGGTCAGCTCGAAACCCGCGCGGATCGTTCCGGCCTCCATCTCGTTCGGCGCCTCGACCAGGCCGAACGCCAGCGGCACGGAGAACGCGGTGAAGAGCTGGGCCTCGTTGGAGTCGTCGGAGGGGAAGCAGTCCACCTGTGCGGCCGCGGTTGGGGCCAGGATACACGCGAGCGCACAGGTCGCGGCGAACCCACGTCGCATCCGACACTCCTTGCTTGACAGTGGTGGCCTACCTTCCGTAAGCTGCCGTACCGATGCGCCATGCGCGAGGGGGCCAGTGACCGATGTCGAGCGATTCTTCCGCCGTTTGGTCAGCAGTCTGGCCGCCAGCGATCCGGCCCGGCTGCACCAGCCCGTACCTCTCGACGCGATTCTGACCGAGCTCCTTCCCTACCGCACCAACCGCCGGGCCCTGCAGGTCGAAACCAGCGAAGACTACGAATACGTGCTGCTCCGGCTCTGCGCCGGCGAGGGCGGTCTGGTGCGGGCCGAGCCCGAGGAGGCCAGGACACGTTTTGTCCGGGAAGCGGCCAGCACCAACCCCGACCTGGAAGTCCTGCACTCCTTCGAGCGGGTCGAGCTGCTGCTCCGGCCGGACTCGGTCGCGCGCGCGCTGACCCCCGCATCCGAGTCCGCACCGGCCCGCCGGGTCCAGCCGGAGGAGATCGAGCGCTCCGCCATGGCCGCCCTGGAGGATCTCCTGGTACCGCTCGAGGCAGCGGACAGCGACGACGACGGGCCCGGTGACGCCGCGGCGGCCGCTGGGGAATTCGAGGATGAGCCTCCCGAGGAGGTCGAAGGCGACGGGCCGGACACCCGACCCTCCTGCATCTACTGCGGAGGATGGCTGCCCGCCGGCCGCGCGGTGAACTTCTGCCCCCACTGCGGCCAGAGTCAGACCAAGATCCTGTGCCACGAGTGCCGCAGCGAGGTGGAGCCCGGCTGGCGGCACTGCGTGAACTGCGGCGCCGCCGTGGGCGAGGGATAACCGGTGACGCCCTGGAGCACGACGCTGAGGCCGAAGGATGTGCTCGCCGTGATCCTCGGGGGTGGCGCCGGCACTCGGCTGTTTCCGCTCACCAAGGACCGCGCCAAGCCCGCCGTTCCGCTCGGCGGGAAGTACCGGATCGTCGACATCCCGATCAGCAACTGTCTCAACGCGGATCTGCGCCGGATCTTCCTGCTCACCCAGTTCAACAGCAGCTCCCTGCACCGGCACATTCAGGAGAGCTATCGCTTCGACAGCTTCGCCCACGGCTTCGTGGAGATCCTGGCGGCCCAGCAGCGCACCGAGAGCGAGAGCTGGTACCAGGGCACGGCCGACGCCGTCCGGCAGAACCTGCGGCATCTCGCCGACTATCCCCACCAGCTGGTGCTCATCCTGTCGGGAGACCAGCTCTATCGGATGAATTTTCGCCTGCTGCTCGAGCGACACGTCGCCAGCGGGGCCGAGGTCACCGTGGCGACTACGCCGGTCAAGCCCGACGCGGCGCACGCCTTCGGCATCATGGGGATGGCGCCGGACGGCCGGGTGGTCCGCTTCGTGGAGAAGCCGTCCGATCCCGAGGTGCAGGCCTCGCTCCGCGTGGACTGGGCTCGGGTGGAGGGGCTCGAGGAGCCGGTGGACGCGGACGCCCTTCCCGCCTCCATGGGCATCTACGTGTTCGATCGCGCGATCCTGGCGGAGGCGCTCGCCGGCACCGATCACGATTTCGGCAAGCACGTCATCCCCAGGATCATCGACACCCACCGGGTGCACGCCTTCCAGTACCAGGGGTACTGGGAGGACATCGGGACCATCCGCTCGTTCTACGAGGCCAATCTCGACCTCTGCGCACCGCTTCCAAAGTTCAACTTCTACGACGCCACTTCCCCCATCTTCACCCACGCCCGGTACCTCCCCGGCACCAAGATCATCAAGAGCTCGATCGAGCGGTCGGTCATCGCGGACGGCTGCATCATCAACGACGCCGTCATCGAGCACTCGCTGGTGGGCGTGCGCGCCCGCATCGAGGCCGGAGCCGTGATCCGCGACTCGCTGATCATGGGCGCCGACTACTACGAGACGCCGGATCGCGGCACGCCCTTCGGTGCGCCGCCCATCGGCATCGGGCAGGGCACGACGATCGAGGGAGCCATCGTGGACAAGAACGCGCGGATCGGTGATTCGGTCCGCATCTCGCCCGAGGGGAAGCCCGCCCACTTCGACGGTCCCAACTTCCACATCCGCGACGGGATCGTGGTGGTCCCCAAGAACGCGGTGATCATGAGCGGCACCGAGATCTGAGCCGGGCCGCGGGAGTCCGATTTCCTTGAAGTGACTCGGGGCCAGGGTGATATTCCCGTCAGGATGTCCTCTGCCCCGTTCCCTCCCGGTAACACCCTCCCATGAGCCCTTCAGGTCACGAGACCGACGTCGTCTTCCTGTCCGGGGTGCGGACCGGATTCGGCAGCTTCGGCGGTTCGCTCAAGGGGCTCTCCGCCACGGACTTGGGTGCCATCGCCGGGGCCGGGGCGGTGGCCCGCGCCGGGGCGGCTCCGGCCGACGTGGACCACGTGGTCTTCGGCAACGTGATCCAGACATCGGCCGATGCCCCCTACCTGGCGCGTCACATCGGGCTTCGGACAGGGCTACCCATCGAGACCCCCGCCGTGACCGTGAATCGGCTCTGCGGCTCGGGGTTCGAGGCGGTGGTGCAGGGCGCCCAGCAAATCCGGCTCGGGGACTCCCGCCTGGTGCTCGCCGGCGGAACCGAGAGCATGAGCCAGGCACCGCACGTGATCCGGGGCGCGCGCTGGGGCCTGCGGCTGGGGCCGCCTCCACCGCTGGAGGACACACTGTGGGAGGGGCTCCGCGATGCCCACTGTGGGAAGTCGATGGCGGAGACCGCGGAGCAACTCGCGGGACAGTACGGCGTGAAGCGCGAGGCGGTGGACTGCTACGCGGCCATGAGCCAGGCTCGCGCCCGGGACGCCTGGGCCCGCGGCGACTACGCCGACGAAGTCGTCCCGGTGATGCTCACCGATCGAAAGACCCGGGAGCCGGTCGCATGGGCGGCCGACGAGCACATGCGCCCCGACACCACCGCCGAAGCGCTGGCTCGGCTCGCGCCCAGCTTCCGAAAGGACGGAGTGGTGACGGCCGGCAACGCGTCCGGCATCTGCGACGGCGCCGCGGCTCTGGTCCTCGCCGGGGCCCGCTTCGCCGCGGAGCGCGGGCTCCGGCCGATCGGGCGACTCGTGTCGTGGGCGGCCGTAGGAGTCGATCCCGCCGTGATGGGCATCGGACCGGCCCCCGCCGCCCGGCGAGCGCTCGAACGGGCGGGACTCGGGCTCGAGGACATGGACCTGGTGGAGATCAACGAGGCGTTCGCGGCCCAGTACCTGGCCGTCGAGCAGGAGCTCGGCCTCGACCGCGAACGCACCAATGTGGATGGCGGCGCCGTCGCTCTGGGACACCCGCTCGGCGCGAGCGGTGCCAGGATCACCCTGCATCTGCTCCATGCTCTGCGCCGGCGCGGAGCGCGCTACGGGCTCGGGGCCGCCTGCATCGGTGGCGGTCAGGGCATCGCGGTGATCGTGGAGGTGATCTGATCATGGAAATCCTGGTCGGCGGGCTCGCGGTAGCCGTCATCTACTCATTCCTGAGTCTCAGGGTCCTCCGCCAGTACGAACGGGGGGTGACTTTCTTTCTCGGCCGTTTCTGGGGCACCAAGGGGCCCGGCGTCATCTTCCTGCCCGCCGGCTTCGCCAACCAGCGGCGGGTATCGCTCCGCATCGTGGCGCTCGACATACCGCCCCAGGACGTGATCACCCGCGACAACGTGTCGGTGAAGGTGAACGCCGTGCTGTACATGCGGGTGGGCGATCCCGCCAAGGCGGTGATCGAGATCGAGGATTACCTCTACGCCACCAGCCAGCTCGCGCAGACCACCCTCCGCTCGGTCCTGGGTGAGGTGGAGCTCGACGAGCTGCTCTCCGACCGCGAGAAGATCAACGCCGTGCTGAAGAAGATCATCGACGAGCGGACCGATCCCTGGGGAATCGACGTGTCCGCGGTCGAGGTGAAGGACGTGGATCTGCCCGACCAGATGAAGCGCGCGATGGCGCGCCAGGCCGAGGCGGAGCGGGAGCGGCGGGCGAAAGTGATCGCGGCCCAGGGCGAGCTCCAGGCTTCGGAGACGCTGGCCCAGGCGGCCCGCACCCTGGCCACCGAGCCGACCTCGCTGCAGCTTCGCTACCTCCAGACGGTCTCGGAGATCGCGGCGGAGAACAACTCGACCACCATCTTCCCGATTCCGATCGAGCTGTTCCGGCCGTTCATGCAGGCCGCGGAGACCAGGCGGCCCCAGCTCGCGCCGGGGGAACAGCCCGACGCGCCGGCGCTGAGTGCCGGCGACCTCGCCAACCTGATGTCGCAGCTTCGCATCGGCGCGGCTCAGGCCCCGAAGGACTAGATGGTGGACGGCCTTCCGGCACCGATCGACCGCGCGGCACTCGAGCGCATCATCCAGCGCGCCGCCGAGCTGCAGACCGCCGAGCGGGAGATCGGCGAGGGGCTGAGCGCGGACGAGGTGCTGGCACTGGGACGCGAGGTCGGGATCCCCGGCCGGTATCTCCAGCAGGCCCTGCTCGAGGAGCGCACGCGGACCACCGACGAGGCGCCCGCCGGCTTTCTCGCACGGGCGGTCGGCCCCGCCTCGATCAATGCCCACCGCGTGGTGCGGGGCGATCGCGAAGCGATCGAGGCGAGCCTGATCCGGTGGCTGGACAAGAACGAGCTGCTGTCGGTTCAGCGCCACCAGCCCGGCCGGATCACCTGGGAGCCGACGGGCGGGTTCCAGGCGGCCTATCGCCGCGCGGTCGGCGCGGTGGGTCAGGCCAAGCGGCCGATCATGCTGGCCCGGGCGGACTCGGTGTCCTGCACCATCGTGCAAGTGGAGCCCGGGTACTGCAACGTCGCGCTCACCGCGACCGCCCGGAAAGCGCGCAACGAGTCGGTGGGGGGAACTGCGGCGGTGGCCACGGCCGGTGCCGTCGGGACCGGAGTGCTGGCGGTGATCGGGGTCCTCTTCCCACTGATACTCATACCGCTGCCGCTCGGGCTCGGCCTTGGCTACGCCACACTTCGGCGCTACGGGCCGATCGTCGAGCGGATCCAGCTCGGCCTGGAGCGGGCGCTCGACGAGCTGGAGCACGGGACCCGGCACGAGCGCGTGCTGCCTCAGCCTGCCCCGCGCCTCCTCAACCTGTTGGCCGACGAAGTGCGCAAGGCCCTGAAGTCCTAACCCAGCCCCGAGAGGAACCCTGATGTTCGGCTACGACTGGCCCCGTCTGCACGCCGCCCTCAACGACCTGCCGACCGCGCTCCTGATGGTGGCGGTGTTGTTCGAGCTGCTCTTCCTGGCGACCCGGAGGGACAGCTTCCGGCTGGTCTCCTTCTGGACGTTGATGGTGGGTGCCGTGGGCGGAGCGGCGGCCGTGTTGTCGGGCCTGCAGGCCGAGGAGCACATCGACCACGGCGACGCGGTGCACCGGGTGATGGAGACGCACGAGACGCTCGCCTTCGTGACGTTGGGCGTCTTCGGCGTGCTCGCCCTGTGGCGGTTGTGGCGCGAGCGCCGGATGGGGACGATGGAGCGGGGGATGGCGGTGGCGCTGGCGGTGGCCGGGGCCGGGGTCCTGTTCGCCACCTCGAACTATGGAGGCAGGCTCGTGTTCGACCACGCCGCCGGCATCCCTACCGAGGTGCTGAACACCGAGGTACAAGGGCGTGGCGAAGGACACGAGCATGGCGGGGGCGAGGGCCATGGCGACGCGGACCACGATGACGGCCACGAGCACGCCCCCGCGTCGACCGCCGATACGGCCGGCCGCCGGCCGGCCGACGGCCGCCGCCGCCCGGACTCGAGCGCAGCCGCGCCCGCCGACCACGTGGATGCTCCCGGCACGCCGGCCCACGAGCACTAGCCGGTGACCTCACGCCGCCTGCTCGCCGCCGCCGCCGTGCTCGCGGCCTGCCGCCCGACCACGACCCGGCCGGCGATCACGCCGTATCCCGAGGCGGCGGGTGTCGAGATCCGGCTGCGTCCCCCCGAGGCCACCCGCCGGCTGGCGGAGGCCCTCCAGGCCGACTCATTGCCGCCGGCGCGGGTGCGGCGTGCGCGACGGATATATAGAAACGGCGTGGCTGGATTCGGCCACCGGAGCGCCGACGACCCGTCGCCCGATCGGCACGAGGGTAGTTCGGCTCAGGGCCTGGGCCGATCCGGGCCGGCCGGGGAATTCGGTCTTGACGGTGGAAACGCTCTATCGGCCGCTGGCCGATCCTTCATTGCCCGAGCGCGAGCTGGAGCGGCAGGTGCCGCGAACTCATCCGACGGCAGTGAAGGTGGAGGGGGTGCTGGCAGCGCTGCTCAAGCGGCATGGTGGCCCGCCACCACCGGCGGCGGAGGCCGCTCCGAGTCAGCCGCGCACGGCGCCGGCCGGGCCGACCGGGCAGGAGGAAGACGCGTCGGCGGATGAGCCCGCGGCGGAATGAAGGGTCATGCTACGTAGGCCTTGACCCAGTCCTCCAGCTGTTCCAGATCGAGCAACGCATCCTTGCAGGGCCCCGACGGCAGCGTCATGGTGAGTCCCAGCACCGGGACCTTGCCGGCCACGTCGTGCAATCCGCTCACCATGTCCCGCTCGCAGGCCACCGCCACCACCGCGCGCGGCCGCCGCTCCCGGATCACCCGTCGCGCGAGCTGGCCCCGCGTGGCCACGAAGACGGGGACACCGTACCGGCCCGCCACTCCCAGCACTCCGTCGAGCGTTTCCTTGGACAGGCAGCGGGGAATCAGCAGGAGCAGCTCGCCCCTGCCGACCTTTCGGCCCCGCAGGAGCGCGAGCGCGTTGTAGACCTTTACCGCGGCGTTCTCGACCCAGTCCCGCCGGCCGAACTGGTCAGCCACGCGCGAGGTGAGCCGCATCAGCCGCAGGAACGGGCCTCGTTCGGCGAGCCGCTCGGGAAGCAGCGCCCGTCCGGTCGCATGGGAAAGGAAGAGCACCGCCCACCAGAGCAGGAGCACCACGGCGACGGCGCCCAGCGCCGTCCAGAGCACGGTGGGAACCAGCGGATGCAGCAGGGCGAGTCTCGGGCCGAGCAGATAGAGCGCGAGCGAGGCGATGGCGAGCGCGGTGGCAAGCGCGGCGGCGGACCAGGCGAAGAAGAGGATGGGCGAAGCGCTGTAGTCGCCGTGATTCGGCAGCGGCCGGCCATCCCATTCGTCCCACTCGTGGCCCAGTCGGCGATCCACGTCGATGTGGATCAGCTGGGCGCGCGGGGTTTCCGCCATAGGCAACCAAGATAGCGACGCGGTTAGGTTTGGGCGATGCTGCCCCCGCCTGCCATCCGCGGCATTTTCCGCACCGACGAGCGCGCCCGCGCCGCCTATGCGGAGGGCGCCGGCATCTACCGGATACTGCCGGCGGCCGTCTGCCTGCCCGCCGATCGCGCTGACCTCGTCGCGCTGGTGCGCTGGGCCGGGTCGCACCACGTCCCGCTGGTGCCGCGCGGCGCGGGCAGCGCGATGGGCGGTGGCAATGTGGGCGAGGGCGTGATCGTCGACCTCACCCGGTTGGAGCGCCGTCTCGAGGTCCGGGCCTCCGAGCGCATCGCCGTCACCAGCGCGAACGTCACCCTCGCCGAGCTCAACGCCGCCGCCGACGCCCACCATCTCCGACTGCCACCCGACCCCTCCAGCGGACGCTTCGCGACCCTCGGCGGCATGGTGTCCACCAACGCGTCGGGGGCACGCACCGTCCGGTTCGGCAGTGTGCGCCGGTGGGTGAGGGCGGTCGAGCTGGTCACCGCGGCAGGCGAGGTGGTCGAGCTTCGGCGCGGCGGCGGCCACGGCGACCAGTCGGCGGAGACGATTCGCCGCTTCGCGACCGACGTGGCACCCGCGCTGCGCGACGCCCACGGGCTCATCGCGGGCCGATTTCCTCGTACCCGCAAGAACTCCGCGGGCTATGCGCTGGACGAATGGCTCGCATCGGGCGACCTGCTCGACCTGGTCGTGGGCGCGGAGGGCACCCTCGGCTTCATCACCCGGGTGGAGTGGCTACTGGACCCGCAGCCTAGCCACCGCGCCGGGCTCCGGATCGAGCTGCGCTCGCTCGATGACCTGGTGAAGGTGGTCGCCGCGCTCCACCCCTGCGAGCCGTCGGCCGTGGAGCTCCTCGACCGGACCTTCCTCGACCTGGTGAGCCGCACCGAGATCGGAGCGGGCCTCGACGGGGTCGAGGCGATGCTGCTGGTCGAGATCGAGCGCGACGACGCGACCACGCTCCGCCGAGCCGTCGCGATGGCCGCGAACGTGGTGCAGCCCTGGGCGGCCGCAGTGGACACGGCCCTCACCCCGGAGAGCGCCACCCGGCTCTGGGAGCTGCGCCATGCCGCCAGCCCGATCCTGGCGAGCCTGCCCGAGGATCGGCGCTCGCTTCAGGTCATCGAGGACGCGTGCCTGCCGATCGACCGGATGGGCGAGTACATCCGGACCGTGCGCCGAGTGACCTCCACACGCGACATCGCCGCCGTGATCTTCGGACACGCTGGCGATGGGCATGTGCACGTGAACCTGCTGCCCGCGGTGGGTCGAGCCGGGTTGGGAGCAGAGCGTGGCGGGCGTGCTGGAGGAAGTGTCCGACGCGGTGCTGCGTCTCGGCGGAACGCCCTCCGGCGAGCACGGCGACGGCCGGCTGCGGGCCGGGCTCCTGCAGCGGGTGTATGGCGACGAGATCCTCGCCCTGTTCCGCCGTCTCAAGCAGGCGATGGACCCGCTCGGCATCCTGGCCCCCGGCGTCATCCTTCCGTCCGGCGAGCCGGCCATCACCCGCCTCAAGGTCGGCCTCCACGCAATCGCCATCCCCGACGACATCGCCCACGCGCTCCGCGAGATCGAGCGCAAGGGCGGCTACGGCCGCTGCAGGTTGGAGCTGGTGTGAGCTATGAGCTATGAGCTATGAGCTATGAGCTAAGCTATGAGCCGCGAGCCACGAGCTGCGAGCCACGAGCTGCGAGCCACGAGCCGCGAGCCTCGAGTGGAGGACTGGCGGCAGAGCGACCTCCACCCCTTCTTTGGACCGTTCCGAGTGTCTCCCTCGCGTCGAGGCGCCCCTCGCTCCTCGGCTCGTAGCTCATAGCTCATAGCTCATAGCTCATAGCTCATAGCTCACAGCCCATAGCTCACAGCCCCCATGCAAATCCTCCGATCCCCGCGGGTCTCCCTCCTCGCTCGCCCCCAGTTCCTGGAGCCCGCGCATCTGCCGGTCCAGTGGCAGGGCCCGTCCACCGATGGCGAGCGGATCGCCGAGTTCGCCGGGCGGCTGTGCTACATGAGCCAGCACAACCCCGCCGGGCGCACCACGGCGGAGTATTTGCAGAACATCCTGAAGCAGGGCCACGGGTCGGTCTTCGAGCACAGCACCTACGTCATGCTGATCGAGGGCATCTCGCGCTCCTGCAGCCACGAGCTGGTGCGGCATCGGGCCGGATGGGGCTATTCGCAGCTCTCCCAGCGGTACGTGGACGAGTCCCACGCCGCCTTCGTCATGCCCCCGGCGATCCTGGATGACGCGGCGCTGGAGTCGGCATGGACCCGGCAGGTCGAGTCGGCGCAGGCCGCCTACGTGACCGCGGTCGAGCAGCTCATGACGCGGTACGAGTGGGTGGAGAGCAAGGTCCACCGGCGGAAGATGGCGCGCGAGGCGGCGCGGAGCGTGCTGCCCAACGCCACCGAGGTGAAGATCGTCGCGAGCGCCAATGTGCGCGCCTGGCGGACGATGCTCGAGCTGAGGCTCGGCGAGGGAGCGGAGCTCGAGATCCGTCGCATGGCAGTCGCCTGCCTCCGCGTGCTGCAGCAGGAGGCGCCCGCGCTCTTCGCGGATTTCGAGATCTATCGAGCCGAGGATGGGAGCGAGGCGGGCCGAGTCGGGTTTCACAAAGTGTGAGCAATGGGCAAAAAACTATTGTGCGACTGTCCACTTTTTCTTACTTTAGTTTCATCGAAGAACCCAACTCGTGGCGGCTCGTCTCTCGCAGACGGCCTTTTTTGTAGAGGGCGCCTTTGGCAGTTCGGATCGGACTAGCCTTTAATCTCAAACCCGAGGCGCCGGCGAATTCAGCCGGGGCGGACCCCTCCTCCCCCTCGTCATCCGATCTGTCCCCCGCGCGAGCCCTGCGCGACGACCTGCTTCAGCCCGACCTCTACGCCGAGTGGGACGAGCCCGGCACCATCGACGCGGTCGAGCGCGCACTGAGCAGCGTGGGCCAGGTCTACCGGCTCGAGGCCGACGAGCGGTTCCCCGCCCGGCTCGCCATGATCCGCCCCGATTTCGTCTTCAACATCGCCGAGGGCCTGTACGGCCCGAACCGCGAGGGCCACGTCCCCGCGATCTGTGAGTTCCTCGGCGTTCCCTATCACGCGTCCGACCCGCTGACCCTCGGCCTCACGCTCGACAAGCGCCGGGCCAAGGAAGTCCTCGCCTATCGCGGCGTCCCCACCGCGCCGTTCGTCCTGGCCAAGAGCGCGGCCGACGTGCGGAAGGTGGACCTGCCCTACCCGCTGTTCGTGAAGCCCTGCTTCGAGGGCTCGGGCAAGGGCGTGAGCGTGAAGAGCGTCTGTAAGAACCGCTCGCAGCTCGTCCGTCAGGTGACGTCGCTCATCGCCACCTACTCCGAGCCCGTGCTGATCGAGACCTACCTGCCGGGCCTCGAGTTCACCGTCGCGGTGCTCGGGAACGGCACGGAGGCGCGCTGTCTGCCGATCGTCGGCATGCGATTTGATACACTGCCGAAGGGTGCGCCGCCGATCTACGGCTATGAAGCGAAGTGGCTGTGGGACTCGCCAAGCCATCCTCTGGAGATTTTCGACTGTCCGGCGCACATCCCCGAGGAGTTGGCCGGACAAGTCAGGGCCGTCGCGTTGGCGGCCTACCACGCCCTGGAATGCCGTGACTGGTGCCGCGTCGATATCCGGTGTGACGCCGCTGGTCGTCCGATGGTCGTCGAGTTGAACCCCCTGCCGGGCATTTTGCCTGACCCTCGGGACAACTCGTGCTTCCCCAAGGCCGCACGGGCCGCCGGGATGAGCTACGACGATCTCATCCGCACCGTCGCCGACATCGCATGGCGGCGGATCAGCGGCCGTTCACTCCTGGCGGAGGTGGCTTGATGCGAGTTGCGATTCTCTACGATGCCGGCAGCGACGATTGGAGCCCACAGGACGTCGCGGCGGTGGTGGGGAACGTTCACGAGGTGCGGGACGTGCTTCGGCGGCGGGGCCACGAGGTCGAGCTCCTGCCCGTCCGGTTCGGCGATTTCCGCTGGCTCTCCCGCGTCCGGCGCGCCGACCTGGTCTTCAACCTCTGCGAAGGCGTCAACGGCCACGCCCGGTTCGAGGACTACGTGGTCGGTACCCTCGAGCTGGCCGGGGTGCCCTTCACCGGTTGCCGCCACTGGGCCACGACCGTGGCGCACCGGAAACACATCGTCAACACGCTGCTCTCGGCCGCCGGCCTCCCGGTGCCCGCCTTCATTCTCGCCCAGGGCAACAAGGTGCCCCCCGACTTCCCGCTGCCGGCCATCGTCAAGCCGTCCGCCGAGGACGCGAGCGTGGGCATCGACAACGGGGCCGTGTGCACCTCCAAGCGGGCGCTCAAGAAGCGCGTGGCGGTGATGCTGGAGCAGTTCGAGGAAGTCCTGGTTCAGGAGTACGTGGCCGGGCGCGAGTTCAACGTCGGGTTCGTCGGCAAGCGGATGCTGCCCATCGCCGAGATCCGGTTCGACAACATGCCCGACGGCACCTGGCCGATCGTGAGCTACGCCGCCAAGTGGATACCCGGAAGCCCCGAGGACGAGGGCACCCTCCCCGTCTGTCCGGCCCAGGTCCCCGAGGAGCTGAGCGCCAACATCGCCAAGGTGGCCCGCGAGGCGTGGCTCTACGTGTCGGGTGGCGAGGGGTACGGCCGGGTGGATCTCCGGGTCAACGAGGACGGCGCCCCCTACGTGCTCGAGGTGAACCCTGACCCCGACCTGTCCAGCAACGCCGGGCTCGCCAACATGGGTCGCGCCTTCGGGTGGAGCTACGACGACCTGGTGATGCACGTGGTGGACGAGGCCCTGATGCGCTCGCAGAGCAGCAACGCCGCCGCCGCCCTGGTCAGCGGGGTGTCCGCCGCGTGAGCAGCACGCTCACAGCACCCACGCTGCGGCAGCTCACGGCGGCCGATCGAGGCCGCATCGAGGAGATCACCCGTGGCGTCCGGGTGTTCCGCGACGACGAAGTCCCCGTGGCCCTCGAAGTCTTCGATGCCGCGGTCGCCGGTTCCCCCGACTATAGCGCCGTCGGGGCCGACCTCGACGGCCGCCTCGCGGGGTGGATCTGCTGGGGACCCACCCCCTGCACCCTCGGTACCTACGATCTCTACTGGATGGCGGTGGATCCCGTGGTGCACGCCGCGGGGGTCGGCACCGCCCTGGTGCGGGAAATGGAAGGCCGGCTGGCCGGGTCTGCGCGGCTCATCGTCGTGGAGACGGCCGGGCGACCCGACTACCGGCCAACCTGCGCCTTCTACGAGGCCCGCGGCTACCGCCGCGCGGCCGTGATCCCCGACTTCTATGCCCCGGGTGAAGACCAGGTCGTGTACGTGAAGACGCTGGCCTCCCACTGACGATCTGAGCGAGCCGTCGGGCATTTCGCCGGGGCCGTCCACTGGGCGGCCCCGCTGCATTCCCGCTAGTGCCAAGCAGTTACCCGCCAGGCGCCAGTGGTATCCAAGTTGCCGCGAGCCTCCCTAACACACCCTTACTTGAGAGGCACACAATGCGCATCCGCGCAATGCACTGGCTTGCTCTCGGCGCCCTGATGACCCTCGGTGGCTGTAGCGATTCGGACATGGGCGAAGTCAACCTCCAGCTGGCCACTCGGGGACCCGCCTCGCTGGCCGGCGGCGAACCCGGCCAGCTGATCGTGACATCTGGGACGGACGAGATCGTGATCGACGAGGTCCAGCTCGTCCTCCGGAAAGTGCGACTGGACGGCGCCCCTACCGCCTCGTGCCCCGAAGATGCGGAAGGCGACTCGCAGTGCGCGGCACTGCGCCTCGGCCCGACGTTGTTCGATCTACCCCTGGGAGACGGCGCCGAACCGCTCTTCACGGCGGCGGTGCCCGTCGGGACCTACAGCGGGCTGAAGTTCCAGATCCATCGGCCCACCAATGCCAACGAGGACGCCGAATTCGTGGCGGAGCACCCCGCGTTCGAGGACATCAGCATCCGGGTGCTCGGCAGCCACAACGGCACCCCGTTCACGTTCGCGTCCGATCTTACCGAGGTGGAGGACGTCGTCCTCACCGACCCGGTGGAGGTCGCGGCCGACCAGCAGGTCGCGGTCACCCTTCACGTCGATGTCGCGGGCTGGTTCGCGAGCGAGGACGGCACTGGACTGGTGAATCCTTCAGAGGCCAACAACGGCGGACCATTCGAGTCGCTGGTTGAGCGCCAGATCCGGGAGAGCTTCCGGGCGTTTCACGATGGGGACCTAGACGGAGCAGCCGACTAGGGCGCTGTTGCCGGCCACCCCGGGGCGCTTGCGGCTAACGGTTCCTGCGCTAGCTTCGCACCACAGTTGACCCTGACGCCACGTCCCGGGAACCCACTCGCGAGGCCGGATGGAAGCCAGTCGCCAACGGACTGCCCACACGATAGGACAGCCGCTCCCTTATCCCCCCCGCCGGGAGTACGCCGAGCCCGACTGGAACCGCCTCCCCGGGTTCCAGGGGGTGAGCGCAGCCGATTGGGAGAGCGCGATCTGGCAGCGCAAGCACACGATCAAGAACCTGCGTGAGCTCAAGGCCGCCCTGGGCGGCCTGCTCCCGGACGACCTGGCGGCCAGCATCGCCGCAGGACCAGGAGACGCGGGCGACGATGTCGATGCTGATCCCGCCGCAGATGCTCAACACGATGGACACGACCGACCTCTGGGGCGACCCGGTGCGCCGCTACATGCTGCCGGCGTTCGCGGACCGGCGCACCGACTGGCCCAACCATCCCAAGGCCTCCCGCGACAGCCTGCACGAGGCGGAGATGTGGGTGGTCGAAGGGCTCACCCACCGCTACCCCACCAAGGTGCTGGCGGAGCTGCTGTCCACCTGCCCCCAGTACTGCGGGCACTGCACCCGCATGGACCTGGTCGGCAACGACGTGCCCCAGGTGGACAAGCACAAGTTCAGCGTGCCGCAGAAGGACCGGCACGCGCAGATCCTCGACTACCTGCGGCGGACGCCCGGCGTGCGCGACGTGGTGGTCTCCGGCGGCGACATCGCCAACCTGCCTATCACCCAGCTCGAGCCGTTCGTCGGCGCGCTGCTGGACATCCCCAACATCCGGGACATCCGGCTGGCCTCCAAGGGGCTGATGGGCATCCCCCAGCACTTCCTGCAGGACGAGGTGCTGCAGGGGCTGGAGCGGCTGGCCAAGAAGGCGTTCGAGCGGGGCGTGGACCTGGCGCTGCACACCCACGTCAACCACGCGCAGCAGGTCACGCCGCTGGTGGGGCGCGCGGTGAAGCAGCTGCTCGAGATGGGCTTCCGCGACGTGCGCAACCAGGGCGTGCTGCTGCGCGGCGTGAACGCCACCGCCGCCGACCTGCTCGAGCTCTGCTTCATGCTGCTCGACCACGCCAAGATCATGCCGTACTACTTCTACATGTGCGACATGATCCCCAACTCCGAGCACTGGCGGCTCGGCGTCTTCGAGGCGCAGCAGCTGCAGCACGACATCATGGGCTACCTGCCGGGCTTCGCCACGCCGCGCATCGTCTGCGACGTGCCCTTCGTCGGCAAGCGCTGGGTCCACCAGGTCGCCGAGTACGACCGGGAGCGGGGCATCTCGTACTGGACCAAGAACTACCGGACGGCGATCGAGCAGGACGATGCCCGACGCGCTGTCGCGGCAGTACGAGTACTACGACCCCATCTACACGCTGCCGGCGTCGGGCCAGGAGTGGTGGCGCGCGAACAGCCCGGAGCCGGTCGAGATCGGGGCTGGGACGGGCGCATAGCGATCAGGGCGCGGCGGCCCGCCAGGTGCGCAGGCCGCTCGCCCAGCTGTAGGGATCGATGCTCCAGGTTCTCCATCCGCCGCGCCGCAACCGCGGTGTTGGAGGGCGAGTACAGGAAAATCGCCGGCGCATCCTCGTTCAGCGTCCCGATGGCCTCGTGGTAGAGTCGCGAGGCCTTCTTCACATCCGGTTCCCGCCCCGCCCGCGCCAGCAGATCATCGAAGCCCGGATTGGCGTACCGCCCGTAGTTGATCGCCGCCCACCCCGCCCTGCTCCACTGATCCCCCAGCCCGCGAGGACTCGGCTCGTCCAGCCATGCGCCGATGTAGCTGTCGAACCGACCCTGCCCGAGCCGCTCCTGGAACACCGGGAAGTCCACCGCCGTCACGGTGACCTCTGCGCCGAGCTTGCGCCACGCCTCCTGCAGCTGCACGGCGAGCTGCCGCCTCGACCCGCTGGTGCTCGGCACCAGGATGTCGAAGGCGAGTCGCTGCGCGCCCCGGCGGCGAACCCGATCTCCCTCACGCACCTGCCATCCCGCCGCATTCAAAGTCCTGGCCGCCGCCGCCGTGTCGTAGGGCAGGGCGCGGATGCTGTCGCTCCAGATCCAGAGCAGGCGAGACATCGGACCCGGCGGAGCCAGGGCCTCGGTGCCGAAGACCGACTGGGCCAAGCACCGAGCGATCCACCCCCATGGCCAGGCCGCGGCGCGTCGCGCGGTCGCCCAGGAGCGGGTGCGGCCCCTGCCGGCGGTGGTCGTAGAGGTTGAATCCGAGGAAGCCGTAGGCGGCCGAGGGGTACGCGATCAGCCGGAGCGTGGTGTCCGCTCCGGCGCGCTGCGCCCGCTCCGGGCCGATCGCCGTCTCCAGCAGATCTGCCTCGTGGCTCAGAACCAGGTTCAGCGCCGCATCGGGATCGGGAGTGAAGCGCCAGATGGCCCGGCGGATGCCCGGTCGCTCGGCGGCCGCCGAGTCGGCGGCGAGCGTCAGGAATTGGCCGCGCTCCCATCGCTCCAGCCGATAGGGTCCGCTGCCGACCACCCGGGCCATCGCGGTGTCGGCCGCCCAGTCGGACCGCGGCACCGGCTCCCAGATGTGTCGCGGGATCACGCGCACATGATAGGTCGCGTCGTAGAGTTGCTCCGGGTAGTAGCTCGGCGAATCGGACCAGGAACGTCACGGAGTCCTCCGCCACCACCGAGACTCGGCCCGCCAGGTACTGCTGCGACATCGACCCGAGCGTCGAGTCGCTGAACGCATCGAAGGAAAAGCGCACGTCCTCCGTGGTGAGCGGTCGGCCGTCCTGCCACCGCGCGCCATTCCGGAGATGGAAGCGCCAGGTCAGCGAGTCGACCCGCTCCCACGTTCGCGCCAGCGCGGGCCGGTACGCCGTCGAATCGATCGGCGCCTTGCCCGGGGCGAGCAGGGCGAGCCGCTCGTAGATCTGGTCGCCGATGTCGCGCCCGACCGACTCGTCCACCAAGGGTGGCAAGACGGTGCCCGGCTCCCCGATCGCGGCGATCACCGCGGAGTCACATGTGGCACATGGCTTCCCATCGCGGCCGCAGGCGGCAGCCAGGAGCAGGAGTGCGGGGAGCGCGCGGCGCCAATTCGTCACACGATGCCTCGGCGTAGGTTGCGCTGCGGGAAAGAACTCCTGATCGGTCCCAGGAACCCATGAAATGTAGGGCGGTCCCCTGCAACGCGGCATATCATGCTGGAACGAAACGATACATCAATCTGGAATGCTCGCCCTGGACCGTTGGCCCATTTTGTTGTGGAGCAACACGTTACCATAGTGGGCCCGCGGGCACGTCGGTTGCCCCTGTACCTCCGTGGGGCGCATGGCCAGGACTACCTTCCACGGAACCCAGGAGGAGGGATCACCGATCTCGGATAGAGAGTATGGCGGAACCTGAGTGGCGGGTGGGACTCGTCCTGTTGTCGGACAGCTTCCGAACCAGCGTGGCCGGCATGGTGGAGGAGCTCGGAGGCGCCGTCTCCGTGTCCACCCCGAGTGGGGACGAGGCACCCGCCGGCGTCGAGGTCGTGCTCCTGATGGCCGGCGGAGCCGAGGGCACCGCGCTCGACTACCTGGCGGAGGTGGGATCGAGCGTGCCCCGGTACTTGGTCGGTGCGGCGCCGGACCACCGCATCGCCGCCGCCGCGATCCAGAGCGGCGCGCGCGACTACTTCGCGCTGCCGGACGACCTGGACCTGCTGCGGCGCTGCCTGGAGCGGTTGTCACGCGAGGCGGCCAGCCGGATCGAGGCAGGCCGATTCGCCGACGCGGAGCGCAGGGCCACCGGGTTCGAGGCCATCCTCGGCAGCAGTCCGGCGCTCCGTCAGACGCTCGACCAGGCGGCGCGGGTGGCTACGCTGCGGGACCTCACGGTGCTCATCGGAGGCGAGACCGGAACCGGCAAGGAGCTGCTCGCCCGCGCGCTGCACTATGGCAGCCCGCGCGCCGGCGATCCCTTCGTCGAAGTGAACTGCGCGGCGATCCCGGTCAACCTGCTCGAGAGCGAGCTCTTCGGCCACGAGCGCGGCGCCTTCACTGGAGCGGTCGCCGCCAAGCCCGGGCTCTTCGAGATCGCACACGGCGGAACGCTCTTTCTCGACGAGATCGGGGCCCTGCCGCTCGAGCTGCAGCCCAAGCTGCTCCGCGCGCTGGAGACCCGCAGCATCCGGCGGGTCGGCGGGCAGCAGGGCCGCCAGGTGGACGTGCGCGTGGTAGCCGCGACCCATGTGGACCTCGGTCAGGCGGTCCGGCGCGGCGAGTTCCGCGAGGACCTCTACTACCGACTGAACGTCGTGAACCTGGTGCTGCCCTCGCTGCGGGAGCGGGAAGGCGACGTGGAGCTGCTGGCGCAGACCTTCGTCGAGCGCATCGCCACCAGCTACGGGTTGCCGGTGCCGAGCCTCGACTCCGAGGCGCGGCGAGCGCTCCGCGGACACCGTTGGCCGGGGAACGTGCGCGAGCTGCGCAACGTCCTCGAGCGCGCCGTGGTCCTCTCGCCCCCTGGGACGCTGCGGCTCGGCCCGCTGGACGACTCTCGCGGTAGCCCGCCGGGAGCGCCGGGCGTACTGCCCTTCCCGGCTCCGCTGTCGGATGTGATACGCACCGCCGCCCAGGCCATGCTGGAGCTGACGGGCGGAAACAAGAGCGAGGCTGCCAGGCGGCTGGGGATCTCCCGGCCTCGGCTGCAGCGCCTGCTGGATGGACATCTCGAGGAGTGAAACCCATGCATCGCCGAACACTGCCCGCTGCTCTCGCTCGTCCTTCTGATCGCCTGCTCGGACTCCGGAGGCCCGGACGACGACGGCACCACCAAGCCGCCCTCGGATCTCACGATCCTGCGGCTCAGTCAGACGAGTCCGCCGCTCTTCAACCCGGAGGAGAGCTTCTACGCCGTCAGGGGTGAGAATCGGGAGGTCCGGATCTTCTTCGAGGACGAGAGCGATCCCGGCGAGGCGGGTGACGAATACCTCCGCCTCCGGGTGGACGCGGACGCCCTGCTGTCGTACCCCGACGGCACCCCGTTCGCCGAGGACGATTCGGTGCTGATCACGGTACGGGTGGTGGATCCGGCGCGCCTGCTCTTCGAGTTCGAGCCCGCGGGGCTCGCCTTCAATCCGTCGAGGCCGGCCGAGCTCAAGATCCACTACGACAAGGCCGACGACGACCTGGACGAGGACGGCGACATCGACGTCGAGGACGAGACGCTGGAGCTGACGCTGGGCATCTGGCGGCAGGAGAACGACGGCGATCTGTTCGAGCGCCTTGGGTCCCTGCTCATCGATGACCTGGAAGAGATCGACGCCGAGCTGGAAGGCTTCAGCCGGTACGCACTGGCCTACTGAGGCGAGCGAACTTCCATGGTGTCCACCCCCGCCGACGACCTGACCGACCAGCTCCGCGAGCTGGTTCGGACCGGGCGTTTCCGCGAAGCGCTGGAGGTGTATCGCCAGGCGGAGGACGCCGGGACCCGCGCCGACGCGCGGCTGTTCGCGGCGACGGCGGCCACGCGGCTGGGCGAGCTCGACCTCGCCCAGGGTCTGGCTGGGGAAGCGGTGCGGCGGTTCGCGGAGCGCGGCGATTTCGACGGGCGGATGCGCGGACTCAACCTGCTGGGCGTGATCGGCTTCGAGCGCGGTCGGCTGGCCGAGGCGGAGCAGCGTCTGACCGAGGCGCTGAGCCTTGCCTACCGCCTCGAGGACAGCCTCCTCGCCGCCCGCGCGAGCAACAACCTCGCCTCGGTGGCTCACCTGCGCGGCCGCCCGGAGGAAGCCGTAGGTCTCTATCGCGGCGCACTGCTCGGCTACCAGCGGCTCGGCGACCGGCGCGGGACGGCGGAGACCTACCACAACCTGGGTCTCACCTATCGGCAGCTCGCCGACTTCGACGAGGCCGAGAAGGCCGTGGCCCAGGCGGTCCGCCATGCGGAATCGGTGGGCGAGCCCACGCTGATGGCGCTGACCTGCGGTGGCCGGGCGGAGCTGCGGATCGAGCAGGGCGACGTCGCGCTGGCCCATCCCGAGCTGGATCGGGCCTCGCGCCTGGCGCAGCTCGCGGGCGACGTGATCGGGCTGGCGGAGCTGCAGCGGATCCGAGCGGTCGCCGCGTGGCGCGAAGGGCGAGCGGCCGACGCGCTGGCGGAAGCCGAGGCCGGGCGACGTACGGCGGAAGAGCACGACGTGGCGCTGCTGCAGGCCGAATGCGCCGCGCTCGCCGCCCTGGCGCACCGGGCGCTCGGCGCGACCGGGGCGGCCGAGACGAGGCGTGAGGAAGCGGTCGACCTCTTCCGCAACCTCGGCGCGGTGACGCTGCTGATCCGCTTCGAGGAGGCGTGGGGGCGCTAGGCCGATCGGCCGGGGGGAGCGTTCGACGTCCGGCGGCGCCACCAGAGCGTGGCGTAGACTCCCAGATTCACAGCGATCACGACTGCGCCCAATGCGAGCTGCACTCCGCGGGTGAGCCCCGCCGGGTACAGCACCGGCAGCAGGTAGTGCTCGATGAACCCGCCCCGATACCCTGCCTCACCCGCGGCCGCGCGCAACCACTTTTCGAGCGGCGTGAGCGGACAGATCCACCCACGGAGCTCGATCAACGCCCCCCAGACCGCCGCGGGCAGGTGCAGCAGTGCCAGGCGTGGCCGGCGGAGCACGAGCAGGCCCCCGGCCACCACGAACGCCACGAACAGTGCGTGAAACGCCACGACCAGGTCGGCCAGCAGCCGGTACAGCATGAATCAATGTACGGCGGAACGGCGTCGAGCTCGATCGTCTACCAGGCCACGGCGTACCGTGAGAAATGGCGGAGGTCCCCGGTGACGGTCTGGTTCCTGAGATCGTCGAGCGAGGGCAGCAGCTCGAGGATGAACAGCTGCTCGTTGGTGTAGACCACCCGTTTGAGGAGCAGCAGGGGGCTGCAGTTCGAGTAGCTCATCGTCAGCTTCGCCGGCTTGGCGAAGGTGAGTCCTTCGGGGCTGAACCGCACCGAGTTCACCCGATCGGACACCTGCTCGGCCCTGATGGTGACGGACTGGCTCAGCGCGCCGGCCGGGATCGTAAGCCGGTGGGTGCCGACGGTGATCGTGCCGCCGTCGGTACCGACGACCTGAGTGGTGACGGCATACGCCTGCGGCGTGCAGGAGAGGAGATTCAGGTTCTTGAGCGCGTCGAGGAGCTCGCCCAGCAGCGCGGCCGAGTCGGCCCGGAACTGCATCGAGGACTCACTGGACGGCACCGAGGGGCTGAGGGCATCGTCGGAAACACAGCTCACCCCGGCACCGAGCACCGCGGCTAGGAAGAGCACGGAAGCTTTACGCGGCCACCTGGTCATGCGGTACTCCCAGTTGAGGTTGTCCAGATGCGACGCGGCCGAGCGTGCCTCTGGGCAATCTCCATGCCCTGGAAGGTTCACGGTGTCAAGACAATAGACGGCAATTAGGTGTCGGAGTTTTATCTGGTGTTGGGCTAGGATATTGGGGCTCTTCGCGGGGAAATCATCCCGTAATTGTTCTATACACACCGCCGTCGGTCGGTGGAAACTGCCGCCCTGAGACGGCCGCAAATTGCCGTGGGCTTCCGCAGCTTGATCCCATCGTGCCACGGATGGCATGGCCCGAAACGACGCGGGGCACGACCGAAGTCGTGCCCCAAGTCGCTGCTCGCCCGATCAGCTAGGCGACCGCGTGCTCCTTCTGATTTTCCGCCGCGACCTTGGCCGCCACCTCGGGCGGTGCTTCGGCGTACCCGTGGAACCGCTGGCGGTGGGTGCCACGGCCGTGGGTGATGGAATGAAGGGTCGTGGAATACTTGTAGAGCTCCGCCTCGGGAATGACGGCTCGCACCTTGGTCAGGCGCCCGTCGGGCTCGGTGCCGAGGATATGCCCCCGGCGCGAGCTCAGATCGCCCATGACGTCGCCGAGCAGGTGCTCGGGCGTCCAGACCTCGAGGTCGACCAGCGGCTCCAGCAGGATCGGTCGGCATTTGGGTGCCACGTTCCTGAAGCCGAGGATCCCGGCCATCTTGAAGGACATCTCGTTGCTGTCCACGTCGTGGTAGGAGCCGTCGAAGCACTCGGCCTGGAAGTCCACCAGCGGATACCCCGCCACGACCCCTCGCTCCGCCGCCTCCTGAATCCCCTTGTCCACTGCCGGGATGTACTTGTTGGGGATCACGCCGCCCACGATGTTGTCCACGAACTCGTATCCACCGCCGCGCGGCCGCGGGGCCAGCCGAATCCAGCAGTCCCCGTACTGCCCCCGTCCCCCCGTCTGCTTCTTGTGCTTGCCCTGGCCCTCGGCCTTCCCCTTGATGGTCTCCCGATACGCCACTCTGGGGCGGACGAGCTCGGCGTGCACGCCGAACTTGCGCTCCAGGCGATGGAGGATGGTGTCGAAGTGGCGCTCGCCCATGCCGTGGATGAGCGTCTGCCCCAGCTCCGAGCTGTACTCGAAGTGGAAGGTGGGGTCTTCCTCATGCAGCTTGTGGAGTCCGGCGGCGAGCTTGTCCTCCTCGCCCCGCTGCTTCACCAGGACCGCTGAGGTGGCCACCGCCTCGGGCAGCGGGAGCGCCGGAAGCCGGAGCGGCCGGTCGCGATGGCAGAAGGTGTCGCCGGTGTGGGTGTCGCGCAGCTTGGCCACCGATCCGATGTCACCGCTGCTCAGCCGCTCCACTTCGATCCGCTCCTTGCCCTGCTGGATCGAGAGGTGATTCAGCTTCTCGATGGTGTCGTGCTCCGCGTTCCAGACCTCCCCACCGTTCTTGAGCTCGCCGGCGTAAAGGCGGAACAGCGTGACGTCACCGACGTGGGGCTCGGAATGGGTCTTGAAGACCCGGCCCACCAGCGGCGCTTCCACCGGCGGCTTCACATCCGCCGGCGAGGGGAGCAGCTCGACCATCTTCTTGAGCAGGGTGCGCAGGCCGTAGGTGAGGGTGGCGCTCCCGCAGAAGAGCGGCACGATCTGGCCCGCCAGCATCGCGCGCTTCACCGCCGCGATGAACTGCTCGCGCGGGATCTCCTCGCCGCCGAGGTAGCGCTCGATGAGCGTGTCGTCGGTCGAGGCGACGGCCTCGGTGAGCTGCTCGCTGTAGTCCTGGTAGCGCTGCCGGTACTCGGCCGGAATGTCCACCACGTCGTACTCGCTCTTGGCCGTGCCCTTCCTGTAGTTGTGGCAGTGGCCCGAGAAGAGATTGATGATGCCGTGGAAGGCGGGTCCGTCGCCGATCGGCACCTCCACCGGCACGACCTTGGACGTCAGGTGGGCTCTCACGTCGTCGAACACCCGCTCGAAGTCGGCGTGCTCCTTGTCCATCATGGACACGAAGATCATGCGCGGCAGGTGGAGGCTATCGCAGGCTTCCCAGGCCTTCTCGGTGCCCACTTCGACTCCGCCCGTGCCGCTCACCACGACCACCGCGGCGTCCGCCGCGTGCAGTCCGGTCACCACCTCGCCGAAGTAATCCAGGTAGCCCGGGGTGTCGATGAGATTGAGCTTGGTGTCCAGCCACTCCGCGTGGCCGAGGGCGAGGTTGATCGAGTGCTTGCGTTCGATTTCGTCCGGGGAGTAGTCGGTGAGCGTGGTGCCGTCCTTGATGCTGCCATGCCGTCTGCTGGATCCGGAGACCCAGGCGAGTGCGTCGACGAGTGACGTTTTTCCACTCGCGCCATGGCCGACGAACGCCACATTTCGAATGGCGCTGGAGCCATAGACCTTCATGGTCTCCACCTCCTTGGAAAGGTTGGATTTCCAAGGTGGGGAGCTTTTCGCCGGTTGTCAAACGGGTCCGGCCCGACCTCACGCCCGACGGCGAGGGACCACGTAGAAGCTCGGATCGAGCCGGAAGTCCTCCGGGTAGGCGAGCGGCAGGTCGGTCGTCTGCCACGTTTCCGTGGGCCTGAGGCGGACCGTGCTGTCACCCGAGACGACGACATCCATGGGCATGTCGAATCCGCGCACCACATCGGACCACCGGTAGGTCAGACGGGAGCCCGCGAGCCGATACTCGAAGACCGGTAGCTTCGTGGTGGTGAGATACTGCGCGAAGACCCTGTCGAGCCGGATGCCCGCCTGGGTGCTGATGTAGTCCTGCACCTGCTTGCCGGTCACGATCCGGTGGCGGAACTCGCTGTTCAGTCCCCGGAGAATACGCACCCAGCGCTCGTCGTCGTCCACCACCTGGCGGATGGTATGCAGCATGTTGCCGCCTTTGGTGTACATGTCGCCCGAGCCCTTGCGGTTCACGCCGTAGGTGCCCACCACCGGCTGGTCGTTCTGCACTAGCGGCCGGGTGCCGATGACGTAGGCCGCCCCCGCCGCCGTCCCGTACAGGCACTCCGTGTAGAGGGACTCGGAATAGTTGGCGAATCCCTCGTGCACCCACATGTCGGCGATGTCGGCGGTCGTGATGTTGTTGCCGAACCATTCGTGGGCGGTCTCGTGCACGATGATGAAGTCCCAGGTGAGACCCCATCCGGTGCCGGAGAAATCCTTCCCCTTGTACCCGTTGGCGAAGCCGTTGCCATAGGCCACGGCGCTCTGGTGCTCCATCCCCAGGTGCGGCGCCTCGACCAGCTGGTAGCCGTCGCGATACCACGGGTAAGGCCCGAACCACTGCTCGAAGCACCGGAGGACCGGGCGGACCTGGGTGAACTGGGCGCGGGCCGGGTCCAGGTGCGCGGTCAAGGGCCAGAGCGTCACCGTGAGCGGGCCGTTCTCTCCCTCCAGCGTTTCGTCGATCCGGGTGTAGCGGCCGATATAGGCGGACACCGCGTAGTTGTTGATGGGATCCGACACGAACCACTCGTAGCTCGTCCGTCCGTCCGCGCCCCGCTCGACCGCGCGGAGCCGGCCGTTGCCGACCGCCTGCAGCGAGTCGGGCACGCTGATCACCACGCGCTGGCTGTCGGGCTCGTCGGCCTGCGTGTCCTTGGTGGGCCACCAGACGCTGGCGCCGAGACCCTGGCAGGCCGTGCTGATCCAGGTCGCACCATTCGGGTCACGCGCCCAGATCAGTCCACCGTCCCACGGCGGATTCTCCGCCACGCGCGGCCGGCCCTGGTAGTACACGGTGAGCGTTCGGGTGGTGCCCACCTTCTGATCCCTCACCCGCGCGAAGAAGGCGTGGCCGTCGCGACGGAACCGCACTCGGCGGCCATCCTGCACCATGCTGTCGACCTGGAGCGGCGCCTGGAGATCGATCTGCATCTCCCGGGCGCGACCCGTCACGCGGTAGGTGATCCCGTTCCGGCCGCGGATCGTGCTGTCGGCTGGATCGAGCGTCACATGGAGATCGTAGAACGCGACGTCCCACCACGCCCGCTCGGGCGTGATGGCGCCTCGCAGCGTGTCCGCGTGAGTAAAGGTGGCCTGGCCCTCGACCCGGGGAGCGAGAGGTCCCAGCAGGGCGAGTGCCAGGCAGAACGCGGAGCGCAGCGGCGTCATCATGATGTCGGCGTCAACCGTTTGGAGGAGGTGGTGCGCCGGCCGGGCATCTGCCGAGACCGGTCCGGTTCGGCGCGTGCGAACTGGCGAGAGGATGTGATGGTACAGCCTTACCGGTAGCCGGCCGCCTGCAGCTGGAACAGCTCGGAATAGAGGCCCCCCAGCGCCAGCAGCTCCTCGTGGGTGCCGTGCTCCGCCAGCTCACCACCACGCAGCACAAGGATCCGGTCGGCCATGCGCACGGTGGAGAACCGGTGGGAGATGAGCACCGCCATGCGTCCCTTGGTCAGCTCGGAGAACCGGAGGAATACCTCGTATTCGGCGCGCGCGTCCAGCGCGGCGGTGGGCTCGTCCAGGATGAGAAGCTGGGCGTCGCGCATGTAAGCCCGCGCCAGCGCCACCTTCTGCCACTCCCCACCCGAGAGATCGACCCCGCCCTCGAACCGACGGCCCAGCATCTGGTCGTAGCCGCCGGCCAGCCGACCCGCCACGCTGTCGGCCAGGCTGCGGCCGGCCGCGCCCTCGATGCCGGCCTGGTCCTCCAGCCGGGCGATGTTGCCGACCGCGATGTTCTCCCGAAGCAGGAAGTCGTAGCGCACGAAGTCCTGGAAGATGACGCCCACGTTCCGCCGCAGGCTGTACAGATCGTATTCCCGCAGGTCTACCCCGTCGAGCAGGATCCTGCCCTCGGTCGGGTCGTAGAGCCGGGCGAGGAGCTTCACCAGCGTGGTCTTCCCCGCGCCGTTCTCCCCCACCAGCGCGAGCCGCTCCCCCGGGGCCAGGGAAAAGTCGAGACCGCGAACCGCCCACGGCTCGGCACCCGGGTACCGGAAGCCCACGCCCTCGAACCGGAATCCCTCCCGGATCGGCGAGGGCACCAGGCGCGCGCCCGCGACCGGACGGATCCGCGGCTCGATCGCCAGGAAGGTGAACAGGTCGTCGAGGTAGAGGCTCTGCTCGAAGATCTGGGAGAGCGACAGCAGCACCCGCTGGATCAGGTCCCGGCTCTGGCGGAACGACCCGGCCAGGAACGTGAGCACGCCGATGGTGAAGAGCCCCGCCGCCGAGCGGTGGCCGATCACGGTGAGATAGATGATCACCGCGTACGCGCCGTAGTAGCCGAGCGTCCCCACGGCCGCGAGGAGGCTCGACACCAGGCTCCGCCGGATCGCCAGCGCCTTGTTCGCCTCGTAGAACTCCTGCGACAGCCGGTCGTAGCGGCCCACCAGGAAGTCCGACAGGCCGAAGAGCTTGAGCTCCTTGGCGGAGATGTCGCTCGCCGCGATGTACCGGAGGTAGTCGAGCTTGCGCCGCTCCGGCGTCCAGGAATACAGCAGCGAGTAGCCCAGCGAGGCGAAGTGGGTCTCACCCAGCAGGGAGGGGAGGACCGCGACCGCGAGGAGCGCGAGGAGCCAGGGCACGTAGACCGCGAGCGCCACCGCCAGCGTCACCAGCGTGATCAGGTCCTGGATGGTGGCGAGCAGGAGCGTGAAGAGCCCGATGCGACCCACCGTCTGCCGCCGGGCGCGCTCGAGCTTGTCGTAGATCTCCGCGTTCTCGAACTGCTCCAGGTCGAGAGTGGCGGCGTGGCGCATCAGCTCGACGCTGGTGCGATTGGCGAAGAGATCGCCCAGCAGGCTTTCGAGCAGCGCCGATATCCGGCTCAGCCCCTCGCCCACCAGCGCGATGCCGAGCTCGAGCGCGAGCAACTCGCCCAGCCGCGTCCAGGGGATGGCGCCGCCCGCGCCGACCACCGCGATGGCCTGCACCACCTCGTCCACGATGAGCTTGCCGACCCAGAGCACGGCGAGCGGGATGATCGCCCGGGCCAGTCGGAGCAGCAGGATGCCGATGACGTAGCGAGGCTCGGTGTCCCAGACCATCCCCAGGAGCCGGGGCAGATGGCGCAACGCCTGCAGGCGCTCCCGCCAGGTGACCTCGATGTCTTCGGGCCGACGCCGGCCCGAGCTGTTGGGGCGGACGACCGGGTGCTGTAGCGGGAGGACCATCACCGGAAGGTAATTATCTTCTTCCCATGACTTCCCCGACCACCGCGCTCGTCACCGGCGCAACGCACGGCATCGGTCGCGCCACGGCGTTCGCGCTGGGCCGCGCGGGCTACCGGGTCGGGGTCTGCTCCCGTAGCGCGGCGCGGGTCGACACCCTGGTGCGGGAGCTCGGCGCGGCGGGGATCGAGGCGGCCGGCCGCGCGGCCGACGTCGCCGATCCGGCGGGGGTGACGGGGGTCGTGGAGCACGTGGCCTCGGCGCTGGGCGACATCGGCCTCCTGGTCAACAACGCCGGCGTGCTGATCGCCAAGCCGATCGGCGAGCTCACCCTGGAGGACTGGGACACGACCATGGCCACCAACCTCCGTGGACTGTTCCTCGCGACCCGCGCCGTGCTTCCGCCGATGCGCGCGGCGCGCCGGGGCGACATCGTCAACGTCGCGAGCCTCGCCGCCCGGAACGGCTTCGCCGGTGGCTCCGCCTACGTCGCGTCCAAGCACGCCGTGCTCGGCTTCGGTCGCGCCCTCATGCTGGAGCTGCGGAAGGAGGGCATCCGGATCATCACCGTGTGTCCCGGCTCGGTGGATACCGAGATGCTGCGCGACCAGCCGATGCTCAAGTCCGATCCCACCCGCATTCTCCGGCCCGAGGACGTGGCCGACACCATCCTGCACGCGCTGCGTCTGCCGGCGCGGGCGCTGGTCAGCGAAGTCGACATTCGCCCGTCCGATCCCTAGGCGGCCCGGGTGTCGGGAATCGCGGTCTCGATGTGCGTCTGCCGCGGCGTTCCGTTCGGCGAGCTGCTCCCGCGTGCGCGCGCGGCCGCATGGGACCTCCCGGCGCTGATGGCCGCGACCGGCTGCGGCGCCCAGTGCGGCCTCTGCCGCCCCTATCTCCGGCGCATGCTCGCGACCGGGGAAACCACCTTCCACGAGCTGCTGTGGGAAGACTCCCGGTGATGCTGCGGTCCGCCTGGGCGCGGATCGACCTGGCACGCCTGCTGACCGGCGTCGCGCTGGTGGTCGGCTGGGTGGGCATCTATTTCGCCTTCCACGAGAACTGGCTCGGCGTCGTCCTCCCCCTGATCAGCACCGGGCTCACCTTCGCCGCGCTCCGCGCCGGTGACGCCCGGGCGCTCCGCCGGAGCGCCGCGTTGCGCGACGCGCTCGCCGCGTCCGCCGCCCGCAACCGGGAGCTCGAGCGGCTCAGGCACGTCGCGGCCACGCTGCTGGCCAGCGAGGACCTCGCGGTCCTCCTGCAGGAGGTGTCGGACGCCGCCGTGGACCTGCTTCAGGCGGAGGGTGCCGCGGTGGCGCTGGTGGTCGAGGAGGGCCGCTTCCTCAAGATCCACGCGGCGACCGGCATGCTCGCGGACGTGCGCGGGCGCCTGGTACCGACCGACGGCTCGCTGGTCGGCTGGGTGGTGGCGCATGGAAGCCCGGTCCTCTCCGCCGACATGGACGCGGATTCGCGCAGCTACAAGATGCCGGGCCTCGACGTCGTGTTCCGGACCGTCGCGATCGTGCCGCTGCGGTCGGCCGGCCTGGTGATCGGCACCATGAGCGTCTACAACCAGCGCGATGGTCGGCCCTTCTCCGACCATGATCTCCAGCTGCTCCAGACCCTGGGCGACCAGGTCGTGGTGGGCCTGGACCGCGCCTCGGTGCTGGAGGGGAGTCGCCGCAACGAGCGCGCCCTCGCCGCCAAGAACGCCGAGCTCCAGCGTGCCACCCGGCTCAAGAGCGAGTTCCTGGCCAACATGAGCCACGAGCTCCGCACCCCGCTCAACGCCATCATCGGCTTCTCCGATCTGATCCTGACCGAAGGCGCCGGCGAGGTCAACGCACAGCAGCGGGAGTTCCTCGAGGCGGTGCTCCGGAACGGCAGACACCTGCTGGAGCTGATCAACGGCGTGCTCGATCTCGCCAAGATCGAGGCGGGGCACATGGCGCTGTCGCTGACTCAGACCGACCTGCGCGAGGCGATCACCGGGGCCGTGGCCGACACGGCGAGCCTCCGGAGCGCGAAACGGCAGGACGTGTGGCTTCAGCTGGACGACACCCCACTCAACGTGGTGGCCGACGGGGTGCGGGTGCGCCAGGTCCTGTTCAACCTGCTGTCCAACGCCTCCAAGTTCACCGGCGAGGGCGGCACCATCATCCTGGCCGCGCTCAGCACCCGCGCCCCGATCGCGCCACCCGCAGATCGCGCGGGAGACGAGCGCAAGCTGGTCACCAAGGACGTCGTCTGGGTCTCGGTGGCGGACACCGGGATCGGCATCGCGCCGAAGGACATGCCCAAGCTGTTTCAGGAGTTCAGCCAGGTGGACAGCTCCGCCAGCCGACAGGCGCAGGGGACCGGCCTGGGCCTCGCGCTGAGCAGGAAGCTGGTGGAGATGCACGGCGGGACGATCGGGGCCGAGTCGCTGCCCGGGCGGGGCTCGACTTTCTGGTTCATCCTGCCGGCGGACGGGCCGACGCGCCGCGTGCCGGCGGCCCAGGCAGGGTCCGCGGCCTGAGCTAGACTCTCGGCGCCCGCTTCCAGCCGGGCCGGAACGGCGGGGGGCGCATGGCGGCGCGGCGAAGGAGCTCGAGGTGCGGCGCGATCACGTCGGCCAGGCGTTGGGCCGGCTCCAGGTGGGCGCGATTGAGCACCGCCGGCGGCGCCGCGGTGAGGACGATGGCGCCCTGTACGCGACCACCCACCCGAAGCGGCACGATGAGACGCGCCTCGCCCTGCGCCAGCGCGAAGGCATGGGGCACCTCGCCCCGCAGCACCTGGCCCAGCGCAGTGCCGGCCACCGGCACGGAGGCCAGGTCGGGAAGCGGGCGCCGCTCTCCCGGATCCAGCATCACCACGCGGTCGCCGTCGCTCAGGCGCAGCGCGAAATGCAGCTCGTCGAACGGCAGGAGGCGCTCCGCCAGCTCGGCGACCCGGCGGGTCGCCTCGTGCGGCTCGGCGCCCAGCGCGAGGGCCTCGCTGATCTCCATCAGCCCGGAGGGCAGCGTCGGCTCCTGGGGCGCCTCGCGCTCCCGGGCGCTCTGGCCGGCCAGCAGGGCCAGGTGCGGCGCGGTCAGCGTCGCCACCTTGGCGAGCAGGTCCACGTCGGACTCGTCGTAGAGATCCGGTCCGACGCTCCCCACCAGCAGGTAGGTCGTGAGCTGGGTCGGACCGATGGACCGAGCTCCGGCGATCGCGCGGAGCTCGGCGCCCGCGGGATCGACGACCGTGAAGTAGCCCCGCGGCCATCGCTCATCGCGCCCGGCATCCGCCAGCAGCACGCGGCCATGGGTTCCGGCCAGGCTCGCGAGATCGAGCGAGCCCGACTCCAGGACGAGTGAGGGATCGGCCCACAGCGGCCCGCCGAGGTGCTCGCCCACACGGTAGTACGTGCCCCCGCCCGGACCGGCGAGCAGCAGCTCGAGGCGGTCGTGCGGAATCAACGGCTCGAGGGCGCGGCTCAGCGCGGCGGCGAATCGCTGCGGGGTCCGGCCCTCCACGGTCGCCTCGGCGAGACCGTCGAGCAGGCCGGCGATTCGCTCCGGGCCGTGGCCGGTCGCACCCACGGAGCCCCCCCACACCCGCGCGAGCCGCCCGAGCGATGGGGCGAGCCGCTGCGCGGCCAGACGCAGGACCATGAGATCCATGCCCCGGTAGCGGCCCGCTTGCAGACTCGCCACGAGCAGAAGCCCCACATCCCGCCTTCCGAAGCGGATCGGGAGCGATACGGTCGAGGGATAGCCGGCATCGCGAATGATCTCGTCCAGCAGGGCGAGCTGCTCCGGCCGAAGCTGAGGCTCGGGAAGAGGGACACTCAGCTCGTCCTGCGCCAGGGCCTCTGGGCCGAGCAGCACGGCCCCTCCGGACATGGGGTAGAGCCAGAGCGCCAGGAGATCGTGCGGAACGTCCGAGGACAACCCGTTCGAGAGCGCCTGATGCCAGGTCGAGAGCGCATCCGCATCTCCGATTCCTCGATCGAATCGAAGGATCGGGACGAGCGGCTCGCTCGCGGTCGGCGGAAAGGCATCGCCGGGAAGCTCGGCGTCGGGGAGGTCCATACCCGCGAAAAGGGCAGGAGGCATGCCGCAGGACGAGTCCAGCCAACCTCATGCCTGGAAGCTACTTGACAGCCACCGCCCGGTCGGCGCGTGTGGCGCTGCCCCTCCATGTGGGCGGACTGCCCGGCGGGCTTGCACTCTGCTCCCCGAACGGAAGCGGTTCAGGGGCTGGAGTTTGACATACCCCCCACCCCTATATAGATTGATCGGGTCTTCACCAAGGATCCCGACCGTGCAGCACGCCACCCTCCACATCCAAGGCATGAGCTGCGGCCACTGCCTCAATGCGGTGAATCGTGCGCTGGCCGCGGTGCCCGGGGTCCGGATCGACGCGATTCGGATCGGCCGCGCGGACGTGAGTTACGACGAGGCAACCACGACACCGTCGCAGCTCGCCGCCGCGGTCGGCGAAGCCGGCTACCAGGCCACGGTCCAGGCGTAACCGGGCCGACACGATGACGGCCGTATCGCCTCCCGCTGACGATTCCCGCACGATCCAGGTGCAGGGGATGACCTGTGCCGCGTGCAGCGCACGGATTCAGCGCGCGCTCGAACGGACGCCCGGGGTCAGCTCGGCCAATGTCAACCTGATGACCGGTTCCGCCACCGTCAGCTACGATCCCAGCCGTCTCACGCCCGACCAGCTGGTCGAGACCATTCGCGACACCGGCTACGGCGCGGAGCTGCCGGAGGCAGGCGTGTCGGCCGACGCGCTGGTGCAAGCGCAGGACGAGGCGCGGGACGACGAGATCGCGGTGTTGCGACGCAAGCTCACCCTGAGCCTGGGCGCTGCCGTGGTAGCCATGGTCATCAGCATGCCGCTGGCCGAGCGGGTGGGAACCGAAGACCCGCTGATGCGGCTGATGATGCCGCTCTCCGCCTTGTTCCGCCGTGTCGCGCCGTGGATCGATACCGTGTCCGCGGACGCCTGGCGCTGGACACTGCTCGGCTTGACGCTGCCCGTGGTCGGCTGGGCGGGACGTCACTTCTATACCAGGGCCTGGTCGGCCTTCCGGCATCGCAGCGCCGACATGAACACGCTCATCGCGGTCGGAACCGGGGCCGCCTTCGTCTACAGTCTGGGCGTCACCGTCGCCGACGACTGGCTGGCCGCCCAGGGTGTCGTGCCCTACGTGTACTACGAGGCGGTGGTCTGGATCATCGCCCTGATCCTGCTCGGCAACCTCCTGGAGGCTCGCGCCAAGAGCCGCACATCCGGCGCGATCCGCCGTCTGATCGGTCTCCGGCCCCGGACCGCGCGGTTGATCCGCGACGAGGTGGAGACCGAGATCGCCATCGAACGGCTCGCCACCGGCGACGAGGTTCTGGTGCGCCCTGGAGAGACGATCCCCGCGGACGGCGTGGTGCTGGACGGCACCAGCCACGTGGACGAGTCCATGTTGACCGGTGAGCCGACGCCGGTGCGAAAGGCCGCCGGCGACGAGGTGGTGGGGGCGACCCTGAACCGGAACGGCGCCCTTCGAGTCCGGGTCCGGCGCGTAGGCGCCGACACCGTTCTGTCGCGCATCATCGGTCTGGTGCAGCAGGCCCAGGGGTCGAAGGCGCCGATCCAGCGCATGGCCGACCGCATCGCCGCGGTCTTCGTGCCGGCGGTGATCGCGATCGCGGTGGTGACGTTCGGCGCTCTGGCTCGCCTTCGGGCCGTCGCCGCGATACCTCCATGCGCTGGTCGCCGCGGTGACGGTGCTCGTCATCGCGTGTCCCTGCGCCATGGGCCTGGCGGTGCCGACCGCCGTAATGGTCTCCACCGGGCGAGGCGCGGAGCTCGGCATCCTGATCAAGGGTGGGGAGCCGCTGGAGCGGAGCGGCCGCATCGACACCGTGGTGTTCGACAAGACGGGCACGCTGACCGAGGGCGCGCCTTCGGTCACGCTCCATCACGGCCGACGACGAGGACACGGCTCCTTGGTCTCGCCGCCGCGGTGGAGCGGCGGAGCGAGCATCCGCTGGCGAAGCCATCGTCGGAGCGGCCACCGCTCGCGGACTGGCCCTGGAGCCGCGTGGAGGATTTCGCGGTCCGCAGCGGGCGGGGGGTGAGCGGGCGGGTGGGCGGCCGCGAGGTCGCCGTCGGCAACCAGGCCCACATGGCCGAGCTGGGTCTCTCCGCCGCGCGCTACGCGGCCGAGGGGGAGCGGATCGCTGCGGAGTCGGCGACGGCGGTCTTCGTCGGGGTCGACGGGGAGCTGGCCGGGGTGATCGGCGTGGCCGACGCGGTCAAGCCGACGGCGCCCGCGGCGGTCGCCGCCCTCCGCGGCATGGGCATCGAGAGCATCATGCTCACCGGCGACACCGCGCGCAGCGCGGCCGGCGTGGCCCGCGCCGTCGGTATCCAGCGGGTGATGGCGGACGTCCTGCCCGACCGGAAGCTCGAGGCGATCCGCGCACTGCGGGCGGAGGGTCGATCGGTCGCCATGGTGGGCGACGGGCTCAACGACGCGCCGGCCCTCGCCCAGGCCGACGTGGGCATCGCGATGGGCACCGGCACCGATGTCGCGATGGACGCGGGCGATATCACGCTCATGCGGGGCGATCCCGCCGGCGTGCCCGCCGCCATCCGTCTGGCCCGGCGCACCCTGCGTGTCATCCGGCAGAACCTGTTCTGGGCGTTCGTCTACAACGTGGTCGGAATTCCGGTGGCGGCCGGTGCGCTCTACCCGGCGCTCGGGCTCCGGCTCACGCCGGCCATGGCGGCCGCGGCGATGGTCATCAGCTCGCTGAGCGTGGTCGCCAACAGTTTGAGGCTGAGAGGTCAGAAATGAGCGAAGGCGCGATCGTCCCCTGCGCGTGCGGCACCCGGCCCGGTGACGGCGAGCATGCCGTGGCCGTGGACCCCGAGGTCAAGCGATCGGTGCTCACCCGTCTTCGGCGGATCGAGGGCCAGGTTCGCGGCCTGCAGAAGATGGTGGAGGATGAGCGCTACTGCGCCGACGTCCTGACCCAGGTCTCGTCGGTGCAGGAAGCCCTGCGCGGTGTCGGCCGGGCCATGCTGCACAACCACCTCCGGCATTGCGCCACGGAGGCCATTCGCTCCGGCGATGAAGGACGCGCCGACGCGATGTACGACGAGATCATGGAGCTGGTGTACAGGAGCGTGCGCTAGGGGTATCTTCGCTCCGCCCTAACTCCTGGAGATCGTCGTGCCCCGTTGGCTTCGGTGGGTCGGCCGCATCCTGGCTGGCCTGGTTCTGCTCGTCGTGATCGCCCTCGCCGCCCTGTACGCCATCACCGGTATGGACACCCGCAAGACCTATGAATTCGCCGACGCCGGCGTGCGTGCGGCGACCGATTCGGCATCGCTCGCCCGCGGCCGCCACCTGGTCGATGCCATCGGCAAGTGTCAGGAGTGCCACGGCGCCGACCTGGGCGGCAAGCAGTGGATCGACGATCCGGCGTTCGGCCGGCTCGCCGGCGCGAACCTGACGCCAGGCCGGGGTGGCATCGGCCAGCGCAGCGACGCGGACCTCGAGCGCGCGATCCGCCACGGGGTGGGACGCGACGGCCGCCCCCTCATCTTCATGCCGGCCGAGGCGTTCACGGCCATGACCGACGCCGACCTCTCGGCGATGCTCGGCTATCTCAGGACCCTGCCTCCGGTGGATCGCGAGCTCCCCGCGCCCCGGGTGGGACCGGTGGCGCGGGGACTCTACCTGGGCGGCAAGCTGCCGTTGCTCCCGGTCCGGATCATCGATCACGGCGCGACCCGCGCGACGCCCTCGCCCGGGGTGACCATCGAATACGGCCAGTACCTGGCGACCATCGGCGGCTGCCGGGGATGCCACGGCCTCGCGCTCGCCGGCGACGCCAATCCCGACGCGCCCGACATCACGGTCGGCCGGCTGGCGCGATGGACCGAAGCGGACTTCTTCGACGCCTTGCGTCATGGCAAGCGGCCCGACGGGACCACGATGGATCCGCAGAAAATGCCGTGGGTGCGGAGCGGCCTGATGACCGACGACGAGATTCGCGCGGTGTGGACCTACATGCGGTCGCTGCCGGTGGGGGAGAGGACATAGGGCAGACGGGCGGAAGGGCGGAAGGGCGGAAGGGCGGACGAGCCTGGCATATCGTCCCGATCGGAGCGAGGGTGACGCTAGCTCGCGGCTACTCTGAATCCGTCCGCCCGTCCGCCCGTCCGTCCTTCCGTCACCCCGCCACCCTCGCCATATCCCGCCCCGCCGTCCGGGTCGCGCCCAGGATCACGACCCCGCCGAGGATGATCACCAGCGGGAGCAGCAGGATGGCCCGGTCCAGCCCGAACTGGTCGGACAGCATCCCCACCAGCGGCAGCGCGATGGCGTCACCGGCGAGGTGGATGAACAGCAGGTAGGCGCCGGCCACCGTCGCGCTGATCCGCGGCGGCACCACGTCGAAGATCACCGCGGTGATCGGTCCGTTGTACCAGGAGAGACAGAAGAAGGCGACCACGAATACCGCCTGGAACAGCACCGGGTCGCGAATGGTGAGCAGCCAGACCGCGAGCGGCCCACCGAGCAGGAGCCCGAGCCCCACCGTCAGCACCCGGCCCGTCTCCCAGCGACGGCGGAGCCAGTCCGCGAGGAATCCGCCGAACAGCGTTCCCGACACCCCGGCGATCAGACCCCATTTGCCCAGCAGCGCCGCCGCCTCGCCGGGGGTGAGCTGGAGCTCGCGCGACACGAAGGTGGGCCCCCATCCGACGATGCCGTTGGTGCCGAACGAGATCATCGCGCCGGCGATGAAGACGTACACCAGCGTCGGCGTATGCAGGACCGTCTTGCCGGCGTGCACGATGTCGTCGAAGGTGCTGGTGACGCCCGCCGCGAAGGCGACGTCTTCCGCGGGGTCGGAGGGTGTGCGGCGCACCCACCGCACGATCGTCAGCGCCACTCCGATGCCGACCGCGGCGCTCAGCGCGGCGACGTCGAGCTTCGAGTCGGCGCCGTAGGAGCGGTCGAGCCAGTAGGCCGCGACGGCGCCCCCCGCCACGCTCGCCAGCAGCGGCCACAGCTGGCGTGCCAGTGTCATCACGCCGATGTGGAAGTCCCGCATGAACGAGCGGAAGGTGAGACGGGCCGGGGGGCGGGTCGGGTCGAGCAGCCGGGCGACCAGGACCGCGCAGAGGAAGCCCGGCACGCCCACCGTCATGAAGGCGACCCGCCAGCCGTAGGTGCCGCCGAGCCAGCCGCCCAGCAGGAGGCCCGACACGCCGCCAAGCGACACGCCGGAGGCGAGGATCCCCATCGCCATCGCGCGCTGCGGACCGGGGAAGTAGTCGGCCACGAGCGACGCCGCGGCCGGGCCGTAGGCCGCCTCGCCGATGCCGACCGCCGCGCGGCAGGTGAAGAGCTGCCAGTAGCTGCGGACCAGCCCGCTGAGGAAGGTGAAGGCGCTCCAGACGGTGACGCCCCACGCGATCACCGCGCGCCGGGAGCGCAGGTCGCTGATGACGCCGAACGGAAGGGCGGCGACCGAAAACACCAGGATGTAGGCGGAGCCGAGCCAGCCGAGCTGCGCGTCGCTCAGCGCGAGATCGCGCTTGATCGACTCGAACAGCGCGTAGATGACGTTCCGGTCGACGTAGTTGAGGAAGTTGATGACCGCCAGCAGGCTGAGCGCGTACCAGCGGTACCTGCGGGTCACCGTCGCGCCGCCGTCTCCGCTCCTCCAGCGCCCGGATGCATGTGCGCCAGCGACTCTTCCGCGCGCTGATCGCGGAAGGCCAGCGCCGCGCGATACTCGTCCACGCAGGCGTCCCATCATCGCCTCGCGGCGGCCGAACAGCCGCTTGAGCGGACGGTCGGCATGCCGCGCTTTCGCGTACGCGGTGAGCACCGGCAACGCGATGGAGTTGTCGCCGTACACCACCACCGTGCCGGGAAGCTGATCGGGGTCGATCTTGCCCCAGCTCACCGCCTCCGCGGGCGTCGCGCCCGAGAGGCCGCCGGTGTCGGGCCGCGCGTCGGTCATCTGGAGGAAGAAGTCGTGGCCCCGCTCGTCGATCCCGAGCACCTCCTGGATCTGCGGCTCGGTCTGCAGCATGAAGTTCTTCGGGCTCCCGCCGCCGACGATCAGCACGCCGCTCTTGCCGCCGGTCCGCTTGGCCTCGAGCACGATGGACGCGGTCTCGTTGACGTCGGCGCTCACGTCGAACCGCAGCTTGCTGCCCGCCAGCGCCTGCTCGGCCACGTTCATGCCGATCGAGCTGTCGCCGGGCGAGCTGGTGTAGAGCGGCACCTCGAGCTCGTGCGCCGCGGCCAGGACCGAGCGGCGGGTCAGTCCGAGCGCCTTCTCGCGCTCCTGGACGTAGCCGCCGAGGAGGTAGTGATACTCGGCGCTGCTCATCGGGCCGCTGGAATTCCGGGCGGGCCGAGACGTCGCGGATGAACCGGTCGGTGGAGAGCAGCACGCTGTAGTCGAAGAAGACGTCGTAGATGCGGACGACGCCCTTGTCGCGCAGCTCGACGTCGTTCGCGAGCGGGGTGCCGCGGTGCATCGCCAGGCCGAGGGCGAAATGGGCGTCGTGATACAGATTCGCGCCGGTCGAGATGACCCAGTCCACGAAGCCCGCCTCCATCAGCGGGATGAGACAGCTCATGCCCAGACCGGCCGGCGTCATGGCGCCGGTCAGCGTCAGGCCGACGGTGACGTCGGGCTCCAGCATCCGCTGGGCGAAGAGCTGGCAGCCCTCGCGGAGTCGGCCGGCGTTGTAGGCCAGGAATGCGTTCTCCACCAGCTCGGCCACGGTTTCCTGGCCGGTGATGCCGCGAGGGTCGATGCGCTGGCCGCGGAGATAGGGCGCGGAGGGGCGGGTCATGCGGTCATCCTAGGATGCGGGCGAGGGGATCGTGGGGTTTCTCCGCGCGCGCCTCGACCACGAGCGCGACCGCCTCGGCTGGATCGTCGGTCACCGAGAACAGGTGCAGGTCGGCCGGGTTGATCTTGCGCTCGGCCGCCACCGTGTTCGTGAGCCACTCCACCAGCCCGGACCAGTACTCCCTGCCGAACAGGATCACCGGAAAATGCTTGACCTTTCCGGTCTGGATCAGGGTCAGCGCCTCGAACAGCTCGTCGAGCGTGCCGTACCCGCCGGGGAAGACGATGAAGGCGGTCGCGTACTTCACGAACATCGTCTTCCGGACGAAGAAGAACTTGAAGTTGAGGCTGCGGGTCAGGTAGGCGTTGGAGCCCTGCTCGAACGGGAGCTCGATGTTGCAGCCGATCGACATCCCGCCGGCTTCCATGGCCCCCCGGTTGGCCGCCTCCATGATGCCCGGCCCGCCGCCCGTGATGACCGGGATCCTCGCCTTGCCAGCAGCCGCGCGGTCTCCACCGCCTTGTCGTAGTGCGGGTCGCTCGGCGGGGTGCGCGCCGACCCGAAGATGGTGACGCCGTCGCTCACGTCGGCGAGGTTGTCGAAGCCCCAGACGAACTCGCCCATGATCCGGAGCACCCGCCAGGAGTCCGACTTGAGGAACAGCTGCTCCGGCTGCTGCGGCGGCGGGCTCTCGAGCAGCTGCTCGTCTTCGGTGGGCAGCTTCTTGTCGTCCATATGCCGATACGGGGAATCAGTCACGGGTCAGACGCTCGATCGCGGCGCGGTGGTCGTCGGGCACGTTGTAGAAGTAGGGCGAGACGCGGACGTGCCCCGGCCGTGCGTCGGCGATGATCGCCGCCTCCGCCAGGCGGCGGACGGCCGCCGGCGGGATCGTCGCTCGGCGAGCATGACGATCGCGGAGCGCTCGTCTTCGGCGCCGCGCGACCTTGGCGGTGAGCCCGGCCGACTGCGCCTGCTCGATCAGGTCCTCCGCCAGCGCCGTGGTTCGCCGCCGGATCTCGGCGACGCCGAGCTCCTCGATCACGTCGAGGCCGCCGAGCTGGGCATAGACCGGCAGCATCGCCGGGGTGCCGGCCTCGAGCCGGCGGGCATCGTCGTGCAGCGCGAGCGATCGCGGGTCGAAGCGGAACTGCTCTCGGTGCGCGAACCATCCGGTGGCCCGCGGCGCGAGCGCCGCCCAGCAGCTCGGCGCGGGCGTAGAGAAAGGCGACGCCGCTGCCACCGAGCAGCCACTTGAGCCCGCCGCGCGCAGTAGAAGTCGGCGTCCAGGTCCACGCACGTCCACCGGCAGCTGACCCGCCGCCTGATATCCGTCGACCAGCAGCAGCGCCCCCCGGCGGTGCGCGATCTCCGCCACCGCCCGCACGTCCTGGATCGCGCCGCTGGTGAAGAAGACATGGCTGGTCGCGACCAGCGCCGTCCGATCGTCCACGGCCCGCTCGATCGCCTCGAGCGGGACCCCGATGCCGTCCGGACTCTCCACCACGACCACCTCGACCTGGCCGGACTTGGCGAGCCACTGGTAGGGGACGGTCGGAAACTCGAGGCTGGTGACGACCACTCGCGGCCGCAGCCGATAGTCGAGCGACTCCGCCACCGCGGTGAGCGCGGTCGAGATGTTGGGGTGCAGCGCGATCGTGCCCGGCGGCGCGCCGATCAGCCGGCCGTAGCGGTCGCGGAGCGAAGCCAGCGCCTCCCACCAGATGTCGTACCACGCCGCCGCGCCGCGCTCTTCCCACAGATCGAGGAACTGGTTCACCCGGGCTCGCGACCGGATGGACAGCGCTCCCAGGGAGCAGCTGTTCAGGTACACGGAGCGCCGGAAGATCGGGAACTCCGCCCGATAGTCGCGGAGGCGGCGCGGGCGCCGTGGCGGCGGACATGGGGAGAATATAGGTGGGGCCGAGGGGCCGCGGAGCCGCGACCGGCGTGCCGCCACCGCCTTCACCGTCCTATAATTCGAGCATGTCCGACACCTGGTCCGCTCTCACCCTGCGCCTCGCCGCGCGCGCCGTGGTCCGCCCGCGGCTCGCCGTGGACCTGCTGCGCACGGCCTGGGCGTTCCGCCGGCGGGGCTGGTATCGGCGCGCGCCGTTCCTGCCGGTGCCCGACCGTGCCTACCTCCGCTGGCGGATGTACACCGCCTACGCGGATGAAGCCGCCGTGCCGCCGGCGGAGGACGTGGTCCGTTTCGCCCGGTGGCGGCGGGAGACGATGGGCCTGTGACCGACGACGCGCGACCAGACCCCACTGTCGGTGATCATCGGCGCGGGCTTCGCCGGGCTGTACGCCGCCAAGGGCCTGGCGCACGCCCCGGTGGACGTGACCGTGGTGGACCGCCGCAACCATCACCTGTTCCAGCCGATGCTGTACCAGGTGGCCACCGCCGCCCTCAATCCGAGCGACATCGCCTCGCCCATCCGCTCGGTGCTCCGAAAACAGAAGAACACCGAGGTGCTGCTCGCCGAGGTGTCCGAAGTGGACGTCGACGGCCCGCAAGGTGCGCTTCACCGACGGAGCGCGAGCTGAACTACGACTACCTGGTCGTCGGCACCGGCGCGCACCACTCCTACTTCGGCCGTGACGAGTGGGAGAGCCTGGCGCCCGGCCTCAAGAGCCTGGAGGACGCGCTCGAGATCCGCCGCCGTGTCCTGCTCGCCTTCGAGCTGGCGGAGCGTGAGCCCGACATCGGTGCGCCGCCACGCGTACCTCACCTTCGTGGTGGTGGGCGGCGGTCCCACCGGCGTGGAGATGGCGGGCGCGCGTCGCCGAGATCCGGCGCTACGCCCTGCGGCGCGACTTCCGTCATATCGATCCGGGCGAGGCCACCGTGATGCTGCTCGAGGGAGGGCCGCGGCTGCTTCCCTCCTATCCGCCCGAGCTGGGCGACAAGGCCAAGCTCGACCTCCGGCGCCTCGGCGTGGAGGTGCGCACCGAGACGATGGTGACCGAGATCCAGCCCGGCTGGGTCAGCGCGGCGGGATGGACCATCCCGACCCAGACGGTCATCTGGGCGGCCGGCAACACCGCGAGCCCGCTCCTCAAGTCGCTCGGCGCGCCGCTCGACCGCATGGGCCGCGCGATCGTGGAGCCCGACTGCACCATCCCCGGGCATCCCGAGGTCTTCGTGCTCGGCGACGCGGCCGCGTTCGACCATGCCGGATGGCAGCCACGCTGCCGGGCATCTGCCCGGTCGCGATCCAGATGGGGCAGTATACCGCGCGCACCATCACCGGCGACCTGAACGGCCGGCCGCGGCGCTCGTTCTCCTACTGGGACAAGGGACAGCTCGCGGTCGTCGGCCGCGGGCCGCGCGGTGGCCGACATCTGGAAGCTCCACTTCAGCGGGTTCTTCGCGTGGCTGACCTGGATCTTCGTCCACATCTTCTTCCTCATCGGCTTCCGCAACCGCGTGCTGGTGCTGATCCAGTGGGCCTGGTCGTACTTCACCTACAGCCGCGGCGCCCGGATCATCACCGAAGAGATCGGATCGCTGCGGCGATCGCGGCCGGTCGAGGCGCCCCCCGACGAGGTCGCCGCGGCCAGATGACGCTCGCGGACGCGGTCAAGGCGCGCGCCGCCGAGCTCGGCTTTCTCGCCTGCGGCATCACCGATCCCGGTCCGATCCCCGATGGCGACCGCCTCGATCAGTGGCTCGCGAACGGATACGCCGGTATCATGCGCTACATCCATCGCCAGGCGAAGAAGCGGAAGAACCCGAGCCTGATCAGTCGAGCGGGGCGAAATCGGTAGTAGTAGTGCTGGACAACTACTATGACGGCGAGTCTGACCCCGGTCCCGCTCCGAAAGTCGCTCGGTACGCCCGAGGCGATGATTACCATCGAGTTACGCGCGAGCGCCTGGAGCCACTCGCCGACCTGCTGCGGTCCCACGGTGCCACGATCGCCCACACCTTCGCCGACTCGGGGCCGGTACCGGAGCGCGCCCTCGCGCTGCGCGCCGGACTCGGCTGGATCGGCAAGAACACCATGCTGATCCGGCCCGGCTCCGGCTCCTTCTTCTTCATCGGGACGCTGTTCACCGATCTCGCGCTCGATCGTGACCTCTCGGCGACGATGGATCACTGCGGCAGCTGCACCCGCTGCCTCGATGCCTGCCCCACCCAGGCGCTGGTGGAACCGCGGATCCTCGACGCCACTCGCTGTATCTCCTACCTCACGATCGAGCAGAAGCGGCCCATCCCCGAGCCGATCTCCGCCCGACTCGACGGCTGGGTGTTCGGGTGCGACATCTGCAACGAAGTGTGCCCGTGGAACCAGCGGTTCGCCGAGCGGAGCGCCGCGCCCGAGTTCCACTCGCGCGACCGGCTGTCCGGCGCGGGGGCCGACCACTTCGAGCGGATGGATGACGAGGAGTTCGCGCGGCGGTTCGGCGATTCGCCCCTGGAGCGTGCCGGGCTCGAGGGCATGCGGCGGAATTTCCGCGCCGCCTTCGCCGGCACGGCGTCCGGCCCGACGAGGGCAGCGACGTGACCACCGCCTACTACGCTCGGCTGCTGCGGTATGACACCTGGGCAAACGCGGAGACCCTCGACTCGCTCCGCGGGGAGGTGGCGCCGACCCAGGCCCTCCGCTGGATGGCGCACATCGTCGGCGCGAGCGCCCTCTGGCTCGCCCGGGTGCGGGAGGAGCCCGCCACGCTCGCGGTCTGGCCCGAGCTCGATGTCGCCGGGTGCGCGCGGGGCATCGAGCGGCTGGCGGTGGAATGGCCTCGCTACCTGGAAGGCCTCGCCGCCGCCGACCTGGCGGAGGGGGTCGGGTACCGGAACAGCCAGGGCGAATACTGGACCAGCACGGTGGGCGACATCCTGACGCACGTCGCCCTCCACGGTGCCTACCACCGGGCCCAGATCGCCACGGCGATTCGGGAGGGCGGCGGCACGCCGGCCTACACCGACTTCATCCACGCGACCCGGCAGGGGTTGGTCGAGTGAACGGCACCTCCCCCGGCCCCATGCTGGTGGCGCTCGGCGTCGGACTGATCCTGATCGGCCTGCTGCTCTGGTCGGGCAGCCTGTCGTGGTTCGGCCGTCTGCCCGGCGACATCCGGATCGAACGCGAGACGGTCCGCATCTACGTCCCCATCGTCTCCATGCTGCTGGTCTCCGCCGTCTTCAGTCTCGTGCTCTACCTGGTGCGCAAGACCCTCTGATCGGCAGTATCTTCGACGTCCTCGCTCCCGCGATCAGGACGTTTCATGTCGCGACCAATCAGGACAGCCGCTCTCTCCCTCGGCGTGTGGACCGCGCTCGGACTCGCGTTCGCGACGTCCACGTACGGGATGTATGCCGCCAAGGGGAATCCGCTCGCGTGGAACCTCCCGCTGTTCTGGTCGCTCGCCGAGTGGTACCTCTGGGGCGCCCTTGCTCCCTTCATCTTCTGGCTCGCCCGCCGCTACCCGATCGATCGCCGCTCATTGACCCGACACCTGCCGATCCACGTCGGTGGATTCCTGCTGGCCCACACACTGCACGAAGTCGCCTACGTGGTGCTCGAGCGGGCCGCCGGCATGGAAGCGCTGCCTCGGCCGCCTCTCGCCCAGGCGATCCTGCTCTTCATGACCAAGCGCGCCGCCTTCAACACGCTGGTCTACTCGGCGATGGTGACCTTGGTCCACATGCAGGAGCTCTATCGGAGGTACACCGAGCGCGAGCGCGAGACGCTCCAACTGGAGACCAAGCTGGCGCGGGCTCAGCTCGAGGCGCTCAAGATCCAGCTTCAGCCGCACTTTCTCTTCAATACCCTCAACACCATTTCGGCCTTGTTGCACCGCGATCCGGAGGCGGCCGACCGCGTCGTCACCCGACTCGGGGACCTGCTCAGGCTCAGCCTGCAGCATTCGGGGCGCCAGGAAGTGATGCTGCGCCAGGAGCTCGAATTCCTGGAGCGCTACCTGGAGATCCAGCAGACCCGTTTCCGGGACCGGCTCACGGTCCACTTCGACGCCGACCCCGACGCGCTCGACGCCCTCGTCCCGACGCTGGTCCTGCAGCCCCTGGTCGAGAACGCCGTGCGCCACGCGATCGAGCCTCGTTCCGCCCCGGGCCGGCTCGAGGTGCGGGCCCGCCGGGCCAACGGCCGCCTCACCCTGGAGGTGGCCGACGACGGCCCCGGGATCGCCACCGGAGCCGGCCCCGGCGCGATCGATGCCGCCGCGATTCCCAGGAGCGCATCGGGCATCGGGCTGGCCAACACCCGGGCCCGACTGCAGCAGCTGTATGGCGCGGGCCACCGCTTCGCCCTCGCGAACGCGCCGGCGGGCGGGTTGGTGGTGACGCTGGAGATCCCCTATCGTGTCGGCAATCTGCCCACCCCCACCCCCATTCCCCATGGCTAAGATCCGCACCCTCATCGTGGACGACGAGCCGCTGGCGCGCTCCCGGGTCCGCGAGCTGCTGGCGACCCAGGACGACGTCGAGGTGACGGGAGAGTGCGGCAACGGCCGGGAGGCCATCGGCGCGATTCGGCGTGAGGCACCCGACCTGGTCTACCTCGACGTGCAGATGCCCGAGGTCACCGGCTTCGAGGTCCTTGACGCGATCGAGCCCGCCGCCGCCCCCGCGGTCGTGTTCGTCACCGCGTTCGACCAGTTCGCGGTGCGCGCCTTCGAGGTACACGCCCTCGACTACCTGCTGAAGCCATTCGACCGGGAGCGCTTTCTCGCTTCGCTCGCGCGCGCGCGGGAGGCCGTCCTGCGCCGCCGGGAGGGCCAGGTAGACCAACGGCTCGGCGCCCTGCTCGCGGACCTCGGTGCGCAGCGCCGGTATCTCAAGCGTCTCCTGGTCAAGAACGGATCGCGGACGGTCCTGCTCCAGGCCGGGGAGATCGATTGGATCGAATCGGCGGGCAACTACGTACGGATCCATGTGGGTAGCGAGCGCCACCTGCTGCGGGAGACGATGACCGCCCTGGAGGAGCGACTCGATCCTGAGCGGTTCATCCGGATCCATCGCTCCACCATCGTCAACCTCGACCGGGTCCGCGAACTGGAGCCGTACTTCCATGGGGACTACATGGTGCGACTGAACGACGGCACCCGGCTGACCCTGAGCCGCACCTACCGCGACCGGCTGCAGATCCGGCTCGGCCTGGAGATCTGAGTGCCGCTGCTCACTCGCGCCGGGCTCGTACTGCTGGCGTGGACGTGCGTCGGACTCTTTTCCGCGGGCCAGTGGTATCTCTTCCAGGTCTCCCGCGGCCTCAGCCCCGATTGGTCGCGGGCCCTGCTGCCGAACCTGGCGAGTTGCTGGATCTGGGCAGCCTTCACGCCCGTCATTGTGCGCCTCGCCCGCCGGTACCGGATCCAGGGCGCCGGGTGGGCGAGGTCGCTCGCGGCGCACCTCGGCTTCGCGCTGCTGCTGTCCCTGCTCGATGCCTCGCTCGACGCGGTCCTGGGGCGGTACATCGCCCTGCTCCGCCCGCCCAGCTCGTCGCTGTTCACGGAGTACTTCGGGCAGTCGTTCATCAACGTCTTCACCTACTTCGGCGTGGTCGCCGTGGCCCACGCCATCCAGTACCACGCGCTCCTCCTCGAGCGGGAAGTGGCGACGTCACGCCTGCAGGCCGAGCTACTCGGCGCCCAGATCCGCGCGCTGGAGATGCAGCTTCGCCCGCATTTCCTCTTCAACACACTGCACACCATCGCGTCCCTGGTGCGCGCGGAGCGCAACCCCGCCGCGGTCGGGATGATCGCCGGGTTGAGCGACCTGCTGCGCGCATCGCTCCGCACCGATGGCCCCGCCGAGATTCCGCTCCGGGATGAGCTGGCACTGGCCGAGCGGTACCTCGCGATCGAGCAGATACGGTTCCAGGAACGGCTGGTGATCACCGTATCGGCCGATCCCGCCGCCCTCGACGCGCTGGTACCCGCCCTCATCCTGCAGCCGCTGGTGGAGAACGCGATCCGGCACGGCATCGAGCGACGCGCGGCGCCGGGACGAGTCGAAGTCGAGGCCTGGCGGACCAACGGCACCCTATCGCTTCGGGTGCGGGACAGCTCCCGGGGGGTTGCCGCCGCGGCGCAGGACGGGACCGGGATCGGGCTCCGGAACACCCAGGCGCGGCTCCGGCACCTCTATGGCGATCGCCAGCGGCTGGTGCTCCAGGGCGTAGACGGCGGTGGGGCCGTCGCCCTGGTCGAGCTTCCCTTCCACGATCGGCCCATGGACGATGGAATCGCTGCGCACGCTGGTCGTTGACGATGAGCCGCTCGCCCGGGAAACGATCCGGCGGCTGCTGGGGCGTCATCCCACCATCGGACTGGTGGACGAGTGCGGCGACGGCGCCGACGCGGCGCGCTGTATCCGTGCCACCCCTCCGGACATCCTTTTTCTCGACGTGCAGATGCCGGAGGTGGACGGCTTCGAGGTATTGCGCCGGGCCGCGCCGGCCGAAGTGCCGGCGGTGGTCTTCGTGACGGCGCACGACACCTATGCCCTGCGCGCGTTCGATGCCGCGGCGCTCGACTATCTGCTCAAGCCGTTCGACGACGAGCGGTTCGACCGCACGGTGGAGCGCGCGACGGCCAGGGTACGCGAGCACCGGGTCCACGGCCTGGCGCGGCGTATGGCCGCCTCCCTCGACCCCGCGCCGGCTGCCGAGCCGGAGACCCGCTACCTGGACCGGCTGGCCGTTCGCCGCGACGGCGGTGTCTGGTTCGTGCCGCTGGCCGCGGTGGACTGGATCGAGGCGGCCGACTACTGCGTCCGGGTTCATACCGCGGGCAGCTTCCACCTCCTCCGCGAGCCGTTGCGGGAGCTGGAGAGCAGGCTCGACCCCACGCTCTTCGTGCGGATCCACCGCTCGGCGATCGTGAACCTCGCGCGGATCAGGGCTCTGCAGCCCCACTTTCACGGGGACGGGGTGCTCATCATGCAGGATGGCGCCCGCCTCAGAGTGAGCCGCAGCCGCCGCGGGCGCCTGCACCACCTCCTCGGTCTCACCGGCTAGAGCGCCGCCGTTCGCCGCTGGCTCGGACCGATTCACCCCCGAGTTCCCACCGTTCGCTGCAAACCCGCCGTGCTCCCCTCGACGCATCCGTCTCCCGTTCCGACGAGGACACCCGTTCTCGCTCGCGAACCATCTCAGGGAGGCATGCATGAAAAGATCTGGCTGGCTGGTCGTCCTGGCGGTCGGCGCGGCGGCCTGCGGCGACCCTCAGGCGCCGGCGGATTCGGCGTCGCCGGGAGCTAGTTCCGCCGCGGTGGCTGCTTCGGCGAGCGTGAGACTCGATCGAGAGCGCTCGGCGCTCCGCGCCGCCGACATGGCTCACTCCGCCGCATCGAGTACCCTGCCCGCGGGATTCGTCCAGTATCTGGCCGACGACGCGGTATTCCTGTGGCCCAACGCTCCGTACGCCGTAGGGAAGCAGGCCATCGCGGCCGTCCTCTCGGCGCCGCCCCCGCCGTTCGTTCCCGGAATCACGCTGAGCTGGACGCCGGTGTTCGCCGATGTGTCGGTGGACGCCAAGGTCGGCTACACGTTCGGCAATGCGCAGATCACCCGCCCCGGCCTGGCCACCCTGCCGGGCCAGTACATCGCCTTCTGGCGCAAGCGCCAGGGGGAGTGGCGGGTGGAGGCATGGAACCTCTCGCCTGCCTTCGCGCCTCCCGGGCCGCTCCCCGACGATTTCGGGGAGGCGCTCATCGCGAGCGGAGGCGGCACCTTCCAGCCGGTTTCGCAGCGGCAGGAGACGCGGCGGTTGATGGACGTCGACGCCACGTTCTCGCGGGCGTCCGTGCGGCTCGGCCAGGCCGAGGCATTCGGCCGTTACGCTCATCGCCACGCGATCGTGCTGGCCGGCGGCAACCCCGACTTCTTCATCGGGCGCGAGCAGATCGTCGAGTCGCGGCAAGGCGCCCCGGGCACCCTGAGCTGGACGCCGGTGATGGGTGGCGTGGGTCCACTGGGTGACCTGGGGTGGAGCATGGGAGCGTACGTCATCTCGCTTGGGGAGCAGACCGGCCACGGGAAGTACTTGTCAGTGTGGAGGAAAGGCCCTCGCGGGGGATGGAAGTTCGTGCAGGATGCCGGGAGCGGAAACCCACCCCCTGCCCTCTAGCGTAGGGAGGGAAGCAACGAGAGGGCTTCCGGGGGCGGGCGGCGCCCGTCCCCGGAAGCTGCCGGTCGGTCCCTCGACCGGACGCCCTGTCCCTTCGACCCTCCGGTGCGGGATTCGATGGCCCATCGTTGCCCCAGGACCCTTCACCGAGGATACCATGCGTACCACTACGGGTCTGGTCGCCGCGGCGATCACCCTGCTCGCTGCCGGTGCCGCCGATCTCAGCGCCCGCTGGGCCGACGAGGCGGCCATCCGCCAGACGGTGCAGTACTACTTCGACGGCGGGCGGCTGCGGGACAGTGTCGCCCTGCGCAAGGCGTTCCATCCCGACGCGCGGATGCTGTTCGCCAAAAACGGCAAGCTCGTGGTGGTGCCGATCAGCGAATACATCGCCGGAGTGGCGAAGAACAAGCTCAAGCCGGGCGAGGTGGATTCGACCAAGCGCCGGGTCTCGTCGGTGGACGTCACCGGCGACGCGGCGGTCGCCCGGGTGGAGCTGGAGCGTACCGACGCCCAGATCACGGACTACATGTCGCTTCTCAAGGTGGACGGGCGGTGGCTGATCGTGAACAAGATCTTCACCCGCGAGACCCGGGAGCATGTCAGCGGAAGCTGACGGCCTTATGTTGGAGGCATGGTCAGGTCCACCCCTCTCACGGCTTCCTCGCTGGGCCCCGTCGCAGGTGATCGCCTCGAGCGGCTGCGGCGGCTCGGTTACCTCCTCGACAACTCCATCCCGATACCGGGTACCAAGTATCGGGTCGGCCTGGAATCCGTCATCGGGCTGGTGCCCGGCGTGGGCGACCTGGTCGGCGGCGGGTTCTCCCTTTACATCATTCTTCAGGCCGCCCGGATGGGCGTGCCGGCCTCGCTGCTCACACGGATGGGCTGGAACCTGCTCGTGGACGTGGCCGTCGGCGCGGTGCCGCTGCTCGGCGACCTGTTCGATGCCGGCTACAAGGCCAACCTGCGGAACCTGGCGCTCCTCGATCGTCACACGGCGGGGCCGACCGAATCCCGGCGCGCGAGCCGCCGGTTCGTCGCGATCCTCCTGGGGCTGCTCGCCCTCGTCATTGTCGGCGCGGTGGCGCTCTCCGTCTTCCTGGTGCAGCTCGCGTTCAGCCGTCCCGTGCTATGACCGCGCCCCCGCCTTCCCTGCACAGCGTTGCCATCTTCGTGACCGACCTGCCGCGCGCCGTCGAGTTCTACCGGGACGCGCTGCGTCTTCCGCTGGCGCAGGAGGGCTCGTTCGGGGCGGAGTTCCTGGACGGGCCGACCCACATCGGCGTTCATCCCGCCGTGCACGCGGACGCGAAGAAGCTGGTCGGCCGCCACACGGGCATCACGCTGTTCGTGGCCGATCTGCTGCACTACTGCGGCGACCTCCACGCCCGGGGGATCCGGTTCATCACCGAGCCGACCCAGCAGCCGTGGGGCATCATGGCGATGGTCGCCGATCCGGACGGGAACATCCTGGCTCTCTGGGAAGACCGGGTGCCCGAGGCGTCGGGCGAGGCCGTGAGCCAGGCCGACGGCACGGCCTGACCCTCGCATGAGCGCGGCTCTGCTCGCGCTCGCCCTGCTGGTCGCGCCGCCCGATACCGGGCGGATCGCCGGAGCCGACGGCGTGCAGCTCTACTACGAGCGCACCGGGCGCGGCCCCACCACCCTCATCGTTCCGGGCCGCCTGTTCCTCGCCCGCGACCTGGCACCCCTGGCTCGGCAGCACACCCTCATCCTCTACGACATGCGGAACCGCGGCCGCTCCTCTCGCGTGGAGGACGGGCGACTCCTGACCATCCAGAAGGACGTGGAAGACCTGGAGGCCGTGCGCCGGCATTTCCGGGCGGAGCGCTTCGTGCCGGTGGGCTACTCGTATCTCGGCCTGATGGTGATCCTGTACGCGATGGACCACCCCGATCGGGTCGAGCGCCTGGTGCAGCTCGGCCCGGTGCCGCGAAAGTTCGGCACCGAGTACCCCGCCAGCCTGCTTCACCGCGACCCCCTCCCCCTGGTGGATGCAGCGACGACGGCTCGGCTCGACTCACTCGAGCGTGCGGGGTGGCCGCGGGAACACCCGCGAGGAGTTCTGCGAGGCCGCCCAGGCACGGCGTGTGACGTTGGTAGGAAACCCGGCGAAGGCGGCGAGACTCATGGATCCCGTGCGACATGCCGAACGAGTGGCCGGTGAATCTCGAGCGGCACTTCGAGCACCATTTCGGCGGGGTACAGAAGCTGGACGTGCCGGTGGAGGCGTTGTCTCGAGTCCGGATGCCGGTGCTGACGATCCACGGCACCTGGGATCGCAACGCGCCCTACGCGGGAGGCCGGGAATGGGCGTTGACGCTGCCCGATGCGCGGCTCGTCACCGTGGAAGGTGCGGGGCACCAGGTGACTGCCGACGCGCCGGAGTTGGTGGTCTCCGCGATCGACCGATTCGTCGCAGGCGCGTGGCCCGAGGGGGCCGAGAAAGTCACAGCGCTCGAGCGCGGCACGCCTCGGTGATGCCGCGAGCGGCGGCGACCCCGCGGTGCGCGTCCTCCACGATCTGCGCCTGCTCTTCCATCCCGTAGGCGTCGAACGGTCGCTCGGGGCTCGTCTCGTATCGGTAGGGACTGCGGCCGAAGCCGAGCCGGTGAAGCAGGTCCCGCATCTGTTCCGAGGCGGCACGCCGGAAGTAGCGCCAGGCGCCCCACCGCTGATACTGAGCGCAGTGCATCGCCTCGTGCGCCACCAGCGCGAGATCACCGGCGCATCGCGCGGGCAGGAAAACGTGATTGCCGAGCGCCACCGCGCGCCCGCGGCTCATCCAGAGCACGACCCGACGCAGGAGCCCGGCTCGGCCGGTGCAGGCGGGCGGGTAGAGGCGCACCCGATCCCAGTCCACCGGCAACGGCAGCTCGATGGCCGCGCACATCTCCGGCTCGACGGGGTGGCCGCCGACGGCTTTTCGTGAGCGTCTCGCTTCGGTCGTCATCGGAATCTCGCCACCGTCACCAGTCCCCACTGAGCGCACCGGCCATCACTGTCCGAGGAACTCTCCCACCGGTGCCAGCGACTCGATGTGGTCGCATGCGATCTTGATGGTCGCCATGATCGGCACCGCGAGAATGGCCCCGGCGATGCCCCAGATATACCACCAGAATACCAGCCCGATGAAGAGCGCCACCGTGTTGAGCTTCATCCGATTCCCGTAGATCCACGGGGTGACGAGATTGCTCTCGATCAGATTGAGCGCCAGGAAGGTGCCGGGCACGAGGAGCGCGTGACCGGTGTCGTCGAAAGTGACGAACGCGGCGAGGGCGAGCAGCACCGTGTTGGCTACGGCGCCGACATACGGCACGAAGTTGAGCACCGCGGCGACGACGCCCCAGAGTACCGGGTTCGGCATGTCGAGCAGGTACATGGCGAACCCGGTGACCACGCCCACGCCCAGGTTGATCAGCGTGGTGGTGAAGAGGTAGAGCGAGATCTGTGCCTCGGTCTCCCGGGCAATCGTCACCGCGACGCGTTTGTCCTTGAACTGGGGAAGGACGCCCACCAGCTTCTGCAGGAACAGGTCGCCCACCGCGAGCAGGAAGTACGTCAGGAAGATCACCACCGTCGCCGCGCCGAGAAACGACGCCGTGCCACCGAAGAGCTGCTTGGACAGACTGGGGCCGCGGATCTCGACCTGCTGGGCTTGCGGGTCGTCGCCCGACGTGACCTGCTCGACCTGCTCCGCCGCCTTCGTCACCTGCTCCACGGACCCCCGCATCGAGCGCAGCTTTCCCCGGAGCGTCTCGACGCTGGCCGGCGCCATGGCGAGGTATTCCGAGGTCGGACCAGCCAACCGATAGCCGCCGTATCCGACAACCCCCAGCAGCCCCAGCACCAGCAGGCCCGCGCCGAGGGGCTCGGGCAGTCCGATCTTCCGGAGCGCGCGTACCAACGGACTCAGCAGGAAATCCAGCAGGATGGCGAGCACGATCGGCAGAAACAGCTCCTGCGCCAGCCGAAGCGTGTAGAAGATCGCGAGGAGGAACAGTCCCACCAGGGCGACGTGGCGCGCATCCGCGTTTTCGCCCAGCAGGTTGGCCAGCTTGGTGACGTTGGCGGGCGACCCCGTCGGAGCGTCCTCGGGATCGAGCGCGCTCGGATTGATGTCGGGAGTCAGTGCGGAGTCGTCGTCGGGCTGGATCGCCGGCGCTGGTTCGGAACCGCTCGTCATGGTTGATCCGTGGAGGAAGCAGCCCCTTGTCCCGTCACGCGCGGTCGAGCTAAGGTTAGCCCGCCCGGCACTGGGCGTCTGTGCGCCAGCACACGGGTATCACTCGTCAACCCTCGCGGGAGCATGTCGCGTCTCTGGCAGTCGCTCGTCTCGGTGTGGGTCTGGCTGGTGCTGGTGACCTGCATAATCCTGTGGCTGCCGATGATGGCGCTGCTCCGGCTGGCCACCCTGGGTGATCCGGGCCGCTACCGCGTCGGCTATCTCTTCCGCGGCATCGGCCGCACCGTCGCCGCCCTCAATCCACTCTGGAAGTTCAGCTGCGCGGGCCCGATGCCGGCCGACCCGCGGCGCCCCTACGTCGTCGTGTCGAACCACGAGTCCTTCGCCGATATCCTGCTCATCTGCAATCTGCCCTGGGAGATGAAATGGCTCTCCAAGGCCGAGCTGTTCCGGATCCCGGTGTTGGGATGGCTGATGCATCTGGCGGGTGACGTGCCGGTGAAGCGCGGGTTCGGACCCAGCGCGATCGAAGCGATGGCTCGCTGTCGGGAGGTGCTGGGTCATCGGGTCTCCGTCATGATCTTTCCCGAAGGCACCCGCTCGAGCAGCGCCGAGCTGCTGCCGTTCAAGGACGGCGCCTTCCGGCTGGCCATCGATGCGGGTGTGCCGATTCTTCCGCTGGCGGTGCACGGCACCGCGAATGCGCTCCCGAAGCACGGCTGGCGCTTCGGACGATCCACGGCGGTGGTCGAGGTGCTGGAGCCGGTGGAGACGGCTGGGCTCACGCCCGACGACGTCGCGGAGCTGAAGGAGCGAGTGCGGCGCACGATCGTGGAGGCGCGAGACCGGCTCGCACGGCAGCTCGGGTGAAGCGTCCGCACCGACTCGGCGCCGCGCTCGCGACGCTTGTTCTCATGACCGCCTGCGACCGCCGCCAGGAAGTGCCTCCCCGGGTGGACCCAGGGCCCGTGCCGGCCGAGCTGACCGATGGCGAGCGCCTGTTCACCGACAACTGCGCCCGCTGTCATGGCGTCCGCGGAGTCGGCAGCGACGCCGGACCGCCGCTGGTACACAAGATCTACGAGCCCGGTCACCACGGCGACTACGCTTTCCAGCGCGCCGCTCGATTCGGTGTGGCGGCGCACCACTGGGGCTTCGGCAACATGCCGGCGGTACCGGGCGTGGACAGTGCGGCCGTCACCCGGATCACGGCCTACGTGCGCTGGCTTCAGCGGAGCGCCGGCATCGAATAAGAAACACTGCTCGCGTCGTCCCCACTACGGCTTTCCCAGGTCGGCCGGCGCGCGCACCCGGCCCACTACCCCGGCCAGCGCCAGCATCGCCAGGAGATACGGCAGCATCAGGAAGAGCTGGTACGGCGTATCGAGTCCCATGGTCTGAAACAGAAACTGCAGCGCGGTCGCCGCACCGAAAGCGAGCGCGGCCACCGCCACTCCCACCGGATGCCAGCGGCCGAGCACCACCAGCGCGATGGCGACATACCCTCGGCCCGCCGTCATCCGTTCCGTGAACGTGCCGACCTGCGCCAGCACCAGCGTCGCCCCCGCGAGCCCCGCGAACGCACCGCCGATCAGCGTGGCCACCCCGCGCACCAGTCGGGGGCGCACTCCGGCCGCGCGCGCGACCGCCGCGGACTCGCCGGTGGCCCGGAGCGCGAGGCCCGCGCGGGTGCGGAACAGCAGGTACCACACGACGGGGACGGCGATAGCGGCAAGGTATGTGGGAGCGGGCTGCAGGAAGAAGCGCGGGCCCGATCACCGGAATCGTGGACAGCCCGGGGATCGCGATCGGGGCCAGGGTGGGGAGATCCAGCCCCGCACCCGCCGCACCGTAGGCCTGCCGGTAGACGGTGCCGGTGAGTCCGACCGCACCGAGCGTGACCGCCGTGCCGGTGATGACCTGGTCGGCCCGCGCGCCGATGGTCACCAACGCGAATGCCGCGGCCAGCACCACGCCCGCGGCCATGCCCAGCACGACCCCCGTCCACGGCCCGGACGCGCTCGCACCCAGTGTCGCCGCCAGCGCCCCAGCCAGCATCATCCCCTCCAGGCCGAGGTTCATGACGCCGGATCGCTGAACCACCGTTTCGCCGGTTGCCGCCAGGAGCAGAGGCGTCGCGACCCGGGTCGCCGCCGCGAGAAACCCACCGAGGATGCCGACGGTGTCCATCATGGTAACGTCCTTGCGCCCGCTTCCGCCGACGATCCCGCGCCGAAGGCCGCGATCGCTCCCGCTCCGCCGCGGCGAAGCGCCTCGGCCAGCAGCACGACCACGATCACCACCGCTTCGACCACATACACCGCCACCGCCGGCACGTCGGCCTCGCGCTGCATCGCTCCGGCCCCTGCTTCGAGCGCCCCGAAGAGCAGCCCGGACATCACCACGCCGAAGGGATCGAGACGGCCGAGCAGCGCGACGGCGATGGCGGTGAATCCGTAGCCCGGCGACAGGTTCTGAAAGAGCGCGTATGAGACACCGCTGACTTCGACACCACCCGCGAGGCCCGCGATGGCACCCGACAGCGCCAGGGCCGTGGCCGCCATCCGCCGGCTGTCGATCCTGCCGCTGATCTCCGCTGCCCTGGGGCCGAGACCCACGGCCTGGAGCTGGAATCCCCAGAGCGTCCGGCGGAAGAGATGGCGTAGAACGATCGCGCCGACGAGCGCCAGCAGCAGGCCGAGGTGCAGGCGCGTACCGGGGAACAGAGGCAGCCTCGCGACGTCGGCGATCGGATCGCTCTGCGGATAAATACCCTGCCGCTCCTGCAAGGGACCCTGCACTACCAGGCTGGTCGTCGCCTCGGCGACGAAGTTCAGCAGCAACGTGCTGATGACTTCGAGCACGCCGTACCGCACCCGGAGGAGCACCGGCACCGCCACCCACAGACCGCCGGCGAGCACCGAGGCCGCGAGCACCACCGCCACGGCGACCGTGGGTGGGAGCGATCCTACGTGCAGCCCGACCCAGGTGGCCGCGATGGCCCCAGCGTAGAACTGGCCCTCGGCGCCGATGTTGAAGGCGCCTGCGCGGAAGGCCAGCGCAAGGCCCAGGCCGATGATGATGAGCGGCACCGCCCGCACCAGGGTCGCGGAGCTGAAGGCGTACCAGGAGCCGAATGCGCCCGGTCCAGAGCGCGCCGAGTGCGCGGACCGGGTCGTGACCTGCGAGTGCGAGCCCGACTGCCAGGACCGCGAGGCCGGCCAGAAGGGCGCCCGGCGCAACGATCCATTTGTATGCGCGCACGACGATCAGGTACCCGCGACCATCATTGCGCCGATCGTGTCACGCGTAGCACCGACCGGCGGCTCGACCAGTAGTCCGCGGCTCGCGACCAGCACCCGGGTAGCCACCGCCAGCACCTCGTCGAGGTCGCTGCTGTAGAGAAGCACCGCCGCGCCTTCGTCGGCCGCACGCCGCAAGCGCGCGTGGATCTCCGCCGTCGCCCGGATGTCCAGGCCGCGAGTCGGGTTCTCCGCAACCACCACGGCCGGGCGGCGGGCCAGCTCCCGCGCGATCACGACCCGCTGCTGGTTGCCCCCGCTCAGCGCGCCCGCGGATACGTCGGGGCCCGGCGCGGCGACATCATACTCCTGCAGCAGCTCGGCAGTGCGCAGGCGCGCTTCGCGCCAGTCCACTCCGGTCCCTCGCATCCACGGAGCGGAGGGATCGGCGCCCAGCACCAGGTTCTGGGTGAGCGTCATCTCGGGAATCAGTCCTTCGGTCGAGCGATCCTCTGGAATGAATGCCACCGGCTCGGCGACTTCGCGCAGGCCTCGCAGGGGGAGGACCCGTCCCGCGACCGCGCGCAGCAGCTCGCGCTGGCCGTTGCCCTCGACCGCTGCGACGCCCAGGATCTCGCCGGGTCGCACGATCAGCGACACGCCGCGGAGCGCCATCCCGAATCCTCCCTCGCGCGCCACCTCCAGCGAGTCGATCCGGACCGACGGCCTCACCGTGGCGTCGCTCTTCGGTGAGGGGCGGGGCTTGCCGGGTGGTGGAGCGGGAGCGGCGTCGCCGATCATCGCAGACGCCAGCGCCCCGACCGACATGCCTCCAGGGGCACCGGTGAGCACCACTTCTCCGCGGCGCAGCACCGTGACCTCGTCCGCGGCACCGAGCGCCTCGTCCAGCTTGTGGGTGATGAGAACGGCGGAGCCGCCGCCTTCGGTGAAGCGCCGGATCACGACGAGCAGGCCCTCGACCTCGATCGGGGCGAGCACAGCGGTCGGCTCGTCGAGAAGGAGGATGCGGGCCTCAGCGGCCAGGGCCTTGACGATCTCGAGTCGTTGCCGAAGACCGACACTCAACCGCTCGACGACCGCATCCGGATCGAGCGGCAGCCCGACCCGCTCACCCAGTTCGCGGACCCGCTCCCGAAGCGGTCCTGGCGAGACTGGCCATCCAGCGGCCAGGGCGACGTTCTCCGCGACCGTGAACGCGGGGATAGAAGTGAAGTGCTGGTGCACCATACCGATACCGAGGGCACGCGCGCGCCGCGGCGTGAGCGCCGAATGCGCCCCGGCCCCGACCCGGATCTCGCCGGCGTCGGGGCGAAGCATCCCCGCGGCGATCCGCATCAGGGTGGTCTTGCCCGCGCCGTTCTCGCCAAGCAGGGCGTGGATGACGCCGGGACGCAACGCGAAATCGGCCCCGCGCAGCGCGTGCACGGGGCCGAATCGCTTGTGAATGTTGGTGAGCGCGAGCGCCGTCGTCACAGCCCGGTCGGGTGATCGTGGAATTCCCACTCCAGCTCGAACCGCTCGGCGAGGTGCGAGGCGAGGGCCTGTACTCCAAGGGTCTCGGTGGCATAGTGGCCGGCGTATATCACGTTGAGACCCCACTCGACCGCGTCGAAGTAGGTGTGGTGGGCGCCCTCGCCGGTAATGTAGGTGTCGAGACCGGTGGTGCGCGCCTCGCCGATCATGCCGCCGGCTCCACCGGTGATGATCCCCACCCGGGACACCCGCTCGGGACCGCCCGGGATGAGTCGCGCGCCCGGAGCGAAGGTGCCGAGTGCTCGATTCACCTCGCCGACCAACGCATCCCGCGAGGTCAACCGGGCCGGCGCGAAGCCCCACACCCCGATCGGGCTTCCCTTGTAGTCGCCGAACCACCCCTCGACCTCGATCCCCAGCCGGTCGGCCAGCACGACGTTGTTGCCGACCTCGGGGTGCAGGTCGAGGGGGATATGGGCGGCATACAGGGCGACGTCGTGTTCCAGCAGCGAGGCGATCCGGCGATAGCGCCGTCCGGTGACGGGCACGTTCCCGTCCCACAGCAGGCCGTGGTGCACCAGGAGCAACGACCTCGGCGGCACGCCCTCGATCGTGGCCAGCGAGGCATCCACGGCCGCCACGATCCCGCTGACGGTGCCGGCGTTCTCCACCTGGAGGCCGTTGACCGCGTTCCTCTCGTCGGCGACGTCCCGGATCCGGAGGAACTCGTCCGCGTAGGCGACGATGTCCGCCAGCGGAGCGGCCCGGGTCACCTGGCCATCGCCTGCATGGAGGAGGGCCGCGGCGCCGCGATCAGGGTCCCGGCGGCGATCGAGTCGGCCGCCGCCTGGACCCGGGACCGGAGCGCCTGGTGCATCAATGTCTCGAGAGCGGGGTTCGGCTCGTACCGGACGACCCCGCTGGCGAGCCCGAAGGCCTCGACCTTGGGCTTGAAGGTCCCTGCCTTTACCTCGCCCGCAACCAGGAGGAAGGCCCGGGGGAGGTCGATGACCGCACTGCCCACCACCCGGTCGGGCGCCAGCCGCGACTGATCGTCGTTGGCGCCGAAGACGTAGACCCCCCGACTCTCCTTGGCGGCCTGAAAGAGGCCCAGCGCCGCGGCGTCCGCGTTGTGGTGCAGCATGTCGGCACCAACCCTGATCAGGGCCAGGGCGGCCTCGCGACCGGCCGCGGCGTCGTCGAAGCTGTTCAGGTAGATCTGCCGCGAGTCGGCCTTGGGGTTGGTCGCATGGGCGCCGTTCACCCAACCCTGGTAGGCGGCCGCGATAGGTGGGAGCTCGATGCCGCCCACGAAGCCCAGAATGTTGCTGCGGGTCAGTCCCCCGGCCACCATGCCGGCCAGGTAGCTCGCCTCTTCCAGCCGAAAGATGAGGGGTGAGACGTTCCCGATCGCCCGCTGGCCGGAGGTGACGATGAAGATGGTGGTGGGGTACTGGGCGGAGACTCGCTCGGCCGGACCCTGGAACTCGAACCCATGGGCGAACACCAGGTCGTAGCCCTGGGCAGCGTAGGTCCGGAGCGCCTCGTCCTGGTCCGAGGGGGTCCTGGCCTCGACGTGGCTGATCGACATGCCGAGCGAGTCACGGATCAGCTCGAGCCCCCGGTATGCGCCGGAATTCCAGGCGGCGTCCGCCACCGACCCGGGGGTGATGAGACCGACCCGGATGCCCGAAGGCTTGGTGTCGGGCCCAGAGCAGGCCCCAAGCGCCAGTATGGCAACACCATAAACGCAGTAGCCGAGCAGTGCTCGCTTCACCGCTGGTTCGGGGACTCAAGGCGCTCGAGGAAGCCCTTGGGTTGGCGACACGTTAACGACACTATCAGGCCACTCCCCGCGGAGTGGCGGCCGCTTTGGCCGCGTCCATCTTGACCTCGCCGCTCACTGTGGCCCCTTCGACGATCGCGATCCGGGAAGTCAGGATGTCGCCGGTGACGACCGCCGTAGCTCTGGAGCTCCACCCGGTCCTTGGCGTGGATGGCGCCGCTGACCTGCCCGGCGATGATCGCTTCCTCGGTGTGCAGGTCCCCTTCGATGACGGCGCCCTGGGTCACCAGGATCTGGGCCCCGACCCGGACCGAGCCCTTGACCCGGCCTTCGATGCGGACCACACCGTCGGTCTCCAGATCCCCCACGACGGTCATGTCGCTGGCGATAATCGAGAACGGGATCTGGTCCGTGCGCCGGCGCTTGAGCTCGTTGCCCTGCTCGTCGCGCGCCGGATTGGAGAAAATCCCCATCATCCCCCCTGTTTGACCATGGTCGTGGGATCCAGCGACGTCCCGCGCCGGCGGATCTCGAAATGGAGGTGCGGTGCCGTCGAGCGACCGCTGTTCCCGCTGAGGCCGATCACCTGGCCGGCCTGCGACTGTTTGGCCGTCTGTCACGATGATGCGCGAAAGGTGTCCGTACATCGACTGGTACTCTTCGGGATGATCGAGTAGGACGTAGAACCCGTACTCGGGATCCTCACCTACCTGATTGACCGTGGCCCCTCCCGAAGCGCGGACCAGGGATCCAATGGGGACGGCGATGTCCAGACCGGGGTGCGGCTCGTCCTTGGAATCTGCCCCGACCTGAATCTGTCCCCGGGTGATGTACCCGCGGTCGGCCAGCGGCCACTCGGCGGGCACCGTCGGGCCCGGGCCCGGCGGGTTCCCGCTCCCCGCCGACCCGGGCCCGGAGCGCCGGCGCGAGTGGCAGCGTGGATGCCATGGCCAGCGGGTCCCGGACGATGTCGGCGCCGATCATCCCCCGGAGCTGCTCGTAGCGGAGTTCGGCGCTATCGAGGGCGACGGACAGTTGGCGGACCATCGCGTTCTCCGCCTCGAGCCGGGCGACTTTCCGCTCCATCCCGGGAACCCGCGCCGCCGCCCGAAACACGGGATAGTAGAGGATAGCGAGAAGGCCGATGCCGGCGAGGATCGCGACACCGGCCATCGCGCCGAGGCGCAGGGTCCAGACGCGAGATCCGCAGCGTCCGAGACCGCGTCGTCCCGTCTTGCTGGATGACGACGGTCACGCCCCTGCGCCCGCCGGTCATCCCTCGAACGGTCCGCCGAGTACCAGCTCGAGCAGGCGAGAGAGATCGTCGTTGGAGTAATAGCTGATGGTGACGAAGCCGCGGCCCTTCCGCCGGGCCGTCACCCGCACGTCGGTGCCGAGCCGCTTCCGCAGCGCATCCTCCACCCGCTTTACATCGGCGGCCACCGCGCGGGCAGGCGGTTGCCCGTTGCCTCGCTTCACGGGCTTGGGTGCCGCGCGGGTTCCGGCCACGGCGGCTTCGATCTCGCGCACCGACCAGTCCTGCTCGATGGCTTCGGCGGCCACGGCCGACTGGCGACCGGCATCGGTAGAGTCCGAGCAGGGCACGGGCGTGTCCCGCCGAGAGGCGCTTCTCGTGCACCATGGTCTGGACGTCGGCTGGTAACTGAAGCAGTCGCAGCAGATTGGCGACGGTAGACCGCTCTCGTCCGACCGCGCGGGCGATCTCGGTCTGGCCCAGGCGGAACTCGTCGCCCAGGCGGCGATACCCGGCCGCCTCGTCGATCGGTGAGAGGTCGTCGCGCTGCAGGTTCTCGATCAGGGCGAGGGTGAGCAGGGTGCGGTCGTCCACCTCCTTGACGACCGCGGGAATCTTGGCCCAGCCGAGCCGCTGGGCGGCTCGCCACCGTCGCTCGCCGGCGATCAGCTCGAAGCCGTTGTCTCGCGGTCGCACTATCACGGGCTGCAGCAGACCCGACGCCTCCATCGAGCTGGCCAGGTCGGTGAGCTCGGCTTCATCGATTCGGGTGCGCGGCTGATACGGGTTCGGTCGGAGGCTTCCGAGCGGCAACTCGCGCAAGGCGCCGGACGCCTCGGCCTGCTCGCGCGACACGGGGCCGAGCAGCGCCTCGAGCCCCCGGCCCAACCGCTTGGTCTCGGTCATGTGGTCACCTCGGGCTGCGTGCTGCGACGGAGTGGGACAGGATCTTCAGCGGGGTCTTCATGGAATTGTCCGCGACTGCTCACAGCTTCGCCCTCGGGGCGACCCTGAGGTGCGGTCGAGACGCTGGGTTGTTGCTCGGCATCGGCCACCGGCACTGGAATCCCGTCGATCGGGGCCCCACCGATCGGCGGGAGATCGTTCGGTGCATCGGTGTGTGATTCGTCCTGGCGTGATCGCCTCGGCGGCTGCTGTTCCCTCGGTTGCCGCGGCCTCGGGTGCCGCGGGCTCGGTCTCCACGCCATCGGCGTATGACGCTTCATTGGGTGGAGTGTCCCCGAGGGATGCGTTGGTGTCGCGGTCGCCGGATGGAGACTGCTGCGAGTCGTCCGTCGGCCCCACCTCGCCCCCACTCTGCGTGGCCGCCTGACCCTGCGTGGCGGCCTCGTTCTGCGCGGCCGTCTTACCCTGCGCCGCCGACCCACCTGCTCGGCGGGGTTTGCCTCCGCCGGGACCGAGTCGTCAGTCGGTGCGGGATAGGCGGCCGCCGGTGCGGATGTCGGCAGATGCATGGGCATCACGGCCGCATTCGCGCCTTCGACTCGCCGCAGCAGCTCCTGCCCGACCGCGAGATAACTCTTCGCTCCCACCGACTGCATGTCGTAGAGCAGGATCGGTTTTCCGAAGCTGGGCGCCTCGGCGAGACGGACATTCCGCGGGATCGGCGTGGCGAAGACCTTCGGCCCGAAATATTCCTTGGCGTCCTCCGCCACCTGGCGGCAGAGATTCAGCCGAGAGTCATACATGGTGAGCAGCACACCGCCGATCGCGAGACCGGGGTTGATGTTCTGTTGCACCAGGCGGACGGTGTTGAGGAGCTGCGAGATCCCCTCGAGGCCGTAGTACTCGCACTGGATCGGAATGATCAGCGCCTGCACCGCGGCGAGGACGTTGAGCGTGAGCAGACCCAGCGACGGCGGGCAGTCCACGATGATGTACTCGTAGTTGCCCTCGATCGGCTCGAGCACACGTCGCAGCGCCGACTCGCGGAATGGTCGCTCGACCAGCTGCAGCTCGGCGCCCACCAGGTCCTGCGTCGCCGGAAGCACCGAGAGGTACGGGAGACCTGGCACCGGTAGGATCACGTCCTCGACGGGATGACCTTCGACCAGGACGTCATAGAGCGATAGCTGCAACTCGATCTTCGCGATGCCGACACCGCTGGTGGTATTGCCCTGTGGATCGGCATCGACGAGCAGCGTTCGGCGCTCCGCGATGGCGAGCGCCGCGGCGAGGTTGACGGCGGTCGTCGTCTTACCGACGCCGCCCTTCTGATTGGTGATCGCTACCGTGTATGCCATAGGCGCCTGTTCAAGCACTCTAAGTGCTTTGACTGGCATTGGGTTATAGCTGAAACAGGTTGATTCTGGGCGTCGCTGCCGAAAATGGCCCGAAAGGCGCGCGAACAATATAGGAATTCAGCTCTTTGAAAGCCAACATTTCGTTTCACGTGAAACGAATTGCGAGTCCGGCAGCTCAGGGGGTGACATACTAACAAGTACGCCTCAACCGATCGGCGCCCGAGCCACTAGCGGTATTACGCAGCGAGTGCCTGGTTACTGCGGGTCGGCTGAATCTGAGCCGGAAATCGGACCTTGCTAGGGGAGTTCTGACTCGAAACGACTCATTCGCGTCAGTCGGTCCGAATGCCGGCTTCGCCAATTCTGGCCACCGATGGACGGGTAGCGGAAGTGAGCCTTGCTTGAGCATGCGCTCACATGACGCCCGTTAGCATTTCCGATAGAGCAATGGATTTCCCGCCCAACTCGGAGCAGCCGCAGTCTGACCCTGCTTGCTGCTTGGGGGACGGACGATCGGAAAATGACATCGGTCGCTGCACTGGAGGGACGGACCACCGATAGTGACCAGCAGACCAGTCATCATCTTAGCGGCCGACGTGTGGGTGCTTTCTGTTGATTGGCAGGGGGCTCGCGGGTATTCGGTGTGCGGGAACGTGGCGTGCCGTGCGGAGGTGGAGGCTAACGAATCCGTGAGCGAGTACGCTTCGCTCTAGGCAGGTCAAATCAGTATTGCGCGAGAGATTCGAACAGGGACAGGAGAACTTCAGGCGCTCGCGACCTTGAGTCTTGCTGCGTTCCAGCCACCCGTTTCACGTGAAACACTCGGCGCCATCCCCTCCAACTCGAGCGCGAATGGCCGCAGCGACCAGGTTGTGAAGATCGCTGGGGGAGACTCCAGGAATCCGGCTCGCCTGGCCTATCGAGCTTGGACGCAGCCGCTGGAGCTTCTCACGGGCCTCATAGGAGAGAGTCGCAAGTCCCCGATAATCCAGCGAGTCCTGAAGCTGGAACTCTTGAAGCGCCGAGAGACGCTCGGCGTTAGCCCTCTCGCGAGCCAGATACCCGGCATACTTCAGCTCGATGTCCGCCCAGGCACAATCGTCGGGATCTGCCGGCGCGCCCGCCGCCAGCAAGAGCTCGGCAACTGGAATTCCGGGGCGAGCAGCGAGCTCTCCTACTTTTTGCGTTTCGACTACCGGCGTACCGCCGTGCCGCTCCAGGACCGCGTTGGCGGCCGCCGCGGCGATCCCCGTCCGCTCGGCAGCAGCGAGAACTTCCCTTTCCCTCCCGATCCGAGCCTCCGCCGTGCGACGCTCGCTATCGCTCAGCAAGCCAACAGCTTCCGCGACCGGAAGCAACCGATGAAGCGCGTTGTCCTGGCGCAGAAGAAGACGATACTCCGAGCGTGACGTGAACAGACGATACGGCTCATCCACGCCGCGATGCACCAGATCGTCCACCAGCACGCCCATGAATGCGTGGTCGCGAGCGAGCACGACCGGCTCGCGCTCCTAGCGCTCGCGCCGCTGCGTTGATCCCGGCGAGCGACGCCCTGCCCGGCCGCCTCTTCGTATCCCGTCGTGCCGTTGACCTGGCCCGCGAGGAAGAGCCCGGGAAGCGATCGCGACCTCGAGCGTCGGCAATAGCTGAGTCGGAGGGAAGTAGTCGTACTCGATGGCGTAGCCCGGGCGCGTCATCCGCACCTGCTCCAGCCCAGGCACCGCCCGCAGGAACTCGAGCTGGACCTCGGCCGGCAGCGACGTCGAGAGGCCGTTCACGTACATCTCCGAGGTGTCCAGACCCTCCGGCTCCAGGAACACCTGGTGGCGTCGACGCGTCCGGGAACTTCACGATCTTGTCCTCGATCGAAGGGCAGTACCGCGGCCCTCGACCGCTGATCGCGCCCCCGTAGAGCGCCGACTGTCCGAGATGTGACGCTGGATGATGTCGCGAAGGTGCTCGCCGGTCCAGGTGAGCTAGCAGGGCAGTTGCCGCGGGTGGGGCGCTCGCTCATAAAAGGAGAACCAGTAATCGGCTTGGCGTCGCCGTCCTGCCGCGGCGAGCCGGTCCAGGTCAACCGATCGGCCATCGATCCGCGGCGGGGTGCCCGTCTTGAAGCGTTCAAGCGTAAGTCCAGCTCCTGCAAGCGCTTGCGCAAGCTCGATCGCCGGCATGTCGCCCGCCCGGCCCGCCGGGACCGGCGATGTCGAGCCCAACGTGGATCCCGCCGCGGAGAAAGGTCCGGCTGTCAGATCACCACCGCTCGCCGACGAAAGCCGCGTGCCGTCCGCGGTGCACACTCCCCGCACCTCTCCGCGCTCGAGCGATCAGACCCGCGACCGTCCCCTGCGCGAAGTCGAGGTTCGGCCGACGCTCCAGCAGGAACGCACCGCCGTCGATAGAGCGCCCGATCGCACTGCGCCCGCGGGCGACCACACCGCCGGGCCCTTCGACCGGTTGAGCATGCGGAACTGGATCCGCGCCAGGTCGGTCGCCCGGCCCATGACCCCGCCGAGCGCGTCGACTTCGCGCACCACCGTGCCCTTGGCGATCCCGCCGATGGCGGGATTGCACGACATCTGGCCGATGGTCTCGAGATTCTGCGTGAGCAGAAGCGTGCGCGCGCCGGCGCGCGCCGCGAGCGCGGCCGCTTCCGCGCCGGCGTGGCCCGCCCCGATCACGATGACGTCGTACCGCTGGGCATGCGCGGAAACCTCTGGCAGCGGATGACGCGGCGCACGGCGCTCCTATCTTAGCGGCCGTCGACCTCACCCGCCTGCGCCTATGCCATACCGAATCAAGATCGACCGCAGCCTCTGCTCCGGCTACGGCGAGTGCGTCGGCATCGCGCCGGAGGTGTTTCACCTCGGCGACGACCACGTCTCGCTCGTGGTCGATCCGGAAGGCACGGACGACGAGATGATCCTCGACGCCGCGCGCGCGTGCCCGGTCGACGCCATCACCCTCATCGACGAGTTCGAAGACCAGGTGTGGCCGCAGTAGGCGGCGCGGCCGCCACGTCATCCGTCGAACGCGTCCACCAGCCGCGTGATTCTCGCGACCTCGCTCGACGGGCACCAGCAGATCCCGGTGCTCCGGCCGGATGCCGAACTTGTCGCACCGCCGCAGGAAGTCCTCCTTCGATCACGCTCGCCGTCGCCGCGTCGTGCACGCCCACGTCGTGCAGGTGCACGCCGCGCTCGTCCTCGGCTGTCGAACCGGCCCACGTAGGTCACGGACCCGCGCGTCTCCAGCACCACGGTGATGCCGTGCAGCTCCTGGTGGCCCGGGTGAAAGACGTGCCCGCCATCGGCGCTCAGGCCGTCGCGCCGAAGTGCTGGTCGAACGCGGCGGTGAGGTCGTCCGCGATGGACTGCGGGCTGCGGCCCTCGATCTGGTGCCGATGGACGAAGTGCACGACCTCGCCGTCGCGCAGCAGCGCCATGGACGGGCTGCTGGGCTGGTACTCGGCGAAGTACTGGCGGGCCCGCGCCGTGGCGTCCAGGTCCTGCCCGGCGAACACGGTCACCACCTGCTGCGGCTTCACGCGCGTGCTCCAGCGCGAGCCGCAGCGCCGGCCGGGCGTTGCCCGCCGCGCAGCCGCAGACCGAGTTCACGAACACGAGCATGGTGCCCTTCTGGTCGCCGAGCGCGGCGTCCACGTCGGCCGACGGTCGTCAGCTCGCGCGCGCCCATGCGGGTCATCTCTTCGCGCATCGGGGCGACGAGGGCGGGGTTGTACGGCATTCCGGCTACTCCTTGGATGTGAACGTCTGGTTGGCCACTGGGCAGCCTGCGCTACGCCGTGACCGCCTCGTTCCAGCGCCGCCTTCAACGTGTGCCACGACAGGCTGGCGCATTTCACCCGGATCGGAAACTCCGACACTCCGGAGAACACGGCGAGCTTGCCCAGAGTTTCCGACTCGGCCGGTCGGCAGCGTCCCGGTGACGAGCCGGTGGAACCGCTCGAACAGCCGCTCCGACCTCCTGCGCGGCTCTTGCCCTTCACCGCCCGGTCATCAGCGACGCCGACGCCTTGCGAGATGGCGCAGCCCGGCGCCCTGGAAGCTGACGTCGCTGATCACGTCGCCGTCGAGCCGGAGCCAGACCGTCACCTGGTCGCCGCAGAGCGGATTGTGCCCGTCGGCCTGGCGGTCGGCGTCCGTCGATCGCCCGATAGTTCCGGGGCGACCGGTTGTGCTCCAGGATGACGTTCTGGTACAGCTCGCTCAGGCTCGACATCAGGCGAACACCTTCCGGACGCGCTCGCAGCCCGCGCACCAGCGCGTCGACCTCGTCCGCGCGTGTTGTAGAAGGCGAACGAGGCGCGCGCCGTCGCCGGGACCCCGAACCGCTGCATGAGCGGCTGCGCGCAGTGGTGGCCGGCGCGGATCGCGACGCCCTCGTCGTCCAGCACCGTGCCGACGTCGTGCGGGTGCACGCCCTCGACCACGAACGAGAGCACGCTCGCCTTCTCCGCGCGCCGTGCCGACGAGCCGGACGCCCGGCGATGCGCGCCGACCCGCTCGGTGGCGTAGGCCAGCAGCTCCTCCTCCCAGGCGCCGATCGCCGGCCGCGCCCGACGCCTCGACGTAGTCGATCGCGGCCGCCAGAGCCCGATCACCTGCGGCGATCGGCGGCGTGCCGGCCTCGAACCGCGCCGGCGGCGGCGCCCAGGTGGTGCGCTCCAGCGTGACCGTCTCGATCATGTCGCCCCCGCCCTGCCAGGGCGGCATCGCCGTCGAGCAGCGCCGCGCGGCCGTAGAGCACGCCGACGCCGGTCGGGCCGAACAGCTTGTGCCCCGAGAAGGCGAAGAAGTCGCAGTCCAGCGCCTGGACGTCCACCGGCAGGTGGGGCGCCGACTGCGCGCCGTCCACCAGCACCACGACGCCGCGCTCATGCGCCAGCGCGACAGCATCCGCGCACCGGGTTGATCGTGCCCAGCGCGTTGGAGAGGTGGCCCACGGCGACCAGCCGGGTGCGGTCGGTGAGCAGCCGGTCGAACGCCGTCGAGGTCGAGCTCGCCCGCGTCGGTGATCGGCACCGCGCGGAGCGTGGCGCCGGTCTGCTCGCAGACGAGCTGCCAGGGCACGATGTTGGAGTGGTGCTCCATCCCGGTGATCAGGATCTCGTCGCCCGGGCCGGAGCTGCGTCCGGCCCCAGCTCTGGGCGACGAGGTTGATCGCCTCGGTGGTGCCCGCGGGTGAAGACGATCTCGCCCGGCGACGCGGCGTTGATGAACCGCGCGACCTGCTCGCGCGGCCGCGTCGTACGCCACGGTGGCCCGCTCGCTCAGGTAGTGCACGCCCGCGGTGGATGTTGGCGTTCTCGCGCGGCGTAGAAGCGGGAGATGGCGTCGATGACCGCGCGGGGCTTCTGGCTGGTGGCGGCGTTGTCGAGATAGACCAGCGGCTTGCCGCGCACCGCGCTGCGACAGGATCGGGAAGTCCTCGCGGATCCGCTCGACGTCAGACGGCGCGGGGGGCTCGAGGGCGGGGCGGTCGACCGGAGCGTGCATCGCCGCTCCGTCAGACCTGCCCCGCCGACCGGCGCGCGGCTCCAGCCGCTCGAGCACCAGCCGGTCCAGCTCCTCGCGCACCGGCTCGAGCGCCACCTCGTCCACCACCTCCGCGGCGAAGGCGTAGGTGAGGAGCCGCTCGGCGGCCGCCTGGCGGAATGCCCCGGCTCCGGGCGTAGAAGAGGGCGACGTCGTCCAGCCGGCCCACGGTGGCGCCGTGGGTGCACTTCACGTCGTCGGCGAAGATCTCGAGCTGCGGCTTGGTGTCCACCCGGGCCGCGTCGCTCAGCAGCAGGTTGCGGTTGGTCTGCTTGGCGTCGGTCTTCTGCGCCTCGGGCTTCACGAACACCTTGCCGTTGAACACCGCGCGCGACCGGCCGTCGAGGATGCCCTTGTAGACCTCCCAGCTCCGGCAGTTGGGCTGGTCGTGGTAGATCGCGGTGTGGTTGTCCACCACCTGGTCGCCGCGGGTGAGGTAGAGCCCGTACATCAGGGCCTCGATGTTCTCGTCGTTGAGCCGGACGTGCAGGTTGTGCCGGGCGAGCGCGCCGCCCATCGCCAGCGAGAACGAGCGGTAGTGGCTGTCGCGCTGCTGGTCCACGTGGGTGAGGCCGACGTGATAGGCGCGCTCGCTCTCGCGCTGGATCCGGGTGTGCTCCAGCCAGGCGCCCGCCGCCAGCGACGACTTCGGTGACCGGGTTGGTCCAGTAGACGCGGCCCCGGGCGCGAGCGTCACGTAGCTCTCGATCACCGAGGCGCGCGCGCCCCGCTCGACCACGATGAGGTTGCGCGGGTGCGTCGACGCGTGCCGCTCGGCGTCCGCCGTGGTGACGAAGAGCAGGTGCACCGGGCCGCTCGAGGTCGACGCCCGGCCGGCACGTGCACCACGCCGCCATCGCCGGAAGCCGGCGGTGTTGAGCGCGGTGAACGGGCGTCCCGTCGACCGGCGCGTGCTTGCCGAGGTGAGGCTGGAGCAGCGCCCCGTCGGCCCGGAGCGCCTCGGCGAGGCTTGCCACCCGGACGCCGCGCCGGCAGCTCGGCCACGCGGCGAGCAGGGCCTCGCTGTAGAGCGCCGTTCACGAAGACCAGCGGTGGTCCACTCGGGTGGCCGAAGACGAACGGCGCCAGCTGATCGGCGCGCGACGCGGCACCGGCGCCGCCGGCGCGGCCGCCAGCTCGCCCTGGCGATCGGCCCGATCGGCGTGAAGCGCCACTCCTCGTCGCGGCCGCGGGGAATCCCGACCGCGGCGAAGCGCTCCACGGCGGCCCGGCGGACCGGCTCGAGCCACTCGGGCCCGTCCGCGATCGCCGCGCCGGTCCGGGGCTCGACCTCCTGCAGCACGCCTCGGTCACGCCCGGCCCCCGCCTCCGCACCGCGCGGCCTCGAGCCACTCGTAGCCCCGCGCCTCGAGCTCGAGCGCCAGGTCCTTGCCGCCCGACATCGCGATCCGGCCGTTGGACAGCACGTGCACGAAGTCGGGCACGATGTAGTTGAGCAGCCGCTGGTAGTGGGTGACCACGATGGACGAGCGGTCGGGGCCGCGCAGCTCGTTCACGCCCGCCGCCACGATCGCGGAGCGCGTCGATGTCGAGGCCCGAGTCGGTCTCGTCCAGGATGGCGAGCCTGGGCTCGAGCACCGCCATCTGGAGGATCTCGTTCCGCTTCTTCTCGCCGCCGGAGAAGCCCGGATTGACCGCGCGGCTCATGATCTCCGGCCCCCACTCGACCACCTTGAGCTTCTCCTCGAGCAGGTCGATGAAGTCCATCGAGTCGATCTCCTCCAGGCCCCTGGCCTTCCGGATCTCGTTGTACGCCGCGCGGAGGAAATAGGCGTTGGTGACGCCCGGGATCTCGACCGGATACTGGAAGGCGAGGAAGACGCCCGGCCTGGGCGCGCTCTTCCGGCTCGAGGTCGAGGAGGTCCTGGCCGTCGTAGCGCACCGAGCCGCCGGTGACCTCGTAGGCCGGGATGGCCCGCGAGCACCTGGGCCAGCGTGCTCTTGCCCGAGCCGTTGGGGCCCATGATGGCGTGGACCTCGCCCGGATTGACCGTGAGGTTGATGCCCTTGAGGATTTCCTTGTCGCCGGCCGAGGCCCGCAGGTCTCTGATTTCCAGCACTGTCTTCTCCTCCCAAACGTTGTCGCGCCGAACCGTCGTCCGCGTTAGCCGACGCTGCCTTCGAGGCTGATGCCGAGCAGCTTCTGCGCTTCGACCGCGAACTCCATGGGCAGCTCCTGGAAGACTTCCTTGCAGAAGCCGTTCACGATCATCGAGATCGCGTTCTCGGTATTGAGTCCCCGCTGCTTCAGATAGAAGATCTGGTCTTCGCCGATCTTCGAGGTGGAGGCCTCGTGCTCGGTGGAGCTGGTGGCGTTCTGCACGTCGATGTACGGGAACGTGTGCGCCCCGCAGCGGTTGCCGATCAGCATCGAGTCGCACTGGGTGTAGTTGCGCGCGCCGGCCGCCTTGGGCAGCACCTTGACCAGGCCGCGGTAGCTGTTCTGCCCCTGCCCCGCGCTGATGCCCTTCGACACGATGGTGCTCCGGGTGTTCTCTGCCGATGTGGATCATCTTGGTGCCGGTATCGGCCTGCTGCCGGCCGTTCACCACCGCCACCGAGTAGAACTCGCCGACCGAGTCGTCGCCCTGGAGGATGACGCTCGGGTACTTCCAGGTGATGGCCGATCCGGTCTCGACCTGGGTCCAGGAGATCTTGGAACGGGCGCCGGCGCACTTGCCCCGCTTGGTGACGAAGTTGTAGATCCCGCCCTTCCCCTCCGCGTCGCCGGCGTACCAGTTCTGGACCGTCGAGTACTTGATGGTGGCGCCCTCGAGCGCCACCAGCTCGACCACCGCGGCGTGCAGCTGGTTCTCGTCCCGCTTCGGCGCGGTGCAGCCCTCGAGGTAGCTGACGTAGGCGCCCTCGTCGGCCACGATCAGCGTGCGCTCGAACTGGCCGGTGGACGCGGAGTTGATCCGGAAGTAGGTGGAGAGCTCCAGCGGGCAGCGGACGCCTTTCGGGATGTACACGAAGGACCCGTCGCTGAACACCGCGGCGTTGAGCGCCGCGAAGAAGTTGTCGCTCGCGGGCACCACCGAGCCGAGGTACTTCCGCACCAGCTCGGGATGCTCGCGCACGGCCTCGCCGAAGGAGCAGAAGATGATCCCCTGCTCCGCGAGCTTGGCCTTGTAGGTGGTGCCGACCGAAACCGAGTCGAAGATGGCGTCCACCGCGACCCCGGACAGGATCTTCTGCTCCGACAGCGGGATGCCGAGCTTCTTGTAGGTCTCGAGCAGCTTGGGATCCACCTCGTCGAGGCTGCCCAGCGGCTTGGCGGTCCGCGGTGCCGAGTAGTAGCTGATGGACTGGTAGTCCACCGGCGTGTAGCGGATGTTGGGCCAGGAGTGGGGCTCGCTCATCTTGAGCCAGCCACGGTAGGCCTTGAGCCGCCACTCCAGCAGCCACTCCGGCTCGCCCTTTTTCGCGGAGATCAGGCGGATGACGTCCTCGCTCAGGCCCGGCGGCGCGACATCGGACTCGATGTCGGTGACCCAGCCGTGCTTGTACTCCTTGTTGACCAGCGTCTCGACTTGCGTGCTCATGACATCTCCTCGGCGGCTCCGGGGAACCGCACGTGATACTCGCAGGCGGCACACCCGCTCAGCATGTGATCCGTCCGCTGGACTTCTCCCTCCAGCACATCGGCCAGGAACTTCGCCTCCGCCGAACAGAGCTCCGGGAACCGCTCGGCGACACGGGGAAGGGCGCAGTTGTGCGCCGTCAGCACCGCGACGCCATTTGCCACGCTGGACTCGGCCATGAAGCCCTCTTCGGACAGGGCCGCGGCCACCAGCCCGAGTCGCTGTTCCGCGGAGGCGCCTTCGAGCCGAGCCCGGATGCGACCCGCCAGGACTTCGAAGTAGGATCCGAGCAGGGCGACGGCCGCGTGACGCCCTTCGCGCGCGGCAACCGCATCCAGCATGGCGGTCAGGGCCTCGCGGTAGCGTCGAGGGAACAGCTCCTCGCCCGCCCTGCTGAGCCGGTAGGCGAACACGGGGGCGCCCACGCCGCGGTGCTCCCGCTGATAGCTGATCAGCCCTTCGACCTCCAGCTCTTTCAGGTGGTGCCGCACCGCGTTCAGCGACACGCCGAGCCGAATGGCCAGCTCCCTGGCGGTCAGCGGCTGCGCCCGCTTGAGCTGAGTCATCACAGCGCCCCGCTGGCCCTTGTGGCCTACGGGCAGGCCGCTCTCGATGAGAGGAAGGGGTGTCCCCATGGGCGTAAAGCTAGTGAAATGGTCGGGATTGTCAAATCGTACAACATAATTGGTGCGAATCTCTAAGTACCTGCTAAATCATATGTTGGGCTGCCAGGTGAGGAGTTGGTCGATCGGTTGACGGCAGCGGAATTCAGAGGCCAGGCCGTTCAGCCCTTAGAGGTACCCACATGAGTCCAGAGTATTAAAAGAGTAGTACTAATTACTACTATAATACCTCACGCTAGAGAGTCGGTAAGAAGCCGTCTGGCCCGGTCGGCTCCGTCTTCCCATATTGAGAGCGGCTCTCACGTGCCATCTTCATTCGCCCTGAGGAGTTCGCTCAATGACCATCCATCGCATCCGGCTGCTCGGGGATCCCATCCTGCGCGCCAAGTGCGAGACGATCACCCGGCCCGGATCCACCGCGGTCAGGGTGATCATGGACGACATGCGCGAGACCCTGCGCGACTGGCAGTCCCGATTCGGAGGCGGCCGGGCGATCGCGGCCCCGCAGATCGGGGCTCCGGTCCGGATGATCTACGTGGAGATGGACAAGCCGTGGCCCCTCATCAATCCGGAGATCGTGGACATCGGCAACGAGGACTTCGAGGTCTGGGACGATTGCTTCTCGTTCCCCAACCTGCTGGTGCGGACCTCGCGGGCGTACCGGGTCCGGGTACGCTATCAGGACTTCAAGAGCCAGTGGCACGAGGTGGATCTGGAGGGCGACCGGGCCGAGCTGCTGCAGCACGAGATCGACCATCTCGACGGAGTGCTGGCCGTGGACCGGCCGCACGGACTGGACCCCTTCTGCCTGCGGGAGGAGTGGCACCGGCTCTACGGGCCCAACCGCCGCTACGGAACGCCCGAGCCTCGAAGTGAGGTGTACGCATCGCCACTGTCGGAGGGGCTCTAGCCGAGCGGCTGCCTCAGGGCCAATCGCCCAGGCGGACGAACACCGCGCCGCGATCCTCGGTGCTGTAACCGTACTCGAACCGCACGACCCCGACCGGCGTATCCGCGCCGAGCCCGGCCCGAATCCCGCCCACCCAGCCGTCATCCCCGAAGATCGAGCCGCCGGTCGCCGTGCGCCCTCCCGCGAACTCGACCCGCGCCAGCAGCGGGCCCTTGAGCGGTGCGACGAAGCCGAGTCCGAGCATCGCCTCCCGATCGCCCCGGCGCTCGCCGATGTGAAGGCCGGGAAATCCGTCGTCCCCGCCGAGCGGAAAGGCGAGCTGCACCGGCAGGCCCTCGCCCCAGCCGAGCATCACCCGCGGCACCAGCCGCACCACGCCGAACTGGCGCAGCATCTCCGCTTCGAGCCTGGCGCGCCGGTACACGCCGGTCCAGACGGCATCCGCCCGAACCACGCGGCCGCGCGTGCGACTGGCGCGGATCGCGCGGGCCTCCACGCCCAACGTCGAGAGATCGTCTCGGCCCGGCTCCCCCCACGCGTGCCCGCGTACGCCGAGGGCGATCTCCCACCCGTGCGGCAGCGACGCGCTCGACTCCGGCGAAGGCCAGCGCCTCGCTGGTCTCGAGCTCGTCGAGCTCGTCGCCCTCGTCATCGAACCGGCGAACGTCTTCGGTGGCGAGCCGGACCGTCAGCGTCGGGATCGACGAGCTGGCGGGCGATCTGGAATTTTCGGCGGAAGCCGGTGTACAGCTCCTTCCGGAAGGCATCGAGGAAGAGCGGCGCCGCTTCCCTCGAGCGCCAGCCCGAATACCCGGCGATCCACGACGCCGGCCCAGAGGTGGCCGCCGAGCTCGTTGTCGTACCCGAGGCCGAGGGCGACGACCCGCCTGGACGCGCGCCGGATCGCGAGGTCGAAGCGCACCGAGTCGCCCGAGCCGTGCGGGTCCAGCCACACGGCATGGTAGGCATCGGACGTCGGCCAGCCCGCGCACCCGCGATCGCAGCAGGTCGGCGTCCACGGTGTCGCTGAGGCCGAGGCCCGAGCATGCGCTCCAGGGCCAGCCGCTCGGAGTCGTTGGCACCCCGGCGGTGAAGCCGGTGATGCGCCGGGGCAGGCGACCGCGCCGCGGCGACGCGCTGCCGTGCGAGGGCAGGAGAGTCCCGGCAGCGACGCTGTCCCCGGCCGCTCGGCCGTTCGCCAGGAGCCGCGCGACGCGTCCTCGGCGAGAAGTTGAGGCTGTTGAAGCCGTCCACGTCGGGCCGCACCAGCACATCGCCGGTGGAGAGCGAGTCGGTCGGCTGCTGAAAGAGGAACTCGATCAGCCGGTCGGCGACGTCGATGGGCGAGTACCCGTCGAACGTGGTGTCGGGGTGCTCCGTCGCGTCGGACACGATCACCCGTTCGGCGCCCTCGGCCCGCGCCACCGCCACCGGGATGTTGGCCGACAGTCCGCCGTCCGCGAGGAACTGGCTGTCGCGCAGCTCGGGCGCGAAGACGAGCGGGATGGCGACGCTCGCGCGCACCGCCTGGGCCAGGTCACCGGAGCGGAGCACGACCGGCTTCCCGGTCGCCAGATCGGTGGCCACGGCGCGGAAGGGGATCGGCAGCGAGTCGAAGTCGCCGCGCGCCGCCAGGTTGCCGGTCAGCATCGCGGCGCTCACCAGCGCGTTCACCTCGGACTCGACCACCGACGCGCTCTGGAGGTTGAAGCGGCGGTCGCCCTGCTCCCACATCACCAGCGGTCGCAGCACGCCGAGCGAGCGGGGCGCGCGCGGCCGGTAGGTCCGGAAGAGCTGGGCGAGCGGGACGACGCGGCGCGAGCGAATCGAGCTCGCGGCCGCTGTAGCCGCTGGCGTACAGCGCGCCGACGGCCGCGCCCATGCTGCTGCCGACGATCGAGATCGGGGCGGATGCCGAGGCTGTCCATCGCGGCCAGGACGCCGATGTGCGCCAGACCCTTGGCGCCGCCGCCGGAGAGGACGAGCGCGGTGCGACGGGGCCGGCACTCCTGTGCCCGCAGGGGGCGGCCGCGGCCAGCGAGCGCCGCCAGGACGGCGAAACCACGAAGGCGATGGAGCATGTACGGGGAAGATATCATCGCCCCTTGCGCCGTCCGAGCGGAGTCCGTATACCTTTGCGAAGATCGGCCATGCAGAGCGCGGCAACTCGTGGAGGAACGGCAGCGATGACCTATGTGATCACCGAGACGTGCATCAACGTGAAGGATCGCGCCTGCGTGGATGTGTGTCCGGTGGACTGCATCTACGAGGGTGAGGACCAGCTCTACATCCACCCCGACGAGTGCATCGACTGCGGCGCCTGCGAGCCCGAGTGCCCGGTGACGGCGATCTTCCCGGAGGAGGACGTGCCGCCGAACCAGGTGTCGTTCATCGAGAAGAACAAAGAGGTCTTCAACAGCGACACGCCGCCGGGGCGCCCCAAGCGCTGACCCGGTCCGGCCAAGGCGCCGGCTCCATGACCGCACGACCCTCCGCAGCTCGGGAGGGTCGTTTCGCGTCCGGCTCGCAGGCGTCGCGGAAAGAAAGGCGGCCCCGAGCTCGTACTAGCTTGGCCGCGAGCGCGGGACCGTTGGTTTGGTGAGGACGGACGACCAGAGGGACCCGGAAGGTCCATGCTCGCGCCGCCACATCCACAACGCCGCAGGCCCCGCAAAGGTTTCAGGAGATGACCCGAGAGGAAGGCCGACAGCGCGTCGGTGGTCTCGACGGCCGCTCGAGCGGCGGGATGTGGCCGGCGGAGCGGATGATGACGAGACTGGCCCCGGGGATCGCGTCGGCCATGGCGCGGGCCTGCGCGGCGGGCGTCACCTCGTCCTCGTCGCCCACGATCACCAGCGTGGGGACGTCCCCGAGCTCGGCGAGGAGCGGGGTGCTGTCGGGCCGGTCGCGCATGGCGCCGAGCGCTCCGACCATGCCGGCCACCGGGGTGGCCGCCATCATCGCCCGTACCCGCTCGACCGTGGCGGGGACGCCGGCGAGCGTCGGAGCCCCCAGCACCTTCGGCAGCATGGTCTCGGCGATCGCCTCGGCGCCCTGCTCGCGGGCGGTGGCCGCGGCCGTGTCGCGGGCCCGCTTGGCCTCCAGCGTATCGGCCTCCGCGCGGGTGTCCATCAGCACCAGGCCGCGCACCCGGTCCTTCCAGCGCCGGAGGAACTCGAACGCGATGTAGCCCCCCATCGAGAGGCCCGACCAGGACCACGTCGTCGATGCCGAGGAGGTCGAGGAGGCCGGCGAGGTCGGCGGCGTAGGTCTCCATGCTGTAGCCGAGGTCGGGCGCGTCGGACTGCCCCATGCCACGAAGGTCCGGCGCGATGCGCCGAGTCCACCCCTCGAGCGCCGCGACCTGGTGGGTCCAGATGGACCGGTCGAACGGGTAGCCGTGGATGAACAGCACCGCCGGCCCGTCGCCCCGCACCTCGACCGCGAGGCTCGACGCCGTTCACGGTGACCCGCTGTACCTCGCCCGCTCGCGCCGACGGGCGGCCATGAAGTCGTTGAACTCGCGGGGCACCGGCGACCGGGCGGCCCTGCCGGTTCACGCAGACGAAGAGGAACTCGGCGGTGGCGATGAGGGCGTCGTCGCGGAGGCGCCGCGCGACCTGCCGCATGGTGAAGCTGGTGCGGCCGACGATGGGTCAGCGTCCTGCTCGAACCGGAGGATGTCGCCCGGGAACGCGGCGGCGTGGTATTCGATGACCGTCTTCCGAACCGCGGGCCAGGTCCCGGTGCGGTCGAAGAGATCCATGCCCGGGCCCGGCCCGCAGCATCTCCCAGCGGGCCCGCTCGAACAGGCTCAGGAACGACGCCTGGTTCAGATGGCCGAAGGAGTCGCATTCGTCGGGGTAGACGGTGAGATCGATGGGCATTGGGTTATGAGCTATGAGCTATGAGCTATGAGCTATGAGCTATGAGCTATGAGCTATGAGCTATGAGCTATGAGCTATGAGCTATGAGCTATGAGCTATGAGCTGAGCCAGAAGGTACTGGCGGAGCGCCCCCATAGGCCGCTCGCGGGCGCCGGCTCAGATATACTACAGCGTTCGACCGGGTTCGCGAGCGGTGCCCGAGACCACCGGCTCATAGCTCCTTAGCTCATAGCTCATAGCTCCCATGAAACCGCAGACCGACTACATCCGCCACGCCGCTCGCCTCGCCCGCAAGCTCCAATTGGACGCCGCGATGGGCGGCACGCCCCAGCCCGACGCGGAGTTCTACAAGGCGCTTTCCAAGGCGCTGGACGAGATCGCCGCGGGTCTCGAGCTCGTCTCATCGAAAGCCGACTGAACCCGTGCAACTGATCGAGACCGCCGGCGCGCTGGCCGAGCTGGCCGAGCGCATGCGGGCCGAACCCCTCCTCGCGGTCGATACCGAGGCGGCGAGCTTCCATCGCTTCCTCGACCGGGTGTACCTGGTTCAGATCTCCTCGCGCAGCGAGACCGCCGTGGTGGACCCGCTGGCCACCGACGGGCTCGGACCGATCGGCGAGTTGCTGGGCGATCCGGCGGTGGAGATCGTCTTCCACGATGCGGACTACGACCTCCGCCTGTTGAATCGCGAGTACGGTTTCACCGCCCAGCACCTCTTCGACACCCGGATCGCGGCACAGCTGCTCAACGAGCCGGGGATCGGTCTCGCGGCGCTGCTGGAGAAGTACTTCGGCGTCAAGCTGGACAAGCGATTTCAGCGGGCGGACTGGTCGGCGCGGCCCGCTGTCACCCGAGATGCTGGCGTACGCGGCCTCGGACACGCACTACCTCCCGCAGCTGCGCGACATCCTGCGCGAACGGCTGAGTGAGCGAGGCCGGCTCGGATGGGCGCAGGAGGAGTTCGCGCTGCTGGAGGACATCCGTGCCTCGACCGGTGAGCAGGCCGAGCCGGGGTGGCTCCGAATCAAGGGGGCGAAGGCGCTTCGGGGACGGGAGCTGGCGGTGCTGCGCGAGGTGTGGGAGTGGCGCGAGGCGACCGCCCGCCGCGCGGACCGGGCGACGTTCCGCATCATGAACAACGAACCGATGCTGGCCATCGCCAAGCAGGCGCCGGCGGACACCGCGGCACTGAAGACGATTCCCGGAATCAGCGCGGATCAGGTCGAGCGGCGCGGACGCGACCTGCTGGCGGCGGTGAAGCGCGGCCTCGAGGTGCCCGAGAGCGACATTCCAACCATCGCGCGAGCCGCCGCGGCGCCAGCAGGACCTGGCCCAGGAGGCGAGGTTCGAGCGGCTCAAGGCCGCGCGCAATCTCCTGGCCCAGAAATACGATCTGCCCCCTGGGGTGGTCTGCCCCAACGGGACCCTGGAAGCCATCGCCCGCGAGGACCCCAAGAGCGATGAGGCCCTGGCGCGAGTTCCGGAGTTACGGCGCTGGCAGGTACGGGAGTTCGGCGGGGAGCTGCTGGCGGCGAGTATGGGGGGAGGGTCCGGCTAAAACCCCAGAAATGCCCGCACGCGCGGGTCCATCTTTTCGGGGGTCCAGTACGGATCCCACACCAGCTCGACCTCGACGTTCCGAACTCCCTCGAGGTCACCCGCCACCTTCTTGACGTCCTCGATGATCTCACCACCGGCTGGGCACCCCGGCGAGGTCAGGGTCATCTTGACGTGCACGTCACCCTCTTCGCTCGCCTCGACGTCGTACACCAGCCCGATATCGATGATGTTGAGGTTGAGCTCGGGATCCTTCACGGCGCGCAGTGCCTTCCGGACCGACTCTGACGATTGCATGGGGCCGCTCGCTCCTGTCCACGATCGCGAACTATCTGTCGTCCTTCTCGATCCATCCGTCGCGTATCTAATGATAGTAACCGGAGAGCAGCCCCGTTGGTTCGGGACGATCAGCAGCGCGAGACCAGCTCCTGGGCGCAGCCGTGGGGGACCAGACGGATGGCGGCGTCGGACATGGCGGTCCGGATCGCCTTGAGCCCCTTGAGCGAGTCCCGCGCCTTGGGATCGAAGGCCCGGTTGGTGAGGAAGACGAGGAAGAGATCGTGGGTCGGGTCGATCCAGATCTCGGTGCCGGTGAACCCGGTATGTCCGTACGCCGAGGTGCTGATGAGCGTGCCGAAGATGCTCGGCTCCTCGCCGGTCAGGTCGGGCGAGTCCCAGCCCAGGAGCCGGGTGCCGCTCCGGGGGCCACGGGTCAGGAATGCCCGCATGGTGGCGGGGCTGACCCAGGGGCCCTTGGGGCCCATGCCGTTCCGGAGCCAGACCTGGGCGAAGCGCGCGAGGTCACCTGCGGTCGAGAACACGCCCGCGTGGCCCGCCACACCGCCGAAGGCGGCAGCGTTCTGGTCGTTCACGTCGCCAGGGACCGGCTGGCCCCGCCACATGCCGCTGGGCGCGGTGCGGCGCTTGAGCCGGGCGGGAAGGCTGAAGCGGGTCTCGGTCATGCCCAGCTGGTCGAACACCTCGGCATCCGCGAAACGGTCGAGGGTGGTCCGGGAGACCGACTCGACCACCAGGCCGAGAAGCATGGCGTTGAGGTCGCTGTACTCCGCCGAGTCGCCCGGGGCGCGGACCAGCGGCTGGGCATAGAGCAGGGAGATCATGCGGGACCGGCTTCGGCCCGCCTTCCGGTAGATCGGTACATAGCTCTTGAGACCGCTGGTGTGATCCAGCAGCATCCGCACGGTGACCTGGTTCTTGAGACCGCCGGAGAAGCGCGGCAGGTAGCGTCCCACCCGCGCATCGAGATCGAGCTTGCCCTGATCCACGAGACGCATCGCGGAGCCGGCCGTCGCCACGACCTTGGTGATGGACGCGATGTCCCAGAGCGTCGAGTCGGGCTGGGGAACCCTGGACGCCGGATTCCAGGTGAAGTGGCCGTAGCCGCGGGAGTAGAGCACCGAGTCCCGCCGGCCGATCACGACGACCGCGCCGGGATAGAGCCCTTCGCGGATGCCCGCGAGCGCGGCGGCGTCCACCTGGGAATAGGTCTGTGCGGCGGCCGGGACGGACGAAACGGTCATGAAGATCGCGGCCAGCACGCCGCGCCAGCGGAGGACGGTCATGCGCGAAGCCACCGGCTCAGCGCCCGGCCAGCTCGTCGCGGACCGGGCCGGGCGGCAGCCGATATAGGACCTCGATGGTACGGCGATCGCGCTCGGTGAGGGTGCCGGTACGGGTGGCCGGGAACATCACGTCGCTGGTGTCGGAGGAGTGCGGCAGCCCCAGCGCATGACCCGCCTCGTGAACCGCCACGGACAGGAGCGCCGCGTCGGGGAGCGCCACGCCGGTGTGGGTCCGGAGCGCGAGCGAGATGGATGCCCGTCGCACCCGGCCGGCCTGGTCCCAGGTGAGGTCGGTCTGGCCGGCGCGATCGAAGTCGAAGTGATCGATCCACCGGATCATGACGTCGGCATTGGTGGAATCGGGTACAACCTGGAACTTGATCCCCACGCCGGTCTGCTCCCACCGGTCGAACGCGTCACGCGCAAATCTCGCCATCTTCGGCAAATAGCCCGGGGCTCCGCCTTCCACGATGTGGACCCGGATGGGCTTGCCGTATCTGTCGGGCCAGCGCCGCACCACCGAGTCGGTGCTGACGATCAGCGAATCCAGGTAGGTCCCGCCGGACTCTCGGGAGAGCCGCTCCCGGGTGGCCAGGCGCGCCAGCCGGTCGCCCACCGCACCCCCGGCGCGGCCCGCCACGCCTTCCAGGCGCATAACGGCTTTACCGGTATCGAGATGCGCCGTTCCTGACTGGGTGGAGCTGGGGCCCTGCACCGCCTCCGCCGAACGCTGCGAGGCGAGCTTCAGGTGCCCGATCCGGTCGACCAGGACCAGGACCGCGAGGATCAGGGTGAGAGCGGGGAGGAAGGCACGGCGCATGGTTCGTCGGAATATGGGCAAGGGACGCGCCAAGTCGCCAGCGCGGCTAGCGCCGAGTCCTGCACTTACCTAACATTGGCCGCCCGCGCGGTCGGGCGCGGACCGAAGTCTCGGAGGAGCCACCTGAATCTGATGGAACCTTTCGCCCGGGCGCTGGTCCGCTGGCGGTGGGCGGTGCTGGTCGTGTGGGCGGTGATCGGGGCGGTGGCCGCGGTGCGCGCCCCGGCCACGCCCGCCCTCCTCAACATCCGTGGCGGCAGCGAGCGGGAGACCGAGGCTTCCCGCACCGAGCATCTCCTGAACGACCGGTTCACCCGCCCGATCGGCGAGTTCTTCGCCGTCACCCTGGAAGGCCCCTCGGCCTTCGACTCCGGCCCCTCGCGAGCGGTGCTCGATTCCGTCCTCGCCGCGCTCGACCGCCAGCCCTACGTCCGCGGACTGGTCTCCTATCCCGGAACCGGCGACACCACCTTCCTGAGCCGCGATCGGCTCGCGACCTTCGTGCTGGTGGCGATCGACGTGATCGACGGCGACAGCGCCGGCGCGTACGTGCCTCCGACCCGCCGGGCCGTGCGCATGGCGCTCGCGACCGCGCCGAATCCGGCCCAGTATCGCGCCCGGGTGACGGGCCGCGCGCCGCTCGACCTCGACGTCCGCACCGTGGTGGCGGAGGACAGCCGGCGGGGCGAGACCACGCTGCTCCCCCTCACGCTCTTCATCCTGGTGCTGGCCTTCGGCGCGCTGGTGGCGGCCGCGCTGCCGCTCATCGTCGGCGTCCTCGCCATCGCGGTATCGCTCACCGCGATCGGGCTGCTCACCCGGATCACGCCCATGAGCATCTTTGTGCTCAACATGACGACGATGATCGGGCTCGGCGTGGGCATCGACTACTCGCTCCTCGTCGTCACCCGCTTCCGGGAGGAGCTGGGCCGCGGCCTCCGGCGCCGCGAGGCGGCGGTGAGCACGATGGTGACGGCGGGGTCCGCGGTGATAACCTCGGGACTCACGGTCGTGGTCGGATTCGGCGCGCTGCTGTTCACGCCGCTGATCGAGACCCGGAGCGTAGGCATCGGAGGGCTGATCGTGGTGGGGGTAGCGGTGCTGCTCTCGATCACCCTCCTCCCCGCCCTGCTCGCCGTGCTCGGCCGGGAGATCGACCGCCCCAAGTGGCTGGCCCGCCGGCTCACCTGGTACCACGCGCCGCAGGTGTGGGAGAAATGGGCGCGCACGCTGTCGCGTCATCCCATTCGGGCGATGGTCTACGGCGGGGTCACCATCGCGGTCCTCACCGCCCCGCTCTTCTGGATCCGGATCGGCCTGCCGTCGCGCCACTGGTGGCCCACCGGCACCGAGGCGGGCCAGGGGCTGGAGACGCTGTCGCGCATGGGCGTCGCCGGCTACATCCAGCCGATCCGGGTGCTGGTGGAAGTGCCGAAGGGGAGAACCGCGGTGCAGACCACCTCGCTCCGCGGGCTGCGCACCCTCTCGGACTCGCTCCGCGCCGATCCGCGGGTGCGCGAGGTCCGGAGCCTGGTGGACCTGGCGCCCGGAACGTCGCTGCTCGGCTACTCCTTCCTCTACAGCGACATGGAGGCGGCCCGAGCCCAGTACCCCAGCTTCGTGGACGCCTACCTGAGCGAGGACCGCCGGCTCACGCTGCTGGACGTGATCCCCGCCGACACCACGTCGCTCACCTCGGCGATGGAGCTGGTTCAGCGGGCCCGCGACCTCGGGCGAGCCCAGCTGCGCGGTACCCGCGGCATGACGGTCAGCGTGGGCGGCTACACCGCCTCCGCGCTCGACTTCCAGACCGACCTGCTGGAGCGCTTCCCGCTCCTCGTCCTGCTCATCCTCGGGGCCACGGGGGTCATGCTCGCCGTCGCCTTCCGCTCGGTGCTGGTGCCGATCAAGGCGATCATCATGAACACCCTGTCGGTCAGCGCGACGTTTGGGCTGATCGTGCTGGTGTTCCAGTTCGGCGTCGGCTCCCAGGCGCTGCGGACTGACCGGACCGACATCGGCGATCTTCGTGGTGATCCCGGTGCTGGTGTTCGCCGTGGTATTCGGGCTCAGTATGGACTACGAGGTGTTTCTCCTGAGCCGGATCAAGGAGGCGTTCGACCGGTCGGGCCGCAACACCGCGGCCACCATGGAAGGCCTCAGCGCCACCGCCTCGGTGATCACCTCCGCGGCGCTGATCATGATCCTGGTGTTTGGGGTGTTCGCGTTCGCGCGGGTGCTGCCGATGCAGATGCTGGGCTTCGGGCTGGCGGTCGCGGTGGCGCTGGATGCCACCGTGATCCGGATGGTGCTGGTGCCGGCGTTCATGCAGGCAATGGGACGGTGGAACTGGTGGCCGGGCGTGCGGGGACGGAAGCGACGGCTGCCGCCGGCCGACACCTGACCCCGGGCGAGCCGGAGATCAGTTGGAGAAGTGGGCCGCCATCGAGGCCATCCGCACCAGACCCCCCGCCAGCTCCACCACGCCGAGCCCCACCAGCAGCAGCAGCACGACGACCAGAACGACACCCGCGACGACCGAGCGCCGGCGGGCGGGCTCGGGCGGCGGCGCCTCGAGCGGGATTCGATTGCCCCGCAGCACCATGGCGTAGGCCGCGCGGCGCCGGGCGACTTCATCCGTCGGGTCGTCGGCCTCGGGCGGGAGCGGCGGGAGGTCGAGGCCGCCGCCGGGCGGGCGGTACCGCACCCGCTGCTCCCACGCGGCCCGAACTTCCGGATGGCGGGCTACCGCCTGCCAGCTCTGGCGGGCACCGTCGAACATCGCGGTGTCGGGCGTGATGACCGCCGCCTCGAGCGCATCGAGCACCGACTCGACGTCCGGGAGGTCGAACTCCGGATCGGAGAACCGAAACCGGTGCAGACCGGCGTCGCTCACCGCTTTGCCTCCAGCCAGTTGGGCCCGTCGCCCAGGTCCACGACCAGCGGCACCCGCAGCTCGACCACCCCCTCCATGTGGGTCTTCACCAGCTCGCGCATCCGCGGCAGCTCCTCCGGCGGCACGTCGAACACCAGCTCGTCGTGCACCTGGAGCAGCATCCGCCCTCGCAGCCCCTCGTCGCGAATCGCGCCGTGGATGCGCCGCATGGCGACCTTGATGAGATCGGCGGCGGACCCCTGCAGCGGCGAGTTCTGCGCGTTCCGCTCGCCGTAGGCGCGCATGTTGAAATTGCGGTCGCGAATCTCCGGGATGTAGCGCCGGCGCTTGAAGATGGTCTCGACGTAACCCTGCTCGCGGGCCAGCGCGATCTGCCGGTCGAGAAACGCGCGCACGCCGGCGAAGCGCTCGAAATAGCGGGCGATGAAGCTGCGGGCGTCCTCCATGGAACTGTTGATCTGGCGGCTCAGCGCGAACGGCCCCTGGCCGTAGATGGTGGCGAAATTGATGGTCTTCGCCTGGGCGCGCATCTCGGGCGTCACCTGGTCGGGCGGGACGCTGAAGATGATCGCCGCGGTCTGCCGGTGGATGTCGCCGCCCTGATTGAAGGCTTCGATGAACGCCGGATCCCCGGACAGGTGCGCCATGATGCGCAGCTCGATCTGGGAATAGTCCGCCACCAGGAAAGTCCAGCCTTCGCGCGGGATGAACCCGCGGCGGATCTCCTCGCCGCGGAGACTGCGTATGGGGATGTTCTGCAGATTGGGATCGCTCGAGCTGAGACGTCCCGTCGCCGCACCCGCCTGGTTGAAGGTGGTATGGATCCGGCCGGTCCGCGGGTCGATCGTCGCCGGCAGCGTGTCCACATAGGTGCTCTTCAGCTTCTGCAGCTCTCGGTACTCCAGGATGAGCTTGGGGAGCTCATGTCCCATCGCGGCGAGCTGCTCCAGCACATCGGCGTCCGTGCTGGGACCGGTCTTGGTCTTCTTGAGCACGGGCAACTGTTGCTTCTCGAAGAGGACTGTCGCCAGCTGCTTGGGAGAATTGAAGTTGAGCTCCAGCCCTGCGACTCGGGAGATCTCACCCTCGAGCCGGCGCATGTCGGCGCTCAGCTCCCCGTCGAGCCGCTCGAACACGGCGCGATCCACTCCGATGCCCTCCCACTCCATGTCCACCAGTACCTCGACCAGCGGCAGCTCGACTTCCTGGTACAAGGCCTCCATCTGCATGTCGCGGATGGTGGGAAGGAAACGCTCGTGCAGCGCAAGCACGGTGGCACTGTCCGAGCCGCAGTACTCGGCGGCCGCGATCACGGTCGCCTCCGCGAAGGGGATCTCGGTCTTTCCCTTTCCCGTGATGTCCTGGTAGGTCTTGATCGGCCGTCCCAAGTGCTCGAGGCAGAGGTTGTCGAGGGCATGGGAGCGGCGGCCGGGATCGAGGATGAAGCTCTCGAGCATCGTATCGTAGGCGACGCCGGCGAGCTCGACGCCGGCCCGGCGCAGCACCTGCCAGTCGTACTTGATGATGTGCCCCGCCTTGAGCACCGTGGGGTCGGCCAGCAGCTCGCGAAGCGGAGTCATCTCCGCTGACGCCAGCGGAGGCAGGTTTCTCTCCCGATCGGGCGCCGTCATGCCTTCGCCCAGTGAGCCCATGCCGGATCGGCTGCGGTGACCGAAGGGCAGATACCACACCTCGGCCGGCGTCACCGAGAGCGAGAGGCCGACCAGCTCGGCGGCACGCGAGCCTGGCGAGGTGGCGACGGTGTCGATCGCGACCAGCGGAGCCTCACGCAGCTGTCGCACCAGCGCCGGTAGCTCGGCGGGATCGTCAAGCACCTTCACCTCGAGCGCCGGCCTTTCGTCGATCGCGAGCCAGTCGCTCGCGGCGAACCCGGTCGCTTCGGTGGCGGCCTGGCCTTCGGGTATGACGGCGACCGCATCACTCTCACCCGACTGGTCACCCTCCTCCCCTGCCCCGGCCTGGGTCCGGAACGCACCGCGTGCGGCCGGCTTGCTTCCGACAGGCTCGGCCTCCAGACCGCCCAGTCTCCGCGCGAGCTGATAGAACTCCAACTCGGTCAGGATCCGGATCGCGGCCTCGCGGTCGGGTTCCTTGAGGGCGAGACGAGAGACGTCCAGCTCGACCGGCACGTCGAGCTTGATGGTGACGAGCTCACGGGAGAGCCGGGCGTTGTCCGCCTGGGCCAGCAGCGCTTCGCGCGGCCGCTTGGCGGTGATGTCGGCGGCGCGCTCGAGCAGGGTGTCCAGATTGCCGTACTCGGCCGAGAAGCTTCTGGGCGCCCTTGTCCCCGATGCCCTTGACCCCCGGAATGTTGTCGGAGGCGTCGCCCACCAGAGAGAGGAAGTCGATCACCTGGCTGGGCTGAACGCCGAGCCGCTCGGAGGCGTTGGACTCGTCCACCCAGCTCTCCTCCACACCGGCGGCGCCGCCCCGGCCGGGATTGAGGAGGGCGACGCTGGGCCCGATCAGCTGATAGAAGTCCTTGTCTCCCGAGACGATCACCGCCTGGAGCCCGCGCTCGGCCGCGCGAGTGGCCAGGGTACCAATCACGTCGTCGGCCTCGTACCCGGCGACGGTCACCAAGGGGATGTGGAAGGCGTCGAGCAGCGCGGTGATCCGCTCGAGCGCGCGGTCGAAGTCGGCGCGCAGTTCACCGTCGAGCTTTTCACGGGTGGACTTGTACTCGGGGTACCGCTCGGCGCGGAAGGAGGTGCCGGCGTCGTTGATCCAGGCGACGTAGTCGGGCCGGTACTTCTCCCGCAGCCGCATCAGGAAGTTGACCACACCCCACGCCGCGGAGGTGTTCTCGCCCTTGCTGGTCCGGAGCGGCCGCGAGATCATCGCGAAGAACGCACGATAGATCAGCGCGTACCCGTCGATCAGGTACAGGCGGGGCGGCGTGTGGTTGGTCATGCGAGGAGCATAATGCCTTCTAGCCCTGCCTCCGCACCCGGGACAGAATCCGCTCGTACTCCGCCCGCGACCCCGGGGTGAGCCGGAGCCGGCCGAAGCCGGTCTCGTCCTGGAAGTAGATCTCCAGCCGGTGGGTGAGATAGGTCCAGCGGATGATGCGGCTCGAGGTCCCGGGGGTGCTCTCCACGCTCTCGTCGGGCGCACCGAGGGTGACGAATACCTCGCCACGGTCGGTCCGCCAGCCGGGGATGCCTTCGTCCTTGAAGCGCTGGTTGGCCGCGTTGACCCGGCCGAAATACTGGTTGAGCGCCTCGTTCTCCGGGGTGGCGGTGTTGGGATCGGTGGCCGCATAGAAGTCGCGCCACATCCGGGCCCGCTCGCCGGCCGGGGCGCGGCGCATGGCGGCGATCTGCTCGTCGTGGCCGAAGAAGCGGAGCAGATCGAGCATCTCCTCGAAGTTCGTCACCACCCACGCCTGGGTGAAGCTGACCAGCGCCGAGGCGCTGCGCTCGGGCTTGGAGCCGACGACGATCCGGAGCTCGCCAAGTGAGACGCTGTCGGGCGCGAGGCGGACGACCTGGCTCTCCACTTCCCTGCCCCCCGGAACCTGAGCGAGTCCTGGTAGATGGCATGCTCCTGCTCGTCGAGCACCTGGAACGGCACCTTGGTGGGTTCGGTGAAGCCGTAGCCCTCGACGTATGCGAGCAGCGTGTCGCTCCCGTAGCCGACGGCCCCACGGGGGTTGAGGACCAGGGTGACCGGATCGGCGCGGCTTCCCCGCCCCGTCGCCTGGTAGGTCAGGATCGGCGCGGAGTAGGATGACTTGCCGAAACCGGGCGCGGTGTACTCGGCGCTGGCGCTGCTCTCGGAGGTGGATGACGCGTCGCGAACCGTGGCGGTGACCTTGTAGGCGCCCGGCACGATTCGGAGGACCTGCTGGAAGAGCACGCTTTCGTCAGCGCGCTGGGTTTCCTGAAAGGTGGCGACGCGCACAACCTCTTCACGGGCGAGGTCCACCGGCGGCGCGCCTTCGCGCTTGAAGGAAAGACTCACCCGGTAGCGTGCGACGAAGGAGTTCCCTTCCCTCTGGAACGCGAAGGTACGGTTCTCCAGCGAGAGGCCGATGACCGCGATGACCGAGTCGGCGGGACCCGCGGCGAAGGCGACGGTGCCGACGAACGGCATGGGATCGCCGGCGGCGAGCCGGCCCAGTCGCTGGTAGAACTGCGTGGTGTTGAGCAGACGGGTGAGCGTTTCGGTGGGCTTGGGCTGTTCATCGCTGCCGACCCGTTTCCAACTGCCGCAGCCCGTGGCGGAAGCCGCCAGGCCGATCATGAACACGAGCCGACGCATGGCTGACACTCCCGGCAGAGCCGATGGAACCGCGGACCTTGGATGCGAACGTTAGCGGCGACGAACGAGGAGCGTCAAGCGTCCAACTTGCTGCGTGGTCGCAGATTAACTAGCTTGGCGAACCCATGAGCGCTGACAACCTGGTCGGTCGGAAGGTGGCCGGTTACCAACTCGCCAAGTATATCGGCGAGGGTGGTACCGCCACGGTGTATTGCGCAGAGTAGTGCCGACCGCGGTCAGGCGGCGGTAAAAATCCTGCGCCCGCGACTCGCGAGTGACCCGATCGCGGTCAAACGGTTCCTGCGGGAAGCCGAGTACGGATCCCGGGTCAGCCATCCCAACATCGTCCGTACGTACGATTACGGCGAATCGGATGGGCTTCACTACATGGCCCTGGAATGGGCCAAGGGCGAGCCGCTGGCGGAGTTCGTCAGCCGGTCGGGCAAGCTGGCCGCTCCCCTGGTCGCCACCGTCATCGAACAGCTCGGAGCCGCCCTCGCCGTGGCCCACCGGGCGGGCATCATCCATCGCGATCTGAAGCCGGCGAACATCATGTACGACCCGGCCACCCAGGTCGTCAAGCTCCTCGACTTCGGGATCGCCCGGGACTCGGACGCGGCACCTGAGGAGCGGCTCACGCGAGCCGGCTTCTTCGTGGGTACCCTCCAATACGTTGCTCCCGAAACCCTTAGCGGAGAACTGGTTAGCGAGCAGGCCGACGTGTACAGCCTGGCGACGATCACCTATTATCTGCTGACCCAGGAGCATCCCTTCACGGGCAAGAACCCGAGGGAGTTGTTCCAACAACTACTAACCCAGCCCCCGGTCCCGCTCAACCAGGCTGTGAAGGGGCTCAAGTTCCCGGCGGCCGTCGAAGCGGCTGTGATGAAGGGGCTCGAGCGCGATCTCGGCAAGCGGGCCAAGACGGTGGACGAATTCGCTCGGGGCTTCTGCACGTCGGTGCAGATGGACCTGCCGACCAAGAAGCCCGGGTTCCTGTCTTCGTTCTTCAAGAAGGGCTGATCCAGGGCTGATGGCGGGTGACGACCTGCAGCGCCTGCGCCGACTCCTGCTCGATCGGTCGGTGCGGCGTGGCGATTTCGTGCTCGCGTCGGGTCAGCGCTCCTCCTACTACATAGACTGTCGTCTCACGACGATGAGCGCCGAAGGGCAGGGGCTCATCGGTCGGCTCGGCTGGCAGGCGATCCGGGAGCAAGGGCTGGCGGCCGAAGGCGGTTGGCGGGCTTACGATGGGAGCGGACCCGGTCTCCTACGCGATCGCCGCGGCGAGCTGGGGGACGGAGCTGCCGATGGACGCGTTCAGCGTGCGAAAAGAGGCGAAGGCTCACGGGACCGGCCGGGTGATCGAGGGGAACTTCGCGGCGGGGGATCAGGTCGTAGTGGTGGAGGATGTCATCACCACGGGTGGCTCGGCGCAGAGGGCGATCGCGGCGGTGTCGGAGGCGGGAGGGAAGGTGGTCGGTGTGCTGGCGGTGGTGGATCGGGGGCAGGGTGGGAGGGAGGTGCTGGAGGGGGAGGGTAGGGAAGTGGTGGCGCTGGTGGAGGTGGGGGAGCTGGGGCTGGGGTAAAGTAGCCTCGCTCTATCCCGGCACCCGGGCGACTGGAGCGACGGTATGGTGTCTCCGCAGCGTCAGGGCCCGAAGGCTACTTCCCCCAGGGCACGAGCAGTCGCACGTGAGCACCCCAAATGATGCCGGTCTCGCTGCCGGCAGGGTCACCCGAGGTGCGGCCGATCCGGGCCGTGGGACCTAACCAGAAGATTCCTTTGCCCACCATGGCAGCCGCGCGAATTCCGGCGAAAGTTCCGCTGCAGGCCGAACAATCATCCGACCAGTAATAGCGAAGGAGCGACGGGCCCAGCTCCAGTTGCACAACACCCGCGGGCTGAGCGCGGACGAAGAGCTCAACGCCCATCGGCTCGAACACGTTTGCCTTGAACGTGCTCCATGGCGACCAGGCCCCCCAGACTCCGCCCCCGATGCTGATCGGCCCGCGACCCAGCCGTCTAGCATACGAGAGCCCACCCTCGATCACTCCGATATCAACTGAAAACTGATTCCTGCCGACCAGGCCATCCTGGGCGTAGCCTGGTGTCAGGCTCGTCGCGGCCAGGCCGAAGAGCAGGCTCAAGTGCTTGGTGACGGATCTCATGGCTCGCTTCTGAAGGAGTGTCAACCAAGCTACCGGACGGCCGTGACTCCGGCGTGACCCGGCGGCAGGAGGATGCGGCTCATGAAGGGTTAGGAGGCACCGCTTCCGACGAGACCAGAAAAAAGACCGCATCGAGGCGCAAGCCTCGATGCGGCGGCGGCCCGACCTACAGGCCGAGGAGAGCTACCGACGCCCCGTGCTAGGCGGACTGCATCTGCGCGTAGAACGCCTCGGCGTTCTTCTGCAGCTGCTCGGGCGTCAGATCCTGGATGTGTTGCGCCAGCCACCACTGGTGGCCGAACGGATCCTCGAGGCATCCGGTGCGATCGCCCCAGAACTGGTCGGCAAGCGGCATGATCTCCTTCGCGCCGGCGCCCACGGCCTGCTTCCAGGCCGCATCCACATTCTCCCGATAGATGAAGAAGCTGACCGGCGTGCCGCCGATGGATTTGGGTCCGCGTCCGCCCTGCTCTGGCATCTCATCAGCGAGCATGATGATCGAGTCACCGATCGTCAGCTCCGCGTGCATGATGGACCCATCCGGGGCGGGGAACCGCATCCGCTCCTCGGCTCCGAACGCCTTCTTGTAGAAATCGATCGCCTTCGCCGCGCCGGCGACGCAGAGGCTGGGCGTTACGGTGTGGTAGCCCTGGGGAATTGCCTGTGCTTTCTGTGCCATGGAAAGATCTCCTGAGGTGGTGATCGGCCCATCGGCAATATTGAGCTTGGCACCGCAAGCGGGCAACCTCCGTACGTCTCGGATGTGAACACCGAATGTCACAATATCGGGGGGGGCGCTCCGGCGATGAATCCGGAGCGCCACCCGGCTCTCAGGCCACGGCCAGCCGAGCCTGCATCGCCCCGCGGATCCTGGCCAAATGATGGTAGCTGTGCCGGACCGCGTGATCCTCCAGAAAGAACTGGCAGGTGAGCGGGGCATCGCTGTTGAGCGAGACCGACGCGGCGCGATCGAGCTGCTCGTCGGAAAGCGCGCGGATGGCGTCCGCGGCCGCCGCGCTGTTGCGCCGGAGTAGCTCGAGGGCGTCCGCCTTGGAGACGGCGTCGTTCTCCCTGGCGTGCTGGGCGTTCAGCTGGTTGACGTCATCCCAGGTCACGCCCGCGATCGGCTGACCGCCGGCGAGGGTCTGGGCGAGCTGGATCTCCAGCGGGTAGATGCTGGCGACGTGGTGCACGACGACGCCGATTTTCCGCCCGTCCTTGGGAAGGCGGGTCTGCCATTCGGATTCCGAGAGGGAGCTCGCGAACTCGGCGAGCTCGCGGGCGCCCCGTTCCAGACGCTCGGCGAGGGCTTTGGCACGCTGCTGCATGGTCATCTCCGGCTGATGGTTGAGGTGTCTCTCTGCCTGATGCGAGTCTGCTTCACGCGCGGTGTTCCGCCCACACCCCGGCCTCGTGATTCCCGGTTCGGGCGTACCGGGAGGCCGGACTCCTGTCAGGCCAAAGGGACACGATCTGTGATTCGGGAACGAACTATTGATGGGATGCGCGGAAGGTGCCGATGAGAGGACAAGGTGCGGCTCACCCGCTCGATGCCGTCACCAGCATGCCGGCACCGCTCGGCCAGCTCGGCACCGGCACGACCGAGGTCGGAGTCGGAGTGGGCATATTGCGCCACGATGGGCCCGAGGCTCAAGCTACGGGTGGGGGGACCGGGGAGAGCCAAGCCAAGGGGACACGATGCCGTTCAAGAGCAAGGCACAGCGACGGAAGTTCGCCGAGCTGCTGGTCAAGGGCGAAATCTCCGAGGAGACCTACGAGGAGTGGAACCGCTCGACCGGCGGCGCCGAGCTGCCCGAGCGGGTCAAGCCGAAATTGAGACGCAAGCCGAAGAAGAGTTCACCGAAGAAGAGTTCACCGAAGAAGCGCACCGGAACCAAGCCAAAATCGAAGGCCAGAAGGAGGACCACATGACACGTCTCTCGAGCACGCTCGCCCTCTTGACCGCGGTCTCGCTGGCGGCCGCACCGGTCGCCAGCGCCCAGGCGGCACCCAAGCCGGGCCCCGAGCACAAGCGACTCGGCTACTTCGTCGGGAAATGGAGCGTGGCGGGCGAGCTGAAGCCGGGTCCGATGGGCCCGGGCGGCAAGTATACGGCGTCGGACACCTGCGAGTGGTTCGAGGGCGGGTTCAGCGTCATCTGCCGCTCGGAAGGAAAGATGCCGGCCGGCCCCTCCAAGAGCATGGGCATCCTGAGCTACAGCACCGAGGAGAAGGCCTACACCTACTACGGCACCGACAACATGGGCATGACCATGGCGACGGTTCCGCGCGGCACGCTGCAGGGCGACACCTGGACCTACACCGACGAGAGCAACATGGGCGGGCAGAAGGTGAAGTCGCGGGTGGTGATCAAGGAAGTCTCACCCACGTCGCACACCTTCAAGATGGACTTCCAGGGACCCGACGGGAAATGGGCGCCGATGATGGAAGCGACCAACACCAAGACCCAGTAGTCAGCGGTGCCGTGAGAGCAGGAGTTCGGTCACCGCCCGCGCCAGCGCCTCGGCGCTGAACGGCTTCTGGAGGAAGGGCGCGCCCCGCGGGACCAGCTTCTGAACCACGGCCTCGTCGCCGGCGTGCCCGGAGATGAAGAGCACGGGCAGGTCGGGCCACCTCGCGACCACCGCGTCGTGCAGCTGGCGACCGTTGCGGCGAGGCATGATCACGTCGGTCACCACCACGTCCGGCACGGGTCCCTGCTCGATCAGCTCGAGCGCCGCCGTGCCGTCCTCCGCGTCGCGGACGGTGTAGCCCTCTTCCTCGAGCGTGCGCACCGTCAGCGCGCGGACCAGTGGCTCGTCGTCCGCGACCAGCACCACCCGCCCATTCCCCGGGAGCCGAGCCCGGCCGCTGCCCGCATGGTCCGCCGCGCGGGCGCGCCCCCGGTCGGCGACGGCGGGCCAGTAGAGCTCCATGGTGGTCCCCTCTCCTACCGCGCTCCGCGCGCCGATGTATCCGCCGTGCTGCTTGATGGTTCCGAAAACCATGCTGAGACCCAGCCCGGTACCCTGGCCGACCGGCTTGGTGGTGAAGAACGGATCGAAGATTCGCTCCCGCGTCTCCGGACTCATGCCCTCGCCGGTGTCGGCGACGGTGAGACGCACGTAGGCGCCGGGGTCGAGTCGGAAGCCGAGGTCCGCGGTGGCGCCGTCGTCCTCGGTCGAGGCGTCCACCCGGCCGACCCCGACCGTCACCTCGCCGCCGGTCTCGCTCGCGTCACGCGCGTTGGCCACCAGGTTGATGAGGACCTGCTCGACCTGCAGCGGGTCCGCCTGGATGCGGGGGACGTCGCCATCCGGCGCACGGAGCACCAGCGTCTTGTCGGCGCCGAGGAGCTGCTGGAGCACCGGACGGAGCCCGGCCAGGAGAGCGGGCAAGTCCACCGGCCGCGGCTGCGTCACCTGCTGACGGGTGTAGGCGAGCAGCTGCTGCGAGACCCGCGACGCGCGCTCGGCCGACTGCAGGACGAGGCGCATGTCGGGCGACTGCGGATGCTCCGGGCCCAGCGCGCGCAGCACGAAGCTGCCGAAGCCGAGGACGGCCTGGAGCGAGTTGTTCACCTCGTGCGCGACGCCGCCGGCGAGGGTGCCGACCGCCTGGAGCCGCTGCGCGTCGCGGAGCTGCTGCTCGATCTGCCGCTCGGCGGTGATGTCGCGGAACATCACCACCGCGCCGGTGATGGCGCCGTCGTCGTCGCGGATCGGCGCGGCGCTGATCCAGACGGTGAGGCGCCGGCCACCGGTGCCGCGGCGGTCGGACTGCACGATCTGGATCACCTCGCCCTCCACCACCTCGCCGTGCATCACGGCCCGCGCGCCGGGCCACTCCTCGGACGCGATCGGCCGGCCGTCGAGATGGTAGCCGGTGTAGGCCTCGCTGTACTCCGCGGCGCTGGTGTCCTCGCGCGGACGTCCCCAGAGCCGCTCGAAGGTCTGGTTGGCGAAGCGGATCTCGCCCGCGGGATCGGTGATGGCGATGGCGAGGGGGGCCTGCTCCAGCACGGTGCGAAGCCGGCGCTCGAGGCCCTGGGTCGTGGCCAGCGTCCGCTCCACCGTCTGCCGCGCCTCCACCAGCGCGGTGACATCCACGCCTGTGACCAGGAGGCCGGTCACGCCCTCGGTCGCGCCCCGCATCGCCTGGTACACGAAGTTGAGGTAGCGGCTCTCGACCGGGCGGCCCGGGGCGGGCTGGAGCTGCACCAGCACCTCGTTGCCGACGAAGGCCTCGCCGGTGGTGTAGACCCGGTCGAGCAGCTCGAAGAATCCCTGGCCCTCGAGCTCGGGGAGGGCCTCGCGCACCGGCAGGCCCAGCACGTCGCGGTGGCCGACGAGCTGGGAATAGGCGGGGTTCACCAGCTCGTAGACGTGCCCGGGCCCGCGCAGCACGGCCATGAAGGACGGCGCCAGCTCGAAGCTGGCGTCCAGCATCCGCCGCTCCTCCGCGACCCGCTCCACGCCCTCGAGCGCCGTGGCGATCTCCTGCGCCGTCTGCGCGGCGAAGAGCGCGGCGCCGCTGTCGAGCGGCAGGCGGGGATTGAGCCCCAGGATCAGGACGCCGTGCGCCCGTTGGGAGTAGCCGGCCGCGACCGGCACCGTGGCCGCCGCATCCACCGGTTCGGGCCAGCGCTCGCACACGACGGCCTCCGAGGGCTTGGACCATTCGCCGGGATCGCGGGTGCCGTGGCGGGCGAGCGCCCGGGCGATGGGCCACGGCTCGGTGGCGTCGGCCGTCAGCTCGCGGGGGGCGAGCGGCGCGCCCGGCTCCAGCCCGACGCCGCCGGCCAGGCGGAGCACGCCGGCGGCGGCATCGTCGAGATAGAGCAGGGCGAAGGCGACGTCGGGCGCGGCGCGGAACGAGGCCAGCGCCGCGGCGCAGACGTCGCTGGTGGAGCGGGCGTGCAGCATGCCGGCGGAGAGATCCTGCAGCAGCTGCACCCGGCGCTCGCCTACGACCCGGCGCGTGGTCTCCTGCACCGTGACCAGGACGCCGCCGACGCTGCCGTCGTCGTCCAGCACCGGGCTGTAGCTGAAGCTCCAGTAGACGTCCCGCACCCGGTCGCCGCGGGTGATCGGCACCAGATAGTCCTCGTGCCAGGTCGCGTCGCCGCCGGCCATGACGCCCTCGACCTCGGCGCCGATGATGGGCCAGATCTCGGCCCAGCACTCGCGGCCCGGTGGCGCCGAGCGCCGACGGATGGCGGTCGGGGCCGAGGCTCGGGCGATAGCCGTCGTTGTAGAACTGGACCAGGGCGGGGCCCCACCAGAGGAACATCGGGTGCCGGGAGGCGAGGAGCGTGCTGACCGCGGTGCGGAGGCTCGCGCTCCACGACTCGACCGGGCCCACGGGTGTGGCGGACCAGTCGAGGGCGCGGGTGAGGGTCGCCATCTCGCCGGCGCCACGGAGGAAGATCTCGGCGGCGGAGACGAGGGCCCGCTGGGATGGACGGGAGACGGGATCGGCGGCTTTAGGGGATCGGTCGGGCACTGCGTCTCCGGGACAACCGTGTGCGCGGACGTCGAGCGGGGCTGCCGGACGCGGCGAGGTAATAGTAGGCGGACGCACCCCGGTCGGCCATGCGGCGGGCCCGGTCGGGGCCTGCGGTGCAGGCTGCGACCGGGCATCGCCAGGGTGCGGATCCCGGAGCCGGCGGGACCGTCGCTGGTGACGGGGCAGGCCAGCAGGGCGGAACCCGGCTGAGCGGGTTCGCGATCCGGTCCTGGTGGGCGAAGCGGGTGCTGCGGTTCACCACCGAAAGCGCCGAGCCGGCGCGGCGATGGCTGAAGCTTCGACTATCGGCTCAAGGTGGGGCTGCCGAGTCCCTGGGGCTCATTGAGAGAGCAGGATCGTCTGGGCGACGGCCGGCACCCCCTTGTCGTTCAGGATGAAGAGCAGGTACGGGCCCGGCGTCGCGATCTTACCCGAGGCCGGCGGCGTCAGCGTGAGGCTCTGACCGTCGGCGGCCACCTGGAAGGAGAGGGTGTTGAGCCGCTGCCCCATGTCGAAGGCGTGGGTGGACGAGGCCAGGCGGACGATGGTGACCTTCCGGATCGTCGCCGCGTCCGGGGTCGTCACCGTGAACGGCTGGCCGTACCGCATATCGGTCGAGGCCAGGTTGTAGGTCGGCCGCGGCCCCTTGAACAGGTAGGGCGGCGAGAAGATCTCATGGGTGAACTGCTGAGTCACGCCCCCGCCGTCGCCGCTGCCGGTGGACAGCACGCGACCGTCGGGTAGCAGGGCGGTGGTAGAGTGGTAGACCCGCACCACGCCGGCGGGCGCCAGGGTAGTCCACGCGCCGGTCGCCGGATCCCACACCTCGGCGGTGAAGACGGCGCCCGTCTCGTTGGTAAAGCCGCACTGGCTGCTCCCGCCGGTCACCAGGACCTTGCCGTCCGGCAGGATGGTGAGGTTGGTCTGCCGGCGGGCGATGTTCATGGACCCGGTCGAATGTCCAGACAGGCGTCACCGCCGCGAGATCGATGACCTCGGCGCTCCGCTCCACGGTCCCGGGGCAGCCACCACCGCCCCCGCCGGCGTACAGGACTTTGCTGTCGAGCATGACTGCCGATCCATAGCTCCGTCCCGAGACTATCTTCGCCGGCCCCGTGGTCCAGGAGCCGACGCCGCCCGGATCGAGGATACGCACCGTTCCCTCGCCGGCGACGAAGACGTGTCCGTTCTTCGGCTCCACGAAGGCACGGGGGTAGAGCGGCAGCGCCTGGCTGGCCCCGGTGAGCTGGGTCCACGAGGTGCCGTTGAACCGCTCCGGAATGGTTGCGACCTGTCCCGGCGCCTGGTCGCCGGACAACGCCACCACGTCGCCGTTCGTCGAGTGTCACCAGCGTCGGGTACCAGCGCAGGTAGGTCATCGGCGCGAGCGGCTGCCAGCTGGTCCCGTCGAAGGTGCTGGCCTGCCGCAGTCCGTGGTCGTCGCCCAGCGCCTCGTTGTGCCCGCCGGCGACCAGCAGCCGTCCGTCGGCGAGGAAGGTGTGGCCCGAGCAGAAGAGCTCGCAGGTGGCGGGATTGGAGCAGGTCTGGTTGGGCACCTGAAGGAATCCGCCCGAGGGATTCCAGAGCTGGGGCTCGCCCCCGTGGCCCCACATGAGGGCATGCCCGCTGGGGAGCAGACTCAGGTGCAGGCCGATGACCGGCGTCTGGCGGGACGACGCCCACTGCCCATAGGTGGCCTCAGGGCCCGGCGGTGCTGTGAAGTTGGCGCTGACGGAGCGGTTGGCGCTGGTGGTCAGGGTGCAGGTGCCGGCGCCGGTGCAGTCGCCGCTCCAACCCTCGAAGGTGTGGCCGCTCGCGGCGGTGGCGGTCAGGACCACGCTCGTTCCGCTGGGATAGCTGCGGCTGCAATCGCCGCTCACCGTGGTGCCGTTGGTGATGGTGCAGGCGATGGTCGGAGTGAGCCCGGCCTGGCTGGCCACGGCCCCGTTGCCGTTGCCGCCACCGTTCACATTGACGCGGAACGTGACGCCCGAGGCCTGGAACACGGCGCGGACGTTCTTGTTGGTGCCGAGGGAGAGGGTGCAGGTAGGTGCGGTGCCGGTACAGGCCCCCCGCCACTCCTTGAGCGTACTCCCGGCGGCCGGGGTCGCCGTCAGAATGACCACCGTGTTCCGCGGATAGGCCCTGGTGCACTCGACGGGATCGTAGGTCGCGGCGGTGATGGAGCAGGTCATCGCACTGACGCCCGCTACGCTCGGTGCGGTGACGGTGCCGGTGCCGGTGCCCGCGCCGGTGACCTTGAGACTCCGCGTGGCGCTGGCACTGGCGAGGTCGGGCGCGGTGGTCATACCCACGTCGTCCTGGCATCCCTGGACCACCAGGCCGAGGGTAAGGAACAAGACGGCGGACCACCCGGCGACGGAGCGCAAGGAGCGACGCATGACGAGCCTCTCAGGAGGACTGCTATGTGGGACGGGAAGAGCCGAACATCCAAGGCCAGGGCGTCGCGGTGGGCGGAATGTGCGAGAGGCGTGCCGAGGAGCCCGGCCCTTCGCGAACGGGCAAATCGTTGCGCCTGTGGGGCGTGCATCGGTGACCGGGGGGCGGTCGGCCGCGCGCTGTGGCGGAGGTTCTACAGGACCAGGACCGCGGGGGCTCTACACCCGGGTGCAGGGTATTGGGAAAGGGCAACCGATAGTGGTCGGGGGGAGCAGAATCTCAGCACGGAGGCGTAGATGAGCGACAAGTTCCTGCCGGTCGCTCGAGTAGCCTAGCGGGCCGCCGCCCGAAGCGGTCTCTACGAAGTGCCCCCCACCAGCGCCTGAAACCCGGGGTGGCTCCGCAGCGGATCGAACGTCGGGTCCACCCGCAGCCACGCCTTCGAGAGATTGTTCGGCACCTCGACCAGCGGCTTCAGCAGCTCGACCGCCTTGTCCTTGCTCCCCACCATCATGTGCACCCGCGCGAGCTGGAGCTGGACGTAGGGGCCGATAGTAGGCGTCCTTCTCGATCGGCTGGAGCTCCACACCGCGCTCGGCCACGCGGATCGCCTCTTCGCGACGGCCCAGGAATGCGAGGCTCACGCCCAGCAGGGCATGCTGCTGCCCGTCTTCAGGTGCCGTCCTGGATGGCTGCTTCGTAGGCGACCCGGGCCGTGTCGGCGAACGCTCGCGCGAGCGCCGGCTGTCCCTGCATGGTGTAGAGCTGGGCGTTGACCAGTCCCCAGTTGCCTCGGTCTCCCTCGTAGAAGGCGACGTCCAGCTCGAGCAGCCGGCGCTGCTGCGCGTCGTCGAGCAGCCAGCCGAGCTCCTCGAACCGGGCGAAGTAGTAGGCCAGCTCCGTCGGGTCCACGCCGGGCGGCGGCGTACGCGCGATCCGCTCCGCCCGCGCGCGGTCGCCCTGGGCCAGCGCCAGCATCGCGCTCTGGTGGATGAGCGCCAGGTTGGTCGGCGCGAGGCTCAGGCCGCGACGGGTGGCGCTCTCGGCCTCCGGGTAGCGGCGGAGCGACAGGTAGGAGGTTCCCAGCCGGCGCGCGGCGTTGACCGATCGCGGGTCGAGCGCTGCCGCGCGCTCGGCGAGGGTCACCGCGGCTTCCCAGTTTCCGGCCGACTGCTCCAGCGCGGCGATGGCGCCGATCATGGTCACGTTGCTCGGCGCCAGCTTCAGGCCCGACTTGAAGGTGGCCAGCGCTCGCGCGTTGTCCTTGAGCACGAAGCGCTCGTAGGTGCCCTGCGCCTGATAGCTCTCCGGCCGGGACGGACCCAGGCGGCGGGCACGGTCCGCGGCCGCGGCGGCCTGCGTCGCCAGCTCGGCAGTGGGAGCCAGGTTCGCGTACAAGGACGAGTACGCCTGGGACAACCGCGCCCAGGCCGGCTGAAAGCTCGAGTCGAGCGCCACGGCGCGCTCGTAGTACGGCAGCGCCCGGGTGACCTCGCGACGTCGGAGGCCCCCATGCTGGCCGACGCCGCTTCGCCCTTGAGGAACGCGTCGTACGCCTCGAGGTTCGCGGTCGGCCGCGCCTCCAGCCCGGCCCGCACGCTGTCGGCCAGCGCCACGCCGAGCGCGTCGGCCACCTTGGTGGCGATGTCGGCCTGGACCTCGAAGACGTTGGTGAGCGAGGCGTCGAACTGCTGGCCCCATCGGGTCCGCTCGGCCTGTCCCGGGCGTGCCTCCACCAGCTCCGGACTCACCCGCACCCGGCTCGCGGTTCCCGCGGCCTTCTCCCACCGCACCGTCCCGGTCAGCAGGTAGTCCGCGCCCAGCTCCCGCGCGATCTCGACTGGGCGCTTGGTCGTCCCCCGGTACTGGATCGAGCTGGCCCGTGCGATCACCACGAGCCCCGAGACCTGGGTCAGCTTGGTCCGCACCTCGTCGGCCACGCCGTCGGCGAAGTAGGCATCCGCCGAGTCGCCCAGGTTCTCGAACGGGAGCACCGCGACGACGCGGCCGGCGCCGTCGTCGCCCGCGCCGGGGTGGCCGCGCCGCCAGGCGAATAGCGCTCCCGCGCCGATGAGGAGTCCGAGGATGAGCGCCAGCGCCGCGACCGGCGGGCGGCGAGCGCTGGCCGGCGGAGTGCGGCGGTGCGAGTCGGGGAGGGGACGGCGGCCGTCCTCTCCACGGTCAATCCCGTCTCGAGCGCGGCGCCGAACTCGGCGGCGGACGCGAACCGGTCGGCCGGGGTCCGCGCGAGCGCCCGCCCGAGTGCGCGCTCCACGCCCTCGGGCACCGTCTCCCGCACCTGCCGGATCGGGCGGGCGGTCTCGGTGAACCGCCGCGCGATCATCGCCTGCGCGGTCGGCGCCGTGAACGGCGTCTCGCCGGCGAGCATCTCGTAGAGCACTACCGCCAGGGAGTAGACGTCGGTGCGCCCGTCCAGCTCGCGCTGGCCGCTCGCCTGCTCGGGGCTCATGTAGGCCGGCGTCCCGACCGCCAGCCCGGTCTCGGTCAGCCTGTCGTCGTCGGCCGTGTCGCCCCGCGCCCGCGCGATCCCGAAATCCGCCACCAGCGCATGGGTGCCGCTCAGCAGGATGTTCTCCGGCTTGATGTCCCGGTGGACCACGCCTTCCCCGTGGGCGAAGGCGAGCGCGTCGGCCGCCTCGCGTACGATCCGGAGCGCGTCCGCCACCGGCAGCTGGGTCTCCCGGCGGAGCCGGTCGCGGAGGCTCTCGCCCCGGACGAACGGCATGGTGAACCAGAGCAGGGGCGTTGCCCCGGCGACGGGCAGCTCGCCGGAATCGAGGACGGTCAGGATGTGGGGGTGCTGGAGCCGGGCGGCGAGGTGGATCTCTCTGAGGAAGCGCTCGGGTCCGAGGGAGGCGGCAAGCTCGGGGTGAAGCACCTTGAGGGCGACGGGCCGGTCATGGCGGAGATCGCGGGCCAGCCAGACGGTGGCCATGCCCCCGCGGCCGAGCTCGCGCTCGAAGGCATAGCGGTCTCGCAGGCCTTCGCGAAGCAGGGCCACCGGGTCGATCATGGGGCTCGATAGGTCGGGTGAGGCCTGAAGATACCGGCAATCCTACGTCGGGGCCACCGGCTTCGATGGTGCCGGCCCGCAGAGTGACGGGTCAGTGGCCCGGCACCGTCCGCCTTACGACGGCCGTGATGTTGTCGCTGCCCCCGCCGGCGAGCGCGTCCTGCAGCAGCGCTTCGCACGCGTCGCGGGACGACCTGGTCTGCCGCAGCCGTTCCGCGATCCGCTGGTCCGACACGTGGCGGGTGAGCCCGTCGCTGCAGAGCAGGACGACGGTGTCCCAGGCGAGCTCGAACCGGGTGACGACCGGCGCGGTCTGCCGCCCGCCGATGGAGCTGGAGAGGGTGTGCTCCAGGCGGGTGCCGGCGACGTCGGCCGGCCGCATGACGCCCATGTCGATCAGCTCCTGGGCCATGGTCTGGTCCCGGCTGATCTGCACCAGCTCGTCGCCGCGGAGGAGGTAGCAGCGGCTGTCGCCCACCTGGAGCAGGTACGCCCGGGGCCAGTGGCCCAGGTAGAGCGTCAGGGTCGTGGCCATCCCGCGGTAGTCGGGGCTCTCGTCCGCGCGCCGGAGGATCTCCTCGTGGGACTGGAGCGCGCCGGTCTGCAGGGCGTCGAAGAACTCACTGTCGTCGCCGGTGGTCGCCGCGTAGTAGCAGGCCATGCAGCCGCTGACGTACCGGGTGACCGCCTCCAGCGCGATCCGGCTCGCCTCGGCGCCCTTCTGCCCACCACCCACGCCGTCGGCCACCATCATCAGGAGGGCGACCCTCTCACTGCCGGCGGTGAGCGTGGTGGTCCCGGGCAGGCTGGTCTGGTGGACCACGGCCTCCTTGCGGAGCGAGCAGACGAGGAACTGATCCTGGTTCTCGCTGCGGGTCTTGCCGGGGTGGGTAATCCCGTAGATGTCCATCTCGTCGTCGCGCGGCTTGCGATCGGGGTAGGGCGGGGCATGCACTTGCGGCGATGTCATGGCGCCTCCTGGAGACCGGCGTGTCGGGGCTCCCTCAATGTGGGGGGCGGGACCGGAAGTGGCGAGGGCGAGAGCTCGAGCTACCCTCAGGATGACGGGGGAAGATCGTGGATCTCGCGAATCACGCGGCATGGATTGCCCGCCGCGAAGACCCCGTCCGGCACGTCCCGGGTGACCACGCTCCCCGCGCCGATCACCGCCCGCGACCCGATGCGTACCCCCGGCAGGATCAACGCGGCGCCCCCCACCCACACGTCCGAGCCGATCTCCACGGGCCGGCCGAACTCCTGTCTCCTGCGCAGCTCCGCGTCGAGGGGATGCATCGGGGTGAGGATCTGGACGCCGGGGCCGAAGAGCGTAAAGCTGCCGATGCGCACCGGGCAGACGTCGAGGACGATGCAGTTGAAGTTGAAGAACACCCGTTCGCCGAGCGAGATGTTCGATCCGTAGTCACAGAAGAAGGGCGGCTGCATCCAGACCGAGTCTCCGCCCGCAGCGAACAGCTCGCGCAGGATACGCCGGCGCTCGTCCGCCTCCGCCTCGCGAGTGGCGTTCAGGTCCTGGCAGAGGTCGCGCGCACGGTGCCTGCCGGCGACCAGCTCCGGGTCCATGGGGTCGTAGAGCTCGCCCGCGAGCATTTTCTGGCGTTCGGTCTTCATCGTGTCCCTGCCCGGCATACGTGACGGTCCCACGCCTTTCCGTCCGGGTTGAATTACTGCCGGAAGGGCTGCAGGCGGGTCAAGGCCCTCGGGATGGCTTGACGGCGGCGGGTGGCTTGACGGCGCCGGGACGGAGCGCGAGGTTCGGCGTACTTCTTTCCCCAGGCACATTGGGGGTGATCATGAGTCCCCGCGTCCACCGGGTTCCGCTCGCCGTGCTGGCCGGACTCGCGCTCGCGTCCTGTCGCTCGGACAAGCCCCCGGCGGCAGAGGCCGGCGCTTCCGCCACCGCCACACCCGCCGCCCCCTCTACCGTCACCGTCACCCCCACCGACTTCAGCTTCGACGCTCCCGAGGACGGCAAGGGACACTATCATCACGGCATGGCGAAGAAGGTGACCGTGTCGTAGTAGTTTCCGAATCCGGAGCTTCACATGTCTAGCAATCGAGCCGTCAGCTTCACCGGAATCGACTTCCAGAACCCATTCCTGCTCTCCTCCGCTCCGCCGACCGAGTCCGAGAGCAACATCCTTCGCGCCTTCGATGCGGGATGGGGCGGGGTGGTCACCAAGACGATCGGGCTCCATCCGGTCACCAACGTCGTGGGCGCGAAGGCCAAGTTCATGCGCACCTCGCCCGAGGACGGCCAAATCTCCATGAAGAAGCGGCCGGGCGCGGCGCTGCACTCGTCCTGGAACTGGGAGCTGATCTCCGACAAGACCCTCGACTGGTGGCTGCCCCGGATCCGGCGCATCAAGGAGGCCTTTCCCGATCGGGTCCTCATCGCCTCCATCATGGCCGGCTCGGGCAACGACAAGGAGCTGCAGAACTGGCAGCGGCTCGCCCGCGGGTGTCAGGACGCCGGCGCCGACGGCCTGGAGCTCAACTTCTCCTGTCCCCACATGGACCGGCGCGACATGGGGTCGAACATCGGGAAGGACGAGGGTCTCTGCTCGGTGGTGACCGAGGCGGTGAAGGAAGTCGCCACGGTGCCGGTCTGGTGCAAGCTGACGCCGGCCACCGCGGAGATCGAGATCGAGGCGGGCGCCTGCTTCCGGGGCGGCGCCGACGCCATCGTGTCCTCCAACACGTTTCCCTCGATTCCGGTCATTGATCCCGAAACGCTGGAGTTCGAGATCAACGTGGACGGCCTGGTCTCGAGCGGAGGCCTGGGCGGGCCGGCGATCCTGCCGCTCTCGCTGGCGAAGATGGCTCAGATGACCCGGGCGTTCCCCGACCGGAGTTTCTCGGGAATCGGCGGGATCTCCGACTTCAACCAGGCGCTGTCCTACATTCTCCTGGGCTGCGGGACGGTGCAGGTGTGTACCGCCGCGATGCTGGACCAGGCGGTGGGGCCGAACGTGATCAAGCGGCTGCTGGCCGGACTCGACGCGTTCCTCGAGCGTAACGCCGCGCGGGGGTGGACCGGGGTGGAGGACTTCCGGGGCATCCGGCGGGACCGGATCGTGGCGCAGTCCGAGATCCGGCGGCCGGATGCGTCCGATTATCACTCCGGGTACGAGTCGGTGGAGGGGTACGCGCGGGCGGACGCCTGACTTTCGGGAGCCGGTTGCTCCGACGGAGCAGCGGGGGCAGCATGACCGGGGGGCACAACCGCGCTCAAACGGCGGAGTCTTGTGCTGACGAATCGGAGGCGCTAACAGTGCCCCCCGGTCATGCCACCCCCGCTGCTCCGTCCGTGCACGGTCTCACCGGTGAGTCGATGACCGCGGCGCGCGTCACGCTGGGCCGGCGCGAGCGTCCATCAGCGATGTTCGGGCGGGGCGCCGGAGGGGTCAGGGCCGCAGGGCACTGTTAGCGCCTTCGGCTCGTCAGCACAAACCCCGCCGTTTGAGCGCGGTTGTGCCCTGCGGCCCTGAGCCCTCCGGTGCTGCGCTGGCACACATATCTGTTGACCAAGCGCCAGGAGCAGCCATGAAGCTGGACCGAATCGTCAAAGGCGGCACCGTGGTGACCCCCGCCGGCTCCTTCGTCGGCGACGTCGGCATCGCCGGCGAGAAGATCAGCGCGCTGGCCGCCGAGCTGGAGCCCGCCCCGGGCACCGACGTCATCGACGCAACCGGGCACCTCGTGCTGCCCGGCGTCCTCGACGTCCACGTCCACCTCGAGCTCCCCTTCTGCGGCACCGTCTCCGCCGACGACTATCGGACCGGCACCCGCGCCGGCGCGCGCGGCGGGGTGACGACCGTGATCGACTTCGCCATCCCCTACGCCGGCGAGTCGCTGGAGCAGGCGGCCGACAACTGGATGCGGAAGGCGGAGGGGAAGGCGCTGATCGACTACACCTTCCACATCTGCATCACCCGCTGGGCGGAGCACCAGTCGCAGATCGAGGGCATGGTGAAGCGAGGCTTCACGACCTTCAAGGAGTTCATGATCTACGAGTCGGAGGGGTGGCAGTCGGACGACCGCGCCCTCTTCGGTACCCTGGAGCGGATGCGGGAGTTTGGCACCATGCTGCTGGTCCACGCCGAGTCCGCACGGGTGCTGGACGAGCTGATCGCGCGGCATCACACGCCGGAGCTGATGGCGCGCTACGGCGCGCGGCTGCATCCGATGACGCGGCCCAACTTCGTCGAGGCGGAGGCGATCCAGCGGGCGGTGCAGTGGTGCGAGGCGACCGGCGGGCAGCTCTACATCGTGCACATGTCCACCGCGGAGGGGTCGGACATCGTGCGCGCGGCCCAGGCACGCGGCGTGCCGGTCCTCGCCGAGACCTGCGCCCAGTACCTGGTGCTGGACGACTCGGTGTTCGAGGGCGAGGACGGCCATCTGTTCGCCTGCTGTCCTCAGGTCAAGAAGCCGAAGGACGTCGCGCGGCTGTGGCAGGGGCTTCGGGATGGCGAGGTGTCGGTGGTCTCGACCGACACGTGCACCTTCAGCCGGGAGCAGAAGGCGATGTGGAACGGGGACTGGACCAAGATCCCGATGGGGCTGCCCGGCCTCGAGACCCTGCTTCCGCTGGTCTACACCCGCGGCGTGCTCGGCGGGCGGCTCACGCTGGAGGAGCTGAGCATGAAGCTCAGCACCAACCCGGCGCGGATCATGGGGCTCTATCCGCGAAAGGGCGCCATCATGGTCGGGGCGGACGCCGACCTGGCGATCATCCACCCGACGGCGACCCGCACGGTCTCGCCGGAGACGATGGAGACCAACGCCGACTGGTCACCGTATGAAGGATGGGAGCTGGCCGGGTTCGCGCGGACGACGCTCTCCCGGGGCGAGGTGATCGTGGACCGGTACGCGGTGACCGGCCGGGAGGGGCGCGGAGTCTGGCTGCCGCGCACGTCCGCGGGGCTGCAGGCCGCCCGGGCTTCGGACCCGGCGGCGGCCGCGACGGACGCACCCACCGGCGCCCCGCGCCCCCGTGCCGCGCGCCCGGTGGGCGCGCGGTGACGCGGCCGACCGACATTACTATCGATCCGCCCGGTCACTCCGGCCTGGAGGACCTGAGCGAGAGTCCGCTGTGGAACGCGGACCTCGCCCCCACCCCGCCCGACCGGCGCACCTGGTCCACCTACAACATCGCCGCGCTCTGGATCGGGATGAGCGTGGTGATCACCACCTACACGCTCGCGTCCGGACTCATGCACCAGGGCATGCACTGGTGGCAGGCGATGGTCACCATCCTGCTGGGAAACACCGTCGTGCTGATCCCGATGGTGCTGAACGCGCACGCGGGCACCAAGTACGGCATCCCGTTCCCCGTGCTCTGCCGTGCGAGCTTCGGGGTGCGCGGCGCGAACCTCCCCGCCGTCCTCCGGGCGATCGTCGCCTGTGGCTGGTTCGGTATCCAGACCTGGATCGGCGGGCTGGCACTCGACGCGCTCTGCACCGCGGCCTGGACCGGGTGGGCAGGCGTGCCGGGCCATCAGGGCCTCGCCTTCCTGGCCTTTTGGCTGATCCAGGTGGCCGTGATCCTCAAGGGCACCGAGGGGATCAAGCTGCTGGAGAGTTGGTCGGCGCCGCTGCTGCTGGGCGGCGGCGCGCTGCTCCTCGTGTGGGCGGTGCGGGTGGGAGGCGGGCTCGGGCCGCTGCTGGCCCAGTCGGAACGGCTTCGCGACGGGGACACGTCGTTCTGGGCGCTGTTCCCAGCGGCACTCACCGCCAGCGTGGGCTACTGGGCCACGCTGAGCCTCAACATCCCCGACTTCACCCGTTACGCCCGGAGCCAGCGCTCCCAGATGCTGGGACAGGCGCTTGGCCTGCCCACGACGATGACCGCGTTCGCGTTCATCGGCGTGGCGGTCACCAGCGCCACGATCGTCGTGTTCGGCGAGGCGGTGTGGGACCCGGTGGTGCTGATCACCAGGATCGGCGGGACGGGGACCATCATCTTCGCGGCGCTGGTGATCCTCCTGGCGCAGCTCACGACCAACATGGCCGCCAACGTGGTGTCCCCCTCCAACGACTTCTCCAACCTGAGCCCGCGCCGGATCAGTTACGTGACTGGCGGGCTCATCACCGCGGTCATCGGCATCGTCATGATGCCGTGGCGGCTCTACGTCGACGCGGCGGCCTACATCTTCACCTGGCTGCTGGGGTACTCGAGCCTGATGGGCGCGCTGGGCGGGATTCTCATCGCCGACTACTGGGTGCTCCGGCGGCAGCGGCTGGTGCTGGCGGACCTGTACCGCGAGCGGGGGGCGTACACCTACCGGAACGGCGTCAATCCGCGGGCGATCGCCGCGTTCGTCATCGCGATCCTCCCGGTGATCCCGGGATTCCTGCGGGCGGCGACGACGCCCGGAGGGACGGTCGCCGATCCTGATTTCTTCGACACACTCTATTCCTACGCCTGGTTCGTGACGTTCGGGCTGAGTTTTGTCGTGTATCTCGTGCTCATGCGTGGCACCCGTCAAGAAAGAATCGCATGCCCAGAATCGTGAAATGCGGTCTGATCCAGGCCACCCATGCCTGCGCCACGACCGAGAAGCTCGAGACGATCCGCGAGGCGAACCTCGCCAAGCACCTGCCGCTGATCGAGCGCGCCGGACGGGAGGGGGTCCAGATCCTCTGCATGCAGGAGATCTTCACCGGCCCCTACTTCTGCGCCGAGCAGAGCACCCGATGGTACGACGCGGTGGAGACCATACCGGACGGGCCCACCACCCGGCTCATGCAGGAGACCGCCAGGAAGCACGAGATGGTGATCGTGGTGCCGCTCTACGAGGAGGACGGGGCAGGGATCTACTACAACACCGCGGCGGTCATCGACGCGGACGGCACCTATCTCGGCAAGTACCGCAAGAACCACATCCCCCACTGCGGGCCGGGGTTCTGGGAGAAGTTCTACTTCCGGCCCGGCAACCTGGGCTACCCGGTGTTCAAGACCCGGTACGCCGACGTCGGGGTCTACATCTGCTACGACCGCCACTTTCCCGAGGGAGCGCGCGCGCTCGGCCTCAACGGCGCGGAGATCGTCTTCAACCCGTCGGCGACGGTGGCGGGACTCTCGGAGTATCTCTGGAAGCTGGAGCAGCCGGCCCACGCCGTGGCCAACGCGTACTTCGTGGGGGCGATCAACCGGGTGGGGTACGAGGATCCCTGGCGCATCGGCGAGTTCTACGGGCAGAGCTACTTCTGCAACCCGCGGGGGCAGATGCTGGCGGAAGCGAAGCGGGACCGGGACGAGTTGGTGACGGCGGAGCTGGACCTGGACCAGATCCGCGAGGTGCGGAACGTGTGGCAGTTCTACCGGGACCGGCGGCCGGACTCCTACGCGGACCTGTCCCGGCCCTAGTCAGCGGCCGATGTCCTCGTTCCACAGGGCCGGATGCTCGCGGATGAAGTCCGCCAGCAGCCGCCGGCACTCGGCGTCATCCAGCACCTCGACGACCACGCCGCGGCTTCGGAGCAAGTCCTCTTCTCCCTGAAAATTCCGGTTCTCCCCAATGATCACGCGCGGGATGCCGTAGAGCAGAACGGCGCCGGTGCACATGGCGCAGGGCGAGAGCGTGGTGTACAGGGTGCACGCCCGGTACTCGGCCGCGGTCCGGCGGCCGGCCCGCTCCAGGGCGTCCATCTCCCCGTGAAGCACGGCGCTTCCCGCCTGGACGCGGCGGTTGTGGCCCCGGCCGAGGATCTGGCCGCCGGCGGCGAGCACCGAGCCGATGGGGATGCCGCCCTCGCGGAGGCCCTGGCGGGCTTCGTCGAGGGCGGCCTGCATGCTCATTTCTGCCTCACTCGTTCGGGGCGCACGGCCCCTCGTCCGGCGCCTACGCCCCGGAACACATCCCGACTCCACCCATGACCCCGCGGCACCCCGCGTCGCGGCTCCGCATCCGGGCCCGAGCCTGGCAGGAGGGCGGTCCATAGCGTAGCTCGACAGGCTGCCGCATGCGCCGACGCAGCTCGCCGAGGTCGGCCCGGTCCGGCGGTACCCCTTCATGACCGCGGCCATCGGGCTCGATCGTCGCGGTGCCGGTCTTGGAGATGCCCGGAAACACTTTGACTCGCCCCTGCACGACCTGCCAGTGGTCGGCCGCGACCGCCATGCGGGTCTGCTTGAGGTCGGGCTTGCCGAGCACGGCGAACAGGCCCGAGAGGAATCCGATAGGGCGCACCGACATGCCGGTGACCCGGTCGAACACCACGAGGCTGTCGTACGCCAGCACCTTGAACCGGACCACGCGGCCGTTGAAGACGTCCACCTTGGGAACCGAGAGCGTGTCCCGGTAGCTGAACTCGCCGGGCGAGCGGCCGGTGTCGGGCCAGGAGATCGTCACATCCAGCGCGGTGGTCGGAGCGGGGCCCTCGACCACCTGCTCCACGACCCGCGGCCCGTAGTCCACCAGCACGTCCTGCCGGTGCTCGAAGCCGGCTCGCGCCGAAGCCGACATCTCGGCGTAAGGCACACCGGCGGTGGCCAGATGCGCCGCGAACCAGTCGTCGTGGCGCAGGAGCAGCTGAGTGCTGCCGGGCGACTCCCGCTGCCGCCGCCGGACGATCTCGAGCAGTGCGCTGGACCCGAAGAGCATCGAGGTGGTGGTGCTGGTCAGGCTGTAGGACCCGTGCCGGCGCATCGCCTCGAGGATCTCCGGACGGGTCACCCGGTATGGCTCCTCGCAGCGCTGCTGCGCCGGACCGGCGAGCGGGTAGCCGAGCGCCAGGACCGCGAGCACCGCAGGCACGCTTCTCACGGAAAGCGCCGATCCCAGCGGGGAACCGCCGTCCCGATGAGCAAGCCGACAAGACCACCCGCCACGGTTCCTCCTCCGAGCGAGACCGCCCAAAGCGCCGACCTGTCTACGTCCGCCTCCCCGATCGACCCGGCCAGCACGGCGCCGGCCGCCAATCCGAGAAAGGCACCCACGACTCCGCCCGCTACCGTACTATGGCCTCGGGTCCAGAGCGTGTCGATGGTCATGCCGGGAATCCGGACCGGCGCGAGCTGGGGGGACAGGATCAGCTCGCCGGCCCGGCGCTGGAGCAGCCTGCCCTCCTGGCGGCCCGACTCGGAGCTGGAGAGTCGCACCCACTGGCTGTGGTGCAGACTCTCGAAGGCGGACTCGCGCAGCGGCCCGGTGGCTTCTGACTGGGCGTTGCCGGGCGTCGGCGCGGCGAGGACTAGCGACAGGATGAGGGTGACGGTGGAACGCATGGCGTCCTCCCGGTTGGTGGAGCTACCACCATAGGAGAGCGCCGTTACCTGCCAGTGATCTGGAACTCCAGTCGCGCGGATCGGCGGAGGACTTCAACGACCGGCGGGCAGATCGTGGGGTCGAGCATGGAGCGGAACTTCGAGGAGCACGCGGTGCCTGGCGGCTCGATTAGAGCCGCCAGGGCACCACCTGATCAGGACGGCTTCATCGTGGTCGCGTACGTCACCTCGAACTCCCCGTAACACCCTCTCGCCACCCAGATCGATTCGTCGTCCAGCCCCCAGCTCTCACTCTGATTGCAGCGGCCGGCGCTACGGTCGCGCTGGAGACGGACGGTGGCGACCGACCCGAACGCATTGCAGGACATGGCGGATCCGCTCGCGTTGCCGCAGGAGATGACCCGGGTGTTCTGGACCGGCGCCGGCGCCGGCGTCGGCGTGGGTTTCGGTATCGGACCGCCGCCGTACGTCACCTCGAACTCGCCACGGCACATCCGGTTGACCCAGATGACCCGACCGGTGCGACCCCAGTTGTATCCCTGGCGGCACTGGTTGCCGCTCAGATCCCGGATCAGGCGGACGCTCGAGGCGTCGTTGCCGATGTTGCATTGCACCTGGGCGTTGGAGCTGGTCCCGCAGCTGATCTTCCGGGTACTCGGAGTCGGCGGCGTGGGATCGCCCTGGTAGGTCACCTCGAACTCCCCCTTGCACCCGTTGTTGGCCCAGATGAAGGAGTCGGTATTGCCCCAGGTGGCGCCCTTACGGCAGCGACCGTTGCTCAGCTCGCGGACCAGCCGCACCTGGGTAGTGTTCCCGCCGGTCTGGCACTGGGCCTGGGTGCCGGTCAGGACGCCGCAGGTGATGGTCCGGGTCCGCGCGGCGGTCCGGTAGGTCACTTCGAATTCCGCCCGGCATCCCTTGTTGGTCCAGATGAACGAATCGGTGTTGCCCCAGTTGACTCCCTTACGGCAACGGTCCCCGTTCAGATCCCGCACCAGACGGACTTCGGTGGCGTACCCTTCGGTCTTGCAGGTCACCTGGGCCGCGGAGAAGCTGCCGCAGGTGATGCGCCGGGTGCTGGTCGGGGGCGTCGGCCCGGCCTCCCGGTACGTGACCTCGAAATCGGCCCGGCATCCCTTGCTGGTCCAGATGACCGAATCGGTGTTGCCCCAGCTGTTGCCCTTGCGACACTTGCTGTTGCTCAGGTCTCGCACCAGACGGACATCGGTGGCGTACCCTTCGGTCTTGCAGGACACCTCTTTACCGGAAAAGGTGCCGCAGGTAATGCGCCGAGTATTGGGGGCGGGCACCGGCACGGGCAGGACGGCGGGGGCCCGGTACGTCACTTCGAACTCGGCGCGACAGCCGTTGCCGGCCCAGACCGAGGATTCGGTATTGTCCCAGGTGGAGCCCTTGCGGCAGCGGTTGGTGGGGCCCAGCTCTCGAACCACCCGGACGCTGGCGACGGGGCCCTCGGTCTTGCACATCTCCCTGCGGGCTGTCAGCGTGCCGCAGGTGATACGCTTGGTGTTTCCCGCCGCCGAGCGGTAGCTGACCTCGAACTCTCCGCGGCAGCTGTTGTCGGCCCAGACGGTGCCTTCGGTCCAGCCCCAGCTCCCCGAGACACTACAGCGGTTGAAGCTGAGGTCGCGCACCAGCTTGACGCTGGTGACCTGGCCGCCGGCGTCGCACTGCACCCGCTGCCGGGAAGTGGCGCCGCATTCGATGATTCGGGAAGAGGAGGATGATGCCTGTGCAGAGAGAGGCGGGGCCAGGAAACAGGCCGCGGCCGCGATGATCGTGAGTCGACCCAACATGGGGCCTCCGATGCCGAGCGTTGCGTAGGGGACCTTGGGCCAAGGTACGGTGTCCCCGAAGCGGCAGCAACACCATCCCAAGGCCCCTTCCTTCGACGTGGTTCAGCCTTCGAGCGTCAGTTCGCCGCGGCTGCGGCCGGCGGCGCGGGTGCATTGTCCGAGTTCCAGATGTCCCGGATGATGAGCCACTTGCCGTCTTTCCGCTCGAAGAGCGTGAGGTACTTGCCCGCATCCACCTTGGTGCCCGACTTGTCGGTGACGGTGAAGGTGTTCCACTCCCAGCCCAGGTCGCCCGAGGAGCCGACGTCGCTCTGCTGCGCTTGAGCAAGCGTGAACCCGCCTCCGCTGGAAGCCGTGATGTCCTTGGCCAGGGCTTCGCGAACCGCGGCGGATCCGCGTGCCGCCGGCGCACCGGGCACACTGACCACCGCATCGTCCGCGTAGAGGGCGGCGACGGCGTCCACGTCACCCGCCGTGTAGGCGGTGAACCAGGCGGCGCCGGCGCTACGGATCGCCGCCTCATCCGCCGCGGCGTCGGTCGCGGCGTCAGCTGGAGGCGCGCTCTTCGCGCAGCCGGCCAGGGCCAGGACCCCCACCACGAGCACTGCATTCCTGAGGTACGTCATACGCACTCCTCCGCTTCAAAGGTCTGACGACGCTCCGCCGTCAGGACTGCGGGGACAGCTCGATCTATGGATCGCCGGCGGTATCGGCAGGCTTTCGCAGACCTTCGCGCAGCAACGCTACCGGTGGGACAAGGGACTTGGAGGTGGGAGGCAGTCCAGAAGATACCGGCGATTGGTGGGCGGGACCAGTTGGGCTCCGGGCCGTGGCGTGCACCATGCGGCTCGAGTGCGGACCGCGGAGCCCAACCCGCCCGACGGGCGGCGGGTCAGCTGGTGGCCTTCCCCAGCTTGCCCTGAATCTCTTCCGCCTGATCGAGATGCTTCTGGATCACCGGCTTCGCCTTTTCGATCAGCGCCTTGAGCTCCTCGTTCTGCGCCTGCCCGTGCGCCTTCTCGGCGAGATCGAGCACCGCCTTGTGAGCCGCGATCTCCTGCTCGATGTAGACCTGGTCGAACTTCGGGCCCTTCGGCGCGGACTGGAGCGCCGCGGTTTCGCCCTCGACCAACGGCGTCAACGGGTTGGCCGCCGGCGGCTCGGGGGTCATGTTCAGCTGCTTCGCGGCTGCTGACCCTGCAGCCGGAGCGCGTGGTGCTCGCTCATCATGAGGGCGGCGAAGTCCTTCACCGCCTTGTCGGTGGCCTTGGGACGGGCTGCCGCACCGGCGGCGCTGTCGGCCTTGTTGGCCTCATCGAGCAGGGCCACGATGTTGGCGTCGGTGAAGGCGGCATCGCTGCCGCCCTCGGCCATGGCGGGCGTGGTGTCCGCCGCCATCCCGGTCGTGGTGGCCGAGGTGTCGCGGCCGGCCATGGAGCGATCACCGCCTCCGCAGGCGGCGAGGGTGAGGGCGGCCAGCCATGCGGCAGGCAGGAGCGCGGAGCGTGGAGAGGGTGCGGTACATGAAGATCCTCCTCGGACCCGGGTTGGCCCGGGTCACCCATGGATACGAGGTGCTGCCGCGCCCGGGAAGCGGCCGTGCCGGTATCGCGAGTCTGCGCGATGCGCGACGGTCGGTCTGTGCTCCGCGCGGCATCCTATGATGTCACCTGGACGGCTCTTGTTTCCGTAGCCCAGCTCGCGGCTTTCGCCGCGGGAGGGGATGACATTCGAGCGGGAAGTCGAGGATGATAGGGACCGGCGGCAACCGGTTATCGCGCGGATAGCCCCATCGCCAGCGAGATCAGGGCATCATCCATTCCGCGCCCGAGACCGGGCCGTATTTTATTCAGTACTTACCCCCGTTTCACTTTCGAACACCTTATAGCGTGCCGCAGCCACCCATTCATGCCGTACCCGCCGGCGGGACAGCGACGGGAGCAGCCGCGAGATGAAGAGAATGGACGGTATGAGAGAATCAGCCCGCGTGGCCCACCCCAATGTGCCGTCGGCCCATGTGCCGGCGATCGGCCTGATGTTCTGCCTCTGCCTGGCTCTGACGCTGGCCGGGTGTAGCGACGGCCCGGCCGACCCCGGCACCGGCACCGTGGAGGTGACCACGGTCTCCACCGGACAGAGCCTCGATAGCGACGGCTACGTCGTGGACATCGCGGGCGCCGGAACCCTGGCGATCGGCACCAACGCCACCGCGACAGCCGTGGAGGTTCCCGCCGGCGATATCGAGATCCGGCTCACGGGGGTCCGGGGCAACTGTGCCGTCGAGGGACCCCACCCGCGGCTCATCCGGGTCGTCGCGGGCGAGACGTTCCGGATGCACTTCGACGTGGCCTGTGCCCAGACCCCGTTGCTCGGACGGATCGTGTTCTACAGCACTCGGGACGGCAGCTACGAGCTCTACTCCATGAACGCGGACGGCAGCGATCCGATCCGGCTGACCAACACGCCCGAGGAAGAGCGCGAGGTCTATCCCGCCGTGTCGCCGGACGGCAGCAAGATCCTGTTCGTCAACCGGATCGGGCCCGAGGACGATTTCTACACGCCTTCCTGTATGTGATGAACGCCGACGGGACCGAAGCCGTGCAGCTGCCTCCCGTGGACGGCGGCTCCCTCGGTCCGCCCGTGTGGTCGCCGGACGGCTCCCAGATCGCCTTCGACGGCTGGATCGACGAGGACGGGTTCGAGATCTGGGTGATGAACGCGGACGGCAGCGGGCTCAGGAATCTCACCAACACGCCGGAGGCCACAGAGTCCTCCCCCTCCTGGTCGCCGGACGGCCGGCGCATCCTGTTCTCCGGGGCCGAAGGGCTCGAAGTCATGAACTCGGACGGGTCGGGGCGAACTCCGTTCTTCAGCGAGGACGGCCACCTGGCCACCTGGTCGCCCGATGGAGCCCGGATCGCCTTCCTGTCCACCCTGGACGAACGAAGCCGGCTCTTCACCATGAGCGTGGACGGCTCGGACCCGCTGCCGCTCACTGCCGACGACGGTGGGCATGACCTGGTCGCGAGCTGGTCCCCGACCGGCACCCGGCTCGCGTACATCCACGAGCTGAACTCCAGCGTCGAGGTCTACGTGATCAACGCCGACGGCACCGGGGCGGTCAACATCTCGGACAACGATTCATTCGACTACATGGGACCCCAGGCTTGGGGGCCCTGAAACACCTCCCGGTGGCGTACCCGCTGATCGTGGCGCTCGCCGCCGCGACCGCGCTCCCCGCCCATGCCCAACGCTCCTACGCGATGCGGTACGAGTGCCGCACCGCGGAGCCGAACACGCCCGCCAGCCGCCGGCGGGCGGAGGAGTTCGTGCGCGAGAAGCTCAAGGCGTTCGTGCCGGCGCCGGAGCAGGCGCTCCGGATGCGCGCGCTCGAGGCCGAGGCGGAGCAGGTGAAGCTGGCGTTCTATGGGATCAGCACCACGTGCGAGCAGTTTCTGCGGGGCACGATGGAGCGGGACGGAGCGGACCTCTCGCTGCAGGGCTACGAGCAGACGATCGCCAACTTCCTGCACGACGTGAGCAGTGACGTGAAGGCGGTGGCGGCCCGGGCCCAGGTGGGCGACCTCGAGGTGATCAAGAAGTCGCTGACCGAGATCGGCACCACCGGCCGGCAGGCGGCGCTGCTGGGAGAAGACAAGCTGGCCGATGAGGCGCGCCAGCAGATGGTGGAGACGCTGACGGGATTCAGCGGGCCGTTCGTGAACGAGACCTGCTGGGACCAGGTGTTCGACGACGAGCTGCCGTTCAGCATCAACCGGCAGAACGAGATGCTGGGGACGGGGATCGACGTGCTGCCGTGCGCGCAGCGGCGGTTCAAGGCAGTGGTGGCGCCGCTGGTGTTCGAGAGCTGCACCACGCGCGGGGTGGGGCGGTGGGAGGTGCAGTGGCCGATGCCGATGACCTCGGGGGGAAAGGGATCCGGGGAGCTGGAGCGGGAGCGGGACGGCGCGAAGGGGGACTACAAGGTGGAGGTGGAAAAGGACATGGTGGCGTATCGGGCGAGCGGGGATCTCAAGCTCACGCGGCGGGACAACGGGCCGGGAAGCAAGGCGACGTACACGCTATCGGGTGAGATGGACATCAAGCTGATCAAGGGCGACGAGATGGTGAAGCAGATGGCGAAGCTGATGGGGCAGAAGGTCGGGGGAAAGCAGAACTTCAGCGTGGAGGCGGAGGTGAGCGACAAGCCGTGCCGGTCGCTCGATCAGGGTAGCTGATACCCATCAGATCTCGCTCTTCTTGAGCAGGTCCGCGAACTTTTGCTCGGTGGCCTTGGCACCATCTTCCTGTACCTTGTGCTCCTTCGCCTCGACCTCGATCTCGTTCTCGATGACGCTGACGTAATTCTTCAGCTTGTCTATGTCTTCAGTGGACTGGCTGCTTCCCAGGTAGCTGCCTAACGATGACGGTACGTCATCGAGCTTGTCTACTACTTTGTCAAAGATCTCGCGAAGTCCTGCTCGCGCATTCCATAGCCTGTTCCATGCCTCGACCGCGTCCTCCAAGGAATCCTCGTTGAGGTCCGTCACTGCTTCCTGTTGATCCGCGAGCGCCTCTTTCAGATCCTCGAGCTCTTCCACGAGAGGAGCAGCACTTCCCTCGGGATGCTCGCTCTTGAACTTGTTGATCTCCTCTTCCTTCAGCTTTATCCGCTCCTGAGACTTCTTGATCTCAGTAAGCATGTTGTTCTTCTGGGGCTCCAGAACAGCAATGTTGTATTTCGTGGCTTCGTACTTTCTGCGGTCGACCTCATCCGCAATCGCGCTGGCATCCCGCCGGAAGTCCGGGAAAGGGATCACGTTGACCCCGTCGGCAGCGGCCGCAGTCCGGAAATCATCCAGGGTTTGTGCATGTGCAGTAGAGCCCGCAAGACACCAGAAGGCGTTTAGGACAAGGAAACCCCAGGCAAGCCGCCTCGCGGCGGTCAGGCCGCCGAAGATCCCACAGTGTAGACGTCACGGAGCATCCCTCTGGAGATGGGATCTCAGCCGTGGTCCCGTGAGCTGAGGGTCAGCCTTGTGGAGAGATTATGGCTGCAGGACCAACGTATGATGAGGAGGGTACGGAAGGTTCTAGGACCTGAACGCGACAGATAGGGGCTGTTTTGCGACACCCGACGGCCTCGCTGCCGCCGTTCAATTGAATCGCGTCGTCAATACGGCTCCCGGCTTCCCTCCCACCACCACTCTACCGCCCTCCTCGCCCGCTCCAGGCCCCACGTCGATCACCCAGTCACTCTGCGCCACAACCGACACATCATGCTCCACCAGAATCACCGTATTCCCCGCATCCACGAGCCCCGACAGTTGTACCACCAACCGCTCCACATCCACCGCATGCAAACCCGTCGTCGGTTCGTCGAGCACATACAGCGTGTCCCCCCGTGACGCCCGCTGCAGCTCTGTCGCCAGCTTGATCCGCTGCGCCTCCCCTCCCGACAGCTCCGTCGCCGGCTGCCCCAGCCGGAGATAGCCCACTCCCACACTCCGCAGCGTCTCTAGCGACCGCCGCACCGACTCCTCCTCCGCAAAGAACTCCCAAGCCTCGTCCACCGTCATCCCCAGCACTTCGGCCACGTTCTTCCCCCGATATGTCACCTCCAGCGTCTTCACGTTGTACCGCGACCCGTGGCACGTCGGGCACGGCGCGTACACGCTCGGCAGGAAGAGCAGCTCGACCATCACGAACCCCTCGCCCTCACACGTCTCACACCGTCCCTTGGCCACGTTGAACGAGAACCTCCCCGCGTCATACTTCCGCGCCTTCGCGGCCCTGGTCGAAGCGAAGAGCTTCCGCACCCCATCAAACAGCCCGGTATACGTGGCGAGATTGGACCGCGGCGTTCGCCCGATCGGCTTCTGGTCTACCACCACCAGCCGGCGGATACCCTCCATCCCCTCCACGATCCGCCCGCCGGTCGGATCCACCGGCCCGCTCTCCAGGTCCGGCCCCGCCTCCTCCGGCGACTCCACCTCGTGGCCCAGGTGCCGTCGCACCAGCTCCACCAGCGCCTGGCTCACCAGGCTCGACTTCCCCGATCCTGACACGCCGGTCACCGTCGTGAGCACGCCGAGGGGAAAGGCAACGTCGAGATCGTGCAGGTTGTTGCGGGTGATGCCCTCGAGCCGGAGCCAGCCCTTCGGCTCGCGCGGCTCCCGCGCGCGGCGGGGCGATCTCGCCGAACAGGTACGGCCGGGTGCGCGACTCCTTCACCTCCCTGAGCCCCTCGACCGGCCCGCTGTAGATCACCTCGCCGCCGTGCTGCCCCGCGTCCGGCCCCACGTCCACGATCCAGTCCGCGTGGCGCATAACGTCCAGCTCGTGCTCCACCACGAAGATCGAGTTGCCCTGCGCCTTCAGCCGGTCGAGCGCGCGGAGCAGGCTCTCGGTGTCCTTCGGATGCAGCCCGGCCGACGGCTCGTCGAGCACGTACACCACGCCGAACAGGTTGCTGTGCACCTGGGTGCCGAGCCGGAGGCGCTGGAGCTCGCCTGGGGAGAGCGTGGGCGTGCTGCGCTCGAGCGAGATGTAGCCGAGGCCGAGGTCGAGCAGCACGGCGAGCCGGGCCTCGAGGTCCTTCGCGATCCGGCACGCGACCATCGCCTTCTCCGGATGCTCCGCCTCCAGCTTCTTCCAGCCCTTCGCCGTGCCCTCGGCCCACGGGCGGAAGATCTCGGCCAGACGCTTGAGTGGCTGGCGCGACATATCGGCGATGTCGAGCCCGGCGAACCGGACGGTGAGCGACTCCGGCCGGAGCCGCTTGCCGCCGCACTCGGGACACTCGCTGCTCACCATGTAGCGCGAGACCCGCTTCTTCATGGACGCGCTCTCGGTCTTGGCGAACGTCTCCAGCACGTATTTCCTGGCGCCGGTGAACGTCCCCATGTAGCTCGGCTCTTCCTTCCGCTTCAGCGCGCGGCGGGTCTCCGCGGGCGTGTAGCCGGGGTAGACCGGGACGCTGGGCGACTCCTCGGTGTAGAGGATCCAGTCGCGGTCCTTCTTCGGCAGGTCGCGCCACGGGCGGTCCACGTCGTAGCCCATGGTGACGAGGATGTCGCGCAGGTTCTGCCCGTGCCACGCCGGGGGCCACGAGGCAATGGCGCGCTCGCGGATGGTGAGCGAATCGTCCGGCACCATGGAGCGCTCGGTGACGTCGTAGATCCGGCCGAGGCCGTGACACCGGGGGCACGCGCCCTCCACCGTGTTGGGCGAGAACGACTCGGCGTAGAGGATGTCCTGGCCCGCCGGGTAGTCGCCCGCGCGGGAGTAGAGCATGCGGAGGAGGTTGGAGAGCGTGGTCACGCTGCCGACCGACGAGCGGGTGGTCGGCGCGCCGCGCTGCTGCTGGAGCGCGACGGCGGGCGGGAGGCCGTCGATCGCCGTCCACCTCGGGCACGCCGACCTGATGGAAGAGGCGTCTGGCGTACGGCGCGACCGACTCGAGGTAGCGCCGCTGGGCCTCGGCGTAGAGGGTGCCGAAGGCGAGCGAGGACTTGCCGCTGCCGCTGACGCCGGTGAACACGACCAGCGCGCCGCGGGGGATGCGGACGTCCACGTTCTTGAGATTGTGGACCCGGGCGCCTCGGACGTGGACGAAGCCGTCGGCAACAGTGGTGGCCATCGCGGAGTATATCGAGGATACATCGGGAGCCGATACGCGCTGGCTCACTTCCAGGACTCTTGATAGGCGCTTGACACGCGGGAGCGAGGATGCCGGCAGTTCCCCACCGGAGAACCTAATGCCCCGCCGTAGATCGATGGTCGTGCTCGGCGCCGTCCTGGCGCTCGCGGCCTGTACCGAACCGCCGACCGAGCCTGCTACGACCCTGGCTCCAGCCCCCGCCGACCCGACCGGGTCGGCGCTCCGCTATCAGTACAGTCGCCTGCACGCCGGGCCGGGGCGAGCGTACGGGGTCAACAACAAGGGACAGGTGGTCGGCTATTACCGGCCGACCGGCCTCATGAATGCGTTCCTCTGGTCGAACGGCGTGTTGCGGAATCTCGGGAGTTTGGGCGGGGGCATCAGCGAGGCCAACGCGATCAACGAGGCAGGCCAGATCGTGGGCTCGTCCTCCCTGGCCAGCGGCGAACACCACGCGTTCCTGTGGCAGAACGGCACCATGCGTGACCTGGGCACCCTGGGGCCGAACCGGAGCACGGCCACGGCCATCAACGCGACCGGCCAGGTCGCGGGATTCACCTGGTCCATAGGCGGCACCAGCCGGGCGTTCATCTGGCAGAACGGGAGCATGAAGAGACTGGCGGGCCTGGGGACCGGGTTCAGCATGGCGAACGGCATCGACAAGGATGGCCGCGTCGTGGGCGTGTACGGGGACCCGAACGCGCCACGCGCATTCCTCTGGACCAACGGGATCGTCACGAATCTCGGCTCGGCGGGTGTCGCTGCGGCCACGGCCTCCGACATCGGATCGGGCGGCAAGGTGGCGGGATGGGTAGACCTGACCTCCGGCGCCCAGCATGGCGTCCTGTGGCAGAACGGAGTCAGGACCGATCTAGGCACGCTGGGAGGCGCCGGCAGCCGCGCCAACTCCATCAACGGCCTGGGCCACGTAACCGGATGGAGCCAGCAGGCGGACGGCCTGGGTTACGCGTTTATCCGGAAACGGCGCCATGACCACTATCGCCCGGGGTGAGGCGCACGGCTCCAATCGAGACGGCACGGTCGTGGGCGCCATGACCACCGAGAACGGCTTCTCTCCGGTCGTGTGGACACTGACAGACGAGCCACCCCCGCCGCCGGGTCGCATCACCCTCGGCAGCAGCTTCTTTCAGAGCGATCGGAACGCCTCGATCGATCCCGCGGTGGATACAGTGTCGGTCGGAGCGGAGGTCACGTGGACCTGGAGCACCGGACCGGCTGTCCCGCACAGCGTGCAGTCGGTCGGAGCGCCGAGCTTCCCCAGCAGCGCGGTCACTGGCGGGGTGGGACTGACTTACAAGGTCAAGTTCACCAAGGCGGGCCTCTATCGCTACAACTGTTCCCGGCACCCCGGGAACATGACGGGCCGGGTGTTGGTGCAGTAGTCGCGGGGCTGGGGCAGGTCCTGCGTGACCCTGCTGGGTCACGCTTGCGGCCGTCTTGTCGGGACGATAACGTCGCAGCATCGGTCGCACCGTCCTCTGCCGAAGTTCGGAGCCACGGCCATGAGAAGCTCTCCCGCCGCCCTGGCCGCCCTCGCCCTGGTAGTCGGTTGCGGTCACGAGCCCGACCCGGTCGAGCCTCCCTCACAGACCCCGGTCGCCAGCGTCACGCTGAACGTCGAGAACGACACCGTGATCGTGCGGTCCGTCGTCCGGCTCGTGGCGACCCTCCGCGATGCGGACGGCCGCACGATCGAGAATCGCCGCGTCTTCTGGACGTCCTCCGACCCGCTCCTCGCGTCAGTGACCCCGCAGGGCGAAGTGCAGACCAAGGGCGTCGGCGTCGTCCAGATCACCGCGACCTCGGAGACCAGGAGCGCCTCCGCGACGCTCACACTCGCCCCCGTGATGCGGGTCTCCCGGCGCCTTCCCACGACGTTCGCCGGGGATACTACACTGCTCATCGCCGCGCTGATCGATGCGGATGGTCAGTCGATCGGCAGAGGGCCTGAGGCATGGAGCTCGAGCGACGCGTCGGTGGCGACGGTCGCGCCGGATGGCGTCGTCACCGGCGTGTCCCCCGGCAGGGCGATCATCACCGCCGCTTCCTTCGGCGCCAGCAGCGGCGTGGAGCTGGTGGTGCTCGATCCCACATCCCGCCCGAACCGCGAGCTGACCTACGCCAGGTTCTCTCTGTCGAGCGAGCTTCACCGCATCGGCGGTGACGGCTCCGGCGACATCATGCTGACCGAGACCGGACGGGAGCTGGGCTACCACCACTGGTCTCCCCGCGGAGACAGGCTCGCGATCAGCTACTACCCCGTCGGGGGCGTAGGCGACGCCGCTCTCTACATCGTGAACGCGGACGGCAGCGACCCGAGGCAGCTGGTGCCGGACTCGGTCTACCAGCCGCGTTGGTCGCCGGACGGCTCGCAGCTCGCCTTCGAGGTGGGAGCCTTCCCGGGCAGGATCCACGTGATCAACGCCGACGGGACGGGGCTTCGGGAGCTGACCACGGTCGAGGGCAACCAGCGTGCCCCGGAATGGTCACCCGACGGACGGCGCATCGGTTTCCGGGCCGACACCTTCCCACCGGACCGGGTCTCCACCACCTGTGGCGATTTCTGGCTGGTGGATGCGGACGGGAGCAACGCCGAGAAGGTGGACCTGCCGATCAACGTGTGCTTCAACCAATGGTCCCCCGACGGGAAGCTCATCGCGTTGGACACCGGGTCGAGCCCGGACTTCGATGGCATCTGGCTGCTGAACGGAGACGGGACCAATCCCAGGCCGCTCACGGCGAACTGCTCGGATGATGGCGTCTGCTCGGGCCCGCGAGGCTACCGGGGGGCGCGGTGGTCGCCCGACGCGAAGCGCCTGGCATACGCCTCCTACGGCTCGACCTCCTTTGAGGTGAACGGCGATCCGTTCCGCATGCACGTCCTGAACATCGCGCAGGGGCAAGTGATGGAGTTCCCGGTCGGGAGCGCGGTGGCCTACGGTGCCGAGTGGTCTCCCGACGGAACGCTCCTCGCGTACAACATCCGGGTCGAACCATTCCTCACTCCGACCCTGGTGGTCAGCCGGCCGGATGGCACCGACCGGGTGCCGATCCTGACCGGCTTCTTCGCAGGGAACCCGACCTGGCGGCGGTAGATCTCGCAGCAGCCCAGCTCCACCGGCGGCATCATGTCGTCCTGAGCGGAGCGAACGAGCCATGAGCCGCGGTGTCAGCCCGCCTGGTGTGGCATCACCACGGACCCCACATCCGGCGCCGGCGGCGCCGCGGGCTCCATTTGCGAGACGGTGAAGATCTCCCACACCGCCACGAACAGCGCCGCGATCACCGGCCCGACCACGAATCCGTTGACCCCGAACACGGCGATGCCTCCCAGGGTCGAGATCAGCACCAGGTAGTCCGGAAGCTTGGTGTCCTTCCCCACCAGGATCGGCCGCAGGATGTTGTCGGCCGAACCGATGACCAGCCCACCGAACAACGCGAGCGTGACCGCCTGCCAGGTCTGGCCGGTGGCGAAGAGATAGATGGCCACCGGCACCCAGACGACCGGCGCGCCCACCGCGGGCAGCAGGGAGAGCAGGCCGATCAGCACGCCGAGCAGCATCGGGGCGCCCACGCCCGAGCGCCCAGAAGATCATCGCGCCGAGCGCCCCTTGCACCAGCGCCACCACCACGTTCCCCTTGATCGTGGCCCGGATCACGGTGGTGAATCGGCCGGCGAGATTGCGCTGCCGCCCCGGCGGCATCGGGATCGCCTCCCGGATCCGGCGGGAGAGCACGTCCCCGTCGCGGAGCAGGAAGAAGAGCAGGTACAGCATCACGAACAGCGCGATGACGAACTCGAAGGTGTTCTGGCCGATGTTGAGTGCCTGGGTCGCGATCAGCTGGGTGGCGCGAGTGAAGAATCCGGAGAGCCGGGTCTGCAGCGTTTCCAGGTTGGTCAGGCCGAACCGGTCGAGCAGGTCAACCAGCCAGCCCGGCAGCGCGGCGTAGAGCTGCTGGAACCAGGCCGCCACGTCCAGGTCGCCCGACTGGAGGCGGCCGTAGACGGTCGGTCCCCTCCTCGATCAGCGACTGCACGATCAGCGCGACGGGGAAGAGCACCAGAACCACGATGAGGAGCAGCGTCGTCGCCGCTGCCACCGAGCGCCGGCGCATACGGTTCCGCAGGTTGCGGTTGAGGGGCGCGAACACGATGGCGAGCACCGTCCCCCAGAGGATCGCACCGGCGTAGGGCCGCAGGATCCAGAGGAAGGCCAGGGACACGCCCAGCACGAGGAACAGAAAGACCTTGTCCTCGAACGCCTCGGATTGGACGGGATCGCCTGTCATGGCCCTCACTATGGCTGCTGTGGCGGGACTTCACAACCACGGGGACTCAAGAGATGACGCAGGCCGAGAAGGCCGCGCGGTTCCGGCGGCTGCATGAGGAGAGGCCGCTGGTCCTCCCCAACGCCTGGGACGCGGCGAGCGCGCGGGTGATCGAGCTGGCCGGCGCCCAGGCGATCGCCACCACCAGCGCGGCCGTATCCTGGACGCTGGGCAAGGCCGACGGCGAGCAGGTCGATCGCGACGAGATGGTCGGCGTGATCCGCCGCGTCGTCCGGGCGGTGACGGTGCCGGTGACGGCCGACGTGGAGAGCGGGTACGGCGACGGCTCCGCGGACGACGTGGCCGCGACGGTGCGGGCGGTGCTCGACGCCGGCGCGGTCGGAATCAACCTGGAGGATTCGCAGGGCGTGGCCCTGTTGCCGCCGGACATGCATGCCGCGCGGATCCGGTCCGCTCGCGCGGCGGCGGGCGCCGCCGGCACCGACCTGGTGATCAATGCGAGGGTGGACGTCTACTTCTTCGGCACGGGGTCGCCGGAGGCCCGGCTGGAAGAGACGGTGCGCCGGGCGGCGAGCGTACCGGGCGGCGGGCGCGGACTGCATCTTCGTCCCCGGCATCCTGGATCCGAACATCATCGCCCTGCTGGTCCAGCAGATCGGGGGGCCAGTCAACGTCATGGCCGGCCCGGGCGCGCCGACCACGGCGGAGCTGGGACGGCTCGGCGTGGCCCGGGTGAGCGTGGGGCCGGCCATCGCCCAGGTGGCGCTCGAAGCCACCCGACGCGCCGCGCGGGAGCTGCTCCAGCATGGCACCTTCGGCAGCCCCGAGGCCGCGATGCCGTTCGGGGAGGCGAACGGGATGTTCGAGCCCGCCTGAGATCTTCGGCGTTGCCGCCCCGCGGTCACAACTCTATGCTTCGCCCTCCGATGTGACGGTCTGTCCCCGCCCAAAGCACCCCGCCTTGTGCCGGCCGTTTCGAGAATCCGAGGATCCGCGTGCCGTTCACGTCACTCAAGCTCCATCCCAGCCTCCTCAAGAGCACCAAGGAGCTGGGCTTCGTCCGGCCGACGCCGATCCAGGCCGACGCGATACCGCCGGCCCTGGCCGGCCAGGACGTGCTCGCGTGCGCGATGACCGGCAGCGGCAAGACCGTCGCCTTTCTCCTGCCGGTCCTCCAGCGGCTGCTCGACAAGCCGCGCGGCACCACCCGCGCGCTCGTGCTCACGCCGACGCGCGAGCTCGCCGCGCAGATCCTCGAGGACCTGAACGACCTCGCGGTGCACACGCCGATCACCGGCGCCGCCGTCTTCGGCGGTGTGGGCATGGGACCGCAGGAGCACGCCTTCCGAAGCGGCGCCGACGTGATCATCGCGACGCCGGGCCGGCTGATGGATCATTTCCGGTATCCCTACGCCAAGCTCGCCGGGCTGGAGATCCTGGTGCTCGACGAAGCGGACCGGATGCTCGACATGGGGTTCCTGCCCGAGATCCGGAAGATCCTGCATCACCTGCCGGCACCCGCGAAGCGCCAGACGCTCTTCTTCAGCGCGACCATGCCCGACTCCGATCAAGGCGCTGACCCGGGACATGCTGCGGAACCCGGTCAACATCAACCTCGAGCGGCGGTCGGCGCCGGCGGTGGGGATCACCCACGCGGTCTATCCGGTGCCGCAGGAGCTGAAGCCGGCGCTCTTTCTCGACGCTGCTCAAGCGGGGCGAGATGCGCGAGGCGCTGGTCTTCACCCGAACCAAGCACCGCGCGGATCGTCTCTCGAAATTCCTGGTGCGGAACGGCATCCGGCCGGCGCCGATTCACGGCAATCGCTCGCAGTCGCAGCGGACCGCAGGCGCTGGCGGGATTCAAGGACGGGAAGTATCGCGTGCTGGTGGCCACCGACATCGCCGCGCGCGGCATCGACATCGACGCCCTCGGCCACGTGGTGAACTTCAACGTGCCGGCGGTGCCCGATGACTACATCCACCGGGTCGGCCGCACCGGCCGCGCGGACGCGGTCGGCGACGCGTTCACCTTCGTGGCGCCGGAGGAGGAGGACGATCTTCGTCGCATCGAGCGGGCGATCGGGAAGCGGCTGCCGAGGGTGACCGTGCCCGACTTCGATTACACCGCGGTGCCGGAGCCGCAGGTGCAGTCGCCGGCGCAACGGCCCGCGACCAGCCATGCGCCGCGAGATGGTGCCCGCCGGGGAGGCTCCACGAGACGCGGGCCCGCACCGAAAGGCCGGCGGCCTCACGGCCGTTAGACGACGGGCGTTGGATCGATAGGAGGGAGCGTGCTCCGGCGGAGCGATGCGGCGACCATCAGAACTGCAGGTTGACCGTCACTCCGGCGGGTGACACGCGCACCGGTCCCATCTGGCGTGAGACCCACTTCCCGCTGAGATGGCCGATGAGCCCGCCGACCAGCACGTCGGACGTCCAGTGGCGATCGTCGTTGACCCGGGACATCGCGGTGAGCGTGGCCGCGCCGTAGAGGGCGATGTCGGACCAGCTGTCGTCGGTCTCATCGGCGATCGCCGTGGCGATGGCGAAGGCGACTGCCGTGTGGCCCGATGGAAATGAGTTGGCGCCGCTGAAAGGCCGGAACTGATCCGGATCGCCCGCGAAGGCGGGCCGGGTGCGCCCGATGCTGTACTTGATCGAGCTGGAGACGCCGGTCGCCAGCAGTGCTGCCGCGCCCGCATGAACCATGACCCGCTTGAGATCGCTGCTCCCCGCGATCGCGCCCGCCAGGTAGCCGGCCGAGATTGCCGGCACCACGATGGTCCATTCACCCAGCGAATTGCCGATCCGCGCCAAGGAGTTCGACGTGGTGCCGCGGTGCTCCTGCGCCTCTTCGCGCACGCTCCGGTCGCCCAGCAGCGCGGCCCCGAAGACCAGTCCCGCGATCGTGGCGGTGCGGCGGGAGATGAGCGGCCCGTTACCGATCGGAGCGGTGACGGCGGAGGGAACACGGTCGGTCTGCGCGGTGGCCGGCAGGGAGAACAGGGTCGCGTGAAACGCCAGGGCGGCGATCGCGAGGGGCCCGCGAACGGTCATGACACTCTCTCGATGTTCGATTCTGTCAGGGGTCCTGCCGAACGTCGAGTATTCACGAGGAACTGACGAGCGGGAGGGATGCGACGCCGCGGAGTATAGCCAGTGGATTTCAGGAGCGAAAGCGGTGTCTTCTAACTCGTTGCGTGGCCCTAGCTTCCCCGCAGCCCTTCCGAGGCTCGCCCGCTGCGTCCCAGCCCGCCCAGGATCACCGGAACGCCCCGTACCAGGCAGAGGGCGACGGCCACCAGGACCAGCGCGTTCACCACCGGCACCAGGGTGGCCAGCCAGGGCGGACCGGCGGCTCCGCTGCCCTCGAACGCCTGGATCAATGCCAACCCGCAGAAGGCCAGCATCTTGGCCCCGGCATATCCGGTTCGCATCCAGAGGAGCCCACCAGAAAGCTCGACAGCCTGCCGGTGTGCTGAGCGAGCGGCGCCTGACCTCGACCGACCCCGACACTCCGGACGGCGTCCGTGAGCGCCGTTCGCGCGATCACCACGAGCGGTATGGCCGGATGGACCTGCCCGGCGTGGGCGAAGCAGACCCAGAGCACGATCTCGTAGGTGCGGTCGGCCGCGATGTCCAGCACGCTGCCGAACAACGTCGTTTGACCCATGCGCCGGGCCACGATGCCGTCCACCGTGTCGAGCGTCAGGCCGAGCATGAGCAGGGCCACACCAGCGAGCCTGACCGCCGGCGGGCCCAGATACAGCATGCCCACCCATGCCGCCAGGAGCGGGAATCGCGAGAGGGTGATCCAGTTTGCCAGCACGCGCCGCCCCGTGGTTTGGTGACACCCACGATGCCGACGCCACGTCCCCTGGACGTGACCTGGACTGGATCCGTCGCGCGGAACGCCTGGACCGCCGCGGTCTAGTCGCCGTCCGCCAGCTTGCCCTCGATCAGTCCTTCACAGACCACCGACTTCGGGCCGTTTCGATCGCAGACGGCGTACTTCATGATGCCCCGGTCGGTATTGCCGGCCCACCCGCGGTAGCCGTCGTCCTCCGCGTACATGGACACGCCCGCGTGCTCCCCGCGCGCATTCACGACGTAGAAGGTGAGGCTGAAGTTGGGGTCGCCGTTGCTTCCGGCGCAGCCGGCGCTCGACGGTGTTCGACCGGACCCGCTTCAACGCATCGAGCCCGGCGTCCTTGGGATGCATGCCGCGGCGCAGGTTCTCGACGATCAGGTAGGAGGAGAGGTTGTAGAGATTGGCCTCGCCGCGACCGGTGGAGCCCGCCGCGCCGATCGCGCCATCCACGTAGAGCCCGGCGCCGAGGATGGGCGAGTCGCCCACTCGGCCCGGGATCTTCCAGCGAGGCCGCTGGTGGTGGTCACCCCGCAGATCTCGCCCTTGGCGTTGATCGCCGTCGCAATTGATCGTGCCGTGCACCACGCGCGAGCTCAGCAGGCCCTCGCGATAGAGCGAGTCGATGATCCGCCGGTCCGCCGCCGCCCGGCGGTCGGGATCGAGATAGTGCTGCGGGATCGGAGCGACGCTTCCACTCCAGCCAGACGCGCCGCGAGTGCTCGGTGTTGAGGTCGTCCTCGATGGTGAATCCGAAGTCGCGCGCGAGGTCCTGCGCTCCGCGGCCGACGATCAGATGGTGGTCGGTCTGATCCATCACGATCCTTGCGACCTTGCGACGGCGTCCGGACGCCCTCGAGCGCCGCGACCCCGCCCGCGCGCCGCTTGGGGCCGTGCATGCAGCAGGAGTCGAGCTGGACTACGCCGTCCGCGTTGGGCAGCCCGCCGTAGCCGACCGAGTCCTCCTCCGGATCGAGCTCCAGGATGTTGACCCCCTCGATCAGGGCATCGAGCACGTCGGTGCCGCCGGTCATCAGCCGGTACGCCTTCTCGACGCAGGTTTCCTTGCCGCCGTTCTTGTAGAAGTTGCCGTTCATGGAGGCGATGACCACCGGCTCGGCGGCGGTGGACCGTCGAACCCAGGGCGCCTCCAGCGTGGTGGTGAGAGGAGAGCTGCCGGCGACCAGGCCGGCCGCGGCGCCCTGCTTGAGGAAGTCACGGCGAGAGACGGGCATGCGCTGTTCTCCATGAGAGGGGTCGGCAGGTGCAGGAAAATGGTTCGCGCCGCCCTCCGGGGCCAGCCGGTGTTGCCGGAGCCCAGCGCCATCCTTAGACTGAACCCATCCCCCTCCGCGTGTGAGCAGCCGCATGAAGGGCCGCATCTCGAAGACGCTTGAAACGATCCTGCTGGACCCCATCGCCCGCCGTCAGCTGCGTGAGCACCTGATCCACGGCCGCGATGGCTGGGTCAACATGAACGGCAAGACCTACCGCGTGCAGATCGACGTCATGACCAGAGTGCGCGGTCCCTTCGCCAGGAGATTCGCGGAAACGGGATGAATTTCGCCTTTCCCGCGCTCCTCGTCCTCCTGCTGGTCCTGCCCGGCATCATCCTCCGATACAGCTATGCCCGCGGCCCCTGGGGCTGGGCCAGCCCTACATCGCTGCGGCGGGTGTCGGAGGAGCTGGCCTACGGCGTCGCCTTCGCGCTGGTGCTCCACGCGGTGTGGCTCGCGGCCGTTCGCCGGCTCGGCTTCGATCCCGACGTCGGCGCGATGGTCCTCCTGCTGGTAGGGGATTTCGGCGAGGGAAGCGAGCATCTGGACCGGGTCGTCACGGCCATCGCCGGGCACTACACCGGGATCGCCGCGTACCTGGTGTCGCTCTACGCGGTCTCGGCCGTGATCGGCAACCTGGGCCACCGCGCGGTTCGCCGGCTCCGGCTCGACCACCGCACCAAGACCTTTCGGTTCGACAACTACTGGTACTACATGCTCACCGGTGAGGTGCTCGACTTCCACGAGAACGCGGCCGAGGGCCGGGCGGTGGACGGCGTGTACGTGTCCGCCGTGGTGGACCATGCCTCGGGCAGCTACCTGTATCGCGGCATCGTGACCGATTTCACCTTCGACCGCGACGGCGCGCTCGACACCATCGTACTGACCGACGCGCATCGGCGGCGGCTGGTGGACGACCGGGAGGAGGGCGAGCCGCGTGTCCCGGTGGGGCCGTCGGAGCCGGACGAGCGCTATTACGAGATCCGGGGCGACTTCCTGGTTCTCCGCTCCGCGGAGGTACGGACCCTCAACCTCGACTACTTCGCGGTCACCCTGGAAGAGACCGCGTCCACCGGGGAAGAGCTCACCGCCTAGCGCCGCTGGAACGTTTCGTTGCAGGTGCATTCCGCCGTTACACAGCAAGCTCGCCTCTGCGTTGCCAATAAAGCACTTACGAACATCCGTCCCGGGCTCGGCGCTTGCCTTTGAGTGGGCCGTCAGCCGGTCGAACGACCGCGCGACCGACCACACTTGGAGGCACCATGCGCTTCACCGACCGACTCTTCGCCGCCCTCACGGCCCTCACCACAGCCACCGCCGCTACCGGGTGCGGCTCCGACCTGACCATTCCTTCCGACTCCTCCGGCGCCGGAACCGGCAGCGCCGTCGCCACCGTAGACAGCTCGCTCGGCAGCGGTAGTGCCGGCCGGATCGAGATCGAGCTCTTCCCCGGCGAGATGGTGGCCCGCGAAGTCCATGTCGAAAACGACGATGCCGAGGAAAAGCTGACTAGCCGAGTGACGGCGATCGACCCCGGCGCGGGCACCCTGACCCTGGAGCTCGGCGCGCTCGTCGTCGCTTACGGGTCCGACACCCGCTTCCGCACCGAGACCGAGAGCCACGAGAGCCGGGCCACGTGGGAGGCGTCGGTGCAGGCCGCGCTCAACGCGGGATCGAAACCGCTGATCGAGGCCCGCCGCAACCGGCCCGGGACGCCGCAGGCCCCGGACGATCCGACCTTCGTCGCCGCCGACCTCCGGCTCGAGAACGACGACGACGCACCGAAGCTGGAGCTCTACGTGGACGGCGACAACCTCGAGAGCGTGAGCGGCGAATCGTCGGCCATGCTTCGGGTGCTGGGCCTCCGGATCGAGGTGAACGGGCGCACCCAGCTCCGCGAGGACGGCGGGGACGACAACGGTGGAGACGACAATGGCGCCGGCGGCGACGATGGCGGGGTGCCCTCCGGGACGTCGGTGGAGTTTGAGATGGGCGTCTCGGCGGCGGACGCCGCGGCGGGCACCATCACCCTTCGAGCGGGACCGTGGTGCGGGTACCTCGGCGACGACGATCAGCAGGCCGGCGACCTGTTCACGCTCGAGTCGGTCGCGGCCGCGGTCGCGGCGGGTCGGCCGGTTCGCGCCGAAGGACGCGCCACGGTGGAGTCGGCCGGCCAGGTGCTCGCCGCGACCAGCCTCAAGGTGGAGGTGGATGACTGAGCGGGGGCGAGGTGCTATGCTGAGAGGGGCGGTTCGACGACCGCTCCTCTCGTTTTTTCCCAGTGGGTTATCATGGAAACCGCAGTATTCGGAAAGTGATGCTCCAACGCATCCCTACGACTTCCTCATCGAGACATACGGCACCGAGCGGATCAAGACGCTGGGGGTCTGGTCGCACTTCACCGATGCCGACCTCGGGTTTCGGCCGGAGCCGCGCGCGCGCACGCCGCTGGAGCAGATGGTCCACCAGTGCGTCTCCGAGGACACCTGGATGCAGCGCATGCTGGGCATCGACGCCGGCCTTGCGCAGCTGCCGGCGAGGGAGGATCGGCACTCTTTTCTCGAGCATTACGCGGCGGCATCGGGCCGCCGCCTGGAGCTCCTGGCGGGTCAGAGCGCCGAGTGGTTCGCCGGGGAGACCCGCTTCTTCGATGTGCCTCGCTCGCGCGCGTGGGTGCTGACCCGCCGGATCGCGCACTCCGCCCATCATCGGGGGCAGCTCACGGCCTACCTGCGCATGCTCGGCCGAGACCTGTACTCCACTTACGGGCCCACGGCGGACACAGGCGGCCTCTTCCAGCAGGGCGCCCCGGTCATCTATCGCCACCCGACGGTCGAGTCTCTGCTCGAGGCGGAGCGGGGTGGGGAAGCGGTGTTGCCGGAGCTGCCGGGGCCGGGCCGCGTCCCGCCCACCGAGCGGCCGGGAGTGTCCACCCGGTGAGCCTGGGCCCGACCACGCGCATCCTCCGGATCCTGGCACCGGCTGCACTGGCGCTGGCGGTCGCCGGGATCCCGTCCCGGGGGTTGTGTCAGCAACAGCCCGTCCTGTCGCCGGACGAGGTGGCGCGCGCGGTGATACGGGCCGACTCCGCCGGCGACTGGGCGACGCTGATTCGCCTCGCCCATCCCGATGCCCTGGTTCGCTTCCGCGGCCTCCAGACCTTCCAGATCCGGACGCTGGGCACCAGCGCGGAACCGGGCGACGACTCGCTGCCCGCCGACTCGACCCCCCAGGGCCGGTGGCGGCAGGCGCGCGCCCGTCAGGAGCGCTTCCTGCTCGATTCCGTCTTCGGGGTGCCCACGGTGGATTCACTCGCCCACACCGCACCCGATACCGTGTTCGCGAGATGGATGCGAGCCACGCGCCCGCCGGGTGCCGATTCCGCGGCCGCTGCGGCACCGCGGCCACCCGTAGCGCGGGTGATCGGCGCGGTCCGTTCGAGCGACACCCTCGCCTACGTCGTGGTCGAGCGGGCGGTGGAACAGCCGCTGGGACAGATGCCCGAGATGTTCCGCGACTTTCCGCGCGAGACCCAGCAGGCCGACGTCATGGTGATGCGGCGCCACGGGGCGGAGTGGCGGAGCATGCTCGACGGGGTCGGCGATGCCTTCGGCTTCAGCCTCGACCTGGATCACACGGAATGACCGTGCGCCTTCCAGTCGTACTCTTGCTGGCGATCCTCGGCGCCACCGGATTACACGCCCAGCAACGTCAACGCGCCCGCGAGCTCGGAGTGGCGCCTGGCACGCTCCCCACCGGCCCGGCCAACGCGATCACCGACGTCGGCGGGGTCCTGGTGGGTCAGACCACGGTGCGCGAGGGGGACTCGGTCCGCACCGGTGTCACCGCCATCCTCCCCCATGCCGGGAACCTCTTCCGCGACCGGGTACCGGCCGCGATCCACGTCGGCAACGGATTCGGCAAGCTGATCGGGATCACTCAGGTGGCCGAGCTGGGCGAGCTGGAGACGCCGATCCTGCTCACCTGCACGTTGTGCGTCTGGAAAGCTGCCGACGCGCTGGTCGCCCACCTGCTGGCCCGGCCGGACATGCGGGAGGTGCGCTCGATCAATCCGGTGGTGGGCGAGACGAATGACGGCTACGCGCTCAACGTCATCCGCCGACGGCCCATCACGCCGCAGCAGGTGGTGGGCGCCCTTCAGCGCGCGGCCGGTGGGCGCGTCGCGGAGGGCAGCGTCGGCGCGGGAACGGGAACGGTGGCGTTCGGCTGGAAGGGAGGGATCGGCACCTCCTCGCGCCGGGTCGAGGCGGCCGACTCGACCTGGACGGTGGGTGTCCTGGTGCAGAGCAACTTCGGCGGCGACCTCCACATCCTCGGCGTGCCGATCGGCCGAGCGCTGGGCCGGAACGGGCTGACCCTGACGGACCCACCTCAGGGGGCACGGGGCTCCATCATGGTCGTGGTCGCCACCGACGCGCCGCTGGCCGATCGGAACCTGCGCCGCCTCGCGGCGCGGGCCATCCTCGGCGTCGGCCGGACCGGCTCGGCGATGGACAACGGCTCGGGCGACTATGTCATCGCCTTCTCCACCCACCCCGGCGTCCGCCGCCGCTACGAGGAGGAGCGGCGCACCGCTCCGGAGCTCGCCAACGACGCGATGTCGGGGCTCTTCGAGGCCACCGTCGAAGCCACGGAAGAGGCGATCTACAACTCGCTCTTCGCCGCCACGACCGAGCGGGCGAACGGCAACACCGTGGCGGCCCTGCCGGTGGACGAGGTGCTCACGATCCTCCGGCAGCGCGGGGCCGTGCGGTGACGCCGCATCCGGTGGACCCGGCGCGGCGCCAGCGGATCGAGGTGCTCTTCGACCAGTGCGCCGATCTCCCCACCGGCCAGCGAGCGCGGTTCCTCGAGGTCGCCGTAGCGGGCGATCTCGAGCTCCGCCGGGAAGTCGAAGCGCTGCTCGCCAGCGCCGAGCGGGCGGAGTCGAGCGGGCGGCTGGAGCGGGTGGTCGCGGCGGCGTTCGATGGCGCGCGAGTCCGGGGCCAGCCCCGCGCGGGCGACCGCTACGAAGTGCTCGACAAGCTGGGCAGCGGCGGGATGGGGAACGTCTTCCGGGCGCGCGAGCGGGAGACCGGGCGTCTGGTCGCCCTCAAGTTCCTCGCCGGACACCTGGCCGAGGATCCCGTGATCCGCCGCCGATTCCAGCGGGAAGCGGAATCGGCGGCGCAGCTCGCCCACGACAATATCGGCGCCATTCACGGGGTGGAGGAGTCGGACGAGGGCCGGCACTTCATCGTGATGCCCTACTACGCGGGCGGCACGCTGAAACAGGCCATCGCGGGGGGCCCGCTGCCGATCGCGCGGGCGGTGGCCTGCGCGACCCAGCTCGCCGACGGCCTGGCCCACGCCCACTCCTACGGCGTCATCCACCGCGACATCAAACCGGCCAACCTGATGTTCGACGCCGACGGAACGCTCAAGATCCTGGACTTCGGGATCGCCAAGATCGCGAGCGAGAAGCTCACCCGCACCGGCCTCGTTCTCGGCACCCTGGCCTACATGAGCCCGGAGCAGGCGGCCGGAGGGGAACTGGACCATCGCACCGACCTGTGGGCGGTCGGGGTGGTGATGCACGAGATGCTCGCGGGCCGTCCGCCCTTCACGGCGCCCTCGATCGAACAGCTCTTCCGGGCGGTTCGCTCCCAGCCGGCGCCGCCGCTCCGCACGCTCCGCCCCGAGGTGCCGGCCGCGGTCGAGGCGGTGGTGCTCCGCCTGCTGGAGAAGGACCCCGCGCGGCGCCACCTCACCGCCGCCGCCGTCGCGACCGCGCTGCGAGGCTGAAGGCTCGACAGGGCAACCCTTTCCGCGTTGGGGCTATCGAATCGGGATCGCACTCCCGCCTCCGCCCACGAGCGAATCATGGATACGCTGCTTCAGGACCTCCGCTACACCCTCCGCCGGCTGGCCAAGAGCCCAGCCTTCACCACCATCGTGGTCCTGACCCTCGCCCTCGGGATCGGCGCGAATACCGCGATCTTCAGCGCGGTGAATGCGGTGCTGCTCCGGCCGTTGCCCTATTTCGAGCCGGAGCGCCTGGTGACCATCGAGCACTTCTATCCCTCGCTCGACGGGCTGGAGGCGCCGGTCTCGGTCCCCGGGTTCCTGGACTATCAGCGGAAGGGCCGCTCGTTCGAGTCCATGGCGGTGCAGTCCGGCTGGCAGGTCAACCTGACCGGGGTCGGAGAGCCGGTGCGGATGCAGGGGCAGCGGGTCACCGGCCGGTTCTTCTCCACGCTGCAGGTCCCGGCCATGATGGGCCGCACCCTTCAGCCGGGGGAGGACTCGGTGGGGCGGGAACATGTCGTGGTGCTGAGCTACGACGCCTGGAAGCGGATCTTCGGGGCGGATCCCGACATCGTCGGCCGGAGCCTCGCCCTCAACGGCGAGAGCTACGAGGTGGTGGGCGTGATGCCCAGCGGGTTCCGGGACTTCTTCAACCGGGACGCGGAGATCTGGGCCCCGATCCTGTTCAGGACCGAGCAGCTCACCGACGAGAACCGTACCAACGAGTACCTCAACCTCACGGCACGGATGAAGCCGGGGGTACCCATCGCGCAGGCGCAGGGCGAGATGCGCACGCTGGCCGAGCAGCTGAAGCGGGACTACCCGGACGAGTACCCACCGGACTGGAGCCTGATGGTCACCGGACTGAGTCTCCAGGCGACCGGCGACATCCGGCCCGCGCTGCTCATCCTTCTGGGCGCCGTGGGGTTCGTACTTCTGATCGCGTGCGCCAACGTCGCCAATCTGCTCCTGGCTCGCGCCGCGGCACGCTCCAAGGAGATCGCGGTGCGCACCGCGCTCGGCGCCACGCGGGAACGCCTGCTCCAGCAGCTTCTCACCGAGAGCGTCATCGTGTCGGTGGCGGGTGGCGTGGTCGGGCTCCTGCTGGCCTACCTCGGCGTGCGCGCGCTGGTGGCGATGGACATCGGCAACCTGCCTCGGTCCGACGAGATCGGGATCGACGGAACGGTGATGGTCTTTACGCTCATCGTCTCGGTGCTGGCGGGCGTGCTGTTCGGGCTCGCTCCAGCGATCCACACGGCGACTCCGAATCTGCAGGGCGCGCTCAAGGAAGGCGGACGGGGGAGCACCGCCGACCGCGGCAGCCATGCGCTTCGGCGGAGCCTGGTGGTGACCGAAGTGGCGCTGGCGCTCACGCTGCTCACCGGGGCGGGCCTGCTGCTCAAGAGCTTCGCCCGCCTCCAGGGCGTGGACCCCGGCTTCCAGCCCTCGAACCTGCTCACGTTCAATCTCGCGCTGCCTCAGACCAAGTACGCGAACGACACCACTCTGGCGGCTTTCTTCGATCAGGCCCTGCCGGCGATCGCCCGGGTGCCCGGGGTCATCGGCGTCGGCGCGACTTCGGTGATGCCCTTCGGGGGAAACTGGTCCACCGGCAGCTTCACCATCGAGGGGTATCAGACTCCGGAGAATCAGCCCGGCCCCTGGGGCGACATCCGGATCGTGAGCCCGCAATTCTTCGAGACGCTGCGGATTCCGCTGCTGCGGGGGCGCTACCTGAGCGACGAAGACCGCAGGGGCGGCCGGATGGTGGCGGTGATCGACCAGGAGTTCGTGCGCCGCTATTGGCCCAATGCCGATCCGATCGGCAAGCGCTTCACCTTCGGCCCGCCCGACGGCGTGACCGACACCACCCAGAACGAGTGGATCGAGGTGGTCGGCGTCGTGGGCCACACCGCGCACGAGGGGCTCGACGCCGATCCTCGCCTGCAGCTCTATCTCTCGTACCGCCAGGTCACCCAGCCCTTCATGGCGGTGGCCGTGCGCACCACCGGCAGCCCCGACCGCTACGTGAACATGGTTCGCGACGCGATCCGATCGGTGGACCCCGACCAGCCGATCTCCGGGGTGAACAACATGGACGAGCTGCTCTCGCGGTCGGTCGGCCAGCGGCGGCTCTCCATGATGCTGCTCAGCCTGTTTTCCGGGATCGCGCTGGTCCTGGCCTCCATCGGCATCTACGGCGTGATGAGCTATTCGGTCACCCAGCGCTCGCGCGAGCTCGGGGTGCGAATCGCACTCGGCGCGGACCGGGGCGATGTGCTCCGGCTGGTCCTTCGCCAGGGGATGAAGCTGGCGCTGCTGGGCATCGGGATCGGGCTCGCGGCCGCGCTCGCCCTCACCCGCCTGATCGAGAGCCAGCTCTACGGGGTGGCCGCGACCGACCCCGCGACCTTCGTTCTGGTGGCCGGAGTGCTCGCCCTGACGGCCCTCGTCGCGAATCTTATCCCCGCCATCCGGGCCATGCGGATGGACCCGGCGGTGGTGCTCAGGGAGGAATAGCTGCCCGCAAGTCGCTTAGGAGTAACGACTTGGACAAAGGGGGTGGACGATCGGCCCCGACCGGTGATCTTTCGGGGTCGTTTCAACCGATCCCTTTTGGAGGCGCCACCCGATGGCCACTCGTCTCGATAAGACGCTGAAGCGCGAGCTGGAAGTCGAAGGAAAGCTCTATACCGTCACGATTTCGCCCGAGGGCGTGAAGATCGTGCCGAAGGGCGCCCGGAAGGGGCCCGAGATGACCTGGCAGAGCCTGCTCAGCGGGGAAACCGAGCTGCGGCGCGACCTGAATGCCTCCGTGGACGCCTCCGCGGACGCTTACAGCGGCGGCTGAGCCGTCGAAAGGCGCGGGCTTCGCCTCCAATTCCCGCGCCCCGAGGCCTGCTGGACCCCTGCACCGCGCCTGACGGTGGACGCGTGAGCGCGGCCATCGGACCCCTTCCTGCACACAACGCCCTCGGCTCACATCAGGTGGAGGATCTTGGATGACCGGCAGACCGTCGGTGGGGTTGGCGGACCTGGAGGAAGTCTCGCGCCGGATCCAGGCGCGGGAGTTCAGCAACCGCCCCGGCTGCACGCTCGAGGTGTCGACCTACGTCTGGAACCGGAACTCCTTCGAGGCGCAGCACCGCTTCGAGGACACCTGTCAGGCCCACGGGATCACCTTCGCCGTGGTGGAGCGGATCGGTGGCATCGAATGGGCCTGCCCCTAGACCTGCCCGAGCTTCTCCGCGTCGGGCCCGAAGCGGCGCTCCAGCCGGTCCAGCAGGACGGCGAGCATCTGCCGCATGTGGCCGACCTCGTCCTCCAGCTCCTCCAGCCGCAGCTCCAGCGACCGGGCGCGGCCTTCCGCGGCCTTGGCGCGGGCCTGCGCCGACTTCGCGGTCGAAGTGGCCGACTTGGCCGCCGACTTCGTGTTGCGCAGCTGAATCTGCTGAATCAGGTCCCAGACGAACGCCATACTGCCTCCGGAGAGTGGATGTGGGTGCACCGAGACTAGGAGGCCGCGCGGCGCCGCGCTGTGACCGGCCTCATCCCGCGCCATGAGCGACACCGCGCTCCGCGAGCACGTCGCCGCCCTGCTCGCCTGGAACGACGCCCACGCCACCCTCGAGCGCACGGTCGAGGGCGTCCCGGATGATCAGTGGACCGCGCGGGCGCCGGGGATCCCCCACAACCTCTGGGAGCTCCTCGAGCACATTCGCATCACCCAGCACGACATCCTCGATTTCTGCCGCAACCCGCGCTACGCGCCGCCCAAGTGGCCGGACGACTACTGGCCCGATCCCTCGTCGCGGCCGTCGGCCAGCGACATCGCGGCGAAGGTGGAGGCGTACCGGAAGGACCGCGACGCCCTGACCGCGCTGGCCGCCAACCGGCACGTGGACCTGTTCTCCCGCATCCCGCACGGGACCGGACAAACCTACCTGCGCGAGCTGCTCCTGGTGGCGGATCACACGTCCTATCACCTGGGGCAGATGGTGACGGTCCGGCGTGCGCTCGGCAACTGGGACTAGACCGGGCCGGTTGCGCACGCTGGCGCAGGCCCTGGCGCTGTGGGCGCTGTTCCCGACCGCGGCCCTTGCCCAGCGCGAGGCGCGCCAGGACGACTTCCTCGGTTTCACCCGGTGCGAAGCGGGCGCCGCGGTGACCAACCTGCGATCCGACGTGCGGGACTCCCTGATAGTCGCCGAGATCGACGCGCACGAAGCCGTGCACCGCGATCAGGCTACCGCCCATGGGAACTGCGAGGCCTTCCTGGCGACCCTCACCACCGCCCGTCGCATCATCGACGCCGAGCTCCCGGCCTACTGTGCCCAGTGGCGGGTGGCGGTGGCGCGGGGCGCCGACTCGGCGATCACCCGCCGGGAGTTTGCCTGGCGCATCGCCGCGCAGTCAGGAGCGATGGAGAACCGGCTCCAGGTCGCGCAACGGTTCGAGCAGGAGTGCCGCTGATGCCCGAGGAGGAGCGGATGACCGATCGGGAGCGGGCGGCGGCGGAGCGGGGGCGCCCGGCGCGCCGGATGATGCCCGCCCTGCTGGCGCTCCTGGCTCTCGGGGTGCTCGTCTGGCTGAGCAACCGGACCGGCGACCTGACCGGGCGGCTGCTCCCCGGTCGAGGCACCACGACGGTGGACCACGGCGTAGTGGTGGAGCGCACCACCGCCGTCGCCCGCCTGGTGACGAGCGAGACCGTGCTCCGCGACGTGGTCGTCTACCGGAACCGGCTCCTGGGCTCGACCAAGCGCAGCCTCGTCGTGGTAACTGGAAAGGTGCTGGCCGGGTTCGACTTGGACCGCGGCACCCAGGTGGACGTGAACCACGAGGCCAGGACGGTCCGGGTGACACTTCCCCCAGCCGCGGTGCTGGGTGTCGAGGTGACGGAGCTCAAGACCTATGACGAGCAGAGCGGGCTGTGGAATCCGTTTCGGCCGGCCGACCGCGACACGATTTTCCGCATGGCCCGGGAGCAGCTGGTGAGGAGCGCCGGCGAAGTCGCGCTGGCAAGGCATACCGAAGAGAGCGCCCGACGCCTGATCGAGTCGCTCGTCACCGCCGACGGCTACACCACCGAGGTGGTGTTTCAGGCGAATCTCCCGGAGAGCGATGGCGTAGGGCGATAGACCCCTCACCCGGATCGTCGCCGATGGTTACAGCCGGCCGAGCGCTGGTGCTGCTCCTCGTCTCCTCGTCCACCGCCGCTGACGTCGCGGCCCAGGCCCCCACCTTCCAGCAGATCTCCGGGTACATCGAGTCGGGACTCGAGGCGCTCGGCCGCGGCGACACCGCCGGCTATCTGCGCGGCACCGGGCAGTCCTTCGCCATCGCACCCCGGGTCCCGCCGGTGGCCTACCACCACGCGCGCGCCCACGCGCTCGGGGGCAGCCGCGACTCCGCGCTGCTGCTCCTGGGCCGCCTTGCGACCGAGGGCGCGGCGGCGGTGTTCGACGCGGGAGAGGACAGCGCATTCATCGCGCTGCGCTCGACACCCGGGTGGCGGCCCATCGCCGCCGGCATCGAGCGGGCCCGAAAGCCGATCGCCACCAGCGTGCCGGCCTACGAGCTCGCCGAGCGCGACCTTACGGCGGAGGGCACCGCGTGGGACGCGAGGACGCGGACGCTCTTCCTCGGCAGCCTCTACAAGCGGAAGATTGTCGCGGTCGCGCCGGACGGCACCCCGCGCGACTTTGTGCCCAGCGGCCGCGACGGCCTCGGACCGGTCGTAGGCATCGAGGTGGATGCGCGGCACCGCGGGCTCTGGGCGGCGAGCATGGTGCTGCGCGAAGCCAACATCCCTCTGGTGGATACCACCTTCCTGGGCCATGGGCTGCTCTTCCACTACGACGTGGACACCGGACGTCTGCGGCGGCGATACGTCCTCCCCCCGGCAGGCGACGTCCGGCACGGCTTCAACGATCTCACTGTCATGCCCAACGGAGACGTCTACCTGACCGACAGCCAGGCGGGGGCCGTGTATCGCCTGCCGGCCGGGGAAGACAGCGTGGTCGAGATCGTGCCGCCCTCGACCTACCTCTTTCCCAACGGCATCACCCGCTCCGACGATGGGGCGCTGGTCTTCGTCGCGCACGGGGGCGGGATCGACCGGATCGAAGCCGCATCGGGACGGCGAACCCGGCTCGCCACGCCCGACACGCTCAATCTCGGTGGCATCGATGGCCTCGCCTACTACCGGAAATCGCTGATCGCGCATCAGCCGGGCTGGTTTCAGCGGGTGATCCGCATCCGACTCGACCGAGCCGAAGGCGGCGTCGCCTCCTGGGAGACCATCGAGCGGCACCACCCCAGGTTCGCGCTGCCGACGACCGGCGAGGTGGCGGGATCGGAGTATTACTACATCGCGAACGCGCAGCTGCGGAGTTTCCGCGACGGGAAGATCTTCCCCTGGGATTCGCTGGATCAGGTCCTGATCCTGAAGGCGAACCTGCGCTGAGCGGCGGGGCCGCAGCGCCGGACCAGGGGGAGGGAGCAGCGGAGTGACCGCATATCGCCGTTCGACACGCCGCCGGGTGAGATGGTTGGCCGCAGCGAGTCTGCTGATCCTGGTACCGGGATCGGCCGCCGGGCAACGGGGTGCCGAGGACGTCGCCGCTGCCATCGCAGCCGGACGCGCCGCCATGCGAGAGGCCGTTAGGGCGGGAGCGGCACCCGGGGCCGCCGTCGCGGTGGCCGTGGGAGGCAAGGTCGTCTGGTCCGAGGGCTTTGGATTCGCCGACGTCGCCCGAGGCACGCCGGTCACCGCCGCCACCCGGTTCGGCGTGGGCAGCATCTCCAAGACGTTCACGCTCGCCGCGGCGGTCAGCCTGGCCGACGATGGGCTGGTGGATCTCGATGCGCCGATCGAGCGGTACCTCCCGGATTTTCCGCATCGGGGGCACGGCGTGAGCATTCGGCGCATCGGCGCGCACCAGAGCGGGATCTCCGACACGTTCGCCGACGCGCACTACTACACCACCAGACACTTCGACGCACTCGCCGACGCCTACCCCGGCATCGCAAAGGGGCCGCTCATGTTCGAGCCGGGGACGCGGACCGCCTATGCGACCGGCCTCTTCACCATCGTGGGGCGCGTGCTGGAGGTGGCGGCGGGGTCCGACTACCCGGAGGTGATGCGGCGGCGGGTGCTGCGGCCCGCGAACATGCGAGCGACGATGTTCAACGACCCGCGTCACCCGCCCGAGGATCGGAGCGTGTTCTACGTCGCCCGCGACGGTGGCGGCTTCGCCCCGGCCCCGTCCTACGATCCGAGCTTCAAGCTGCCGGGAGCCGGATTTCTGTCTACCGCGGAGGACCTGGCGAGGTTCGGTGCGGCGCTGCTTCGACCCGGGCTGATTTCCGATCGGGGACGGCGGGAGATGTTCACGCCGGTACCGCTCGCCCATGGCGCACCCGCGGTGTACGCGCTGGGCTTCCAATCCCTTCGGGAAGACGGCCGCCGGCTCCTGCTCCAGCCCGGCGGCGGGCCCGGCATCGCGGGGTGGCTCGCGATCTATCCCGACGACGACGTGGTCGTGTCCATCCTGGCCAACGCCACCGGCGCGCCGCTGGGCGGTGAGGTGCGCCGGGCGGTTGCCGCCGGATTCCTCAGACCTCCGGCACCCGTGCCACCGCCCCGGCCCCCGCAGGCTCCGCCGCCCTGACCGGCGCTTCGAGCCGGCGTCCCAGCCGGCGCTGGAGGGCGTCGAAGTAGGTGTAGATCACCGGCGTGATGTAGAGCGTGATGATCTGGCTGAAGAAGAGGCCGCCCACCACCGCGACACCCAGCGGCCGCCGCGACTCGGCGCCCGCCCCGTGTCCCAGCGCGATCGGCAGGGTCCCCATCAACGCCGCCATCGTCGTCATCATGATCGGCCGGAAGCGCACGCTGGCCGCCTCCATGATGGCGTCGTGCGCGCTCTTACCGTGGTTCCGCTCCGCCTCGATCGCGAAGTCGATCATCATGATCGCGTTCTTCTTCACGATGCCCACCAGCATGATCACGCCCACGAAGGCGTAGATGCTGAGGTCGAGGCCGAAAATCATCAGGGCCAGCAGGGCGCCGAAGCCGGCGAAGGGAAGCCCCGACAGGATCGTGAGCGGGTGGATGAAGCTCTCGTACAGGATGCCGAGCACGAGGTAGATCACCAGGATGGCGAGGACCAGCAGTATCAGCAGTCCCGACTGCGCCTGCTGGAATGCCTGCGCCGTGCCCGCGAAGCTGGTGCTCACGGTGGAGGGCAGCACCTCGCGCGCGGCGGCCTCGACCCGGTCCACCGCGGTGCCGATGGACGTGCCCGGCTGGAGGTTGAACGAGAGCGTCACCGACGGCAGCTGACCCGAGTGGTTGACGGTGAGCGGACCGGTGGCCTCGGTCACCTTGGCGAGGCTCCCCAGCGGCACCGACACCCCCTCGCGGCCGCTCAGGTGCAGCAGGCTCATGGCCGACAGGTCGCGCTGATACTCAGGCAGCAGCTCCATCACGACCCAGTACTGGTCGTTCGGGGTGTAGATGGTGCTCACCTGCCGCGCGCCGTAGGCGTTGTACAGCGCGCTCTCGATCTGGTTCACGTCGATGCCGAGAGCCGCGGCACGGTCGCGCGCGATCTCCACCTGCACCTGCGGATTCTTGATCTGGAGGTCGCTGGTGACGTCGGCAAGCCCCTCGACCTGCTGCAGCCGCCGCTCCAGCGTCACCGCGCCGTCGTAGAGCGCCTCGATGTCGGAGCTGGTGAGGGTGAACTGGTATTCGCTCTTGGAGGAGCGGCCTCCGATGTTGAGCACCGGCGGGTTCTGGATGAACACGCGCATCCCCGGCACCGCGGCGAGCTTCTGCGAGAGCGAGCGGGCCACCTCGTCGGCGCTCATGTCGCGCTCGCCGCGCGGCTTCAGGTGGATGATGAGCCGGCCCTGGTTGATCGTGCTGGTCCGCCCGCCCACGCCCACCGCCGACATGAACCCGTCCACGTTGGGATCGTCCTGCACGATCGCCGCCGCGGCGCGCTGGTGCTTGACCATCGCGTCGTAACTGGTCCCCTCGGCGGTCTCGGTGGTACCCGAGAGCTGCTGCTGGTCCTCGCTGGGGATGAAGCCCTTCGGCACCAGGCGGGCGAGCACCACCGTGCCGAGGAGAATGGCGGCGCTGAACGCGAGGGCGAGGCCGCGGCGGTCCATCACCCAGCCGAGCGAGCGCTCGTACCACGCGAGTGAGTTGTCCCAGGCCCGCTCGGTCACCCGGTAGAACCGGCCGTGGTGCTCGCCCGGCGTCCGCGGGCTTGAGCCAGCGGCTGCAGAGCATCGGGGTCAGCGTGAGCGAGACGAAGCCGGACACCAGGATCGCCACGCCGATGGTGACGGCGAACGCCTGAAACAGCCGGCCGATCAGGCCCCCGAGGAAGAGCACCGGAATGAACACCGCCACCAGCGACACGGTCATCGAGATGACCGTGAAGCTGATCTCCTTGGTGCCCCGGATCGCCGCCTCGAAGACCGGCTCGCCCCGCTCGATGTGGCGGACGATGTTCTCCAGCACCACGATGGCGTCGTCCACCACGAACCCGACCGCCAGGGTGAGCGCCATCAGCGACAGATTGTCGAGGCTGTACCCCAGCAGATGCATGACGGCGAAGGTTCCGATGAGCGACATCGGGAGCGCCAGCGCCGGGATCACCGTCGCGCGAACGTTCCGGAGAAACAGGAAGATCACCATCACCACGAGGCAGAGCGCGAGGAAGAGCGTGAACTTCACGTCGTCCACCGAGGCCTTCACGGTGACCGACCGGTCGTTGAGCGTCGCGATGTCCACCGAGGGCGGGATCTGCGAGCGGAGGTCGGCCACGGCCGCCTTGACCCGGTCGGCGACCGCCACGGTGTTGGTGCCCGGCTGGCGCTGGATCGCGAGCACCACCGCGCGCTGGCCGTTGAACCAGCTGGCCCGCTTGGTGTCCTGTACGCTGTCCAGCACTCGTCCCAGGTCGCCCAGGCGGACCGGAGCGCCGTCGCGGTAGGCCACCACCAGGCTGCGGAACGCCTTGGCGTCGGTGAGCTGGCCCTGGCTCTCCACCGAATAGGCCTTGTCGGTGCCCCAGAGGATGCCGGTCGGCAGGTTGACGTTGCCGTTCTCGACCGAGGTGGCCACCTCGTCGATGCCGATGCTCCGCGCGGCCAGCTGCTGCGGGTCGAGCTGGATCCGCACGGCGTACTTCATCGAGCCGTACACCTGCACCTGCGCCACGCCATCCACCGTCGCGAGCCGCTGGGCGAGGAACGTCTCGGCGTACTCGTTGAGCTGCTGCAGCGGGAGCGTGGTCGAGCGGAGCGCGTAGTAGAGGATGGGCGAGGAGGACGGATCCACCTTCCGGAAGCTCGGCGGCAGCACGTCGCGGGGCAGCTGCCGCTGGGCCTGCGAGATGGCCGCCTGCACGTCCTGCGCGGCGGCATCGATGTTCCGGCTCAGCGCGAACTGGAGCGAGATCGAGGTGCCGCCCTGGGTGCTGGTGGACGTCATCACCTCGATGCCGGGAATGGTGGAGAGCTCCTTCTCCAGCGGCGTCGCCACCGACGAGGCCATCGTCTCGGGACTGGCGCCGGACAGGCTGGCGCTCACCGAGATCGAGGGGTAGTCCACGGCGGGCAGGTCGCTGACCGGCAGGAGCCGGTAGGACACCAGCCCGAAGATGAGAATGCCGGCCATGATCAGGGTGGTCATGACCGGCCGGCGGATGAAGAGCTCGGTGTTCATGTGCTCCCTCGCGCGGCGCTGTCGGCCGCGGACTTGATCTGGACCTTGGATCCCTGCTGCAATCGGAGCTGGCCGTCCACCACCACCCGCTGTCCCGGCTCCAGCTCGCCTTCCACGATGCTCGTCTCTCCGCTGGTCCGGCCCACCTTCACCGGCTTGGTCGCCGCCGTGCTGTCGGCGCCGATGACGAACACGAAGCTGCCCTGCTGCCCGGTCACCACGGCCGTGGCGGGCACCACCAGCGCGTCTGGCGTCGGTGTAGAGCTGCAGCCGGACGTTGACGAACTCGCCGGGCCAGAGCCCGCCGTCGGTATTGGCGAAGCTGCCCTTCAGCAGGATGGTGCCGGTGGTGGTGTCCACCGCGTTGTCCACGAACGCGAGCTCGCCCTCGCTCGCGTCGCCCCCACCCACCGGCTCCGCGCGCACCACCAGCCGCTCTTTCCGGTGGCGCTGGATCAGCGGCAGCTGCGCGGCCGGCACGGCGAAACGCACCAGGATCGGGCGGATCTGGTTGATGGTGACCAGCGGGGCCGCATCGGCGACGCGCACGAGATTCCCCTCGCGCACCCGCAGGCTGCCGGTCCGCCCGCGCGATCGGCGCCCGGATCGTGGCGTACTGGAGGTTGAGCCGCGCCTCGTCGACCTCGGCCTCGCTCCCCGCCAGGGTGGCCGCCGCCGCCGCCGACACGGTGCGGGCCTGGTCGTACTGCTGGGCGGTCACGTACTCCCGCTGGGCCAGCTCGGCGTACCGCTTGGCCTCCTGCTCCGCGTTCGCGGACTGCGCGCGGTCGCGTGCCAGCAGCGCCTCCGCCTGGGCCAGAGCCGCCTGGTAGGGCCGCGGGTCGATCTGGAAGAGGATCTGACCCTTCTCGACGTCCTGCCCCTCGCGGAAGGCGACCCGCACGATCGGCCCGCCGATCTGCGGCTGCACCGCCACGGTCTGCAGCGGCTCGACCGTGCCGGTGGCGGCGAGCTCGAACGGCACGTCTCGCCGCTCGACCGCCCCGACGGTGACCGGCACCCGCTGCTGAGGCGGCGCCTCCGGCTGGGCGCAGGCCGGGAGGAGAGCGAGCGGGAACAGCCAATGCAGTCGCATCATCGAGGCGTCGTCGTGGTGTCGTGGGTGAGTCGGAGCGGACTGTCGCCCCGGGTGTCGAGCACGCCGGCGTCGTGCGCGAGCTGCGCCAGCGAGACGCTCCAGGCCAGCCGCGCCTCCACCTGCTGCGCGCGCGCGTCGGCGAGCGCGGTCTGAGCGGCGAGAAGATCGAGCACGCTCCCGACGCCGGCCTTGTACCGTCCCAGTGCCACTTCGTTCGACTGCTCCGCACTGGCCAGCAGGTCCCTGGAGGTCGCCACCCGGCGCGTCGCGGTCTGGAGCGCGTAGTAGGCGCTGAAGACCTGGAACACGACTTCCTGCCGCAGGGATGCCGCCCGCGCCCGCGCCGCCTCGGCCTCGAACTGCGCCGCGCGGAGGTCGAACTGCCGGCTGAAGCCGTTGAACAGCGGGATCGCGAGCCCGAGCGAGAGGGTGTAGCTGTTGGCGCCGTCGGGAATCGTGGTGGCGTAGGTGCGGCCGCCGGTGGCCGAAAAGCCGAGCGACGGCAGCAGCTCGGCGCGCGCCTCGCCCACCGCCGCCCGCGCCGCGGCCACCTCAGCCTGGGTGGCCGCCAGGTCGGGCCGGCCCTGGAGCGCGGTGGCGATGATCGCGTTGACGCTGTCGGCGAGCGGGGCGACCGGCGCGGCGGCGGCGCTCGAGTCCACGTCGAAGGGCAAGTTGGCCGGCAGGCCGAGCGCCAGGGCGAGGGCACCGCGCGTGGTCTGCAGGTTGCCCTCGATGGTCTCGAGCTCCAGCCGCGCCTGGCTGGCCGCGGTGCGCGCCTGGAGCACATCCGCCACGGTGGCGAGCCCGACGCGGCGGCGCTCCTCGGCGGCGGTGAGGTTGGCGTGCGCCTCCTTCAGCGTAGTGCGCTGCGCCTCCAGGAGTCCGCGGTTGGCCAGATACCGGAAGTAGCCGACCTGGATCTGCAGCACGACGTCCTGGATCGTCGCGTTGTGAGTGAAGCTCGCCGCCACCATGCGCTGCCGGGCGCCGCTCACCCGGCCGCTCCGTCCCCCGAAGTCGAAGACCAGGTAGCTCAACGTCACGCTCGGCGTGAGGACCGACTGCTCGACCGCGGTGCGTCCCTGGCTCGCGGCGGTCTTGAGCCGCGCCGCGCTGACGTCTCCGTCGATGGTGGGGAGCCAGGCCCCCCGCTCCGAGCCGTAGACCGAGGCCGCGGTCTGCGCATTGGCCCACGCCAGGCGCGTCGTGGGATTGTTGCGGAGGCCGAGCCCGACGATCTCCGTGAGGGTGAGCTGGCGGATGCGGTCGGCCAGGTCCGGCGGAATGGCCGCGCGGGAAGTCGTGTCGGCGGCCGCGATCCGGGGAACCGCGTCCGCCGGCGGCGTCCATGGCGTCTCGGGCGAGGGCGATGCCCCTCGCATCCCGGAGACGCTCGGCGTTCCCACGCACCCCGCGAGGAGGAGCGCCGAGAGGGCGGTCGCGCGCCTCACCGCGCGGTCACGGCGCGAGTCAGCCGGTGCGACGGCACCCGGCGCCACTGGACCAGCGCCCGGCCGATCGCATCGGACATGTAGCTGAAGGCCTCCTCGTAGCGCTCCAGCCGCTGCCGTACCTCGGCGCTCGCCATCGGCAGCGTGCGCCGCCCCTCGCCGATCACTTCGGTGAACCGCTGCCAGCGCGCCAGCCGCTGAGCCATGCTCCGCTCGAACAGGTCGGGCACCGTGCGGTAGTAGTCGCGCCGGCTTCCCGGGCGCCGAACCTGCTCGATGACGCCGAGCTGGGCCAGGAGGCGCGCGTTGGTGCTCGCGCTCGCCTTGCTCACCCCCAGCGCCTCGGCGAGCTCCGCGAGGCTGAGCGCATCGTCGGTCAGAAGGAGCAGGCCGAAGATCCGCCCGGCGATGGGCGGCTGGCCGTCGTGCTCGAAGAGGGTGCCGAGCCGGTCGGTGAAGTGGCTGGTGCGGGGGTCCATCGTTCTCCCGGCTGTGAGGAGCGGCTCGCAGGTGCCGATCGCACGTTCAGTATGGATTGAACGTTGAGCAAAGCCAAGTCCGGCCGCTCACGCGGGGCCGGTCATCCACTCCAGCGCGGCGCGGGCGATCTCGGCGGGCACCTCGTGTCCGCCGTCGAACTCGGTGTACGAGACGTCGTAGTCGCCCCGGAGGTCCCGCACGATGCGCCGGCTGCAGAGATCGATCGGCAGTATCCGGTCCGCGGTGCCATGGGAGATGAAGAATCGCGGCGTACCACGGCGCGAGCCCTCGGTCACGAACCCGGGCGAGAAGGCTATGACGTGGGTGAAGAGGTCGCCGTTAAGGAGCCCCAGGGACAAGGCGTAGCTGGCGCCGTCGGAGAACCCCTCGGCCACGATCCGGGACGGGTCCACGGCGTACCGGGCGAACACCAGCTCGAGCGCGCGGTCGATGAAATCGACGTCGGGTCCGAACCCGCCGCGCACGACGTCCCACGACCTGCCGCGAGAGTCCGGCACGAGCACGATCACTCCGGCGCGGTCGGCCAGGTCCTGCAGGCGGCGCAGGCCCCTGCGCCCACTGCCGGTGGCGCCGTGAAGGGAGAGGACGAGAGGAGCGGGCGCGCCCGGCCGGTAGGTCGCGGGCACGTAGACCGCGCCGTCCCGATCCGTGCCGCTCAGCTGCAGAGGCAGCAGGCCTGTCGGGGCACGACCGGAGGCGGGTGGGTGCGGACGGCTCGCCAGGCGGCCCGACGCGTGAAAGCGCCGAACGGCTTCGGGATCGGCCGGGGTCGGACGGTCCGATCCGTGACCGGCTCCGCAGGCGGAAGCCGCGGCGCTCAAGAGCCCGACGCCCGCGAGCCGAAGCAGCTCGCGGCGCGGGAGGAGGTCGGTGTAAGGGGGAAGTGGCATCTCGAGACAGTACGGCAACCGCGGTCCCGGAGATGCAGACCGGTGGGTCAGCCCCGCCCGGTCTTGTCCTGCAGGTCGTCGATCCGCTTCGATGCCTCGGCCTTCGTGAGCTCGGGCTCCACTTCCTCGCCCGCCTCGGTGGCCAGGGTGTTCAGAAGCTGAACTCCCCTGCCTGGGCTGTCTTCCCTGCCTCCACGTCCACCATGCGGGTCGGCCCGACCACGTGACGCTCCAGGTCCTCGGGCACCACGACGTACCTGCCGGGCCGGAGGAACGATGCCTTGAAATGCCCCCCGGCGTCCGAGCGTGACGTGGCCATGAGCGGGCCGACACCGGCCGTCACGCTGTCCAGCGCGTAATGGATGCCGACCGCCGCCAGACCGATGGGCGCGCCGCCATCCGTACGGAGGAGTGTGCCCTCGATGGCCCCGGACCCGGCACGGGTGATGGCTCGAAGGAACGGGATGAAGAAGAAACCGCCGGTGGACTCGTCGGGGAGGAAGCTCCGCCCCACGTCGAAGTCGATCACGATGTCCTCGCCGTTCGCGTCGATCGCCATCGCTTCTTCCACCAGGCCGAAAAGAGTCGGCGTGTCCCCCTTGGATTGCCAGTTGATCGCGGGATGGCCGCCGTCCACGGCGGTCATGCTGGAGCGGGCGGGATCGAAGGTCACCCGGATCGCCCGGTATTGCCCGGGCGGGACGTCGGCCTCTCCCAGCAGGGCGGTCGCGCCATTCTGCAGGTCGAGCAGGTTGAACACCTGCTCGGGACGGGCCACCGTGATCCAGTCCGGCGGTCCGATCGTCGTGTCGGCCTGAGGCGAAACGGCGATCTCGGAGATATGGATGTCCACCCGGCTGATGACATCGAAGGGGAAAGGCGCGTCGGTGAGGTACACCGCCGTCTTGCCCTCGCCCCCCGGCCCGGCGGGTCCGGTCTCCGAGGTGTTGCAGCCGAGCACCAGGGCCAGGGGCAGTGCAAGTCGTGGGATGTGCATCGTCGTTTTCTCCGGTGGGTCGAGATCAACTCTGCCTCTCCCCGAATGACCCTGCGACGGAACCGGACGTGACCGCGCCCAAACTCGCATCTCCGTTGTCACAGCCGGGCACAGACCGCGGTCTCTTGAGGATGAGCGACAGCGATGCCGCACTGGTCGCCCGAACCCTCGGCGGTGATCTGGGCGCATACGCCACGCTCATGGCGCGCTACCGCGATACGTTCGGGCGCTACGCCTTTCACATGCTGGGCAACCGGGAAGACGCGCAGGAAGCGATGCAGGACAGTTTCGTGCGGGCCTACCGGGCGCTGGCGAGCTGCCGGCAGCCCGAGCGGTTCGGGGCATGGCTCTTCCGGATCGTGGTCAATCGCTGCCGGACGGTGCGTCGCCGCCTCCAGCGGGACCGCCGCTTCGGCGCCGACCTGCCGGAGGAGGTCGCCTCCACCGGCGAGCGGCCCGACGCATTCGAGTGGCGGGACGAGATCGGCCAGGCGCTCGAGCGGCTGCGGCCCCACTACCGGGAAGCGTTCCTGTTGCGTTACGTCGAGGGACTCGAGTATGCGGAGATGTCGGAGATGACCGGCGCCAAGGAGCCCGCCCTGCGGATGCGCGTGAAGCGCGCCAGCGATCAGCTGCGCGACCTGCTGCGAGACGTCCATGTCCGTTGAGCACGAGGACCGCCTCGACGACGAGAAGCTCCGCCGCGTCGTTGCGGAGCTGCGCCGTCCGGTCGCACTCGACACTGGCCTGGACGCGCGCGCACTCGAGCGGATCCGGGCCCACGCGCCGGGGTGGACGGGGTCCGCACGGCGGAGACGCTGGGGGCCCTGGATCGCCACCGGGGCGATCGCCGCGGGACTGGGATTCCTGCTGCTGCTCCCGCCCGAGCCCGGCCGCGCACCGGCCCCGGCCGTCCCCGCCGCCGCCGTCTCCGGCGACGCCCGGCCCGTGTCCCTGCATCTCGACGCGCCCGCGTCCTCGCGGGTCGCGGTGGTGGGCGACTTCAACGACTGGGACCCGGCGGCCACGCCGCTTCGACCCGCCGGCCGCGACGGTGGCTGGGTCGTGGAGCTCCGGCTCAAGCCCGGTCGCTATCACTACACATTCCTGATCGACGGCCGCCGCTGGGAGCGCGATCCGAGCGAGCCCCAGGCCGCCGGCAGCGACTTCGGCGCACCCATGTCCGGTCCTCACGGTGATTTGACCATGCCCCGGCTTTGCGTGGCCCTCGTCGTTCTCGCGCTCTCGGTTCCGGGCGCCGCGGCGGCCCAGGACGCCCGCCTTGTCGATCGACTCGACCGGGCCACCGCGGCCAGTGTGCAGCAGGTCGTGGATGCCGCCCGGCGAGAGCGGCTGCCGACCGAGCCGCTGGTCCAGAAGGCGCTCGAGGGCAGCACCCTCGGCGCCGGGGGCGATCGCATCGTAGCCGCGGTGGAAGCGCTCCATGCACAGCTCGACCGGGCACGCGACGCGCTCGGCAGCGAGGCCAGCGATGCCGAGCTGACCGCCGCGGCCGGCGCGCTTCGGGCCGGCCTCGAGGCGACGTCGCTGCGGCGCCTGCAGTCGCTGCGATCCGGCCGGCCGCTGGTGGTGCCGATCGCCGTGCTGACGGATCTGGTGGCCGAAGGAGTGCCCGCGGACCAGGCCACCCAATCGGTGCTGGACCTGGCGCGCGAGGGACGGCCGGACGACGAATTCGTCGCGCTGCGCCGACAGGTGCAGACCGAGCGGCGCGGTGGGGCCGAGCCGTCGTCCCGCCCCGCGCTCCGGCCCGCCGCCGATCCGCCGGTGGAGCGATGAGTCCGTCGCGCCCCGCGCTCCTCTGGCTCACCCTGGCGGCTGCCACCCCGGCGGCGGCGCAGGTGGACGGCACGCTCGACATGGGTGCCGGGACCTACCGGCCCGACCGCGCGATCCCCGGCGGCATCGCCTCCATCGTGCCGGAGCTGCGATACCATCTGGGTGCATTGGAGCTGGGTGCGATCGGTGCCTACTCCGACGCGCCGGCGGGCCGCTGGAACTTCGAGGGGGGCACCTCCGCCGCGCTGCGCACGCCGGCCGCCCGTCTGCTGCAGCTCGAGGCCACGGGCCAGGTCGGATGGACGAGCCACTATCGCGCGCGGGGCACCACCAGGGTCACCGGTGGCGTGCGCGCCTACCTCACGCCGGGAGCGGGGACCCGGGCCTGGGTGGGGCGCTGGTACGGCCGGGCCTCGGCGCTCGGGACCAAGCGCCCGCTGCAGCGCAGCGAGATCGGCGGATCCACCCGGCTCGGCGCGGTGCATCTGGAGTTTTCCGTCGCCAACACCACCGTGGACCGATCCCTGCTGTTCGGCGCCGTGGTCCCTTCTCGCGGGGACAGCCTCGATAGCGACCCGGTCGCGGGCGGTCAGAGACGGGTGGAGCGCGTGGGACTCACCGATGCGGTGGTGTCGGGCCGGTGGCGGATCCGCTCGCTCGACTTCGATGCATCGGTGGGGCGGCGGTTCAGTCGAGTCGCGCGAGAGACGTTGATCTGGGGCGTGAGCGCCTCGCGGAGCGTCTCGCCGTCGCTCGCCCTGGTGGCCGCGGCGGGACGCTCGGGCTCCGATCCCGTCACCTCGGTACCAGGCGCGCGTTACTTCGCACTGGGTCTTCGTCTCAAGGTGGGGACCCAGCCGGTCGCCCCGTTGCCACCGGCACCGAAGCTCGACGCCGCGCCCTTCCGCATCGGCCCAGCGATCGCCGCCGGCCGGGAGGTGGTGATTCGGGCCGTCGCGGACACGTCGGTGGAACTCGCCGGGGACTTCACCGATTGGCAGCCAATCGCGCTGCAGCGCTGGGGTGAGGATGGCTGGCGAGCCTACGTCCCCATCGCTTCCGGCATCCATCGCCTGGCGGTCCGGATCGACGGCGGGCAGTGGCAGGCGCCTCCCGGCACCCGCGCCATCGTGAGCGAGTTCGGCGGGCAGGTGGCGGAGGTCGTAGTAGAGTAGCTCGTAGCTCGTAGCTCATGGCTCAAGTATCCTTCGGCGACCTCGGACAGTCTTCCACCCAGTCCCAGGAGGCGACCGATGGCATCGCGGAAGCGGTATCGGCTGGATCAGGTGGCGGTGGAGCCGGTGGAGTCGCGCAAGGCGAAATGGACCTTTCCCAAGGGAGGGCGTCAGGCCCCGGTGCGAGGGACCGAGCACACCGTCGCCGTGACCGACGGCAATCTCGCCGGCCGCAACAAGTGGGAGTTTCTGGTCCGAGTGCCGGACGCCGCCGACGGGCGAGTCGAGATCCGGCCGCGCTCGACGCCTCCGATTCACACCTGGAAAGCCCTCACCTACCGCTCGCTCCAATTTCAGAAGGCGACCAAGGGCGATGCGCGCGGCAAGCGCTACTGCAAGGTGGCGCTCGCGGTCCCGCCCGCAGGGCGGGCCAAGGACGACCCGCGCGGTACCCGCACCAAGGACGTGATCCGCGGTGACCAGCGGCGCGACCTGCCCCGCTGGTTCGAGCCGCTCCAGGGACGCATGCGGACCAAGGAGCGGGTCCGCAGCACGCGGGGGACCGACGGCAACACCCTCGTGATCCTGGTCAGTCCGGACGACTACGCGATGATGATCCGGCTCTTCTTCGCGATGAAGGTATGGGTGCTGAAGGAGGGCTTCGAGCTGCAGTGATCGAGGAACAGCGCTACCGGCTCCGCACGCCGGCCTCCGCCCGCTTCTTCGAGCAGGCGCGGCGCTATCTCCCCGGCGGCGATTCCCGCAGCACGTTGTTCTACCAGCCGTATCCCGCCGTGTTCGACCGGGGTGAGGGATGCGAGCTGGTGGATCTGGACGGGAATCGCCTGCTGGACTTCACCGGCAATCACTCCGTTCTGGTTCACGGCTACGGCGAGCCCGCCGTGGTGGACGCCGTACGCCGCCAGGTGGAGAAGGGGACCTGCTTCCCCGGGTCCACCGATCCCCAGCTTCGCCTCGCGCGCCACCTGGTGGACCGGATCGGATCGCTCGAGCGGGTGCGATTCACCAACTCCGGCACCGAAGCCGTCATGATGGCGCTGCGCGGGGCCCGCGCCTTCACCGGGCGCCGGCGCGTGGCCATGCTCGAGGGAGGCTATCACGGAACGGCGGACGAGGTGATGGGCACCGGCCAACCCGACCTGGTGCTGCTTCCGGCCGACGACGGCCGCACCGCGGTGGAGATGCTCGAGCGCCGCGCCGGCGAGATCGCCGCACTCCTGGTCGAGCCGGTGCAGGGATCGGCCGGCATGATCCCGATGGATCCCGCTTTTCTTCGCACCCTGAGGGACGCTACCGGGCGACTCGGGATCCTGCTGGTGTTCGATGAGGTCGTGAGCCTCCGGGTGGCCTACGGCGGCGCCGAGGAGCACTTCGGTATCAGGCCCGACCTGTGCTGCCTCGGCAAGCTGATCGGGGGCGGCTTTCCACTCGGCGCGTTCGGGGGGAGGGAGGAGATCATGGAGCTCTTCGACCCCTCCCGAGGACCACCCCGGGTACCGCATCCGGGCAGCTACAACGCCAACCCCGTCAGCCTCGCGGCCGGACTCGCCACGCTGGAGCTGCTCACCCGCGACGCCATCGAGCGGCTCAACCACCGGGGGCAAGCGGCTCCGCGCCGATCTCCAGGATTGCTTCGCGGACCGGGAGATCCCCGCCGCGATCACCGGACTCGGCTCACTGTTCGGCATCCACCTGACTGCGGGCCCGGTCCGCACGATCCGCGACGCCGCGGCGCGGCGACGCCGGGCTCCGGCACCGGATCTTTCTGGGACTCTACAACGAAGGCATCCTGCTCGACCCGCGCGGCGTCGGCACGCTCTCGACCGCGCTGGGCGACGCCGAGATCGGCCGGCTGCTCGACGCGCTCCGCGCGGTGCTCGCGGCCCTGGCTTCGAGCCATCGCGGGAGCCGCGTTTGAACGAGGAATCCGTCGCCGGGGACGACCTGCCCCCGCGGCCCCCGTTTGCGACCGGCCTGATCCTCTTGCAGGTGGTGCTCAAGGTCGTCATTCACCTGTACGTCAACCTGCGCACGCCCTACGGATTTCACCGGGACGAGCTGCTGTACCTCGGCATGGGCCGGCACCTGCGTCTCTGGGGAATGGATTTCCCGCCCGCGATCGCGATCGTGGCGGAGGTCTCCAGAATCCTGATGGGGGACTCCCTCACCGCGATCCGGGTCTTCCCGGCCGTGTTCGGCGGCGCGGTCCTGGTGCTGGCGGCCCTGATCGCTCGGGAGCTCGGCGGCGGCCGCACGGCTCAGGCGCTGGCGGCCTTCTGCGTGATCACCAGCCCGCTCTTCATGCGCTCGGCCAACCTGCTCCAGCCGGTTGTAATGGACCAGCTCGTCTGGACCGCGGCGCTCTATGCGCTGGTGCGGCTGGTGCGGGGCTATGGGCCGGGAGGGTGGCTGCTGCTGGGACTCACGCTCGGCTTCGGGTTGTTGACCAAGTTCAGCGTGGTATTCATCGGGCTCGCGATCCTGATCGCGCTGCTGATGTCGCCGCTTCGGACGGCGCTGCTCACGCCCTGGCCCTGGATCGGACTCGCCACGGCGCTGGTGCTCGGCGCACCCAGCATCGTCGGACAGATCCGGCTCGGCTTCCCGGTGGTGCAGCAGATGGCCGACCTGCGGGCCAGTCAGCTCGAGCGAGTCGGTCCGCTCGCCTTTCTGGCCGGGCAGCTGTACTGGGGACCCGCTGTGCTTCTCGCGGGCGTCGGTCTCTATGGGTTGCTCGCGTCCGCGGCGCTGCGGCCGTTCCGCAGCCTGGGGGTGGCCTGTGCGGCGGCCTTCGTGATCCTCGTCCTCCTTCAAGGCAAGCCCTACTACGCGGGCCCGCTCTATCCCGCGCTCTTCGCCGCGGGCGCGGTGATGTTCGAGCGGGCGGCCAGGGGTCTCCTGGGAGACCTGCTTCAGGTCGGCACCATCGCGGTGCTCTTCGGCTTCTGCGTGGTCACCGTGCCGCTCGGCCTGCCGATCCTCGCACCGCCGTCGATGGCGGGCTACGCCCGGGCCATCGGGATCGAGGCCGCGGTGCGGACCAACACCGGCGAGACCGGCGAGCTGCCCCAGGACTACGCGGATATGCTCGGGTGGGAGGAGCAGGTCGCGGCGGTCGCGCGGGTGTACCACGCCCTCCCAGCCGCGCAGCGGGCGCGCGCGGCGATCGTCGCCGGCAACTACGGCGAGGCCGGGGCGCTCGACTACTACGGCCCCCGCTACAACCTGCCGCCGGTGGTGAGCCCCGCGGGGAGCTACTGGTTCTTCGGTCCCGGCCCATTGCCGGGCGAGGTGGTGGTCACCATCGGCATTCCGGAAGCCGACCTGCGGCGCTTCTTCGATTCGGTCGAGACCGCCGCCACGGTCAGCCACCGATGGGCCGTCGCGGAGGAGCGGAGTCTCCAGGTCAACGTGGGAACCGGCGCACGCACGACGCTGCAGCGCCTGTGGCCATCGCTGGCGGGACGGAATTAGGTGTTAGCTATGAGCTATGAGCTATGAGCTATGAGCTCTAGGGTGAGCGGGTGAGCTGTGAGCTGTGAGCTGTGAGCGGCGAGTTTTATGCTTACAGAAGGGGACGGGATGTTGCAGTGACCGCTCGAGGGGGCGCGCGATGCTAGGTAACCGGCCGATGAGCGAGTGGATCGCGCGGTACGCGGAGAGTCACCAGCATCCGGTCAATCGGCTCTGCCATACCTTCGGTATTCCGATGATCGTGACGTCACTCGTCCTCTTCGTGGCGGCGATTTTCGTGCACGCGCTGTGGCCGCTGGCGCTGGGGCTGTTCGTGGTGGGGTGGATTCTGCAGTTCGTCGGGCACCATTACGAGGGCAAGCCGCCCGAGTTCCTCCATGACTGGCGATTTCTGCTGGTGGGCCTTCGCTGGTGGCTCGCCAAAATCAAAGGCCGCGCGTAGCCTCGGGCTCGTCGCGCTCTGCTGGCTCGGTGGCCTCGCCTGCGGCGCACCGGCGCCGGACGTGCCCGAGCGGGTGGCGCCGTGGCTCAAGGAAGATCCGCAGCGCTGCCTCCTCACGCGCGACCTGCGGGAGGACATGGACGCCATGGCCCGCCGGTGCGCCGAGACGTTCGTGCGCCAGAACGGCTACACCGACCTGCCGGCCACCGAGGACTCCACGCGCTGGGTCCTGGAGGTCGGCGAGGCCGGTGTGTGGCCGCGGGTGCTCGCGTCGCGGGTCGGCAGCCTCGAGCGCACCGCGGCCACCGCCCAGTGCAGCATGCGCCAGTGCGTGGTCTTCTTTCGAGTCCGCCGCACGCCGCTCCTCTGCGCCTACCGTCTCGTCACCATGACCCAGGTCTTCACCAAGCTGCGCCTGGAGCCCGGCGGCATCCACGACATCCGCTGCGACCAGCGGCAGGCCTGATCACCGCTAGTTCGGCGCGCGCACCCCGCTCACCCCGTAGGTCCGGTTGTCGCCGATCGTCGGCCCGTTCACGTCCACGCCGATGTTGTTGTCCACCGCCGCGATCCGCTGGCGGATCGAGCCGGGGAACGGCTCGGTCCGGCCCTTTTGCCCGTACGCGTCGGTGTACCACGTCTCCGGCCCGTCGGAGTTGGCGATGTTGTTGGCGTTGATGTCGGCGAAGTGGTCCGCGCCGTTGAACTCGGACCGAGGGTCGTCGAACGTCACGCCGGCCGTCTGGCCCTCGTCGGTGGAGCGGTCGCAGGGACCGCCGCTGGCCCGCTCGCCGCCGGCACCCACCTCGTAGCACACGTCGATCGGGCGGCCGACCGTCGGCGCGATCGCGGGATCGTGGAAGCGGCTCGGCAGCCGCACCTGGAAGTACGGGTTGAAGTGCGCCAGCACGTGGCCGTCGGCCCGCCGCACCAGGTTGGACGTCTCCCAGGTCTCGTGCAGCGCACCGAAGTTCGACTGCCCTCCGGCCACCAGAACCTGCGCCTCGATGCAGGCGCGGTCGGGAATGGCGCGGAACCCGCCGCCCTCGGGCGAGTTCGCCGGCGTCGGCGTGCCCGCCTGGACGTGGACGTTGCGGTCGCAGGAGCGGACGAACTCGCCCGGGCGGCCGATGGCGGTGAGCATGGTGATCCCCATGCGGGCGCCGTTGTCGCACCGGATGTGGTAGACCAGCTCGTGCACGTTGTTGGTGAACGCGTCCTTGGAGTGAGTGCCCTGGTGGAACTTGGTCAGCACATCGCACTTCACGGTGAAGATGGCGGAGCCGGCGCCCCGGAACTCGAGGTCGATGTCGTTCTCCCACTCGACCTTGTGACCGAAATGGTCCTCGTCGCGCGGATTGGCCGGATCGGAGATGGCGAGCATCTCGTTGGCCACGCCGAACGGCAGGCCGTCGGTGTCGCCGTAGAGGTCAGAGCCCTGCGGATCGCGCCCGTGCTCGTGGCCGAAGCTGCAGCCGCCGGGGCCGGTGGGCGGGTGCCAGGTCGGGTACACCTTCCCGTCCGGCCCCATCACCGCGAAGGCGTCGTGTTGCTCCTTGGTGCAGCCGTCGAAGAGACCCGGATTCCAGATCCCGAATGCGCGGGCCGCGGGCGCGCTGCCCGGGTCCACGAACTGGTCGGAAGAACAGGCCGCCGAGGCAGCGAGCGCGACGGCAAGAGCCGCGCGGCGCCGCGATGCAGGCGCTGGCATGATAGGACTCCGGGATCGGGGAATGACCCTCAAGGCAGCGACCGGTGTGCCAGTCGCTCGAGCCATGAGAACCACTCATTTAGCCTCAGGGGGAGTGCCCGCTGGCCCAGACATCTGCACGACCAGGGGCACATTGCCGAACGAACGATCTTGCGTGCGGAGTGCAGCCTCGCGCACTCAGCGCCAGGTGAGCCCGGCGCCGATCTGCATGAGCGAGAAACTCGCGTCGGTCACGATGCTGTTGCCGCTCGTCATGTTCCCGCTGGTGGAGACGATCAGGTTCGCGTAGGGCGTGAACCAGAGCTTCGAGCCGGCGCGGAACTCGTAACCGGCGCCGAGCTGCAGCGCCCCGTTGCTGGCGCCGAGCGCGTCGTCCTCGTCGTCATCGGTCGTGTCGGCGTTGTAGTTCAGCAGGCCGATGCCGCCCTTGAGGTACCACGACGCGGCCGGGGTCGGCATCCAGTAGACCGACGCGCCGTACAGCATCAGCCGCTGGCGGACTTCGTTGGTGTTGTCGATCCAGCCCGAGAGCTCGGCGCCGGCACGCAGGTTCCTCGTGAACGTGAACCCACCGCTCAGATAGCCGGAGAGGCCGCCGTTGCGGTCGCCGGTGCAGATGTCGCAATTGACCGCGGCGGAGGCGGTGCCGAGCCCGGCGCCGAGCCACGGACCGCGGAGCGTGGGCTCCTGAGCCCTCGCGGGTTGCGAGAGTGCCAGTGCGGCGAGCAGAAACGCCGCGGCAATGCGGGGCAACGACATACGAATCCTCCGGGTGCTGAAAGTGCGAGTTGCTGCAGCGATTCAGGCGGTGGGGAACACCGACTAGCGAGAATCGCGCCCGCGAGAAACCCTCGACCGCCTCCCGGCGTCATATGGCGGTCGAACGCCAGCCGATCCCACCACCACCGAGGTGTCACGCCATGCGTCTGCCGGCCCTCCTGCTCTGCCTGTTGCTGCCCTCCGCTCTCGCCGCCCAGGACTTCGACAAGGCGGAGTTCGCCGCGCGGCGCGCGAAACTGCTCGAGAAGATTCCCGACGGCATCGCCGTGGTGCTGGGTGGGGTCGAGCATCCGTACCCGGTGCGGTTCCGCCAATCGCCGGACTTCTACTATCTGACCGGGCTCAAGGAGCCGGGCACGGTGCTGGTGCTGAACGGCGTGACCAAGAACGCCGCCGTGTTCGCGGTGAAGCGGCCGGAGTTCGGCGGTCCGGAGGTGACGCCCCGGCTCCGCGACGTCGAGGATGCCCAGAAGCGTTTCGGAATCTCGGTGCAGCCGATGGAGAGCTTCTTCACGTTCCTCAGCTTCGCGGGCGGCAACGCGGCGGTGAAGAAGCTCTACCTGCAGCTCACGCCGCCCGACATGCAGATCCAGGCGCGAGTCGAGGCCCAGATCTTCGCCGCCCAGGCCATGGATCATCCGCTGTTCGGGCAGCCGCAGCCCGCCGCGGTGGCGGTCGAGCGGATCCGCCAGGCGGCCTCCCAGCTCCAGGCGGCCGACGTGAGTCCGCTGCTGGACGAGCTCCGCTGGGTCAAGACGCCATACGAGATCGAGCGCCTGCGGCGAAGCGGTCGGATGGGCGCTCTCGCGACGGCGGAGGCGATCCGCGCCACGCGGCCCGGGATGTACGAGTACGAGATCGCCGCGGCGGCGCAGTACCTGAGCACCCGGCTCGGCGCGGACGGCGACGCCTTCCCTCCGATCGTGCCGTCGGGGCCGCTCACGCCGATCGTCCACTACATGGAGAACCGGCGGCAGATGCAGGCGGGCGAGGTCGTCTACATGGACTACGGATCGGACTGGGAGTACTACACGTCCGACATCACCCGGACCTGGCCGGTATCAGGCAAGTTCACCGCGGAGCAGGAGAAGATGTATCGCTGCGTACTCGACGCGCGGAACGCGATCATCGCGGCGATGAAGCCCGGGGCGACGCTCACCACGATGAAGGACGCGGCCGAGCAGGTCTATGCGCGTCACGGCTACCGCGACGAGTTCCTGGGGACAGGACGCTACATCGGGCACTTCGTGGGGATCGGGGTGCACGACGTGGGTGGGATCGCCGGCGCCTGGGCGGAGAAGCCGTTCGCCGTCGGCGTGGTGTTCAACGTCGAGCCGATCCTGCAGTTCCCGGAGCGGAAGATCCACATCCGCCTGGAGGACACAGTCGTCCTGACCGACAAGGGCCCGGAGAACGTGACTGCGGCCGTCCCGGCCGAGCTGGAGCCGCTCTACGCACTGATCAAGGAGAAGGGCGTGAATTCCACGGCCGTCGCGAGGCCGTAGCGCGGAAAAGAGAGGAGGCCCCCGGGATCGAACTGCCTGGCCGCGACCCCGGGGACCTGGTCCTGCAGTGATGTTGCACTGTGTGGTGTTGCACCTGTATAGATGCCGGTCCGGTGGAAATGGTTGCGCCGACGGCCGGACGCTAGATTGCGAGCATGCGGGAAGCCCGTCTTCGCCAGGAATTCGCCCATCTCTATCCCGAGCTGATCCCGGGCCAGTGGGAGCCGGCGTCACGCATCGCCGAAGTGGTGCTGGCGCACTTCCTCCTCCAGCAGATGGCGTCGGACCCGATGGAGCGCGCGCTGCAGGAGTCGCACTTCGAGTTTCGGGGCGGGGCCGAAGAGCCGCCGCGACCGAACCCCCGGCGCCGGGCCGAGGACCGAGGCGACCATGAGTGATCCCCGCTTCCCCATCGGCCCTTTCGTCTACCCGGGCGCCCAGACGCCCGCGCAGCGGCGCGACGGCGATCGCCCGCATCGCCGCGCGCGCCGGCGAGCCTGCGGGAGGCCGTGCCGGTCTGAGCGACGCAGCAGCTCGACACGCCGCTACCGCGACGGGGGGTGGACCGTGCGCCAGGTGGTTCACCACCTGCCCGACAGCCATCTCAACGCCTACACCCGCTTTCGCCTGGCGCTCACCGAGCCGACCCCGACCATCCGCCCCTACATGGAGCACCTCTGGGCCGAGCTGTCGGACGCCCGCGAGGCCCCGATCGAGGTCTCGCTCGCGCTGCTCGAGGCGCTGCACCGCCGCTGGGTGCTGCTGCTCCGAAGTCTCGGCCCGAAGCAATGGGTGCTCCGGTACCTGCACCCGGAGCACGGCCGGGAATGGCCGCTCGACGAGGCGCTGGCGCATGTACGCCTGGCACGGCGAGCACCACACGGCGCACGTCACTCATCTCCGCGCCCGGATGGGGTGGACCTGACCGACGAGCGGCGGGCATCGCCCAATCGCCGTATCCGACGGCCGAACCGCAGCTGCCGTCGCCCAACGGATGGACCTACACGCCATCGGAGCCACCAATTGACCCCCGACCTCGGCGGCAAATCGGAGATCGTGTACCGGGCAGGCCTGCTCCTGGTCTGCTCGAACGTGTTCATGACGTTCGCCTGGTACGCCCACCTCAGGAACCTGGCGGACAAGCCGTGGTGGGTCGCCGCCCTCCTGAGCTGGGGGATCGCGCTGTTCGAGTACCTGCTCCAGGTGCCGGCCAACCGGATCGGCTACACCGCGCTATCGCTCGCCCAACTCAAGATCCTGCAGGAAGTGATCACCCTGGCGGTGTTCGTGCCGTTCGCCGTGACCTACATGCGCCAGCCGGTCAAGCTGGACTACCTGTGGGCCGCCCTCTGCCTGCTCGGCGCGGTCTACTTCGTCTTCCGGTCTCCGTCGTGAGGGCCGCCAGGCGTGCGCTCGCGCTGGGGGTCGCGGCTGGGTCGCCGCGGTGAGCCTGTCGTCATCCGCCGGTCGCCGCCCAGGCGACCCCGTCCGAGCGCGCCCGCGACATCGGGATTCCGCTGGATGGCACGCCGGGCCCGCTCGACGCCATCACCGACGTTCCCGGCGTCACCGTGGGCCACGCCACGATCGTCCGCGGCGCGGGCCGCCTCGTGGTGGGGAAGGGCCCGGTCCGCACCGGGGTGACCGCGATCTTCCCCCGGGGCAAGGCGGATCTCGATCCGGTGTTCGCCGGCTGGTTCAGCCTCAACGGCAACGGCGAGATGACCGGGACCGTCTGGATCGACGACTACGGGTTGCTGGTCTACCCGATCATGATCACCAACACCAACAGCGTCGGGACCGTGCGCGACGCGGTGATCGAATGGGGACGCACCCGCATCGCCGACGACTGGATCTGCTGCCTGCCGGTGGTGGCGGAGACCTGGGACGGCGACCTCAGCGACATCTACGGATTTCACGTCACCCGCCAGCACGCGTTCCGCGCGATGGAGACGGCGACCGGCGGACCGGTGGCCGAGGGGAACGTGGGCGGCGGCACCGGGATGATCTGCATGGGCTTCAAGGGTGGAATCGGCACCGCCAGCCGGAAGCTCTCCGAGCGCGCCGGCGGCTTCACCGTCGGGGTGCTGGTGCAGTGCAATTTCGGCGAGCGGCGGCTGCTCCGGATCGCCGGCGCGCCGGTGGGCGCGGAGATCCCCGACGCCGCCGGAATGCTACGAGGGCCCCGGCCTCGATTCGGCGCAGGCGGCGGAGAGGTGCCCGGCACCGGCGCAGGGGTCGGACGGGGACCAGAACTCCATCATCGTCGTGGTCGCCACGGACGCGCCCCTGCTGCCGCACCAGCTCCGGCGCGTGGCCCGCCGCGCCTCACTCGGGATCGGCCGCATGGGAGGCATTTCGAGCATGTCCTCGGGCGACATCTTCATCGCCTTCTCCACGACCAGCACCGGCACGCCCGGCGCAAACGGCGTGCGCCCGGTTCAGATGCTCGGCGACGACCGGATCACGCCGGTCTACGAGGCCACCGTGCAGGCCACCGAGGAAGCGATCATCAACGCGATGCTGGCCGCCAGGACGATGCGGGGCGCCAACGGCTATGTGGTCCCCGCGCTGCCGCACGATCGGTTGAAAGAGGTATTGAGGAAGTACGGGAGGATGGTGAAGTAGCTATGAGCTATGAGCTATGAGCTAGAACTCGAAGGTCCAGGCTCACAGCTACAGCTCAGTAGCTCATAGCTCCTAACTCACTTGCACCCCTGCCACCGGGTGGAACTCCTTCCAGATCTCCAGATAGGGCTGCACCATCAACTCGACGAAGCGCTCCAGGGCCACCGGAAACGGGAACCGCTTGCGGAACTCGAGGGCCGTGACGCCGAGCATGGCCCGGAGATGGCGGCCGAAGCTCTGGGGTGACGAGTACTCCAGCCGGTAGGCGACGTCGGCCACGGAGAGGCCGGAGGCCTCGAAGAGATACGCGGCGTGCAGCAGCCGGATGGCCGAGAGGTAGTTCTTGGGTGAGGGCAGGCCTGCCCTCGCGAATCGCGACATCAGCGTGCTGGGCCGGACGTAGAGCCGCTCCGAGAGCGCCGTGACCGTCGGCGTGTCGGGCGCCAGGCGGATCATGGCCTCGACGAAGAGCCGGGCATCGGGCGGTGCCAGGGCCAGGGACGACAGAATGGGGCCCTGGATGCGGGAGACCGCGCGCGTGGCGGGCTGGCCGACCACCTGCCGCAGGCGATTCCAGCCGGTCGGCGAGGTCACGTCCACCACCTGCTGCACTCCGGAGGCGCCCAGCCGGAGCAGCATCTCGGTGGACGACGGGTCGTGCTGGGAGACGAGGGCGACCGTGGGGATGCCCGGAAACTCGTGCACCAGGTGGCGGACAGCCTCCACCTGCTCGGGCGGGCAGCGGTGAACCGAGAGCAGCACCGCGTCCACCGCCCGCTCCCGAACCACCCGGACCGCGTCTCGCACGCTGTCTCGGTGGAGGACGGCGAAGCAGCCGTTCCCCGCGGCATCCACCCGCAGTCGCTCGCCCGGAAGGAGCACCGCGGCAACGGTGGTGGACGGCAGTTCGGCGGTGACGGGCACGGGTTCCTCCAGGCGGTGGTGCAAGAGGATGGGTCTGGCACGTCAATCCGGGTTCAACCCGAAACATCCTGAAACGCCGCCCGGCGCAACGTTTTTCGGCAGGAGCGCATCCAACAGTGACTTCGGCTCGGTATATTCCCCGACCCGACCTTCGACCGGTCCCTGCATGAGCGATCCGACTCTGGACCCGTTCGCCGCACTGCAAGCCGCGCTCGAGCCGCAGTACCGGCTCGAGCGGGAGCTGGGGCGAGGCGGCATGGGGGTGGTCTTCCTCGCGACCGACACCACGCTCGACCGTCGCGTGGCCATCAAGGTGGTCCACCCCGAGCTGGCCGCGCACGCTTCCATCGTCCGCCGCTTCCTCGCCGAAGCCCGCACCATCGCCCGTCTCCGCCACCCCAACATCGTCGCCGTTCACGCGGCCGGCACCGCCCAGGGCCTCCTCTACTATGTGATGGACGAGGTCGAGGGCGAGAGCCTTCGCCAGCGGCTGAGTCGCGAGGGCCGGCTGCCCCTGGCCGATGTCACCCGCATCCTCACGGATCTGGCGGCCGCTCTGGACGCCGCCGGGCGGGCCGGCGTGGTCCACCGGGACGTGAAGCCGGAGAACGTGCTGATCGAGAGCGCGAGCGGCCGGGCCATGCTGGCAGACTTCGGCATCGCGCGCGCGATGGTGGCGGAGGGAGCCTCGAGTACCGGTCAGGGCGTCGCGGTCGGCACGCCGAGCTACATGAGCCCCGAGCAGGCGGCGGGCGAAGAGGTGGACAGCCGGAGCGACCTCTACGGGCTCGGCATCGTCGCCTACGAGATGCTGGCGGGCCACCCGCCCTTCCAGGGCAGCAACCGTGTGGTGGTCTCCAAGCACATCGCCGAGCGTCCCGCGCCGATCGACCGCGCGCGCACCGACTGTCCGCGCCCGCTGGCCGGGGCCGTGATGAAGGCGCTGGAGAAGCAGCCCGCCGAGCGCTGGCAGACCGGTGAGGAAATGCGCCAGGCGGTCGCGGGCGAGCGCGCGCTCCCCGCCCGGCGCGGCGACCGGCGCACCACGGTGATCGCGACGGCGGCCGTCGCGCTCGCCGCGCTGGGCGCTACCGTCGGGCTCGCGCGCCGAAGCGGCGGGCCACCCGAGGGCGTCAACCCCCGGCACTCGATCCTGGTGCTGCCGTTCGACAACCTCCGGAACGACGACGCCGTGGAGTGGATGCGCGACGGCAGCGTCAGCATGCTCGGGCTCAACCTCTCCCAGTGGAACGACCTCACCGTGGTGGACCAGGAGCGGCTGCACGACCTGCTCGGCCGCCAGGAGCTCGAGCCGGGCGAGGACATCGGGCTCGACATGGCGCGGCGACTCGCGCGCGAGGCCGGGGTGTGGACCGTGGTGCTCGGCGACTTCGCGCAGGTGGGCGACTCGCTCCACCTGGCCGCGCGGGTCTACGACGTGGCCACCGGGAGCCGGATCAGCGTCGCCCGGGTGGACGACCAGAGCGGCGACGACGCCCGCCCGCTCTTCGACAAGCTGGCGGCCCAGCTGCTCGACCTCTCCGGCGCGCCGACCGACCTGCCCGTTGGCCTGGCGCGGTCCACCAGCCAGTCGCTCGAGGCGTACCGGGCGTACCTCGCCGGCGTGGACCGGCTCAACCGCTGGGACCTGGCGGGGGCGGAGCGCGACCTCCGCCGCGCGCTCGAGATAGATACCACCTTCGGTCTCGCCTATTACAAGCTCGCGCTGACTCGCGGCTGGCTGGTGGGGACCAACGACTCGGTGGCCGACCGCGCCATCATGCGGGCCACGGCCCATGCCGGGTCGCTGCCCGAGCACGACCGCACGGTGATCAACGCCTACCGCTCCTTCATCGGCGGCGAGTTCGTCGAGGCCCGGGGGCTCTACCAGCGGCTGATCACGCGCGACGTGGGCGACGCCGACGCCTGGTACGGTCTGGGTGAGGCATGGTTCCACGACACCGCCGGGCCCAACCAGGCCCCCGCCTTCACTCAGGCGATCCGGGCCTTCCGCCACGCGCTCGAGCTCGACCCGGACTACGCCCTCGCCTACGAGCACGTACAGGCGATGCTCGGCGGGGCCGCCGAGCGGAAGCCCGGTTACGCGCTGGTGGCGCCCGATTCGTTCGCCGTCACCACCGCCCCCGACGGCCGCGCGCTGCTGGACAGCACCTCGCTGCAGGTCGCGGTCCGCCGCGCCAGGTCGGCCGGCCTCACCACCGCCCGCAACTGGGTGGCCACGCAGCCGAGCACGCTCCGGGCCCATGGCGCGATGGTGGACGCCTACCTCGCGTCGGGGAACTACGACGCCGCGCTCGGCGAAGTGAACCGCTTCCGGGCTTCCACGCCGGTGCACCCGGAGCTGCCGTTCGTCGAGGCCCGCATCCGGTTCGCCTCGGGCGACGTGGAGCGCGCGGCCGAGCAGCTCCGCACCGCGCTCGACACCGTGGCGCCGCAGGACTTCCGGCCCTACCAGGGCACACCGACCGTGGTCGGCGACATCGCGGCGGCGGCGAACGTCTTCGCCTACCAGGGCGACCTCGCCAACGCGGCCAAGGCGCTCGACCTGGCCGACCAGGTCCGCCGGGAGGTGGTGAAGCACCCCGCCGGCGGGGCCGATGGCATGATGGACGAGAGCTGGCGTCGCGTCGTGCTCGGCGAGCTGTACGCCGGCGTCGGTGTCCCGGCGGCGTCCCTCCGGCAGGTGTGGCAGAGCGCCGCGGAGGCCGCGCGGATGGCGGCGGTGGAGTCGCGCAAGCACCTGGTGCACAGCGGCGCGTCGGCGGCGATCGGGCTCTTCACCGGCCCGAGCGCCGACAGCACCGCGCTGGTGGAGTACAAGGCACTGACCGGCGAGTCGCTCGGCCCCGAGGTGCGGGCGCTGATGGCCCTGAGCCAGGGCGACTCCACCGCCGCGCGCCGGATGCTCACCGAGCCCGCCGCGCCGCAGGGCATGCCGAAGTGGACCTCCGGGCTCTACAATCGCCCGCTCGCCGCCCAGGCCTATTTCCTCCTCGGCGACTACGACCGCACCTTGAGCGCGCTGCGCGACTTCGAGCCCGCCGCACTCAGGACCGCCGGCTTCGACTCGCGGTGGGCCATGCTCGGTCGGGTCCGGCTGCTGCGGGCCGCCGCCTACGAGCAGCTCGGCCGGCGCGCCGAGGCCCGGCAGGAGTACCGCCAGGTGCTCTCCCAGTGGAAAGGGGCCGATGCCGCGCTCAAGCCGTTCATCCTCCAGGCCGAACAGGGCCTCGCCCGCCTGGGCGAGGCCTAGAGGCTATATTTCCCGGGCTGGCCGAGCGTGATGGTCGCGGGGCGGTCGCAAGGCCGCTTCGAGGAAAGTCCGAGCTCCACAGGGCAGACTGCCAGGTAACGCCTGGGCGCCGAAAGGCGACGGACAGGGCAACAGAGAACAGACCGCCCGGCCCACCCTCGCGAGAGGGCAGGCAGGGTAAGGGTGAAACGGTGGGGTAAGAGCCCACCGCGCCGTTGGTAACAGCGGCGGCACGGCAACCCCCAGTCGGAGCAAGGCCAAATAAGCGGCGAGGTGTGGCCCACACCGATCCCGAATCCGCGAGGAGGAGGGGACAGCCGCGGGTAGGCTGCTCGAGGTGGCCGGCAACGGCCATCCCAGACAGATGACCGTCTCTCCAACGGCGCTTCGGCGACGCGGGAGAAACAGAACTCGGCTTACGGCTCGACCAGCGACGGCCCCCCGGCACGCGTCCGGGGGGCCGTCATGTGTCCGATATGCCATAACTTCGGACGCCGGTTTACCTTTTTCACCCGAACCCGAGGGAGGATTCGATGGCGACATACTTGGCTGCGGTGGGCGCGTTGAGCGTCGCGGCACTGACGCTGCCCGGCGGCCGGGTACCTCCGGTGACGGTGAAGTACCGGGTGGACCAGAGTCTCACGCAGGAAGTGGACGGCACGGCCAGCGGCGCGGGCAAGCAGGTGCTTCGCTTCAGCACCGCGACGTTCGTCACCGTCACCCTGAACGACAGCGCCGGTGGCCGGACCATGCGGGTGGTGATCGATTCCATGAAGGGCGACAGCGCCACGCCGATTCCGGTCGCCGTGATGGACAGTGCGCGCGGGGGCGAGTTCCGTGCGTTCCTCAGCCGCACCGGCAAGCCGTCGCCACTCACCCCCACGGGCACCTCGCCCGCGGCCTCACAGGTGCAGGGACTGCTGTCCGACTTCTTCCCGTGGGTGCGTCCCGGCTTCAAGGTGGGGGAGGCCTGGTCCGACACGTCGGTGAACACCACCGGGGCCGGCAGCGACACGGTGACCGTCCGGCGGGTGACCAACTACCGCGCGGCGGCGAGCGAGACCCGGAACACGACCAAGGCGGTCAAGATCACCTCCGATCACACCTCCAAAGTCTCCGGCAACCAGCCCACGCCGCAGGGCACGGCGACGATCGAGGGTACCGGTAACGGCACCGGCACTTATTTCGTGAGCCCGGACGGCCGCTACCTGGGCGGCGACTGGCAGCTCCACTCCGCCCTCAAGCTCTCCGGCTCCTTCGCCAAGGAGCCGGTGCCCATCACGGTGGATCAGACGACCAAGGTGACAGCCCTCCGATGACACGTACCGCTCGCGCGCTCGCCTTCTTCGCCGCCGCCGCTCTCGCCGCGGGCTGCGGCTCCTCTACCGCCGCCGGTGGCGGCCCCGAGGCCCCATCACCCAAGCCGATCGACCCCGACGCTCCGCCGGCGCCCGAAGACGGACGCGGACCGGCCGTCACCTACGGCGCGGTCCGCGGTGCCGCCTACCGGCTGGAGCACCGCGACAGTCTCGTCCTCCAGTACGAGGGCGCGAGCCAGATCCAGAAGCGCGATCGCATCGCCTTCGTGCACCTGACGATCGGGCAGGCGCCGGAGAAGGGCAGCTACCGCGTGACCGTGACCCTCGACTCACTCGAGGCCCTCGACAGCGGCACGCCGGTGACAGCGGACTCCGTGGCCGCCGCGCGCGGCACCGTGTGGAGTGGCACGCTCTCGGCCGTGGGCACGTTGTCGGCGCTCCAGCCGGACCGGTCGGGCACCCTGACCGACGAGCTCGCCGGCCACCTCCGCCTGCTCTTCCCCGCGCTCCCGCAGGACGGCGTCCGCGAGGGCATGCAGTGGACCGACTCGACCCAGTACCCGCTGGTCTCCGACGCATTTACCGGCACGGAGAGCTCGGTCACCGTGTACCGCGCCGCCGACACCCAGGAGGAGGACGGCCGCGAGGCGATCCCGCTCGAGACCAGCAGCAAGTACAGCCGGTCCGGCAAGCGGGTGCAGGGCGAGCAGGAGCTGGAGATGGTCGCCACCGGGACGCGCACCGGCGTCCACCGGCTCGGCGTGAACGGCGTGTTGGTCTCGGCGCAGGGCACCGACACCGGCGAGATGACCATCTCCGTCCCCGCCCTGGGGCAGACCGTTCCGATCGCGAGGTCGAGTACGTATGCGATCAGGTCGGTGAAGTAGCTGGAGCTATGAGCTATGAGCCACGAGCTATGAGCCAACAGCTCACATGTATGGACATCCGGGCTCCGACGGTGTGCTTTAAGCTCATAGCTCATAGCTCATAGCTCATAGTATAGCTCCTAGCTCCCATGCGGCGGGCGCTCGTCCTCACGCTGGTTCCTCTCGCACTCTTTCTTATCTGGCTGGTTGCCATCTGGCCGCCGCCGGTGTGGTATCGCACCCACTGGCCGGCGGAGACGGAGTTCATGCGTCTGCGAGCGCCCCAGGCGACGCAGCGCTACCGTCCCGTGCCGCTCGACGCGGTCGCGCCGGCCATGGTCGAGGCGGCGGTGACCGCTGAGGATGCTCGGTTCTGGATCCACCACGGCATCGACTGGCACGAGGTGCGGACGGCGCTGGGCTATCGGCGCGGCCGATTCGACTGGGGATCCGAGCGGGACCGGGGCGATCTCTGGCGGGCGCTGGGAAGCATGCCGGGACGGAGGCAGGCGATCCGCGGGGCCAGCACGATCACGCAGCAGGTGGCCAAGAACCTCTACCTGTCGCCGTCGCGCAATCCATTGCGAAAACTGAAGGAGGCGGTGACCGCGTATCGGCTCGAGCTGGCGCTCCCCAAGCGCCGGATCCTCGAGCTGTACCTCAGCATCGCCGAGCTGGGCGACGGGGTCTGGGGCGTGGAGGCGGCGAGCCGGCGCTACTACCGGACCCCGGCCAGCCGGCTCACCGACGCCCAGGCCGCGGCGCTGGCCGCGACGCTCCCATTCCCCCTGAGCTCCAATCCCGCGTACCGGCCGGTCCGCATGCGGAAGCGCCAGGACCTGATCCTGCGACGGATGCGCGGGGAGCGGGTCGAGGTGCCCCAGGTGGTGGAGGAGCCGATCCCCGAGCCGGGCGACAGCATTGCATGGACGGCGGGGATGGACTCGCTGCTGGACTCGTTGCGGGCGCCGGTGGAGACCCTCCCCGCTCCGTAGCTGAAAGCACCATAGCCCCACCGCACTGTTGCTTGGCACCTACAGCCTGGCCATGAAAGGCCCGTCCGGACCCGTCCAGCAGCGACTCGGACGGCGGCACACTCCTGGCGCATGGCGGGTCCCGTCAACCAAAGCCTGTCCCCACACTCAGCAGCCTGGAATCCTTGTCGCGAACCACGACCATGACCCTCCGCGGGCGTGTGCTCGGCGGAAGCATCCTCGCGCTCGTCGCGGCCTGTGACCCGAATGGTCCGGTCTCGCTCGGCGATATGCCGGAATCTGCATCGCCGCAGCCGGCGGTCACCCTCTCCAGCTATTTCCCGCCCTCTGAGGCGGCGGGCGGGTGGCGCAAGACCACGGACGCCACCCAGATCCGCGGGCTGGGCCTGGAGCCGGCCAAACTCGACCAGTTCGGCTCCTACCTCATGGCCCTGCCGTACCAGGGCTATTACACCGGCGTGAGCGGATACAAGGCCTCGAACAAGGCAGCCATCGTCATCAAGAACGGCTGGATCGCCGGTGAGTACTACAACCAGGCCGGCGCCAATACGGCCGTGTATTACCTCGCTTCCAACGGCAAGACGTTCACGATCCTGCTGGCGGGACACATGGCCCAGACCCGTCCGGATCTGGGCTTCGGATTGAATACCCGCCTCTACGACCAGCGCTGGCTGCCGCAGGGCTTCCCCCTCACCGACGCCCGCAAGGCGGACATCACCTTCGACCAGGTGTTCCGGCACGCGTCGGGTATCGTGCCGGAGATCGAGGCGACCATTGCCTCCGCGGCGGTGATGGACGATGCGAACTGGAATTTTTCACCGTTCACCGTCGGCAAGGACCCGGACTTTACGGTGAGCGCTCCGCTCTACTACACCCCCGGCAGGCCCGCGGACTACAGCCGGGGCAGCGCGTATTCGAGCGTCGCGTTCAACCACTTCAGCCTGATCTTCCGGAACGTCAGCGGGCTGGAGCCCGGCGCCTACCTGCGCCAGGGCGTGCTGGATCCCATCGGTGTGGGCCGGGCGGCGTACAAGCTCCCCGTCGGTATGGGCGAGTACGAGTGGGCGACGGCGGGCAACGGACTCATGGGCGCGCGGGACTTCGCGAGAATCGGCTATCTGATGCTGCACGAGGGGAACTGGGACGGCCGCCAGGTCTTTGCGAGCTCCTGGCTCCGGCAGTTCACGGGCTCCGCGGCATACCGGAATATTCGCTCGAACGTGGACTGCCGCTGGGGGAGCAAGTACCCCGCCGACCTCTATCGCACCACCGGCTCGGGGCAGAACTGGGCGCTGGTCGTCCCGTCACTGGATCTCGTGGCGACGTTCACCGGTCGCACGCCGAATACGCTGGCCGCGGAGATCGACACCGCGTCGCTGAGCCGCCTGTTCGGCGCGGTCACCGAGCCCTACGTCGCCTGCGACGGAACCGTCGTGAACGGCGGCACCCCGCCACCCGCCAACCAGCCGCCGCAGGCGTCCTTCGCCGCCTCCTGCACCGGATTGGGCTGCGCGTTCGGCGACACCAGCACCGATCCGGATGGCGACGTGACTGCCTGGAGCTGGAGCTTTGGGGACGGCACGATCTCGAGCGCATCCAGCCCCAATCACACTTACCTCGCGCCGGGAACCTATCCGGTGCAGCTGACGGTCACCGACGACCGCGGTGCGGTCTCGACCGCCACCCGGAGCGTGACCGTCTCCCGGATCTCGCTGACCGCGTCGGGCCGCAAGAAGAAAGGGTTCGCCTTCGTCGACCTCCGCTGGAGCGGGGCGGCGGGGCAGTCGGTGGAGATTTACCGGAATGATGCCAGGCTGGCGACGGTGGCGAACAGCGGTGCCTGGACCGACGCCACCGGGCGCAAGGGGGCGGCGACGTTCGCTTATCGGGTCTGCGAGATCGGGACCAGTGTGTGTTCCACGGTAGTGACTGTCAGGTTCTAACCCTCACCCGCAAATCGGAGGATCGAATGTCCCCGCAGGCTGCTCGAGTCCGTACGCTGGGGCTGCTGGTCGTCTTCAGCGCCGCATGCGACAGTGAAACCGTCGGTCCCGAAGCAACGGCAGCCCCCACGGCGGCGGTGACCTCGCTGGCGTGTGAGACGATCACCTTCAATGAGTTCACCCATGGCGCCGCCATCAACTCGCTCACGGCGTTCGGCCTGAACCTCACGGTCACCACGACGGCCGGCAATGCCCCCAGCGCCAATCAGGCCGTGGCGTTCAACACCAACAACACCACCCACCCCGATTTCGACCTCCGGCACTCCGGCACCGGCGCGACCTGCGCCCTCTGCGACGGCCTGGGACGGGTAGCCGTCATCCTGGACAGCCGCGGCTTCGGTGCTCACGGCGACAGCGACGGCGGCGGCAGCATGGAGATCACCGGGTTCGCCGGCAACGGGCCGTTCAGCGTCGTGCGGTTCAAGGCCCTCGACCAGGAGGCGTCGCCGGAGGAAGAGGCGATCACTCTGTTCGCGGATGGAGTGCAGGTCGGCTCGTCCAGCGGGCTGGGTGACGGAAGCGTGGAGACGGTGAACGCCTCGAACACCACCTTCGCCAGCTCGCTCCGGTTCGTGCTCGACGGCTCGGGCGCGGTGGACGACATCAAGATCTGCCGCGAGGAGGAAAACGGCGGTGGCGAGGGGTGCACGCCGGGCTACTGGAAGCAGCCGCAGCACTTCGATTCGTGGGCCGATCCGTACGATCCCACGGACCTCTTCTCGGATCACTTCGAGAATGCGTTCCCCGGGATGACCCTGCGGGACGTGCTGGCGACCGGCGGCGGCGGCCTGGAGGCACTGGGCCGGCACACCGTCGCGGCGCTACTCAACTCCGCCAACAGCGGCGTGAGCTTCGAGGATTCGCCGGGGCAGGTCATCGCCGCGTTTAACGGCGTCTTCCCGGGCACCAAGGCCCAGTACACGGCCCTGAAGAACCAGTTCGCCGCTCTCAACGAGCGTCTCTGCCCGCTGAATTGATTTGAAGCTGGGAGCTCTGAGCTACGAGCTATGAGCTTACAGCGCACCGCGCGGACAATCGGCCTCCGCAGGTGTGCCGTAAGCTGCGTAGCTCGATAAGCTCGTAGCTCATAGCTCGTAGCTCATAGCTCGTAGCTCATAGCTCCCAGCTAATCAACCAACCGCAACGGCATCACCAGCGTCAGATAGCTCGCCGCATCATTCCAGCCGACCGGCTCGCAGGTGGCGGCGCGCTCGGGCGCCTTGAAGGTCATCCGGATCTCGTCCGTGGGGATGTACTTGAGGATCTCGAGCAGGTAGGACGCATTGAAGCCGATCTCGAGCGGATCGCCGTCGTAGCTCACCGTCAGCTCCTCCTGCGCCTCGCCCAGGTCGGGTGTCTGCACCGACAGCTTGCAGGAGCCGTTGGCGAAGGCCATCCGGATCCGGTGGGTCTGGTCGCTGGCCACGATGCTCATGCGCCGGAGCGCCGAAGTGATCGCGGCCTTGTCCGCCGTGGCCGACTTGTCGTTCTCCCGCGGAATCACCTGCTCGTAGTTGGGGTACGGCCCCTCGATCAGCCGAGTGTAGACCTGGGTGCCCGCCGAGCGGAATCCGAGGTGGTTCTCGCTTCGGGCGATCTCGACCGTCTCGTCGGCGCCGAAGAGCCGCCGGATCTGCTCCAGCGCCTTGGGGGGCACGATCAGATCGGCCTGGGACGAGCTGCCCGACGGCGGTGTCGGCACGTCCATGCGCGCGAGCCGGTGGCCGTTGGTGGCGACCATACGCATCCGCTCGGGCCGGAGCTCCCAGAGCACCCCGTTGAGAATGGGGCGGCTCTCCTCGGTGCTGGCGGCGAAGGCCACGTGCGCGATGAGCTTCTGCAGGTCCTTCGCGGGCGCGCGCCAGCCGCCGTCGAACTTGACCGCCGGGAAGGCGGGGAACTCCTCACGCGGCAAGCCGAGCAGGCGGAACTTGGAGCGCCCGCACTCGATGGTCACCCGCTGCTCACCCGCACCGGTGACCCGAATGGCCGCGCTGGGGAGCTCGCGCACGATCTCGACCAGCTTGCGTGCCGGCAGGGTGATCGCGCCCTCCTGGTCCACCTGCGCCGACACCGTGGTGCTCACCGAGATGTCGAGGTCGGTGCCCGAGAGGCGGATCCCGTCCTTGGTGGCCTCGAGCAGGATGTTCGACAGAATCGGCAGCGTCGTTTTGGCCGGTATGCTGGCCGCCACCGCCACGAGACCTTCCTGCAGCTGCTCCCGCGTGATCGTGAGCTTCATGCCGCTCCTTCGGAGGCTATAAACGATACTACTCTTCCATTTATATAAACTAGCAGCAGTAGTAGAGGGTCTGGAAATGTTGGCCGCTGCCGCAACACCCCTCGTGACGTTCGGTTACCGCGCCGTGACCATGTCGAGATCCTGTGGGTGATGGGGACGGCGACCCCAACTTCTACACGGCAGTCAATAATTCCCACAGCGCAAGTGTGTGCGCGGGGATTATTCTGCGGACAACTCCTGCCGCGCGTGCTCCACGCGCTCGCGAAAGCCGCGATCCCGCGTCATCTGCCGACTCACTTTGTCCACGCTGTGAATCACCGTCGAGTGGTCCCGTCCGCCGAACGCCTGTCCGATCTCGACCAGCTGCATCTCCAGCAGCTCGCGCGCGAGATACATCGCGATCTGACGCGGGACCGTGAGCGTCTTGATGCGCGCCTTGGAGCGAAGGCCCTCGGGCGTGACGCCCCACCGGCGCGCCACGACTTCCTGCACCTTGTTGATCGAGGGCCGCGCACGGGGCGCCGGACCGTCCTCGCCGGGGCGGATCCGGTCGGAGAGCGCCTCTCGTGCCAGCTCGATGGACACTTCCTTGTGCTTGAGCGAAGCGTAGAGCAGGAGCTTGATGATGCACCCCTCCAGCTCGCGCACGTTGGACCGCACGTGCTCCGCGATGAAGCGCAGCACGTCGTCCGGGATCGTCATCTCCAGGTGGTCCTGCTCCTGCTTCTTCCGGAGGATGGCGATCCGGTGCTCCAGGTCGGGCTGGCCGATGTCGGCCACCATGCCCCACTCGAAGCGGCTCACCAGCCGGGCCTCCAGCCCGGGGATCTCCTTGGGCGGCCGGTCGGAGGTGAGCACGATCTGCTTGTTGCCCTCGTAGAGCGCGTTAAACGTATGGAAGAACTCCTCCTGCGTCATTTCCTTGCCTTCCAGGAAATGGACGTCGTCCACCAGGAAGAGGTCGACGTCGCTGCGGTAGCGGCGCCGGAACTCCGGCATGGTGCGGCTGTGGATGCTCTCGATGACTTCGTTGATGAACTGCTCGGCGCCCACGTAGAGCACCCGGGTCTCCGGCTGCCGCTTGACCACGCCGTGGGCGATGGCCTGCATGAGGTGGGTCTTGCCCAGGCCGGTCGCGCCGTAGATGAAGAGCGGGTTGTAGGTCTTGCCCGGCGACTCGGCGGCGGCGTGCGCGGCCGCGGCGGCCAGCTCGTTCGACTTGCCGATGACGAAGGTGTCGAAGGTGTACCGCTCGTTGAGCGCCTGGCTGCTGGGGTTGCCCGATGCCGACCGGCCGTCGGCGACCTCACCCGAGGCGCGACTCGCGGCCGCGGTGGGCGGCGCGACAAAGAAATCCATTTGAGGCCGCTTGTGGCGATCCTCGTGAACGCGGAACACGATTGCGGTCGGCTGGCCCACTACCGGCTCGGCCAGTTTGGAAAGCAACGCCGCATGCTTCGTCTCGTTCCACTCTACCGCGAACTGATCGGGTGCTCCGACGATTAGCCGTCCCTCATCGAGGGCGATCGCCTCCGTTGGCTCCAGCCAGGTCCGGATCGTGTGATCAGGTAGTTCGCGATGCGCCTCATCGAGGATGCGCTTCCAAGCGTCTTTGGCGGACAGCTGCATCAGTACTCGAAAACGGTGGGGGATTTTTCAAGGGCAGGAGATGTTACGAGTCGGTTGTGGAAAAGTCAATGCAGCAGAATTCGTCGCGCGCGCGCTCTTGACAGCACGACTTCTTGCTCCCGCGTTTTTTTCTTCGCGACGACTTCGTGACGCGCGTTTCTGTCTCACACCAGCCCCCGGTCCGAGCGATCTCCGCGCGAGAAAATCGTGGCGGAGACCCCGCCGCCCGGCGCGGCCCCGCCGTCTTGACCCGACCCCTTCCTCCAACTAGGTTCCACGGCTCACTTTGGAGGGGTCTCTCACGTATGAAGCCATCCTATCGTCCGCGCAACAAGCGCCGGATCAACAAGCATGGATTCCGCGCGCGGATGGCGACGCGATGGGGCCGGGCGGTGCTGTCTCGCCGCCGGAAGAAGGGACGGAAGCAGCTCACGGTGTCGCTGCCCTCGAAGCACGGAGGATCCTGACGGCGACGGCGCGGGTTCCGCGGGCCCACCGGCTCGCGCGCGCCTCCGACATCCGCCGCTGCCTCACCACGGGCCGGCGTCGCCGAGTCGGACATCTGGAGATGATCTGGACGGACAACCTGACGGGCCACCCACGGATGGGACTGATCGTACCCCGATACCAGTCGTCCGCGGTGGCCCGCAATCGTTTGCGCCGGAGGATCCGCGAGATCTGGCGGCGCGAGCTGCAGCAGCACCAGCCGGCCTGGGATCTCGTGATCCGCGCCAGGCGCGAGGCCTACACCGCACCGTTCGCCGCACTTCGGGAAGATCTCCTCGCCTGGCGGCGGGCGGTGTTGGAGGCCGGGTGAGCCGTGGCCACCATCGCGTCGCTTCCCCGTCGGGCCCTCGCCTCCCTGATCCGCGGCTATCAGATCGCCATCTCTCCGGTGCTTCCGCCGAGCTGCCGCTTTCATCCGTCATGCTCGCAGTACGCGCTCGAGGCGGTCACCCGCCACGGAGCACTGCGGGGCGGCTGGCTGGCCGCACGACGGCTGGCCCGGTGTCATCCGTTTCATCCGGGCGGGTATGATCCCGTCCCCTGACCTAGTGACCTGAGTCCCATGGACCGTCGTACAATCTGGGCGATCCTGCTCATGATGGTGATCGCCGTCGCACCCGCCTTCTTCCTGAAGAAGCCCGCGCCGAAGCCGGTGGCCCGTCCGGACACCTCGGCGGCCTCCACCCCCGACACCCAGGCGGCCGCGCCAGTGGCCGGCGGACCGGGCGTATCGGCGGGGCCTCGCCGAGCGAGCCGCGGCAGGGCTGCGCCGGCTCCCGACGCTGGCCCGGCCACCGCACCGGCCTCGGTGGAAGACACGGTCCGAGTGACCTCGTCCCTCTACGTCTACGGCATCGGCACCCGCGGCGCCCGGCTGGTCCAGGCCGAGCTGAGCCGCTACGCCTCCATGGCGCCGGGCACCGAGCGCACCCGGGCGCAGATCCTGCCCCCGCACAGCGAGCTGCTCGGGCTCACGGTGGTGCGGGGACGGGACACGGTGGATTTCCGGGATGCACTGTTCACGCCCTCGGCCCCCTCGCTCACCGTGAGCGGCGAGACCTCGCTCCGACTCGGCGCCGAGCGGGAGGGTGTGCGGGTCGACCTCACCTACACCTTCGCGCCGGACGACTACCGGATCCGGGTTTCGGGCACCGCGTCCAGCATCGGGCCCAACGGGGGCACGCTCCTGGTCGGTATGGGCCCCACGATCGCGAACACCGAGGTGAACGTCGAGGAGAACCACCGGGAACTTGCGCTGGTGACCAAGCGGGACGACACCGAGCGCACCGATTTCAGCGGCCTGGAGCCGGGCGAGCGCCGGGCACTCAGCGGCCCGTTCCAGTGGGCCGCGCTCAAGTCGAAGTACTTCGTCACCGGCGTGATCGCGGCCGATACGGCGGGTGGGCGGATCAGCGGCGCCACCGTGCTCGCGCCCCGAGGTCGCGGCAGGATCCCACCTCCGCCGATATCCGGCTCAGCATGCCGCTCGCGCCGAGCGGCCAGTTCGGGTACGACGGTCTACGTCGGGCCCGATGGAGTACGACCGGCTGGCGCGGGTGGGCGCCGACTTCGACGACGTGAACCCGTACGGCTGGCCCGGCTTCCGCACCATCATCCGGATCTTCGCGGTGCCGGTCCGGTATCTGCTCGTCTGGATGCACGAGCACCTCCACCTGACCTACGGCCTGGTGCTGGTGGTGTTCGGCATCCTGGTGCGCATCGTGCTCTGGCCGCTCAACCAGAAGGCCATGCGCGCCAACATGAAGCTGCAGGAAGTGCAGCCGCTCATGAAGGACATCCAGGACCGCTACAAGAACGACCCCCAGCGGATGCAGCAGGAGGTCTTCAAGCTGTACAAGGAGTACAAGGTGAACCCGCTGGGCGGCTGCTGGCCGATGCTGCTGCCCATGCCGGTCCTGTTCGCGCTCTTCTTCGTCTTCCAGAACGCGATCGAGCTGCGCGGCACGGCGTTCATGTGGATCCCGGACCTCTCACGGCCCGATCCGCTGTACGTCATCCCGATCCTGATGGGGGCGTCGATGTACGTCCTCACCAAGGTCGGCCAGATGGGGATGGAGCCGAACCCGCAGGCCAAGATGATGCTCTACATGATGCCGCTGATGATGACGGGGATGTTCCTCTTCTTCCCGTCGGGGTTCAACCTGTACTACACCATCAGCAACATCGCGAGCATCCCGCAGCAGTGGCTGCTCGGCCGGGAGCGGATGAAGCGGACCGCGCGGGCGATCGTGGACGTGAAGACCGAGCGTCCCCAGACCGCCGCAGCCCGCGTCGGCGAAGAAGCGCAAGAAGGCCTAGGGGTCCGTGATCGCGGCCGTGTCGGCCGCGCGAAGCGCACCCGCATGGACTGCTGGTCCAGCGTGAGCGCGAAGTGCCGCAGCGCCCGGAGCCGATCGTCATCTTCGACGGGATGTCCGGCGGGAGCGGGTGCACCGCCATGCGAGGCTGGCGGAAGGCGTGGCGGCCGATCCTGAGGTCGCCTTTCAGGCGGGCGCCGCGCACCTCCACCGGTGACCCGCCCCCCACGACCGCCCGGCCCACCACCTGAAGCGGCGCCGCGAAGGCCAGTCGGTCGGCCACATCCGGCAAGGCCTGAAAGCCGATCCCGCCCTGGGTGTCCACCACCCCGATCTCCTTCACTCCGCCCACGTCGAGCTCGACCCCCACGAACGGCCCCACCCGCACCGCGCGGAGAACCTCCATGCCGTCCGGCGCGGGCAGCGATCCGCGCGCCATCACCAGCCGCGCGGCCGGGTAGTCTACCGTCAGCAGATAGTCGGCGTAGGCATCGAGTCCCAGCACGCCGTCCACGCCGAGCCTGGCGACCTCGTCGCCGCTCCCGACCGTGAGCCTCCGCACCAGCACATCCCCGATCCGGATCGAATCGAGGTGGAATGCCGGCTCCTCGAAACGCATGCCCGCGGGCTTGAGCCCGAGATCGCCGCACCACGGCGGTCGAGAGCCGGGTGTTGGGTGACCCCGTCTCTACTGCGAGCCGATAGGGCCGGCCCTGGATCGTCACCGCCACGACGGCCCGGCCACCATCGGTGAGTTCGATGGGCACCGAGGTCGAATCAGGGTCGGCCGAGGAGCGATCCGTGGGTTCGGAGAGGACGAGGGCAGTGCCGAGCCCGAGGACGTACGTCAGAGCGACCATGGACTACCTCCGCGATGGTGAGGGGGCCTTGCTGAGGATGCCCCAATCACCGGCCTCGTCGCGGAATGGTATGTTCCCCGCCATGCTCTCCGATCCGATCGCCGCCCTCGCGACGCCGCCCGGCCGCTCGGCGATCGCGGTCGTGCGGCTGAGTGGACGGGGCGCGTTCGAGGTGGCGGCGCGCGTGGTGACGGGATTCCGCACCGATCGACCGCGGCTCGCCACGCTCGCGCTGTTTCACCGTGACGGCGAGGCGCTCGATCGCGGTCTCTACACCGTGTTTCCGGCGCCGCACAGCTACACCGGCGAGGACATGGTCGAGCTCTCCTGCCACGGAGGGCAGGTCGCGCCGACGGGGTTGCTCGCCGCGCTTCACGCCGCGGGAGCGCGGCCGGCCACACCCGGGGAGTTCACCCGGCGCGCGGTGCTGAACGGCAAGCTCGACCTGGTGCAGGCCGAGGCGGTGGGCGACCTGATCGATGCGGTGGCGCCGGCCCAGGCTCGCGCGGCCCTGCGCCAGCTCGACGGCGGGCTCTCCCGCCGTCTGGACGAGCTGCGGGAAGCGCTGGTGGGAGTGCAGGCGCTGCTGAGTTACGAGATCGATTTTCCAGGAGAGGACGACGGACCCGTCCCGCCCGAGCGGATCGCCGCGGCGCTCGGCGACGTGACGGCGCGGGTCGAACGGCTCCTGGCCACCGGCCCTTCGGCCGATCGCATGCGGCACGGCGCGCTGCTGGTGCTCGCGGGACGCCCCAACGCAGGGCAAGTCCTCGCTGTTCAACGCGCTGCTCGGCGCCGACAGGGCGCTGGTGACCGAGATCCCCGGCACCACGCGCGACGCCATCGAGGGGCACACCGACTTCCTGGGCTGGCCGGTGCGGCTGGTGGACACGGCCGGACTCTCGGACTCCGGCGACCGGCTCGAGCGTCTGGGCATCGAAGTCAGCCGGCGCTACCTCGCCGCGGCGGACCTGGTGCTGCTCTGCGTCGAGGGGGGCCGGGCCATGGACGCGGTGGAAGCCGCACTCGCCGCCGAGCGCCCTTCGCTGGTCGTTCGCACCAAGCGGGACCTCACCGGCGTGGGAGCCGGAGAGCTGCACCGTGTCGGCGGTGTCGGGCGAGGGGATGGACGAGCTGAGGCGAGCGGCCGCTGACCGCGTGTTCGGCGACCGCATCGCGCTGGGCGATCTCGAGCCGGCGCTCGCCGGGGAGCGGCACCGCACCGCCCTGACCGCGAGCACGTCTCGCTCTGGCCGACGCGGCGCTGCACCTGGTGCCCGGCGGCGAGCCGGTGCTGGTCTCCCACCACGTGCGGGAGGCCACGCTCGCGCTCGACGAGCTGCTCGGCGCCGTGGATGTGGAGGAAGTGCTGGGGAGGGTGTTCGCGGGATTCTGTGTGGGGAAATAGCTCCCAGCTCTCTACGCCGACTGAATGCCTCGCGCCAAATCTTCCGCGTGCTGGAACTCGTGCGCCGGCGCGCGGACCGCCTCACCGATCCCCCGCTCGGCGACCAGTGCCTCGGTCATGCGATAGCCGAGTAGTAGCCGGAGCGCTCGGGGAGCACGCGGCCTCCGACCAGCCGGGCGGACGGGCTCATTCCACCCGACAGATACCGCAGCCGGAGGCCGAGGCCGCTCTGCTCGAGGTCCGGCTCAACGGCGCGGCGGAGAAACGCCTCCATTTCCCGCAGCCGGTGGTACTGGCGCCGGGCATAGCCGAAGTAGTCGGCCGGATCGAAGCCGGGCGCGATCGCCTGCGCCGCGTGGACTGCCAGGCCCTCGTTCACCAGCAGCTCCCGCAGGGTCGCCCGGCTCCCGGTGGCCCAGTAGTCGTAGTAGCCACCCTGCTCGGCGACCAGGCGCCGCAGGTCGCTGCTGCTGCGCGGCGACGTGTAGCGCACCGTGTGGGCCAGCTCGTGCGCGATCCAGAGGGGAATGAGGTCCGGGGCCAGCCCCATGCCGAACGTCTCGGGGTTGATCCGGCCGGTGAAATGCTCGAGGCAGACGAACGCGACGCCCCGGCCGCCGACCACCAGCTCGCCGGCGTTCGCGCCGCCGAGACCGACCATCAGATAGATGTCGGTGGGCCGGTCGAGCCTGAGGACCGATTCCGCCATGGCGACCGCGTCCTCGGCGAGGGGCACCAGGTCGGTGGACTCCGCGAGCGAGAAGAGGTCGGTGCGGTCGGCGCGCAGCGCGGCGGTGATGATGTCGTCGGCGTGCGGGCTATCGGGATCGAGAACGTAGTTGCGCCAGTAGGCGTCGAGGATGGGACGGTGGGCTTCGCGGTACTGACGGTAGGCGGCTTCCCGGTCGTGGGCGTCGAGCACCGCGAGAAAATCCGGAAGAAGATTGATCAGCACGAAAGAGGATATGAAGTCCGACGAATCAATGCAAGAGAAAGGGGCGCTCGATGTCGAGTGCCCCTTCGTTCATTCGTCGCGACCGTGATCGTCGGACGGCTAGTGATCCTGCTTCTTCTGCTTCGACACCTCGTCGAGGAAGCGCCGTTCGGCCGGCGTGAGGCTCGCGATGACCCTTCTCGGAGATCTTGTCGAGCACGCGGTCCACTTCGGCGGCGACCGGATCGGCGTCCATCCGGCGGCGGGGCCGCGCGGGCGTGACCGGCGTGCGGCGCTCCGGCTCCGCGGCGCCCGACTGCACCATGACCACGCGCTCGACCGCGCGGGGCGGCGGGTGCGGGCTCCGGCGCGAGAAGCCCTGCATCCGGAAGAAGAGGTAGCCGAAGCCGACGCCGCCGACGTGCGCGAGATGCGCCACGCCGTCGTTCGGCGTCAGGAAGTAGAAGAGCACGTCGAGCCCGACCAGCAGCGTCACCAGCGTCTTGGCGCGGATCGGCATCGGGATCGGGAAGACGATCAGCTCCGCGTCGGGCCAGTACACGGCGAACGCCAGCGCCACGCCGAGCACCGCGCCCGAGGCTCCCACGAAGGGCCCGACCGGCCAGATGGCCGAGAGGCCGAGGGAAAAGACCGCGGCCCCGACACCGCACAGCAGATAGTAGAGGATGAAGGTCCGGCTCCCCATCCGGCTCTCCACCGCGGTGCCGAACACGAACAGCATGAGCATGTTGCCGAGCAGGTGCAGCAGCCCGGCATGCACGAACATGTAGGTGAGGAAGGTCCACGGCTGGCTGAGGGCCACCGAAGGAGTAAAGGCGAGCGCGTCGGCCAGGGTGGGCGAGATGAAGATGGTGCGCATCAACAGCAGCACCACCGCATTCGCGATGATGAGTCGCAGGACCCAGGGGGTGAAACGGCTGGAGGGAGCCAGATTCATGGAACCGCCTCTAACTCTGAGACCCCTATACGCTTACGACGGTTCTTGCAGGCGGCCCTGCTGGGCGGTTCGACAGATCCGTTCGCACAGGTCGGGGAACTCTATGCCGACCGCCCGGGCAGACTGGGGAAGGAGACTGGTCGCCGTCATGCCGGGCAGTGTATTCACTTCTAAACAGAAGGCTTCGCCGCCCGGTGTCAAGCGAAAATCGACTCGTGAGTAACCGCCCAGCTTCAGGGCCTCGTGCGCCAGCAGGGCCAGCCGCTGGCACTCCCGGGCCACGGACTGGGGCAGGTCGGCCGGGAAGATCTCCTCCGACATCCCCGGCGTGTACTTGCATTCGTAATCGAAAATTTCGTGCCGGGGGATGATCTCCCCTACCGCCAGGGCCTTTCCCTCCAGGACACCCACCGTCAGCTCCCGCCCGGGCACGAACCGCTCGATCATGACCTCGTCGTCGTACTGCTCGGCGAGCGCCACCGCATCCGCATACCCCGACGGCTCCTTGACCACGGTCAACCCCACCGTGGAGCCCTGCTTGGACGGCTTCACCACCACCGGCCATCCGAACGACGCTTCGACCGTGCCGCGTTGCACGGGGGCCATGGCCCAGTCGGCGGTGGGGATCCCGGCCATCCGGAACAGCCGTTTGGACACGTCCTTGTCCATGGCCATCGCGCTGCCGAGCGGGCCGCTGCCGGTGTAGGGGACACCCACCATGTCCAACAGGGTCTGGATGGTCCCGTCCTCGCCCCGGCCGCCATGGAGTGCAAGAAATAGCACGTCGGCGTCGCGAATGACCGCCAGGTTGCCCAGGCCCGACAGCAGCAGCCCCCGCTCCAGGGCGTGGAGCTCGTCGATCGAGGGGGGCGCTATCCCTACGCTTCCCGAGAGCAGTCGGCTCTCGTCCCCATACGGGATGAACCCGCGGGCCGTGTCCACCACCGCGACCTCGTGGCCCTTGGAGCGCAGGGCGCCGATGATCTGGACCGCGGAGGCGATGGCGACGTCGCGCTCGGAGGAGGTGCCCCCGGTGAGCACGGTGACACGCATCGGTCGGGGAGCGGCGCTCATCGGCCGATCAGCTGCTGGAGCACGTCGTACCGGCTCACGATCCCGATCAGCTTGCCGTCCTTGCGAACCAGGGTGGCCGGGCTCTCCCGCGTGAGCATGGCGCCGACCCGGTCCGCGGTCGCGCCCGCATCCACCTCGGGGAAGGGCGATTCCATCACTTCGCGGACCGGGCGGTCGAGCAGCGCCGGCTGCGCCAGCGCGCGGGTCATCAGCGTGCCCTCGACCAGCGCGCCGACCGACTCGCCGTTCTCCACCACCGGGATCTGGCTGACCCCGTAGGTGGTCATGAGGTTGAGCGCCTGCCGCACCGCGGCGGCGGGGGCGACGCTCACCAGGGCGGGGCGTTGGTGGCCCGGCGCTCCAGCAGCTGCTCGACCGTCACCCGGGGCGCCTCCAGCATCTGGTTCTCCTGCATCCACTCGTCGCTGAATACCTTCGACAGGTACCGCTCCCCGGTGTCGCAGAGGATGGTGACCACCATGGCTGCCGGGTCGTCGAGCTCGCGCGCGACCTCGACCGCCAGATAGACGTTGAGTCCCGCCGAACCGCCGACCAGGATCCCCTCCTCCCGGGCCAGCCTCCGCGCCATCGTGAACGACGTGCGGTCGGGCACCTGCCGGAACTCGTCGATCTGGTCGAACCAGATGGTGGTCGGGATCTTGTCGCCTCCGATCCCCTCCACCTTGTAGGGATGGCCCTCACCCATCGCCTTGGTGCGATGGTAGTGGGTGTAGAGCGATCCGATCGGGTCGCCGGCGATGACCCGCACCTTGGGGTTCTTCTCCTTCAGGTACTTGCCGGCGCCGCTCACGGTGCCGCCGGTGCCGGCGCCGGCCACGAAGTGGGTCACCTTGCCGCCGGTCTGCTCCCAGATCTCGGGCCCGGTGGACTGGTAGTGCGCCTCGGGATTGGCGGCGTTGTAGAACTGGTCGGCCAGGATCGCGCCCGGGGTCTGCTCCACGATGTGCTTGGCCTTCATCACGTAATGATCGGGATGGTCGGGCGGTACCGCGGTCGGCGTGATCACGACCTCGGCGCCGTAGGCCTTGAGCAGCCGCACCTTCTCCTGCGACATCTTGTCGGGCATGGTGAAGATGCAGCGATACCCCTTGAGACTCGCGGCGATGGCGAGGCCCACGCCGGTGTTCCCGCTGGTGCCCTCGACGATCGTGCCGCCCGGCTTGAGCGCGCCCCGCTGCTCCGCCCCTTCGATGATCGCCATCGCGATCCGGTCCTTCACCGATCCACCCGGGTTGGCGTACTCCGCCTTGCCGTAGATCGGTGTGCGGATCCCCGCGCCGATCCGTCCCAGCCGAATCAGCGGCGTCCAGCCGATCGTCTCGAGCACGGAGTCGTACGGCGTGAGATGGGGATGGGTCATGGATTTCCCTGGGACCGCGGGTGCCGGAAGTGCACGGGCTGGAGGAACGGCGCGGAGACCGCGCGGCCGTTCCGGAGCGCCGGCGAGAATCGCAGCTCTCGCGACCCGCTCAGCGCGGCGGTGTCGAGCGCGGGGTAGCCGCTCGACTCGGCCACGCGGGTGGAGTCCGGGAGCAGCTTGCCCTGCGCGTCCACGAAGAGCCGGAGCAGCACCCGGCCTTCGATGCCCTGCTCCAGCAGCGCGGGCGGATAGACCATCGGCGTCACCGGGTTGATCGCGACCGGCGGCTGATCGGCGGCGCTCTCGGCCGCCGGCTGGTGATCGCCGAGCGCGACGGTGCCCACCGTGCGGTCGCTGCACCCCGCGAGCGCCAGCGCGACGACGGCGGCGAGCGCCCGCGTCACCGGTCGCCGCTCCGGGTCTGGTCGCCCGAGGAGCGCCGGGAGCCCTGCGCCCGGCGCTGCAGGTCCGCGAGACGGTTGAGCGCCTCCAGCGGCGTGAGCGCATCGAGGTCCAGCGAGCGAAGGTCGTCCACCACGGGGTCCGCCGCCGATTCGGTGAAGAGGACGAGCTGGCCCGCGTCGCGCTCCAATGGCGGCGGCGCGCCGGGCACCATCCGATGCTCGCCTTCGAGAGTGCCGAGGATCTCCCTGGCCCGGGCGACGATCTCGCCGGGCAGTCCCGCCAGCTGCGCCACGTGAATGCCGTAGGAGCGGTCGGTGCCGCCGGGCTCGAGCCGGTGGAGGAACACCACCGTCTCCCCCGTCTCCCGCACCGCCACGTTGTAGTTCCGCGCATGCTGCAGCCGCTCGGGGAGCTGCATCAGCTCGTGGTAGTGGGTCGCGAACATCGTCTTGCAGCCCACCCGGTCGTGCAGGTGCTCGGTGACCGCCCAGGCGATCGCGACGCCGTCGTAGGTCGAGGTGCCGCGGCCGATCTCGTCGAGCAGTACCAGGCTCCGGGCGGTGGCGTTGTGCAGGATCGCGCTGGTCTCGCTCATCTCCACCATGAAGGTGGACTGCCCCCGCGCGAGGTTGTCGCTCGCGCCCACGCGAGTGAACAGCCGGTCCACCACGCCCACCGAGGCCTCGGCGGCGGGTACGAACGCACCCATCTGCGCCAGCACGACGCAGAGCCCGATCTGCCGCAGGATGGTGGATTTGCCGGCCATGTTCGGCCCGGTGACCAGGAGTACCCGCTCGGCCTCGGCCGAAGCGCGCGTCGTTGGGAATGAACGTTTCGCGCGCCATCATGCGCTCGATCACCGGATGCCGGCTCTCCCGCAGCTGGAGGTCGAAGCCGTCGTGCACCTGCGGGCGCACGTAGCGCCCCGCCACCGCGCCCTCGGCCAGCGCGGTCCAGACGTCGAGCCGCGCGAGCACCCGCGCGGTCCGCTGGATCCGGTCGATCGCCCGGCCGACCGCGGCGCGGAGGGTCGCGAACAGCTCGGCCTCTCGCGCGCCCATTCGCTCCTCGGCGCCCAGCACCTTGGACTCGTACTCCTTGAGCTCGGGGGTGACGTACCGCTCGGCGGAGGCGAGCGTCTGCCGGCGCTCGTAGTCGGCGGGTACCTTGGCCGAGTGGGCGTTGGTGATCTCCAGGTAGTACCCGAAGACCTTGTTGAACCCCACCTTCAGCGAGGTGATGCCGGTGCGCTCGCGCTCGCGCTGCTGGAGCGAGGCGATGTAGCGGCGGCCGCCGTCCCGCAACGAGCGCAGCTCGTCGAGCTCGGCGTCGTAACCGGGCCGGATGACGCCGCCATCGGCCAGCGTCGGCGGCGGGCGATCCTCCAGCGCCGCGGTGAGGTCCACCGTCAGGTCGGCCAGCAGATCGAGCTCCTCCACTGCCTCGGCCAGCAGCGCGGAGCGCCGCCCGTCGGGCAGCGCGAAGGCCGCGACCGCACTCAGCGCTTCGGCGACGTCGGGCAGCCGCTGAAAGGAGTCGCGCAGGGCGCCCAGCTCCCTCGGCACCGCCCGGCCCGCCGCCGCCCGGCCCGCGAGCCGCTCGAGATCGCGAACCCCGTCGAGCGCCTCCCGCAGCCGGGCGCGGCCGCGGCCGTCGCGCACCGCCACGTCCACGGCATCGAGTCGCGCGTCGATGGCGACGGGATCACGGAGCGGCGAGAGCAGCCAGCGGCGCAGCAGCCGGCCGCCCATCGGCGTCACCGTGGCGTCGATGCTCTCGAGCAGCGTGCACCCGGGTGCGCCGGCGCGAAGCGGCTCGACCAGCTCGAGGTTCCTCCGGGTCATGTCGTCGAGCCAGAGGAAGGCCTCGCTCCGCCGCACGACCGGACGGGCCAGATGGGGAAGGCCGGCGGGTTGCAGCTCGGCGAGGTAGCGGAGGAGCGCGCCGCCGGCGCCGAGCGCCGCGGCGTCCTCGCCGCCCGATGCCGAGCCCGTCGAGCGACGCGAGAGCGAAGCGGCGAGCCAGCTCCTCGCGAGCGAGGTCGGGATCGAACTCCCAGGCCTCGCGGCTGGTGACGAGCGGCGGCACGATGCTGGTCGGCAGCGGGGCGACGTCGCCACCCGCCAGGACCACCTCGGCGGGCGAGAGGCGGGTGAGCGCCTCCTCGACCCCTGCGTCGCTCATCGTCTCCAGCACGAACTCACCGGTGCTGAGATCCACCGCCGCCACGCCGACCCCGTCCGCGCCGCGCTGCACCGCGACGATCCAGTTGTTGCGGCCGCCCGGGATCCAGCCATCCACCAGGAGCGCGCCCGGCGTGATGGTCTCCACCACCTCGCGCCGCACCAGCCCCTTGGCGAGACGGGGGTCTTCCACCTGCTCGCAGATGGCGACCCGGTGGCCCGCGCTCACCAGAGCGCGCAGGTATTCCGCGGCCGCCTTGACCGGGACGCCCGCGAGCGGCACGCCGTCCCCGCGCGACGTGAGCGTGATCTCCAGGACCCGCGCCGCGAGCTCGGCGTCCTGATAGAACATCTCGTAGAAATCGCCCACCCTGTAGAAGAGAATCGTGTCGGGACGCTGCGCCTTGACCTCGCGCCAGTGCTTCAGCATCGGCGGGGTCGAGGCACTCGCGGTCTCGCGGCTCACGGACGCCACGGTGGGAAACGGGGGGACTGGCGGGACATACGCTGGAGAATATAACCCTTCACCCCTGAGGCGACTGCGGCCCCATTCCATGTACGCGCGAGGTATCCATGGGCGGTCAGGGTTCGACGGGCAACGTCATCGCGGCGCTCGCCAGCTTCTTCATCCCGGGACTCGGACAGCTGATCCAGGGCCGGCTGGTCCGCGCCATCGTGATGTTCATCCTGGCGGCGGATTCTCTGGTGGTTCCTGCTGGGCTGGATCATTCACCTGTGGTCAATTCTGGATGCGGCGCTCTGGAAGCCGCGAGGGGAGGTCGCACTCTGATGGCCGCGTTCCATTTCGCCTTTTTCGTCCGCGACCTCGCTCCACCCGCCGATTCTACGGCGAGATCCTCGGCTGCCGGGAGGGTCGGAGCACCGAGACCTGGGTGGACTTCGACTTCTTCGGCAACCAGATCTCGGCCCACACCACCGGGACCGTGACGCCCACGCAGAACACCGGCAAGGTCGAAGACCTGCTGGTGCCGATGCCGCACTTCGGCGCGATCCTCCTCTGGGAGCAGTTCGAGGCCATCGCCGACGCGCGTCCGGGCGGCCGGCATGCCCTTCATCCTGGAGCCCCGCACCCGCTACGCCGGGCAGCCGGGCGAGCAGGCCACCATGTTCCTCCTGGATCCCAGCGGTAACGCCCTCGAGTTCAAGAGCTTCAAGCATCCGGAGCACGTGTTCACGGCATGACGACGGCCTCGGTCGCCGTGGTCGGCGGCGGCGTTGATCGGGGCGAGCGTGGCGTACCACCTGGCCGCGCGCGGATGGCGTGACATCGTGATCCTCGATCGCGGCGCGCGGCCGGGGGAGGGAAGCACCGGCCGGGCGACCGGCGGCTATCGCGCGCAGTACGCCACGGCGATCAACGTTCGGCTCTCCCTGCTGGCGCGCGAGCGCCTGGCCCGGTTCGAGGCGGAGACCGGCGTGGACCCGGGGTACGTGCAGGCCGGCTATCTCTGGCTCGCGGCGGACCAGTCGGAGCTCGCCGCAGCTGCGCGCAGGGCAACGGGTTCAGCACGCCGAAGGGCTGACCGAGGCGGTGGAGGTGAGCCCGGCGGACGCCTTCCGGATCAACCCGGCGCTGGCGCATGCGAGGCGTCGCCGGCGGCGTGTTCTGTCCCACCGACGGATTCATCCGGCCGCTCCGCCTGCTCGAGGGCTATCTCAAGGCCGGGGCGCGGTGCGGCGTGCGGGTCGAGTGGGGCGCCGAGGCGACGGGCTTCGACATGCGGCCGGACGGCACCATCTCGGCGGTGCGGACCGCGGGCGGCCCGATCGCCGTGGACGCCGTGGTGAATGCCGCGGGACCGTGGGCGGCATCCGTGGCCGAATGGGCGGGCGTGGCATTGCCGGTCACGCCGCTCCGCCGGCAGGTCGCCGCCACCGTGCCGTGCGATCTCCTCCCCGAGACCATGCCGATGACGATCTACGCCGGGGACGGCTTCCACCTCCGGGTGCGCGACGGTCGGGTGCTGCTGCTGTGGCCCACGCCGGGAGTCGAAGGCCGGCCGTTCGACGACAGCGTGGATCCGGCGTGGGTGCGGCAGGTGACCGAAACGGCGCATGCGCGGGTGCCGGTGCTGCGGCGGGCCGCGGTGGACCCTGCGGCGTGTTGGGCCGGACTGTACGAGATGTCCCCCGACAAGCACGCCATTCTCGGCGCTGCCCCCGGGTGTCCCAATCTCTTCCTGATCAACGGCTCCTCGGGTCACGGCGTCATGCACGCGCCCGCGCTGGGGCTCCTGCTCGCCGAGATCATGTCGGAGGGGCGGGCCACCTCCCTCGACGCGTCCAGCGCTCAGGCCCACGCCGCTTCGCCGAGGGCGAACCCAACGCGGTGTCGGGCCTGCTATGAGTCGGACGGCGATCGGGGCCGTCGTGGTGCTGCTGGCATGCGCCGGCGGCGTGAAATCCACGATGGTGGTCGAGCGGCGGGTCCGCCCCCTCGGCACCAGCGGGCCCGATGTCGTCGCTCTGCCGGTGGATGACCGCTATCGGTACGGCGTGGTGCTCGGGTCGGTGATGACCGACGAGGGCGAGCGTGGCTGCAACGGCGAAGTCTGGCTGCAGCCTTCGGGCGCTCCGGTGCGGGACGTGCGAAGCATCGCGGGGGCGCGGCTCCAGAACATGTTCCGCTTCCCCCAGCTGCTCCCCGGCCGATACGTGCTGGGCGTGCGGTGCTTCGGATACCAGCCGGTGCGGAAGACAGTGGACGTGCGGATCGGGCAGGTGCTGCGGGCGCTGGTCACCATGGCGCGGCGGACGGAGGCGTAGGCGCGGGCTGACCGCGTCATCTGCGATCAGCCCGCCGAGCCCACCAACCCCGCTCTCCACGCTATTGCACGCTATCGTGGGTCTCCACCGGAACTTCGGCATGCGCGTCCGGCGTCGAGTCCCGCCACCGCTGGATATCCGACTGAAATGCAGTCGACAACCCCGCCAGGTCCACCGTCGTGCTGTCGCCCTCGATGTGCGGGGTGACGCGGGCGAGGCTCGCGGACGCCTTGCCGTACGTGCTGTCGCTCGCGAGTGCGGCTGCGTACGCCTTGCCGGCCGCGGCGAAGTGGCCGGTGCGCTCGAGGGCGGTGCCGAGGTTGTTCTGGAAGACCGGCGAGCTAGACCGCAGCTCGGCGGCGCGCGCCAGCACGGGCAGCGCGTCTTCGCTCCGATCCTGCTGGATGTAGATCAGGCCCAGGTTGTTCATCGCCCACCCGTCCCGCTCATCCAGCGCGATGGCACGCTGGTAGGCGTCGATCGCCTCCGGCATCTGCTTCAGCTCGTAGCGAGCGCGGCCCAGGAGGCGGAGGCCTTCGCCCGAGAGCGGCTCGATGGCCATCGCGCGCTCGACCCGCGCCAGCGCCTCGCGGGGACGGCCGGTCTCGAGCAGGACCCGCGCCGAATTGAGCAGGCTCTTCCGGTGCTGGGGATCGAGCCGGAGTGCCTCGTCGAACGAGCCGACGGCGCCCTCCGGATCCCCGGCCTTCCAGGCGGAAAGCCCCGACATGTAGTGGCCCCAGGCGTTCTCGGGGTTGGCGCGGGTGTAGGCGGTGAAGAGGTTCGCCGCATCCTCGTAGCGCCGGGAGGCGTAGGCCGCTTCGGCGTCGGCGTAAGTGACGGGCGCGGCAGGGGCGGCCGAATCGATCGCCGCCGTGCCTGGGTTGGTGTCCACCATGACGACGGTGGCGGGGGCGCTGGAGACGGTGGTAGCGGGGCGGTCCTTCTGCTCACAGCCGGCCACGAGCGGGCCGAACGCGGCGGCTAGGATCGCGATGTGGGACGGGCGGACGGACATGGATGCCTCCTGGCAGTGCGCCTTGCGGGCGCGTTGGGGTTTACCGGCGCCCGCTCGATAAGGCAATCCGGTTGCCAGGAGGACACATACTCGAGATTAGTTGCTAACCTGTTGCTGGTGGCTTGGTTCCGATAAGAGGCGGAAGGGTGCCGATTGCGGTAGTGTCCGTCCGGCCACAATCCAGAGACCGCTGATGTGTCCAACGGTACACAGTGGTTGAAGGCGTCTGGCGGCCTCAGTCGGGCCGCTTGATGCCGTGTCTCCTCATGATCTTGAGCAGGCTGGCATGATCCGCGAGCCCAAGCGCCTGCGCCGTGCGGGTCACATGCCAGTCGTGCCGTTCCAGGGCGGTGACGACGATCCGCCTTTCGGCCTCGGCCTTGAGCGCCTGAAAATCCCGATTCCCGTCCGCCGGGCTCGGCGCCGTGCCGGCCGGCCGGATGTCGCCGGGCACATGTTCCGGGGCGATCACTTCACCGTCGGCTGCGATGATCATCCGCTCGACCACGTTCCGGAGCTCCCGGACATTGTTCCGCCGCCACTCATATGCCATGAGCAGGTCCTGTGCGTCGCCGGCGACCTTCTTTCGGCGAATCCCGAAGCGGGCACAGATGCCGGTGACGAACTGGTCCACCAGTGCCGGGATGTCGGATAGCCGGTCGCGGAGGGGTGGAACCGCCAGGGTGTGGACGGCGAGGCGGAAGTAGAGATCCTCCCGGAATCGGCCGGCCCGGACTTCCGCCTCGAGGTCGCGATTGGTGGCCGCGACGATCCGGGCGCCGATCGCGATCGGCTTGGTCCCGCCCAGCCGGGTGACCTGCCGCTCCTCCAGCACCCGAAGCAGCTTGGCCTGCGCGGGCAGGGGCAGCTCCCCGATCTCGTCGAGGAACAGGGTTCCGCCCTCCGCCGCCTCGAAGGCGCCCTTCCGGGTGCCGATCGCACCGGTGAACGCCCCCCGTTCATGCCCGAAGAGCTCGCCCTCGACCAGGCTCTCCGGGAGCGCGGCGCAGTTGAGGGCGACGAACGGCCCCGAGGGATGCGGCCCGAACCGGTGGAGGTCGCGCGCCACCAGTTCCTTGCCGGTGCCGCTCTCGCCGACGATCAGCACCTGGCTGGGCACCGGGGCGATGCGCGCGATCGCCGCGCGCAGGTCCGTCATTGCGGCACTCCCACCCACCAGCGACGTCTCCCGGCCGAGCTGGCGCCGCAAGGCGCTCACCTCGCCGCGAAGCCGGCGGCGCTCCATCGCCGTTTCGATCTCGTGCACGACCCGCTCCATCGGCTCCGCCTTGTCGATGAAGCCGTAGGCGCCGAGGCGGAGCGCCTGCACGCAGCGGTCGTAGCTGCCGGTGCCGGTGTAGACGATGACCGGGATCTGCGAGCCCTTCCGCTCCAGCGAGCGCAGCACCTCGAGGCCGTCCATCCCCGGCATCTCCAGGTCGAGGACGACGCAATCCACGGCCGAGCCGGCCAGGAGCTCCAGAGCCTGCTCGCCGCCCGGTGCCGTCACCACCTCGTAGCCGCCGGTTCGCCGGAGGTCGTAGGCGTACTGCTCGGCGAGCGGTGCCACATCGTCCACCACGAGGACGAGCGTCATCGCGCCACTCCGCCTGGGGCCGCGGGGATCTCGACCGTGGCCCGCGTCCCCGCGCCCGGCTCGGTGTCGATACGCAGCGCCCCGCCCAGGTCGAGAATCAGCCGCCGCACGATGGACAGCCCGAGTCCGGTGCCGCCCGCCTTGGTGGTGTAGAAGTCATCGAAGGCCTGGTCGAGCTGTTCGCGCGTCATCCCCGGGCCGTTGTCGGCGACGGTGATGCGTACCAGCGCACCCCGACCGTCCCGCTCCGCCCGCTCGGTAGATACCTCCACCATGCCCTGCGCCTGGCCGGCGACGCTGTCCGTCGCATTGCCCACCAGGTTTTCGAGCACTCGCCTCAGCATCACTCGGTCGGCCGCGGCCGGGGGGAGGCCGGGACCGAGCCGCGCCCGAACGGTGGCCCCGACGGGCTCCCCCGCTACTCCCACCAGCTCGGTCACCATCGCGTTGACGTCACAGGGCTCGGGTGCCGCTGCCGGCGACAGCCTGGCATAGTTGCGGGCGAGAGTGTCCAGGTAGGTCACGCTCGACTCCAATGTCGCCCGCCGCTCCCCGAAGATGGTGGCCAGCGTGTCGGGGCGATCGCGGGCGACCTCGTCGAAGTGGCGGAGGACATTCCGGATCGGCACCAGGCCGTTCTTGATGTCGTGATTGACCTGCCGCGCCAGGTCGCCCATCGCCACGCGTCGCTCCACCTCGCGCAGCCGGACCGCGCCGGCGCGGAGGCGGGCGGTCATGGCGCCGAGCAGCCTGGAGAGATCGCCGATCTCGTCCTCACGCTCGGAGGTGAAGTCGGCGTCGAGACGGTCGAGGTCGATTGCCGAGGTCTTGGCCGCGAGGGCGATGAGCGGCCGGCTGAGGAACCGCGAAAGCCACGCGGCCAGGCCCACCGCCAGCAGCGCCGTGACCGCCAGCGACACCAGAAACCAGGCGTTGAGTCCCCGCTGGAGTGCCGCGAGCGTCTCGGACACGCGGGTCACGACCAGGCGGGCGCTGTCGGGCCGCCCGGCCTCCGGATCGAGGAACGGGATCGCGAGCTCGCCCACCAACCGGCTCCGGTCCGCGGCGCCGGTGGCGGCGGGAGCCTGGAGGTGCACGGTGAGATCGGGATCGGAGTCGAGCCGCCGCAGAAAACGGTCCTCGGCCGCGACGCCCCCGACCACGCTGAACGGCCGACCCGCGACCGTGAACGGCGCTGCCGCCGCGAGCGCGAGCAACGCCGTATCGGCGGTGCGGGCGCGGATCAGTACCGGGGTGTCGTCACGGCCGAGCACGAAGGCCGGGAGCGTGGGGCTCACCCGGTCATACTCGTTCCGGAAGTGGCCCGAGCTGAGGATGCGGCCGGCGCTGTCCTGCACTACCAGCATGGCGAGCCCCGCGAGACGCATGGCACCGCCGGCCCAGTCCAGCAGGTACGCGCGCGAGGCCGGGTCGCCCTGGATGGCCGCGAGTCGGAAGCGATTGTCCGCCGTCAGATCGCGGGCCAGCTCCGACACCTGCCGGTCCACGCGCTCGCGCTCGCGCGACAGCTCGGCGGCGAGCGAGCGCACGGCCGCATCTCCCCGCCGCCGGGATTCCTCTCCCAGTCGGCGATCCATCTCCCGCCGTACGCCCAGCGCCAGCACGGTGAGCGGCACCAGGAGCGCGAGCGAGATGGCGAGGAAGAGCCGGACGCGGAAGCTCATGGCGCATCCGCCGGGCGGATCCGCCCATCGTAGTCCACGGTGAGCGGAGGGACCCCGCGCCGGACGATCGCGTGCAGGCGGGTGTCGATCAGTGGAACGACTCGGGTCTCCGCCGGCCACATCGAACGTTCGACACACGGAGCCGACGGGATTCGGGGCACGGCGATGACGTATGCGCCGGCGAACTCCGTCCGCATCAGCTTCGCCATCTCCCGCGGTGCGATCCCCAGGACTTTGGACTCCGGGTCATCGGACAGCGCGACCACGCGCTCGGCCAGAGCCTGGGCGACCTCGTCACCCAAGGGGAAGGCGACGCCACTGGCCGCGCCCGTGGAGCGTGGAGCGGCGGGGAGGGCGCTCGCGGGGCAGGACGGCGGCGGGTCCCACCAGGCGTTGCGCTCGGCGCCGCGGGCCTCGGCGCGGACGGCGTCACGTGCGAGCGCCGCGCGGAAGTCGGCGGTGTCGCCGGGGATGAGCCCTTCGAACCCCGGGCGATCGGCCGGCAGGAGGAGGAGATAGGTGCGGGACCACGGGAGCGGATGCACCGTGAATGCCGGGCGATTCCGGGCGTACTCGACGATGGCCGGATCACCACTCCGGACGATGTCCGTGCCGGCGTCGAGGGCGTCGCGCAGGTCGCTCGTCGCGTTGCGTCGGAGGACGAAGGTGGTGCCGGTCTCGGTCAGTGAGTCGGTGACGATGCTCAACTCGGGATCCGAGAAGAGCGGGGGCACCGCATCGCTCGCCCGGTCCATGGTGACCAACAGGCGGCGCTCGTCGAGGGGGGTCACCGACGAGACCCCCGCGTGGCGCAGCAGCGTCGCGGCCGCCGGCCGAGTCCGCCACTCGACCGCGACCATCCCGGCAGTCACTCCGAGCGCGGACGGCGCGAGGACGAAGGTCCAGGTACGATGGGCGGAATCGGGGGTCCACGAAATCGCGGCCGCCGGGCGAGGCGTACCCGTGCAGTCCAGCCGGACCAGCGGCGCGGGCTGTCGGAGCGCAACGGGGGAAGCGTCGTCGAGCCGGCTGGTGGCGACGACCAGCTCGCGCGGCGCTCCGGGCTCGCCGGTCGGAATGACGCAGGCGTCAGGGGCTGCCGGCGCGGGCTCCGGTCCCGGCTCCGGCACCGGCGACGACCCCCCGCATCCGGCCGCGGCGGCGAGGCAGAGGGCCGTGACCAGGTGACCACCCGGACGTCTCACGCGGGGGAGCATGGGCGAATCTTAATGCGCCTGGGACTTCTCCTCGGGCACGCGGTCGGCTGCCGGTCAGCTCCGGGCCCGCCAGGTCAGCGCTTCCCCGGGGAGCGCCCGCTCGACCGGCACGTTGCGCTCGCGAGCCACCCGCAGAAACGTGGTCTCCGCGTCCGGGTACTCCAGGTAGGACTTGGGGTCGTGCAGTCCATGGTGGATCGGGCAGGCCAGCCGCGCGCCGAGCGCGAGTGCCGCCCCGACCGCCTGCTCCGGCGTCAGCACCGCCGGGATTCCGGTTCGCGGAGTCACCGCGAGCACCTGGGCGCCGTTGATGGGTAGGAATGCCGCGTCGAACGGGCCGTAGGCGCGGCCGATACGGTGGAATGCGCCGTGGAACACGGTGTCGCCGCAGTGGACGATGCGCCGTCCGCCGCCGATGACCACCCACGACACCTGCCGCTCTCCGAGTCCGTCCACCGCCGGCACCGGGATCACCGTGAACTCCCCGAGCGCCACCGGCTCGTACAGATCGAGCCCGAGCACGCGGAATCCGCGGGAGGCCACCGTGGCCGCGATGTCGCGGTGGCAGACCACGGACCCGGAGCCCGGTAGAGCGGCCCGAATCGCCGCCGGATCGAAGTGATCGTTGTGGAGGTGGGTGATCAGGACGTTGCGGCCGGTCGTCGCGACTTCGATCGGAACCACCGGCATGGTCCAGGCGCCGTCCCAGATCTCGGGCGAGATCCAGGGATCGATCAGCAGCGTGCGATCGCCCAGCTCCAGCCCGACGCCGGCCCACGAGAAACGCCGTGCGGCGAGGGTCGTCGCCACGTCGCCGGTCTCGGTCGCGGGCTCGAGCCCGAGACCCGCGGCGACTGCGGCCGAGGATCCGAGGGCGACGAACGCTCTTCGGTCGAGCGGGGATGACATGCGGGGCCTCCCGGCGATCGAGGGTGAGTTGACCTCACCCTACGGGCGCCGGATGACCGTGCGCATGCGAACTCGTGCTGGTTTGCATGAACGAGCTTCAGGGCGGCTACGGCTCCGCGACTACGAAGGGACTGCCACCCATGCCGCCCTTGAGCTTGGCGGCGGCCGCCTGGGCCTGCTGCCGCGTGGCGAACCCGCCGGCCCGCACCTTGTAGAAGCCCCGCTCTCGGACGATCACGGCCGGATAGCCGAGCTTCTCGGCCTTGTTGGCCGCGTCGTCGGCGGCGGCCGGCGTCGCGACCGCGGCCACCTGGACGCGGAATCGGACCGCGGCGGCCGGTGCACGCTTGGGCAGTGAGTCGGCCACCCGCTCGGCGGCGGAGTCAGCGGCGGCCTTGGGCGGGACGGTCGAATCCCGGGCCGCAGGCTGCCTGGACGTGGTGTCGGCCGTGGCGCCGGGGGGCTTCGCGGCCGCGCCGGTATCGGCCGATGAGCTGCGTCCCTCGCACCGCTGGTACAGGAAGCCGAGCTGGCGCTGCAGCTCGAGGTCCGCGTCGGCGCGCGCGATGCCGTCGGCGAGCCAGCGGCAGGCGCGCGTCGTGTCCTTGAGATCGAGATAGGTGCGGCCGCCCCAGTACGCCGCCTGGGCGAAGAGCGGCGTCGTCGGATGATCGACCCGCAGGCGCTCGAGATTGCGTGCCGCGTTCTCGTAGCTTCGCGTCGCGTAGTCGAGCTGGACGACGCGAAGCAGGGCGTCGTCCGCCCAGGTGGACGTGGGGTACTCCACGATGACGCGCTGGAAGTGGGTGCGCATGTCCGCCGCGGTGTTGGAGACCATGGCGTGGGTGTACAGGATCTCGGGATAGAGCGAGTCCGTCGGCGCGGTCGCGGCGAGCAGGCGATCCACGGCGCTTCGGGCCGAGTCGCCCTGGCCCTCCTGGGCCGCGCGCACGGCGGCGACGAGACGCGGGTCGTTCTGGGCGGCCGCCGGTGCGGCGCCCAGGAGGAGCACGATCCCACAGAAGAGGATGCGGCTCACGCGGCCGCCCGCTGTGAAGTCGCCAGGAGAAGCACCATGTCGGTCAGAATCCCTCGCTCGTCGGAGATGGTCGTGCCCTTGAGCGCCCGGTCGGCGGCGAGAATGGACCTGAGCGCGTCCGCCACCCGCTCGGCGGGCCAGGTCGGCGCCCAGCGCAGCCAGCGAGCCTTCTCTTCGCCCCAGCTCAGCAGTCCATAGACTCGGCAGCGCCGGATGACGTTAAAGACGGCATCGTCCAGCTGCCTGCCCGCGCAGGCGGCGGTCGTAGTGCGACCGCGCGACGCCCACGCCGATCATCGTGGTGCCGAGCATGGTGACGAGCTTGACCCCGGAGTTGCCCGGCTGGTCGAGCAGCGGGCCCAACAGCCGAACCGCCGGCCCGGTCCGGTCATCGAGCACCGCGTCGCGCCAATCGAAGCTGGTCTCGCCGTGCCGCACGCCCACCAGCTCTCCGATGCGCTCCACCGTCACCGGCTCACCCGAGGGGAGCGCGGCCAGCTTCTCGAGCTCGGCGGCCAGGGTCGCCAGCTCGCCACCCACCGCGCGGACGAGATGCTGTGCCGCGTCCTCCGGCAGCTCGACGCCGGCGGCCTTCGCGCGGCGGTCGAGCCACTTGAGCACGCGGTCCGTGGGCAGAGGTTCGCAGGCGACGGTCACGGCCGCCTTGGCGATCTCCTTGTCCTCGTTCTCCTCGTTGGAGCCCTGGATCAGCACCAGGACGGTGTCGGGCGCGGGCCGGGAGAGGTAGTCGAGCAGCGCCGCCCGCACCTTCGGCTTCCGCTTGAGCGCCTCGACCTCACGGAGGACCACGACGCGCCGCTCCGCCATCATCGGCAGCGAGGTGCAGAGCCCGAACAGCGCGTCGGCGTCGAGCTGGGCCGCGCCCCGCTGGTCGAGGTTGAAGTCCCGGAGCGACGGATCCAGGGCGCGGTCCAGGATGGCGCGCAGCGCCTCGTCCTTGAGCAGATCTTCGGGCCCGTGGAAGTAGTAGGCCGGCGCGGGCGCACCCTTGGCGAGCGAGCGGAAGAACGCGTCGAAGGTCTGGGCGGGCATGGGAGAAACCTACGTGGGGCGACGCTCCGGGGGAAACGCGGCCGGGTGTTCGCCGCTGGCGCCGCCGGCGACGGTGCGCTCGTAGAGCGCGAGGATGTGCGCCCGGCTTACCAGGCCGAGCAGGTGGCCGGTGGCCTGGTCCACCACGGGAATGGACGGCACGCCGCGAAGACCCATCCGCCGGATCGCGTCCAGCAGGCTGTCGCCGGGGCCCACGGTCTCGGCGGGGATCGCGACCTCGCTGGCCACCAGGCTCGAGGTCTCCTCGCGGCGCTCGCGGGCGAGGCGGCCCAGCTCGGCCAGCGGGATGATGCCGATCAGCCGGCGGTCCTCGTCCACCACGGGAAGATCGGTGTACGCGCCGCGCCCCAGGTGCTCCAGCAGCTGTGACAGCGGGGCGGTCGCTGCCCACCACCTGGGGCGCGGGGTCGAACGCGTCGGCGACCCGCAGTCCCGCCAGCACGTCGCGGTCGGCGCCGTGCTGGAGGTGCTCGCCGCGCCGGCGGAGCCAGCCGCTGTAGAGGGAGTCGGGCTCCAGGCGCCGCGCCACGACGTTGGCGATGACCGTGGTGAGCATCAGCGGCACCACGATCTCGTAGTCGTTCGTCATCTCGAATACGAGCAGCATGCCGGTGATGGGGGCGGCCGTGGATGCGGCGACCACGGCGCCCATGCCCACGAGCGCATACGCCTCGGGCCGGAGCCCGAGGTCGGGGAAGATGCCGGTAAGCGCCACCCCGAACGCCCCGCCCGTGGCCGCGCCGACGTAGAGCGACGGCGTAAACACCCCGCCCGAGCCGCCGGCGTTGAGCGTGATGGAGGTGGCGACGATGCTGCCCAGCGCGAGCAGCGCGAGCGAGGTCCATGACATGCCGCCGAAGACGTCGAGGTGCACGGCCAGGTGCCCGTGCCCCACCAGCATCCCCTTCGAGATCAGGACCAGCAGTCCCACGATGACGCCGCCGAGGAAGGCGACGGCCCAGCGGGGGCCGGTGGTGCGACGGATGATCGCCTCGGTGCCGAAGAACACGCGGACGAACAGCGCGGCCACCAGCCCGCAGATGATGCCGAGAAAGGGGTAGAAGATGAAGAGCTCGCGCTGGAGCGCGTAGCCGTACTCCTCGGGAATGGGAAAGGCCGGGTGGTTGCCCAGGAAGATGTGGGACACCACCGCCGCGACCACGCTGGCGACCACGACGGGAGGAAAGGCGCCGACCGCCAGCGAGCCGAGGATCTCCTCCAGCGCGAAGAATGCGCCGGCGAGCGGCGCGTTGAAGGCGGCGGAGATGCCGGCCGCCGCCCCGGCGGCGACCATGATCTTGGTGCGCGCGGGGTCGAAGTGAAAGGCGCGGCTGAGCCAGGAGGCGAGAGCGGCACCCAGCACCGCCACCGGCCCCTCACTGCCGGCCGCACCGCCCGCCCCCAGCGTTACCGCGCTCGCCGCGGTACGCGCCAGCGTCGGTCTGAGGAGGAGTCGGCCGCCTTCGCGCGCGACGGCCCGCTGCACGTCGGGGATGTTGAGGCCATCGTGCCCCCGGCCGGGGCCTTTCATGATGAGGTAGGCCCAGAGCATCCCGAAGCCGGTGAGCAGCGGCCGGTACGCGAGTATCCCCCAGGATGTGAGGTAGACCGCTGGGGTCAGGTAGTAGATCCAGTAGGCGAGATCGATCAGCCGGTAGAACGCGACGACCCCGAGACCGCTGGCCACGCCTATGGCCACGGCGAAGCCCAGCAGGATCGTGTTCTCGTTGAGGTTGAGCCGGTCGAACCAGTCGGCGAAGCGATCCCACATGCTGCCGGCACGAAGCGCGGCCCGCCGGGCCGCGTATCGCGCGGGGCGGATCGGATCGGGCAGTGGCGGCAGGCTGCGCACCGCTACCTGCGGAAGCTCTGCACGAAGAGGAGACAGATCAGCGTCTTCGCGTCCACGATCTCCCCGCGCTCGACCAGGCCGAGCACCTCGGACCAGCGCAGCGTATGCAGCTCCATGAACTCGTCCGCCTCGCGACGCTCCGACCCCGCATCCAGTCCCTCCGCCAGGAACAGGTGAATCCGCTCGTCGGTGAAGCCGGGTGTGGTGTAGATGGTGGTGAGCCGCTCCAGCCGCCGGGCGCGCAATCCCGTTTCCTCCTCGAGCTCACGCCGGGCGCAGGTCTCGGGGCTCTCGCCGGCGTCGAGTCGTCCGGCGGGCACTTCCCAGATGAAGCCGTCGGCCGCATGCCGGAACTGCCGGATCAGCACGACCCGGGGATCCTTCTCGCGCGGCGGATCCATGAACGGCACCACCGCCGAGGCGCCGGGATGCCGCAGCATCTCGAGCTGGCCCTCCGAGCTCGTTCGGGAAGCGAACGGTGTCGAGGTCGAGGTTGACGATGCGTCCGGTGTAGAGGCGCCTGGTACTGACGAGTGGAGACATGAGGAGGCGGGTGGGGGTGAGTCAGGGATGGGACGAGGACGCGGTCATGCGCTGCCCATGATCGCTCGCACCCAGGCGATGGGGACCTTGAGGCCCTCGGCGAAGAGGTAGCGCAGCTCCAGCACCGGATTGGCGGAGATCGGACTGCTCTCGGTGGGTGACGTGTAGGCCTCCAGCGCGGTGCGCCGGGCCTCGATCCGCAGGCGGAACATGTGGAAGGGGTCGCTCACCAGCAGGACCCGTCGGAGCCCGCGCGAGTGCAGCCAGTTCCGCCACGGCCGTCATCGAGGTCCGGGTGCTGCGCCCCACCGGCTGCGCGACCACGGCGCTCTCCGGCACCTGCCGCGCGACCAGGTAGCGAAGCCCCACGACCGCCTCACTCGTCGTGTCGCCCCGCCCCACCCCGCCGGTCACGACGATGAGCGGCGCGAACCCGTCGCGGTAGAGACCGAGCGCGTGGTCCAGCCGGGCCCGCAGGACGGGCGACGGGCGCCCGTTGTACTGCGCCGCGCCGAGCACGATGATGGCGTCCACCGCCCGGCGCTGGTCGTGCTGGCTCGACACCAGGACCGCGGCCAGTGCCACCGTGTAGACCAGGGGGATCACCAGCACCACCAGCCCCACGATCGAACGAACCGAGCGGCGGCGCGGCACGGCGACGGGCCGGCTGACTCGCCCGCCGCCCGGCCCGGCCGCGGTCATAGCTCGAAGGTCTCGCCGTGTTGGGGCACCGCGCACGTCCCGAACTCCCGCGCCGCGGACCAGCTTGGCCATCGCCTCGAGCGCAGCGGGCTCGCCGTGCACCACGAAGGCCCGCCGGATCGGACCGCCGAGACGGCGCACCCACGCCAGCAGCTCGTCGCGGTCGGCGTGCGCCGAGTAGCCGCCGATGGTCTCGACCTCGGCGCGGACCGCGGTACTCCTCGCCCAGGATGCGCACCGGGTTGGCTCCCTCCTGGATCCGGCGGCCGAGCGTGTGCTCGGCCTGGAAGCCGACGATGAGCACCAGGTTCCGGTGGTCGCCGATACCGTGAGCGAGGTGGTGCAGGATCCGGCCCGCCTCGGCCATACCGGAGGCCGCGATGATCATGGAGGGGCCGTTGCCCGAATCGAGCGCCTTGGAGTCTTCGACCGAGCGGACGTAGCGGACCAGCGGGAAGTCGAACAGCCGGCTCTCCTCGGTGACCAGGCGCTCCCGCTGGTCGAAGACCTCGGGGTGCATGCGGAACACCGTCGTGATGTCCACCGCGAGCGGACTGTCCACGTAGATCGGGATCTCCGGAATCTTGCCGGCGCGCCAGAGCTGGTGGACGCTGTAGACCAGCTCCTGGCAGCGGCCGAGGGCGAAGGCGGGCACCAGCAACTTCCCGCCGCGCGCGGCCACCCGGCGGATCGCCTCGCCCAGCCGCGCCTCCGCGTCGGCCACCGACTCGTGACTCCGGTCGGCGTAGGTGGATTCGATGATCAGCGTGTCGATCGGGCCGGCCGGCGGCTCCGGATCGCGAATGATCGGGAGTCCGCTGCGCCCGATGTCGCCCGAGAAGACCAGCCGGTGGCTTCCCGCTTCGCGTGATCCGGATGTCCACCGAGGCGGAGCCGAGGATGTGGCCGGCATCGAGGAACTCGAGGGCGAGATGCTTCCGGAGATGGGTGATCCGCCGGTACGGCACGCCCACCATCAGCTCCTGCGTCGCCACCGCGTCGGCCATGGTGTAGAGCGGCCGGCTCTCCGGGGTCGCCTTGCCCCGGCGCTGGAGGTACTCGAAATCCTTCTCCTGGATGTGCGCCGCGTCGGGCAGCATCACCGCGCAGAGGTCGCGGGTCGCGGGCGTGGCATGGATCGGGCCGTGAAATCCATCGCGCACCAGCAGCGGCAGCCGGCCCGAGTGATCGATGTGCGCGTGACTCAGCACGACGCCGTCCACCCGCCGCGGGTCGAACGGGAGTTTGAGGTTGAGCTCGTGCGTGTCGGCCCGCTTGCCCTGGAACAGCCCCGCGTCGAGCAGGAACCGGCCGCCGGCGGCCTCCAGCAGGAACATCGAGCCGGTCACCTGACCCGCGGCGCCGTGGAAGGAGAGTCGGATGCTCATCGGCGCGTCATTCCTTGCTGCGCGTGCCGAACAGCCGGTCGCCCGCGTCGCCCAGGCCGGGGAGGATGTATCCCTGGTCGTTGAGCTGGCGGTCGAGGGCGGCGGTGTAGATCGGCACGTCGGGGTGGGCCTCCAGCATGCGCTGCACACCTTCGGGCGCGGCGACGAGGCAGAGGAAGCGGATCCTCCGCGCGCCCGCCTCGCGCAGGGCGGACACCGCCGCCACCCCGGAGCCGCCGGTCGCGAGCATCGGGTCGAGGACGAAGAAGTCGCGCTCGACCTCGGCGGCGGGGATCTTGAAGTAGTAGTCCACGGGCTTCAGCGTATCGTGGTCGCGGTAGAGGCCGATGTGGCCCACCCGCGCCGAGGGAATCAGCTGCGCGATCCCCTCCACCATGCCGAGGCCGGCCCGGAGGATGGGTACCAGGGTCAGCTTCTTGCCCGACACCTGGCGGCCCGTCATCCGCTCGAGCGGGGTCTCGATCTCGACCGGCTCGGTCGAGAGGTCCTTGGTGACCTCGTAGGCCATGAGCATCGAGATCTCGGTGACGAGCTGCTTGAAGTCGCGCGTGCTGGTGTCCCGATCGCGAAGGATCGAGAGCTTGTGGACGATCAGCGGGTGGGTGAGAACGGTCAGATTCGGGAATGATGCCTCGGGCATGCACCAATATGCGGGGGGAGCAGGATCGGTGGGAGGGGAGCTAGGAGCTAGGAGCTAGGAGCTATGAGCTATGAGCTGTGAGCTCCTCCCGCGCTCCCGCCCCGGACCATGAGCCAGTGCGATTCACTACCTTGCCTCCAAACCGCCGCCGGACTCGTAGGGGAGCTATGAGCTGGTAGCCATGAGCGATGCGGCGGTAGCTCATAGCTCCTAGCTCGTAGCTCACAGCTCACAGCTCAAGCTCATAGCTCATAGCTCATAGGAGCTCCACATGCCCCGACTGATGCGCGCGGCCACCACGCTGGTGTTCCTGGCCCTGGTGCCGCTGGTGACCCAGTGCCAGGCGCAGGCACCCCACGACGGAGCCTCGCAGGCGTCGCCCCAGCCCCGGTCCACCGACGGCAATGTGACGGCGGAGACCGTGGCGAAGGGACTGGAGCATCCGTGGGCGCTGGCGTTTCTCCCGGACGGACGGATGCTCGTCACCGAGCGGCCGGGGCGGCTTCGGCTGGTCGGGAGCGACGGCCGGGTATCCCAGCCGCTCACCGGCGTGCCGGCGGTGCACGCCCGGGGGCAGGGCGGCCTGCTCGACGTCGCGATCGATCCGGAATTCGCGGAGAACCGCCTGGTCTACCTCTCCTACGCCGAGCCGGGTGAAGGAGGGGCGGGAACGGCAGTGGCTCGCGGCCGCCTGGGCGAAGGTGGCCTCGAGGGGATGACGGTGATCTACCGGCAGCAGCCCAAGGTCGAGGGCGACGGCCACTTCGGCTCGCGGCTGGTGTTCGCCCAGGACGGCACGCTCTTCATCACCCAGGGCGACCGGCAAGGCTACCGCGACCAGGCGCAGAACATGGCGTCGGGCCTCGGCAAGCTGATCCGGATCAATCCCGACGGCTCCATCCCGAAGGACAATCCGTTCGTGGGACGGAGCGGCGCCCGGCCGGAGATCTACTCGCTCGGCCACCGCAGCATGCAGGCCGCCGCGCTGCATCCGGAGACCGGCCGGATCTGGACGGTCGAGCACGGCGCGCGGGGCGGCGACGAGCTCAACCATCCCGAGGCGGGCAAGAACTACGGCTGGCCCATCATCACCTATGGCCGCGACTACTCCGGCGCGAGCATCGGCGAAGGCACCGCGAAGGAGGGGATGGAGCAGCCGGTCTACTACTGGGACCCGGTCATCGCACCGTCGGGCGCGGTGTGGTACACCGGTGACAGGTACCCGGGCTGGAAGGGCAGCCTGTTCGTCGGCTCGATGCAGCCGGGCGCGCTGGTGCGCCTCGCCCTGGAGAACGGGCGGGTCACGACCGAGGAGCGCTATCTCGGCTCACTCGGAGATCGCATCCGCGACGTGCAGCAGGGACCGGACGGGCTCCTGTACCTCGTGACCGACGAGGACGACGGCCGGGTGCTGCGGGTGGTGCCGAAGGGCTGAGCCCACGGCGATCGTCGTCACCGCGTCCGTCGAGCATGGTGAGCTTCGTGAACATGGGTATCCGGCGAGGGAAGGCGTGGATCAGGGCTCATTAGATTGTGACGCTATGGATCGCCGCCTGATCGAGACGCTGCAGGGGGCCCGCCACGTGGCGGTGCTCACCGGGGCCGGCGTCAGCGCGGAGAGTGGCCTGCCCACCTTCCGCGAGTCGCTCGGCGGCCTCTGGTCCAAGCATCGCCCGGAGGACCTGGCGACGCCCGAAGCATTCGAGCGCGACCCGGGCCTGGTATGGAACTGGTATCGAACGCGGCGCGAGGCGGTGCTTCGCGCGGAGCCGAACGCCGGGCACCTGGCGCTCGCGCGGCTCGAGACGCTGGTTCCCCGTCTCACCCTCATCACCCAGAACGTGGACGGGCTACACCGGCGAGCGGGCAGCAAGGACGTGGTGGAGCTGCATGGCGACATCACCCGGGCGCGCTGCTCGCTGGAGAACAGCGTCGTCGCCAGTGGGATGAGCCGGTCGCCGGCGGGGCGCCGCCGACCTGCGACATGTGCGGGTCCTATCTCCGGCCCGACGTGGTCTGGTTCGGGGAGACGCTTCCGGAGCAGGCGCTGCACCGGGCCTGGTCGGCGGTGCACGACTGTGAGGTGTTTCTCGCCGTGGGAACGTCGAACGTGGTAGAGCCGGCCGCGTCACTTCCGTGGCTCGCGGCGGCGCAGGGCGCCATGGTGGCGGTGGTGAACACGACGATGGAGGGGCAGCGGTCGGGGGCGGGGATCCACCATCTGGTGGGGCCGGCGGCGGAGGTGCTGCCGGAGCTGATCGAGGCCGCGTGGCCCTCTTCCGGCGGGGTTGGCCGAGGTTAGTCCTTTCCTTATATTCACCGCCCCAAGGCCAGGTAGCTCAGTTGGTAGAGCAGCGGACTGAAAATCCGCGTGTCGGGGGTTCGATTCCCTCTCTGGCCATGCAGCAGAGCAACGCGTCGGCAATAGCGGCAACGATCGGGTACGGCAATGCCGTTTTCGTTGCCGCTCTTGTTTGCAGTCGGCTCGTCCGAGCTGGTTCTTGCGATTGCTGACGATTTTCAGGGCTTCAGCTCCGACGGGTCAGCGCAGGTGCCGTAAGTTTTGGCCCGAAGCTCCTCCGCTAACGACGACGCGATCACCTGGACGTAACGCGGCACTGTGGCGTGCGGGCATCAGTTGGTGTGCCCGAGGGGCAACGGCGTGGGACGGACGCCTGGTCCCGCGAGTCGCGGTCGCGATCCGCCAACCGGGCTACCGAACGCGGTGGTCCGCCAGAACTTCGGCGAAAGCTGCGGTGCTCCCGCCTCCTTCCGAACGCATGCGGAGTGACAAGTGCAGAGAAGCAGGTCCCACGCCGTCACCGGCGCGAGCGCTACTGGCGGCTCCGCGGGGCGCAGGCTGCTGTGCTCGGGGAACCTACCCTCGTCGGATATGGCCGTCTCCCCATTGTTTTCCATCATCGTGCCGACCTACGCTCGGCCCGGCCAGCTCGCGAGCTGTCTCGGGGCGCTTGCGGCACTCGAGCTTCCGCCCGCGAGCGCTACGAGGTCGTGGTGTCCGACGACGGGAGCCCCGTCTCCCCCTCGCCCGTCGTTGACCGAGTCTCCGAGCCAGATGCGGCTCCGGCTGGTCAGTGGAACCAACGCCGGCCCCGCCGCCGCGCGGAACCGCGGTGCGGCGGCGGCGACGGGCCGGTTCCTCCTGTTCACCGATGACGACTGCCTGCCCCACCCCGAGTGGCTCAGCGCCTATGAGCGCGGCTTCACCGGCGCACCCCAGCGGTTGCTCGCGGGGGCGATCCTCAACGCCGCCACCGGGAACCGCTACGCGACCGCCACCCAGCTGATCGTCGCCTACGCGTATTCGCGAAACGACCGGCGCACCGCAGGCACACGGTTCTTCAACACCTGCAATCTCGGGCTACACCGCGGAGCAGTTCCGTCGCATCGGTGGATTCAGCGAGGCGTTTCCGCTCGGCGTCGGGCGAGGACTACGATTTCTGCCACCGCTGGCGGCATCCAGGCTGGACACGGCGGTTCCTGCCGGACGCGGGGGTGGCATGCACCATCACCCGCTGACGCTGGCGGGGTTCTGCCGCCAGCACTTCAACTACGGGCGCAGCCTTTATCTCTGCCGCCGCCGCATCGCACGTCGGGCGCGAAGGCCCGTTCAGGGTCGAGACGCCGTCGTTCTATCTCGGACTGCTGACGTTCCCCATCCGGCAGGTGGGCGGCCCGGCGGGATGGTACTACAGCCTGCTTTTCGTGCTGTCACAGGTCGCGACCGTCGCCGGTGCCGCGCGCGAATGGATGGCTGGGGCCGAATCTTCGAAGGAGCCGACGGAGGTCGTGATGGGGAAGGGGCAGGCGTGAGCGATCCCCGAATGTCGGTGGTGCTGGCGACCGATCGATACGAGACCATCCGTCCCGTGGTCCTGCGGCTCCTGCGGCAGACGATCCGGGATCAGCTCGAGATCGTCATCGTCGAGTCCTCCGGACGAGCCGGTTCGCGGGGCCGACCACCCCGAGCTTCTGGGGATTCGCCGGTGTCCAGCTTGTTGTCGGTCGAATCGCTGCGACCGCCCTGGGGCCATGCCCGCGCGGCCGGCGTGCGAGCGGCCACGGCGCCGCTGGTCTTCATCGGCGAGACCCATACCTATCCGCATCCCGGAGTGGGCCGCCCGCCTGGTCGATGCCTACACACACGCCCTGGGTGGCGATCGCCCCCGGCTTCGACAATGCGAATCCCAGGGACCGCGCTGAGCTGGGCGATCTTCCTGCTCGACTATGGCGAATGGCTGCACGCGGCTCCCCTTCGGGAGAGATCTGCGGTCGTCCCCACCCACAACGCGGCCTTCGATCGCGACGTCCTGCTGGAGCTTGGGCCCGGATCTGGAGCGGGCCCTGGCCCACGGAGACCAGCTCGCCAATGCGCTTCCGATTCCGCGGGGTACCGGGTCCTACTTCGCACCGGCCGCGAAGATCGACCACCTGAACGTCAGGCCGTGTCTCCCTCCTGGATGCAGGGAGCGGTTTCTGGGCGGGCTGCGTGGTGGGAGGCCGCAGGGCCGAGGCGATGGTCCGGCGGCTCGGCGGCTGATCTATTTCTGCGGGTCGCCACTCATCCCGGGCGGTGCTGCTCCTCCGCATGCGGGCCGGCCGGTGGAGCGCCCTCCGAAGCACCTCGCCTCTGCCTGTGGGCACCCTGCCGGCGGCTCGTGGCCGGCGCGGTGATCTCCGCCGTCGGAGAAATGCTGGGCTACGCCCCGGGGGGCCGGCCCGGTGCGCCAAGCGGGCGCATGGCTGGAGGTAATGAAGTCCACAAGGTTCGCTACAGCCGCGCGGGCAGATGAAGCTCGGCTTGCTGGGCTGGGGCGACATCGCCTACTGGATCCACCTGCGGGCGCTCCGGCGCATTCCGGGAGCCACCCTGGTGGCGGCGGCGGACCCCGACCCGCTCGCCCGCGAGCGCGCCCGGCAGCTGGTGGCGATTCCGGTCTACGATCAGGCGCAGCAGGTGCTGGAGCGCGATGACATCGACGCCGTCGTCATACCCACCACCAGGCCATCTGCATGCCGGCCTGGCGCTCGCCTGCTGCCGCCGCCCGCAAGCATTTCTATCTCGAGAAACCGATCGCGACCACCGCCGCGGACGGGCGGCGAGGTCATCGCCGCTCGGCGGAAGCCGGCCTGACTGCCGCCGTCGGCTTCGATCGGCGACTCCATCCGTTGTACGAGCTGCGCGCGCGAGCTGCTGGCCCAGGGCCGCATCGGGCGGGTGCGCGCCGTTCAGACCGCCTTCTGCGAGCCGGGTCGCGCTCGATGCGATGCCGGCGTGGAAGCAGCATCGGGCGACCGGCGGCGGCGTGCTGCTCGATCTGGCCAGCCATCACATCGACCAGCTCGCTGGCTGCTGTCCGATGAGGTGTCCAGCATCTCCGGCTCGCTCAAATCGCGAGCTCAGCGAGGGGTGACTCGGCGCTGGGTAGCATCTGACGATGGCGGGCGGAGCCGAGGTTCGGCGGCTTCTTCTCCTGTCGGGCCGGCCCGGCCGATTACCTCGAGTTCGTGGGTGAGAAGGGCATGCTGCGGGTCGATCGCCAGTTCCGGCGACTTGACGCTTCAGCTCACGCGCAGATTCGGGCTACGGAGCCCGCCGGGCGTGGGTCGCGCCCACTCCGGCGCTGGCGTCCTTGGCGCTTGCGGCGACTCGTCCGGCCATCGAGCGACCCGTCCTAGCGGTCGGTCGTTTCGGGCCTTCGTGGACCTGCTCCGGGGCGGACCGGCCCGAACCGCGACGGCTCCACTGATGGTCTCCGCAGTCTCGAGCGGGGAGGGGGGGTCCTTGCCGTTGGAGGCATCCCTGCGCGTCCTCCTGATCACCGATTGGATGGCGGGCGTCGGCGGCGCGGAGGGGTACATCCTCGGCGTGCGCGCTGGACTTCGCACGGCGGGCGACGAGGTCGCGCTCCTGACCAGCAGCGCCGGATCGGCCGGCGATGGCGCCGCGGAGTATCGGGCGTACGGTACCGATCGGGACCGCGGCCCAGGCGGTGCTCCAACTGGTGAACCCGTTCGCGATGGCTGCCGTGAGTCACGCGCTGCGGAGCTTCCGGCCTCACGTCGCCCTGGTCAACATGTTCGAGTATCACCTCTCGCCCGCCATCCTGGGTCGGCTGCGAGCCACTCCCGACCGTCTTCAGCGTCACCGACTACAAGCCGGTCTGCCCCATCGGGTCCAAGCTGCTGCCGACCGGCGAGCTGTGTCAGCACCTCGCCGGGCGAGTACTGGGACTCGGGGTGTCTGAGCTTCCCTCATTGGCTGCGCGATCAGGCTCGCTATGCCATGATCCGAGCCGGCCGCCGGCATTTCAACCGGACCGTTGCCTGCAGCCAGTGGGTGCAGCGGGTGCTCGCGATGAACGGCATCGAGGCGGACCATCTGCCCCTGTCGGTGCCGGCTTCGAGCCCGGGCTTCCGCCGAGCGCCGGCGGGCGAGCCACTGCCGTGTACTGCGGGCGGCTCCACCGAAACAAGGGCGTGGACCTGCTGCTCCGGGCGTTTGCGACGCTGCACAGCGCGCTACCCGCGGCGCGTCTCCGCATCGTGGGGACGGGTCCGGAGCGCGAGCCGCTCGAGCGGCTGGCCGTGGCGCTCGGGCTTGGCGCCGCAGTAGAGTTTCGCGGCCGGGTGAGACCTGAAGAGGTGGAGGGTCAGATGGCCGACGCCTGGGCGATGGTCATACCGTCGCTCTGGGCCGAGCCGCTCGGCCTCGTGGCGCTCGAAGCGATGATCCGTGGAGTGCCGGTGGTCGCCAGCGCGGCGGGAGGTCTGGGAGAGATCGTTCGGGACGGGGTCGGCGGCCTGCTGTTTCCCAACGGCGACGAGGCCGCGCTGCTGGGTCAGCTCCTCGCCGTGGCGCGGGGCGAGGCGTTTCCCGGCGGATCCGTGTCGGGCCAGGAGGTCCAGCGCGTTGCGCGAAGCCCACAGCCCGGAGCGGCACATTCGCCGATTGCGCGAGATCTTCCGCGACATCACACCCCGCTCGCCGACGGCCTCGGAGCCGCTGGTCACCGCTTGACTGGATATCCGGTCAGCTCACTTCCTGCTTCTTGTACAGCGCCGGGAACTCCCGCTTCAGATGCTCGAGCTTCGGCGCATCGTTGACCACGATGTACGGCTGGTTCGGGTGGCGCACCAGATAGTTCTGGTGGTAGGACTCGGCCGGATGGAAAGCACGAAGCGCCGCCACTTCGGTCACGATGTCCCCGGCGTGGACCTTGGCGTCACGGAGCTTGGCGATGTAACGCTCGGTCGCCTGCCGCTGGGCGGGGTTCCGGTAGAAGATCGCCGAGCGATACTGGGTCCCCGTGTCGGGGCCCTGCCGGTTCAGCTGCGTCGGGTCGTGGGCCACGGTGAAGAACACCTGGAGCAGCTGGTCGTAGGAGATCTGGCTCGGGTCGTAGACCACCTGCACCGATTCCGCGTGCCCGGTGGTGCCCGAGCTCACCGTCTCGTACGAGGGTGAGGAGGACTTGCCCGCCGGCGTACCCCGACGTGGCGGACGACACGCCCTTCAGGTGCTCGAACACCGCCTCCACTCCCCAGAAACATCCTCCGGCGAACACCGCGGTGTCGCTCGAGGCCGCGATGCCGACCGGAGCCGGCTCCGGCGCCATGGAGACGTCCGGCTCGCCGGTGCGGCCTGCACTGATCCTGGCTGAAAGCCATCAATAGAATGACCGATACCGTAGTGAAGGCACCAACGGCGAAGCGGGAACGAGCGGCTGGGGGCGGACATGGTCTCTCGGTCTCCAGGGAGGTGACGCTATTGAACGTCTGTGGACCGCGTTTGGTTCTCGAGCCACCGGATGAGGAACGAAACCGGCCCTCCCGCACCATCGTCAAGTTGGGGAGGCCCCATCGGGCCACTACCGTCGGAAACGCCTCCCCTACAAGGACATCGGCGATGTTCCTCTACGAGTTGCGCCACGCGCTCCGCCGGCTCGTTCGCGAGCCCGGGTTCACCCTCGCCGCGGTCCTGACCCTCGCCCTCGGCGTCGGGGCGAACGTCACGGTCTTCGCGGTGGTCGAGGCGGTGCTGCTCCGGCCGCTTCCGTATCCCGACGCCGACCGCCTGGTCACCCTCAACCACCGCGACGACCGCACCGGCATCACCGAAGCCGTACAACGCATTGGGCGACTACCTCGACTTCGCGGCGCACCAGCGGTCGTTCGACGCCTTCGGCGCGTACGGCGCGGGCGAGGCGACCATCTTCGGTCACGGCGACCCGTTCCGGGTGTCGGCCCTGGTCGCCAGCGCGGGCGCCTTCACCGCGCTGGGCGTCCGGCCGGTGCTCGGCCGCGGCATCCAGCCCGAGGACACGCGGCCAGGCGCGGGGCAGGTGATGCTCCTCGGGTACGACCTCTGGAAGGAGCGCTTCGGCGGCGATCCCGCGATCGTCGGCCGCACCGTGAAGATCGACGACGACGGAGCGCCTGGTGGTCGGCGTGGCTCCGGCAGGGCTTCCGCTTCCCGCCCAACACCCGGACGGATGTGGTCGCCGCCATGACGCTGCCGGTCGATCCGCCGCCGCAGCGCCGGGCGGGATGGCTGCTCGCCGTGGGGCGGCTGGCGGCCGGCCGCACCTTCCAGGACGCGGCCACCGAGGTCGCAGACCGTGTCGCGGCAGCTACGAGCGGGAGTACCCGGAGAGCAACCAGGCGTCAGCAGCTATTTCCTGATGCCGCTCCGCGACGCGCTGGTGGGCAGACACCAAGCAGGCGCTGGTGCTGCTGCTCGCCGCCGTGGGCGTCGGTGCTGCTCATCGCCTGCGCGAACGTGGCGAACCTGCTGCTGGCCCGCTCGCTGGCGCGCCGGCGCGAGATGGCCGTCCGCATGGCGCTCGGCGCCGGCCGCGGCCGCCTCACCGCGCAGCTCCTCACCGAGAGCCTGGTGCTGGCGCTGGTGGCCGGCGCGCTCGGCGTCGTCCTCGCCTACTGGGGCGCGCGCGCGCTGGTGGCGCTGGTGCCCAGCTCGGTCGAGCGTCCCGGGCCTGGCCGAGGTGCGGCTCAACGGCGCTGGTGCTGGCCTTCACCTCGGCTCCTGTGCGTCGCGACCGCGCTCGGCTTCGGCGCTCGTCGCGGCGCTCACCGTGCGGCTGGAGCACGCGCTCGGCACGCTGGTCGTGGCCGGGCCGCGCGACCATGGGCGCGCCGCGCCCGCCGCGCCATGGCGGGCCTGGTCGATCGCCGAGATCGCCTTCGCGGTCGTGCTCCTGATCGGCGCCGGGCCTCATCCTGCGGAGCGTTCGCGGGACTGCTCGCCGTGGACCCGGGGTTCCAGCACCGACCGGCGTCATGACGATGGACGTGGCGCTGCCGGCCGACCGCTACGCCGACGCCGAGGCGCGCGGCCGCGCGTTCTACGACCGGGCCTTGCCGGCGCTCGCGCGGCGCTGCCGGACGTACGCGAGGTCGGCGCCGGCAGTCGTCATGCCGCTCACCGGCAACAACTGGACGGTGCCGTTCGAGCGGGCCGACCAGCCGGCGCCCGCCGGCGAGCGGCCGCCCGACGTCGGGTGGCAGCTCGCGTCCGGCGGGTACTTCCAGGCGCTTGCAGATCCCGCTGCGTTGACGGGCCGGCTGTTCGATCGAGCGCGACACGGCCGACGTCGCCAGCCGGTGGTCATCATCAGCGAGGCGATCGCAGCGCCGCTACTTCGCCGGACGAGAGCGCGGTCGGGCAGCACGCTCAAGCTCGGCGAGCGGACGCGGCGAGATCGTCGGCGTGGTCGGCGACATCCGGCGCGCCGGACTCGACGACGACGCCGCGCGCCGACATGTACTTCCCCTTCGAGCACGCAGCCGAGCGACCAGATCACGCTGTTCGTGCGCACCAGCGGCGACCCCGCCGACGCGCTCGCGCGCGATCGCAGTCCGCGATCCGGCGCATCGAGCCGAACATCGTGCTTCCTCGAGACGCGCAGCCGCTGGCGCGCGTCGCGGCGCGAATCGGTGCAGCGTGACGCAAGCTGGTGCTGTGGCTGCTGGCGATCTTCGCCGCGCTCGGCGCTGGCACTCGCGGCGGTCGGCATCTACGGCGTGATGTGCGTACGTGGTTCGCCAGCGCACGCGGGAGATCGGCACGCGCATCGCGCTCGGGGCCACGCGCGCGCAACATCCTGCTGGCTGGTGATGCGCGCAGGGGGCGGTCGATCGTCGGCGATCGGGCATCGCGGTCGGGCCTCGGCGATCGGCCTCGCGGCGGCGCGCTCGCTGCAGTCCGTGCTGTTCGGCGTTTCGGCGACGGACCCGCTGATCCTCGCCGCGCCGCGGTCATCGCTGGTCGCCGCGACGACGCTGATGGCCTGCTGGCTGCCCGCCCGGCGGGCGGTGACGGTGGACCCGGCGCGCACGCTGACGGTGGACTAGGCAGCGCGCGGTATACGCTGCGTCGCGGAGACAGACAGCGGTCCGAGTGCCTCAGTGCACTCGGGCCGCTGCCTATTTTTCCGATTCCATCCCCGGGCCGGGGATGCTAACGTTTTGGCCTGCCCACCGGTCTCGGAGGACCCATGCGCATCCACTCACCGATCGGTCTCCTGCTTCTGCTCGCCGCCTGCGGTTCCAACAGTAAGGCGGACGGAGACTCCCCGGCGCCCACACGAGGGCCTGCGACTCTCGAGGTGGAGAACCGGGCCTTCCTCGACATGACCATGTACGTCCTCGACGGGGCACAACGCCGCCGGCTGGGCGTCGCGACCGGCAACGGCACCAGTCACTTCACCATCCCCGATTACCTCATCCGCGGCGGGTCGGTCCCCCTTCGCTTCCTGGCCGACCCGATCGGCGGGCGGCGACGGCTGCGGTGACCGAATCGGTCGTGGTCGTGCCGGGCGACACGGTCGAGATCACGATCCCCCTGAACTGAGTCGTCGTGCACGTCTTCGAGATCGTGATCGCGCTGCTCCTCGGCCGGCGCCGGCCTGGCGGCGCTGGCCCGGCGGATCGGCACGCCCTACCCGGCGCTGCTCGCGCTCGCCGGGCGCGGCGCTGGCGCTGCTGCCGGGGGCGCCGACGTGGTGCTCGATCCGGAGCTGGCGCTCGCGCTGTTCGTGGCGCCGGTGCTGCTCGACGCGGCCTTCGACGCCTCGCCGCGCGACCTGCGCGAGAACTGGCGGCCGGTCGCCGGTCTCGCGCTGGGCGCCGTCGCGCTCACCGTGGCGGCGGTGGCGGTGGTGGCCCGGTGGCTGGTGCCCGAGATGCCCTGGGCCGCGGCGGTCGCCCTCGGCGCCATCGTCGCGCCGCCCGACGCGGCGGCCGCGACGGCGGTGCTGCGGCAGCTCCGGCCGCCGCACCGGCTGCTGGTGATCCTCGAAGGCGAGAGCCTGTTCAACGACGCCAGCGCGCTCCTGATCTACCGGCTCGCCGTCGGCGCGGCGGTGGCCGGGCGCGATCGCCGGCTGGAGCGTCGTGCCGATGCTGCTGCTGGTGACCGCCGGCAGCGTCGTGCTCGGCGCTGGTGCTGGCGCGCGCTCATCGCTCTGCGTCACCGCGCGCATCCACGACGTCGCCACCGCGGTGATCGTGCAGTTCGTCGGCACCTTCGCCGTCTGGATCATCGCCGAGCGGCTGCATCTCTCCGGGATCATGACCGATGGTGGTCTTCGCCATGACGGTCGCCGGCCGCGCGCCCGACGTGATCCCGGCCCGGATCCGCATCCCGTCCTACGCGGTGTGGGAAGTGGCGGTCTTCGTGCTCAACGTGCTGGCGTTCATCCTGGTCGGCCTGCAGCTCAAGCCGATCCTCGGGCGGCTCGACGGGCGCCGAGCTGGTCGAGGTACGTCGGGGTGGCGGCCGCGGTGTGCGCGGCCGTCGATCGTGGTCCGGATCGTCTGGGTCATGGGCGTCGCGCGGTCGCGGCTGGTGCGCTGGACGCCGCGCGCGGCTCGGCTGCGCGCGGCGGCTGGTCGTGGCCTGGTGCGGGATGCGCGGCATCGTGACCCTGGCGGCGGCGCTGGCGCTGCCGGCGGCAGCATTCCCTACCGCGACCTGATCCTCTTCACCGCCTTCTGCGTGGTGCTGGTGACGCTGGTGGTGCAGGGGATGACGCTCGGCCGCTGATGACGCGCGCTGGCCTCGAGGACGACGGGCGGTGGAGCGCGAGGTCCGGCTGGCCCGGGTCGAGACGCTGCGGGCCGGCGACCGCCGCGCTGCCGCCGGATGGCGCCGACAGGAGCCGACCGAGCTGCTCCGCCGCAAGTACCGGGTGCGGCTGGCGCACGCCGAGGCGAGCATCGACGGCGGGCGCGCGCGGCGGCGCCGGCCGACGGCCGCACGGGATACGCCACCGCGGCGCGGGCCGCGATGGGCGCCGAGCGGCGGCGGCTCTCGGCGCTGCCGAGCCGACGGCACCATCGGCGACGATGCGTTTCACAAGGTGGAGGAGGAGCTCGATCGCGCGCGAGCTGAGTGTCGAGGCGATGCACCCCGGGATTCGTCATCAGATGATAGCTCAGCCATGCGTCCCGCCGCCGTCGCTTGACCCCCGCGAACCAGCGGCAGAGCGGGTAGAGCCGGCACGACGCCGAGCGTGACGGCATACACCACCGCCAGCCCGTAGCCGTAGCCCTCGGGCGCGGCGGTCGGAGGGTTTCGGGTCAGCCAGGGGATCATCTCGCCGTAGCGCAGGAGCGAGAAGACGAGCGCGACGAGGTGGATCAGCGGCACGTGCAGCAGCCAGAAGAAGAGCGGCACGCGGCCGAGGGTCGGCAGCGCGTCCGCGATCGGTCCGCGCCACCCGCTCCAGCATCGGCAGCAGCGCGATGGCCGGCCCGAGCGTCATCAGCAGGAAGAGGAGCGACGCCGGGTACTTGGTGGTGTTGAGGAACGAGAGCGCGGTCGCGCCAGCCGGTCGGCTGTGCAGCTCCAGGGCGCGGGATCGCCGTAGACGTTGATCAGCCGGAGCACACGAAGCCCGCGGTCAGCGCCGGGCCGAGCCGGAGGTAGATCCGGTCGCGCCGCCGGCCGGCAGGTGCGACGAGCGGCGCCGAAGGCGTAGCCCGCCGCCATCACGCCGATCCACGGGATCAGCGGGTACAGACGAAGAGGTGCACCCCCGGCGACCGACAGCAGGCCGGGCTGGTGGAGGATGGTCCAGAGCCAGCCCGAGGGATCCCAACTGCCGGCTTCGATCCCGTCCAGCAGGTTGTGCCGGCGATCATCCGCACCCCGATCGCCGCCACCCAAGGGCGGGAGCCACACCAGTGCCGCGAGCGCGATCATGGACCAGCCGAGCGCCCAGAAAACCAGGGCGCAGCTGAAGCCGTAGTCGAGATTGAACTGCCAGCCGAACCGCGCCACGGTCAGCTCGAGCACCAGCAGCCAGAGCCCGCGGGTGAGGAGGAACCGGGAGACGTCCCCCCGGGTGCGGCCCGCGGCCCAGCGAGAGGTAGGCGCCGGCGCCGGCGAGCAACATGAACACCGGCGCGCAGAAGTGGGTGACCCAGCGGGTGAAGAAGAGCGCGACGGTGGTCTGCGGGCCGGGTCGGTGGGATCGAAGCGCGCGCTGGAGAAGAAGTAGCGCACGTGATCGATCACCATCAGCACGATCACCAGCCCGCGCAGGACGTCGAGTCCGCGAACTCTCTCGGCTGAGGGCTTCGCCCCGCGGGAACCGCCGGCAAGGAAGGAGCGCTCGAGGTGGGCATGCCTGCCAATATGCGTGCCGATCGGGCGGGCCGCTTCCAGAATCCTGCTCCGCCACGCGCCACCTTCCGCCCCCGTTCATCGGGGCGATGCGGTCCAGGTCTACGACTGGCGCTGCCCCGGCTGCGACACGCCCGGCGATCGGGAGGACTGCAACGATGCCTTCGAGATCGTAGTGGTGCGCACCGGCTCGTTCGTGCGAGAGGTCGACGGGGCGCAGGCATTCCTGGCGGCCGGGATGCTGACCTTCGCCGCGCCCGGGCGAGGTACACCGCATCCGGCATCCGCTGCCCGGTGGCGACGCCTGCTCGGTCTACCGAGTGACCGCCGATACCCTCCGCCAGATCGGCGGCCCTGGTCGAGCCCGCGCAACGGGATCGGGAGACCCCTCGGTTTCCCCTCGCGCATATGCCGATCGGGGGCCGCGCCTATCTGCTGCACCGCCTGGCCTGGCGCGCGGCGTGCGGCGACGATCCGTTGGAGGGCGAGGAGGCCGCCTGCGAATTCACGTCGCGGCACTGGCGTCCGCCTGCTCCCGCGCAGGCCGCCCGACGGTCGCGGGTGGCGCACCGCCGGGTCGCATGGCGCACCGCCGTGGAGTACGCCGCCCGGGTGGAGGAGCTCGCTGGCCCGATGGATTCCACGAGCGGCTGACCCTCACGGCCGTCGGCCGCGCGGTGGGTTGCTCGCCGTTTCACCTGAGCCGACTCGTCCGCCAGGCCACCGGGCTCCCGATCCACCGGCTCCTGGTGCGCTGCCGGCTCCGTCACGCGCTCGATCTGATGCTCGAGTCGCGGGACGGACTCGCGAAGATCGCGGGCGCCACCGGGTTCGCGTCGCACAGCCACCTCACCGACAGCTTCCGCCGTGAGTTCGGTGTGCCTCCGGACGCTATCCGACGGCGAATTACGCGACCGGTGCTTGGATTGCAGCTGCTGAGCTATGGCGTCAGCTATGAGCTATGAGCTATGAGCTGTGAGCTGTGCGCTGGATCTGTGAGGTAGATCCGTGAGCATGGGCCATGAGCCACCATCTCACATCTCACCGATGCAAGTGTCTAGCTTCCGGCTCATAGCTCATAGCTCATAGCTCATAGCTCATAGCTCATAGCTGATAGCTCAAGGAGAATCCATGAGAAGATTCGGCGTGCTCGGCTCGGGCGAAGTCGGCCAGGAGCTGGCCAAGGGACTTCGGGACATCGGGCACGAGGTGCGGATCGGGAGCCGCGACCCGAAGAAGCTCGACGCCTACAGCGCCGAGACGGGAATTCCCACGGACTTCGCCGAGGTGGCGCGTGGGGCGAGGCCCTCGTCTGGCCGTCCCGGGTCCGGCCGCCGAGGCCACGTTGCGCCAGGCGGGCGCCGAGCAACTGCGCCGGCAAGCTGGTGATCGACCCCACCAACCCGATCGGCGACGAACCGCCGGAGGACGGCGTGCTCCGCTCCTTCACCGGCCCCAACGAATCGCTGATGGAGCGGCTGCAGAAGGCGTTTCCCGCGGCGAGGTTCGTGAAGGCGTTCAACAGCGTCGGCAGCGCGTTGATGGTGCAATCCGAACTTCCCGGCGGCCGCGCCGACCATGTTCATCTGCGGAAACGACGCGGCGGCCAAGGCGACGGTCGCGAGGATCCTCGAGCGGTTCGGCTGGGAGGCGGCGGACATGGGAACCGCCGAGGCGGCCCGGGCCATCGAGCCGCTGGCCGTGCTCTGGTGCATCCCCGGATTTCTCCAGGACAGTGGACCCACGCGTTCCGGTTGCTGCGCGGTAGGGCCCGCCCGGTCGCATGTCGCCGCCGGCGCTAATTTTCCGGATGACCGCCACACCCGAATCGATCCCCCTGCCGTCGCGAGGCGGGCCGCTCCGACCCCCGCCCAGCTCCGCGCCATCGAAGCCCCGCCCGGCCCCGTGCTCGTCGTGGCGGGGCCGGGCGCCGGCAAGACCTTCTGCCTGATCGCGCGGATCGGGTATCTCATCGCGCGGCACGGTCTCGAGCCGCGGCGCATCTGCGCCGTCACCTTCACCAACAAGGCCGCCGACGAGATCGCCGAGCGGCTCGCGCCGCAGCTCGGGCCCGGCCGCGGAAGAGATCACCCGCGGCACGCTGCACGCGCTCTGCCTCGCGATCCTCCGGGAGCACGCCGGCGGCCGTCGGGCCTGCGCCGCGGGTTCGGCATGGCGGACGAGGAGTACCAGAGGCGGGTGCTGCGCCGGCTCCGGGTCCGGCCGGAGCGGATCGGCCAGCTCCTCCGCCTCTTCGGCCGGCATCGGCTGCAGCACTATCCCGCTCACCCCGGGCGACCTGGAGCTCTTCGAGCAGGTACCGCGAGGCGCTCCGGGCGCGCAAGCTGCGTCGACTACAACGACCTCATCGCGCTGACCGGCGAGCTGCTCCGCGAGCCACCCCGAGGCCGCGGCCGAGCGTCCGCGCGCCGGTGGGACTGCCGTGCTGGTGGACGAGTTCCAGGACCTGAGCCTGGCGCAGTACGAGGTCGTCACCGGGCTCGTCGCGCGGCACCGCCACTGCTTCGCGGTGGGCGACGACGAGCAGTCCATCTTCTCCTGGGCCGGCGCCGACCCCGCATCCTCGAGCGCTTCCGCAGCGACTTCGGCGTCGACCGACCCGATCGTCCTCGACCGGAATCGCCGCTGCTCCCGGCAGATCTTCGAGGCCGCCCGCCGGCTCATCGACGCGGAATCCCGGCCCTGTTCGAGAAGCAGCTCGAGGCCGACCGCGAGTCGGAGCACTGCGTCGAGGCCTACGCGTTCGACGACGAAGTGGAGGAGGCGGAGCTGGCTCCTCGCCGATCTGTGGCGCGACCGCGCGGCCACCGGGCTCGACTGGGGCGAGTACGCGCTGCTGTACCGCGCCCACGTCGGCCGGCCAGTACCTGGAGACCCGGCTGCATCGAGGCGGGCATTCCCTGCCGGCTGGCCCAGGGCCAGGCGCTGCGGGACGACGAGGTGATCGCCTTCGTGGTCGTCCTCGCTCCGGGTGATCCGCGCGCCGGACGATCCGCTCGCGGTCGAGGCGCTTCGCCGAGCAGGTGCTGCCGCGGCCGCTGATCGAGCAGGTGCGGGCCCGCTACCACGACCTCGACCTGCTGTCCGGGCTCCGCGCCTTCGCGCCGCGCGCGCGCCCGCGGCGACGCGGACGCGAGGAAGGCGTGGCGCTTCATCTTCCACGTGGAGAACCTCGCGGCGCTGGGCCGCACGCACGACACCTTGCCGGCCGCTGGTGGAGGAGCTGCTCTCCCAGCGCATCGGGCCGCTACCGCAACCCGCTCGAGGAGCGCGCCGCCGAGCTGACCGATCCCGGCCGAGTTTCCCGGCGCGGGCGCGCTGGCCGAGCGGCTGCGACGCCGCGGTCGCGCGGGGCGGACGGTCTGGGTCGAGCCCGATCGCGGGCTCGAGATCGCGATCTCCGGATGCTGCAGGCCGCGCTGGGCGGCGACGTGCGGCGGCTCGCGCCCGGCGACCGTCCGGTGCCCGGGACTTCGTGCTTCGCCGCGCCGGAGCGTGCGGCCGCTCGCCCTGTTCAAGGCGCTCCAGCTCCACCACTGCCGCGGACTGGCGGACCCGTTCCAGGACTACGTCGCCTTCGACCTGGAGACCACCGACAAGGAGATCGCCGACTGCGAGATCGTGGAGATCGCCGCGGTCCGGGTGCGCGGGCGGCGTGTCGTGGAGCAGTTCGAGCGGCTGGTGCGGCCCGACCGGCCGATCAGCCGCAAGGCGAGCGAGGTGCACGGCTATCTACGACGCGGACCTCTGCGACCAGCCGCGCCTTCGCCGAGGTCTGGCCCGCGTTCCGCGAGTTCGTCGGCGACGACCTGCTGGTGGCGCACAACGGGCAGCACTTCGACATGCCGGTGCTGCGCCGCCTGGCCGCCGGGCTGCCCGGGATGGAGATCTGGTCTTCTTCGACACCCTGCCGCTGGCCCGCTCGCTGCTGGACGAGAGCGCCAAGCTGGAGGACCTGGCGCACCGCTTCGGCGTCGCGACCGGCCGCTCGCACCACGCGCTCGACGACGCGGCCGCGCTGGCCGGCGTGATGCGGCATCTCGGGGCGCTCAAGCTGGCGCGGGCGCGGAAGGTCGGCGCTGGTGCAGCTGCTGGGCTGGCTCGGGCCTCGCGCTCGCGCTCGACGACGCCGGCGAGCCGACGGCGGAGGAGCGGCTGCTGCGCGAGGTCGGCGCTGCCGGCCGCGGTCGGCCGCTACGGCGACTGCCTCCAGGTCTACGCCGAGGAGCGCGAGGCGGCGGGCGCGCCCGCCGGTGGAGGAGCTGATCGAGCGACTGGGCGGCGCGCGGCTGATCGAGCGGATCCGGACCCAGCGGCCGGTCGCGGAGCGCTATCCCGACGTCGGTGGCGCGACTGGCCGCGCTGGTCGCCGCGAGCGCGGCGCCCGACCCTCGCCGAGAGCATCGACCTGCTGCTGGACCGGATGGCGCTGTCGCGCAGCGACGGATCGCGAGACCGACGAGCACCGGATCAACCTGCTGACCCTCCACTCGACCAAGGGCCTGGAGTTCTCGCGGGTCTACATCGTCGGCGCGGAGGACGCGGCGCTGCCCGGGCTGGTGGCGCTGAGCGAGAAGCGCGAGGAGAGTCCAGGAGGCGCGGCGGCTGCTCTACGTGGGGATGACGCGGGCGAAGGACCGGCTGATCCTCACCCGCGTCGGAGCACCGTGCCGGCCGGCCACGGGCGGCGAGCGCATCCTGCGCGAGGCAGGGCTGGGCTCCGTCACCCCCGATCCGGACGGCCCCGGCCGTGTTCCCTTCGACCCAACCCTCCGCCAAGTGATGTTCGGCCCACCAGCTCGCTCCATGCGGGAACGTTGTGTGCGGCCTCGGCGGCTTCGACGTCCTACACCGCTGTATCTCCCGGGGACGGGGGACGGCATGGGGCGTGTCATCGGGCCTCTTTCGGCGGGCAGGGTTGCACCGGGCAACGCGTGGCAGCCCGTTCCGAAGCGGAACCGGCTGCGGGATTCGAGTTCGCAGCCGCCCACCGGGGCCGACTCCCTCAGTTCGTCCCCCAAAAACCGCCGTTGGGCGAAAACCTAGTGCGCGGTACCCCCCTTTCGTTCGACTCATTTCTAGCTCGGACCCGTGCCACCAGGCATCTCCCCGCCGCGAGAGCCTGTCCCATCGGCCCGGACCCGGGATCCCGCAGGTTCACGCCTTTGGAGGACGTATCCATGAAGCAAAGCCGTGTCAGCGCCTTCGGACGCGTCGCGCGCAGTGTCGCGCTCGCGGCAGTCGTGCTGGCGTTGGGAGCGGGCACGCTCCTGGCCCAGTCGACTGGTAAGATCGAAGGCAGGGTGCGCGACCAGGCAGGCGCGCCCATTGTCAACGCCCAGGTGTTCGTCGTGGGGACGGCGTTCAACGCCCTGACCAATCCGCAGGGCTACTACTTCATCAACAACGTGCCGGCCTCCACCATCTCGGTCCGTGCGGCCTTCATCGGGTACAAGTCCACTCAGGTGGACGGCGTCAAGGTGCTGGCCGGGCAGACCGGAACCGTAGACATCCAGCTGGAGCAGACCGCGGTGGAGATCCAGGAGATCACCGTCGTGAGTCAGACCCAGCCGCTGGTCCCTCGCGACGAGGTCACCACCAAGCAGCGGATCGACGGCGCCTTCGCCGAGGCGCTGCCGGTGGACAACCTCAACGAGGTGCTACAGCTCCAGCCGGGCGTGATCGAGGATACCGACGGCGGTATCTCGATCCGCGGCGGCCGCGAGAACGAGAACGCGACCTATATCGACGGCGTGCCCACCCAGGCGGGCTACCGCGGCGACGCCTTCGTGGGCTCCGCCGGAACCGAGCTGACGGTCGGCCCCGGCGCGTTCGAAGAGGCGTCGGTCACCACCGGGTCGAGCTCGGCCGAGTTCGGGAATGCCAAGTCGGGCATCATCTCGATCGTGACCAAGACCGGCGGCAGCGAATACCAGGGCAGCCTGGGCTATGAGACCGATGAGCCCTTCGGCGTGAACAACGGCGTGGGCTTCAACCGGATCGAAGGCGGCATCAGCGGCCCGCTGGCCGGCCGGCTCACCTTCGCCCTCAACGGCACGCTGGAAGGCCGGAAGTCGGTCGAGGAAGGGTTCAGCAGCCGGGACACGCCGATCTTCCTCCAGGCCGGCGTCGACACCACGATCGACCAGATCAGCATTCTCACCGATGACCCGACCACGCCGCTCGACGAGCGGCTCACGGCGGATACCTCGCGGGTCGACGATCTACGACTACGCGATCAGCCGCGGCAACTGTGACGAGTTCGCGGGCGCCGGCGAGGCGGGCCTGTCGGGAACCGACGCGGAGGCCATTCAGTCCCTGCGGAACAACTACGGCTTCGATTGCAACGGCGTCCGGATGCCGGCGACGGCCCGGTCGACGTACTCCATGACCGGCAAGCTGAACTACACCTACGGCACCGGCTCCCGGGTGTCGCTGAGCATGGCGCAAAGCCGCTTCCACGGGCACGCCTTCCCGTTCATCATCGGCTACATCAACAATCTCTCGACCGGCATGCTGCGCGGCTTCAACAACCGGAACCGGCTGGCGACGCTGAACTGGACGCAGAACCTGTCGAAGAGCGCCGAGCGGGCGCTGGCGCTGGACGTCGCGCTGTCGTACCAGCAGGACCGCACGCAGGGTGGGCCGCTCACGATCGACAGCGACCTGAGCACCCGCGATCCCGTTCGGCGGCTTCATCCTCAAGGGGCTGGATTTCGACTACGACTTCGACAACTTCCCGGTCACCCAGGGGCTGATCGACAACATCCGGCGGAACCAGGGCCGGATCACGCCGATCGACGTGAACAACGGCAGCAACTACCTGATGATCGACCGGCTTGCGGAACAACGCCTACGGCCTCTACGGGAACTACCAGAACTTCGCCAACTCGCTCGATCTCTCGACCTGGTCAATGGGCGAGCAGGGTCGCTACACCAACGACTCCGACACGCCCGACTCGCCTCAGCCTGTACAAGGAAGACCGCTACATCGGCAAGGCGACGCTCGACTGGCAGGCCGACCGGTACAACCGCCTCAAGCTGGGCGGCGAGCTCACCAAGTACGACATCGACAACTACAGCTTCCGCCTCACCGACAAGTTCTTCTCCGATGCCTATCTGGAGAAGCCGGTCCGGTGGAACGCCTTCGTCGAGGACCGCCTCGACCTGGGCGACGTGGTCGTCGTCGGCGGCCTGCGCTACGACTGGTACGACACCCGCGCCAGCCGGCCCTATCGCCACCGATACGGCGGGCAACACCTACGCGTTCCCCCGCGTCTCCACGATGCCCGGGTTCGACATGGCCAACCCGACCGCGCTCTACGTGCGGGACCAGAGCCACGGCTACCTGAGCCCCCACGTGCAGGTGTCGTTCCCGGTCACCGACCGGACCAACTTCCGGCTCAGCTACTCGCACCAGGTGCAGGCGCCGGACTTCGGCCTGCTGCTGGGCGGCATCAACATCGACCTGGGCAACACCAACACCAACCAGGTGTTCGGCTCCGACCTCGACTTCGGCAAGACCATCGCCTTCGAGTTCGGCATCCGGCACGCGTTCAGCGACGACATGGTGCTGGACGTGGCGGCGTACAACAAGGACATCGTGTCCGATCCGGCGGCCCGTCTGGTCTCGCTCTATGACCCGGCGCAGGGCCGCGACAACGACTTCCGGATCCTGACCAACCTGGACTTCGGCAACGTCCGGGGCCTCGACATCCGGCTGGACCGGCGGTTCGGCAACTTCTTCAACGGCACCATCGGCTACGCCTACCAGCAGGCCAAGAACACCGGCTCCGATCCGTTCACCTACACCAACTACGGCTCGCGGATCGTGAACCAGGTGGGCGGCAACAACGGCGCGCAGCCGCCGCCGCAGGGCATCCTGCCGACCGACGACAGCCGGCCGCACGCCTTGACCGGTGCGCTCTCGATGACCATCCCGGGTGACTTCCGCCAGGGGACGATGGTGGGGAACATCTTCCGGAACGTCAGCGTGTTCTCGACCTTCCGCTACACCAGCGGCACGGCGTACACCAAGTGCGGTGAGAGCAACGAAGAGCAGAGCGTGCTCTCGATCGAGAACTGCGTCCGGCTGTTCCCCGAGGGCCTCAACACCCAGCGGCTCCCGGCGTTCAAGGAGCTGAATGCGCGGCTCACCAAGAGCTTCGGGGTGGGCGGCCTGGACATGACGGGCTATCTCGACGTGCGAAACCTGCTCAACTTCCGGAACGTACTCCAGGTATTCGCGGTGAATGGCGACATCCGGAACGATCGAGGAGCGGGCCGACGAATCTGGACGCCGACCTCGACGACCTCGCGGTCGAGCGCGATGCGAACAACGCGGTGGGCGCGGACGGCGCGATGGTGCTGCCGACGGCTCACGAGGACTGCGCCGGGTGGGTCAGCAGCAAGAACGCGCCGGCGGCCGCCAACTGCATGTACCTCATCCGTGCGGAGCAGCGGTTCGGCAACGGTGACCACCTCTTCACCGTCGAAGAGCAGACCAGCGCAGTCAACGCGCTGTACGACGTCGCTCGTGGCGAGCACCAGCAGCTCGGTATCGGCCGGCGCGCACGGCTCGGGTTCGAAATCAACTTCTAGGCAGGAATAGCAGTCGCGAGAAATGGCTAGCAGTTATCAGCCGGCAGCTATCGGACTCCGACCGATAGCATGCTGGCTGGTAGCTGCTAGTTCGCGCGTCGGGGACGGTCCGCGCGATGGGCCGGCCACGACGACAAACGCCAGGGGACGATCGGCATCGTCCCCTGGCGTGTCGTGCTTCCGTTCGCTCGCTGCCGGCGGTCTACAGCACCAGGTTCCGCAACGCCTGCGCCCGGGCGCGGCTCACGCTCAGCTTGGTGCCGCCGCGCAGCTCGACCTCCAGCGCGCCCTTGGGATCGGTGGCGAACGCCACGACGTAGTCGAGGTTCACGATGTGCGACCGGTGCACGCGGACGAAGCGACCCGGATCGAGCATGCGCTCCATGTCCGCGATCGTGACCTGCACCAGGTGCCGCTTGATCCCGGCGTGCAGCGCCACGTAGTCGCCGCGGGCCTCCAGGCGCTCGATCTCGCCGGTCGGCACCACCAGGATCCGGTTGCGCTCGCGCACGAAGACGCGGCTCAGGTAGCCGCTCTCGTAGAGCGCCTGCTTCATGCGGTCGCCGTCGGTGAGCTCGGAGGGCGTCTGCGAGCGCTCGCGGGCGCGTTCCACCGCGGCCTTGAAGCGCTGGTCGTCGAACGGCTTGAGAAGATAGTCCACGGCTTGCAGCTCGAACGCCGCAACGGCGTATTGGTCGTAGGCGGTAGTAAAGATCACGGCCGGGCGGTGTCGCATGCGCTTGGCCACCTCGATGCCGCTCAGACCGGGCATGGAGAGGTCGAGCAGCACGAGGTCCGGCCGCAGCTCGTCGATCAAGCGGAGCGCGGTGGGTCCGTCCGCCGCCTCGCCCACGACGCGCGTATCCGGGAGCTCCTCCGCGAGGGCGCGGAGTTTCTCCCGGGCCAGCTCCTCGTCGTCGGCGATGACCAAGGTCAGCGTCATGGCGGGGTGGACGCCGGATTCCCGGCAGGTTGCACAGAACCCAGTACGAGTCTCGAACACCCTCTCTGACGGGTCTAACGGCCGGAAGGTTGCGCGGGAGGGACGGGGATCTCGCCCGTGATGTCCGCCGCCGCGATGGCGAGGGCATCGGTGGCCTCAGCGGCCTCGGAGACGAGCCCGGCGCCGATGGAGCGGGTGAGGGGGAGGGTGACGAGCACCAGAATGCCGGCGAGCCAGAATGGCACGCCGACGCCGAATCGGTCGATCAGCAGCCCCGCGGCGATCGGAAAGGCCACCCGGGACACGCCGCCGAACGTGTGTTGCACGCCCATGTAGAGGCCCCGCTCGCGGGCCGGCACGGCGCGGCTCAGAAGGCCGGTCACGCAGGGGAAGAGGAACGCCGTTCCCAGCGGCATCAGGGTGAAGCCGGCCGCGAGCACCGCACTGTTGCGCGCCGCCCCGGTGGCGACCAGCCCCGCCGCGAGCACCCCGATGCCCACCCGAGCCAGCCGGGCCTCGCCGAGACGGTCCACCGCGCGCCCGAGGATCAGCGCGCGCACCACCACGCCCATCGCGCCCAGGTACATCACGAAGTACCCGACCGTGCGCTCGGTGACGCCGAGCCGGTCGGCGAGGAGAAGCGGGACGATCTGGATGGTGCCGTAGAACGCGCCGATGCCGACCGCGTAGATCCAGATCAGCCGGGGCGCCGGCTCGTGCCAGCGGCGCAGCACATGGAGGATCGCCGCCCGGCCGGTCGTTGCCCGCGGGACCGGCCCCCCGATCGTCGGCGCACCGCGCGACTCGCGCAGAAATCCCCACGCGAAGATCGACACCAGCGCGGCCAGCGCCGCCGCGCCGAACCCGACGAACGACTGTCCGCCGAGCGAGACCATGAGCGATCCGAACGCCGGGCCCGCCACCGCGCCGAGGCTCGTGATCGCCGAGAGCCAACCCAGGCTCTTGGTGCGCTGCGCCGGGGTGGAGACGTCGGCCACGTAGGCCTGGACCACACCGATGGTCCCGCCTCCGATGCCCTGTACGATGCGCGCGAGGAGGAGCGTCTCCTCGGAGCGCGCGAAGCCGAACAGCACGTACGCACCCGCGGTGATCAGGAGGCCGGCGAGGATGGCCGGCCGCCGGCCGTAGCCGTCCGACAGCCGGCCCCAGAGCGGGGCCACGGCGAGCTGTGCGACGGAGAAGGCGGAGATCAGCAGGCCGATGGTGGCGGCGCCCGCTCCGAAATCGGTGGCGTAGTACGGCAGGAGGGGCACGATCATCGCGAGCCCCACCATGTCGACGAATGCGACGACGAACAGGATCGCCAGCTTGGTCAACGCGCCATCTCGGCCTCGACGTCGGCCAGCTCTCGCGGCGCCCGCGACAGCCACTCGGCGCCGCGCTCCGTGATGAGATAGTCGTCCTCGATGCGGATGCCGATGTCGTGGTAACGCTCCACGACGGGCCGCACCTTGGCGATCATGGCGCGATTCTTCGGCGTATCGGGCAGGATATCGAGCAGCTTGCGGCTCACGTAGATGCCCGGCTCGATCGTGAAGACATCGCCCTGCTGAAACGTGCCGGCGCCGTACCAGGGGTGCGGCCGGTCGTGGACCTCGAGCCCGATGCCGTGGCCGAGGCCGTGCGCCATGTAGAGAAAGGACTGGTTGCAGGCAATCGGGTTCTCGGTGCACTGGTCGGCCCACGGCGGGTCGAAGGTCGCGTCCACGCCCTCGGTCAGCCCCAGCCGGGCCACCCCTTCGGCCACGATCGCGCGCGCCGCGTCCCGCCACGCCTCGAACGAGGCGCCGGGCCGGGCCACCTTCTCGGCGGCCGCCTGGGCGTCGCGCACCACCTGGTAGACCGCGCGTTGCTCGCGGGTGAACTTGCCGCTCGCCGGCAGCGTGCGGGTGACGTCGGCGGAGTAGCCGCCGTACGCCGCGCCGACATCCATGACGACGACCTCGCCCTTGCCGATGCGGCGGTCATTCGCGTTGTAGTGGTATTGGGTGGAGTTGGGGCCGGACGCGACGATCGCCACGAACCCGTCGCCGTCGCCGCCGGTGCGTCGGAAGGCGGCCTGGTAGCGGGCCTCCACCTCGTATTCGTGCATGCCGGGCGCCAGCGCGCGCATCACCTCGCGGAGGCCCGCCGACGTGATGTCGATCGCGCGGCGCAGCATGGCCACCTCGGCGGGACTCTTCCGGGTCCGCAGGCTATCGAGGATCCCGTGCCCGTCGCGTACGGTCAGTGACGGGTGCCCCTCCGCGAACTGCCGCATGTAGTGGGTGCCTCGCGTGAGCGAATCGGTTTCCGCCGCGTCGGCGGTGGCGAAATCCGCGAGGGTATAGAACGGCAGTCCGACGTCGGCGAGCGAATCGAGCTCCGCGGCGAGTGCGCCGACGGACCGGGCCGGGATGCCGGTGCGCCGGGCCACCTCGGTCGAATCGGGTGGAAAGCCGTCGTAGAGCGCACGGCGCGGATCGCGCGGGGCGGTGAACAACGTGGCGCTGGTGCCGCCGGGCCGGATGACCATCACGAACGCCGCGTCGGGCTCGAGGAAGCCGGTGAGGTAGCGGAACGCCGGCAGCTGCTGGAACCGGGACGGCGTCACCGGCGTCCGCCCGCCGTAGGCGACCACGACGCCGCTGCCGATGCGCGCGGCGAGGGAGTCGCGCCGCGCGGCGTACTCGCCGGCGGCGATGGTCTGGGCGGTGAGCGCACCGGGCAGAAGGGCCAGCGCGAGGATCACGGACCGGATGCGGAACATGCCTGGGCCTTGCTCGAGGATTGAACGGCGGGGAGGCTCGTGTCTGGGACTACGTGCCGGGCCTCCCCCGGGTTGCAATCACCTCGCGGCCGCCTCGATCGGGATCCTGCTCGCGTTGCGGGCGAGCCACTGGTCGAATGTCTGCAGCTCGGGGTTGAGCGAGCGGGCCATCTCGACGCTGCGCGAGGCACGGTAATAGTCGTTGAAGTCACGCTTGAACTGGTACATGTTGCCCAGGTCGTCGGCGCCGGGGAACCCGAATCCACGGAAGACCTCCGGCGCCACGTTCTGGTAGACGACCTTCTCGCCGAGCGCGCGAGTCAATGCTGACGCCACCTCGTCGCCGCTCAAGTGCTCTCCCGCGATCCCGATCGTCTGCCCGATGAGCTCGCGGCCCCGCTTGAAGATCCCGAGGGCGCACTTGCCGATGTCCTCCGACGCGATGGCCGGCAGCTTCTTGTCGCCCATCGGCAAGACGATGGCGAGCGTCCCGTCGGGCATGCGCTTCGGTCCGGCGCCGAGGTGGATCATGTTGTCCCAGTAGTTGCAGGTCTGCAGGAACGTCGTCGGCGCGCCGGCGCGGGTGAACAGCGCGTCGGCTTCGCCCTTGGCGTCGAAGTGGGGAACCTTGTACTTCCCGCGCAGCGTCGGCATCCGGTCGTCGTCGAGCGTCATGAAACGGCGGGTGTCGTCGAGGGTGGACCAAATCACGTGCTCCAGCCCCGTCTGCTTGGCGACCTCGGCCATCGAGGCCGCCTCCGCCAGCTCCCTCTCCGGCGACATGTGCTGGAAGAAGAAGGTGAGGCAGAATGCGCCGTAGGCGCCCTCGAACGCGCGCCGCAGGGTGCCGGCGTCATCCAGGTCGGCCGCGACCACTTCCGCGCCGTCGGCCGCCAGCGCCACGGCCTTGGGTGAGTTGACGTCGCGCGTCAGCGCGCGGGGGATGTACTGGCCCGTCCTGTCGGCCAGGATGGCGCGCACCAGTCCACCCCCCTGCGCCCCCGTGGCTCCGACCACCGCGATGATCTTCTTGTCACTCACGTCGGTCTCCGAATACTTGACGGTTGCTGTTCCCGGCTTCGCCCGATCTCTCAATACTAGCCCCGTCCGGGGAGGTCTCCGCGCCCGGTCGCTGCGCCATTTCCGAGGATAGTTGACAAAAGCAACCAATTGCACCACCCTGAAGCAAGCAGCGCGACCCGAACACCCGTACCCGGAATGCCGATGCCCGCTCCAACCAAGGCGCGCCGGACGACCGGCGCCCCCGCCGCCGCGGTCCGCAGGTTCAACCGGTTCTACACCCGTCAGCTCGGGCTGCTCGAGGAGGGCTTGCTGCACAGCTCCTTCTCGCTTCCCGAGGCCCGGGTGCTCTACGAGGTGGCGCATCACCCCGGCATCACCGCCACCGAGCTGCGGGAGATCCTGCAACTCGATGCCGGCTACCTGAGCCGCATTCTCCGAGGTCTGCGGCGGCAGGGAGTCATCTCGGCCCGCTCTCCCGCTGAAGACCGCCGCCAGCGACAGCTCGCCCTCACCGAGCGTGGCCGGCGCGCCTTCGGGGCACTCGATGCCCGCTCCACCGAGCAGGTGACGGCCATCCTGGCACGCCTGAGCCCCCGCGACCGTACGGGTCTGGTGGAGGCGATGCTGGGGATCGAGTCGCTCCTCTCAAGCGTCGTGGAGTCCACCGGCGAGCGGGCGGAGATGACGGCTGCGTGCCCCCGGTCCGGGTGACCTGGGATGGGTGGTGATGCGGCATGGACAGCTGTACGCCGCCGAGTATGGCTGGAACTCCGAGTTCGAGGAGCTGGTGGCGGAGATCGTGGGCCGCTTCGCGGCAGGTCACGATTCACGAGTGGAGCGCTGCTGGATCGCCGAGCTCGCGGGCGAGCCGGCCGGGATCGGTGTTCCTGGTGAAGGAATCGGACACGGTGGCTCGGCTCCGCCTGCTCCTGGTCGAGCCATGGGCTCGCGGCCATGGCGCCGGCTCCCGGCTGGTGGATGAGTGCCTGCGCTTCGCGCGCGAAGCGCGGATACCGGCGGGTCACGCTCTGGACCAACAGCCTCCTCCACGCGGCGCGGCGGATCTACGAGAAGGCCGGCTTCCGGTTGGTCGAGGAGAACCCGCACCACAGCTTCGGACACGACCTGGTAGGACAGACCTGGGATCTGGACCTGACCGACTGATCACACTTGGACGCCGAGCGCCCCGCTCGGCAGGATGCGACAATGCTCAAGCTGACCACCGCCGTCTCCTTCCTGCTGCTGGCGACCGCCGCGGCACCGCCCACGCTGCAGGAGTGGCAGGTTCCCTGGGACGGCACCCGTCCCCGTGACCCCTACGTCGCCCCCAATGGTCTCGTCTGGTTCGTCGGGCAGGAGGGCAACTACGTCGCGACCCTCGACCCCAGAATCGGGAAGATTCGACCGCTTCGAGATCACCGAGGGCACCCACCCGCACAACCTCGTCGTCGCGCCGGACGGGATGGTCTGGTACACCGGCAATCGGAACGGCCGGCTGGTCAAGCTCGATCCGCGCACGCAGGAAACTCACCGACTACCCAATGCCCGACCCGAGGTGGGCGACCCACACACCATGGTCCTCGACCGGGACGGCAATGCGTGGTTCACCGCGCAGGGCGCGGCGGTGGTGGGTCGCCGCGACGCCAAGAGCGGGACGATCCGCCTCTGGAAGATGGGTGCCGGAACACGGCCCTACGGAATCGAGCTGGATGCGGAGCAGCGGCCCTGGTTCGTGCTGTTCGGAACCAATGCGGTCGGGCACGATCGATCCGGCGACGATGAAGGAAAGGCGTTTCGCCCTGCCCGACGGGGCGCGGCCGCGGCGCATCGCCGTCACGACGACCGGCATCTGGTATGCGGACTACGCGCGAGGTTACCTGGGACGCTTGGACCCGGTCAGCGGCAAAGTCACCGAGTTCGCCATGCCGGCGGGGCAGTCGTCGCTCCCGTACGCCATGGCCTCGGACGACAAGGGTCGTATCTGGCTGGCCGAGACCGGCGTGCGACCCAATCGGCTGGTCGCGTTCGATCCCAAGGCCGGCAAGTTCACCGAGCGGGTGGACACCGAGGGCGGCGACGAGCCCAACACGATCCGGCACATGGTCTTCCATCAACCGACGCGGGCCATCTGGTACGGGACCGATCGCAATACCGTGGGCCGTCTCGCCGTACCCTGACCCGGTTGACCGCGCCGCGTCCCGTTGTGATCTTGGGGCCGGCGCTCACTATCTCCCCTCGATTCCATCGCGCTCGTGCAGGGAGAAGCGCCGTCCTGAGGACGGCGCCGCGAGGCGTTTCGCGTGTGAGCCCTTACCCCTATAGATGAAGTGAGGGTCATGCGACGCATCGCTATCGCCGCGGCGCTGCTCGTGGCGTGTGGGCCGCGGTCCGGCCAGGCGCCGGGAGGGTCGCGCCGGGTCCTGCCGCGACCGGGCGGGCGGTGGAGAACGTGCGGCGGTTCATCACCGATACCCTTCGCGTGCTCGGCGCTCCCGGAGCCGCCATCTGCGTGGTGCGGGACGGCCGGATAGTGTGGAGCCAGGGGATCGGAATGGCGGACCTGGAGCAGGATGTGCCGGTCACCACGACCACCCGGTTCCGCGTCGGCAGCGTCTCGAAGTCGCTCACGTCCGTCGCCCTCGGCCGCCTCGACGAGATGGGGCGGCTCGACTGGGATGCGCCGATTCAGCGCTACGTCCCCGGATTCCCGGCCAAGCGATACCCCATCACGGTCCGTCAGGTGGCCGGACACCTGGCCGGTATCCGACACTATCGCGAAGGCGAGTTCGAGAACCGAAAGCACTACGCCAGCGTGACCGAGGGGCTGGAGATCTTCGCGGCCGACTCGCTGCTCTTCGAGCCGGGCACGCGGTTCGAGTACTCCAGCTACGGGTACAATCTCCTGTCGGCGGTGATCGAAGGCGCCTCGGGAGAGCCATTTCTCCGGTTCATGCAGGAGCAGGTCTTCGGCCCGGCCGGCATGGCTCACACCGTGGCGGAAGAACCGGACAGCGTCATCCCCGGCCGGGGACGCTACTACACCCGTGCAGACTCGACCGGTCCGGTGATCAACGCCCCCTTCGTGGACAACACCTACAAGTGGGCGAGCGGCGGCTTCCTCTCGACCGCGGAGGACCTGGCCTGGTTCGGCCAGCGGCTGCTGGAGGGACAGCTCGTGCGGAAGGCGACGCGCGACCTCCTGTGGACCTCGATGCAGACCAGCGATGGCACGGCGACCGAGTACGGCGTCGGATGGACCGTGGAGACCGACTCCCTGGGCCATCGGCGGATCCGGCACTCCGGCGGCTCGGTCGGCGGGACGGCGCAGCTGGTCATCTATCCCGACGACCGCCTCATCATCGCCCTGCTGGTCAACAGCGACTACACCTTCGTCCGCGCCCTCGCGCGCTACGCAGAGCCGTTTCTGCAGTGAGAACCGCCGGCCGGTCACTGACGTCCTACGCTCGACCGACCCTTATCCGGCGGCCCGGGCTCACTTCGCGAGCCAGTAGGAGACCTTGACCAGGAACGTTTGGTCGGCGCGTGCGCCAAAGAGGTCGTCCAGGTCACCCGCGAACGTCTTGACACCCTCTCTGTCCTCGAACCGCTCCCGTCCCTGGCTCCACACCAGGAACAGCGTGGACCCGGGGCGATATTCCCACCGAAAGACCACGTTGGAGCGGAACTCCTGCACGTTGAATCCACCCGGATCCCGCGCCTCCTCCGTGCCGTCGTAGTCGCGATAGCGCGCCTCGTACAGCGACGCGCGCGCCTGGCCGATCTCACGCACGCGGCTGTAGGTGCCCTTGGAGATGAAGGGTGACGCGTAGACCTGCAGCGACGCATTGGGAGTGAACGTGTATCCCAGTCGCCAGGTCAGGCTCAGCGTCTTCTGCTCCAGGTGCGCGAAGGTGTAGTGGGCCGCGCCGGTCGTGTCGGTGAAGGTCCCGAAGTACTGCGTGTCGTTGCGATTCCGATTGTAGGTCGCGCCGAGCGAGGTGGTGAAGCGAGTGGAGACCTTGAGCGACACCTCGGGCTCGAGCTGGATTGACTCGGAGTTGCCGCGATCGCCCAGGGAATAGTTCACCCATATCGCCGGCACGATGTTCTTGCGGTCATCGCCTTCGATGCCGAGCCACGGCGCGAGGTACGGGTCCTGCCGGATCGCCGGGCCGCCCCGTGCGCAGCGATCGCAGTAGGTCGCCCCGAGCTGGCCCAGGGTCCCACCGACATGGAGCCACCAGCGGTTGTTGAACTGGGTGTGCACGTTGGTGTTGAACGCGCGCTCGGTGGGGAGTCCATCGAGGCTCCAATGCTGCCAGTTGTTGAAGTTCCAGCGGAGCTCGCGGAACAGCTTGTTGGGATTGCGGAACGCCAGATTCGCCCAGCTGGTCCATTGCTGCTGATCGGCCTGGCGAAGAAACCCGATATCGTTGATCTCGAACCCCGGGGTGCGCCGCTGGTAGGCGGTCTCGAACAGCAGCCGCTTGCCGCCCACCTTGGCGACCCGGACTTCCACGTTGCTGCCGGCGAGCGACGTCCGGGTGGAGTCGAACTCGAGTGGCCCGTCGGGCCGCTGATAGAGGTGGACCGGATCGCGCTGGGTGCGGGCGATCGCCGCCCTGCTGCCGGAGACCTGGCTGAAGTCGAGCGAGCCGGACACCTCGTACGTGCCGGCGAACCGGCGGCGGGCGTCGAGGCCCGCGCTGTAGGCGCTCCGGTGGAGATAGTCGGCGGTCCAGGTATCGAGCGAGCGGTTCACCGCCGTCGCGATGAACCCGAAGCTGGCATTGCCGTCGTCCAGGTCCTGATTGCCGCGCGCCACCGCGTAGTTCGTCGACCGGCTCGAGCGTCCTCCCGCCGGAGCCTCCGACATCATCGGTGACCACGTCCATCACGCCAAGCGAAAAGCCGCCCGGCATGCGTCCCGTGGTCTTCGCGGCGCCCAGGATGCGAGTCGAGGTGGCCGAGACCTCGTCGCCATAGACGTCGGCGAGCTGCGGAGAGCGGCCGATGCGCCGCGAGTAGAAGAGCCCTTCGCCGGTATCGCAGTCCACCACGACGACGCAGTTCACGTTGAAGGTGAAGAGCCCCTTGCCCTCGACGAAGAAGGGGCGTCGCTCTTCGAAGAAGGTCTCGAACGCGCCGAGATTGAGCTCCGACGGATCGGCCTCGACCTGGCCGAAATCCGGATTCACCGTAGCGTTGAGCAGCAGGTTGGACGCGACCCGGTACTTGAGGTCGCCGCCGACCGTGAGCTCCTGGTCGCGCGGCGTATCCTGCGGAGGCGGGGCCCTGCACGTTCTTGGTCAACGCGTAGGGGGTGATCTCCGCATGTCGCGGACTCGCCAGGCCCTGGAGCCCGGTCAGCTCACCGAACTGCGAAGTGAAGCCCGAGCGCGAGGTGCGGAACAGCGGCCACGTGACGGTCTCGCCGTGGCGCTGGATCACGCGCCAGACCAGCAGACCGAACGTGACGTTGCCCTTGGAGGCGTAGTGCAGCTGGGAGAGCGGGATCCGGTACTCGGCCGTCCAGCCGAGTGAATCCACCTTCGTCGCCGCGTCCCACACCCCGTCCCATGCCACGTCCTCGTTGCCATCGTTGAAGATCGCGTAGTCGGTCTTCACCCCGCCCGGCGTGACCACGAACTCGTAGCCGGTCCGCCGGTCGTGATAGGGGTCGAGGAGGAGGATGACGTGGTCGGAGGCGGTCTGCTCGTCCCGGCGGGACAGGAGGCTCACGATACTGTCGGGGTGGGGATCGAAGGCCCGGACGAGGACGTAGAGATGGTTCGCGTCGTAGGCCATCCGGGCTTCGGTGCGGAACCGCGCCGGGGCTCCCTCGCTGGGCTTGGCCTGGAGGAACTGGTCGATCACGGGGGCGGTGCGCCAGACGTCGTCGTCGTCCACCCCGTCGAGAACGGGCGGCGTGGCGGCCCGGGTCGCCGCGACGGACGCGACCGCTCGGTTGTACGGATGGTGGGGCGGCGGTCGTCGCCACCTGGGTCTGGACCACCAGCAGGATGCCTAGCCATGTCGCCACGTGCGAACACTCGCGGGGAGGTTTGCAGCGTTAGACACCGCCGATGTTCAGAGGGTTGGATGGCTGGTTCTAGTCAGCCGGGGTGCGGCCCGGGATCCACGGCCCGCCGCACGAACAGCGCGATGGGCACGCCGACGAAGAATGCGTGCACCAGCACCGTGAGCCCGATCCAGAGCGGGTTCCTGGAGCCCGGGCCCGCCGCCGACAGGGGCACCACGAGGTAATTCATGAGGACGTAGAGACCGACCCCATAGATGGCGCCCGTCAGCACCGGCCGCCGCACCAGCTCGGGGCGGGCGCGGGCGGCGAGGTAGAACGCCGCCGCCATGGTGGTGGCGATCAGGAAGTGCAGCGCGAGACCGAGGGCAGCGGTGGCCGTGCCGCCCTCGAAGCTCGCCTCGCCGAGCAACCCGGCCGCCACCGACTGGAAGATCCGCCGCGCCGGTACATCGGCCTTGATCGCCCAGAACATGCAGGCGTAGGCGATGTCCAGCGCGCCGGCGAGGAGGCCGCCGGCCAGTATGGCGCCGACCGGCGACATGCCGCCCCCGGCCAGCGCCCGGGCCCGGCCTCCGAGCAAAGCCGCGAATAGCATCGTCGTGTCTCCACTCTGATCGTTGACGCCCGAGAATGACGAATCAACCGACCGCATCGGTACAGCCGCCGCCGGCACCGATCCGCGAATGATCGAGGGGTACGTGGAGAGGTGGAACGAGAGGGTTGCAGCGAGGCCGACGAGCCGGGCGCGGCAGGCTAGCTCAAGGCCGGGGGATAGAGCTCGCGGCTGCCGTCGAGCTCCCCGGTATCCGCGTAGGTCAGGGGAGAGGCGTCCGGCCGAAGCACCTCGCCCCCCACCGGACGCGCCAGCACGATCTCATGGTCACCCGCCGGGTGCCGGTCGGTGACTCGGCACTCCAGCCAAGCGACCGCGCCCTCCAGAATGGGGGCGCCGGCGCGCCCCGGCCGCCAGGCGACCCCGGCCAGCTTGTCCGTCTCCCGGGCCGACACGGTGCCGAAACGCCGGGCGAGGTCGAGTTGCTCACGGGCGAGGACACTCACGGTGAATCCGCCCCCGTCTACCAGCAGCGGGTAGGACGCGTGCTCGGGATTAACGCTGAGAGCGAGCAGCAGCGGATCGAAGGAGACCTGCATGAGCCACGCGGCGGTGAATGCGTTCCGCCTGTCCCCGTCCGCTACGCCGATCACGTAGACACCGGCGCTGAGACGGCGGAACAGATCGGCGACGTCACTCACCGCCGGCCTCAGCCACCTTCGGCGACCACCTCGTCGAAGCGTTCGCACGACACCGAGACCTCCACCGCATCGCCGTGCTCGTCGACGCCGGTGACGGCGAGCGTGCCGCCCTGGCCCGCGGGCTCTACCCTCGGGGTGCCGCTCCCGGCCAGGGTGCCGCCCTTCACCGTCGCGATCTGGTGGCTGGCGTCGCCGATCAGGATCGAGAGGCCAACCATGTCGCCGCCCCCGCCCCTGGGACGCCAGACAGTGAGGTTGAGGTTGCGCGGGTCGGCGCCGCCGGCGTACGTGGCGTGCCAGAGGGTCGCGGGGACCTGGTAGATCGAGGCGTCCGCGCTGCTGGCGCACTCGCCCAGCCCACTGGCGCGATAGGTCTTGTCGGCCACCTTCGCGACGATCGTCATGGGGACGGTACCGCGGCTGAACGACTCCGACTGCGCGGGAGCCGGCGTGGCGGGGATCGCCGCGTCGGCTGCGTCCGCCTCGGCCGCCGCTTTGCCGCGCGGCGTGTCGCCGCCGGAACAGGCCACCAGTGCCCCCAGCGCGATCGTGAACCATCCATTGCTGCGTGACATCGAGGTCCCCCCTGTGATGGCAAACGCCCCGGTTCGTAGTATACCCATCGAACGCAGCGGGCCGGAAACCCTCTCACCCGGCCCGCCGTAGGGCGCCGGTCCGTCCACTCGAAGCCCATGCCCGGAGGCCTGGTGATCCACGTCCTGCTTTCCGTTGCCGCGCTCGCGGCCGTTCCAGCTGCCGCGCTCGCTCTCCCCACCGACCCGCCGAAGACCGGGGTGGAGCTCCTGGGCCTGATGCGCGAGCGATACGCCGGCAAGTGGTACCGCACGCTGACGTTCGTGCAAAAGACCACGCTCGCCGACGGCAAGGTCGAGACCTGGTACGAGGCGGCGGAGCTTCCGGGCAAGCTGCGCATCGACATCGCGCCTCTGGCCGAACGGAACACGCTCCTCTTCCGCAACGACTCCGTCTACGACTTCAAGGCGGGGGTGCTCGCCGAGTCCAAGCCCCTCATCCACCCGCTGATGGTGCTCGGCTTCGACGTCTACGCCCAGCCTGTCGAGGTGACGATCCGCCAGCTCGCGCTCGCTCGGCTTCGACCTGGCCACGCTGCACGAAAGTACCTGGCAGGGCCGGCCGGCGTACGTGGTGGGGGCCGCCGCCGGTGATTCGGTGACCCGGCAGTTCTGGATCGACAAGGAGCGGCTCGTCTTCGTGCGGATGGTCGAGCCGGGGAAGCAGAATCCGACCGCCCGGGTCGAGACCCAGTTCAACAAGTACGTCCCGATGGGGCAGGGGTGGCTGGAGACCGAGGTGAGATTCATGGTGAACGGCGACACCAAGATGCTCGAGGAGTACACACAGCCCAGGGCGGGTGTGCCGCTCGATCCGGCGATCTTCGATGCCGGCCACTGGGTGCCGCCCGGCTGGATCAAGTGAGGAGATCCCGATGTGACCTCACCGGTTGATTCGGGCGGTCCGGACTGCTAGCCTAGAATTGCGGTCCGTCCCCCCTTCAGCCCCCAATTCCCTGGTTCCGGTATGGTCGCGATTTCCCCGAAGGCACTCGCCCTCCCCCTCAGCGTCGCCGCCGTCGTGCTGGCGTTCGCCTGCATCGACGGGCAGGACGTCACCCTCAGCCCCACGGATGGGCAGGCGAACGCCGCCACGCCACCCGTGCTCCTCGCGGTCGGCGACATCGCCGGATGCCCGGAGCGATACCAGGACGAGGTCACCGCGGATCTGGTGGCGGGCCTCCCCGGGACGATCGCGGTGCTGGGTGACGTGGTGTATCAGGACGGCAAGCCCTGGGAATTCAAGCAATGCTACGACCCGAGCTGGGGCCGCGTGCTTTCCCGCACCCGACCCTCGGTGGGGAATCACGAGTACCGGACCGAGGAGGCCGCGGCGTACTACAAGTACTTCGGCAGCCGGGCGGGGCCGGCGGGGAAGGGCTACTACACCTATACCCTGGGCACCTGGCGGATCTATGCGCTCAACAGCGAGCGGCTGATTCCGGAACAGACCACGTGGCTCAAGGCGCAGCTCGCGGCGCACCCGACCAAGTGCATCCTGGCCTACTGGCACAAGCCGCTCTACACCGGCGGGCGCAACCCGAACGAACTCACGGTGCGCCCGCTGTTCGACGCGCTCTACCGCGCGGGAGCCGAGGTGGTGCTGAACGGGCACAACCACCACTACGAGCGCTTCGCGCCGCAAGACGCTGACGGCAACTTCCGGGCGAGAGGGACGCGCGAGTTCGTGGTGGGGACCGGGGGTGCGCAGCTCGAGGGTTTCGTGACCGAGCAGCCCAACAGCAAGGTGCGCTATGTCGCCGGGTGGGGTGTGCTCCGGATGACGCTCAGCCCTGGCAAGTACAGCTGGAACTTCCTCCCCGTGCTCGGCGCCCCGCCGGCGGACTCCGGGTACGCCGACTGCACCTAGCCGGCCCGGCTCCGCGGCCGGGCCTCCCCGCGAGCTAGCCGACCTTCCTGAACGCGCGGTCCAGCACGTCCAGGGCGAAGTCCACGTCCTCGGCGGTGATGCACATCGGCGGCTTGATGCGAAGCACGTTTCCCGCGAGCCCACCTTTGCCGAGCAGCAGCCCCATCGCGCGAGCCTCCTCCAGGACCTGGGCGGTCTCCGCTGTGGCGGGCGCGCGCGTGGCGCGGTCGGCCACCAGCTCCACGCCCAGCATGAGTCCCATGCCGCGCACGTCACCCACGATGGGGTGATCGGCGGCGAGCCGCTCGAGTCCGGCGCGAAGCCGGCCGCCGACCAGCTTCGCGTTCCGCTGCAACCCATCCGCTTCGATCACGTCCATGACGGCGAGCCCCGCCGCCATCGACACCGGATTGCCGCCGAAGGTGTTGAAGTGGAGCCGCTGGGCCAGCACCTCGGCGATCTCGCGGCGGGTGGTGACGGCGGCGAGCGGCGCGCCGTTGCCGAACCCCTTCGCCATGGTGACGATGTCGGGTACGACCCCGAAGTTCTCGAAGCCCCAGTAATGCTCCCCGGTGCGGCCGAATCCGGTCTGCACTTCGTCGGCGATGCAGAGCCCGCCGTACTCCCGCGCGATCGAGTAGGCCTCGCGGAAATAGTTGGGCGCGGCCGTCGTCACGCCACCGACGCCCTGGATCGGCTCGGCGATGAACGCCGCGATGCGGCCCGGCGTGGAGTACCGGATCAGCTCGCCGATATCGGCCGCGCTCGCCGAGGCGATCTCCTCGGGCGTTCCGCCGAGCCGGCTTCGGTAGGGCTCGGGGCAGAGGGCATGGTGGACGTACGCCCCCTGCAGCGTGGGAAACTTCCAGGTATGGTGCGAGGTCGCCCCCATCGCGGAGGGGGAGCCGCCGTGATACGCGTTTCGCAGCGCGATGACGTCGGTGTGGCCGGTGTAGAGCCGGGCCATGGTGATGGCGAGGTCGTTGGCCTCGCTGCCACTGTTCACGAAGTAGGTGACGTCGAGCCCGTCCGGCATCTTGGCCGCCAGCCTCTCGGCGAGGCGCGGCATACCGGGATGGAGATAGATGGTGGTGGTGTGCTGCAGCGTCTCCATCTGCTCCCGCATCCGAGCCACCACCGTCGGATGGCAATGCCCGCAGGATACGGTGACGATCCCCGCGAACATGTCGAGGTATCGCCGGCCGGTCTCGTCGAAGAGGTACTGCATCCGCCCCTCGACGATCATCAGCGGCTCGCGATAGAGCGTGAAGAGGGCGGGATTGGCATGGCGCTGTCGTGCGGCGAGCACCTCGGCGCGGCTCGGCCCGGTGTAGGGTCGGGGCGAGTAGTCGAAGGCCGGCATCTTCACGGGTGAGGTCATGAGCTCGGGCATTGGGATCTGTGTTGAGGTGAAGCTACGAGCTATGAGCTATGAGCTATGAGCTTGAAGCGATGAGCTTGAAGCGATGAGCCGGGAGCCAAGAGCTTCTAGCTAATAGCTCATAGCTCATAGCTCATAGCTAACAACTCATAGCTCATAGCTCATAGCTACTAACTAACTCATCCAATTCGTTCCTGCTTCTCGATTCCACTTCGTCGTCGTCTTCTTGGTCCGGGTCCAGAACTCGATCGAGCCGTGCCCGGTGATGTCCCCGACGCCGAACTTGCTGTCGTTCCAGCCGCCGAAGGAGAAGGGCTCACGCGGCACGGGGACGCCCACGTTGACTCCCACCATGCCGGCGCCGGCCCGCTCGGTGACGTAACGGGCCATCCCGCCGCTCTCGGTGAAGACGGCCGCGGCGTTGCCATAGGGCGACGCGTTCTCGATGGCGAGCGCCTGGTCCACGTCCTTGGCGCGGACGATCGCGAGCACCGGGCCGAAGACCTCCTCCCGGGCGATCGCCATGTCCGGGCGGACGTGATCGAGCACCGTGGGGCCGACATAGAACCCGCCCTCGCGCCCGGCCACCACGGTGTTCCGGCCATCCAGCAGGACCGTCGCGCCGGCCCGCTCCGCCTCGGTGACGTACCGCTCGATCCGCTCCCTGGCCTCGCGGGAGATCACCGGGCCCAGGTTCTGGCCGGGGACGACATTGCGGGCGTGCTCCACCAGCCGCTTCACGATGTGATCGGTCCCGCCCACCGCCACCATCACCGAGGCCGCCATGCAGCGCTGGCCGGTGCATCCCGACATCGACGCCACGACATTGCTGGAGGTCATCTCCAGGTCGGCATCGGGGAGGACGAGCAGGTGGTTCTTGGCGCCGCCCAGGGCCAGCACCCGCTTGAGGCTCGCCGTGCCTCGGCGATAGACCGCCTGCGCCACGCGGGTCGAGCCCACGAAGGTGATGGCGGCGATGCCGGGATGATCACAGATCGCCTCGACCACATCACGGCCGCCATGGACCACGCCGAAGACACCCGCCGGGAGCCCGGCCTCCGCCAGCAGCTCGGCGATCCTGCCCGCGCTCAGCGGCACCAGCTCGGAGGGCTTCAGGATCAGGCAGTTGCCGAGCGCGATCGCGTTGGGCAGCGTCCAGTGCGGCACCATGTTCGGGAAATTGAACGGCGCGATCGACGCCACGACCCCGACCGGATGCCGGTCCGTGCGGCACTCCACCCCGCGGCTCACCTCGAGCACTTCGCCGGTGACGATCTGCGGCAGCGAGCAGGCGAACTCGGTCAGCTCGATCGCCTTGGCGATCTCCGCCTCGGCCTCCGCGCGCGTCTTGCCGTGCTCCTCGCTGATCAGCGCGGCCAGTCCGGCGAAATCCCGTTCCAGCAGGGCGCGGTAGCGGTAGAAAACCTGGACCCGCTCCTTGATCGGCTTGGCCGACCACGCGGCCAGCGCACCCTCGGCGGCGCGCACCGCGTCGTCCAGCTGGCTCGGCGGGGACAACGGCACCTGCGACAGCTTGCGGCCGCTGCTGGGGTCGAGCACGTCGAGGGACGACGTGTCGGGAGAGACGAACACACCGCCGATATAGTTCCGGACCGGCGGGTACTTGGCGGACGGCTCAGCGGCGGTTGCGGTCATCGTAAGTCCCGGGATTGCATTCGAATGCGAAGGATTGTATCAAGTATACAATCCTGGCAACACCGGTCAACCGCGGAGATCCATGACGACCACCCTGTGGGCCCCCACCGAGACCCGTACCCTCGCCGAACAGGTGTACCGGGCGGTCCGGACCCGGATCATGGAGGGCGTCCTGGCACCGGGGACCTTCCTCCGGGAGAAGGACCTGGAGTCCATGGGAGTGAGCCGGACGCCCATCCGCGAGGCGCTCGGACGGCTGGCCAGCGAGGGGTTTCTCGAGCGGCTGCCGCACCGCGGCTTCCGCGTTCCCGAGGAGTCGCTGGGCCACCTCCTCGAGCTCTACCCGATCGTGGCGTCGCTCGAGCTGCTGGCCGGCCGCCTCGCGCTGGAGAAGCTCACGCCTGGCGACCTCGCCGAGCTGAAAGCGCTCAATAGCAGGCTGGCGGAGGCCCGGGACAGGGACGATGTGCGCGGCATGCTCGAGCTCAATACCGCCTTCCACCGGCTGATCACCGAGCGGGGCGGGAACCGTCGCCTGGCTCTGCTGCTCGATGACCTGCGCTCCCAGCTCACCCGCCTGGAGGCGTGGTACTACTCCCACCGGGACCGCACCCAGCGCTCGATTCGCGAGCACGAGGAGATCATCGCCGCCATCGAGCGGGGCGACCGGCCCCACGCCCTCCGGCTTCTGGAGCAGAACATGTCCCTCACCTACCGCAGCCTGGTGGACGAGGGCGACGCGGCGCGCTAGGGCGCGCCGTCCTCCGTGTACGCGTGCCGCAGCTTGACCACGCCCGCCTTGGCCCGCCGCGAACGCAGGTTCAGCATCTCCACCAGCACCGAGAAGGCCATGGCGAAGTAGATGTACCCCTTCGGGATGTGCTGGTCGAAGGACTCCGCGATCAGCGACACGCCGATCAGCAGAAGGAAGCTGAGCGCCAGCATCTTGACCGTCGGATGCCGTTCGACGAACTCACTGATCGGACGGGCGAAGAGCATCATGAAGGCCACCGCCACGATGACCGCCGCGACCATCACGCCCAGCTCGTCCACCATTCCGACCGCGGTGATCACCGAGTCGAGCGAGAAGACGATGTCGAGCAGCATGATCTGGATCAGCACGCTGCGGAGCGAGGGCGCGACCCGGGCCGATGCTTCGCCCTCCTCGCCCTCCAGTCGCTCGTGGATCTCGTGCGTGCTCTTGGCCAGCAGGAAGAGGCCGCCGAGGAGCAGCACCAGGTCGCGACCCGAGATCTCCTGGCCGAGGACGTCAAAGAGCGGCTCGGTGAGCCGAATGATCCACGACAGTGAGAACAGCAGCGCGATCCGCATGAACATCGCCAGCAGGAGGCCGACGTAGCGCGCCCGGCCCTGCTGCTCGCGGGGGAGCTTGCCCGCGAGGATGGAGATGAAGATCACGTTGTCGATGCCGAGAACGATCTCGAGGAACGTCAGGGTGGCGAAGCCCACCCAGGCTTGTGGGTCGGTGATCCAGTCCATTGGTCTCGGGAGTGAGGGTAGGACGCAGGGAGCGAGGAACCGTCACGGCTCAGACGATCCGGGCGGTGACCTCGTGAATGCTGTTGTTGCCGTAGCCGAGCTTGTTCCACTCGGCGCGCTCGGGCTGACCGCGGCCGGCCAGGTCGGTGGCCCGCGCGCGGAGGGTGACCTCGCCGGTGCGGTCGAACCGCGCGATCAGCTCCCACCATTGCCAGCTGTGCCGCTTGCGCTCACCCACGAGGCGAGCCTCCCGCCAGTCGCCACCGTCCACGCTCACCTCGACCCGGGCGATCGGCGCCGCGCCCGACCAGGCCACGCCGCGGACCACCAGGTCGCCGGCGCGCGCTTCCTGCCCCGGGGCCGGTTCGGTGATGAGAGCGCGGACCCGCTGGAGCGTCACCGGCTCGCTCGACTCCTTGCCGTCGCGATTCCAGTAGTAGACGTACTTCTCGGTCTGGTAGTGGCCCTCGAACGGCCGGTCCCTGAGCTCGATCTGGTTGAGCCATTTGACCGAAGCCACTCCGTACCAGCCGGGGACCACGAGCCGAAGCGGGAAACCGTGCTGGAGCGGGAAGCGGCTCGCCGTTCATCGCATACGCGAGAATCGCGTCGGCGTCGCGCGCCTGATCCACCGTGAGGCTGCGCTCGAAATGGATATGCCCGCGCTTCGGATCCACCTCGCCGCCGTCAGCGCCGCGGAACAGGATCTCGTGCGCCGACGATCGTACCCCCGCCCGGTCGAGAATCTCGGTGAGCGGGACGCCGCTCCATTCCGCCGTGCTGACCGCCCCGTGCTGCCACCGCTCACCCGGGACCGGCGGGTCGAACATGGTCCGGCCGTTGCCGGCGCACTCCAGCGTCACCACCTCGGTCTGCGACGGCATGTTCTGCAGCTCGCGCAGACTCAGGGCGAGGGGTCGCTCGACCAGTCCCCCGACGTTCAGCCGGAAGGTGTCGGCGTCGAGGTTGGGGATGGGGAAGTTGTTCCGGACGTAAAACCGCGCCGTGGGCATTACCACGCCGCCGACCAGCTCGGGCAGCGGCGTCTCGCAGTTGAGCGGATGCGCCCGGTGGACCACGAGGCCGGCGTCGATGGCGTCCTGGCAGAGCTCCTCGGGGTCGAGCGCCTGCGGCAGGTCGTGCTCCGGCGGGGGAGCGCCGCACCCGCCGCTTGCCACCACCCGCGCGCAGGTGGACGCGGGGTAGATGTCGAGACTGCCCGCCATCTGGAACGGCTGGAGGAACTCCCGGAGCCGGGCCTCGTCGGTGGCCTCGGCGATGAGGAACATCGTGTGCTCGCCCTGCACCACCGCCTCACCCAGGATCTCGACCCCGTGTCGGCGCACGTTGGGCCGGCTCAGGTGGTTGAGGAGCATCGCCCCCATGTACGGATCCTGCGCCGGGCAGCGCTCTCCCGCATGATTGTGACGGACGACGAACAGCGGCATGGAACTCCCGGATCGAGGTCGGAGTGGGCCGGCCGAAATCTACCCTGCGGGAAGGCGGGACCGGACCCTCAGAGCTCCCCGAGTATCCTCGCCTTCACCTGCTCGAACTCGGCGTCGCTCAGCAGCCCCTGCTCGAGCATCTCCTTCGCCCGCTGCAGCCGGCCCTGGGGCGATCGCGCGGCGTCGTCCGCCGCCCCCCCGCCCCCCATGCCGATGCCGCCGCCGAGGTGCACGCCACCGGACTTGGCCCGGAGCTCCTCCAGCTCGCGGACCCGCCGCTTCTCGCGCCAGGACTGCTCCTGGAACTGGCAGGCCCGATAGACCTCCTGGGCCTGGTCCTTCCGAAGCCCCATGTAGACGAGGGTGCGTGCCGGGCCCCCGGCGCCGGCGAGATCGCCGCCGGCCGAGGCCGACACGGTCAGCGTGGCGCCGAAGACACCCACCTGAAGCTGCGCGTCCCGGAGATCCTGCCAGCGCACGTCCTGCGTGGTGAACCCGCTGATCAGTCCGCGATGCACGGAGATCAGTCGGCCGCTGGTCGCGGCGACCACCACGCGGCGGTGGGTGAGGGCGAAGATCCGCCGCTGAACCGCGTGGCCCTCCAGCCGCTCGCCGGGGATGAGCAGCGACTGAATGGCATCGAGACCGGGCGAGCCGGCTGTCGGCTCGGTCGGAGAGGCGTCCATTGGAGCTCCTTTGACGGCTCGGCGGATCGGGCGGCTGACGCAGCCGAAGGATATCGCGTGATCTCACCGCTCCGCCAGCAGGCGCCGCCGGAAACTCCCCGGCCGATCTCCCGTACGGCTGCCACACTCCGAACGAGCGACTTCGATCATGCGCTATCCAATGCTCCGGGCCTTCGCCGCCCTGGCGGTGTTCACGCCGGTCCACGGCGCGCTGGCACAGGCGTCCCGCGGCGCGCTGGCCCCCGGCACCTTCGCCATCACCGACGTCACCGTGATCCCGATGACGCGCGACACCGTGCTCCGCGACGCGACCGTGGTGGTTCGCGACGGGCGGATCGAGGCGGTAGGGGCCACCCGTGACGTGAAGGTGCCCCCGGGAGCCCGCCGGATCGACGGGCGCGGAAAATACGTGATCCCGGGTCTCGTCGACATGCACTCGCACCTGTACTCGGACGGTGAGGTTCCCGACTCGCTCGCCAGGTACGAGCTCGGTGTGATGGTGGCGAATGGGGTGACCGCGACGCGCTTCATGATCGGGACCCCCGAGCACTTCACTCTGCGGCGCGACATCGAGGCCGGGCGGATCCTGGGGCCCCAGCTCTGGCTCGCGAGCCCGCAGTTCACCGGGCAGGAGGACGTCAACAGCCGGGTGGTGACGACACCCGAGGACGCACGCCGGGCGGTGAAGGAGATGGCCGACCTCGGCTACGACTTCGTGAAGCTGACCCTCTTCATTCCGCCGCCGGTGTACGACGCCATCGTGGCCGAGGGCAAGCGCCAGGGGATCGGGATCGTGGGGCACGTGGACCCCGAGGTGGGCGTCCCCCGCGCGCTGGCGGCCGGGCAGCAGATCGAACACCTCGACAACTATCTGGAGTCGGTGCTCGCCGACTCCGCGCCGATGCGCGCCTCAGTGTCCGATCGTGGGGTCTTCCGACTGAAGAACTGGGAGAGCCTCGACTACGTGGACGACGCCAAGGTGGAGCGGATCGCCGGAGCCACCGCGCGGGCGGGGATCTATACCACGCCGACCCTGACGGTCTTCAAGACCGCGTTCGCGACCGGTCAATCGGTGGAGGAGATCAAGGCCCGCCCCGATTGGGGCATCATGCCCGCGGACATGCGGGCGCTCTATCTCGGTGCCCACGAGAAGTACTGGAACAACCCCGCCACCGAGGAGCGCCGGATGCGCTGGGTGCAGGTGCGGAACCGGCTGGTCAAGGCGATCTCCGACTCGGGCGGCAAGATCATGGCGGGGTCGGACACGCCGGAGTGGTTCTTCGGCTACGGTTGGACCCTGCACCGCGAGCTGGAGAGCCTGGTGGCCGCCGGTCTGACGCCGCACCAGGCCCTCACCGCCGCGACGGTCCGCCCCGCCGAGTTCCTCCGCGCTACGAAGGAATGGGGCTCGATCGAGCCCGGCAAGCGGGCCGACCTGCTGCTGCTCGCCGGGAAACCCGCTGGAGGACATTCGGAACACCAGCCGGATCGAGGCGGTGTCCCTGGGCGGACGCTGGCTGGATCAGGCGACTCGGCGGAAGATGATCGCGGACGCGACGGCGCGGCTGGGCGGCGAGCCTCCGCGCTCCTAGTCGATCCGCTCCGCGTTCAGCTCGATAATGTTGCCGTCCGGGTCGGTCACGAACATCTGGGGCCACGGCGTGCGGTTGCGGGGCCGGTCGTCGAAGACCACACCGGCCGACTCGAGGTGCGCGCGGGTGTCGCGGTAGCTCCGGACCGCGATGGCGAAGTGGCCGTCGCGCGAGTCGATCCCGGTGGTGCCGCGGAGCGTGCGTGTGCCCAGGTGGACGATCAGGTGCAGCTGCCGGTCGCCCAGCTTGTACCAGGCGCCGGGAAAATCGAACGCCGGGCGCTCGATCTCCTCGAGGCCGAGCACGCCGGCATAGAACCGCCGGGCGCGATCGAGGTCGGTGACGGTGATGCTGACGTGGTGAATGGTCTCGATGTCGATCATGCGGGAGCCTGCCCGTCAGCTGTCAGTAGGCGTACGCGTCGAGAAAAGCTGCTTTCCAGTCGGCGGTATACGCCACGGAGGCCAGGAGCCCGCCGTGCGGTCCCGTCATCCGCCCGTAACAGATCCGCGCCACTCGAGCACCCAGCCGGCTGATCCCGCGCCCAGTCACGTCGTCGCAGCCCAGCGACTCCCAGCGTCGCCCGGTGGCGACGGAGGGGGCCCATTCTTCGCGGACGCTCTTCGAGGCAAAGGTCCGCAACCCCGGAGCCAGCTTCGCCGAGGCCTGCCCGGCGGCGACCCCCGAGAGCAGCTTCTCGATCGGCTCGGGCGGTCCGCTGTCGCTCGGCGCCAGCAGGTGGGGTGCACCCAACTCGGGCTCCAGGATGCCGGCGACGCCGAACGTCACCGCCCCCGGCTGCGCCGCGTCGAGGTTGGCCATCGCGATGACGGTCAGGTCGAACTCGGGATAGCGCTGGATGCTGCTCTTGAAGCCCTGCCACGACCCGGTGTGCCCGATCCGCTGCCGGCCGCGCTGCTCCTCGACCGACCATCCGAATCCGTACGGATAGGTGCCCCCGTCGTTGAGCTCGACCGGCGTCCAGCTCTCGGCGAGGCCGGCGCTGTCGGGGATCCGCGCGTGGTTGAGCCCGACGGCCCAGGCGGCCATGTCGAGCACGGTGAGATAGAGCGCCCCGTCGCCGGTGGTGTTCAACGAGGGCGACACCCAGGTCTGGTTCACCACGCTATCCGCGGCGAGCTCGTAGCCCGCGGCCCGGTTGCGCACCAGGTCGCGCTCGGAGATGACCCGGGCCGTGCGCATGCCGAGCGGCTGGAAGACGCGGTCGCGAAGGTAGTCGCCGTAGAACTGTCCGCTCACCCGGTGGATGATGATCCCGAGCAGGGCGTAGCCTGTGTTGCTGTAGCTCCAGGTCGCGCCGGGCTGGAACTGCAGCGGCAGGCGGGCGTATACCCTGGCCAGCTCGTCCTCGGTGTAGTCCTTCCGGAAATCCACCAGGTCGTCGGTGTAGTCGGGAATCCCCGAGGTGTGGGTGAGGAGGTGGCGGATGGTGACTTTCCGCCACGCGCGGGGCGCCTCCCGCAGGTGCTTGGCGATGGGGTCGTCGTAGGAGAGCTTGCCCTCGCGCGCCAGGCTGACCACCGCCGCCGAGGTGAACTGCTTGCCGACCGAGCCGGACTGGTAGATCGTGCTGTCCGTCGCTGGGACGCGGTGCTCCAGGTTGGCGTAGCCGTAGCCGCGCGCCAGCACGATGCTGTCGCCGCGCAGGACGGCGATCGACATGCCGGGAATCCGCTGCCGGGCCAGCTCCGCGCGAACGTAGCGGTCCACCGAATCCAGCGCGGCCTCTCCGGCTCCCGCCGGCTGCTGCGCTCCCGCCCCGCCGGCGCCCCAGGCCAGCCAGGCGGCGGCCATCGCGCTCCATCGACTCACACCCATCGGTCCTCCCTCAGATCCGCAGCCGACCCTCCACCACCACGACCGCCGTCCCCGACACCCGTACTCCGCCACCGATGACCCGCACCTCGATCCGACTCGGCCTTCCCATGTGATGACCCTGCTCGATGATGATGGGCCGCTGTTCCGTCGCCAGATTGAGCGCCACCAGATAGGCGCCCAGCGGACCCGCCGCGCTGCCGGTGGCCGGATCCTCGGCGATGCCGACGTTGGGTCCGAAGAAGCGGGCCTGGGCCGGGCCGTCCGGGTCGAGCGGATCGAGGCAGAAGACGTAGCAGCCCTGCGCGCCGATCGACCGCAGATAGGCCGCCAGCGTCTCGCCGTTGGGCCGCGCGCGGCCCAACGCCCCGGGATCGCGCACCGGCACCAGCAGGTGCGGTACGCCGGTGGACACCACCTGGGCCTGCAGCCGGCCCACCGACAGCTCGGCGTCGCCGAGATCGAGCGCCGAGGCGAGAGGCGAGACCTTGCCCACCACGGCGCCGTACACCGGATCCGCCTGCCCCATGGTCACCGCGACCACCTTGCCCCGCTCGGAGCGGATCTCGACCGGCAGGATACGGCCATCGATCTCCTGGGTGAATGTGCGGGTCGGCGCGTCGAGGGTCAGGTGTCCCGAGGAAGCGAGCCACCACCACGCACCGAGCGAGTTGTGTCCCACACCGAACACCTCGGTGCCCGACGCGGTGAAGGATCGGAGTCGCCAGTCCGCCTCTGGCGTGGTCGGCTTGAGAACGAACGTGGTCTCGGTCTGGTTGAATTCGCCCGCGATCCGCCGCATCGCCTCGGACGACAGGTGGTCGGCGTCGGCAACCACCGCCAGCGGATTGCCGCTGAGCGGCTCGGCGGTGAAGACATCCACCAGATAGAACGGGGTCACGGCACCGCCTGCGGCTGGAGGAGCTGCGCCACGCGCCGCTGCCGATAGCGGAAGATGCGCGCCAGCTGCCACCTCACGATGGGACCCGCCAGCTCACCGAGCGGCCTGAAGGGAAGCCGATAGCGCACCTCATCCTCGATACGGGTGCCGTCGGGTGTGTCGGTGAACCGGTGGGTGTGGACCCAGGACGCGTAGGGCCCGGCGATCTGCTCGTCCACGAAGAGGTCGGGCGGGTCCCAGCGGCTGATGAGCGTGCGCCAGCGAAGCGGCGCGCCGCGGAGCCGGAGCGCGTACTCGATCACCGCTCCGACCTGCATGGTGATCGGCCGGGCGGTGACGATGCGAAAGCGGAGCTCGGGCGGGGTGATCGCCTCCAGGTTGCCGGCCTCCGCGAAAAAGGCGAACACGTCACGCCGAGGCAGCGGAAGCGTCATGGACGTCTGGAGTACGCGCTCGACCGTCATGCCGAAATCCATGCGCTGCTCTCCGATTGCCGAACCGCCGCGCATCGGAGCGCGGCGGCGACGAGCGCGGCGTTGTCGGACGCGGGGCTCCCATCCGGCAGCCGCAGCGTGTCCTCGAACCCGATTCTGGCGTGGTGTGCCCGCCGGCCCGCCTCGACGAGCAGCGGCCACGCGGTCGCGTCGCCACCGTGGAGCAGGCGCGGCGGCTGCCGCCGGTCCCCGCCGAGGACCCCCTCGATCGCGGCGACCGTCTCCAGCGCCGAAGGCACGGTCTGCTCCGCCGGCTCGAGCAGTACGCGGAGGCAGCGCTCCTCTAGCCCCGCGCCTCTGAGAATCTCAGCGGCCTCGGGAGTGGCCAACCCTGCTTCGACGCCGACCCCGAGTGTCCAGCAGTGCCACGGCGAGTGGCACCGCGCCGACCTCATGGAAGTTCACCGAGGCGAAGTCGGGCAGCATCCGCCACCCGATCACCAGGGCCAGTCGCCGTCTCGGGATCGGGCTCGATCCACGCGGCGGTGCTGACGCCGATCGGGGTGTGCCCGCAGGCCGCGCGCACCGCCCCCACGGCGGCGGCGACGTGGTCCGGCGCGAGGCTCTCGCGACCGTCGGGGCCGCGCACATGCAGGTGCACCGCACCGGCGCCCGCGTCGATGGACGCCGCGGCCGACCTGGCGAGCTGCTCGGGGTACACAGGGATCGCCGGATGGTCTGTCGGCGCGCGAGCGCCATTGATGGCGGCCTGAAGCAGGATGACGGACCTCCTCGCTGTGCCGGCCGCCTGCCGGCCGACCTCGCAGGATACTGCGGTCCTCCAACCGTGCCAACGCTGGATCAGGGAGGGGTCGCGAGCGCGGCCTCGAGCCTGCCGATCAGCTCGGCCTGCGCGGGGTTCAGCTTGACGCGCGCCGAGCCCGGCTCGAACCAGGCGCAGCGGTCCACTTCGGGGTACGTGAGCGATCGCCCCGAGCCCCGGGGCCATTCGGTGGTGGTGGTGTTGCTGACGATCGCGCCGGGATCGGCGTTGCCCTCCCAGGCCCACGCGTGAATCACCTTCCCGGCTTTCTGCCGCACGCTGCCCAGCGGGATGAACGGCTCGCGGGGGACGATGCCGGTCTCCTCCTCGAACTCGCGGCGAGCGGCATCCAGCAGGGCTTCACCTTCGGCGACGAGGCCCTTGGGGATGGTCCACGCCCCGACGTCGCGGCCGCGCCAGAAAGGGCCGCCGGGATGGGCGAGGAAGAGCTCGAGGCCCCCCTGCGGCCGGCGGAAGAGCAGCATTCCCGCGCTGAGGTTGCGGACCTCGGCCATCAGTTCTTGCCCTTCGCCGCGATCGCCGCGGCCTCCCGGCTCCGCCCTTGCTCCCGCAGCAGCTCGACGTAGCCGCCCGTGATCCCCGAGATGGATCCTTGCGCGTCGCGACCCGAGCTTTCCCACTGGTTCACAGCCTCGCGGTAGAGTGCCTCGGCCTCCTTGGGACGGCGGCGGGCGCGCTCGAGGTCGGCGAGTGCGCCCAGGGTGATCGCGATGTAGTAGCTGGTCGGCTCGAGTGACTTCCGGCGAATCGCCAGGGCGCGTCGTAAATGACGCTCGGCGTCGTCGTAGCGCCCCGCCTGGAGCGCGGCGACGCCGAGCTCGTTGTGGGTGGTCCCGAGGAAGGGATGCTCCGGCGCCAGCGTCTTCTCGCGAATGACGAGCGCGCGCTCCAGCAGCGGAAGGGCCTCCAGATGGCGATCCTCGGCGCTGTACGTATGCGCGAGGCTGGTGAGCGCGGCGGCGACGTAGGGATGGTCCGGGCCGAGGGTCCGCTCCCAGGTGGCGAGCGCGCGCTGGTACAGCGCGGTGGCCTCGCGCAGGTTGTCCCTGCTGCCGTGGACGTTGGCCAGGTTGTAGAGATCCATGGCCACCTGGCTGTGCTGCATCCCGAAGATCTGCGAGTCGATCGCCATGCCGAGACGGTAGAGCGACTCGGCCTGGACGAACCGACCCTGCTCGAAGATCGAGCTCGCCAGGTTGCTGATCGACCGGCTGGTGGCAGGATGCACTTCTCCCAGCGCGCTGCGTCGGATGTCCAGCACCTGCTGGAACAGCGATTCGGCCGCGGCGGGCCGGCCCTGCTCGGCCTGGGAGATCGCGAAGCCGGCCAGCTCGTCGGCGGCTTCGGGCTGATTCGGCCCCGCGACCTGCTCGATCAGGGCGATGACCCGGCGCGACAGCGAATCCGCCTCGTCGTAGCGCCCCAGCTCCCGCAGCATGCCCGAGAGATGGCCGAGACTGCTGCGCAGGGCGGGATCGGCCGGATCGGCGCGCTCGGTGATGGTGGCCGCCCGGCGGAGGGTGCTCTCCGCCTGCTCGTAGCGCCCCTGCTTGTAGTACAGCCGGCCCAGTGACGAGAGGCTGCCGCCGACGTCACTGCTGTCCGCGCCGGGGGCGCGCTCCCAGGTGGCGAGCGAGCGCTGCAGAAGCGGCTCCGCGGTGGAATAGAGCCCGAGCGCGCTGTAGACGTCGCCGATGGTGTTCATCAGGCGCGCCTGCACCCGCGGTTGGGTGGCGAGATCGGTCTGGATCTTCGCGGCGCCGGAGTCGAGGATCTCGCGGGCGGTGATCGCGTTGCCGCGCGCCTCGCTGGGGTCGGAGACCTTGAAGAGACCGACCACGAAGTCCGACACCTGCCGCGCCGTGGCCGCCTCGGATCTGGCATCGGCCTCGGCGCGGGTGGCACGCACCAGGCCGATGGTGGCCGCCGCCGCACCCGCGAGCAGGGCGAGGCTCACCGCCGCGATCGCCAGCACGCCGACCCGGTTGCGGCGAACGAACTTTCGAAGCCGGTAGGCGGCCGTCGGCTGGCGCGCTTCCACCGGCTGGTCCGCGAGGTAGCGCGCCAGGTCGTTACCCAGGCCGTTCGCGGTGTCGTAGCGCCGCCCGCGGTCCTTCTCCATCGCCCTCATCGTGATCCAGTCGAGATCGCCGCGGAGCTGGCGCCGGAGCGTGTCGGCGTTCGTCAGCCGCAGCTGCGCCAGGACCTCGCGGTCGTGCACGAGGGTGGCCAGCCTGGCGCTCGGCGTCGGCGGATCGGTCTCCCGCATGGCCAGTCGAGCCATGAAGCCCGGAAGCCCCAGCTCCTGCGGATCCACGGGCAGGCGGCCGACCAGGATCTCGTAGAGCACGACGCCCAGGCTGTAGACGTCGGTCCGCGTGTCCACGTCGAGGCCGGAATTCTCGGCCTGCTCCGGGCTCATGTAGGCCGGCGTGCCCACCGCCTGGCCGAACTGGGTCACGAAGGCCTTGTCGGTGAGCCGCTGACCGGTCGCCTTGGCGATTCCGAAGTCGATGACCTTGGGAATGGGCCGGCCGTCGGCCTCGGTGACCAGAATGTTGCTGGGCTTGAGGTCCCGGTGGATCACGCCTTTCTGATGCGCGTGCTGAATGGCGCGGCAGACCGGTATGAAGAGCGCGGCGCGGTCACGGGTGGAGAGCTTGTGGGTGTCGCAGTAGTCGGTGATGGGGATCCCGCGCACCAGCTCCATCACGAAGTAGGGGCTGCCGGTGTCGCTGGCGCCCGCGTCGAGCACCTTGGCGATGGATTCGTGCGCCATGACCGCCAGCGCCTGCCGCTCCGCCTCGAAGCGCGCCACGACCTCGGCGAACTCGAAGCCGGGACGGAGAACCTTGAGCGCCACCCGCCGGTGCACCGGCGCGGTCTGCTCGGCCTCGTAGACGACCCCCATCCCGCCCTCGCCCAGCACCTTCAGGATGCGGTAGGGACCGATCTGCTCAGGCCGCCCGACGGGCCTGGGCGCGCCGGGGGGCGTGGCGTGAGTGGGGTGATCCGAACTCATGGCGCACGGGTCATGCTCGAGGCTCGCCGCCGGGGGACGAGCGTAGTATGCGGGCTTTCGGTTCGCGCGGGTAGGCGCGGGGTGTTCAGCCCTGACCGCGCACGCCGCGCCAGGCGCGCTCGATGAGGGTGCGCCGGATGTAGTCCCAATCCTCGTCCTGCTCCGACCCCCTCCAGGCCGGGACGGCGCGCCGTACGTCCTCGAGCGTGAGCGAATCCTGGACCTGCTCCACCGGCATGCCCCGGCGCAGCACCGCCGCGACGCCCGCGTTGGTGCGCTCGATCAGCTCCCGGACCTGTCGTGTGTAGGTGTGATCGCGCATGACCGGCCCGTGACCCGGCACCAGCGAGGTCACCGGAATCCTCTCGAGGTCACGAAGTACACCGACCCAGGGCACCGGCCAGGCCGCGCCGGTGTAGGGCAGGGGCGACTGGACCACGATGTCGCCGGTGAAGAGGATCTTCTCCTCCGGAAGGTAGACGGTCACGTCGTGCGGGCTGTTGGCCTTGCCGTGATCCACCAGCTCGATCCGGCGCTTCCCCAGGCGCAGCGTCAGGGCGCGGTCGAACACCTGGTCCGCCACGACGACGCGAACCTTCGCCAGCTCATCCAGCTCGTTGGTCCGCTGGCGCACCACTCGCTGGAGCCGGCCCTTCTCCTCGGCCGAGTGCGCCTTGCCCGTGGAGTCCTTCCCCCGGGCGAGCTCGGCCTCGACCTCGCGGAGCGCGGCGCGCCGCGTCGACCCGGGGCCGGTGGAGAACCTGGCCCAGTAATGGCTGTTCAGCTCGGAGAACTCGCGGGTCTCGCGCTCGGTCACGATCACGACTGCGGGAAAGGCGTCGCGATACGCCTCGTTCCCATAGGTGTGATCCATGTGCCAGTGGGTGTTGACCAGGTAACGCACCGGCTTGTCGGTCAGCCCACGGATGAGGGCGATGTCGGCCCGCGCGCGCGACGGCAGATACGTGGCGTCCACCACCAGCACCCCGTCGTCGTAGAGCACGACGCCGGTGTTGCCGTGGGGCCACTGGTCGGTCGCATCGTCGTGGATGATGGCGAAGACCCCGTCGGCGAGCCGCTCGACCCGTGCGGTCGAGTCGCGAGGAAGCGCGGTGGTCTGCGCCGGGGCCGGCGTCGCGAACGCGAGGGACAGCAGGCACGCGGCGGCGGGCGCGAGCCGTCGCCGTGGCGAGTGGGTGGGGGTCGTCATCGGTGCGGCGGCCTCGTCCGAGAGAGACGAGACAGGGTACCGCCCTCGGCTCAGCGGAGATTGGATGTTTCGGCCTGCGCCCGGCGCTCCCGGTACACCTGGCCGGGCGCCAGTCCGGAGAGCGCCCTGCACTCGCGCACCAGGTGCGACTGGTCGCAGAAGCCGGTGTCGGCCGCGATGGCCGCCCAGGCGGGCTCGGCGGTCCGGTCGGAGACGGTGACCGCGTGGAGGAATCGGGTGATCCTGGCGTACTCCTTCAGCGCGATCCCTGCGTCGCTCCGCACCGCGCGGCGCAAGGTCCTGAGGGCGAGGCCGAGCCCGCCGGCGATCTCGTCCACCGTCACCCGGCCTGCGGCGCGCCGGACCAGGTCGAGCGCACGCGCGGATGGGCGGGTGGAAGACCGGTCGCGCCGCGCCGCCCGGGCGGCGATCGCCGTGGCGAGGCAGCCTGCCGCATCCGCGGCGCTTCGGGTCTCCGCCAGCGGGCCGAGCAGCTCCCGAGCCAGGCGAGGAGACGCGTGCTCCAGCTCGTGCTCGGCGTCGGCGTGCTCCTGCGGCATCAGGTCGAGCAGAATCGCCGACCATTCCAGCTTGAGCCGGACCGCGGCGATCTCATGTCCCGGGCGGAAGGCGAAGACATGGGGCCGGGTCTTGGGGCCGATGATGACGAGCCGGGGATCGACGGGACGGCCGTCCGGCTCGCGGCCGCAGGTCAGGGCGAGGTTCAGGGCGGGATCGGGGAGCACCCGGTGCATCGCGCCGTCGCCCGGCGGCAGTCGCTCCGGAGCCCGGTGCGTCCACACCGCCTCGGCGTACGCCGCGAGCCGGACCGGCGGGTCGTACTCGCGATAGCCGCCGACCGTGTGCCGCAGGCGGCCGGGCGAGGGCGAGGTATCGGGATGGTGCATCAGGAGCTCCGTGGGACCCGTGGTCATCCCCCGTACGAAAGGTTCGCCACGGTGATTCGGACCCCCGCCCTCCCCGGTTCAAGGCTGGATCCGACCTGGGGGGTTGACGGTCTCCCCGATTTTTGTTATTTAACCTAGTAGTTAATTAACTGGATGGTTTAATACGCATGCCGACCGACACGCTCAGCACCACCTTCGCGGCCCTGGCCGACCCCACGCGCCGGGCGATCCTCGCCCGGCTCGCGACTGGCGAGCGCTCGGTCACCGAGCTGGCCGAGCCGTTCACCATGACCCTGCCCGCGGTCTCCAAGCACCTCCGCGTGCTGGAGCGGGCCGGGCTGATCGAGCGTGGCCGGGAAGCCCAGTGGCGGCCCTGCCGCATCCGGGCGAGGCCGTTGAAGGATGTTGCCGAGTGGACGGAGCGCTACCGCGCCATCTGGGAGCAGCGCTTCGACCGGCTCGATACCTACCTGCAGGAACTCAACCCGAAGGAGAAGCGCCATGCCCGTCGGCCACGTAGCGAATAGCGACAGCTATCAGGTCTCCACTCCGTCGGATCGGGAGATCCGGCTCACCCGTCTGTTCGACGCGCCGCGCGCCCTGGTGTTCGAGGCGATGACCAGGCCCGAGCATGTCGCACGCTGGTGGGGATGTCTGGGAGAAGGGTATTCCGTGCCGGTCTGCGAGATCGACCTGCGTCCGGGTGGCGCGTGGCGTTTCGTGAACCGGACACCGGGCGGGGAAGAGGCCGAATTCTACGGGGAGTACCGGGAAGTGTCCCCGCCCGACCGGCTGGTCTTCACCGAGATCTTCGCACCGTTCCCCGACAGCGGCTCGGTGGTGACGGCCGTGTACACCGAGGAAGCCGGGAAGACCCGTCTCACGGTCACTGCGCGCTACCCGTCCCTCGAGGTCCGCGATCTGGTGATCGGTTCCGGCATGGAGAAGGGCGCGGGGATCAGCTACGACCGGCTCGAGGATCTGGTCGCGAGCCTGCAAGGGCGGAGCTGATCCACCGCCCGGCGCGGACGCCGCTGCCTAGAACTCCCGGCGCTTCATCTCCTTGAAGAGCCGCTTGGTCTCGGCGTCCTGCTCCGGGGCGCGCTGCTTGAGTGTGGCGTCGAAGTCGGCCGCCTGATCCTGGCGGGGCGGCTTCACCTTGGCGGCGTTCTTCTTGGCGAGGGCGGCGATCCGCTGGTCGTCGCGTTTCGTCATCGGGTCTCCCTGAGGGAACGAAGGTCTACCGGGGCTGCCGGGCGTACCGGGCCGCCGGGGTGGTGCCGAGCCGGTGCATCAGGATCGCCGCGCGAGCGGTCTGCATCTCGAGCGTGGTCAGATCCACATACTCCTCCGGCGTGTGCGATTCGCCGCCGAGACTGCCCAGGCCGTCCACGCCGTCCACCGACGGCGCCACGAACGAGATGTCGCCCGCGCCCCGGCGGCCGGGGTCGAGTGCCGCCACTTCGCCGTAGCCCAGCGCGCGGCTCACGGTGTCGTAGACGGCGAGGACGCGAGCGTTGCCCGGGGTCGGCGACATCGCCGGATACTCGTCCTCGAACACGATCTCGCCGCCGGTGCCGGGCAGGTGCTGGGCGACGATCGCCGCCATCCGGCGCCTGGCGCTGTCGTGCTGCTCGGCGGAGATGAACCGCAGGTCCCCCTGCGCCACGGCGGTGCGCGGGACGATGTTGAGCTTGCTCGCCGCCGTGCCGCTGATGGCGACGCTGTCGTAGCGGACGTCGGTGCCGCCGAGCACCGTGGCCACGTTGAAGCCCAGATACGGAATCCCGGCCAGCTCCCGGCGGAATCCGTCCAGTACCCGGGCCAGCTCGTAGATCGCGCCGTACCCGGTGCCTTTCTGAAAGATACCCGCCGAGTGGGCCTCCGTGCCCGTGGTGGTGATCCGCCAGGTGGCGGCGCCGCGGCGAGCGATGGTCAGGTCCGAGCGGTGTCCCGCCTCGAAGCCGAGCGCCAGGTCGCTCCGACCCGCCGCCGCCACCAGGTCCCCGCGGGAGATCTCCAACGGGGTGCCGGCATGCTCCTCGTCTCCCGTGAAGACCACGGTCACCGTCAGATCGCGGAGCGCCCCGGCCGCGGCGAGCGCCTTGAGGGCGTAGAGCACGACGACGTCGCCGCCCTTCATGTCGGTGGTGCCGATACCGGTCGCCACCGAGTCGCGGCGTGCGAAGGTGGGGCCGGTCGGACGCACCACCGTGTCGAGATGCCCGATGAGCAGCAGCCGGGTCCGGCCCGGCTTGCCCCGGCGCTCGGCGATCAGGTGTCCCGCCCGCCGCATGCCGGCCGGCATCTCGGCCCACCGGGTCGTGAAGCCGAGCGAGTCCAGCGATCGGGCGAACATTGCGCCCACGGCACGCACGCCGTCGAGATCCAGCGTGCTGCTCGGCATGTCCACCACGCGCTGGAGGTAGCGGACCTGGTTCTCCAATCCTCCGGACACGGCCCGCTGAATCCGCCGCTCGGTGAGTGAGAGACCCTGCTGCGCGGTGAGGGGGGCGGCCGCGAGGAGCAGGACGGCGATGAGACGGCACGGGGCGGGCACCAGGAACCTCCGGGGGATTCGAGCCGAGGGCGTAGTATACCACGCAGTGGCGCACACTCTCTTGACGGCCCTTGCACCGCCCGGGTAGTCTGCGCCTACCCTCACCAACGTGGTATGGGTCGTCGTCCCCCGCGACGTCTCCTCGCCGACGCCGCAGCGCCCGCCGCCGCGCGCCGTAGGAACTCACGATGCGATATGGCCGCTGGCCGCGCCTTGCCGGGCGCACGCTCCTCGTTGCCGCGACCCTTGCCCTGTGGCTGGCCTGCGGTGGTGGGGGAGGCCTCACGGCACCCACCACCGGTACCATCGCGCTGACGACCAGCACCACCGGCGACGCGCCGGACCCCGACGGCTTCACGCTAGTGCTCGACGGCGGCGTGGGGCAGGCGATCGGTACCGGAGCCACGGCCACCCTGACGGAGCTGGCCCCGGGTCCTCACGAGGTCGAGCTCACGGGTATCGCGGCCAATTGCTCGGTCCAGGGCGACAACCCGCGCGGCCTCAGCGTCGTCGCGGGCGAAACGACCGCCGAGACGATGGCCGTCGTGTGCACCCGCATCACGCCCGGCACGGGTGACCTCACCGTCAGCGTCACCACGACCGGTGTGGATACGGATCCGGACGGCTACAGCGTCACCGTGGACGGCGACGGCGGACGGGCGATCGACGTGGGCGGCAGCGTCACGGTCGCGGCGCTGACCGCGGGGAACCACGTGGTCGGGCTCGCCGGCGTCGCGGGCAACTGCACGGTCGCGGGCGACAACCCGCGCACCGTCCCGGTGCCGGCGGGCGCGGTCGCCGAGGCCGGCTTCAGCGTCGTCTGCACCGCCCTCCCGGCGGCGACGGGCACGCTCACCGTCACCACGACGTCCAGCGGGCCGGGCCTGGATCCCGACGGCTACGCCTTCTCGATCGGCGACGGCGCAGCGCAGCCGATCGGCAGCGGCGCCACCGTGAGCGTGGCCAACGTGGCTGCCGGCGCCACGTCGGTCGAGCTCAGCGGGCTGGCCGCGAACTGCGAAGTCGCGGGACAGAACCCGCGCGACGTGGTCGTGCCGGAAGACGGCACGGTGGAAGTGGCTTTCGCCGTGACCTGCGCCGGGGGCACCGGCTCGCTCGAGGTCCGTACCGTCACCACCGGATCGCCGGTGGACCCTTCCGGCTACACCGTGCGCGTGGACGGCGGCGCGGCACTGGCCATCGGGTCCAACGCGACGAGGACCGTGGATGCTCTGGCGGCCGGCCCGCATGCCGTCGCGCTCGGCGGCATCGCCGGCAACTGCTCGGTGGACGGCGAGAATCCACTGGAAGTGACCGTCGCGGCCTCCCAGATCGCGACTGTGACGTTCGCCGTCACCTGCGCCGCGGAAACAGGCGCGCTGACCGTCACGATCAATGGACTGCCGGACGGCACCGACGCCGCGGTGACGGTCTCCGGGCCCGGCGGCTTCGCCGAGGAGCTGGCCGCGACCGGAACCCTTACCGATCTCGCGCCGGGCGACTACACCGTGGCCGCCGCGGCAGTCACGGCGGGTGCGTCCAGCTATGCGCCGACGCCGGTGAGCCGCCAAGTGACGGTCGCCGCCGGAGGCACCGCGACCGCGACGGTGACCTACGCGCCCTCCGCGGCCGCCACGCTCAACGTGTGGATCCCCGGTCTCTACATCACCCAAAGCGTGCAGACCTTCGCCGGCGAGGTGCCGCTGGTCGAGGGCCGCGACGGATTTCTCCGCGTGTTCGTGCGAGCCAGCGAGGCCAACACCGCCGCGCCGACGGTGCGGGTCCGGCTCTACGACGGCGGCACCCTGGTGCGGACCTTGACGGTTGACGCGCCGAACGGGTCGGTGCCGCTCCGGCGCGAGGACGGCATCCTCAACTCCACCTGGAACGTCCCCATTCCTGCGGATCTCATCCGGCCCGGCCTCGCGCTTCTGGCCGACGTGGATCCGGGCAATGCGGTGGCCGAGGAGGACGAAGCCGACAACGCTTTCCCGACGAGCGGCACGCCGCTCCAGCTCACCGTGCGGAACGCGCCTCCCCTCGACCTGACCCTGGTGCCGGTGCGGCAGAGCGCCAACCAGCTGGAGGGCGATGTCACCGCCGGCAACCGGAGCGGGTACGTGGACTTCGCGCAGCGGGTCTATCCGCTGCCCGGCTACGACGCCGACGTCCATCCGCTCTACATCACGACGACGGCGCTACCGCTGCAACCCGACGACGGCAATGGGGCCTGGAACACGGTGCTGAGCGAGATCGCCGCGCTTCGTACCGCGGAAGGGAGCGAGCGCACCTACTACGGAGTCGTTCGCACCGGATTCACCTCGGGGCTGGTCGGCCGCGGCTTCATCGGTTTCCCCGTCGCGATCGGCTACGACGAGCCGGGGGACCGGGCGCGCATCGCCGCCCACGAGCTCGGGCACACCTGGGACCGGCGGCACGCGCCCTGTGGCAATCCCGAGGACGTGGACGGGCAGTATCCCTATCCGGGCGCAGGCATCGGCAAGTTCGGCTTCGACGTGCAGGCGCAGGTACTCAAGCAGCCGGAGACGGCGGACCTGATGAGCTACTGCGCCGAACCCTGGATCAGCGACTACACCTATCGCGGCGTCATGACGTACCGCGGGACAGCCCTCGGGAGCGAAACCGCCCGGCGCGCGGTGCCGTCGCTGCTGGTCTGGGGCCGGATCGAGCGGGGCCGTGCCGTGCTCGAGCCCGCTTTCCACATGGTGACCCGACCGGTGCTTCCGGCGAGGTCAGGCGCCTACACGCTGGAGGGCACCGCGAGCGACGGCGCGCGGCTCTTCGGCCTGTCGTTCGACCCGGTCGCGGTGGCCGACGACGGTCGGGGGGGCGGGGCGTTCGCGTTTGCGGTGCCGCTCGACGAGGCCGCCGCGGCACGGGTGGTGAGCATCCGTCTGGCCGGTCCGGGCGTGAGCGTGGACGTCCGCGGCGCGACGCCGGCGCTGGCCCGCGCGGCCGGTGCGGCATCGGTGAGTGTGGCGCGGGTCGGCGGTGGCGTGGTGCTTCGATGGGATGCGGTCGCGCACCCGATGGCGATGGTGCGGGACGCGCGGACCGGCGCGGTCCTGTCGTTCGCGCGAGGCGGCAACGTCACCCTGCCCGGCGGCGGGGGCGACATCGAGCTGGTGACTTCCGACGGGGTGCGCAGCCGCTCCGGCATCGTGGCCGCGCCCTAGACTCGGAACTCCCGACGGCCGGCCGGCGTTTCCGCCCATAACCCGCGCGCGTGAGGAGTCATGACGATGTCGCCCGATTATGCCGCCGAGCGTCAGAAGTGGCGGAACTTTCCCCGCGTCCGACCGTCCCAGATCGTTCGACCCGGACCCGGCCAGGAGTCGGTCTGGGACTATCCCCGTCCCCCTCGGCTGGAATCGGTGGCGCTGCCGGTGCGGGTGGAATTCGACGGCCTCGTCGTGGCCTCCTCGACCCGCGCGCTCCGCGTCTGCGAGACCTCCAGCCCGCCGGGATACTACATCCCGCCCGAGGATGTGGACCTCGATCGCATCGTGGCAAGCGCGCGCACCAGCTTCTGCGAATGGAAGGGCCTGGCCCGCTACTGGACCGTGCGCTCGGCCAGGCGAGAGGCAAAGGACGCCGCCTGGAGCTACCCGTCTCCCGATGAGGGGTACGAGGCGCTGCGCGACTACCTCGCCTTCTACCCGCGGCGGATGGACGGCTGCTACGTCGGCGCGCATCGGGTCGAGCCGCAGCCCGGGTTCTACTACGGGGGCTGGGTAACCCCGGAGCTGGTGGGTCCGTTCAAGGGCGTGCCCGGCTCGGAGGGCTGGTAGGGCCGTCACACGGCGGCAGGACCCGGAGTCCAGTGGGCATCACCGGGTGTTCCGGTGACCGCCAAGGAGCGTCCCATGCCGCGCCGTCGCCAGGTCCCCCTCGCCTTGCTGCTTCTCGCCGCGTGCGGCACGACCGACCCCGGCGGCGACCAGCCACCGCTGCTCTCCGAGCTGCCGCGCTCGCTCTCGCCGGCCGAGGTCCGGATCGTCGAGGGCGCGAACAGCTTCGCCTTCGATCTGCTGCGCCAAGCGACCGCGTCGCTGCCACCCGACTCCAACGTCTTTCTTTCTCCGCTCAGCGCGTCGATGGCCCTGGGCATGGCCCTCAACGGCGCGGTGGGCGAGACCTACGACGCGATGCGCAGCGCGCTCCGGCTCGACGGCATGGCTGAGGCGGACATCGATCGCGGCTATCGCGACGTGATCGAGCTGCTGACCGGACTGGATGCGCGCACCGAGATGCGGGTCGCGAACTCGATCTGGGGACACGCCGCGCTCCCGATCGAACCGGCCTTCCTGGATGCGGGCCGCTCGTACTTCGATGCCGAGGTGGCCACGGTCGACTTCGGCAGCCCGGAGACCCTCGACGCGATCAATGGCTGGGTCCGGGACAAGACCGAGGGCAGGATCCCGCGTCTACTCGACCAGCTCCAGGCCGACGAAGTCCTGTTCCTGGTGAACGCCATCTACTTCAAGGGCAAATGGCGAAGCCAGTTCGACCCCGACGAAACGAGTGACGGCCCCTTCCACGGCGCGGACGGCCGGGACCGTACCGCTCGCCTGATGCATCAGGTGGACGAGCTCCGCTACGTGGATACCGAAACCTTCCAGGGAGTGGATCTGCTGTACGGCAACGGGGCCTTCGCCATGACGGTGCTGCTGCCCAGGGACGGACGCACGGCGGTCGAGGTGCTGGCGGGGTTCGATGCGGGGAAGTGGAGCGCCCTGACGGACCAGTTCGCCACCGCCGAAGTCGCGCTCACCCTCCCACGGTTCCGACTGGAGTACGGCCGGACTCTGAACGACGACCTCACCGCGCTGGGCATGGGGATCGCCTTCGACGACGCGGCCGCGGACTTCTCGCGCATCGCCGACATCCGGCCGAACCGGCTGTTCCTCACGCGGGTCGAGCAGAAGACCACCGTCGAGGTCAACGAAGAGGGGACCGAAGCGGCGGCGGCGACCGGAGTCGGAGTGGGCGCTACCTCCGCGCCCCCGAGCATGACGGTGGACCGGCCGTTCGTATTCGCGATTCGGGAGCGGCTCTCGGGGGCGATCGTCTTCCTGGGCGTGATGAATACGATCGGCGAGTGACCGCCGGTCGAGCAATGGCCTTCACGCTAGTCGGTGCGCCGACCCAGCCGAAACGAGAGCCAGAGGTAGAACGCCGGATAGATCAGTGATAGTCCGATGGCTCCGGCCGACGCTCGAGGATAGCCCGGCAGCAGCCAGAGCATCATCGCCAGCCAAAGTATCGAGCCGCCCAGGATGGGCGTGCGCCACGGCCGGGGCGTGAGATTGGGATAGAGAAACCGGATCGGCAGTACCGTGGCGGCTGCGAGCAGCAGAAGGGCTGCTCCGTTGAGGGCCGCCCCGCCGCGCGCATGGATGAACCCCGCATAGAACGCCACGATGTTCCAGTAGGACGGGAAGCCGAGGAAGAATCCGCCCCGCTCGTCCTTCGCTCCGGCATTGGCGAATCCGAACAGCGAGGCCAGGAGCGCCGGCGCGATCCACAGCAGCCCGGGCTCGGGCACCCAACCCATCCGCCAGATCAACAGCAACGGCACGAAGCAGTAGGTGAGATAGTCCACCAGGTCGTCGATGGTGCGACCGTCGATCGCCGGGAGCCAGCGCTTTACTTCCCAGCGGCGGGCGAGCGGACCATCGGTCGCATCCACCACCACCGCGGCGGCCAGGAGCGCGAAGACGTAGCGGGGGTCGGGCGAGGCTGTCGTGAGCTCGGCCGTGGCGAGCCAGGCGAGGACGGCCCCCGAGGCCGTGTAGAGATGAACCGCCGCCGCCCGTGCCCGCGGCGCGCTCACCCTGGGTTACGCGCTCGGGCCTCGGTGGCCTCGTCGAGCCTGGCGCGGAGCGACGCAAGAAGCGGATGGGCCGCGGTATAGGCGCGGCCGTAGGTAAGATTGAAGCGGTAGTCGAAGTCGGCGGGATTGGATCCCTGGGTGTGCTGGAGGATCGTCTCCAGCTTGTCGAGTCCCTTTGCGAGCTGCGCCTCGGGAGTCCGCGCGGCCTCGTACTCCTCCCAGAGGCCGGTCAGCTCCTCGCGGAGCCTGGCGGGCAGCGGCTCCAGCACCGACGCCAGATCCTCGCGCTCGCGGCCCGCCTTGTCCGCATCGGGCGACTGAGCGGGCGCCGGCACGTCGCCGTGCAGCGCTTCCCCGAGGTCGTGGATCAGGCAGATCTTGATGAGGCGGGCGAGATCGATGCCGGGGAACTGATCGCCGAGCACCGCGGCCATGAGGGCCAGGCGCCAGGTATGGGCGGCCACGCTTTCCCGCTCACCCGTGGTGGTCCAGCCGCTTCGCGGGGTGCTCTTGAGGCGCTCCGCGGTGCGGAGGAAGGCGAGGATGCCGTCGAGATCGGGGTCGGTGCTCACGCGGGGAAAGGTAGCTCGGCCCCCGAGTCTCGCACCCGCTCAGGGAGCGCGCGGGCAGGAGCACCCCTTGTCGAAGACCACCCGCCAGGCGCCATCGGCCTCGCGCCGCCAGACCGAATTGAAGGTGGCGACCTGCGCCCCATCGGGATCGAGGACCGGGCCGCTGCTGTGGGCCAGCGTGCCCGAGGCGAGAACCTCGACCTGCTCGGGCCGCCAGGAGAACGGGGCGGCCGGCCCCGTGAAGAAGCGGCGCCAACCGTCCACCACCGCCTGCTTGCCGCGCAGCACCGACTTGTCGCCGAAGAAGACGGCGTCGGGCGCCACGAACGTGGCGAAGCCGGCCGAGTCGCGGGTGGCCATGGTCGCCGCGAAGGCGCTCTCGGCCGCGAACACCTGCCTGGTGAGTGGGGAGGAGGCCGACGGTGCGGCCTGCCCGCGCGCCGAGCCGACGAGAAGGGTCAGAGCCGCCAGCGCGATGAGGGGTGCCCGCATTCTGTGTCTCCGTGAGGGAGTCGGTTGCCACGCCAGGTGCTAGAGAGACGACTCCAGCCGGGAGGAAGGCACTGGTGCTCCGGAAGCTGCTGATTCTCAGTACCGTCCTGACCGGCTGCGCGCCGCGGCCCGCCGAGCGCGGGGTGCAGGTGGATTCGGCCGTGTCCATCCCGATGCGCGACGGGGTGGTGCTTCGGGCCCACGTCTGGCGTCCGGCCCAGGGTGAGCGGGTGCCCGTGCTGGTCACGAGGACGCCCTACGGTCGCGGGGAGGACGCCACCGCTCCGGGCTTCATCCGGGAGGCGACCGCGCGCGGCTACGCGGTGGTGGTCCAGGACGTCCGTGGCCGGTACGGCTCCGACGGAGACTACGAGCCGTACCGCCACGAGGGGAGGGACGGATACGACACGATCGAGTGGGCAGCGGCCCAGTCCTGGAGCAACGGCGTGGTCGGCACCTTCGGCCTCTCCTATCCGGGTGCCGTGCAGTGGCTGGCCGCGGTCGAGCACCCGCCCAGCCTCAAGGCGATGGTCCCGGCCATGACCTACGCGACCCCGGAGAGCTTCTGGTATTCCGGCGGCGTGTGGGATGGGTCGTGGCTCGACTGGACCTGGTGGAACATCGCTCCGGACCTGCGGCGCCGGCTCGACCGGCCCGGCCCTCGCACGGACCAGGAGGTCGCCGCCGCGTGGCAGAGCGACCGAGGCCGCGCGCGCCGGCATCGTCCCATGCTGACGCTGCCGGATTTCCAGGGCGTGGCGCCGTGGTACTACGAGTGGATGCGACACCCGCCCCGCGATCCCTGGTGGGACTGGGCCACGCTCGAGGGCCGCTACGACCGCGTCGGCGCCGCCGTGCTCAATCTTTCCGGCTGGTTCGACGAGCCCTACGGGCCGTTCGGCGCCGTCACCAACTATCAGGGTCTGCGCGACACGCGCCCGCCTGACTCGAGCCGGACCCGGCTCATTCTGGGGCCGTGGACCCACGGAGTGGATGCGGTCGAGCGAGTGAAGGCGGGAGACCGCGAGTTCGGACCCCGCGCAGGCATCGACTACACCGCGACCGTGCTTCGCTGGATGGACCGCTACCTGAAGGGGGTGCAGCGGGACGGGGACGACGACCCCCCGGTGCGGGTCTTCGTGATGGGAGCCAATCGGTGGCGCGACGCGCCCGCCTGGCCGATCCCGGGTACCGGCGCCGACACGCTGTACCTCGACCCACCCGACGGCGCGTCAGGATCCGGCGGCCTCCCCTCGCGTCAGCCGACCGGCGATGCGGCGAGCGTGATCCGATCCGACCCCGGGCATCCTCTGACCGATCCATCCAATGGCGAATACGGGGCGCACGACGGCCGGGGGCTGGCGGGCCGCCCCGAAGCGGCGTCGTTCGAGACCGCGCCCTTCACCGAGCCCTATGAGATGATCGGTCAGGTCGTCACCGAAGTGGCCGCGAGCGCCACGGTGCCGGATTTCGATCTCTGGGTCCAGCTCTATGACGTCGCACCCGACGGCACCGCCTGGAATCTGGCGAGCCCGGGCACCGCACTCCTCCGCGCCAGCTACCGCGACGGCGGCCCCGAGCGTCGGCTGGTGCGCGAGGGCGACATCGTGCCTCTTCGGATCGAGGGGCCGGTGACGGCGAACCGCTTCCTCCCGGGTCACCGCCTGCGGGTGGTGCTGTCCGGCGCCTTCTATCCCCTGTTCTCGGTGAATCCGCAGACCGGCGAGCAGGAATTCGAGAGCAGCGCGACCCGGGCGGGCGAGATCCGCATTCACCAGTCCGCCGGCCACGTCTCCCGTATCATCCTGCCCGAGGTACCGCCCGCCGGCGAGTAGGCCCGAGATCAGGCCGCGTCATACCCGTGCCTCGCGCTCCAGCAGGGCGCGCTTCCGCTCGACTCCCCAGCGATACCCCGAGAGTCCACCGTCGTTGCGCACCACCCGGTGGCAGGGAATGGCGACCGCGAGGGGATTCGTGGCGCAGGCCCGCGCCACCGCGCGCACCGCTCGGGGCGCACCGATGCGACGGGCGACCTCGGTGTAGGTTGCGGTCGAGCCGGCCGGGATCTCCCGCAGTGCCTGCCAGACTCGCTGCTGGAAGGCGGTGCCCCGCACGTCGAGCGGCAGATCGAGTCCGAGCCCGGGTGATTCGACCAGTCCCACCACCGCCGCGACGGTCGCCTCGTACTCGACGTCGCCACCGACGAGCGTGGCACGGGGAAACCGATCCTGCAGCTCGCGTGCGAGCCGGTCGGGGTCGTCGCCGAGGAGAATGGCGCACACGCCACGGTCGCTGCGGGCGACCAGGATCGAGCCCAACGAGCACTCGCCCACCGCGAAGCGGATCTGGGCATTGGCTCCCCCGGCGCGATAGTCGGACGGCGTCATTCCGAGCAGGTGCCCCGACTCATCGTAGAAGCGGCCGTTGGAGCTGTACCCCGACTCGTAAATCGCGGCGGTGACCGTGGGCGTCCGCGCGAGCTCGCGGCGAACCCGCTCCCCACGATGGGCGGTGGCGTAACCCCTCGGCGTGAGACCGGTGACCGACTTGAATACCCGATGGAAATGGAACGGGCTCAGGCCCGCTTCGCCGGCGAGCCGATCGAGGCTCGGCGCCTCCGCCGAGGTCTCGATGAGACGGCAGGCTTCGGTGACCAGCGCCGCGTGCTGCTCGGCCAGGGACGGCTGGTCCGGCTTGCACCGCTTGCAGGGACGGAACCCCGCTCGCTCGGCGGCCTCGCCGGTGGCGTGGAATCGAACGTTCTCAGGACGCGCCCGACGGGATGGACAGGAGGGACGGCAGTAGACGCCGGTCGTGCGGACGGAGTAATAGAAGGTGCCGTCCGCATCGGCGGACCGGGCGAGCACGGCGGCCCAGCGCGGGTCGCGTTCGGTCGGGGTGGGAAGATCGGGGGTCCGTTCGGACGTCGTCATGGTCTCTCCGCAGCGTCGCGTATCGTCGACTTCACGCTGCAAGCTATCGCCCCGTTCCGGACTCCGCACTCCGAATCTTGCGCTCGAATTCGGGCTTCGAGCCCGAGCCCGATGTGCCCCTCGCCCTAGGGTCGGCCGCGGGTGAAGCGCAGCTCCAGCGGCTCCCCTCTGCCGGACAAACGGAGGGCGAGCGCTTCGTCGCTCTGCTCCAGAATGGCCGCGGGATGCGGGATGCCCTCCTCCACCAGCGTCACCGTATCTCCGGCCTGCTTCCACCGTCCCAGCGCGGGCGTGCCGTGGTTCGAGGCGATCAGCAGGGTGCCATCCGACACGAACACGTAGTACGCGCCCGAGTCGCTGCCGGTGGCGACCCGCCAGACCTTGTTCGCCAGGGCCGGAGTCGATTCGGTGGGCTGGGTCGCGCCCCCGGCAGGCGATGAGTCGGCCGCCCGGCCCGGGCCGGAGTCGGGCGCGGGGGCGCAGGCGGCCACCAGGAGCAATGAGGCAAGGGACTGGCCCATCCACCGTGGCCCGGGGCAGAGTTCAGGCGTCATTGGCTGTAGCTTCCGGTTGAGGCTGCGGGGTCGGGCGTGCATTGGGTTCTCCGGCAACTCGTCGCCGAAGGATGTATCGGATGACTGACGTCGAACAGGTCTCCACGGTGGTGATCGGAGGCGGTCAGGCCGGATTGTCCACCGGCTATTTCCTGGCCCGTCGCGGAATCCGGTTCGTGATCCTCGAGGCGCACCAGCGCATCGGCGACTCCTGGCGAGAGCGCTGGGACTCGCTTCGGCTATTCACGCCAGCCCGCTTCGACGGGCTCGCCGGGATGCCGTTTCCGGCGCCGTCGCACAGCTTCCCCACCAAGAACGCGATGGCCGACTATCTCGAGTCCTACGCGGCGCGATTCGCGCTGCCGGTCCGCACCGGCGCGGCCGTGCGGCGGCTCTCCCGCAAGGGGAGTCGCTACCTGGTGACGACCGACGACCACGCCATCGAGGCCGACAATGTCGTGGTCGCGATGGCCTCCTACCAGCGCCCCCGAATTCCTGCCTTTGCCGCCGATCTCGATCCCGGCATCGTGCAAATCCACTCCAGCGCCTACCGGAACCTGTCGCAGCTCGCGCCGGGTGGGGTTCTGGTCGTCGGCGCGGGAAACTCGGGGTCGGAGATCGCGATGGAGGCCACGCGCGCGGGTCGCACGGCCACGATGGCCGGGCGCGACACGGGCCACGTGCCGATCCGGATCGAAGGCAGGATGGGCCGGCTGCTGCTGCCGTTCATCTTCCGGGTCCTCTTCCACCGGCTACTTACGGTTGATACCCCGATCGGCCGTCGCGCGCGACCGAAGATCATCTCACAGGGCGGTCCGCTGATCCGGGTCAAGCCCAAGGATCTCGAGGCGGCGGGCGTGGAGCGGGTAGGACGGGTAGCGGGGGTTCGGGAGGGCCGGCCGGTCCTGGAGGATGGCCGCGTACTGGACGTGGCGAGCGTGGTCTGGTGCACGGGGTTCGATCCGGGCTTCACCTGGATCGATCTTCCGGTACTGGACGAGCGAGGGGAGCCCAAACAGGAGCGCGGTTTCGTCCCCACGTCACCCGGACTGTACTTCGTCGGCCTCCATTTTCTCTACTCGCTGTCCTCCACCATGATCCACGGCGTGGCACGAGACGCGGAGCGCGTCGTGGACGCCATCGCTGGGCGGAGCGCCGCGGCCTGAGCGACCTTTTCAGGCCCATGCCGGCGGCGGATCACGGCTCCTGCCACGGCTCCACCACCACCGCGGTCCCGTAGCAGAGCACCTCGGTGACGCCGGACATGATCTCGGTGGCGTCGTAGCGGACCCCGACGATCGCGTTGGCGCCGCGGCGCTGCGCGTGGGCCAGCAGGATCTCGAACGCGTCGGCCCGGGCCTGCTCGCACAGCGAGGTGAGCATGGTGATGTGCCCGCCGATCAGGGTCTCGATCTTGGCGCCGATGGTGCCGATGAGCGACCGCGACCGCACCGTGACCCCGCGGACCACGCCGAGCGACTCGACGATTCGGTATCCGTCGAGGGTGAAGGCGGTGGTGGTCATGGCTTCGTCCATATGGGTGTCTCCGATGTTTAGCTATGAGCTATGAGCTATGAGCTATGAGCTAGAAGCACTGACCTGCGAGCTCGGATTAGGAGCCTAGAGCTTATCGCTGAAAGCTCATAGCTCATAGCTTCCATCCCGGACACGCGAAGGCCCGGCGCCCCGCAGGGGCGCCGGGCCTGGAGCGTCCGGGAGGGACTAGCTTGCCAACGGTACCACGAACTGGAGCTTGCCGCTCGGCGCGTTGGGGATCCGGTCCACCACCTCGAACGCGATCTGGAATTCCTGACCCACCGCCGAGATCACGGAGTTCGTGAGCGCGTTGCGCTGGTCGTCCGACGGCGTCCGGCGGATGTCGAGCAGAAAGCGCAGCCGCTTCCCGGGCTCCTCGCGCACCTGGAACTTGCGGACCCATTCGTGGGCATGCGCCCGGCCGAAGAGACTGGTGACGAACGGCGTGGTGATGAGCGCGCCGCTCGGGCGGCGGATCGCGTGGGCGGTGCGGCCGTGCACCCGGGAGAGCAGCGCCAGCCCGCGCCCGCACTCGCAGGGCTCGGCGACGCTCGCGGCCATGTCGCCCATCTTGTACCGGATGAGCGGCATGGCGGTGAGGCCCAGGCTGGTGATGACCAGCTCGCCCACCGTCCCTGCCGGCGCCGGCGTGCCGTCGGGTCCGAGCACCTCGACGACGAACGCGTCGTCGTTCACGTGCAGGTGGTCGCGCCGGACGGGGCAGGACCACGCGATCACGCCGAACTCGTTGGTGACGTACACGTCCACCGCCGGCGCCTGGAACGCCTGCGCGGCGAGCTCCAGGCAGCGGTCGGTCACCTCCATCGCGGTACAGAACACGGCGCGAGGCGGCTGGATCTTGGCCCCGGTGGCGATCACGTGCTCGGCGAGCGCCTCGATCGCGCCGGCGTAGCCGGTGAGAATCGGCGCCCGGGTCTCCCGCACCCTCTCCAGCACGTGCGCGGGCGGCGCATCGGACGCCACGCGCTCGATCCGGGGCAGCATGCCCATCCTGCGCAGCAGGGTGATCGGCCCGCCTCGATCCGGCTTGTCCACGATCGCCACGTTCACCTGCGCGTCCCACATGCTGCACCCGTACGCGGCGTACACCCGCCACCAGCGCGCGGAGTAGTCGGCCTCCTCGATCTTCGACCGCATGAAGTGGCCCGGCGTTCCGGTCGAGCCCGACGTGAACACGTGCACCAGGCCGTCGCGGCTGGTGCTGAGGAACGCGTCGATGCCGTAGCGCGCGATCACCTGACGGTCCACCAGCGGCATCCGCGAGAGGTCGCGCAATTCCATGGTGCGAGGGTTGACCCCCGCTTCACGCAGCGCGGCGCCGTAGTACTTGGTCTTCGCCGCACGGCCGACCACGTCCCGCAGCCGTGCCAGGCGGCGTGCCGCCAGCTCGCTCGGGGGCAGCCACTGCTCTCGCTCGAGTCGCATCGAGGATTGGAGCAATGTGCCGACCGCGGCGACCGGATCGGCTGCTGCGATGATCGGAATGGCCATGCTGCGCTCCCTTGCATCGGGGACGTACCTGCTCACGCCGGCTCGTGGCGCGGCTTTTCGTAGCGGGTGAATTCGCAATTCCGGGTCCGCAGGTCGAGAGGGACGAAGGCCCTCCCGGAGGACTGCAGCTTCTGGCTCGAGCGATGAGTTACCGGCCATGCCCCGACGGTGGTCGAGGGGTCGGAACATCGTTCGGCGGGAGGGGATGGGCTTGGTTGGGACACCCTGTCTGTTCCTCGGGCGGAGGGGCGCGTGGGCACTCCCGTCGTGCACGGCGATGCACGACGTGTCGAGACTTCGGTCGCCCTGTCAAGAATTGGTGAGGTGAAGGTTCGTTGCGGGCCCTCTACACACGGGTCTCTCCGACCACACTTTCGGCTGCAATCCGGCGCCGGATTCGAGGTCCGGATGCGGCGAGCCGCTCTGGCGAAGGATTGCGAGTCCGGATTCGGCGCGTGCGGCTCCGACGGGCGGACTACGGTGAGTCACCGAGTCGAGCGCAGGCGCTCGCCGCGCTCGCACCGTTTTCCATCGCCGGAGATTGCCATGCGCACCGTTTCGTCCTTCCTGTTCGCCGCGGCCGTGGTCGGCTGCGACGGTGAACGACCCGTCACCGAGCCCGCCGCCACGATGGCCGACCAGTCCGCGGGCAGTCGTTATCGCGTCGTGGCTTTCTCCGCCACGCTCGGCGGCAACGTGAGCGTCGGCACCAGCATCAACGATCGCGGCTGGATCGCCGGCTTCTCCAACCTCCCGGGCGACACTACTCGCCACGCGGCACTCTGGCGCGACGGCAAGATCCTCGACCTCCGCACCCTGGGTGGTCCCAACAGCAACGTGCAGTGGCCGGGCCAGAACGACGAAGGGATGGTGGTGGGTATCGCGGAGACTCGAAAGCTCGATCCCAACCAGGAGGAGTGGAGCTGCTCGGCGTTCTTCCCGACCGTGACTCACCATGTGTGCCGCGGCTTCGTCTGGTATCGCGGCGAGATGAAGGGGCTCGCTCCGCTCGGCGGCACCCACAGCTTTGCCACCGGCATCAACACGCACGGACAGGTGGTCGGCTGGGCCGAGACGCCGGTGCGCGACCCGACCTGCAACGCGCCGCAGGTGCTCCAGTTCCGCGCGGTGCAGTGGGACGCGAAGAACGGCGGGCGACGGCAGCTCCGTCCACTGCACGGGGATTCGACCTCGGCCGCCACGGCCATCAACGATCTGGGGCAAGTGGTCGGCATCTCGGGAGACTGCGACATCGCCGTGGGACAGCTCAGCGCGCGCCATGCGGTCATCTGGGAGGACGGCAAGGTGCGGGAGATAGGGGATCTCGGCGGCGACGCCTGGCACACGCCGATGGCCATCAACGAGCGCGGCGTGGTAGTGGGTTTCTCCAACCCCGCCGGGGTACCCGGCATCACCTTCCAGCCCCACGCCTTCCGCTGGACCAGGGACGGAGGGATCGAGGACCTCGAGCTGATCGAGGGTCACGACTTCAGTCAGGCCTTCGGCATCAACCGCCGGGGACAGATCGTCGGACGGTCGTGCGGCGCCGGTGGATGCCGGGCCGTGTTGTGGGAGAACGGGAAGCTGAAGGACCTGAACGACCTGATCGGCAGGTACGACGACGTGCTGACCGCGGCACGGCACATCAACGACGAAGGGCACATCGCCGGCAATCTGGTCGAGGCGAGCAGCGGCAGAACCCTGACGTTCGTCGCGATCCCGAGAGACTGAGGCGGAGGGGGCTTGCCTTGGCGGGGGGTACTATCTATATTAGTGCCTGCGATAGTCGCAGAAGTAAGCGATTCGAGATCCAAGGAGCTCAGGGCCCCCGGAAATCGCAGGGGCCCTTTTTCTTGGGAAACTGTCGCAGCCCGGCGTGAGGGCAGTGATCACGACGCTTTTTGTAGTCGGTACGCGTGCGAATGCCGAGTCCCGATTACCAAACCAAAGGAATACTCCGCATGCGCACCACCGGTACCGTGAAGTGGTTCAACGACGCCAAGGGCTTCGGTTTCATCACCCCGGAGAACGGCGAGAAGGACTGCTTCGTCCATCATTCGGCCATCTCGGGCCAGGGCTTCAAGAGCCTTGCCGAGGGCGAGAAGGTGGAATTCGACGTGGTTCAGGGCGCCAAAGGCCCGGCCGCTGAGAACGTCGTCAAGCTCGGCAAGTAACCGATCCTGACGCACACGACATAGCCTTCGGGCCCCAGGGATGGAGCAGCCTGGGTGAACAATCCTGCTTTGACTTGCGACCCGGCGGTGCCATAGCACCGGCCGGGCGTTTTGTCATTGGGAGCTGGTGTCCCGCTCGATGAGATCGCGGGGCAGGTAAGGCGCCGACAGCAGCGCTTCGAACGCCCGCCACCGATCGCGCTCCCCCTCGCCTCCCTTCCGATCCACCCACGCCGCCACCAGGTCCCGCCCCAGATTGTAGTTGATCACGTAGCTGCGATAGGTGTCGATGAAGCGGACCGTCTTGGCCGCGGCATCGGGCGACTCCAGCCAGCGCCGCTGCATCATCTGCGCGACGCCCGCCGCGTCCAGCTTCCCATCGAGATAGGCACGCGCGGCCTCGTTGCGCGCGTAGTTCAACCCCTCCACGATCTGCCGTACCTCCGCATTCCGGGCCGCGAGCGAAGGGTCCAGCCGCGCCAGCGGAAACAGCGAGTCGCGCTCGAATGCGACCCGCTCGGCAGGCGGGAAGGCCATGTCGATACCGAAATTCGCACTCCCTTCCGCGATGGGCGATTGGGGGCTGAACAGCGGGTACATGGAGTTCTCGACCCACCCGAGCTTCTGCACCAGCGCCTGTTCCCGCAGCACGTTGTAGACGTGGTGGCCGGGATACCCCTCGTGACATGCGAGATCCACCGCCCGGTCGATCGCGACGGGAAAGTCGAGGTTCACCTGGATCACGCTGCGGTAATCGCCCTTGTACCAGTTGTAGGCGTTCCAGGGCGTGTCCTTCACGTATTCGAGCTCGAACCGCTCCTCGGATGGAAGTGACAGGTGGCGGAGCGTGCGCGCGCGACAGGCGGCAATGGCGGTCTTGAAGACGGTGTCCACCAGGGGAGCGGGAATCATCATCCGGTCGCGGAATTGCCGGTACCGCGTGGCCAGTGCGCCGGGCCCGGGAAGCAGGCTGTCGAGCCGCGCCAGCAGGGTGTCGAAGTGCGCCGGAGGGAGATGGGGCGGCTCTGCGTCGTAGAGTGCCTTGGCCTCCTCGTCGAAGGAGAGCCGCTCCCCGCCCAGCATCCGGGCGCGGGTGGCCATCGCACCGAGCTGGACGCGGAGGTAGCGATGCCGCAGCCCCACCAGCGAGTCCCGGTAGTTGGGGACGCTGTCGCCCAGCACGGCGATCAGCGACTCCGCCGCGCCCTGAATCTGCGCCACCGAAAGGGACTCCGCGTCCGCCGCCGCTCGCAGCGAGTCCGGACCGAAAAAGGCGTCCACATAGTTCCGGTCGTGCCGGCCCAGGTTGAGCCCCAGCACCACGTAGCGCCTGGCGATGCCGTCCAGCGGTGCGGGATCGGCTGGCGCAGCCCGATCGGCCCCGCAGGCGGCGGCGAGTGCTAGCAGGGACAACAGATACGAGCGTAGCGGCATGGCGCTTCGGCTCCGTGGAGCAGGGGACGGTGGCGCGGGAACCTCCTAGGACGCACGGCCGGCGCCGCGATAGACGAGGTCGGCGGCGACCACGTCTTCCACGGCGAGGCCCACCGATTTGAACACGGTGATGTCTTCGGGCGCCCGGCGTCCGGGGTGACCGCCGGCGACCACTTCGCCAAGCTCGGCCTCTACGGCTCCGGACGCGATGACGTCGCCTGACTCCAGGATGGCCGCCGCGCGCGAGTCGACGAACAGGAGCGCCTTACGCAGCAGGTCGTCATCGAGTTCCCGCCAGTCGGGCCGGCAGGCACCGACGGCGTTGACGTGGACTCCCGGCGAAAGCCACGCGCCCTGGAGGACGGGCACGCGCGAGCTGGTGGCGACGACCACGATGTCCGCACCGCGCACGGCCGCTTCCGCCGAGCCCGCGGCGGTGACCCCGAATTCCCGGGCGAACGCGCCCGCGTTCGTCGGGCTCCAGACCCGTACCTCCCGGCACCGGCGCACCAGGCGCAACGCCTCGAGGTGACTTCGCGCCTGCACTCCCGATCCGAGAATACCCAGGACCGCCGCGCTCTCCCGTGCGAGGTGGCGAGTGGCGACCGCCGACACCGCCGCCGTGCGCATCTCGGTGATGAGTCGGCCCTCCATGGTGACGAGCGGCTCGCCGGTCTCGGGGTGGAACAGGAGAATCATCGCGTGATGGGTGACGCCGCGATTGGCGGGGTAGAACGTCACCAGCTTGGCGCCGAGCGCGCCCCCGGTGTAGGCCGGCATCGCCGCGAAGAATCCACCCCACTCGTCCACGGGAAGCATCTGTCGGACCGGCTGCACCACCCGGCCCGCCGAGAAATCGGCCAGCGCGCCGGCCATCGCCGGGATCAGGTCCTCCATCCGGAGCCGGCGGCGGACTTCGCTCTCGTCGAGCACGCCGCCGGGCGTGCTCACCGGGACTCCACCTCCAGGCCCATGAGGAGGCAGTCGTTGAATTGTCCGTCGATGATCGTGTCGCGGGTCGTGCGGCCCTCCTGCACCCAGCCCATCCGCTCGTAGAGACGGATCGCGCCGATGTTGTCGACCCGGACCTTCAGATTGATCTTGCGCACCACGCCGGTGCGCTCAGCCCAATCGATCATGTACTCGATCATCGCGCGGCCGATCCCGAGCCCGGCGTACGCCTGGGCCACGCTGATGCCGAATTCGCCCATGTGGCGCAACCGCGCACGCTGCCCTCCGTCGAAGGTCAGCCCGCCGACGAGCTCCCCGCCCACGGTGGCCACGATGGCGAGTGAGTTATCCGAGGCAGCGACTCGCGCCAGGTAGTCGCGCTCCTCCTCGTCGGTGAGGCCGGGTCCCTCCGTGCCGAAGGTGAGGTTGGGGGTCTCACCGCCCACCTGCCGGAGGTAGGCGAGGATCGGCGTCGCGTCGTCCGGCGTCGCGCGGCGGATATGGACCGTCCGCCCATCGGGCAGCGCGAGGTTGCGCTCCACGGTCGCGCCGGCGCTCCGGCTCACGGTGTGCCTCTCTGGTCCAGCAGCGCCTGCAATTTCCTGGGGGCGATGAGTCGGTACGAATCGCGCATCAGGTCGCGCACCTCTTTCCAGTCCGGAGTCCGATCCAGCCACACGCCCACCCAACCGCTGGGTCCCACATATGGCGGCACGAAGAACCGGTCCGGCGACGCGCGTACCATGAGCGACTGGTTGCCCGGCGCCGCCTTGCACCAGACCGCCGGCCGGCCCGCCCCGTGGTGGTTGTCGGCCGCGGCGTACATGGCGAACAGCTTGTTGCGCACGCGAAAGGTGGGCTCGCCCCAGGCCTCGACCTCGTGGGCCTCGGGTAATGCGAGGCACAGCTTTCGGAGGCGGGAGAGTGGGCTCGGTGGCATGATTGGTTCGTGGCCGGCGGGGTGCGGCGCGGGCTGCCGATCAGCGGACCGGGGTGACGCCCATGCCGCGCGCCATTGCCGTCGCGGCCATGACCATCAGCACCACGATCCCCGCCTGGATGTAGCTGATCCGGGCGAATCGTCCCGCCAGTCGGGTGTCGGGTGATCCCCCGCGCGCCACCTCTACCCGCCACCGCATGAGGGCCAGCATCGGCGAGATTTCCAGAACGAGGATCGCGAGCAACAGCGCCATCTTGGTCCAGAAGACGTGGTTGTGAAGGTAGTAATCAGTGTCTTTCTCCAGCCCCGCCAGAACCCGAACCAGTCCGGTGCCGATCCAGAGCACTGCGGATACCGCCCACCAGCTGTCGGCGTAGAACACCCGGCGAAACCCGGCGGGGTCGAGCGGACCGCTCAGAGCTTTCGCCCGTGCCCAGATCGACCCGAGGCCCACGCCGAGCCCCAGCAGGTGCAGGGCCGCGAAGAGCCATGCCATAGGCGTCATCGTTCAAGGCTATACAGATCGAGAAGCACTATGCAATGGCGTCTCATTGCCCGCACTCATTGGTTCATCCTCCGCATGTCCGCCAGCAGCGGCTCCACCGTCACCGGACCACCGAGGAACTCCTCCAGCACCTCCCTCGCCGGCCGCTCCTGACCGAACCGGAGGAGCCGGTCCGAGACCCAGGCATACCACGAGCGGTCCCCGACCACGAAGGGGCCATGGCTCTCGACAGTGCGTGCCCGGAGCGCCGCGATCACCATCGCGCCTACTGCGTAGTTCATCATGTACCCCGGCGCGTCCACCAGTTGGCCACGCATGGCCCACCAGGAGAGCTCGGCGTGGGGTCGGATGCGAAGGTAGTCGGCCGCGAGTCGGGCCCACACCTCGTTCGGATCGGCGGCCGGCTCGCGCAGCATTCGCATCTCGAACAGCGCCCAGGCCACATCGAGCACGATCCCACCGTACCGCGCCCGCAAGCCATCGGCGAGCGGTACGGTGTCTCCGAGCCACCGCTGCTGCCAAGCTGGCTCCACGACGTCGAGCGCCACGAAGTCCGCCACGGCCTCGGTGAATGGATCGCTGTCCGGCCAGTCCGTGAAGGCGGGCCGGGTGCGGATCGCCGCGATGTGGACGGCGTGGCCGGTCTCGTGGAGCAGCTCGGCGAGGTTGTCGAGGCCCCCGTCGCGATAGGTGGCGAAGACAGAGGGTTGGCCGGGGCTCCAGCCGCCGCCGGTGCGTCTGGGGCGGAGTCCGAAAGCGCAGAACGCCACCGGCGTCTTCCCCTCCCGCGGGTCCAGGTCGAAGCGGACGTTCAGCGACGCGAGGTCGGCGCCGAGCGAGCGATACACCTCTGCGTTGAGCTCGGTGAGTCGCCGGCGGGAAATGCGACCTCCCAGCGCGCGCCCGGGGAGGCCGGTGCGGTAATACCAGTCCCACGGCTCGATCATCGAGTCGGGGTTGGCCTCGCGCCAGGTCTCCAGAATGGCGATGAGCCATCGCTCCAGGGAATCCGGATGAACGCCCGAGAGCCGAGCCTGTCGGGCGAACGCGGGCTCACCCGCCGGGCGCGAGCGGGCCTCGAGCGCGATGAGCCGTCGGTACGGGCTGGCCGGGTCGTTGTCGCCGTTCACGCTTCGCCAGACCGGACCCAACGCCATGAAGAGCCGCTGTCGGGCCGCGGCATCCGCTGTGCGGCCCAGCGCGCCCAGCACCGAAAGCCGGTCGGTCGTGTCCCCGCCGGTTGCGACGTGAGACTGTGCCCATGCGTAGCAGGCGTAGATCCGAGTCCGGAGCGAGTCGAGGCCCCGGCGCGTGGCCGCGACCGCGACCGGGTCGTACCCGCACTCGGGTGCTCGCGGTGCGCGGACGGCGGGAGCGTCGGACAGCGGTGCCAGGTCACGCGCCAGCGCGCCGCGCATGGCCCCGAAGGCCCGAAGGTCCTCGGTCAGAAGCGCGGCCGAGTCCACGGCGGCCAGCCGGGCCGTGACCTGGGTGCGCAGCTCGGCGTGGCGGCCGTCTAAGCGTGACGACCGGCGTGCCGTCGCTCGCGGCGGCGCTGCCCGCCGAGGCGGCTACGTCGATCTGGTCGCGCACGTCCCGGAGGTCGAGGAAGAGCGATTCGGCCGCTTCGAGCGCACGAGCGGCGCTGTGGACTGGGACCGGCGCCGGGGGTGAGGAAGGCGTGCAGGCCGCGACCAGGGCAGTCGCGATCCAGTGACCGATCCGCCCGGCGCGGCCGGCCCGTGGGACCGGAATGGCGGGCCTAGAGGTAACGCGCGACGGCCATCGCGGCCACCGCGAACAGCACCAGATGCGCGGTCGCCCGCCCGGCGCGACCCGCGCGCCGGCGCAGACGATCCGCTTCAGCCAGGACCGACTGCCGCTGCTCGGGGGTGGCCGAAGGCGGTAGCGACTGCATGATCGCCATCGCCCTGGTCATCGAAGGGCGGAGGACGAGCACGCCGAGCAGCCAGGCCACGATGGCCGCGAGTCCTCCCAGCCCGAATGCCAGCCCCACCGGCGACCGGGCGAACTCCGCGTGCATCCCGGCAGCGACCCGGACGTAGAGCCAGAGCCCCGAGATGATGGCGGCGAGTGCGATGAGGGGCATGATGGTCATGAGCCCGCGCCGCTGGACCGCGGCCATCACCTTGCCGCCGTCAGGCCCCACTTCCTGGATCGCGGGCAGCAGGAAGAAGGTGCTGAACGCCACCATACCGACCCAGAGTGCGCCACACACCACATGCACCAGTCGGAGCACGATCACCAGCGGATCCACGAGGGCCTCCTGGGTGAGGAAATGGCGGCGCCGATGTCCGGCCCGGCGGGCCTTTCACGCATTGCCTGTCGTCTGGAGTTGGTATGTCCCCACGCAAGGAGATGAATGCCGATGCCAAGGTCAAGCCCCGCGCGGCACAGCGCTCCGGTGCGGGTCGCCATCCGGCGGGCCACCGCGGTTCCCGCCGGGGCGGTCCTCACGTCGCGAGTCGGGATCGCGCACCCGGCCCCGACCTCGGCACGCCCCCAGTTCGCGGACGTGCGCCTCGCCACCGGCGTGCGACTCCGCTACCTGGAGCAGGGAGATCCGGCGGGCAGCCCGGTCATCCTGCTGCACGGCATCGGGGACTCGTGGTTCTCTTTCAGCCGCGTACTGCCGGGGCTCTCCCCCTCGCATCGCGTCTATGCGCTGGATCTCCGCGGCCACGGTGACTCCGACCGGCCCGACGCCGCCTACGGTCCCCGGGCCATGGCCGAGGACGTGCTGGCTTTCATGGACACTCTCGCCATCGGGCGGGCGACGCTGGTGGGGCACTCCATGGGGAGCCTGGTGGCGCAGCGGGCCGCCCTCTCCGCGTCCGAGCGGATCGCGAGGCTGGTGCTGATCGGCTCGACGACCAACGCACGCAACGACGCCACCGTCGCGCTGCAGGGCGAACTCGCGGCGCTGTCAGATCCGGTGCCCGCCGATTACCTCATGGCGTTCCAGTCGAGCACCATCCACCGTCCGGTGCCGGCCGGCTTTCTGGTGCGGGTCGTGGCGGAGAGTCGGAAAGTGCCGGTGCGGGTGTGGCGGGCGGCGCTGGCGGGAATGCTGGAGGCCGGGAGCTTCGCCGGCCTGACCCGGTTGAACATTCCGTCGCTGCTCATGTGGGGCGATCGCGACGCGATCTTTCCGCGAGCCGAGCAACGGGCGCTGGTGGACGCGCTGCCGGTGTCGAGCCTCAGGGTGTACCGGGAGACCGGTCACGCACCGCACTGGGAGCGGCCCAAAGAGGTCGTGCGTGACCTGGAGCGGTTTCTCCGTTCAGTGCCCTAGCGGGCCCGGCCCAGACCCTAGGCTTCCCGCCGCGGCAGGCCGAGCTCCTGGGTAGAGAGCCATTCGAGCAGCCCCTTCTCCACTTCGGTTTCCGGCTGGTCGGGGTTGTGCTCCATCACCGGCCACCGCTTGGCCGGGCCCATGAGGTACCACATCGCCGGCATGGCCGTCTCTCCCCGCCGCTCATTGGCGGGATGGGCCTCGTAGGAGACGAAGTGGAAATCGCGGCCCCGGTAGGACAGTCGGCACTGCTTGACCTTATGAGTGCTCACCAAAAACTCGCGTGTTGGACGTGGTGTACGCGGCGGCGCGTGAGGACGTCGGCGGCACCGATGCGGCGGTGCCGCATGCCGTAAATCTAACCCTGTTGCCGGTTTCCCGGCGGTGACCTAGGTCAGCGGCACGTCCGCCGGCTCGGCGGCCTGGGAGGGCCGCGACCGGGCGGCGCGGCCGGCGGGGATGCCCGGGAGCAGGGCGGTGAGAAGGCCAAGGGCGGGGAGGTAGGAGCAGAGGCGGTAGATGAACTCGATGCCGGGGCGGTCCGCCAGGTCGCCCAGCAGCGCCGCCCCGATCCCGGCAGTGCCGAAGGCGAACCCGAAGAACAATCCCGAGACCAGTCCGATCCGGCCCGGCACCAGCTCCTGGGCGAACACCAGGATCGCCGAGAAGGCCGAGGCGAGGACCACCCCGATCACGACGCTCAGGACCCCGGTCCAGAAGAGATCCACGTAGGGCAGGGCGAGCGTGAACGGCAGGACGCCGAGAATGGAGGCCCAGATCACCCATTTCCGTCCCAGCCGATCGCCCACCGGACCGCCGATTATGGTGCCCGCCGCCACCGCGCCGAGGAAAACAAACAGGTGGATCTGCGCGCTCTGTACCGAGACGCCGAATCGCTCGATGAGGTAGAACGTGTAGTAGCTGCTGATGCTCGCCAGATACACGTTCTTGGAGAACACCAGGATGAGCAGGATCGCGATGGCCGCGACGACTCGCCCTCTCGGCAGGCCGTGAGTGGCCGCCGCCGTGGCCGGTACGGGCGCTCCCCGCGGCGCGGTGCAGCGGTGTACCACCGGCCCACCCGGGTCAGGATCACCATCCCCGCCAGCGCGACCGCCGAGAACCACGCCACGCTCCCCTGGCCCCTGGGCACCACCACGAAAGCGGCGAGCAGGGGTCCGAGGGAGGAGCCCGCGTTGCCCCCCACCTGGAAGAGCGACTGCGCGAACCCGTGGCGGCCGCCCGAGGCCATCCTCGCCACCCGTGAGGACTCGGGGTGGAAGACGGCCGAGCCGAGTCCGACCAGGCCGGCCGAGAGGAGAAGCAGCGGGTAGCTCGAGGCCATGGACAGGACGAAAAGGCCGATCATGCTGCATCCCATGCCGGCCACGAGCGAGTAGGGCTGGGGGCGATGGTCGGTGTAGAGGCCGACCAGCGGCTGCAGCAGCGACGCGGTGAGCTGGAAGGTGAGGGTGATCAGCCCGATCTGGCCGAAGTCGAGGCCGAAATTCGTCTTCAGCACCGGGTACAGCGCAGGCAGCAGCGCCTGCATCGTATCGTTCAACAGATGGCAGATGCTGATGGCGAACAGGACGGTATACGCGGTGCCCGGCACCGCTACGGCTCCGGTCGGGGGGACGGTCCACGTGCTCCAGCAGCTCGCTCACGTCATCCGGGGTCATGCCGATGTCTCGCAGGATCTGCTCCCGGCTGGGCCGGGTGAAGTCGATCCGGTGGGCCTTGAACACCATCTCCACTGCGAGGTCCGCGTCGAGCTGCTGCTCCTGGATCAGCTCCCAGCCGCTCTCCTCCAGGTGCCGCTTTCGCAGCGCGTCGAGCGAATCGAAGTCGGCCTCGTCCCAGCGGTGCTCGTACGGGTGCCAGTGCCGGGCGCGGAGCGTGGCGCCGGCTTCGGCGCCATCCTCGGGAGTGAGCGCGCGCGTGACGACCACCACGAGATGGGCGCGCTTGGGCGGTATGGCTTCGATGGGTTGTTCCACGACCGCCGGTTGTTCCACGACCACCGGAAGGGAGACCGGCTCCTGCAGGGGCTCACCAGCCGGCTCGTCAAGCCGCATCGTCCGCTCCTCTCGTCGGATGCGTGAACGTAATGGTGGCGGGAGGGATGGGTAGGTACCCGGCGAGCCGGCGGCGGTCCGGCCGCCGGTGCGACTACGAGTGGCGAGGGGTCACGCGAGGTCCAGAATAAAGTTGAACTGCCCCTGGTTGCCTGCCGCCGCCTCCCGGATCTGCATCATCAGGCTGCCGTGGAAGATGCCGTCGGGCGCATTCCGCTCCTCGCCCGGGGAAAAGAGTTGGGTGGTGAGGATCGGCTCTCCCGGCGCCTGCACCTTCACGTGGATGTGCCGGGTCCGGCCGGGGTAAAGACCGGGGACGACCGTCTCGAGCCGGAAGGCGCCGCTCGCGTCGGTCGCGACGGGAGCCCCTCGAGCGCTGGCTCGGTCGGCGCCCTGAGCGGGAATCAGGACGGGGTGTCGGTTGCGAAGTCGCGGGCGACGAGCGCTTCCCACGCAGTCCATCCTAGGATCGCGGCACGTCGTGGTCGGTGAGGACCGGCAGGTACGCGATCCAGGGCCCGACCTCGTCACGATACTGCTTGGCCATCACGCGGGTGACCTGGGCGATGTGACCGAGATCGTGCACCAGCCAGCTCGCGAGCAGTTGACGGAGTGTCACCACGCCCAGGCTCGGATGGTTGCCGGGAAGGGCGAGCTCCGCGTCACCCAGACGCCAGGACCGGACCAGCTCGAGGTTCGCGGCGCGCAGCGCTGCGAGCTCGGTCAGCAGCGACGCCAGCGAGCGGCCGACGTTCCGGGTGCGGTGGCGGAAACGATCGTAGGGCTCGAATCGCGGGTCCGGCCCGCGCGCCAGGATGATGCGCGCGCGGACTATCCAGTCGGTCTCCTCGCCATCGATCAGATGCCCGACGACGTCGAACGGGCTGAACGTCTCGGCACCTTCGTTGCCGTGGGCCCACGGTTCCGCGATGCCGTCGAGCAGAACCTGCAGCGTCGCCGGGGTGCGACGCAGGACGTCCAAGGTGACTTCGAGATCGAAACGCATGCGCGCCCTGCCGTGCTGAAGGTGAGCCGGGCGGTGTCCCCGCCCCGTTGCAAGAATGAACCCCGGGTGGTCCGGGGGGAAGCGCGGTGCAAGACCGGGGGCCGAGTCCGTCTTTCAGGCACGATGCGCGATCAACACCGATCCAAGCAGGAGCTCGTAGACGAGAACGCGGCCCTGCGGAAGCAGGTGGCCGACCTCAAGGCCGAGGCGGTCGTGCGCCGCAGAGTCGAGGATGCGCTCCGTCTCGCCGAGGAGCAGCTCCGCGGGCTGGCGGACAGCTCCCCCGCCGGACTGTGCCTGATCCGGCCCGGCGGGTCGGTCCGCGCGGCGAATCTCCCGTTCGCCCGACTGCTCGGCTATGAGTCGTCGGCGGAGTTCCAGCGTCTGGGCGAAGCGCTCGGGGTATTCGGAGGCCCCGAGGAGCTCGAGCGCGTCCGTGCGACCGCCTCGCGCGGCGACCATCGCATGGTGACGGTGCTGTTCCGGCGGAAGGATGGAAACCAGCTGTCGCTCACCGTCCTCGCGGGGCCGGGCGGGGACGGCGATACGGTGGCGCTCGCGGTGCTCGAGCGTCAGCCCCAGCCCTGGCGCGCACCGCCGCTGTCGGGGACGACGGGAGGGAAATAGGCCGCTACTCCTCCCCCTGAATGCCGAACGCGCCCGCCGCGGCCACTGCGCCGATCAACGGTCCTACGATGTAGATCCAGAGGTGTCCGAGCGAGCCGTCGCCCAGCAAGCTGTGCACCAGGATCGGGCCGAATCCCACGGCGGGATTGAACGCGCCACCCGAGAGCGGCCCTCCCGCGAATGCCGCCACCACGATGGTGAATCCGATCGCCAGCCCATAGAACGAATTCCCCTTGGTCTTCTGAATCGTGGCCACGTTGAGGACCACGAGGCAGAGCGCGAACGTGTACAGCGCCTCGATCGCGACGGCGCGGGTGGAGCTGAACCCCTCGGCCGGGGTCAGCGTGAACGTCTGTCCCAGGATGCCGTACACGGTGAGCGCCGCGGCCACCGCGCCCGCCAGCTGGGCCAGGATGTAAGGGGGCACCTCGGACCAGGGCAGTTTCTTCCGCATGGCGCAGGCGATGCTGACCGCGGGGTTGTAGTGCGCCCCGGACACATGCCCTCCCATGAACACCATCACCATGAGGGAGGCGCCGATCGCCAGCGGGGCGAACGGCGTCCCGCCCAGCACGGTGAGGCCGATCGTCAGCACGAGGAAGTAGATCCCGATGAACTCGGTGAGGTACGCACGCATGGGCCATCTCCAGACAAAGCGGTTGACCGCGGAAGAAGCGCTAGCGGGGTGAGCGCCCAAGTTATCTTATCGAGATGCGCAACAGGAGAGCCGATTGCCGGCCGTGAACCGCCTCGGAGCGATCGCCTTGCTGCTCGCGAGTACCGCGTGCGGTGGCGGTCGAGCCCGGCTCGCGGGGGCGGCTCCCGCGGCCGCGCCACCGCCGGCTGCGCCACAGCCCGCGCCGCAGTCACCGTCGGACGACACGACCGGCCTGGTGCGGGTGCGCTTCGCGGTGGGGACGACCTCGGGGATCTTGAACGACAGCCTCAAGGCGGGAGAGACGCGCGGCTATCTGATCGGCGCGGACCAGGGCCAGGTCATGATGGCCCACGCGATCACCTGGCCGGTTCGGCAGGGAGAAGCGCCACCGGCTGCGGCGACGGTGCGTGTGCTGGCCGTGGACGGTGGAGCGGAGCTGGCGGCGCCGCTGGGCGCGGGCGGGCTCTGGTCGGGACGGCTGCCGCTCACCGGCGACTATATCGTGAGGGTGAGCGCGACCGAGGCCACCGCCTACACGTTGGCGGTCCAGATCCCGAGGCCCCTCAAGATCGGCGTGGGCGATCCGACGGCGGCCATCGCCGGCACCGCACCGTCTCGCGCCCCGGTGGACTACCTGGTCGCGGCCGAAGCCGGCCAGACCCTGGCCGCCTCGGTGCGCGAGGACGATCCGGTGACGCTGCACATCTACGGGCTGGATGGTGGTGAGCAGCTGGCCGCGCTGTCGGAGCGGCGCCAGCTGTGGGCCGGACGGGTGCCGGTCTCAGAGGACTACGTGATCAGCGTCATCCCCGCCGATGAGGGCGCGAGCTACGAGCTCACGGTCGCGCTGCGCTGAGGGCGGTCAGGCGACCGTCACGCCGCCGAGCACCGGCAGGATCTCCCCGGTGATGTAGCTGGAGCAGGCCGGGGCCGCGAGGAACACGTACGCGGGCGCCACTTCTTCCGGCTGCGCCGGGCGCTTCATCGGCACGTCCTTCCCGAATTCCGCCACCTTGTCGCGATCCTGATCCGCCGGGTTGAGAGGCGTCCAAACCGGTCCCGGCGCCACGGCGTTCACCCGGATGCCTCGTTCCACCAGGTTCTGTGCCAGCGACTTGGTGAAGGCGTGGATCGCGCCCTTGGTGGACGAGTAGTCGAGCAGCTCCTTGCTGCCCTCGATCCCGGTAACCGACCCACTGTTGACGATGGCGCCGCCCTCCGGCAGATGGCGTAGCGCCGCCCGCGCCATGTAGAAGTAGGCGTAGATGTTGGTCCGGAAGGTCCGGTCGAGTTGCTCGTCCGAGATGTCCTCCAGGGACGGGAGATGCTCCTGGTACGCCGCGTTGTTCACCAGGACGTCCAACCGGCCCAGCTCCTTGACCGTTCGCTCCACCGCGGCGTCGCAGAAGCTCGAGTCCGTCACGTCGCCCGGGATCAGCACAGCGCGGCGCCCCTCGGCCTCCACCGCGCGGCGGGTCTCCTCCGCGTCCGCGTCCTCGCTGAGGTAGACGATCGCCACGTCGGCCCCCTCGCGCGCGTACAGCACCGCCACGGCTCGTCCTATTCCCGAATCTCCGCCGGTGATGAGAGCGACCTTGTCCTCGAGCTTGCCTGACCCACGGTAGTCCGGGGCCCGATAGTCCGGCCGGGGATCCAGGTCGCTCTCCAATCCCGGCTTCCGCAGATGCTGCTTCGGCAGTGGCGGCTCGGGATACCGGTGCGTACCCGCCTGCATCGCGGCGGTCTTCCGGGATTTGCCGTTGTCGTTCCGGCGGCGCTTGGTCTCGGCCTCCTCCTGGAGCTTCCGATCGGCCTGTGCCTTCGCCTTGCCCGCGGCGGCACCCGCCTTGGCGCCGGTCCAGCGAGCCGCCTTTCTCTTCTTGACCGCCACGATTTGCCTCCTCCGAGTCTTCGACGTTCATCGCTGACCGATGATGGGTCGAAGCGATGTCGAAGAGATGTGACCATCCTCACCTGTCGCTTGATCGTGGCGGCCCTTTCCCCCAGTATCTCTCATGGCCGCTCTCCATCTCACGGGACATTCGCTCATGCGTCCGCTCCCCTACCTGCTGGCCGCCGCGATCGCGGGCGTCGCCTGCACCTCCCCCGCCGCCGTCCAGACCGCGACCGCACCGGTCGCCTCGGGAACCAGGATGCCGCTCACCGAGCCGGGCATCGGGCCAACCCCGGTCCTCCCGGCGCCCGACACCACGCATCAGGTGGCGCGGTACTCCCGGGTCGTGCCCTGGCCCGACGGCCGCACACCGGTCGCGCCCCCGGGTTCACGGTCACGCGCTTCGCGGACGGCCTGGTGCGCCCGCGATGGCTCTACGCGCTGCCCAACGGTGACGTGTTGGTGGCGGAATCGGCCAACCCGGGCGCGGGACGCGACACGCTGCTCCCGCCGGAGGCGATCGCGGCCCGCTGGGCCGCCGGCAACCGCGGCCATTCTCCCAATCGCATCTCGCTGCTTCGGGATGCGGACCACGACGGGGTGGCCGAGATCAATCGCCCGCTCCTGTGGGGGCTCGAGCGGCCGGTCGGCATGGTCTATCTCGAGGGCTGGCTCTACGTCGGCAATGCGGACGAGCTGGTCCGGTTCCCCTATCGGCTGGGCGACACGGCGATCCAGGCTCCGCCCCGCCGGGTGCTGGAGCTTCCCGCCGGCGGCTACAACAACCACTGGACCCGGAACGTGGTCGCCAACGCTCAGGGGACGAAGCTGTATGTGACGGTGGGATCGGCGACCAACGTGGATACCGAAGGGATCGACGCCCAGGATCCGCGGCGGGCGGCGGTGCTGGAGCTCAACCCCGACGGCAGCGGCATGCGGGTGTTCGCTTCCGGACTGCGGAATCCACTCGGTCTCGATTGGGCGCCCGGGAGCAACATGCTCTGGACCGTGGTGAACGAGCGGGATGGTCTGGGCGACGACCTGGTGCCCGACTATCTCACCAGCGTCCGGGACGGTGCCTTCTACGGCTGGCCGTACTCCTATTTCGGCCCCAACGAGGACCCGCGGCAGCAGGGGAAGCGCCCCGATCTCGTCGCCAAGGCCGTCGCGCCCGACTACGCGCTGGGATCGCACACCGCGTCACTCGGTCTCGCGTTCTATCGGGGCAGCGGCTTCCCGGCGCCGTGGCGGAGTGGCGCCTTCGTCGGTCAGCATGGCTCGTGGAATCGCTCCCGGCTGGCGGGCTACCGCGTTTTGTTCGTCCCCTTTGAAGGCGGACGGCCCACCGGCCCGGCGCAGGAATTTCTCGGCGGCTTCATCTCCGACTCGGGTCGATCCGAGGTCTACGGCCGGCCGCTGGGCGTCGCCGTGCATCCCGACGGCTCGCTGCTCGTGGCGGACGATCCGGCGAATCTCGTGTGGAGGGTGGCGTACGCCGGCAAGGTGGGTCGGGGCAGCGCGCCGGAGGCCGGCACGGCGGGAACGACCGCGCCGGGAGCTGCCGTGCGGCTCGCGACCATCGGTGGATTCAAGCGCCCCGAGGGGGTGCGATGGGACGCCGAGCAGAAGGTGTGGTTCGTCAGCAGCATCAACGGTCCCTCCGGCGCCAAGGACGACAATGGGTTCATCACCCGCGTGGCGGCGGAGGGGAGCGTGGACTCACTGCGGTTTATCGCCGGCGGGCGCGGCGGCGTCACCCTGCATGCACCCAAGGGCATGGCGATCACCGGCGACACGCTGTGGGTGGCCGACCTCGACGCGGTTCGCGGATTTCATCGCCGGACGGGCGCGCCGGTCGCCACCGTCGATCTGGGGGGTGTCGGCGCGCTCTTCGTCAACGACGTAGCCGTCGGACCCGACGGCTCGCTCTACCTGACCGACACCGGTGTGCGCTTCGACTCAGCCGGTACGAGAAACCACACTGGTCCCGACCGGGTCTACCGCATCCGTGGCGGCCAGCCGTCGGTAGCGCTGGAAGGAGATTGGCTGGGCCAGCCCAACGGGATCACGTATGACGCCGAAGGTCGCCGCTTCCTCCTCGCTCCGGTGGCCGGGGACAGCTCGGTCCAGGAATGGCGTGACGGTCAGCCGCGGGCAGAGTCGGTGGCGCGAGGTACCGGCCGCTACGACGGTATCGAGGTGCTCCCGGGCGGCCGCGTCCTGGTAACGGTGTGGAATGACTCGACCGTCAGCGAGCTCGCAGGCAAGGACATCAGGCCGCTGATTCGAAACGTGCCGTCGGCAGCCGACCTCGGTGTGGATCCCGTGGCCGGCGTGGTCGCCGTCCCGATCCTGGGCGAGGACCGGGTCGAGCTCTGGCGGCTGCCGCGGTGAGACGACCGCGCGGCCGCACCGGCCACGTCCTGTTTCGAAACACCTCTTCCGGAGGCGCCGTAGAGTCCCGGAACCCGTGACCATCCAGAGGAGTGCACCATGAATCCGCGCTATGGGCTCCTGCTCGCCGTGCTCGCCTTGCCACCCACCGTCCACGCTCAGTCAGCCGCCGATTCCGCCGCCATTCGCGCCACGGCGCTCGACTATGTCGAAGGATGGTACGAGGGGAACGCCGAGCGCATGAGCAGGGCCCTCCATCCGGAGCTGGTCAAGCGCATCGTCGTGAGCGATACCGCGACCAAGCGCAGTGTCGTCGAAAGCATGGGCGCCTCCGCGCTGGTGAACGGAGCGCGGCACGGGTGGGGCAAGCAGACGCCCAAGGCCCGACAGCAGAAGGACGTGACCATCCTGGACATCTTCGGCAACGCGTCCAGCGTGAAAGCGGTGATGGCCGATTGGATCGACTATCTCCAGATCGCCAAGGTGGACGGGCACTGGGTGATCGTGAACGTCCTGTGGGAGCAGAAACCGGGCAGCAAGGGATAGGCGTCCCTAGTTGCCGAGCCTCACCCGTTCCACCCGCCGGTTCTTGGCCTGGGTGTTGTACACCCGCAGGCTCACGATCTCGCCCGGCTTCATGCCCTTCAGCACCTCGCTCAGCTGGGCGGTGGACTTCAGCGCCTTTCCTTCGACTTCGAGAATGATGTCGGGCCCGCCGCGGTCGGCGTCCACCAACTCGCCCCAGGACGGACCGCCCGCGGCCACGTCGGTCACGACCAGACCGCGCTGCGCAGCCGTCAGGCTGAAGCGAGCCGCATCCTCCTCGGTCACCGGCGCAACCGTCACGCCGAGCCGGCCCATGGCGGCACCGGCGCCGCTGTCGTCACCCTCCTCGCCGCTGCGGCGGTCGGCCACCGCGGTCACGCCGGGCATGGTCTGGAGCCTGACGTCGTAAGTCTTCCGGACGCCTCCCTTCCTCGCCACTTCGACCTTGACGGTCTCGCCCGGCTTCCGGAACGCGATCCGCTGCTGGAGCTGACCCACGTACTCCACCGGCTTGCCGTCCACCGTGATGATGATGTCGCCGGCCTCGAGGCCGGCCCGCTTGGCGGCGGAGGTGTCGGAGCCGAAGTCCTCGACCAGCACGCCGCGGATGTCGGGCAGGCCGACGTAGGCCGCGTCGTTGGCCGACGCATTCCGGACCGCGATGCCGAGCACCGAGCGGCGAACCTCGCCGTGGGAAATGATCTGGTCCATGACCTGGCGAGCCAGGTTGATCGGAATGGCGAAGCCGTAGCCGGAGTAGAAGCCGGTGCGGCTCGCGATCGCCGAGTTGACGCCGAGGACCCGGCCGCTGGTGCTCACCAGTGGACCGCCCGAGTTTCCGGGATTGATCGCCGCATCGGTCTGGATGAAATCCTGGATGCTGCGGTCGCTGGTGTTGGGCAGCGAGAGGGTTCGACCCTTGGCGCTGATGATGCCTGATGTGACGGTGAAGGTGAGGTTCTCGCCCAGCGGATTGCCCACGGCGAGCACCCATTCGCCCACCCGGGCCGCGTCGCTGTCGCCCAGGGGAGCGGGGGTCAGGTTGGTCGCGTCGATCTTGATCACGGCCAGGTCGGTGCCCGCGTCGGTCCCGATCACCTTGGCCTTGAACTCACGCCGGTCGAGCAGGCGGACGGTCACCTCGTCCGAGCCGCCCACGACGTGGTCGTTGGTGAGGATGTAGCCGTCTTTGGAGACGATGAAGCCCGATCCCGCGGCCTCCTGGAACTCCGGCTGCTGCATCTGGGGGAGCCGGGGCATGAACTGCTCGAAGCCGGGGGGCACCTGGAACTGGGGCTGGGTGTCGTCGTCCGAGGCGTTGCGCTTGCCGGACTTGATGAACACCACGCTCGGCTTCACCGCCTCGGCGACCGAGGCGAAGGCTTCGCTCAGGTTCTGAAGCGAGGTCACGGAGTTGGAGGAAGGCAGGGCCGGCGCGGGGGTCGCGGCGGCGGCCCTGGTCGCCTGTTGCTGGGCCGCGGAGCTCCCGGGTAGATCGAGCACGCCGGCCAGCAGGAGGCCGACGAGAAAGGCCAGACCGATGCCGCCGACCGACAGCCGGCGCAGCGAACCTTGGGGCATCTTGGGCATCTCCATCGTGGGTATGACCGGGGCGGCCTTTGCCGCCCTGACTGCTTCTGGAAATGCTCGAGACCGGCCCGCCGTCGCGGGGGCCACGTTCCCCTTCGCACCGCCCGAAACGAGGGTTGCCTGGGACCCGTAGTCAGGCGATCATCCGCCCCCGGGCGGGAGCCCAGGACCACAGATACCGGAGAAGCTGATGGATCGCATGGACATGCCGCGTCGTTCCCCGGTGACGGGGCTCCTCGTTCTCCTCGCCCTGGCCGGATGCGGCCCGGGCCGCGGGGGATCCACCGGTCCCGAGCCGGCCGAAGGCCATTCTTCGGGAACGGCGGGGACCACCGGCCGGGTGATGGAGGTGCCCCCACTGGCCGGCTTCGACCTCGCGGTCACCAAGGGCACCCGAAGCCGCTCCGGTGCCCCCGGTCCCAAGTACTGGCAGCAGTGGGCCGACTACCGCCTCGAGGCTGAGCTCAACCCGGTCTCCAAGCGACTCACCGCCAAGACAGCCATACGCTACTTCAATCGTTCGCCCGACACCCTCTCCAGTGTCTACGTCCAGCTGCTGCACAACATCTTTGCCCCCGGGAGCCGGCATAACACCAACATCCCCTGGGCGGTGGAAGGTTACGAGCTGGGCAAGGTGGTCGCGGAGGGCGCCACGCTCGCCGCCGGCTCGGGTGAAGGCGCGGGCTACGAGGTGGACGGGACGATCATGCGGATCCGGCTGCCCAAGCCACTGGCCCCGGGCGGTACCGTGGATCTGGGCTTCGACTACCGCATCCGGATTCCGCCCGACGGAGCGCCGCGCGGCGGGCAGGACGGCGAGGTCTACTACATCAGCTACTGGTATCCCCAGATGGCGGTGTACGACGACGTGAACGGATGGCAGACCGACCAGTACCTCGGGAATGCCGAGTTCTACATGGGATTCGGGAACTACGACGTCACCCTCACGGTGCCGGCGGGATGGCTGGTGACGAGCACCGGCACGCTGACCAACGCGGCGGAGGTGCTGACCGAGCAGACCCGCGCGCGGCTGGATTCCGCGAGGAGCGCCAAGGAAGTGGTGCACGTGGTGACCGAGTCCGACCGCGGCGCGGGCCGGGCCACCACGGCGGGTACCGACGGCAAGCTGACCTGGAAGTTCCGGGCGGAGAACGTCCGCGACGTGGCCTGGGGCACCTCCGCCGACTACCTGTGGGATGCCACGAATGCCGCGGTGGGCGACGCGAACGGCGACGGCACCGCCGACACGACGCGGATCGACGCCTTCTGGCGGCCGGAGATGCGGACCAGTCACTGGGACCAGGCGGCCCGCTACGGCCGGCACTCGGTGGAGTTCCTCTCCAGCTACCTCTGGCCCTATCCCTATCCCCACATGACCGCGGTGGACGGCCCCAAGTCCTGCGGCGGCATGGAGTACCCGATGATGACCTGCATCGGCGGCGAGTGGGATACGCTCAACATGTACGAGGTGGTGGTCCACGAGATCGCTCACATGTGGCACCCGATGCAGGTGGGGTCGGACGAGAAGCGTTATTCGTGGATGGACGAGGGCTTCGCCCAGTTCACCCAGTCGCAGGCGATGCCCGACTTCTTCAAGGGGTACGACGACGAGGCCGAGAACCGGGAGCCGTACCTGAACCTGGCCACGGTGGGGGGCGAGGTCGAGCTGATGCATCACGGCGACCGCTACCCCAATTACGAAGCCTACGGGACGGCGAGCTACTACAAGACCGCCACCGTGCTGGTGGCGCTCCGTGGGGTGCTGGGCCGGGAAACATTTCTGCGCGCGTTCCGGGAATACGGCCGGAGGTGGCAGTACAAGCACCCCACGCCGTACGACTTCTTCGACACCGTCGAGGACGTGGCGGGCCGGGACCTGTCCTGGTTCTGGCGGACCTGGTTCTTCGAGACCTGGAAGCTGGACCAGGCCATCGACACGGTGAGCGCGGTGGGCGATTCGCTGGAGGTCGTGGTGGCCAACCGGGGCCGCGCTCCCATGCCGGTCCACCTGGTGGTCACCCGTTCCAGCGGGGAGCCACAGACAGTGGAAATCCCTGTGAGCGTGTGGTTTACGGGTGAGAAGCGGACCACGGTAAGAATCCCGCAGGAGCCCTCGATCAAGACCATTGAGATCGACCCCAAGCGCGAGTTCCCCGACGTCGACCGGGGCAACGGCATGTGGCCTAGATAGGGGCGCGGGACGGCGGACGTCCGGTCCGCCGTCCCGCCGCCTCCGTGTTCCGCCCTCCCCCCGTTGGGCTACCTTTCCCCCATGTCACGGCTCCTCATCGTCGCCAACCGGCTGCCCGTCACGGTCCGCTCGACTCCGGACGGAGTCGAAGTGGAGCGGAGCACGGGTGGGCTCGCCACCGGACTTTCGAGGCCCCACGAGCAGTCCGGGGGACTCTGGGTCGGCTGGTCAGGCGCGGATCACGAGCTGAGCCGCGACCAGCAGACCGAGCTGGACCGGGAGCTGGAGCGCCTGCGGCTGGTCGCGGTGCCGCTCACGAGCGACCAGGTGACCCGCTATTACGAGGGGTACTCGAACGGCGTCCTGTGGCCCCTCTTCCACTACCTGCTCGATCAGGTCCCGCTCCAGTCCAGCGATTGGGATTCCTACGTCGAGGCCAACCAGCTCTTCGCCGACGTAGTCGCCCGGGAGTACCGATCCGGAGATCTGGTCTGGGTGCACGACTATCAGCTCCTGCTGGTGCCCGGCATGCTCCGCCGCCGCCTCCCGGAGGCCAGGATCGGGTTGTTCCTCCACATCCCCTTCCCCTCGGAAGAGCTGTTTCGAACGCTGCCGGCTCGCCGTGAGCTGCTCGAGGGCATGCTGGGCGCCGATCTGGTCGGATTTCACACTCCCACTTACCTCCGCCACTTCGCCACCGCGCTGACCGACATCCTCGGCCTCACCGTGGACATCGACCGGGTGTCGCTTCCGGGCCGGGAGGTCCGTCTTGGGGTGTTCCCCATGGGGATCGACGCGGCCTCCTTCCAGGCGTTGGCGGAGGATCCGGCGGTCGAGGCCGAGGCCGAGGCGCTCCGGGGCGACGGCAGCGTCCGCATCCTGGTCGGCGTGGATCGCCTCGACTACACCAAGGGGATCCCGCGCAGGCTGCTGACCTACGAGAAGATGCTGCAGATCCACCCGGAGCTGCGCGAGCGGGTGCGACTGGTACAGGTGGCCGTGCCCTCCCGCACGGGCGTCGAGGCGTACCAGGATTTCCGGATGCTGGTGGACGGCCTGGTGGGACGCATCAACGGCGCCTTCGGGACGCCGCGCTGGGTGCCGGTGCACTACATCTTCCGGGGGCTCTCGGCGCCCGACCTGGTCGCGCTCTACCGCGCCGCCGACGTGATGCTGGTGACCCCGCTCCGCGACGGGATGAACCTGGTGGCCAAGGAGTTCATCGCCTCCCGCGCCGACGGCGACGGTGTGCTGGTCCTGAGCGAGTTCGCGGGGGCCGCATGGGAGCTTCCCGAGGCGCTGCAGGTGAATCCCTACGACACCGACGCCACGGCGGAGATCTTCTTCCGGGCCCTCATGATGGATCCCGAGGAGCGCCGCGCACGGCTGGCGCCGCTCCGGCAGCGGGTGGCCACCTTCGACGTGCACCGCTGGGTATCGGCATTTCTGGAGCAGCTCGAGCGGGTCAGCGGGCCGTCGGTCCGGGTCACGTCGCCGACCGGCGGGGAGGCGGCGCTGCGAGAGGAGCTCGCCCAGGCCCTGGAGCGGAACGACGAGCTGCTGGTGCTGCTGGACTACGACGGCACCCTGGTGCCGTTCACCGCCACACCGGAGCTCGCGCGTCCCGACGCGGCGCTCATCCACCTGCTGCGCGGGCTGGCCGCCCGGCCGGATACCGAGCTGCACATCGTGAGCGGGCGCAGCCGCGAGGCGCTGGAACAGTGGGTGGGGTCGCTGCCCATCTGGCTGCACGCGGAGCATGGCTTCTGGTCGCGCCCGCCGGGCCAGGCGGAGTGGACGCCGGCGGCCGACATCCACGGCTCCTGGCGCGAGCCGGTGGTGGCGATCCTGCGCGACATCACCGCGCGCACGCCGGGCTCGCTCATCGAGGTGAAGGCGGTCGCGATCGCGTGGCACTACCGGCTCGCCGACCTCGAGACCGGCGCCCGGCGCGCCAACGAGCTCCGCATCCACCTGAACCAGCTGCTGAGCAACCAGCCGGTGGAAATCCTCGCCGGGAATCGGGTGCTGGAGATCCGGCCCTACGGAGTGCACAAGGGCCGCATCATTCCGCCGATGTCGCCCGAGCGTGAGGCGCGCACCACGGTGCTCGCGATCGGGGACGACCGGACCGACGAGGACCTCTTCGTCTCGCTGCAGCCCGAGGCCATCAGCGCGCGGGTCGGACCCGGGGCGACCCGCGCCAGGTTCCGTCTCGACGGGACGGCGTCGGTGCGTGGCCTGCTCCAGACGCTGGTGGACGCGGGGGTGCGGGCCCCCACCCGATGAGCGCGCTGAGCCCGCCGGTGAGCGGGCAGGACCATGCGCTGGGTCCGGCCGACGCCAGGGTGACGCTGGTCGAGTACGGGGACTTCGAGTGTCCCCATTGTGGCGCATTGCACAGCGTGCTGCAGGGCGCGAGGAGTGCCTTCGGGGACAATCTCAGGCTCGTCTTCCGGCATTTTCCTCTCCGGTCCTCCCACCCGCATGCACTCGCCGCGGCCAAGGCGGCGGAGGCCGCCGCTCGCCAGGGACACTTCTGGGAGATGCACGACCGGCTGTATCGGCGGCAGACCCAGCTCGGCGACGAGGATCTCCGGGGTCACGCGCGAAGCGTCGGACTCGATCTGCCGCAGTTCGAGCGGGATTGGGGCTCTCGGGAGGTGGAGGTGCGGATCCGGGAGCACCTCGCGAGCGCGGCGCAGAGCGGCGCCGGCGGCACACCTTCGCTATTCATCAACGGCGAGTCGTACCACGGCTCGCTCGAGCGCGACGATCTGTTCGGCGCGCTGGCGCGCGCCGCCGTCGCGCCGAACCACTAGACCGGAGTCGATCATGGCCAAGGGACGAGGCGGGCCCGCCCAGGCAGCGGCGCGCGAGATTGGCCGGGTGACGCTGCTCCGGCTCACGGGCTACTACCTCGTCGCCGGCGTGCTCCTGCTCTGTCTCTCGGCCCTCCTCCCCCAGGACGCGATCGCGCCGATGCAGGCTCAGCCTCCGGCCGACATGGAGGGCGCGGTGGCCTGGTTCCGGAACCAGGTCGCCATCTTCCCGACCGGGGCGCCGCGCTGGCTCGACGCTCTGCTTCAGATGACGGCCGCGTTTCTGCTGGTGCTGCCGCTCGCCTTCGTCTACGTGCGGACGCGCACCCGGATCAAGTTCGACCACTCGCTGGTGCAGACGGTCATCGTGCTGCCCATCGTGGTCACCGCCATCCTGGTCGTGGTGCGCGACAGCCTGGCCCTGGCCTTCAGCCTGGCTGGCATCGTCGCCGCGGTCCGCTTCCGCAACAACCTCAAGGAGTCGGGGGACGCCGTCTACATCTTCGGCTCCATCGGCATCGGGTTCGCGACCGGCATCCACGCCATCTCGGTCGCGACGGTGCTCTCCATCGTGTTCGTGGTGGTCGAGCTGGCGCTCTGGAAGTTCGATTTCAGCGCCGAGTTCGAGCGCACGTTCGCGCGGCTCTGCCTGCCGTCGGGCGCCGACCTGGCCCCCCTCGACACTCCGGCGGCCCAGGTGCGAGGGCCGAGAGGCGAATGGGGGCGGTGCGGCGGCGGACGACCGGAACGTGACGCTCCGGATCTACGTGGATCAGGTGGATGCGGCGCGCCCCGCCATCGAGGCGGTGCTCGCGCGCGACGCCAAGCGCTGGAGTCTGGAGCAGGTGGTGTCCGCGAACGACGGACCGCCGGTGCTGCACTACAAGGTGCGGGCGCGGAAGAGCGTGGGGGTGGAACGCCTGCGCGAACACCTGCTGCGGGAAGGTGCCCCGCATGTCGTCGCCGCCGACGGAGGCGCCTCGAGCGCCTGACGAGATTCTGTCATTGCGCGTCTGGCTCCCGCGCACGGTCCGGGTGAATCCTATGGCCCATGAGCCAACAACCCACTCTCCGGCCGGTTCTCGGCCCCCTCGCCCTCACCACCCTGGGCATCGGCAGTGTCATCGGCACCGGCATCTTCGTGCTCACCGGAACCGCCGCCTCGCTGCACGCCGGCCCCGCGCTGGTGCTCTCGATGATCATCGCCGCGGTGGGCTGCGCCCTCGCGGGCCTCTGCTACGCCGAGCTGGCGGCGATGATTCCGATCGCCGGCAGCGCGTACACCTACGCCCACGCGTCGGCCGGCCAGTTCGTCGCCTGGATCATCGGGTGGGACCTGGTGCTGGAGTACGCGCTCAGCGCCTCCACCATCGCGGTCGGCTGGTCGGGATACTTCGTGAGCTTTCTCCGCGACCTCGGCCTGCACCTGCCGCCCGCGCTCACGGCGGCGCCCGGGTCGACCGCAGTCGGTCGCCGGCGGTGAGCTGGTGCCCGGCGTGTTCAACCTGCCGGCCACGGTGATCGTCCTGCTGGTGGCCGGGCTGCTGCTGATCGGCATCAGCCAGTCGGCGGGCGCCAACACGGTGCTGGTGATCGTGAAGGTGGCGGTGCTGGTGATGTTCGTGGCGCCTGGGCGCGGCCTACGTGCGGCAGGACAACCTCGACGCCGTTCATTCCGCCCAACACGGGGACGTTCGGCGAGTTCGGGTGGAGCGGCGTGCTGCGTGGCGCGGCGATCATGTTCTTCGCCTACGTCGGGTTCGACGCGGTCTCCACGGCGGCGCAGGAGGCGCGGAACCCGCAGCGCGACATGCCGATCGGCATCCTCGTCTCCCTCGGCATCTGCACCGTGATCTACATCGCCGTCGCCGTCGTGCTGCTCGGCATCGTGCCCTATGCCGCGGCTCAACGTCGCCGATCCGCTGGCCGTCGGGATCGACGCCACCGGACTCACCTGGTTCAGCCCGGTGGTCAAGGTGAGCGCGCTCTTCGGGCTCTTCAGCACCATGCTGGTGCAGCTCCTGGGTCAGAGCCGGATCTTCTACTCGATGAGCCGCGACGGGCTCCTGCCCGAGCTCTTCGGCCGGGTGCACCCCCGCTTCCGCACCCCGCACCTGAGCACCATGATCACCGGCGTGGTCGTCGCAATCGCCGCGGGGCTGCTGCCGCTCGGCACGCTGAGCCAGCTGGTGAGCATCGGGTCGCTGCTCGCGTTCACCCTGGTGTGCATCGGGGTGATCATCCTCCGTCGCACCCGGCCCGACCTGCCGCGGCCCTTCCGGGTGCCGGGTGTGCCCTAGGTGCCGATCGCGGGCGCACTGGTCTGCCTGCTGCAGATGGTCGCCTCCCCTGGGCGACCTGGGAGCGGCTGCTCGTGTGGCTGGCGCTCGGTTTCGCGATCTACTTTATGTACAGCCGGCGGCGCGCGGCGGAGAAACGCCAGGAGGTGGCCGCCGCGGCCGCCGCGCTGACGTGCCGGCCCACCAGACCCTCGCAGGCGGACACTCCATGGTGCGCTCGTCCCGTTCGCTCGTACTCCTGCTACTGCTCACCGTCGTTCTGGCGGGAGGGCTGGCCTACGAGGCGCAACGGGCCACGCGCTCGCACCAGGTGACGGCCGAGCGCGCGCTCCGGGACTACGCGACGGTGGCGGCGCGCGAGCTCGCCACGGCGACGGACGAGGCGCTCGAGGCGCTGGTCGGCCCGGCGCTCAACCCGGTCGTCGGGAGCCCGGCGGCCTCGCCCTACGATCCGCTCCCGCCTCCCGCCGCGATCGCCCCGGCCACCTCCGGACTGCTGCCCTGTGCAGCCCGGGGATACCGCGCAGACCGTGTTCGCCCTCGACTTCCGCACGCGGCGCGCTCTCGACCGCTGGCCGCCGCGCCCGATCGCGGCTACCGCGACCTGGCTGCGGTCCGCCGTGGGACCTGCCCGGGCGACGGATGGCGATCGCGTGGGGCGGAGGCGCAACCCGGGGGCGCATCGCGGTGTATGGCGTGAAGAGCCTCCGCTACAGCGGCTTCGCCGGCCACGACGCGCCGCTGGCGGCGTACGGCCTGGTGACCTGCGCTTCGGCGCTCCGGCCGGTGATCGCTCGGGTGCTCGACGAGCACCCGCTGCTCCCCGCTTCGGTGTCGGGCGGTCTCGCCAACGCCGAGCTGGCGGCGGTCGAGGTGCGCGCTCCCGACGGCGCCGCGCTCTTCCGCTTCGGCCCCGCGGCCGACCCGGCCTACGCCGGCGACGCGGTGGCGGGCCCCGGTGGAGCGCCGGTATTCCGGGCCGCGCTGCCGGCGGCGGTCGCGGGCCGGCTGGTCGTGGCGCGCCCGCGCTCGCGGCTGCCGGTCCTCTTCGGACTGCTCGCGCTCACCGCCGGTCTGGCCGCGGTGGCGGCGCGGCAGCTCCGGCGGGAGCAGGAGCTGGCCCGGCTCCGCGCCGACTTCACCTCCAGCGTCTCGCACGAGCTGCGCACCCCGCTCACCCAGATCCTGCTCTTCGCCGAGACGCTGGAGCTCGGGCGCGCCGGCGGCGAGACCGAGCGGAGGCAGGCGCTGGGCATCATCGTCCAGGAGGCGCGCCGGCTCGCCCACCTGGTGGAGAACGTCCTGCAGTTCTCCCGGGCGGAGCGGCGGATGCTCCGGATCCGCACCGCGGAACTGCCCCTCGCGCCGCTGCTGCGGGAGACCGTGGACCGCTTCGCGCCGCTGGCGGGGGGATGTGCGGTCTTTCGCTACGGACCTCGACGAGCGTCTGGTGGCGCCGGTACATGGCGACTCGGTGCGACAGATCGTCATCAACCTGCTGGACAACGCGGTGAAGTACGGCGGTGTGGACGGGATCGATCACGCTTCGCAGCACCCTGACCGAGGGCCGCGCCCGGCTCGAGGTGGAGGACGCCGGTCCGGGGATCGCGGCGGAGGACCGGGCGCGCGTGTGGGAGCCGTTCGTCCGCCTCGATCGGTCGCCCGCGGTGGCCGGAAGCGGGATCGGTCTCGCGGTGGTGCGCGAGCTGGTGGCGGCGCACGGGGGCACGTGCTGGGTGGAGGCGTCGCCGGCGGGCGGCACGCGGTTCGTGGTCGAGCTGCCGGGGGCGCCGGCGCGCCGCACCGGCCGAGGCGGCCTGAATGGCGCGGATTCTCATCATCGAGGACAACCGGAACCTGGCACTCGGGCTCCGCACCAACCTGGAGTTCGAGGGCCACGACGCCGAGATCGCCCGGGACGGCACCGGCGGACTCATGCGCGCCCGCACCGGGTCCCACGATCTCGTCGTGCTCGACCTGATGCTGCCCGGCCTCGACGGGTTCCGGGTGCTGGATGCGCTGAGGGCGGAGCGGATCACCACGCCGGTACTGGTGCTGACCGCCCGGGGCGACGAGAGCGACAAGGTGCGCGGGCTCCGCGGCGGCGCCGACGACTACGTCACCAAGCCGTTCGCGCTGCGCGAGCTGCTGGCGCGGGTGGAGGCGCTGCTCCGGCGGGCGCGGCCGGCCGCCGGAGGACCGATGCCGTCCGCGTCCGGGATCCGGTTCGGCGACGTGGCCGTGAACCCGGCGACCCGGGTGGTGACCCGCGGCGGCCGCCCGGTGCCCGCTCCGCCCCAAGGAGTACGATCTGCTCGGCGCGCTGCTCCGGCGGGAAGGCGGGGTCGTCGGACGCGCCGAGCTGCTGCGCGAGGTCTGGGGCTACCACGAGAGCGTGCTGAGCCGGACCCTCGACACCCACGTCGGCGAGCTGCGCCGGAAGCTCGAGGCCGACCCCGCCGCGCCCCGACACATCCTCACGGTCCGGAAGGCCGGCTACCGGCTGGCGCTCGACGCGGACTGATCTTCCGAAGCCGGCAATCAGCCCGGACGACAACTGTCGCCGGGTCGGCGGTCAGCCGTGCTGCCGGTGACACCGGCGAGGGGCCGGGTCCGTCTGGCGCGAGGGATAGTCGTTCCCGATATTATGGTGGCTCACTCATTATCGGCGAATGATGAACATCTCTCATACCAGCTCCGGTCCATGATCCTCGAGACCCGTCACCTGCGTCTCGCCGCCGCGGTCGCCGATCACGGCAGTCTCACCCGGGCGGGCCGCGAGCTGCATCTCACCCAATCCGCCCTGAGTCACCAGCTGCTCGATCTCGAAGGGCGGCTCCGGGTGACGCTGTTTCACCGCATGGGCAAGCGCATGGTCCCGACGGTCGCGGGCCTGCGCCTCGTGGATGCCGCCCGGCAGACCCTCCCGACCCTGCTCGCCGCCGAGGAGGAGCTGCGCCGCATCGCGAGCGGCCGCGACGCCGTGCTCCGGCTCAGCACCGAGTGCTATACCTGTTATCACTGGCTCCCCCGGGTGCTCGACCGGTTCAGGGACCGTCATCCCCGGGTGGAGGTCCAGATCGTGCCCGAGGCCACCCGAGAGCCGATCGCGGCTCTGCTGGAGGGACGCATCGATCTCGGCATCGGGTCGGCCACCGATCGCGACGAGCGGCTGGCCTATCATCCGCTGTTTCAGGACGAGCTCGTCGCGGTCATGGCACCGGGCCACCGCCTCGCGAAGCGCCCGCACCTTCGGGCGGAAGATTTCGTCGAGGAGCATCTCATCATGTACGCGGTCGCCGAGCGCGAGAGCACCCTCTTCCGCGAGGTGCTGATCCCGGCCGGCGTCCGGCCCGCCAAAGTCAGCTCGGTCCAGCTCACCGAGGCGATCGTCGAGCTGGTGAAGGCCGGCGTCGGGATCGCGGTGCTGGCGCGGTGGGCCGTGGCGCCGCACCTCGACGCCGGCACCCTCCGGGCGGTGCCGCTCACCCGCCGCGGATTTCGCCGGCACTGGTACGCGGCCATCGTGCGGCAGAAGACGCCGCCCGAGTATCTCACCGCGTTCGCGTCCCTCCTCGCCGAAGAGACCGCTTCGTTCGACCGACGGCCCGCCGCGTGACGGCCCGCCGCATGACGGCTCCCGAAGAGACGCTCGATCCCAGCGACTGGCCGGCGCTTCGCGCGCTGGGCCACCGCATGATGGACGACATGATGGACTATCTCGAGCAGGTGCGGGAGCGACCGGTCTGGCGCTCGGTGCCCGCCGAGACCAGGGACGCTCTCGACGAGCCCCTGCCGCGCGGCCCGACCGAGACAGAGGTGGTCTACCGACAGTTCCGCGAGCACATCCTGCCGTATCCCACCGGCAACATCCATCCCCGCTTCTGGGGCTGGGTGATGGGGACCGGGACGCCGCTGGCGATGCTCGCCGACATGCTGGCGTCGGGGATGAACGCCGCATCTCGCGGGTTACGACCAGTCGCCCGCGATGGTCGAGCGCCTGGTCGTTCGGTGGATGGCCGAGCTGCTCGGGTTCCCGGTGGATGCGAGCGGGCTCCTGGTGAGCGGCGGCACGGTGGCCAACCTGGTCGGGCTGACCGTGGCGCGGAACGTCGGCGCCGGATTCGACATCCGCGCCGAGGGACTGCAGCGTGAGGGGACGCCTCGGCTCCTGCTCTACGGCTCGAGCGAGACCCACAGCTGGGCCCGGAAGGCGAGCGAACTGCTCGGACTCGGCGATCGCGCCTTCCGGCGCATTCCGGTCAACGCGGCGTACGAGATCGACGTCGCGGCGCTCCGCGCCGCCATCGCGGCCGACCGCGCGGCGGGGCACCGCCCCTTCTGCGTGATCGGCAACGCCGGCACCGTCAATACCGGCGCCACCGACGACCTCCGCGCGCTCGCGGCGATCTGCCGCGAGGAGCAGCTCTGGTTCCATGTGGACGGCGCGTTCGGCGCCTTCGCCGCGCTGGTGCCGTCCCTCCGGGAGCGGGTAGCCGGGATGGAGCAGGCCGACTCGATCGCGGTGGATCTGCACAAGTGGGGGTACCTGCCGTTCGAGGTCGGGCTCGCGCTGGTGCGCCACCCGGATGCACACCGCGCCACCTTCGCGGCGGCCTCGAGCTATCTCGACGCGACGCCTCGCGGCATCGTCGCCGGCGGGTTGCCGTTCGCCGAGCTCGGCATCCAGCTGTCACGGGGTTCCGTGCGCTCAAGGTGTGGATGTCACTCAAGGCCCACGGCGCGGATACGTGGGCCGGCTGGTGGAGCAGAACGTGGCGCAGGCCCGGCATCTGCGCGAACGGATCGAGGGCGACCCGCGGCTGGAGCTGCTGGCGCCGGCGCCGCTCAACGTGGTCTGCTTCCGATTCGTCGCCCCGGGGCTGGACGGCGCGGCCCTCGAACGCCGTCAACCAGGAGATCCTCATCCAGGTGCAGGAGCGCGGGATCGCGGTGCCCTCGAGCACGGTGCTGGGCGGGCGGTTCGCGCTCCGCGTGGCGATCACCAACCACCGGAGCCGCCGGGAGGACTTCGATCTCTTCCTCGACGCGGTGCTCGCGGCCGGCGCGGAGCTGTCGGCGGACTGATCACCTCAATCTCGAGGGCGGAGTGCGCATCGAGACCCTCGCTCGTCCACGCCGGTCACTCGCCTGATGCGGCCACCGGCGCGGTCAGCCCCGCCCATCTATCTCTCCACCAACTTCGCCCGCGAGGCGGACGGCACCCTGCCGCACGGCTTCCTCTACGCCCGGAGCGAGAACCCCACGCGCCGGGCCCTGGAGGCGGCGCTCGCGGCGCTGGAAGGCGGAGCCACGGCGCTCGCCTTCGGGTCGGGGATGGCGGCGACCTCCGCGGTGTTCCAGGCGCTGGCGCGCGGGCGACCATGTGATCGCCCCGAACGATGCGTACTACGGCACCGGGAAGCTGCTGCGCGAGGTGTTCGACCGGTGGGGTCTGTCCAGCAGCTTCGTGGACATGACCGACCTGGCCGCGGTCGGGCGGGCGGTCACTCCGCGCACGCGACTGATCTGGATGGAGACACCCTCCAACCCGACCCTGGCGGTCACCGACATCGCTGCCGTGGTGGAGATCGCGCGGGAAGCGGGTGCGCTCGCCGTGTGCGACAACACCTGGGCCACGCCGCTTGCTCCAGCGCCCGCTCGCCATCGGCGCCGATGTCGTGATGCACGCGACCACCAAGTATCTCGCCGGGCACGGAGACGTGACCGGTGGCGCGCTCATGCTCCGGGAGGACGGCGATCTCGCGGCGCGGCTCCGGGTGCTCCAGACCGTCGGAGGCGCGGTGCCGTCGCCGTTCGATTGCTGGCTGGTGCACCGCGGCATCCGCACGCTCGCCTGGCGGATGCGGGGACACTGCGACAACGCCGAGCGGGTCGCCCGGTATCTCGCGGGGCACCGGGCGGTGGAGACGGTACACTACCCCGGACTGCCGTCCGATCCCGGACACGCGGTGGCGAGCCGGCAGATGACGCGATTCGGAGGGATGGTGTCGGTGCAGATTCGGGGCGGCGCGGACGCGGCGCTCGCCGTGGTAGCGCGGGTCCGCCTGTTCACTCGGGCCACCAGCCTGGGGGGACCCGAGAGCCTGATCGAGCACCGCGCCTCGAGCGAGGGTCCGGGGAGCCGCACGCCGCCCGGTCTCTTGCGGCTTTCGGTGGGGTTGGAGCACCCCGACGACCTGGTGGAGGATCTCGAGCAGGCGCTCGGGTGAGCGCCTCGAGGCAGCGGGAGCTACTGCCCCGCGAGTGCCGACGGCTGGATGTGGCGGATGGCGCGGCGGGCGGCGGCCGCCACCTCGTCGTTCAGCTCCTCGTCCATCATCACCTTGAGTCGGGGCACCGCGGCGCTCGCGCCCGGACCGATCTCGCTCAGGGCGACGGTCACGGGAAACCGCACTGCCGGGATGGGATCGTCGAGGGCTTGAATCAGGGCCGGGACGGCCGCCGCCGCTGCCGGTCCCATGCCGGCGATCTCATAGGCGGCGGCGTTCCGGATGACCGGCGCGTCCGCCTTCAGGTCGGCGATCCACTCGCGCAGCGGCCGGCCGCGCGATTCGGGTTCCTTGCCGGGGGCGGCGTTCTCCTGAGCCGACGCGCTGCCCGCCGCCACCACGAGCGCCAGGGCCAGCGCACCCAGGGTGCGATTGCGCATGTTGTCCTCCAGAGTGTGATCGCCGAACCAGCGTGCCTTCGGAATATAGACCTGTCCCGGGCCCCCCTTCCGAGGGGCCGCGGAGTTCTGTTGCCCTCGCACCGGCACGGCGATCCTTCCCGACCCGTCCCGGGCCGGACCATCCCCAGGGCCGTGCCTCGGGCCGGCCCATCCCCCATCTCAGGACAAGTGCAGCCATGACCGTTCGCTTCATCGCCGTGGGTGCCCTGCTCGCCTCACTGCTGGCCGTTCCTCAGGTCCCGCTCGCCGCGCAGTCGGTCACGGCGACCTATCGCCCGGCGGCCGACAGTCTCATCCGCGCGGCCACGGGTGACAGCGCGGCGTATGACCGGATCGGCCGGCTGGTAGACGGGTTCGGCCACCGCCAGGCCGGATCGCGCAGCCTCGAAGCGGCGATCGACTGGATCCTGGCCGAGATGAAGCGGGACGGGCTGCAGAACGTTCGAGGCGAACCGGTCACGGTGAATCACTGGGTGCGCGGTGAGGAGTCGGCCGTCCTGGTCCGGCCCCGGCGGGATACCCTGGCCATGCTCGGCCTGGGCGGCAGCGTGGGGACGCCGAAGGCGGGGATCACCGCGCCGGTGCTGGTGGTGAGCAGCTTCGAGGAGCTGGAGCGCCGGGCCGGCGAAGCGAAAGGGAAGATCGTGCTGCTCGACGCGCCGTTCACGGCATATCCCGAGACGCGCCGCTATCGCACGGACGGGCCCTCCGCGGCGGCGCGCGCCGGTGCGGTAGCCTGTCTCATCCGGTCGGTCGGTTCCTTCTCGATCCGGAGCCCGCACACCGGTCGCACCTCGTACGACAGCACGGCGCCCCGAATCCCCGCGGCCGCATTGAGCACCGAGGATGCGATGATGCTGCATCGCATGCAGGACCGCGGCGAGCCCGTGGTGCTCACGCTCCGGATGGGTGCCCGGCAGCTGGCTCCGTCGCCGTCGCGCAACGTGGTGGCCGAGTTGGTCGGGCGCGAGAAGCCGGACGAAGTCGTCGTGCTCGGCGGTCACATCGATTCATGGGACGTCGGACAGGGCGCCATGGACGACGCCGGCGGGTCGGTGGCGGCGTGGGAGGCGGTCCGTCTGATGCAGCGGCTCGGGTTACGCCCCCGTCGAACCGTGCGGGTCGTGCTCTGGACCAACGAAGAGAACGGGGTCGAGGGTGGCAAGGCGTACGGTGCCGCACGGGCGGGCGAGCTGGCGCGTCACGTGATGGCGATGGAGTCGGACGGAGGTGTGTTCCAGCCCACCGGGTTCTCCTTCGCGGGCACCGACTCGGCGGCCGCGCTGGTTCGGCAGGTGGCCGCGCTCCTGGCACCGGTGGGGGCGGCCGCCGTGAAGCAGGTGAAGGAGAGCCCCGAGGCCGACATCACGCCGCTGGTGGAGCGGGGAGTGCCGGGCATCGGGCTCGATGTCGATGACTCCCGGTACTTCTGGTATCACCATACCGACGGCGACACCCTGGACAAGCTCGACCCCGCTGAAGTGGCCCGCTGCGTCGCCGCGATGGCGGTGATGGCATATGTGGTGGCGGATCTGCCGGACGCGTTGCCCCGGAGCTGCCGCGGCCGCCCGGTGATGTCCCGGTCCGAAACCCGGGTCCGCTGCCCAGCGTAGGCCACAGTACCCTACTCGACGAGAATCGATGCTGCGCCACCTGGCGTTCGCGCTGTCCGCTCTGATCGACCCGCCGCTCGTCTACCACGGCCGTTCGGGCAATCTCGACGTCCGGCCGCCCCGGGTCGAGGCGGACGTCGCGATCGACGGGGCGTTGGACGAAGCGGCCTGGGCCGGCGCCGCGGTGCTCACCGGGTTCTCGCAGTTCTCGCCGGTGGACGGCGTGCCCGCCGCCGATTCCACCGAAGTCCTGATCTGGTACTCACCCACCGCCATTCACTTCGGCATCCGGGCGTACGAAGCCCACGGCGGAGTTCACGCCACTCTGGCCGACCGCGACCGCATCGGCGCCGACGATCACGTGCAGATCCTGCTCAGCACCTTCAACGACGGGCGCCAGGCGACGGTGCTGGCGGTGAATCCGTTGGGGGTGCAGTCGGACGGCGCGTTGGTGGAGACCGGCTCGACCTCGGGCAACGGCTTCAACAACGCGGTGGTGCGCCGCGAAGTGGCCGATCTCAGCCCCGATTACATCTACCAGTCGAAGGGCCGCCTCACCGACTACGGGTACGAGGTCGAGATCCGGGTGCCCTTCAAGAGCCTGCGCTATCAGTCGGCACCGGAGCAGAGCTGGGGCATCAACGTCACCCGGCAGGTGCAGCATTCGGGATCCGAGGACTCGTGGGCGCCGGCCCGGCGGGCGAGCGCGTCATTCCTGGCCCAATCGGGGCGATTGGTCGGGCTGACCGACATCAGGCGCGGACTGGTGCTCGATCTCAACCCGAGCGTCACCTCGCGCGCCACCGGCCGGCGGGACGGCACCGGCGGATGGGACTACAGCGGCGGCAGCCCCGAGATCGGCGGCACCGCGCGGTGGGGCATCACCAACAACCTGAGTCTCACCGGTACCGCCAATCCCGATTTCAGCCAGGTCGAGTCGGACGCGGGCCAGCTCCTCTTCGATCCGCGGGACGAGCGCTTCTTCCAGGAGAAGCGGCCGTTCTTCCTCGACGGCATCGAACAGTTCACCGTGCCCAACAGCCTGGTCTACAGTCGCCGGGTGGTGCAGCCGGTCGCCGCGGTCAAGCTGACGGGCAAGGGGCTGGGCACCGACATCGCGCTCCTGTCCGCGGTGGACGACCCCGACGTCTCTCCGACCGGCGACCATCCGTTCTACAACATTCTCCGCCTCCAGCGCGACATCGCCTCGAACTCGCGGGTCGGCATGGTCTACACCGACCGGATCGAGGGCGACAACTACAACCGGGTGCTGGGGGCCGACGCGCGCCTCGTCTTCGGCGGGATCAACACCGTCCTGCTGCAGGCGGCGGGGAGCCGCACCCGGAGCAACGGGGTGGTGACCGACGCGCCGATGTGGCAGGCACGCTTTACCCGCAATGGCCGCACGGTCGGACTCACCACCAGTATCAATGCGAGTGACGAGGAGTTCCGCGCCAGGAGCGGATTCTTCCCGCGGCCGGGGTTGGTACACCTCCGCTTTCAGCCGCGGGTGACGCTCTACGGCGGTGGCGGCTCACTGATGGAGAGCATGACCTTCGACGTCAATCTCAACGGGCGCTGGCGCTATGCCGAGTTCGTCGATGGCGAAGGGATCCTGGACGAGCAGTTGCACTTCAACCTGAACTCCACCTTGAAGGGCGGATGGAATCTGACGGGCTCGCTGCTGCTCGAGACGTTCGGCTACCCCTTCGAGATCTATCAGGGATATCGCGTCGAGCTTCCGCTCGCGGCCGGCGGCACCGACACCGTGGCGTTCGTGGGCCGGCCGCGCATTCCCAACCGGGACTACGTGCTCTCCTTCGAGACGCCGGACTTCAAGCACTTCTCGGCGAACGCGTTTCTGCTCTGGGGCAACGACGAGAACTTCTTCGAGTGGTCGCCCGGCCGGATCATCATCTCGAACTTCGGGGTGACCTGGCGGCCCACCGGCAAGCTTCGGCTCGACGGCACGTATGCGCTGCAGCAGGTGCGCCGGGTGAGCGATGGCAGCCTCGTCAACGTGGCCCATCTGCCCCGGCTCCGAATGGAGTACCAGATCTCGCGACCGATCTTCCTCCGCCTGGTCGGCGAGTATGGCCATGAGAAGGTGGACTCGCTGCGCGACGACACCCGCACCGAGGCCCCGATCCTCGTGTTCGACGGCGGCTCGGGAACCTTCGTCCGCACCAGCGCCTTCACCCGGAGCTCGTTCCGCGGCGACGTGCTCTTCTCCTACCAGCCCAACCCGGGCACGGTCGTGTTCCTCGGCTACGGCAGCACGCTGCTCGACCCGTGGACCCGGAGAGTCCCCGAACCGGGCTTCGGCGGTCCTCCGACGGGTTCTTCCTCAAGATGAGCTACCTCTTCCACATGTGACGACGGCGCAGGGGCGAGCCGGCGTGCCGATTCTCGCGCTGGGCGTCAATCGGTGTCCAGTGCCACTCCTGTCGCTGCCGGTGCGTGCATGGTCGGGACATGCGTCCAGGATCGTGTGGGCGGACCGCAACAGCGACGCCGCGCGCGGGGTGAGGACGCAAGCCGCTGCACCGACCACGCGCGCGCCGCTCAAACATCGCGGCCGTGCGAGGTTGTCGCGCGATTGCACACTCCCATCCATTGCGCATCGATCCGCCCGCCACTGGCTTGTCTCTTGCCCCCTGCTCACCCACGCCGTCTCCTGATAAGAAGCGCAACACCATCACCTTTTCGAACGGCCGCTCGACGCGATGCGCGTCCTCCTGCTCAACTACGAGTATCCGCCGCTGGGCGGCGGCGCGGGTGTCGCCACGCAGGCGCTGGCCCGCGGGCTGGCCTCGCGCGGCGTCACGGTGGACGTCGTCACCGCCGGCGCGCGCGACGAGTGCGGGTCGGAGGTGCTCTGGGACGGCCACGCCGCCACCGAGGGACTGCTCACCGTCTACCGGGTGAAGAGCAGCCGCACCGGCGTGCATGAGGCCGGGATGGGCGGCGCGTTCAGCTATCTCCGCAGCGCCCTGCCGCTCATCCGCGCGCGGATGCGCGACGAGCACTACGACATCGTCCACGTCTTCTTCTCGCTGCCCACCGGCGCCCTGCTCCCGTTCCTGAGCCTGGGCGACACGCCGGTGATCGTGTCGCTCCGCGGCTCCGACGTTCCCGGCTACGACCCCTGCCAGCGCACGCTCGACGCGCGTCCACCGTGCTCCTGCGCCCGCTCACCCGCTGGATCTGGCGCCGGGCCAACCGGGTGGTCGCGGTGTGCGAGAGCCTCGGCCGGCTCGCGCTGCGCACCGATCCCAGGCTGGCCTACTCGGTCATCCCGAACGGCGTGGACCTGACGCGGTTCCGCCCCTCCGCCCGCGCGCGCTCGCGCCACCCCCACAAGGTGCGCTGTCTGGTCGTGGCGCGGCTGGTCGAGCGCAAGGGGATCGAGGACCTGATCCGGGCGATCGCCTCGCTCGAGCGCGGCCGCTACGAGCTGGAAGATCGTGGGCACGGGCCCGGACGAAGCGGCGCCTGGTCGAGCTGGCGCGCGCAGCTGGGCGTGAGCCGCGAGATCATCTTCGCCGGCTCGGTGGACCGGGCCGCGGTGGCCGGCCACTACCGCGACGCCGACATCTTCACGCTGGCGTCGTGGGAAGAAGCGTTCGGCAACGTGTTCGCCGAGGCGCTGGCGTCGGGACTGCCGATCGTGGGCAGCACCGTCGGCGGCATCCCCGAGCTGGTGGAGCACGGGAAGAACGGATTCCTGGTGCCGCCCCGCGAGCCCAAGGCGCTGGCCGCCGCGATCCGCCATCTGGCGGACCACCCCGAGCTCCGCGCCGAGATGGGCCGCGCAACCGCGCCTTCGCGGAAGCCAACCTCTCCTGGGCCCGGGCCACGACCCGCTACCTCTCCGTCTACAACGGCGTCCTCCGGCGCGTGCCGGTCCGCGCCCGGCTCACCGAGCTGCCCTCGAGCACCTGGTGAGCGGCGGCGTCGGGCTTCTGGGTCGCGGCCGATCTCTGGCCGACGCTGCGCGCGCGCCGGCTGGATCCGGACGCGCTTCAGGCGCTCGGGCGCGCGCGGCTCGCCCGGATGCTCGGTGTCGCCTCCGCAACGCCGTTCTACCGGCGCCGGCTCGAGGCCGCCGGGTCTCCGGGGCCGACCGCGATGCTCGCGCGCGAGCCCGAGCGTGCGCTGGAGGCGCTCGCTCCGGCCGCCAAGGCGGAGCTGCGCGAGGCGGGCGGCGACCTCCTGACCGGCGGCCGGGTGCGGCCCGAGTGGCGGTCGTCGAGCTCGTCCGGATCCACCGGCGAGCCGTTCCGGGTCTACTACGACCCGCGCGCCTGGGCCACGCTCAAGGTCCTGGTCAAGCTGCGGGCCCGCCGCGCCTGCGGCACCGGACCCACCGACCGGGTGGCGCTGCTCGATGCCGTGCCGCCGGGACCCGCCACGCCGCACCGCGCCGCGCGCGTCGTGCGCATCAGCGTCCTCCAGCCCGCGGCGCGGGTCGCGGCGCAGCTGGCCGCCTTCCGCCCCCACACGGTCTACGGACTGCCCTCGGCGCTGCTCGAGGCGGCCGACGTCGCTCCGCGACGCGGGCGGCCTCGGCGTGCGCCGGATCTTCACCAGCGGCGAGCTGCTTCGGCCCGCGGCGCGGCAGGCGATCGCGGAGGGCTTCGGCGCCCGGGTGTTCGACGTCTACGGCAGCTCGGAGACCAAGGAGATCGCCTGGGAGTGCCCCGCGGGCAGCATGCACGTCAACGCGGACGTGGTGCGGGTCGAGGTGCTCGACGACGCCCACCGGCCGCTGCCCGCCGGCGTGGAAGGGAATCTCGTCGCGACGCTGCTGGTCAACCGCGCGATGCCGCTGCTCCGCTACCGCATCGGCGACCGCGGCAGCCTGCTCGCCGGGCGCTGCCCCTGCGGCCATCCGTTTCCCCTGCTCGGCGTCGTCACCGGCCGGCGCGCCGACGTGCTGGTCCTCGCCGGCGGGCGCCGCGTCTCGCCCTACGCGCTCACCTGCGCCATGGAGCAGGTGGGCGACGTGCTGCGCTACCAGGTGACCCAGCTCGACCCGGCGCGCCTCCGCGTGCGCGCCATCGTCGATCCTGGCGCGGACCGGCCCCGGATCGCGAGCCGGATCCGCGCGGTGATGCAGGGCGAAGTCGCTCACTTCCTCGAGACCGACGTGGAGTTCGTGGACCGGCTGCCCACCGGCCCGCGCGCCAAGTTCCGCGTCGTCGAGCCGCTCACTTCCCTGGAGCACGCATGATTGCCCTCTCCGGCGATCGCCATCCCCGCCGCCGGCCCGCGGCGGCGCGCACCCGTCCGCTGCCGCATCCGCTCACGCCGTTCGACGAGCTGATCGTCAACTTCTGCCCGACCGGGATGATCCCGACCAAGGCGATGACGCCGCACGTGCCGGTGTCGCCGGCGGAGGTGGTCGAGCAGGCCTGCCAGGCGCTCGAGCGCGGCGTGGCCATCGTGCACCTGCACGCGCGCGAGCAGGACGGCTCGCCCACGTATCTGGCGCGGATCTACGAGGACATGATCCTCGGCATCCGGGCCGAGCATCCGGACGCGATCATGTGCGTGAGCTGCAGCGGCCGGAACTTCCCCGAGTTCGAGCGGCGCAGCGAGGTGCTGGAGCTGACCGGCGCGGCGCGGCCCGACCTCGCGAGCCTGACGCTCACCAGCCTCGACTTCCCGACCGGCACCAGCCAGAACGACCCCGAGATGGTGATCGCGCTGGGCGACAAGATGGTGGCCCGGGGGATCAAGCCCGAGCTGGAGTGCTTCGACTTCGGGATGATCAACGCCGCCAACATGCTGATCGCCAGGGGCATGCTGGGCGAGCCGCCGTACTACTTCAACCTCCTGCTCGGCTCGCGCTACTCGGTGCCCGCCACCGCGCGCCACCTCGCCGGCATGCTGGAGGACCTGCCGCCCGACTCGCTCTGGTCGGCCGCCGGCATCGGGCTGTTCCAGCTGCCCATGAACACCCTCGCGATCGCGATGGGCGGGCACTGCCGCGTCGGCCTGGAGGACAACATCTACCACGGCTTCGACCGGAGCGAGCTGGCCACCAACCAGGGGCTGGTGGAGCGGGTCGCCGACATCAGCGAGAGCTTCGGCCGCCGCTCGCCGATCCGGTGCGGGCCCGCGAGCTGCTCGGCCTGCCGCCCTCCGCCGCCCGGACCGCCGCCACCGCGCCGACCACGTTGAAGGCGGTGGGATGACCGCTGGCCGTCCGGAGATCGGTCCGACCCTGTCGGCCGCGTGGCGGCATTCCCGCGCGGCCCGCGCGGAGCTCCGCGCGTGGCAGGACGCCCGGCTCCGGCGCCTGGTCGTGCACGCGTACGACGTCGGTGCCCTTCTATCGGAAGCTGTTCGACCGCCACCGGCTCCACCCGCGGCACATCCGGGGCACCGCCGATCTGGAGCTCATCCCGCTTCAGCGACAAGGCGGCGATGCGCCAGGCGGGCCCGCTCGAGACCGTGGCGCGCGGCCACGATCCCGAGGCGCTGCTCACGGTGCGCACCAGCGGCAGCTCGGGTGAGCCGTTCACGATCCGGCGCACCTGGCTCGAGGACAAGCTCCAGTACCTGCTGCGCCTGCGCGCGTTCCGCACCTTCGGCGTGCGGCATCGCGATCGGATCGTCGCGGTCGGCGTGGGCGGTCGCCCGTCGAGCGGCGATCCCAAGCTGGTGGGCCGCTCGCTTCGCGCGTTCGGGTTCCACTCGCGGGACGATCGTCGACGGCCTCCAGGATCCCGCCGACGTCGCGGCACAGCTCCGCGAGGCGAACCCCGACGTGCTGGTCGGCCTGCCCGGGATGCTCGACCGTCTGACCGCTCCCGAGCTGGCCGACGTGGTGCGCGGCGTGCGGCCCCGGCTGGTGATCGTCGGTGGCGAGGTGGCCACGCCGGCGATGCGGCTCCGCATCCGGGAGACCTTCGCGGCGCCGCTGGTGGAGACCTACGCCAGTCACGAGTGCCCGCTCCTGGCGTGGGAGTGCCGCCATTCGGGAGACCTGCACACCTGCGACGACGGCGTGCTGGTCGAGGTGCTCCGCGACGGCGGCGCGGTCGAGCCCGGCGAGCGGGGCGAGGTCGTGGTGACCAACCTCCACGCCTACGCCATGCCGTTCATCCGCTATCGCCTCGGCGACCTCGCGACCCGTGGCGAGCGCTGCGCCTGCGGCGCTCCGTTCGCCATCGATCGGGGAGATCCAGGGGCGGATGATCGACTACTTCCCGCTGCCCGATGGGCGGTTGCTCCATCCCTACGAGATCGTGCGCCGGCTGGTCTGGGGACCGAAGGAGTGGATGCGGCAGTACCAGCTGGTGCAGGAGCGGCGCGACCGGGTGGTGCTTTACGTGGTGGCCGACACGCCCGCCCACGACGGCCCGGCTGGCGGAGATCGAGGCCGTGGTGCGTCCCATTCTCGGCGCCGGGGTCGAGTTCGAGGTACAGCTGGTGGCCGCCATTCCGGGCGACGCAGACCGGCAAGCTGCGGCCGTCGCGCTCGCTGGTTCACTCCGAGTACGACCGGGTGCGCTTCGCGCCGGTCGAGCCCCGGGCCGGCCGCCGCCGGTCCCGGGGCGCCTGAGCCGCCGGCCCCGCGACCATGCGCCGACGTTTCTACCTCCATTGCGTGGGCTCACTGCGCTCGCTGCACGGGCTCACCGAAGCCATCCCGGGCTTCGACCGCTATCCCGAGCGCGCCCTGCTGCTCGCGGGCGACGGCGACGCGGTGTGCGTGCCCCGCCCGGTGGAGCCGGACTATCTCGGCTTTCTCGGCGTGCTCGGGGTGGGGCCGCGTCCGGAGCACGTGATCGTGGCCGGCGGCAAGGGGCGGGGCGCCGGCCGCCCGCTCGCCGAGCGGCTGCTGAGCGAGCCCGGCGTCCTGAGCGATGCCGCGCGCACGCTCGATGCCGACGCGCTCACCATCGAGCCCTACGCGGCCACGACCGACGTGATGGCGCTGGCCGAGGTGATGGAGCGCGCCACCGGCATTCCGGTGCGGATGGACGGCTCGCCCCGCATCACCAAGTACGCCGACCAGAAGCACCACATGCGGGCCAAGGCGCAGGAGCTCGGCATCCCCGTGGCGGAGGGTGAGATCGCGGAGCTGTCCTTCCCCGGCGGGCGGCGGCGCCGCGACCTCGAGCCCATCCGCGCGGCGATCGAGCGCCAGCTGCGCACGTCGGCCCGGGTGATCGTGCGCGGAGCGTCGGGCGCGTCCGGCTCGTCCACCTTCGTGGTCGGCCGCGGGGGTGAAGACACCGACGGCCTGCTTCGCCGCCTGTCCGCGCGGTCGGACAATCGGATCTACCTCGTCGAGGCGATGGTCGAGGCGACCGTCTCGCCCAACATCCAGATCTACATCCCCTCCGACGGCGGCCCGCTGATCTGCACCGGCATCACCGATCAGCGGTGGAGCCGGGGGCTCACCCATGTCGGCAACCAGCTCCCCTCCTCGGCCAGGACCGTGGATGCGATGGAAGCGTGGGCGAGGATGCTCGCGCACTGGATGCGGGGTCAGGGGTACATCGGTCTGGTCGGGTTCGACTTCGTCGAGTACCGCGATCCGCGGACCGGCGGACTCCGCACCATTCTGGCCGAGGTGAACCCGAGGGTGAACGGCGGCACCTACCCGCTCGCGCTCCGGACCCGGCTCAACGCGTCCGCGAGCCGGGCCGGACGCCCCGAAGCGCCGGCATTCGTGTCGGGCACGATCGAAACCCGGGCGCGGAGCTTCGCGCGCGTGCGTGCCGTCATGGGGCACCTCCTGTTCGATCCCGACCGCGGCACCGGCGTGGTGCCCTATGCGACCGGCTGCCTGGAGCACGGCAAGTGCTCGCTGGTGGCGCTCTCCAGCTCCCGCCTCCGCGCGGCCGAGCTCTACGGCGCGGCCCAGGCGCGGCTGGAGGCGGCATGAGGGGCGGCGCGCTGGGGCGGGTGCGCACCGCGTGCTACCGGCGCTACCTCGCCCTGTCCTACCGGCGCGCCGCGCGGCATCGCCGCCGGCTCGACCGCGTGATCTTCATCGGCGTCACCGGCAGCGCGGGCAAGACCACCACCAAGGATCTCGTCGCCGCGGTCCTGGCCCGTCGCTACCGGGGCAGCAAGAGCCCCGGCACGCACAACACCGCCCATTGGGTGAGCCGCACCGTGCTGGGCGTCCGTCCCGACGACGAGTTCTGCGTCCAGGAGCTGGGAGCCACCGGACCCGGCAGTCTCGATGCCGCGATCGCGCTGGTGCGCCCCCGTATCGCCGTGATCACCAACGTAGGCGGCGATCACCGGAAGACCTTCCGCACCCTCGACGCGACGGCCGCCGAGAAGAGCAAGCTGGTGTCCGCCCTGCCGGCCGACGGTCTCGCGATTCTCAACGCCGACGATCCCCGGGTGCTGGCCATGATGGGCAGCAGCCGCGGCCACGTGCTCACCTATGGTCTCACGCCCGATGCCGCGGTTCATGCGGAGTCGGTGCGCTGCTCCTGGCCCGACCGGCTCACCTTCGTCGCCATTCATGGCGAGCAGCGCGTGGAGGTGCACACCCGGTTCATCGGAGTGCATTGGGCCCACGCCTGTCTCGCCGCCATTGCCACCGGCGTGGGGCTGGGCGTCCCGCTCGCCGAAGCCGCGGCCGCGCTTGCGGACGTGGAGCCCTGGTCCGCCCGTCTCGAACCCGTCGAGGCCGGCGGGGTCACCTTCCTGCGCGACGAGGCCAAGGCGTCGCTCTGGTCCATCGGTCCGTCGCTCGAGGTGCTGCGCAGCGCTCGCGCGCCGCGCAAGATCGCGGTGATCGGTACCATCTCGGACTACGGTGGACGAGCGTCGGCGGTATACGCCGCGGTGGCGCGCCACGCGCTCGAAGCGGCCGACGAGGTGGTCTTCGTGGGCCCCCAGGCCTATCGCTGCGGCGCGGCGCGGGCGCATCCGCGCGGCGCGTCGCTGCACGCCTTCCTCACGCCGCGCGAAGCGCATCGCTACCTGTCGGCGACGCTGTTGGCGGGCGATCTGGTGCTGCTCAAGGGCTCTCAGCGCGCCGATCACCTGCTTCGACTCGTGCTCGCGCGGCAGGGCTCGACGGCGTGTTGGAGAACCGCCTGTCGGCGCCTCAAGTTCTGCGACGAATGCATCCTGCTCCACGTCCCGCAGCTGCCGTCGGCGACGCGCCCCATCCTGCTCGCCGGCGAGCCGCTCGATGCGTAGCGCCGCGGCGATCGAGGAGCGCCTCCTGGTGCCGGCCTACGCGTCGCGGTGGTCGTCCCTGTCGGTGGCCGCGCATCGCGTGCTCGCGTTCCCGCTGCAGCTGCGGGGACCGGTGCGACGCCGGATGGTCGTGGTGGCCGATCGGACGTTGAGCGTGCTCGAGGCCGGACGGTCCAAGCTGACCGAGCCGCTGGTCGCCCGGCTCCTGGGGGAGCTCCCGCCGGCCGCGGACGAGACCGCGCGCTGGCTCGGCGACCCGGCCGAAGCCGGCGCCGCCGACCTGGTGGTCGCCGAAGTGCACCGCTGGGTGGCCCCTCGCTTCCGCCGCGCGGGCTGGATCGTGGTGCCCGACCAGGTCCGCTGGCAGGGCGAGTTGTCCGCGCTGCCGCCCCCGACTCCCTGTCACAGTCTGAAGGACGACCTGCGGCGGGTGCGCTCGCAGGGGTACACCATGGAGCACGCCGGCGGCCCGGAGGATTGGGCGGAGTTCGCGGCGCACATGGTGGGGCCGCACGCCACCGCGCGCTTCGGCGACGAGGCCTGGACGCCCTCGCCCTACCTCTGGCGGCAGTTCGAGGAGCGAGGCGCGCTGCACTTCGTGGTGCGCGATGGGGTCCGCGTCGGCGGCATCTGCTCGCTCCGGAGCGGCGATGCGGTCTGGATGCCGCTGCTCGGTGTGCGTCAGGGAGATCCGGCGCTTCGGCGGGCCGGGGTCTCCGTGGCTGCCTACGCCCTCGCCTTCGAGTGGGCCCGGGCGGAGGGGTGCGTGACCGTGGACATGGGACGCACGTCGCCTTTCCTGCACGACGGGATCCAGCAGTACAAGCGGAAGTGGGGACTCGATCCGGTTCCCGATCCGCTGGCGCACCTCGTCGCCATTCGGGTCGGCTCCGATGCGGCGCGTCTCGCCTTCGCCCGGCAGCCGGTGCTGATCGAGCGGGAGGCCGGCCTCTGGCTCTACGCCGGCGGCACGACGTGACCACCGCCCAGGCCGTGCCGGCCGCTCCCTGGACCACCGGCCCCGTTGACGCCGCCGCCATCGGCGCGGAGTCGTGGAACCGGCTCGCCCGGCGGGGATTCCACCTGCACCACTGGGCCGCCGCGTCGGAAGCCGCGGGCTGGCGGCCGCGCCACGTCGCCGTGCGACAAGGCACCGACCTGCGAGTGGTGGTGCCCGCCTATCTCACCGACGCGCACACCCCGCACGATCTGCATGAGCGGTGGCTCGGTCCGCTGCGGGGGCTCGAGCGCATCGGCCTCGGCGCTCCGTCCCATCGTGTCGGTGCAGTCTCCCTTCTCGCTCACCTCGGATCCGTTGGGCGACATGAGCGCGCTTCCCCGCGCCGCGCTCGCCGAGGTGTTCGAGCAGCTGGAGGAGACCGCCGGCCGCGAGGGGGCCAAGGCGGTAGTGTGGCCCTTCGTGGATCCGTCCGAGGAGACGGTGATCGCGATGGCGAGGGAGCGAGGCTACGGCGTCGTCGAGGCCGGCGCCACCGCCCGGCTCCGGATCTGGTGGCGCTCCTTCGACGAGTACGTGGCGAGCCGCAGCAAGTCGGTGCGCCGCACGATCCGCGGGGATCTCGCGGCGTTCGATGCGGCCGGCCTGACGACCGTCTCCACCGCGGACTATGCCGACCGCGCCGATGAAATGGACGCGCTCTATCGGGAGGCGTACCGGCGGCGGAACGGGCGCGATCCCCGGCTCGCGCCCGCCACATTCGCGCGGCTCGCCACCACGGTCGCACCGGAGCTGTCGGCGCAGCTCACCTTCCGCGGCGGCCGGCTGGTCGGGACCAGCCTCAATCTGGCCGCCGGCGACATGGTGGACGGGACCTTCGCCGCCTTCGCCCCGGCGGAGCACGGCGGACCCGCGTACCTGCACGACCTCGTGTACCAGCCGGTGCGTCTCGCTTGCGATCACGGGATCACCGCGATCGACCTCGGCATGAGCGCGCTCTACCCCAAGGTGCTTCGGGGTGCGCGGCTTCGCCGCCGGGTGGCGCTGGTCCGGGGTACTGGACCGGCGATCCACCAGGTACTGATCGCCCTCGGCCACGCGGTCGCCCTGCGGCAGGAGGCCAAGGAGCGGCGCATGCTCGGCCCGCTCTGGGGACCGCGCTGCTACGAGGACGGAGAGGATCTCCCGTGATGGCCGGGGCCCTGGGAAAGTACGTCCACGATCTGGTCACCTTCCCGGCTGACGCGGCGACAGGCTATCGGAACGAGGGGCTGCGCGGGGTCTGGGATGCCATCGCACCTCGCACCGTCCATCGCCTGGTTCGTGCCAGCCGTCTCGTGGTGTTCGCCCAGCCGCTGGACGGCATTCCCGCCGTGCGGGTACCCGCAGGGGGTCACCATCGCGCACGCTCCGCGCCGAGCAGGTGGATGATTTCGCCCCCATTGCCGGCGCGCTCGATCGCGAGCGCTTTCGCCGCCTGCTCGAGATCGGATGCGTCGGGGTCGTCGCCTGGCGGGGCACCGCTCCGATCGGCTACGCCTGGGTCGCGACCGAGATACGGCCGGAGGTCACGCACTGTCCGCTGGAGCTGCCCGAGCACGCCGCCTATCTCTGGGACCTGTATGTCTGCCCCGCGGAGCGCGGCAGTGGTGTCGGATCGGCGCTGGCGAGCGAACGGCTGCGGGTGGCCCATTCGCTCGGCCGCACCGAGGGATGGCGGATGATCACCCCGGACAACCGGGCGTCACTTCGCACACTGCATCGCACCGCCGCCGCCACCCGCGTCGTGGGCGACCTGCGCTACCTCAAGCTGGGCGGCAAGCTCTTCGCCCGATTCACGCCATGTCCACCGGCGCGCTGAGCGTCGCGGGGCTTCAGGCGGGCCGCCGGGGCAGGGTGCTCCGGAAGGTGGCGGGGTACTCCGCCATACGGGCCTCGGCCGAAGGCCTGCTCGGCCTCCGCGGCATCCTGCTGGCGACGCTGATCGGACCGGCCGCGTTCGGCAGCTGGGCGCTGCTCCGGCTCGGCACGCGCTACGCGACGCTCGCGGGGCTCGGGGTCTTCCGGGGGCTCGAGGTCGAGCTCCTGCACCCTTCCGGAGATGAGCCGGCGCACCATCGCGCCGGGCCGGGCGGCACGGCGCTGGGGTTCATGCTCGCCGTCTCCGGCACCCTGGCGGTGGCGGCGCTGGTGGCGAGCGCCGTCGTGCCGACGGCGAATCACCGGCTCGTCCTCCAGGGTTTCGCCGCGGCCGTCGTCGCCGAGGCGGTGTACGGGTACGCGCTGGTCTCCACCCGGGTGCGCACCACGCTCAGCCGCTACGCCGCGCTGGAGGCCATCACTGCCGCGATCCATCTCGCGCTCGGCGTGACGCTGGCGTGGTCATTCGGACTGGCGGGCGCCTTCGCGGCGCTGGCCATCTCCTCGCTGACCGGCGCGGCGATCGCCGCGCGATGGGTGGAGGTGAGGCCGAGCTTCGACCGGGCCGCGTTGCGCCGCATGCTGGCGGTCGGTGCGCCCGTGGCGCTCACCGGCGCGGTCGGAACGCTGCTCAGCACCGTGGACCGCTGGGTGGTCGCCGCGTGGGGTGGGGAAGAGCTGCTGGGGTACTACGCTTTCGCCGGCGCGCTCGCCAGCGCGGCCGCGGCCTTCGCGCTCGCGATCCGGACGGTGGTCTTCCCGGAGGTGTACGGCGAGGCGCACAGCGCGGGCGCCGCCACTGCGCTGCGGCGCCACCTCGAGCGGTCGCTCATGCCGTTCGCGACCCTGGTCCCACCGCTCCTTGGAGCGGCGGGATTCTGCATCGGTCCCCTGGTGACCCTGATGGCGCCCCACTACGCGCCGGCCACCGCGCCGGCCAGGCTCTTCCTGCTGGCCGGCGCCGCGGTCGGCGTGGTCAACCTCGCCGCGATCGGGGTCGTGGCCGCCGGACGGCAACGCCAGCTCCCCGCCTACGCCGCCGGGGCGCTGGCCCTCAACCTCGGGCTGTCCATCCTCGCACTGCGCGCGAACGCGGGGCTCGAGGGTGTCGCGGCCGCCTCGTTTGCGGGCCAAGTGGTATTCGGTGCCGCCGTCGTCCGGCTCAACGCTGACCTCTGCGTGATCCGCAGGCCGGGCCACCTGGCGTTCCGGGCGATGCAGCCCCTGGTCTGGTGCGCGGTCGCGGTGGTCGTGGCGGGCCACGTGGCCACGGCCGTGCAGTCCGACGTCGCGGGCCTGGTGCTCTATGTCGTGCTCCTGGCGCCGCTGGCGCGGAAGTGGGGCAGCGAATGGCGGCGGATGCGGGGCGAGCGGTGAGCGACGCGCGCCGGCTCGACCTGGTGCTCTTCACCTCCAACCTGCTGGGGCTCGAGGTGGCGGCGGCGGTGTCCGCGCTGCCGGAGGTGCGCTCCCTCCATGTCGTCACCACGCGGCTGCCCCGGCCGCGCACCGTGCTCGAGCGGGCGCGGAAGACCTACCGGTTCTTCGGGCCGCCGGGTCTCCTCGCCGCGACGCGAGCCTACCTGCCGCGGCCGCTCGGACTGCCGCCCGCTCCTCGACTGGTGGACGAGGTGTCACGGCGCGTGCCGTCGGCGAGCCACATGCATTTTGCCGACCTGCACTCCCCCGAAGCCCTCTCGGCGGTCCGCGCCCTGCGCCCCGATCTCGGCCTGGTCTTCGGCTGCTACCGGCTCGAGCGGCGCCTCTTCGACATCCCGAGGCTGGGCACCATCAACCTGCACCTCGGGAAGTCGCCCGACTTTCGCGGGTCGTCGCCGGGGTTCTACGAGCTGGTCGCGGGTGTGCCGGAGGTGGGGGTGACGGTGCACCGGGTGGACGACGGCCTCGATAGCGGGCCGATCCTGCTGCAACAGACCTTCCCGCTGGACGTGGCGCCCGCGGGTGATCCCATGCGCTATCTGGGAATGCTCCAGCGCGAGATCCTGATCCCGGCCGGCACGGCGATGATGGCGGAGGCGGTCCGGCTGGAGGCGCGGGGCGATTCCGTCGCCCTGCCGCAGGGCTCGGCCGGACCCCGCCCGCGCCGGCGCGCGACGTGGCGGCAGCAGCGCGAGCTGCGGAGGATCGTGGAGGGTCGGCGGCTGGTTGACAGGTTCCCGAACGGAGCCGTAACTTAGACGACTACCCCGGCCCCGAGCGGAATCATCATGTCGTACCAGGGCACCTTTCATGTCCGCCATATGTGCTGTAGCCGTGCCTGCTTCGATCGCGGCCGGCGGGCGGCGGTGCTGCTCTAGGCGTCGGGGACCAGATCCCGGCCGGCCGCACTCCCCCCACCGGGGAGGGCGGCCGGTCTCGTTTCGGGCGGCGCACGCTCGACAAGAACATGCAAGCGGTGAAGGAGGCAGCGAGAATGGCAACGACCACCCAGGTGGCGCCGGTCACCCCGATCGAGAAGCGGGGGTACGCGCATCCCGAGGTGCTGGTCTCCACCGATTGGGTGGCGCAGCATCTCAAGGATCCCAAGGTGCGGCTGGTGGAGAGCAACGAGGACATCCTGCTCTATGACACCGGCCATGTCCCCGGCGCGGTGAAAGTGGATTGGACCACCGATCTCAACGACGCGCTGACGCGGGACTACATCGACCGCGACCGGCTCCAGAAGCTGCTCCGCGCCAAGGGGATCAACGACGACACCACGATCGTCTTCTACGGCGACAAGAACAACTGGTGGGCCACCTACGCACTGTGGGTGCTCCAGCTCTTCGGGCTCAAGAACGTCAAGGTGATGGACGGCGGCCGGCTCCGCTGGGTGGATGAGGCGCGCCCGTTGACCACCGATGTTCCGTCATATCCCGCCGGCAACATCACGGTCGGCGAGCGCGACGATCGGAAGATCCGCGCCTTCCGCGACGAGGTGCTGGAGCACCAGAAGCAGAAGGGGCAGCTGGTGGACGTCCGGAGCCCGGAGGAGTACAGCGGCCAGAAGACCCACATGCCCGAGTACCCGCAGGAGGGCTGCCTCCGCGGTGGCCACATCCCGGGCGCCAAGAGCATCCCGTGGGCCAAGGCCATCGACGCGGAGACGCACACCTTCAAGTCGGCGGACGAGCTCCGGAAGCTCTACGAGCAGGACAACAGCCTGAAGAAGGACCAGGAGACGATCGCGTACTGCCGGATCGGCGAGCGCTCTTCGCACACCTGGTTCGCGCTCACCTATCTGCTCGGCTTCGACAACGTCCGGAACTACGACGGGTCGTGGACCGAGTGGGGCAACGCGGTCAGGCTGCCGGTCGAGCGCTGAGTCCGTGGCAGGCTGACGGGCCAGGATCCGATGGCGGGAAGGGGACCATGCGAGCATGGTCCCCTTCGTGCGTCTCAGCCCCGGACCGGCTTCACGCCTGCGAGCGATCGGCGCCCGGGGCCGACTCACGCAGCCCCACGATCGCACCGGGCACGTTGGTCACGATGCCCGCGACCCCGCGCTGCCAGAGCTTCCTGCGCGGTCCCGGGATCGTCCACCGTCCAGACGTGCACCGGACAGCCCAGCTCCCGGGCCATGCCGAGGAACCGTCGCGTCGGAACCGGGAGACCGCGGTGCCGCTCCGGCACCGACAGCAGACGGTAGGGCACCGGCGCCGGCTTGCGGCGAAGCAGTGCGGCGCGGTAGAGCGCGGCGATCTCGCTTCCCGAGGCACCGCGCGCGAACGGCGCCTCGTCGAACAGGCGCAGCGCTTCCCGATGCTCCGAGGCCACGACGCACCGGCCCGCGGCACCCTCCTGCACCAGGACCCGCCGCACCGCTTCCTGCACTTCGGGCTCCTTGATCTCGATCAGCAGCGGCGCCTGGGGGAAGGCCCAGAGCACCTCGCCCAGGGTGGGGATCCGGGCGCCCTGCCCGCGATACGGGAAGCTGCGGCCGCCGTCGGGCGTGAACGTCGCGCCGGCGTCCACCGCTCTGAGGTCCGCGAGCGCCTGCTGGGCGACCGGACCAGATCCGTCGGTTGTCCGGTCGAGGGTCGCGTCGTGGATGACGACGGGCGCCCCGTCGGCGGTGAGCCGCACGTCGAGCTCCAGCGCATCCGCGCCATGCCGGAGCGCCGCCTCGAACGCGGGCAGTGTGTTCTCGGGCGCTTCGGCGGAGGAGCCGCGGTGGGCGATCACCGGGTGCGCGTCGAGAGCGAGGAGCGGATTCACCGGCGCGGGTGCCGGTCGAAGAAATCGAGCATCGTGGGCGTGGCGGCGATGTCGCGCGAGACCCGGCCGACGCGGCGGCCGACCGGTGGACCTCCCGGCCAGGTATGACCACCTCCCTCGATGGAGTAGAGCACGACCTCGCCGTCGTCGCGGCAGCCGGTGTACCGGGTGCGCCGCACCCGGGTTCCGTCCGTCGCCGTGTCGGGCAGCGCGGCCGCCTCCGGCGGCGTGGCGCACACGCCGACCTGGGCGAAAAGCGCCGCCGAGCGAGTCGCGGAGAGCACCATCCCGCGGCGGATCACCGCGTTGCCTCCCTCGTAGGGGATCAGGGGATCCGCCGTCCCCTGGAACGCGACGAGCGAGACCGGCTGCGTACTCACGCACTCCGGCTCCAGCACCGCCGCGGGCGCGCCCGCCACCGGGGCGATCGCGGCGAAGGTTCCCGGGAGATCGCAGGCGAGGCGGTAGGCGAGGCCCGCGCCGTTGGAGATGCCGGTGGCGAAGATGCGCTTCCGATCCACCGGGAGCGCGAGAGCCAGCGAATCAATCAGGCCTCGTACAAAGGCCACGTCGTCCGGTCCCGCGTTGACCGCGCGGCCGTCATTCCAACGGCCGTGGATTCCGGCGGGGTAGACCACCGCGTAGCCACGGCTCGTCGCGGCGGCCGTGAGGCCGGTGTGCTCCGCGATGCCCGAGGGACGGCCACCGGCACCGTGAAAGACCAATAGCAACGGCAGCCCCTGCCCGGCCTGTCCTGACCGGGGAAGCGCCAGCAGGAACGAGCGCTCCATACCGCCGGCACGGAAGGCATGCCGGGTCTCGCTTCCGCGGGGTGACGCCTGAGGGGATGATGCCGATTGGGCCGCCAGCGACTCGCCCGGCCCGGACAGCGCCAGGAGCGGGACGAGGATGAGAAAGAGCTGGCGGAGTCGAGTCGAGGGCACCCGTGCAGTTAAGCCCGGTGCTCCGCGGGCCACAACGGGACCGTGCCGGGCCGGCTTCGCGGCGAGATCGGGAACGGCCGCTGCCGCGGCGGGAGTGATACATTTGGCGATCGCACCACCTCAGCCGCGGAGCTCGACATGACGCCGCCCGTCTCCATCGCCAACCTGCGCCGGGAGTACGCCCTCGCCCGGCTCGACGAGGCGGACCTCGGCCGCGATCCGATCGTGGGCTTCGGGCGCTGGTTCGAGGAGGCGGGGGCCGCCGAGGTGCCCGAGCCGAACGCCATGGTCCTGGCGACCGCCACGGCCGACGGTGCTCCATCGGCCCGCGTGGTGCTGCTGAAGGGGTTCGACCAGCGCGGCTTCCTGTTCTTCACCGACTATCGGAGCCGGAAAGGCGCCGAGCTGGACGCCAACCCCCGGGCGGCGCTGGTATTCCACTGGCGCGAGCTCGAACGGCAGGTTCGGATCACGGGGGGCGTGGAGCGCACGGTATTCGAGGAGTCCGAGGTCTACTTCCGCTCCCGCCCACGCGGCAGCCGTCTCGGCGCCTGGGCATCGCAGCAGAGCCGGCCCATTCCGTCGCGGGAGGTTCTGGAGCGAGCGCTGAGCGACGCGGAGAGGCGGTTTGGCGATGGCGAGGTCCTGCTGCCGCCGTATTGGGGAGGGTTCCGCGTCCGGCCGGAGACCATCGAGTTCTGGCAGGGGCGCGAGAACCGCCTGCATGATCGGATCAGGTTCGTGCGCGAAGGTGAAGGGTGGCGCGTGGAGCGGTTGTCGCCCTAGGAGCGAGCGATTGTCACTCCCACCGCACTCGATAGCGGCAGACGTTCCCGCCCTTCGCCCGGCACTCCTCCTCCGCCACCGACGCCCCCTTCACCCCGCACATCTCGAGTGCTTTCCGATACCAGCCCACCACCGTCAGGCAGTCCGGGGCGCTGAAGGTGTCCGCGTCATGGGTGACGAGCACGCCTTCCGTGGGCCCGGTCTGCTGGTACTCGCGCCGCCCGGCTTCGTAGTAGAGGCTGTAAATCGAGGGTGACTTGGCGAGAAAGCCGTGCGCGTCGCCCTTGGTGAGATAGCTGGCGTGGATCGACCCGAGGTTGCTCTCCGCCGACGCCTCGCCCAGCCGCTCGAAGAACTCCGGCCGCCCACCGCCCAGGACCTGCACGATGGCGTCGTCGAGCGCCTTGCCGATGCCGAACGGGTACCAGTTGGAGGTAAAGAGCATGCGGAGGGTGCGCTGAAGATCGGGAGACAATGTCGCCAGCACCCGGTCCACGCCGTCCTTGCCCGAGTGGCGCTCGACGAACGCCAGCCTGGATTTGAGCACCGCGCCTTTGACCTGCTGCATCCGATTCCTCGCCGGGGGCCCTGGTCAGCAATATAGGTCCGCCGCCCCGGCCGCCGGAGCGAGGATCGGATCTGCTGCGATGCCGCGCTACCGCGCGATCGGCTCCAGGAGACTCACGCGGTTGCCCTCGGAGTCGAGAAACGAGACGTACTGTCCCACGCCCGGAATCTCCATCGGCTCACCCAGCACCTTGCCGCCCGCGGCGTTGACCTTGGCCATCGCCCGCTTGGCGTCCTGCACCGCGATCACCACCGACGGGTACTGCAGCGGCTTGTCCCCCGTCTTCTCGTAGAATCCCCCGTTGATGGCGCCGGGCCGGGTGGGCCCCGCCTCGGTGGATTCAGTCGTGGTGACGACGACGTAATTCCCCATGTCGGGACCCAGGTTCTGTGCCTCCCAGCCGAAGGCCTCCTGGTAAAACTTGGTCATCCGCTCGCGTTTCTCGTAGGGCATCTCGAAATGCACGACGCTATCCATCGCTCTCATCCTCCGTGCTTGGTTCAATCAGGTTGTCGGCCCTTGAGGGCATGTTACGGCGCCCCGTCCGGAGTCGCCAGAGAGCCACGCCGGCCCTCTAGCGACGCGACTCCATTCCGTCCCGCGACTCCAGGTACGCCTTCCGGACCAGCGACTCCGCCGTCGCCTTGAAGTCCTCCTCGAGCATGGCGTCACCCGAGGTGAACCGTGGCGCTATCGCGTCCAGGTTCACCTGACTCTGAACGTCCGCCACGGTCACGGCGCCGCGCTCCAGCGCCGCGTGGACCTGGCCTACGATCGAGTCGAGCAGCTCGATCACGAGGTCGAGGTACTTGGTGTCCTGGAATGCGGGGCCGTGGCCGGGCACCACGACGGCGGGATCCAGCGCGCGAATCGCGCGGAGGCTCGCGAGCCAGGGTGCGATGCGATAGGAATTGGGGTCCCACTGGATAGGATGGACCAGCAGATCACCGGTCAGGAGCACGCGCTCCTTCGGCAGCCAGGCGACCGTCGAGGCCTCGGCGTCGCCCGACAGGCTCACCAGCCGGATTTCGCGCCCGCCCTCGAACAGCGTGAGGCTGTCGCCGTACACGATGCCGGGAAGCACGCGCCGCACCCGCGACATCTCGGCGCTGAATTCGGCGAATCGCGCGATCTCCGCCTCGGACTCGCGCCGGGCCTCGGCGGTGAGCGTGCTGCCGTCCGCCCGCTTGCCGGTGCGCACCGCGGTGTCGAGCGCCGCGCGCTGCCGTCCGAGACGAGCAGCGAACACCGCCGGCCACGCCGGTGCCACCCGCTTCATGATGTCGCGCGTCGTCGCGGTCGCGATGATCCGAAGTCCGGGGAACGCGCGGGCGTAGACCTCGTTGCCGGTCCAGTGGTCGGGGTGCCAGTGTGAATTGATCACTGTCCGGACCGGCTTGGGCGTGATCCTCCGGATTTCGGCGAGCACGGTCTGCGTGGTGGAGGGCCGGGTGTTGCTGTCGAAGACGATCACACCCTCGTCCGTCACGACGGCCACGCTGTTGCCGAAGACGTATCCGTCGAAGGGCGTCCGGAGCAGGTGAACGCCGGGCGCCAGCTCGCTGCGCTCAACCGACTGCGCCGTCAGGGGAACAGGAGACAGCGACCTGGTGGCGAGGAGGGACATGCAGAGGAGAACTGAACGGTGGACGACTCGCAGCGGGGAATCCTCCGGAAGGGTGGGGCTTCGAGCGCATCGGGATATACGCCCTCGGACGCGAGCCGCCCGGGCCGGGTTTCGCCGTACCCGCGGCTCAACGTCCTGGATGTCTTCCGGCGGCTGTGCGGGTGGACCGATGAGCGAAGGGCCCGATCGGATGCTTCCGACCGGGCCCTTCGAGCCGCTTGGCGATGCTACCGGCCAGCCCGGCGCTGCGGTACGGCTAGAAGTTGGCCGTCACCCCGCCCAGCACCCGCCGCCCGATCACCGACCCGCCGTACAGCTGGAACCGCTGCTGATCGAGCAGGTTCGTCGCGGTCGCATGGATCCGGACGTAGTTGTTGATCCGGTATCCCGCGCTGACGTTGAGCAGCTCGTTCGCGGGGACGTAGCCCTGGAAGATGCCGGCGGCCCAGGGATGCCCGTCCACCAGCCGCAGGGTGACGTTGCCGTCGAAGCCCTGCTGCCCCGCGTAGCTCATGCTGAACGTCGCCTTCTTGCTCGGCGTGTTGGGCACCAGCTGGTCGCCCGCCGCCTGCTCCGCCTCGTCCACATCGAAGCTGAACCCGGTGAACGACACGTCCCCCCGGACCTCCGGCGTGAACTGATAGCCCACGCCCAGCTCGATGCCGCGCTCGGTCACCTTGCCGGCGTTGGTGTACGAGAGCACGAGCGCCCGGTTCCCGTCGGGCAGCGTGGCGAGCGCGTTGCCGCCCTGAATGCGGGTGCCCTGCTGCAACTGGCCATGGCCGCCGAGAAGCAGGGGGATCGGCGCCCGCAGGGGGTGGTTGGCCGGCAGGCCGAGCAGCGCCAGCCGGGCATCGAGCGCGGTCAGCTCGTCCGGGACATTCACTTCATCCGTGAGCGCGTAGGACGGGTATGTCGGATTGACCCCGGGCAGGAGATCGGTCACGAAGTTGCGAAGCTGATTGATGTACGCGTCGGCCGTGACGTAGACCTTGTCGCCCAGGGTGCCCTTGTAGCCCAGCTCCCATCCGGTCACGGTCTCGACGTCGAGGTCGGCGTTGCCGAGGGCGAGGGCGTTGGTGAGCGGGCTGAACTGCCACGGCAGGTCGTCGGTGATGGTGAGGCCGGCGAGCGCCGGACCCGGAATGTTCTGGCGGACCGCGGCGTAATAGGTCTCGATCGAGCCCTCGAGCGTGCGCGGGCCCGCCGTGGCTTGGGCGACCGGCACCTGGAGGAAGAACTCGGAGAGATTCGGGGTCTGGAACGCGCGGTTGACCGAGAACCGGAACGAGTGGCTCTCGTTCGGGCTGAAGACGATGGCACCCTTGGGCGAGAACTGGCCGTCGATCAGGTCGCCGTCGTCGAAGCGCCCCGCCCCCACCAGCCGCACCTGCGGCGTGATCCGGTATTCGACCTGGCCATAGATGGAGTAGAGGTTGTCGCTACGGTCGTCGTTGAGCAGGTTCATCAACGTGCCGGAGGTGTTCACCTTGGAGTTCCGGTACGAGGCGCCGTAGACCACGCGGCCCCGGTCATTCTGGAAGTTCCAGTTGTTCTGCCCCTCGAAGTGGAGGACGTCCGACCGCTCCTCGATTTCCCGGCCCGACGTCAAGGAGAGCTGGGGCTCGAGCGAGGTGCGGCTGTTCCAGTAGCCGAAGATGTTGTACCGGTCGGCCGCGATAGCGGCACGGGCGTACGGCTTGATCGCTTCCTGCACCTGCACCCGCCCGATGCCGGTGACGAAGATCTCGTTCTCCACCTTCGCCGCGCCGCCATCCACCGACAGGACGCTGCCGTTGTCGAGGTAGTAGTCGAGACGTCCGCTGCCGTAGATGTTCCGGAGCGGGTCGCGGTCGCCGGAGACTTCGCCGGTGAGTGGATTGGCGGTCTGGCCGTGCAGGGGCAGCGCCTCCGCCGTGAGCGGCACCGGTTCGTCGGTCGCGTCCGCGTATTCCTCCTGCAGCGAGGTGCCGGTCCGGAGGGTGCGCGAGCGGGAGTAGGTATCGCTCCGGTTGTAGCCGCCGTTGAGCCGGAATCCGATGCGCCCGTCCGCGGCCAGGCCGGCATGCCGCCCGTCCACCCGGAAGGTCTCCAGCTCGCCCCCGCCCAGCGACAGCTTGCTGCCCAGCACCTCGCGGGCCTCGGGGGTCGTGATGTTCACGACGCCGCTGAACGCGTTGGCACCGTAGAGCGCCGACCCCGGGCCGCGCACCATCTCGACCTTGCCCATGTCGTCGAGCGACTGGGTCAGCCCGTTCCACTCCTGCGAGCCGAGGAAGGCGATGGCCAGGTCCCGGCCGTCCTGCAGCGTGAGCACGCGGCGGTTGAGCGAGGAGTTGAAGCCACGGGCGTTGACGTTGAAGTCGTTCACGCCGCTCTGCACCACATCCACGCCCGGGATGGCCTGCAGCGCGACCGGGGCCTGACCGGTGACGGCGACGTTCTGCAGCACTTCCTGCGGCACGACCGAGATGGCGGCCGGGGCCTCGACGATGCGCTCGGGTCCGCGGGACGCGCCCTCGACCACGATCTCACCGAGTGAGATCACCACCGCCTCGAGCGCCGCATCCGCCGCGACCGTCTTGTTGGCCTCGACCACAACCTGCACCTCGGTCGGCCGGTAGCCGAGCCACCGGAAGACCACCGTCTGCGGTCCGGCCGGCACCCGGCGCAGCGTATACCGTCCATCGGTCCCGGTGATGGTGCTGAGACCGATCGCGGGGATTCCCACCGACACGCTGCTCAGCTCGGCGGCGTCGGCGGCGCGCGTCACCGTGCCGCTGACCGTCCCGGTCTCCTGGGCGAGGGCCGGCGACGCGAGCGCGAGGAGCAGGGCGACGGTGAGCGAGGCGAACAGTGAGGAGCGGAGAGGCGCGCACGAATTTCGTCGCATACCCGGGCTTCCTTCTCTGGGGACGGATGGACGCGAGTCGCCGAGTGGCGGATCGCGGACTTCAGGGAGTAACGGCTGCTTCGGGGGAGTTACAACAGTATACGAGATTTGAACGTGCGCCAAGAGAGGCGCGAAGGGCGAACCGGGTGGGAAGGTGGTGCCGGGACGCTACGCCCGGGCCAGCGCGAGCACCGGCGCGAGGACGGGATCCGAGGTCACGCCCGCCGTGCCCAGCCGCACGACTTCCCCGATCACGGTGACGACCGGCGCCTCGAGCCCGTCGCGCTCCGCCGCCTCGGCGATGGTGGCGAGCGTCGCCACCGTGACCCGCTGCGCCGCCGTCGTCGCCGACTGGATGCACGCGGCCGGGGTCTCCGGGTCGCGGCCGGCCGCCACCAGGCTCGCGGTGAAGATCGGCAGGCTGGCGCGGCCCATGAGGACCACGATGGTATCCACCCCTGCGAGAGGCGCCACGTCATGGGCCGAGTCCCCGGCCTCGTGCGCCGTGACCACCGCGAATGACCGCGCGATCCCGCGGGCGGTCACCGGGATCCCCGCAGCCGCGGGACCGGCGACGGCGCTCGAGATCCCGGGCACCACCTCGCACCGGACGGCGGCTTCGCGGCAGGCGGCCAGCTCCTCGCTGCCGCGTCCGAAGACGAAGGGATCCCCCCCCTTGAGCCGGACCACGTCCCGCCCGGCCCGCGCGCGTACCACCAGCAGCCGGTTGATCTCCGCCTGCGAGAGCGCGGCATGGCCGGCGCCCTTGCCCACGTCCACCAGCTCGGCGCCGACGCGCGCCTCGTGCAGCAGCTCGGGACCGATCAGGCGGTCGTGTACGACCACGTCCGCCCGCCGCAGCAGCTCGAGCCCGCGCGCCGTGATGAGCCCCGGGTCGCCCGGGCCCGCACCTACCAGGTGCACCGCACCGGCCGCCCGTGGCACGATGCGGCCCCCGCGCCGTGCCAGACGGGGCGGCGGCGGCGGGTGACGCCGGGCGAGATCCACGATCACTTCCACCAGGCCGGGCAGCGTGCCGACCGGGTGGTCCACGGCGATGCGACGGCCCCCGACGCGTCCCGCGAGCGGCGCCGCGCCCGGGTCCAGGCCGAGCGCGGCCGGGATATCGTCGGCCGCGTGCGCCCCCCCGCCGATGAGAAACGGAAGCACCAGCACCGGTCCCGGTGGCGCCGCCGCGAGGGCCTCGGGCAGACCCGGCTCGTCATCGATGAACCCCGCGACCACGCCACCCGCCACCCGTCGGCGGCGGAGTGTGTCGGCCAGCCGAAGGGTGGTATCCCGGCTGGCCGGGTGCCGACGGGTGCCGTGCCCGACGAGCAGCAGCGTGGTCTCGGCCCGGGGCAGGGCCTGGTCGCGGAGCATCTCGCTCACCCGCCTCGCCACCAGGGGCGCCACACCCGCATGCGACCCGACCGGTGGCGTGATCCGGAGGCGCACCTCGGTGAAACGCTGATTGCGGCTCAATCGCTCGGGGAGCACCACGTCGGCATAGTGCCCCGCGCTCGTCATCACCGGCACGACCGTGACGGCCTCGGACTCCAGCTCGTCGAGCACGGTGTCGAACCCCGGCTCGCCCTGATGGAAGGCGACCGCGACCTCGTCGAAGAGCCGGCGCTCGCGCACCGCCTGCGCCAGACGACGCACCAGCGCGTTCGCCGCCGGATCCCGGCGGGAGCCGTGCGCCGCGAGCACCAGGGCGCTGCCGCTCACGAGCCCACCGCCAGCGTGACCAGCTCCGCCGTCGGGGCTTCGCGGCCGGTGATCCAGGTCCGACGGTCGGGCCGCCCGGTGAGGCGCTGGTAGAAATCGCTCAGCCCCTCGCCGGGCAGCCGCTCGGAGGCCCAGCGCAGCAGCAGCGGCCGAACGGCGTCGAGCAGCTCCTCGAACCTGACGTCGGCCCGGAAGAGATCCACCACGCGATCGCCACCGAGCCCGCCTCCCACGTACACGTTGTAGAGGCCGAGTGACCGGCCGACGAAGGCGATGTCGGCGGTATAGGGACGGGCGCAGCCGTTGGGGCAGCCGGTCATCCGGATGGTGAGCGGCTCGTCGCGCAGCCCCAGTGCCTCGAGCTCCGCTTCGAACTGGTCGAGCACTGCGGGCATCGCCCGCTCCGACTCGGCCACCGCCAGGCCGCAGGTGGGGAGCGCGGGGCAGGCCATGGAGAACCGGCGCGACGCCGACAGCGCATCCGCGGGGGTGACCCCGTGGGCCGCGAGGATGGTCTCCACCGCCTTCACGCCGGCGTCGTCCAGGTCGGTGAGGAGCAGGTTCTGCTGGCCGGTGAGCCGCACGCCCGGCCCCAGCCGGGTGACGATCTCGTGCAGCGCGGTCTTGAGCCGCTGGCCCCCGCCGTCGGTGATACGCCCGCTCTGCACGAAGACCCCATAGAACCACCGGCCGTCCGGCTGGCGGTGGCGTCCGAGGTGGTCGTGATACGGCAGTGCGGTGAGATCGGGCGCCGGGCCCAGCGGAAAACGGGCGCGGCGCTCGAACTCGGTCCGGAACCGGTCCATGCCCCACTCGGCGACGAGGTACTTGAGCCGAGCGTGGCGGCGATCGGCACGGTTGCCGTGGTCGCGGAAGATCGCGGCCACGATGCGCACCGCTTCGACCGCGTGCTCGGGGGCGACGAAGCCGAGCGGCTGGGCCAGGCGCGCGGCCGTGTCCGCCTTGTGGTGGGTCATCCCCAGTCCGCCGCCCACCAGCACGGTGTAGCCGCGGACCGACCGCCCCTCGACCGCCGCCACCAGCCCCACGTCCTGCGACCAGATGTCCACACAGTTGTCGGTCGAGAGCGCCACGCCGGTCTTGAACTTCCGCGGCAGGTAGACGTCGCCGTAGAACGGCTCCTCCACTTCGGTCGAGAGCTGCTTCTCGCCGTCCAGCCAGATCTCGTGGTAGGCGCGGGACGCGGGCCTGAGCTGCTCGGCGATGCCACGCGCGGCGGCGCGCACCGCCGCGTGCGCCTCGTCGTCCACCGGGGCGGGACATCCCATGACGTTGCGCGAGACGTCCCCGCAGGCCGCGAGGGTGGTCATCAGCCGGTGGTTCACCTCGGCGATCGTGGACTTGAGTGCGTCCTTGAGGACGCCGTGAAACTGGAAGCCCTGGCGGGTGGTGACCCGCAGGGTTCCGTTGGCCCAGCGGTCGGCGATCGCCTCGAGCGCCAGGTACTGTCCGGCATCGAGCGCACCCGCCGGCAGCGCCACCCGCACCATGAACGAGAAGGCCTTCTCCTGGCCCTCGTCCCGTCCCCGGCGCGCGTCGCGGTCGTCCTGCTGATAGGTGCCGTGGAACTTGAGCAGCGTCAGGTCGTCGCCGCCGAAGTGGGAGACGTCCGCCTGGAGGGTCTCCGAGATGGAGCCCCTCAAGTGGCGCCCCGCCCGCTTGGCGGTCTCGACCTTGGATTCCTTCGGCATCGCGGCTCCGGTGGTGGTTCGGTCTGGGTGACTCACGAGGCGCGGCCCACGATCTGGTGGAGGCCGCACTCGTTCTTGTCCCGGCCGGTCCACCGGCCTTCGCGGGTGTATTCGCCGGTGACGTTGTCGGCCACGGGGCGGGTGCAATGGGTGCAGCCCAGCGTCGGGTAGCCCCGCTGGTGCAGCTCGTTGTAGGGCACGTCGTGCGCCTGCACATACTCCCAGACCCGGGACCGGTCCCACCCGGCGAGGGGACTCACCTTGAGCAGCTGGTAGCCCCAGTCCCACTCCACCACCCGCAGTCCCGCGCGCGCCTGGGACTGGCTCCGCGTGATGCCCGTGACCCACACATCCACGTCGGCCAGCGCGCCGCGCATCGGCTCGATCTTGCGGAGGGTGCAGCAGGTGTCGGGATCGCGCGCCCAGAGCTCGGGGCCGTGTCGCGTCTCCTGCTCCTCGGGGGACAGCGAGGTGCCTCGATTCTCGAAGGTCAGGTGGGGATACCGATGGGCCAGGCGATCCCGCAGCCGGAGGGTCTCCGGGAACAGGAAGCCGGTGTCGAGGTAGAGCACGGGGACCGCGACGCCGTGCCGCGCGATCATATCGATCAGCGCGCACCCCTCCATGCCGAACGCGGTCGTCACCGCCAGCCGCCGGCCGGCGAAGCGCGACAGCATCCAGGCCACCACCCGCTCGGGCGGGGAGTCCTCGCCCACCTCGTATTCGACGTCGCGAACGATCTGCATCTCGGCTCCGGCCACCAAAGAAAAAAGGCCCGCAGGACATGCCTGCGGGCCGGGTCGTACAGTGGTTCTAAGGCGCGCGCTAGGTCGTCCCGTCGGGATGAATGCCGGTCATACAACAACACGCCGCCGCCCACGACATCGGGGCGGGGGTGTGCAGCCGGGCAAGACGGGCGACGCAAACGCTCATGAGTCTAGGCTAGCGCGCGTGATGGTGACTGTCAACCTGCGTTACTGCGCGGTCGCGCTGTCGGTCGGCCAGGCGGTGCTGTCGGCCGGGGCGTCCATGGCGGGCTCTTCAGCCGGCATGGTGGAGTCAACGGCAGGCTCAACGGCCGGCTCTTCGGCCGGAACCGTCGCATCAGCCGGAGCAGCGGCGGTGTCGACGACGGCGGCAGCGCTGGTGTCAGCCGGGAGGGCCTGGGCCTCGGGCGCCTCGGCGGTCTCGGGCGCCGGCGCGGCTCCGGTATCAGCCTGCTTGTTGCAGGCCGCCAGAGCGAACACGGCGGCGAGGGAGAGCATGAGAGAACGGGGCATGTGGGGCTCCTGGTCGGTGAAGAGTGCCTTGGTACTGTTTCCTGAGCGGAGCCAATGTACTCCGGCAATCGCGATTCCATAAGGGGTCGGGGGCCAACTCAGTTCGAAACGTCCGCCGGAAGGCTTTGTTGTGCAAGGTCTTGCACGGAGGGGCGGAGGGGCTGACGCGGCCTGAGGCGGGTCTGGCAGAGTGACGGAATCGTCGGAGATGGTGGATCGGCGCTACATGGATGCAGCCTCCGACAGGCTGGCGGACCAGGGTGGGAGCCTCCCCGGAGCGCCACCGGACCGCCAGTACCGAGCCCTCGTCCACGACGATGGATCCTTCACCGGTCGCTCCGCCGCTGGGGTTGAGCTGCAGCATGGCGTCGAAGGCAAACAGCTTGAGCGCCAGACGATACCGGTGCTGCCCGGCCGGCACCCCGCGGACCACGATGCTGCCCGGCTGGCGGATGCTGGAGACGGTCCCGACCACAGCGTCGTCGATCCAGATCCGGGCTTCGACCGCGTACTCGCCTGCGCTCGCCGCGGGGCTCCGGAGGGTGAAGCTCACCTCGCGCGGCGAGGTGGACTCCGAAGGCAGGAGCCCGGCGGTGTCGTTCGGAGCCGGCGGCAGACAGGACAGGAGCTTCGCGGCTCGCTGGGCGCCGGTGGGATGGAATGCGTCGTAGCGAAAGGGACCCATCTTTCGGAAGAATCGCACCGCGGCCTCGACCGACTCCCGGCCGTGCTCGGCCAGCGCCTGCGCGGCGTAGCAGTCGGCCTCGAGCTCCTGCCTCTGCCGCGTGGCGCCGGCGGTGCCCGCGTCGGCCGCCAGCGCCGAGCCGCTGTGGCCGTAGCGCAGGTGGCCGTACTCGTGGGCAAAGAAGAACCCGGCCATGTGCGGCCCGAAGCCCTGCAGCAGGACGGGATTGTAGTAAATGGTGGGCCGGCCCTGCACGAATGCGGCGACCGCGACATCGCGAAGCGTATCGGTCGCGATCTGGCGCACGTCGATCAGGCGCTGGGTGGCGTGGGCACCCTGCGGTCTCGCGGGCAACAACACCGCGCATGCGATGGCGATCACGCACGACCGTCTCACGGCGCGAATCCTCACTGCCGATGGACTGGGGGGTGGCCGGGAGCCACACCGGCGGCCGGACCACGGCACCTCAAAAGGCATATCGCGTGCCCGACGGCCTTCGGGGGGTGAGACAGGACCATCTCGCTCGTCGCCTGGGGCATCAGCCTGATCGCCGCGTGGCTGTTCGGCTGGCTGGTGTTCAAGGTCGCGGGGCTGCTGATCCATTTGCTGCTGATCGTCGGAGCCGTGATTGCCGATCGCGGGGTTGATCCGGCGCGCTTGCGGGGGCGTCGCGTCCACTCGGCAGGCACGCTACACTTCAGATGCCGCCAGGGGCATCGGGCCGACTACCGCCCGATTGAGAGCGTACCCTTGGAACCTGATCCGGCTGATACCGGCGAAGGGAGCGCGGCGCGGGCGACAGCGATGTCGTCCTCGCTCCCTTCCCCATGAGAGGGAGCGCCACGATGACCGCGACCCTGCCCGAGATTCCCGCCACCGCGTCCTACGGCGACGCGTATCCCAATTCCACCAAGGTCTACCTCGAGGGCTCGCGCGGCATTCGCGTCCCGATGCGGGAGATCGCGCTGTCGGGGGGCGAGCCGTCGCTTCGGGTGTACGACAGCAGCGGGCCCGCCGGTCACGATCCGGCGGACGGGCTCCCCTCGGTTCGGGCGGAGTGGATCGCGGTGAGAGATGTGGTCGGGGCGGACGGGCGGACGGGCGGACGGGCGGAAGGCTCGCAGCGCACTGGGGCGCCCGTCGGACCGGCATCCCCTTCCGGCTTTCCGCCCGTCCGGCCTTCCGGCCTTCCAGCCGTCCGGCCCTCCGGCCTTCCGCCCGTCCGCCCGTCCGCCCTCCGCGGCCGGAGTTGCGTGACCCAGATGCACTATGCCCGCCTCGGTGAAATCACCCCCGAGATGGAGTTCGCCGCCATCCGCGAGGCGGTGGACCCCGAGCTCGTCCGCAGCGAGGTCGCCCGGGGCCGGGCGATCATCCCCGCCAACATCAATCACCCGGAGCTGGAGCCGATGGTCATCGGCCGCCGCTTCCGGGTGAAGATCAACGCCAACATCGGGAACTCGGCGGTGACCTCGTCCATCGCCGAAGAGGTGGAGAAGCTCCGTTGGGCGACGCTCTGGGGCGCCGACACGGTGATGGACCTGTCCACCGGACGGCAGATCCACGAGACCCGGGAGTGGATCCTCCGGAACTCCGCGGTGCCCATCGGCACGGTGCCGATCTACCAGGCGCTGGAGAAGGTCGGCGGCGTCGCGGAGGACCTGACCTGGGAGATCTACCGCGACACGCTGATCGAGCAGGCGGAGCAGGGGGTGGACTACTTCACCGTGCACGCGGGGGTGCTGCTGCGCTACGTGCCGCTCACCGCGGCGCGGGTCACCGGGATCGTGTCGCGGGGCGGATCCATCATGGCCAAGTGGTGCCTCGCCCACCACCGCGAGAGCTTCCTCTACACCCGCTTCCGCGAGATCTGCGAGATCATGGCGGCGTACGACGTGTCGTTCTCACTGGGCGACGGGCTCCGGCCCGGCAGCATCGCCGACGCGAACGACGAGGCACAGTTCGCCGAGCTCAAGACCCAGGGCGAGCTCAACCTGATCGCCTGGGAGCACGGGGTGCAGGTGATGAACGAGGGCCCCGGGCACATCCCGATGCATCTCATCCGCGAGAACATGGACAAGCAGCTCGAGTGGTGCCGCGAGGCGCCGTTCTACACGCTGGGTCCGCTCACCACCGACATCGCGCCGGGGTACGACCACATCACCAGCGCGATCGGCGCGGCGATGATCGGCTGGTACGGCACCGCCATGCTCTGCTACGTGACGCCCAAGGAGCACCTCGGCCTGCCGAACCGGGACGACGTGAAGGCCGGGGTGATCGCGTACAAGATCGCCGCGCACGCCGCCGACCTGGCCAAGGGCCTCGCCGGGGCGCGGGCGTGGGACGATGCGCTGAGCCGGGCGCGATTCGACTTCCGGTGGGAGGACCAGTTCAACCTGAGCCTCGATCCGGTCACGGCACGCGCCTATCACGACGAGACGCTGCCGGCGCACGGCGCCAAGGTGGCGCACTTCTGCTCGATGTGCGGACCCAAGTTCTGCTCGATGCAGATCTCGCACGACCTGCGGGAGGCCGCGGCGGGCATGGCGGCGAAGTCGGCGGAGTTTCGGGAGGGGGGCGGAGCGCTCTACGTGGCGGCCGCCTCGACGGGGGAAGGCGAAGCGGGGAAGTCCTGACCCGGCGCGGCGCGCCGTCGTCGGCGCGCCGCTCGCGGGATCCAGCCTAGCGCGCCTTCTTCCGCCGCCGTGCCACGGCGGCGCCGAGCGCGGCCGCGGCGAGGCCGGCCACCGCCGCCGCGACCTTCCTCGCCTTCGACGCGCGCTTCTTCTTCGTCACTGTCCTGGTCACCTTCGACGCCAGCTTCTTCGCCTTGCCGCCCGCCCGCTTGGCGGAGGCCTTCGCCTTCTTCGCCGATTTCCTGATGCTCGCCATCGCCAGGCTCCTCGTCCGGGGTGGACTTCCAAGATACCCCGGCCTTCTTGACAAATAAACGTAAGCAGCTACTTATATAAGTAATGGCTTATCATACCGCGCTCACCGCCCTGGCCGACCCCACCCGCCGCCGGCTCTACGAGCGGCTCCGCCGCCGGTCGCACACCGTGGGCGAGCTCGCCCGCTTCGCCCGGGTCACCCAGCCGGCCGTGTCCCAGCACCTGCGCGTGCTCCGGGATGCACGCCTGGTGACGGACCGGCGGGACGGCGCGCGGCGGCACTACCGCGCCACCGCGGAGGGACTGGTCGAGCTGCGCCATTACCTGGAATCCCTGTGGGACGATGTGCTGACCGCCTACGCCGCGGACGACCCCGCGCCGCCCAAGCGAGGATCCCGATGACCGAGCCCGTGCTGTCGCCCATCGTCCGCAGCGTGCTGGTGTCGTGGGGGCAGGAGGCGGCCTTCCGGCGCTTCGCCGCGGACTTCGGGTCGTGGTGGCCCTGGCGCACCCACTCGATCGGAGGCAAGCGGGTCGCTCGCCTCGTGTTCGAGCCGCGAGTCGGGGGCCGGATCTACGAGGAGCACGCGGACGGCCGCCGCTTTCAGTGGGGTACCGTGCTCGAGTGGGATCCGCCCGCGCGGGTCAAGTTCACCTTCCATCCCGCACGCGAGGCGTCCAGCGCGCAGGACGTGGAGGTGCGGTTCCTTCCCGAGGCGGGCGGAACGCGGCTCGAGCTGACCGCGAGCAAGTGGGAGAACTGGGGGAAGGGGGCCGCGCGGGCGCGGAAGGGGTACGGCGCCGGCTGGGGCTACATCCTCAACGTCTGGGCCGGACGGCGGACCAATGCGATGCGCGCGATGGACGCGATGGCCGGGGTGATGCGACTGGTGGAGCTGGTACGAGGGGGAACCGCCGCCTCGATCGCGCGCGCGGGCGGAGAGATGCCGGCGGCACGAGCTGGTGGGGAGCTATGAGCTATGAGCTATGAGCTATGAGCTATGAGCTATGGAGCTATGAGCTATGAGCTGTGAGCTATGAGCTGTGAGCTGTGAGCTCGTAGCTCATAGCTCGTAGCTCATAGCTCATATAGCTTCGCTGCATGAGACTACCACTCCTCCTGCTCGCCGTCGCGGCGGCGGGCTGCAGCCAAGGCGGTGGCCGGCCCGCCGATCCGGCCGCCGCGCTCCGCACGCCCGTGCTCACTCCACAACAGAGCGGCACCTCGAACCGGCTGCAGGCCGTGAGTCCGGTGGACGATCGGATCGTCTGGGTGAGCGGCGTAGGGGGGACCTACGCCGTCACGGTGGACGGCGGGCAGCAGCTGGCATGCGGGCGTGGTGCCCGGCGCCGACAGCCTCGAGTTCCGCGACGTCGAGGCGGTGAGCGAGCGGGTGGCGTACCTGCTGGCCGCCGGTCCGGGCGACCGCTCGCGCATCTACCGGACCGACGACGGCGGCCGGACCTGGTCGCTCCAGTTCACCAACCGCGACACCTCGGCCTTCTACGACTGCTTCGCCTTCTGGACCGACCGGCGCGGGTTCACCATGAGCGACGGAGTCGCCGGGCGCTTCCCCGTGGTCGCCACCGTGGACGGGCAGCAGTGGTCCGACATCGGTGATCGCCTGCCGGCAGCGCAGGCGGGGGAGGGTGCCTTCGCGGCCAGCGGCACCTGCACCGCGACCGTGGGAGAGCGCCACGGCTGGATCGTGACCGGCGCCGGCCCCGCGTCCCGCGTCCTGGCGACCACCGACGGGGGCGAGCGCTGGGAGGCATACCCGACTCCGGTGGTGCAGGGCACCTCCACCACGGGCGGGTCGAGCGTGGCGTTCCGGGACACGCTGCACGGGATCCTCGGGGGTGGCAACATCGCCGTCCCCGACTCGTTCGCCGACAACGTCGCCCGCTCGGACGACGGCGGGCGCAGCTGGCGGCTGGGGTCCAGGACTCCGTTCCCCGGGGGGATCTATGGACTGGCGTACGCCGGGGCCGGCAGCCGGACCGTGGTAGCCACCGGGCCGAGCGGCGCGGCCTGGTCGGCCGACGAAGGCGGTCGCTGGTCGCTCCTCCCGGAGGTGAAGGACTACTGGGCCGTGGCCTTCGCGAGCCCCGGGGCCGGATGGCTGGTGGGAACCGAGGGGCGGATTCTCAAGGTCGGGTTCTGAAGGGAGGGCCCGGGAACTTTCCCCGGATACGGGTGTTATGACAATAGGCGTTATAACATCTACCTTGGGAGATCCACCATGTTCACCACCACCTTCGCTGAACTCACCGCGCTGAGCGTCGGCCTCCTGCTCGCCCGCCTGGTCCTGGGTCTCCTGATGGCCGCCCACGGCTCCCAGAAGCTCTTCGGCTGGTTCGGCGGCCACGGCCTCGACGGCACCGCGGGCTTCTTCGAGTCGATCGGCTTCCGCCCGGGTCGCGCCTTTGCCGCGACCGCTGCCACGACTGAGATCGTCAGCGGGGCGCTCGTGGCGCTCGGATTCCTCGGGCCGGTGGGTCCGGCGCTCATGCTCTCGGTGATGATCGTGGCCGCGCTCACCGTACACTGGAAGAACGGCGTGTTCGCGGCATCGGGCGGCATCGAGGTACCGCTCCTGTACGGGACCGGCGCAGTGGCGCTGGCGCTGACCGGGCCGGGCGCCTACTCGCTCGACGCGGTGCTGGGCCTCGAGGCCCTGTGGGCCCCCTCGGTGGTGCTCGTGGCGCTCGTGGTCGGGATCGTCGGCGGGGTGGGCAACCTGCTGGCCCGCCGTCCGCCCGCCACGGTCTGAGTCTTCAGGTCGATCCCGAGTTGGAGGCCGGGGCCCTGCCCGCGCGAGCGAGCAGGGCCCCGGCCATTTGCCCCGCGGCCGCGGGTGTGAGGAACAGGTCCGGCTCGATCAACTCGAGCTCCATCAGCACCGGGCCGGCCGCCGAGTCGATCAGGTCCACTCTCGCGTAGAGCCAGGGCAGGGTGACCGACGCCAGTACCCGATCCCCGAAGGCCTGGAGCCCCGGCCGCGGTACCACCGGTTCCAGTGTCCCTCCGAAATCGGTCTGCACCCGGAAGTCGCCCGCGGCGGGCCGCTTCAGCATCGCGTGGCTGAAGCCTCCTCCCAGATAGATCAACGAGATCTCGCCCAGGGTCTCCACCTCGGGCACGAACGCCTGCACCAGCCCGCCCGAGGCCTCCAGGGGGGCCCATTCCTCCTCGCTCAACCGGTGCCCGGTCTCGAAGCCGGTAGGTGCCGAACGCCGTCGCCGAGACCCGCGGCTTGAGCACGGCGCGAGTCACGCCCCATCCGCCCAGGACAGCCGCGCAGTCGGGCCGTTCGCCGGGCTCGAACCAGAGGGTGCGCGGCAGGGCGACACCCGCTTCGCCCAGCTCACGCAGGTATTGCTTGTCCGCGTTCCAGAGCACGGTCTCGGCGGGATTCCAGAGCCCTCCGGTGCCGCCCGCGAACCCGCCGATCCAGCGGCGGAACTCGGACCACCGCCGGTGGTAGTCCCAGGTCGAGCGGAGACAGACGACCGCGTCGGCCAGATCGGCGACGGCGAGCGTGTCCCACGGCGCCGCGAGTACCCCGGCCCCCGCTCGCTCGAGCGCGGCGGCCAGCAGGGCATCGCTCGCCGTGAGTGCCGGCTTCGCCCGGCAGGTGGCGAGAACGATGCGGATGGGTCGGTGGTCCGGGCCTGCGGTCAGACGCGGGCGGGTGGGAACGGACCGAGCATGCGCTGCTCCAGATAGCACCAGCCCCAGTCCTCGCCGGGCTCGAAGGATTGGATCACGGGGTGCCGGCTGGACTCGAAGTGGTGCGAGGCGTGCCGGTTGGGCGAGTCGTCGCAGCAGCCGATGTGGCCGCAGCTGAGGCAGAGACGGAGGTGCAGCCAGCGTCCTCCGCTGGCCAGACACTCCTCGCAGCCGGCGGCGCGGGGCGCGTGGGGCTCAGCGGGGACGTGAGTACAGGTCCTGGGCATTGGGATCTCGTTGAGCTATGAGCTATGAGCTATGAGCTATGAGCTGTGAGCTATGAGCTATGAGCTATGAGCTATGAGCTATGAGCTATGAGCTATGAGCTATGAGCTATGAGCTATGAGCTATGAGCTATGAGCCATGAGCTATGAGCTAGAGCTACGAACTGCGCGCTGTGCGCTATGAACCGGAAAACCCGAGAAACAGGCTCCAAGCTCATAGCTCATAGCTCATAGCTATCTCATCATATTCACAAAAAACGTAATAATGATCGCGTTCGCGAAGTCGATGAAGAACGCGCCGACCAGCGGCACCACGAGGAACGCGCGGGGTGCCGGCCCGTACTTGGTCACCAGCGCCCGCATGTTGGCGACCGCGTTGGCGGTGGTGCCGAGCGCGAAGCCGACGAACCCGCTCGCCATCACCGCCGAGTCGTAGTCGCGTCCCATGAGCCGGAACGACGCGGTGAGTGCGAATACGCCGATGACGACGACCTGGGCCGCGAGAATGACGAACAGCGGCAGCGCCTGGCCGGCGAGCTGCCAGAGCTTCAGGTCCATCAGCGCCACGACCAGGAAGATGTTGAGTGCGAACCCGCCGACGAAATCCATCGCGGCCGGATTGATCCGGAACCAGCCGGTGGCGTCGTCGATGTTGCGGAGGATGGACGCCACGACCATGGCCCCGATGTACGCCGGCAGCGTCCACTCCATGCGCTTGAATTCCGCGCTGAGGATGCTGCCGAGGCCCATCGCGACCGCGAGGACGATCATGTTGAGGATGAGGGGGGAGTCCTCCCGGTCCGGCTCCACGATCAGCGCCTCCGGCCTCACCTCCTCGGCGCCGGCTCCCACGCCGCCGGCCCCCACGCCGCCCGCTCCCACGCCGCCCGCTCCCCACGCCACTGGCCCCCACGCCGCCGGCGGAGGTGAGACCGTACCTCCGGATTAGCCAGGTTCCGATCGGCGTCCCCGTGAGCCCGCCGAACACGATGCCGAACGTCGCCGAAGTGAGGGCCAGGGTGCCGGCGCCGACCAGGCCCGCGCTCTCGAGCAGCGGCGCGAAGGCGAGCCCGGTGGCGGGACCGCCGACCAGGGTGACCGACCCGGCCATCACACCCAGCAGCGGGTGCTCGCCGAAGCCCCGCGCGATGGCGATACCGAGAAAGTTCTGGACGAAGCAGAACAGCGTGGCGAAGAGGAGGAAGACCACGACCTGCATGCCGCCGGCCCGCAGCAGCGCCAGGCTCGCGCCCATGCCGATGGTGCTGAAGAAGGCGACGCTCAGGACCGGCTGCGCGGCGGTGTCGAGCTGGACGCTGAGGAAGCGGTCCCGGCCCACCAGCACCAGGAGCGCGAACAGCAGCCCGCCGACCACCGCCGCCGGAATGTTGAGCCGGTCGAGCCAGGCGATCCGTTGGCGGAGCTGAAGCCCCACGAAGTAGAGCACGGCGGCGAGGCTCAGGGTCTGAAGCAGGTCCAGCTTGAGTGCCAGCATATCAGACCCAACCCCCACCGAGGAGACGCGCGCCCACTACGCGGGGACGCTCGACCGGCGCGCCCGGTCCACGAATGCCGCGACGTCCGAGAGGGCCACCGTCCACTGGGAGATGCGCAGGCCTTCGTCGGAGATCTCCTGTCGAGGTCCGACGTGCGCCTCGGGATGCTCCGGATCGAAGGGCTCCTTGAGCTGCTCGGCGAGGAAGAGGCGCTCCTGCACCACCACCCGGTCGCCCTCGCGCCACGCCGGCCACCCCATGTGGTAGGGGGCGGTGGGGTGGACCATGTGGGTCAGGAACACCACCAGCGGCTCGCCCGCCACCAGGCGCTCCGCGGCCGCCAGCCACTGCGCGGCATAGTCCCCTGGCGCCCAGTCGTACAAGGGGACCTGGAACTCGTCCTGGAAGGCGCCCAGTCGAATGCGTCCCCAGATGAAGAGACGCTCATCGGCGCCCTCCGGGCGACCGAGTAACTCGAGATCGAACATCTTCCGCCCTATCGTCGTGGCGCTGCGTGAGAATCGGTATGCCGACCAGCGATGGCGGTCAGGCCGCCGGGCGGGCCGTCACCGCCGACCGTAACTAGGACAGACCGCGGCGAGGCATCAAGGGTGGGTCGCATCCGCGGCTAGCGAGCGATAGTACACGGCCTGCGGCGGGGCGCAACCGGGCCGGCCCCGGGTTCCGCCCGTCCGCCATCGGGATTACGTATCAGACTGGACGCCGTATGCCCCCGGACGCGAGGTGCGGCATGGCCGAAACGAAGACCGCCAAGAAACCCAGCCGCAGCCGAAAGAAAGCGGCGGCTGCCCCCCGCTCGCGGGGGATGGAGGCCGACACGCTGGGGGCCGGCACGCCGCCCGCGGCCGTCGCCCGTCTCGCCGAGGCGATCGAAGCCGACGGAGGCAGCGTGCTGTCGTCGTACCGCGATCCGCTCGGCGGCAGCTGGCAGATCCTCGCCGGCCTCCCGATCGAGCGGGTCGAGCCCACGCCGTACCAGCGGGACCTGTCCGAGGCCCATGTCACCCGGCTCACCACGGCGATCGACAAGCTGGGCCGCTACCTCGATCCGATCGTGGCCGTGCGCACCGAGGACGGCGCCTACTGGACACCCAACGGGAACCACCGGCTGGCCGCGCTGCGGGCGCTGGGGGCCCGGGCGGTGGTCGCCATCGTGGTGCCGGAGATCGAGGTCGCGCACCGGATACTGCTGCTCAATACCGAAAAGGCGCACAACCTCCGGGAGCGGGCACTGGAGGTGATCCGGCTGGCTCAGAATCTCGCCGAGCTGGACGACCGACCTGAGAAGTCGTTCGAGAGCGAGTTCGAGGAGCCGGCGCTGCTCACCATCGGGCTCTGCTACCAGGAGAACGGGCGTTTCGCGGGGGGCGCTTACCACCCCGTCCTCAAGCGGGTCGAGCAGTTCCTCTCCGCGCCGTTGCCGAAGGCGCTGGTGGCCCGACAGGAGCGTGCCGCAAAGGTGCTCGCGCTGGACGAGGCGGTGAGCGCGGCGGTGACGGCCCTCAAGGCAAAGGGGTTCGAGAGCCCGTATCTTCGAGCGTTCGTCGTGGCCCGGATCAACCCGCTCCGGTTCAAGCGGGGGGCTAAGGCGGATTTCGACGAGACCATGGACAAGATGCTCGCCGGTGCCGAGCGCTTCGATCCGGCCAAGATTCGCGCGGATCAGGTGGCACGCACCGGCGGCGCGCCGGACGAATAGACCATCAACCAATAGTGGAGGCGGGGGCATGCGAGAGTGGACGAGGGCAGGCACGGTGCTGTGGCTGGGCGTGGCGGCGATCCTGCCGGCGTGCGGCGGCGGTGGACGCGACGCGGGGCAGGCCGCCGGTGCGGCGGACACGGCGCCGGCCGCGGGCAGCGGACCGACGGCCAGGATCGCGCTCACGCTGGACAGTCTCGACGGGCCCGAGGCCGCGCGCTACGACGCCGACCTCGGCGTGTACTTCGTCTCCAACGTCAACGGCAGTCCGGTGGGGAAAGACGGCAACGGGTACATCAGCCGGGTGACTCGTGACGGCAAGGTGGACTCGCTCAAATTCATCGCCGGCGGCCGGGGCGGCGTGAAGCTCGACTCCCCCAAGGGCCTCGCGATCAAGGGTGACACGCTGTGGGTGGCCGACATCGACGCGGCCCGCGCGTTCGACAAGCGCAGCGGGAAGCCGATCCGGACCGTGAGCCTGGTTGGCAAGGCGAAGTTCCTGAACGATGCGGCGGTGGGTCCGGACGGCGCGATCTACTTCACCGACAGTGGCTTCGGGGATGACGGCAAGGGCGGGATGGCGCACGCCGGGCCGGACCGCGTGTTCCGGGTCGAGGGCGGCAAGGCCACGGTCGCGCTGGAGTTCAAGGACAAGCCCGGCCCCAACGGCCTCACCTGGGATTCCACCGCCTCGAAGTTCGTGATCCTCTCCTTCGAGGGAAAATCCATCTACCAGTGGGCTCCGGGCGACTCGGCGGCGACCGTGCTCGTGGAGGGCCCCGGCATGATGGACGGCATCGAAGCGATCGAGGGCGGCCGGTTCGTGGTGTCGACCTGGACCGACTCCAGCCTCTTTCTGCTCGATGGCGACAAGATCACCAAGCTGGTGGGCGGGCTTCCCGGCGCCGCGGACATCGCGCTGGACCGCGAGCGTAATCGGGTCGCCGTCCCGCTCCTGACGGAGAATCGGGTCGAGTTCGTGGACCTCACGCCATGAACGGACCTTCCTATCTGGCCCTCGCCGCCGGCGCCATGCTGATCGGCGCCGCCGGCGCGGGCGCCGTGAGACGCATGGACCCCGCCGTACCCACCACGCACGGCGAATGGGTCACGATCAAGCGGGGCCAGGAGTCGATCCGCGCCTACGTCGCCTACCCGGAGCGGAAGGACAAGGCCCCCGCCGTCATCGTGATCCACGAGATCTTCGGGCTCACCGACTGGGAGCCCACGGTCGTGGACCGGCTGGCCAAGGAGGGCTTCGTGGCGATCGTGCCCGACCTCCTGTCGTCGAAGCACGGCAAGTCGCCCGGCAACGAGGACGAGGGGCGCAAGCTGATCGGCGAGCTGGAGCCCGAGCGCGTGACCGCCGACCTCGATGCCGCCTACGGCTACCTGAACTCGCTCGCCGCCGTCCGGAAGGGCGACATCGGCACGATCGGCTTCTGCTGGGGCGGCGGACAGAGCTTCCGCTACGCGACCAACAATCCCAAGCTCAAGGCCACGGTGGTGTGTTACGGACCCGCGCCCGATACGGCGTCGTTCCGCCGCATCAAGTCGCCGGTCCTCGGCATCTACGGCGAGAACGACGCCCGCATCAACGCGTCGCTTCCCGAGGTGAACGCAGCCATGCAGCAGCAGGGCAAGACGTTCGCGCAGGAGATCTTCCCCGGCACCGGCCACGGGTTTCTGAAGCCGGGCCGGGAAGGCAACGACGGGCCTCAGCCCGAGCGGGCCTGGAACCGCATCCTGGAGTTCTACCGCGCACGGCTGGGCAAGTAGCGCCGGCCCGGCGCGCTGATCGGTCGAATGCTTCACCTTCTGCTGGCCCTCCAGGTGGCCGCCGCGCCGAACGACGCGCTGCGCTACGACATCACGCTCATCCCCAGCGACACCGGCAGGCACCTGCTCGGCGAGGTCGAGACCGCATGGCGGCTCGCCTCCGCCGAGCCGGTGGGGGTGCAGCTCGACTCGTCCATGCGGGTGGTCAGGGTGCTGATCGACGGGCGGCCCAACACCCGGCTCTCCCGCACGATGTACGGACGCTCCGAGGACGACCTGGTGGTGCCGCACCAGAAGACGGCTGGGGACTCGATCACCACGCGGGTGCGCTATCACGGTATGGCCCATGGATCCGCCACCGTGGGTGCCAACGCGCGGGGGGACCGGATCTTCCTCGCGACCGCGGAGAAGGACGGCGCGCGCTACTGGCTCCCGGTGCCGCGGGAGCCTCGATTCGAGCGGGTGACGGCGTCGATCCGGATTCAGACCCTCGTGGCGGAGCGCAGCATCGCCCCCGGCGTATTGGAGAAGGTCGACACCCTGCCGTACGGCCATGCGGTCTGGCGCTACCGGATGGATGCGCCGGCGCCGCTGGCCTCACTCGCCGTCGCCAGCGGGCCCTACCGGGTTCGCGGGCTGACCCCGGGCCGCTGTGGCGACGGGTGTCCGACAGTGGAGGAGTGGACTTACGCCGGTGGCGCCGAGCCGGCCGGCCCCGCGTCCGCGTGGAAGATGGTGGAGTGGCTCGCGGCCCGGGCCGGCCGCTATCCGTATCCCCGCCTGGCCTTCGTCGAGGCGCCCGTGCCGGCGCCGGTCGCGGCGCCGGGCATGGTGCTGATTCCCGAACAGACCACTGCAGACACGAACGATGCGGCCCTCGCGCTGGCGACGGCGCGCCAGTGGTTCGGCCTCGCAGTCTCCCCGGCCACCGGGAAGGATCAGCCGGTCGTGGACGGGATCGCCCGGCTGCTCGCCGCCCTCTGGCTCGACCCCAGGGCTCGCGACCTCGACGCCGCGACCGCCACGTCGGACGATCTGCGCGGCGCCCGCGCGCTGCGCGCGCTGCGCGGTGCCGTCGGGGACTCGGTGTTCTTCGCCGGCCTCGCGCGCTTCGCCCGCGATCGGGCACACCAGTCCGCGAGCCGCGCAGACTTCACGCAGGCGATGTCGGCAGCCGCGGGACGGGATCTCGCGCCGGAGATCGAGCGGGCGTTCGAACGTGCGCGCTGAGTGGCGCTGGCTCGCGGCCGCCGCGCTGCTGGCGGCGTGCCGCAGCGGCTTCCTCCCGCTGCGCGGCAAGTTCGAGATCGGGCGAGACCCGATGGTCGTCTTCGTCGGCGGCGACGGGGCGGGAGACCTCTACGCGTTGACCGCCACCGGTGGGTCCCCCATCCCCTTCACGTTCAGCCCGGTGGCCGAGCTCCGGCCGGCGCTCTCGCCCGATGGAGCGCAGGTCGCCTTTCTGCGCGCGGGGTCGCTCACCGATACCATGCCGACCGGCGTCTGGGTGCTGAATCTGTTGAACGGGGCGGAGCGGGAGATCGAGCTTCCGAAGGGCGCGTCGCCGCCCCGCCGGGTGGGCTGGACGGTGGGCGGCCGTGAGGTCGTGATCGAGGCGGGCGAACGGCTCTATCGTGCGGCGGCCCCGCCGGCCACCGCCCCGGCACGCGCGGTGCCGGCGCGCGGAGCGGGCGGTGGCGGAGTCGGCGCTGGCGGTGTTGCTGGGGAGGCCGGCGTTCGCCCGGGTGGTGCCCTGCGCCGTTGCGGCGGATCTCTGTGCGGTGGGGGACTCCGGGGAACCCTCGCTCTTCGCCCGCGGCGCGCGCGAGGCCGCGCGGTGGGGCGACGACTCGGTCGCCTACCTCGAGGAGGATCGGCTGGTGGTGCGGCCGCTGTCGGCGGGCCACCCCCGCGTGGTGGAGTGGAGCTCCCTGCCCGCCAGGCCGCGCCAGCCCACCGTCTTCGCCGGCGCTAGCGGCGAGCCGCGATAGCGTTCCAGGCGGCCTCGAGCGTGAGCGCGATATGGGGGCTCCCCGTCTCCCACTCCCGCGCTCCCACCCGCTCGGCCGCGAACGCCACCAGGGCCAGCCAGACGTCGGTCCACAGATCGGGTGGCCCCTCGCGCACCTGGCCCACCGCGCCGCCTCCCGCCACCACTTCCTTCAGCGCGTCCCGGAACTCCCGGGACGCCTCACGGCTGCGCTCATCGAGGTGCTGCTCCTCTCGGCTCCGCAGCAGCATGCGCGTCTGGGAGGGATCCGACTCGGCCGCTTCGAGCAGGCGCCGGGCGATCGCGCCGAGCCGCTCGGGTGCGGCCGTCCCGTTGGGCTCCGGCTCCTTCACCAACCCGGCTCCCCAGCGCTGCGCGTTGCGATAGACCTCGTTCAAGAGATGTTCCTTGCCGCTGAAATGCCGGTAAATGGTTCCTTCCGCGACGCCGGCTCGGGCCGCGATCGCGGGCGTGGTCGTCGCGCGAAATCCGACGGTGGTATAGAGGTCCAGGGCGGCTCGGAGAAGACGCTGGCGGGTGGCTTCACCGTCGCGTCGCGAGGGCGTAGGCGTCGACATGGGCATCAAAGTAGGGTGATGCGGCGCCGTTGAAGGTGACCGTTGGCCCGAGTAGGTTCCGGGGCTTTTGATCGGCCACTCTCTCGCGGGAATTGGCATGAAGATGATGGTTCTCGGGGCGGGTCTTCAGGGCTGCGCCTGTGCCTACGATCTCCTGCAGAACCCGAACGTGAGTCAGGTCACACTCGCCGACCTCCGCCCGGGCCAGCTGCCGCGATTCCTGCAGGAGGATTGGGGCGATCGTCTCCGCCCTCTGCGCCTCGACGTCACCGACGTGGCGGCCGCCAAGGCCGCGATGCAGGGTCACGCCGCCGTGATGAGCGCCATCCCCTATTACTACAACACCCCCATGGCGCGGGCGGCGGTTGAGGCGGGCTGCCATTTTTCCGATCTGGGCGGGAACACGGAGATCGTCTTCGAGCAGAGGAAGCTCGAGTCGCAGGCCCTCGCGAAGGGCGTGTCGGTCATCCCCGACTGCGGACTCGCGCCGGGCATGGTCAACATCCTCGCGGCCGAGGGGATCCGCCGGCTGGACCGTACCGAGCAAGTGAGGGTCTACGTCGGCGGCCTGCCGCAGAGTCCGGAGCCGCCGCTGAACTATCAGATCGTGTACTCCCTGGAGGGCGCCCTCGACTACTACACGACCCCTTCCTGGATCCTGCGCGGCGGCCACCCGGTCCAGGTCGAGGCGCTGAGCGAGCTGGAGCCGGTCGAGTTCCCGTCGCCGGTGGGGACGCTCGAGGCATTCCACACCGGAGGCGGCATCAGCACGCTCCCCTTCGCCTACGAAGGGAAGGTGGATGTGATGGAGTACAAGACGCTCCGCTATCCCGGCCACGCGGCGATCATGCGGCCCATCCGCGATCTGGGCCTGCTGGACGTGAAGCCGGTGGAGGTGAAGGGTCAGAGCGTGGTGCCGCGCGACGTGTTCATCGCGTCGGTGTCGCCCCGGCTGCACAAGCCGCAGGGCCGCGACCTCGTGGCCCTCCAGGTGCTGGTGTCGGGCCAGAAGGCCGGCGCACCCCACCAGGTCGGCTTTCGGCTGATCGACTACTACGACGCCGAGAACGGGATCAGCGCCATGATGCGGACCACCGGCTATTCCCTCTCCGTCACCGGTCAGATGCAGGCCGACGGCCGGGTCACCCTCAAAGGAGTGCATACCCCCGACGAGGCGATCCCGTTTCGGGCCTACGTGGAGGAGCTGGGCCGGCGAGGTGTCCGGATCGAGGAACTGTAGGGGCGGGGCGGCGGTTCCCTTCGCATGACAGACTTCAAGACGCTGTGGGAGTCCGCGCTTCCCTACGAGGCGTTCGTCGCGGCCGGCGACCAGCACAAGGGCCTGTGGGAAGGGATCTACCGCATCGTGCGCCTGCCGGACTGGGCCTGCCGCGCGGTGCCGCCCGGCGTGAAGCGAAAGCTGCTGGTGATCGCGGAGGACTGGTGCGGTGATGCCTCCAGCACGATCCCGATCGTGGCCCGCTTCGCCGATGCGGTGCCGGGGATGGAGCTCCGCGTCCTGCGGCGCGACGAGCATCCCGACCTGATGGATCACTACCTCACCAACGGCTCACGCGCCATCCCGATCGTCATCGCGCTGGACGAAGAGTTCCAGCAACTCGGTCACTGGGGGCCGCGGCCGAGCGCGCTCCAGGCCTGGGTGGTCGAGAACCGGTCCAGCATCCCCAAGGCCGAGCTGTATCCACATATTCGCCGGTGGTACGCGAGAGACCGGGGGGAAGCCACCCTGCGGGAAGTGCTCGCCGCCGCCGGTCTCGACCGACCGGCGGCGTGACGTCGATGCGCTAGAACATCCATCCGTTCCCGACGGAGAAATTGAATCCGTCGGGGCCGCCCGCGAAGTTGAACGTGAAGATGGTGGACCGGAGGATCCGAAGGGCGAGCCCACCGCCCCCTCCCACATGCAGGTCATCCGTCGTGACCCGGAACGACTCCTCCTCGAACACGCGACCGGCATCCAGGAAGGCGATGACGGTCAGCGCGCCGAGATCGCCGAAGGGCAGCACGTCCTGCCGGAGCTCCAGGTTGCCGAAGAGCATCCCCCGGCCGGCGAACCGCCCGGTGTCGAAGGAGCGGTGCGAATATTCTCCGCCCAGTACGGGGACCTGATCGTTCCAGGTGGGAAGATCGAACCTCGCGTGCAGCGTGGGCGTGCCGCCCATGCCCGAGCCGACCACGCGCGCCGCCACCACGGTGCCTTCGCGCAGTGGCAGATAGCCCCGGAGCACGCCATAGAGCCGGGTGTAGCCGTCGCCCCCGCTCCCCACCTGGGCGCCCGCTTCGGCGTAGAAGCCGCGAACGGTATTGAACTCATTGTCGCGCGTGTCGTAGATGAACGCGAGGCGGCTCGAGAGATCGTCCTGCTCCAGCCCGTCCCCGAAATCCTCCGTGAACCGCGAGGGCCCCGGTAGCGTGGTGAACCGCACCTGACGCAGGTCGGTGCGAAGCGCGACCTGCAACGGCCCCCGGAGGCGCCGCGTGACCTCGACTCTCCCCTCGTACCGGATGCGGCGCACCCGGAAGAGAAAGGGTGAGTCTTCGTCCACGAGGTCCGCCTCGTGCTCGGTGTCGTTGCCCAGCCCGAAATAGCCGAAGCGCGCGAGCCGCTCCGCGATCAGCGACGCGTCCAGCCGCCAGTCTTTCCAGAGCCCCGGAGCCCGAAAGCGGACTCCTACGTAGCGGGTGCCCCGGAAGCTCACCCCGGCGGCGGCGTCGAGCGCGCCGTTGTAGGTGGTGCGGGCTTCGTAGGGAGCCGGCTGCCAGTAGCGGACCCGGGCCGAGATCACCGGTCCGTCGTTCGCCAACCCGCTGAAGTAGGGGAAGTAGCTGGTGCGCCAGGGGGAGTGAAATTCGCTCTCGTCGGTCTCCGGAGCGGGCTCCTGGCCGGCCGCCGTGCGCGGCCATGACAATGCGGCCGCGAGCGCCGGGATCAGGAGGATCAGGGCCAATCGGCGTCCGGTCGAGCGAGCCTGCATGTCGCCGCCTCTTCAGGGGGTGGGCACGAACCCCGGGGATTTAGGCAAGGACGATGGCGGAAGTCAATCGGGTTGCTTGATGGCGGTATGTCCGCGGCCTACCTTGCGGGCTTGCGGCTTCCTTCGTTTCTCCATCACGCCCGTCATCCGACCGGCGACTCGGAGCGCCGAGCCGCTCCACCTCCTGCGAGTGACGGCGGGAGTTCTGCTGCTCTTCGGCACCGTAGTCGCCATCGCCCTGGCCCTGAGCGGGGTGGCGCCGCGGGCACTTCAGCTGGTCGGCGTCTTCTGGGCCATCTACGGCTTCGTCGTGGGTGTGACGAGCGGTGTCCTCGAGCCGGTCATAGACGGCCTGTTCCACGCGTTGACCAACTGGGGTCTCATGCGTGCCGGCGGCGGGTATTCCCCGATCGAGACGCTGGTGGTGCGCGGCGAGATCGCGGCGGCGGCGGAAGCCTATCGGGAGCGGGCACAGCAGCCGGCAGACCGGGTGGAGGCGACCGTGCGACGAGCCGCATTGCTGGCCGGCCCTCTGGCCCAGGCGGAGACCGCGCTGGTCGAGCTCGAGGCCTTGCAGCGGTCGCGGCTCTCTCCGGCCGAAGACATCCGGGTCGGGGTCGCATTGGTCGATCTCTACGACCGGCGGCTGGGGCAGGCCGGCCGGGCGATGGCGGAGCTGCGACGCCTGATCGACCGCCACCCTGATGCTGGTTCGATCCACCGGCTGAGACGAGCCCTCGCCGAGCTCAAGTCGGAACATCTCGACCCGGAAAGCGGCTGATCGGTCCCGACCTGCGCGAAGACCTTGTGATCCACAACACAGCGTTGGCACTACCTGCGCCTATCTTCGGGCCAATGGGAGTATGGTAAGACGGTGATATGCGAGACGTCCGATTCAGCCCTGAGTCCCCTGCTCATTGGCCGGACGAGCCGTTGACCCTCTGCCCTCATAGTTGATCCTCCAAAAACTCCTTTCTCCAACACAATCTCGCCGGGAACGGGCTTAGGCCCGTTCCACCCACCTCTTCCGCTGATTCGATCGGCCCGCCTTCACGCCCACGGTAGCACGCCCTGCGTCGTCGAGCGCACCGAACATGGTGAGGGCTTGTGATGCCGCCACCCAGGACGCACCGATCGTGAGTTCGGCGAGCGTGCGGGCCCTCTCAGGGTCTCGCCTCAGGGTCTCGCCGTGTGCTCCAAGAAAGGGTGGTGGGCCTCACACCGGGGCGGGCCACCCTTCACAGCACCGAGAGCCGTGGAGCGGTAGTCTGGGGGTGCCGGGCGGGCGCCCGGTGCCGCCGGCCCATTGGCGCGCGGCAGGTTCGTACTCACTCCGGAGAGTTTATGTCGATCCTGAAGCGACGTGGAGTATTGCCGGCACTGGCTCTGGCCGCCGGATTGGCGGCAGCGGTGCCCGGTACGGCGCAGGCTCAAGGCGGGGTGAACCTGGTCCCGTGGGCCGGCGTCTACATCCCGACGCGCAATTCTTTCGAAGATCTCGATAACGCGGCGTTCGACCGCGACATCAGTGTCATGGGCGGTGCCCGACTCACCTTCTGGGGCACCGGCATCCTGGGATTCGAGGCCACTGGTGGCTACTCCCCCGCCAAGGTCGGCGGTGAGACGATCAACGAGCGCAACACCAATCTGTTCGCGGCGAGTGGCCGGCTGCTGCTGGCCCTGAGTCCGGTGACGAACCCGGTGGGGTTCTACATCGGGGCCGGACCGGCGCTGCTGACGCGGGGCCGCAACGTGCTCAACGAAGATCGAAGCAGCACCGATTTCGGCGGCACCGCGGGGCTCGGCTTCCGCTTCGCCCTGGGCGAGAGCGGGCGCTCGGCCATCCGGCTCGACGTCGAGGACTACTTCTACAATGGCGACTTCGGCGGAGGCGACGAGTTCCAGAACGACATCGTGGCTTCCCTGGGTCTCTCGATCGCCCTGGGCGGGCGGGCCGACGCCAACCAGCCCTAACTGACGGCCGGTAGCATACCCGAGGCGCGTGGCCCAGGCGGGCCGCGCGCCTCGTGTCTTGACAGGGCTCCTCTACTCCAATATCTACATAGGTAGTAAATCTCGGGGCTGACCGTTCTTCCCCTCCTCGCCGCTTCCTCCCAACTGGACGGATTCCCGCATGGCGTACACCCGCATGTCCTCCGCGACGGTGCTCGCTCTCCTCGTCCTCGCCGCGGCCGGCTGTGATGACCACGTGGCCATCTCCGATCCCCACGCGGTGGCCCTGGTGAGCGTGAGTCCGACCGCGGCGACCCTGGTGCCGGGACAGATCCTGCCCCTGGCGGGCGTGGCCCGCGATCGGTCGCGGAACCCCCTCCCGGACGAGCCGGTCACCTGGGCCACCAGCAACGCCGCCGTCGCGACGGTGAGCGCCGAAGGGGTCGTGGAGGCGGTGAGTCCGGGCGACGTCACCATCATCGCGAGCGCCGACGTGTTCCGGGCTTTCGCCGAGCTGACGGTGAACGAAGGTGGCTGGATCGGCCCCGCGGGTGGAACCATATCGGCACAGGGGGGAGCGGTCGTGGTGGAGGTGCCGGAGAATGCGGTCGCAGAGCCGCTCGGCATCACGGTCGCGAGCTTCGACGGGGCTCCCCTGGATCCGACGGCGGCCGGGGGCGAGGTGGCGGTCCGCTTCGACGGCACGCTGGCCCAGCCGGCGCGAATCACCATCGGGTACGATCCGGCCGCCGGACCGGCCGGGGTGGCGCGGTCGGCGATGGGCGTGCGGCGTCTCGTCGCCGGGGTCTGGCAGCCGGTCGAAGGCTCCAGCGGCGATCCGGATGCCGACCTCGTGAGCGCACCGGTCACCGCCGCGGGAGTCTACGGTGCGGGCCGGCTCCCCGCGACGGTGCCATGCACCGCTCCGGAGCACCGGCAGCTCGATTTCTGGCTGGGGCGATGGGGCGTGGTGCCCACCGGCTCCGGCCCCGGCACTCGCCAGGCCACCAGCACGATCACGGGGGAAGCGGGTGGATGCGCGGTGTTCGAGCTGTTCCAGGATCTCAATGTGCGAGGCCAGAGCATCAGCCTCTACGATCCGGCCACGGCACGATGGTACCAGACATTCGTGGACAACACCGGCGTCCGCCTCGTGCTCGGCGGCGGCTCGAGCGGCGGGGTGATGATTCTCGCGGAAGCGGACAACGCCTCGCGGATCTCCTGGTCCGTGGTCGCCGCCAACGTTCGCCAGCTGGGCGAGACCAGCGACGACGGCGGCGCGAGCTGGTCGCCGCAGTTCGACCTGACCTACCTGCCGAGATAGCGCGGGAGCGGAGGGGACCCGCCGGCGGGGAGGCGCGCTGGCGGGTGCCAGGGTACATACATATGTTGTCTACATATGCCCCGACGCGGATTCGGCTCCTCCACGCTGCTCGTGCTGCAGGCGGTCGCCGGCGGCTACCGCCACGGATTCGACATCATGGACGCGACCGAGCTGCCCAGTGGGACGGTCTATCCCGTCCTGGGCAAGCTCGCGGAGCAGGGCCTGGTGCGCTCGGCGTGGGAAGACCCGCGCATCGCGCGACGGGAGAAGCGTCCCCCCCGCCGTTACTACACCATCACCGCCGCCGGGGCCACCGCGCTCGACGAGGCGATGCGCCGCATGACCCTCCTCACCCGCCGGAAGCGTCCGCCGGGTGATCCCTCTCCCGTGCTCGGATGACCACCGCCTGGAGTCCGGAGCCGGGACCGGGCTTCCGCCTGGCCCTGCTGGTTATCCGGAGCGCCGCCGGCCTGGTGCCGGAGTACCGCCGTGACGAGTGGCGGCAGGAGTGGGAGACCGAGGTGTGGTACCATATGCTGGCGCTCCGCGACAGGAACGATCTCGGCCTCCGGCAGCAATGGCGGCTTCTGCTCCGGTGTGCCGGCTCCTACCGCCACGCCCTCTGGGTGCTGGGCCGGGAGCTGTGCCGACCCGGCCTGGGCGCCGCACTGGTCGGCGCCGCCCGAGGTCTTCGAGTGGCACCGCTGAGGAACGCGGCCGCCATCGCCGGCGCGGGACTCGCACTCGGCGCGGGGGCGCTCGCCTTCGGCGCCGCCGCACAATGGCGCGCGCAACCTCTCCCATTCCCCGGCGACGACCGCACGATTCGCCTGTACAACTCGGCACCCGCGGCGGACATCGACCGGACCGGCTTCTCGCGCGCCGAGTTCGAGCACCTGCGCTCCCGCTCGCGGAGCCTCGAGGTCCTCGCCGCCTTCCGGCGCTCCTTCATGCGGGTGACGTCCGCGGGCGGCTCGCAGGACGTAGCTGGCGTGCGGGTCACGCCGGAGTGGTTCCGGGCGGTCGGCATCGAGGTCGGCGAAGCGGATGCTCACGCGTGGTTCGGCCGGCTCGATGGGGACCGGCCGGTAGCCGTGGTGCGCGAGGATCTGTGGCCGAGCTCCACGCCGGCGAAGGAGCGACCCCGGGTCGTCACGATCGACGGAGTGGCCCGCGCGGTGGTCGGTGTGCTGCCTGCCGGGTTTCAGTATCCCGATCCCGACACCAAGGTCTGGGTCCCGCTACGCCTCGACGCGCTCAGCGCACGCGTCGGCGATCGCGCGGTGGCGCTGGTCGGTCGGCTGCGCAGCGGTGTCGCCGCCGGTGCGGCGGAGGCCGAGCTCGGGCGACTGAGTCTGGAGCTGCAGGCCGCCCACCCGGAGGGATTTCTCGCCGCCTACGGCGTGCCGTGGACCGTCGAGGTCGAGTCCAATCGCGCGGTGCCGCGCGAGCAGGTTCCTCTGGTCGTGCTGCTCTTCGCCGCCGCGGTGGCGCTGGTCGCGGGGGCGGGAATCGGCGTCGGCATGCTCGCCCGCGGGGCGGGGCCGGGCCGCGAGCGCACGCTCGGCGCCGTGGTGTTGATGGGTGGAGCGGCGGTGATCGGAGGCGGAGTCCTGGCGCTCGGCCAGCGATGGATGTCCCAGGCGTTCGGGACGGGGCTTTCGCATCAGGCCGCCACGGCCGGCTTCGAAGCGATGGCGTTTCTGGTGGCGGGGACGTTGGGGGCAGCGGGGCTGACGGTGGTGGGAAGGCGTGCCGGGGCGAGCGTAGGAGCCGTGGCTGCCTCGGTGACCTGTGCCGTCCTGGTGATCGCCGGTGCGGCGACTCTCGGCCGGGCCTACGAGCCGCGGCTGCGATCGGTACTGCCGCAACCGGGATTGGTGGCGCTGCGCGGTCGGGGTCCCCTGCTGGACCAGGCGCTCGCCCGCCGCGCCAGCGCCCTCCCCGGAGTCCGGGCCGCGGCGCTCACGAGCAGTATCCCGGGGCTCGGGCAGCCGCGCCGGGCGACGCTGGAGGCCGAGACCGGGCCGGGTCCGGCGAACCCCTCTCCCGGCGTCGAGATCGTCACCGTCACACCAGGGTTCTTCGACGTCGCGGGCGTCGCGCTGGTGAGTGGCCGTGACTTGCTCCCGCGCGATGACGCAGACGCGGAGCCCAGGCATGAGGTCGTGGTGAATCGAGAGCTGGCCCGCCGGTTCTGGCCCGAAGGCGGTGCCGTCGGGCGGCGACTCGTGGTCCAACTCACCGCCACGCCGACGCCCTGGCTGACCATCGTGGGGGTGGTGGACGACGGACGTCGGCTTCCGCAGGACGCCCGCCCGGTCGCGGCGCTCTACCTGCCTCCCGGCCCCGGCGCGGAGCCGTTGTCCGCGCTCGTCCTGCGGAGCGACCTCCCACCGGCGCGGGTCGTCGAGGCACTCTACCGGAACCGGGTGGCGCGGCCAGGCACGTTCGGCCCCCCGATCGCGGTGGATGACGTCGTTCGGGCCGCGGCCGCGCCCTATCGGGTGGGCCGCGGACTGCTTGGCCTCGTGGCGCTGGCCGCCACGCTGCTGGCCGTGATTGCGCTGGCGGGGGCGTCTCGTCGGGCGGCATGGCGGGGCCTGGGCGTCGGGCTCGGGATCGCGATGCTGACGCTGTGGTGCGGGAGCGGGCTTGCGGCAGGGGGGATTTCCGGCCTGGCGGTCTCACCGGTGGCGCTGGGCCTGGGGCTGGTGGCCGGATTCTTTGGCGTGATCGATCCCAGCGCCCTCCGGCGGCGCTGGTCCTGGCCAAGCGCGTCGTAGAGGTGCTCGCGTGTGGTGCGCCCCAGCCAGCCCGCGGAGCTGGGTGGCGCGCCGCGCGGCGATGGCAACCTAGGGTCCGGCCTACCGACTGTCAAGTGATTATTGCGTTATCTGCACGATTTCCAAGCCATCAATTCACTTCTACCATATAATCGGCATCCTTCTGCCGACAGAATTGCATTCTCTGCCGCCAGCAGCTTACACTTCGTTATGCCTACCTGGATCCTGCCGTGAGCGCGCCCCGCAAAATCGTCTTCAACCGGCCGTCCCTGCTTCCCGACGGAGGCGCGACCCGGACGCCGGATCGGGTAAGCCGGGGCGGAGAACCCGCTGCTGCCGCCCGGCAGCAGGCCGGGAAGGGGGAGGACGCCCTCAAGCTCACCATGCTGGTCGAGGTGAGTCAGGCGCTCACCGGAACGCTCAATCTCCAGGCCGGCCTCTACGGGGTGCTCGAGGTTCTCGAGCGCCGGTGCGGCGCGGTGCGCGGGGCGATCACCCTGCTCGAGGAGGAGAGTGGCCTGCTGGTAGTGGAAGCCGCCCTCGGCTATCCGCGTCCCTCGGGGCGGGTGCGCTATCGGGTCGGAGAGGGAGTGACCGGGATGGTGGCCGAGTCGGGCACGCCTGCGGTGGTGCCGCGGGTAAGCCGCGAGCCGCGGTTTCTGCATCGGGCCGCGGGACGGGCTCAGCGCGAGGAGGAGATCAGCTTCACCTGTGTCCCCATCGCACTCGACGGCGCGACCGCCGGCACGCTGGGCATCGAGCAGCGCTTCCTCGCCGCCCGGGATGGCGAGCGAACCCTGAACGCGCTCCGAATCACCGCCGGCATGATCGCCCAGGCGCTCCGGATCCAGCGGCTGATCGACGCCGAGCGCCGGCAGCTGGTGGAGGAGAACACCCAGCTCCGGGAGGAGCTGCGCGAGCGCTACGAGTTCACCCATATCATCGGCAACAGCGGTCCCATGCGCCGGGTGTTCGAGCAGGTGCACCAGGTCGTCGGCACCTCGGCCACCGTGCTGATCCGGGGGGAATCGGGCACCGGCAAAGAGCTCATCGCCCACGCGCTGCACCACCACTCCCCGCGCGCCGGCAAGCCGTTCGTGCGGGTCAACTGCGCGGCGTTGCCCGAGACACTGGTCGAGTCGGAGCTGTTCGGGTACGAGCGGGGGGCATTCACCGGCGCGCAGGCCCGGCGGAAAGGCCGCTTCGAGCTGGCCGACGGCGGCACGCTCTTTCTCGACGAGATCGGCGAGCTGAGCCCGTCCACCCAGGCCAAGCTGCTCCGGGTGATTCAGGAGCGCGAGTTCGAGCGGCTCGGAGGCACGGAGACGATCCGGGTGGACGTGCGGCTCATCACCGCCACCAACAAGGACCTCGAGCGCGCCCAGCGGGAAGGCACCTTCCGGGAGGATCTGTACTATCGGCTGAACGTCTTCGCCATCTGCGTGCCGCCGCTGCGCGAGCGGAAATCCGACATTCTGCTCATGTCCGATCATTTCGTCGAGAAGTACGCCCGGCTGCACGGCCGCAGCATCAAGCGCATCTCGACGCCGGCGATCGACATGCTGGTCAGCTATCACTGGCCGGGGAACGTGCGCGAGCTGGAGAACACGCTCGAGCGCGCGGTGCTCGTGGCCGACGGCGACGTCATCCATGGCCACCACCTCTCGCCCACGCTGCAGACCGCCGAAGCGTCGGGCACCGTGGTGTCCGGCTCGCTCGGGGAAGCGGTTGCCGCGTTCGAGAGCAACCTCATTCAGGACGCCCTCAAGTCCACGCGCGGCAACCGGGCCCGCGCCGCGAGGCTGCTCAACACCACCGAGCGGATCATCAACTACAAGATCCGCGGGTACGCGATCGATCCTCGCCGCTTCCGCGACTGACACAACTGTAACTTCGCGGGCCCGCGCGGCTCGCCGCCCGGCGCGCCGGGCCGCGAGCTAACTCCCACCAGCACAACGCACTTCGACCCAACACGGCCCTCGCGGCTCTCCCAGGGGCGGGAGGCACGCGTCTTGTCATTGGGGTGGCCGGCAGCGTTACCGAAACGCGACGCATGCCTCGCGGGATCGACGCCGATCGGCGTCATCCTGCACCCGCGCTCCGGCAGGGGTCGGAGTCGGCACCGTAACCATGGGAGCAGGCATGTCGACGCGACGCACACTCTGGCTCTGGACACTGGCCCTCACCACTCTTACCGCCGCCCCAGCAGCGGCGCAGGCGATCGCCTACGAAGAGGCCACGGCACTCCGGCAACCGGTCAACCTGGCCGCCGCCTACCATCTCCGGCTCAGGAGCGCCTGGCCCCAGGCCGGGGGCACCGAGGCCTGCCGCAACGGCGGCGACGAGATCGTCGAAGGCGTGCTGAACCGGATGGGTGACGGGAGCTACCGGGGGACCTTCGAGCGCCGGACGCTGCTGCTCTTCTGCGGCGCCCACAGCCGTGACGGCCAGGCGTGCGAGCTCACGCTCGAAGGAGACGGTCAGGTGATGATGACCGGCATGGTGGTCCCGGACGAGACCAGTCCGAGCGGGAGCGCGCTGCAGGTCGCGTGGCGGCCGTCACCCTCACACGGCGCCGCGGTGCGCGGCATCTGCCCCAGCGACTTCAAACGCTCGATCGAGGCGATGTATCTCTCGGTCATGCACGGAGCCGAGTTCGCGCTGCCCAGGGTGGGCAGTGGCCGTCGGTTCGAACGGCTGGAGAACTACGCGTGGACGGTCGAGATCGAGTGAGATCCGCCCTCGGGCCGCGCCTCGCCGGGTCGTCGGGGACGAGGGGTGACGTCGCTCACGCGGCGCCGCCCACGCCGAGAATGGAGCCGAGATCCTGCTTCGCCTGCAGGATCCCGGCCCAGGGATCGCCATCGGCCTCGAGCCGATCGGGCACCGTCCGGAGCGTGAACTCGGTGGGATAGATGGAGTCCAGCTCCTCCCACCGCACCGGCATCGACACGGTCGCGCCCGCGTGGCGCCGCGGGGAGAAGGGGACGGCCAGCGACTTGCCGCGACTGTTTTGATTGTAGTCGAAGAAGATCTTGCCCCGCCGCCGCTCCACCGACCACTCCACCGTCACTTCTCTGGGCCGCTCCTTGAGCGCGTACCGAGCGATGGTCTGCGCGAGGTCGCGGGCGGCGTCGAAGTCCAGCTCGCGCACGATCGGGAGATAGAGGTGGAGGCCGGTTCGCCCGGAGGTCTTGACCCAGGTGGAGAGACCGAGGCGCTGCAGCATCTCGCGCACCTGGAATGCGAGCTTGCGGGTGCGGTTGAACGCCCGGCGATGCAGCTCCGGCTCGGCGCCCTGCGACTCCTTCCCCGAGTAATCGTACGGGTCGAGATCGAACACCACGAAGTCGGGGTAGTTGAGGACCGACTCGTCGAGCGCCTGCTCGGACCCGGTGAACCTGAGGCCGCGGCCGGTGGCGTCGGGTGCCGGATCGGTACGCGAGTACCACGCGTGCAGCTCGAGGCTGCCCATCTGTCCCAGCCACAGCAGGGTCGGGAGATTCTCGCAGATCAGGTACTCGCCGTCCTTGTCGCCCTGGCTGGAATAGATCCCCACCGTTCGCGCGAACGGCGGGGGCTCATCCCAGTGCTTCTGGTAGAAGCTCTTGCCGTCGATGCCGTTGGGAAATCGGGTGACGAAGAGCGGCCGGTCGGCCAGATGCGGAAGCATCCAGCGCGAGACCCGGGTCAGATAGCTCAACAGCATCCGTTTGGTGATCGGCTTCCGCCGCGAGGCGCCGGGCCACAGCTGCTTGTCGAGGTTGGTGACCGCGAGGTCATACCCCTCCACCTGGAGTGTGGCGCGGCCCTTTGCGGCATCCAGCTGCGCGAGGGTGTCGTGCACCGTCTCGGCGGACGGTTTGGTCGGTTTGCCGATCGAGCCGCGTCGGTTGGCTGTCATTCCAAAGTCTGGCTTGCGGGCGGGGGAGGTCGCTGTGGGACCAGTCACACGGCCACTCGATGCGGTCGTGGCCTGAGGCGGTAGAGCCCTGCGGGCGATGAGCCTGCGGGTGGAGCCCTATTGTCCGGCGGTGGCCTCCACCGTTTTCGCGCCGTTCAGCGCGCGGAGGATCTTCTTCATCCCCAGGGTGTCGCTGGTCCGGGCCGTCGGCACTACCGAGTCGGCTGGCAGGTCGGACAAGGCCAGGTCCATCTCGATGGGCGCTGGGGCCAGGCCGGCGTCGGCAGACGCCGGAGCGGGTGCCGGTGCAGCCGGTGCCGTCCTGGCGGGGGCGACCGCCGCCAGCGTGTCGCCGTTCCGGAGGGGAGCCGAGCCGCTGAAGGCGGGGCCAGGGGTCATCCGCACCCGCGTGGGTGACGTGGCTACCGGCGCCTCGGTGGAGCCCCCCGCCAGTGCGCCTTCGTCGCCCGCAGCGTCGGACCGACGCTCCTCGGGGCTCGGCGCCGGCGCGGCGACCGCGTCGGCTGAGGCGGACGGGGTCGCGGTGAGGATGAAATGGGTACCGACGACCAGCGCTACCGCCGCACCGAGTAGCATCACGGGCCGACCTGCCGCTCGGCGGGATCGCCGGGCGGTTGGGCGGGCCGGTGCGTCCTCGGTGGTCGCGGGCTCGGCCTCCTCCACCGGACCGCGGTACTCCAGCGGAACGTAGGCGGCGGACGCCACCTTGCGCTTGCGCTCCGCGATACGGGGCTCGGGCCGGTACTCGACGGCGCTTCGGTCGGCGGCCCGGGAGTCGGCTACGCGATGATCCGGAGGGCCGGGTTCGAAGGTCCGCCGTTGCACCGGGGCCGGCTCGAAGCTCCGTCGCTGCACCGGTCCCGGATCGAAGGTCCGCGGCTCTACGGTGCGTTCGACCGCAGGCGCGTACGCGCTCGACTTCGTGGGGGTCACCTCGGCCGGAGCCTCCACCGGGGCCTGCGTCGCGGCCGCTGCGGCGGCCGCGCGCGTCGGAGTATGCCAGGGAAGCGGTTCCGGCTCCGGGATGTGCAACATCGGAAGGTCACGGAGCACTTCGTTCTGCATCGCGATCACCGGCGACGGCATCGGCGGTCGGATCGAGGGCGGGGTGCTCGCCTTCGGCGGGGACACCGGCTCGGCCGCGTACTTCGGGGCCGGGATGTGAGGCACCGGCGCTTGGGGCACCGGCGCGTGCGGCATCGGCGCGTGCGACTTGGGCCGCGCGGTTGAGGGCGTCGGGGTCGGGGACGCCACCGCGGCAGGGCCCGAAGTCGCGGCGGGCAGATCCAGGGCCTTCTTGTAATGCGGATGCAGCCCGATGGGCAGCCATTTCTGCGAGGCTTGGTGAAAGATCCGGGCACGAGGAGTGATGACCCCGTTCCGGATACCGATCGCCAGCTCCTCGATGGTACGGAAAACGGATTCCTCGCCGGGCGCGACCTCGATCCGATACATGAACGCGACCTCTGGGCATGCTTAGGGGTGGTGCAAGCCCATGCCAAATTCATGCTCGCGTCGGCTGCATCTTTCTGCACGTCAAGGAGATGGGGCCACTTGGCCAGGACCTTTCGTAGCCTCCCGGGCAAACCGTCGAGGCTCGTTGGGTTTACCGAGGTCCCAGGCCAGGCCGTCCACGCCGGCCCCTGGCGGCCGACCCGGGCGGGACGCTCGGACGGCGAGACCCAGTCCGCCGCGGCGTCCCCCTGCTCTCGTAGATTGCACGACGTGAGCGGATTCCCGGCGGCTGGAATGGCCCTTGGCGGGGCTGAGCGATCCGTCGGCGCGAGGCGCAGGTGAGCGCACTTCGCGCCGAAGGGGTCTCCAAGCGTTATGGCGACGTGGTCGCTCTCGACGGGGTCTCGCTCGAGGTGGCGCGGGGTGAGTGCGTCGCGCTCATCGGAGAGAGCGGCTCGGGCAAGACGACGCTGCTCCGGTGCTTCAATCGGCTCACCGAGGTGGACGGGGGCCGGGTGCTGGTGGAGGACGCGGATGTCGCGTCGCAGGACCCCTACGAGCTTCGGCGCCGCACCGGCTACGTGCCGCAGGACGGTGGCCTCCTGCCGCACTGGCGGGTGCGCCGGAACGTGGGACTGGTCCCCTGGCTCCGGGGTGAAGAGGGCGCGGACGAGCGGGCCGATCGAGCGCTCGAGCTGGTGGGACTCGACCCCGCGCGCTTCGGCTCCAGATGGCCGCGCGAGCTGTCGGGCGGGCAGCGGCAGCGGGCGGCGGTGGCACGCGCGCTGGCGGCGCGTCCCGCCGTCGTGCTCCTCGACGAGCCGTTCGGCGCGCTCGACGCCATCACTCGCGCCGACCTCCAGACCTCGTTCCTCACGCTGCGCCGGGATCTCCAGCTCACGGCCGTCCTCGTCACCCACGATCTGTCGGAGGCGTTCCTGCTCGCCGATCGCGTCGGCGTGCTGCGTGCTGGCCGCCTCGAGCAGGTGGCCCCGCCGGATCAACTGCGCGCGGCGCCTGCCACGCCTTATGTGCGCGAGCTCCTGCGGCGTGCCCGGGTGGCGGAATGACCGTGTCCGCCCTGCTGCTCCTGGCGGTGCTGCAGGCGGCCGCCCCCCACCCGTGGTGGTCGCCTCGAAGCCGTTCGGCGAGTCCTACATCCTCGCGGAGATGTTCGCCCAGCTGCTCGAGGCCCGTGGCATCCGGGTGGAACGCCGGCCCGGGTTGGGCGCCACCGAGATCGCCTTTCAGGCGATCCGGAGCGGTGCCGTGGACGTGTATCCCGAGTACACGGGCACCGGTTTGCTCGCCATTCTCGGTGAGCGCCCGAAGCCGGACCCACACCAGGTGTTCGACCGGGTGAGCCGCGAATTTCGCCGCCGGTGGGAGGCGCGCTGGCTCCCGCCGCTCGGCTTCGAGAACACCTACGCCATCGCGGTGCGACGCGAGACCGCCGCGCGCTACCGCCTCGCAACGCTGGGCGACCTGGCCCGGGTGTCGAGCTCGCTGCGGGCGGGGCTGACCGCCGACTTCATCGGCCGCCCCGATGGGTTGCCGGGTCTCACCGGCGCGTACGGGATCCGGTTCGCCGACGTGCGTGCTCTCCTGCCGGCCGTGAAATACCAGGCGCTCGCGGCCGGCGAGGTAGACGTGATCGACGGCTACTCGACCGATGGACTGATCGCCCGCTACGACCTCGTCGTGCTGCGCGACGACCGGCGGTTCTTTCCGCCGTACGAGGCCGCCGCCCTGGTGAGCGGCAATCTGGCCCGGCGGCGTCCGGAGGCGGTGGCGGCGCTCACCGAGCTGAGCGGTCGCCTGGATGTGGTCACGATGCGCCGGCTCAATCAGCGCCTGGAGGTCGGGGGCGAGCCGGTCGCGCGGATCGCGGGGGACGCACTGACGGCGCTGGGCCTCACCGGGGCCGTGAGCGGGACGCCAGCCGATGTGCCCCAGGGCCGGCAGCGCCTCCTGCCCTATCTCTGGGAGCGGAGGCGCGAGCTGCTGAGGCTCACCGGCCGCCATCTGCTCCTCGTGGCGCTGTCGCTCGCCGCGGCAATCGCCACCGCGGTGCCGGCGGGTCTGGCGCTGGAGCGACTCCCCCGGGCCGCCGAGCCGGTGGTCCGCCTCGCGGGCGTCCTCCAGACGCTGCCCGGCATCGCGCTGCTCGCATTCATGATCCCGCTCCTCGGCATCGGTCTCCTGCCGGCGGTGGTCGCTCTCTTCCTCTATTCCATCTATCCGATCCTCCGGAACACCTACACCGGTGTCCGCGAGGCCGCGCCCGATGCGGTGGCCGCCGGCCGCGCACTGGGGATGACACCGGGCCAGATCCTGCGCCACGTCCGGCTGCCGCTGGCGGCCCCGGTGATCATGGCGGGCATCCGGACGGCGGCGGTGATCAACGTGGGCACCGCCACCTTGGCCGCGTTCATCGGTGCCGGCGGGCTCGGCGATCCCATCGCGGCGGGGCTCGCGCTGTCCGACACCCGCATGATCCTGTCGGGGGCGATTCCGGCCGCACTGCTCGCGCTGGGCGTGGACGGCATGCTCGGCGCGTTCGAGCGCGCCATCCGTGCCGCTTGACGCCCCCTCACGCGCCCGCGTAGGATAGGGCCCGCCATGCGCCTGAACCCCTTCCGGGCCGTCCGCCCTCGCCCCGACCTCGCGGCCCGCGTCGCCGCGGTGCCCTACGACGTGGTGAACCGCGTCGAGGCCGCCGAGCTGGCGCGGGGAAACCCTCACAGCTTCCTGCATGTGGGCCGCTCCGACATCGACCTCCCGCCCGACGTGGACCCCTACGATCCGCGGATCTACGCGCGGGCGCGGGCGGCGCTGGACGAGCTGCTCGCCTCCGGTACCCTGCTCGAGGATTCGAAGCCCGGGCTCTTCCTTTACCGCCAGGTGATGGACGGCCGGGCCCAGACCGGGGTGGTGGGATGTGTGCACGTGGACGACTACGAGCGCGATCTTATCCGGAAGCACGAGAAGACCCGGCAGGACAAGGAGGACGATCGCACCCGCCACGTCCTCACTCTCAACGCCAACGCCGAGCCGGTGTTCCTCACCTACCGCTCGGAGCCGGAGATCGACGCGCAGGTGGCGCAGATCGTGTCCTCGGCTCCGCTGTACGACTTCACCGCGCCCGACGGCGTGCGGCACACCGTGTGGACCGTGCCCGATCCCGGCGGCCTGGCGCGCGCCTTCGGCGCGGTGCCGCACTCCTACGTCGCCGATGGCCATCATCGCTCCGCCAGCGCGTGGCGCGCGGGCAAGGAGCGCCGCGCGGCCAACCCCTCGCACCGGGGCGACGAGGAGTACAACTGGTTCCTGGCGGTGCTCTTTCCGTCGAGCGAGCTCCGGATCCTTCCCTACAATCGCCTGGTGCGCGATCTCAAGGGACAGACGCCGGCCGAGGTGCTGGCCCGGATCGGAAAGCTGGGCACGCTCCAGCCGACCCACGATCCGGTGCCCGATCGCAGCGGCGTGTTCGCGCTCTATCTCGATGGGCGCTGGCAGCGCCTGGAGCTGGACCCGGCGAGTATCGACCGCGCCGATCCGATCACATCGCTCGACGTGTCGCTGCTCCAGGATCGCGTCCTCGGTCCGATCCTCGGCATCGGCGACCCAAGGACCGACAAGCGCATCGACTTCGTCGGCGGGATCCGGGGACCGGCCGAGCTGCAGCGGCGGGTGGATTCGGGTGAGATGGCCGTCGGTTTCTCGCTCTATCCCACCACGCTGGACCAGCTCATGGCGGTGTCCGACGCCGGCCATGTCATGCCGCCCAAGAGCACCTGGTTCGAGCCCAAGTTGCGGAGCGGGCTGTTCGTGCACCGGCTAGGTTAACCGACCGCTCGCGTCTCTCGATTGGAGTGTCGATGAAGGTTCTCATCGCCGACAAGTTCGAAAAGGTCGGCATCGATGGTCTGAAGGAGCTGGGTTGCACCGTCATCTCGCAGCCGGATCTCACGGCCGACGCGCTGCCGGCGGCGATCAAGGAGGCCGACCCGCACATCCTGATCGTGCGCGGGACCAAGGTCACGGCCGCGACGCTCAACGCCGGGACCTCGCTCACGCTGGTGATCCGGGCGGGCGCGGGGATCGATACCATCGACGTGTCCACCGCGTCGAGTCGCGGCATCTTCATCTCCAACTGTCCGGGGAAGAACTCCATCGCGGTGGCCGAGCTGGTGCTCGGGCTGCTGCTGGCCTGTGACCGCCGGATACCGGACCAGGTGGCCGACCTCCGGAAGGGCACCTGGAGCAAGGGCGAGTACTCCAAGGCCCGGGGGCTCTACGGGCGGACGCTCGGCATCGTGGGGCTGGGACAGATCGGGAAAGAGGTGGCGGCTCGGGCCCAGGCGTTCGGCATGCGGGTGCTGGCCTGGTCGCGGACGCTCACCCATGAGGAGGCGGACCGGCTGGGCATCGCGTACGCCCAGAGCCCGATCGAGGTGGCCCGACTGGCCGACGCGGTCACGATCAACGTCGCCGCCAACGCCGAGACCAAGAACCTGGTGAACGCGGAGTTCCTGGCGGCGATGCGGCCCGGCGCGTATCTCATCAATACGTCGCGCGGCTCGGTGGTGGACGAGGTGGCTCTCAAGCAGGCGGTGGCCGAGAAGGGGCTGCGCGTGGGACTCGACGTCTTCCAGCACGAGCCGGCCGGGAGCAGCGCCAAGTTCACGAGCCCCATCCTCGATACCACCGGCGTCTACGGCACCCACCACGTCGGCGCCTCCACCGAGCAGGCCCAGGTGGCCATCGCGCACGAGGTGATCCGCATCGTGCAGGCCTTCCAGGCCACGGGCGAAGTCCCCAACGTGGTCAACCGCCTCGCCCGCAGCTCGGCGACGCACGTGCTGGTCATCCGGCACCGGAACCGGCCCGGCGTTCTCGCCCACGTGTTCGCGGTTCTCGCCGACGCGTCGATCAACGTGGAGGAGGTCGAGAACATCATCTACCACGGCGCGCAGGCCACGCTGGCGCGGATCCATCTCGACGGCACTCCCAGCGACAGCGCGCTGGAGCGGATCAAGTCCGGCAACACCGACATCATCAGCGTCGAGCTCAACCAGATCGAACTTCCCACATCCGACCTCTGACCGGTGGCGCGTATGAGCAAGCGAATCTTCAATTTCTCCGCGGGCCCCGCCGTCCTCCCCGAGCCCGTTCTCAAGAAGGCGCAGGAGGCCATCTGGGACGCGTCGGGCAGCGGCATCGGGATCATGGAGCACAGCCATCGGGGCAAGGTGTTCGACAAGATCCGCGACGAGGCGGAGCAGGCGTGCCGCGACCTCGCGGGGATTCCCGACAACTACCGGGTGCTGTTCCTGCAGGGCGGGGCATCGCTGCAATTCTCGATGGTGCCGATGAACCTGCTGCCGCCGGACCGGACGGCGGACTTTCTGCTCACCGGGGTGTGGGCGCAGAAGGCGGTGAAGGAGGCCAAGATCCTGGGCGCGAAGGTGCACATCGCGGCCAGCGGCGAGGCCACCAACTTCGACCGGATTCCGGCCCCCGGCGCCATCGCGTATTCGGAGCGGCCCGCCTATGTGCACCTGACGACCAACAACACGATCTATGGCACCCAGTGGCGCGCGGAGCCGGCGGTGCCGAAGGGCGCGCCGCTCGTGGCCGACACGTCGAGCGACATGTACAGCCGGCCGATCGACGTCAGCAAGTACGGGTTGATCTACGCCGGGGCCCAGAAGAATCTGGGACCGTCGGGCGTGGTCCTCGTGATCATTCGCGACGACCTGGTCGAGGCCGGCCCCAAGACGCTGCCGACCATGCTGCAGTACCGCACCCACGCGGCGGAGAAGTCGCTGTACAACACGCCGCCGACCTTCGGGATCTACGTCATGGGCGAGATCTTCAAATGGATCCAGGGCCAGGGCGGCCTCGCGGCGATGGCGCAGCACAACGAATCCAAGGCCGCGCTGCTGTACGACTACATCGACCAGAGCGATTTCTTCCGGGGCACGGCCCAGCCGGACAGCCGCTCGCTCATGAACGTCTGCTTCCGCGCGCCCACCGAGGAACTGGAGAACAAGTTCATCGCCGAGGCGACGAAGCGCGGCCTCGACGGGCTCAAGGGGCATCGCAATGCCGGCGGAATGCGCGCCAGCATCTACAACGCATGCCCCCGCCCGGCGATCGAAGCCCTGGTCGCGTTCATGAAGGAGTTCGAGCAGGCGAATCGCGCGGCCGCGAAAGCCTGAGCACGCGCTGAAACGGAGGGTCGCCCGGGCGCGTACGGCTCGGGCGACCCTTCCTCGTCTTCAGGAGTTTCCATGCTGATCCTCATGCTGGCCCTCGCAGCCGTCTCGGGAGCGCCGACCGATACCAGCGGTGGGACGCCGCCGGATACGGTCACCGCGTTCGTGGACGTCACCGTCATCCCGATGGATCGCGAGCGGACCATTCCGGGCCAGACCGTGCTGGTGCGCGGTGGGCGGATCGTGGAGATCGGGCCGGTGGCCCGGGTCAAGGTGCCGAGCGATGGGGTGCGGGTGGATGGGCAAGGCAAGTACCTGATCCCGGGGCTCGCCGAGATGCACGGTCACCTGCCGGGCGGGCAGGCGTCGGACAGCGTCGTCGAGCGCACCCTCTTCCTCTACGTGGCGGGCGGTATCACCACCGTGCGCGGCATGCTGGGGCATGCCCGGCACCTGGAGCTGCGGGCGCGCGCGGCCAAGAACGAGATCCTGAGCCCGACCATCTACGCCGCCGGTCCGTCGTTCAACGGCACCACCACTCCGGATCCGGCCGCCGCCGCCAGGGCGGTGGTCGAGCAGAAGGCCGCGGGATACGATCTGCTCAAGATTCACCCCGGCGTGAGCCGCGCCACGTTCGATACCCTGGTGGCGACGGCCCGGCGGGTCGGCATTCCGTTCGCGGGCCACGTGCCGGAACAGGTGGGCATCGCCCGGGCAATCGAGGCGCGCTACGCCTCCATCGAGCACCTGGACGGCTACATCGAGGGGATGCTGCGCGACGGGCGCCACCTGCACCGCGGAGCAGTCGGCCTTCTTCGGCCTCAACCTGGGCGACCAGCTGGACGAGGCGAAGATGCCGGCCCTGGTCCAGGCGACGAAGAAGGCCGGCGTCTGGAACGTGCCGACCCAGGTGCTGCTGGAGAACCTGATCGTCGGGGGGACGAGTTACGACCTGGCGCAGCGGCCGGAGATGCGCTTCGTGCCGGCGGCGACCCGCTCGCAGTGGGCCGAGGTGAAGGACGGGATGCTGGAGGAGACCGGGAGCACGCTCGAGTCGGCGCGGCGCACCATCGAGGTGCGCCGCCGGCTGATCAAGGCATTGCACCAGGCCGGCGCAGGACTGCTGCTCGGCTCCGACGCGCCGCAGATCTACAACGTCCCCGGCTTCTCGACCCACCGCGAGCTGGAGTCCCTGGTGGGCGCGGGGCTCACACCCTACCAGGCGCTGGAGACCGGCACCCGCAACATCGCCAGGTACTTCGGCACCGAGAAGGAGACGGGGACCATCGAGAAGGGGAAGCGGGCCGATCTGGTGTTGCTGGATGCCGATCCGCTGGCCGACATCCGGAATACGACACGCCGATCGGGGGTGATGGTGCGGGGTCGCTGGTTGCCGCAGGCGGAGATCGAGCGGCGTCTCGACGAAGTGGCGAAGGCGGTGGGGAGCTAGGCGGGAGTGGAACCGAGGATGACTGTCCGCTACTCCCCGTTCAGGCTCTTGACCAGCTCCGCGTTGGTCGGATAGCGCCGGAGGTCGGTCAGCAGGTCGTTCATCGCATTGATCGGTGTCATCCCCGCGATCCGCTGACGCAGCGCGTGCGATGCCGCGAGCGTCGGCGGATCGAGCAGCAGCTCCTCACGCCGGGTGGCGCTCGCCACCAGGTCGATGGCCGGAAAGATCCGCCGCTCGGCGAGCTCGCGGCTCAGCACCAGCTCGCTGTTGCCGGTGCCCTTGAACTCCTCGAAGATCACCTGGTCCATCTTGCTGCCGGTGTCCACCAGGGCGGTCGCGATGATGGTGAGCGAGCCGCCGCCCTTGGCCTGGTCCACCTTGCGCGCGCTGCCCAGGAACCGCTTCGGCTTCTCCAATGACTGCGCGTCGAGGCCGCCCGAGAGCGTGCGCCCGGTGCCCTTCTCGACGGTGTTGTACGCCCGCGCCAGCCGGGTGAGCGAATCCACGATCAGCACGACGTCCTCCCCCAGCTCCACCCGGCGCCGAGCCCGCTCCAGCGTCAGCTCGGCCACCGCCACGTGCTGCGAGGCCGGATTGTCGAAGCTCGACGCGATCACCTCGCCGACCCCGGTCGCCTCCATCTCGAAGACCTCTTCCGGGCGCTCGTCCACCAGCAGGATCAGCAGATCGGCGGTGGGGTAGTTCGCGTGTCACGCCTTCGGCGATCGCCTGGAGCACCATCGTCTTGCCGGCCTTGGCCGGCGCCACGATCAGGCCGCGCTGGCCCTTGCCAAGCGGGGAGAGCAGGTCGATCACCCGATTGGTGTGGTCCGCCTGCCCCCCTCGCACCAGCCGGGTCTCCAGGCGGAGCAGCTCGTTGGGATGGATGGCGGTGAGGCGGGTGAACTCGGGACGGGTGCGGATCTGATCGGGGGTGTGGCCGTGGATGGCGCTCACCCGTTCCAGGGTGGGGCCGCGCCCCTTGCCTCCCGGTCGGGCGTCTCCGTCGATCTCGTCGCCGACCCGGAGCCCGAATTGGCGAATCACCCGCTCGCCGACATGGACGTCCCCGTTGGCGGGGAGGTAGCCCGCCTCGCGGCGCCGGAGGAAGCCCGAGCCCCGTCCGGCGATCTCGAGGACGCCGAGCATCAGGCGGCGGCCACGGTGCGCTTGATACGGTGCAGAATGGCGGTGAGCCCCTGGGTGCGGGTCATGCCGAGCGTCTCGCTCAGGCCGAGCTGATCGAGGAGATCGTCCGGAACGCTGGCCACCGCTTCGGGCGCTGCCCCGTCGAGCGAGCGGGCCAGCAGCGACACGAAGCCCCGGACGGTGGGCGATTCACGGGGGACGTCGGCATGAATGTGGACCTGCCCGTTCACGACCTCGACCCAGAGGAAGACCGGGGTCTGGCACTCGTGGACCCGGTGATCTCCCTGGGCCTTCTCCCGTTCCAGCCGCTCGGGGAGCGGGGGCAGTTTCCGGGAGTAGTCGAGCAGCGTCTCCAGCCGAGTGGTTCGGTCGGCTGCCTTGAAACGTGGAATGATGGTATCGAGACCGGGCATGCGGGGAATAGTACTCCACGATGGGGCGACGGGGCAGCGGGGCCGCTTGACGCCTCGACCCCCGGGACTGTATAGATATGCATGCCGCTGAACGCCACCCGCAACCCGCTCGCGATCATTTCGCTCCGACTCTCATGGAGAGGCGGCGCGCGGGCTCACGGGTAGGCGAACCACCCGTTCAGCAGCGACACGCGGCCTCTCGAATCGAGAGGCCGTTTTCTTTTTCCGGGACCATCATGCCCACCACCGCCGTGAGTCCGTCGGTCCGACTCTACGATACCACCCTGCGCGACGGCACCCAGCGCGAAGGCCTCTCGCTGTCCGTGGACGACAAGGTGAAGATCGCGCGGGTGCTCGACCGGCTCGGCGTGCAGTACATCGAGGGCGGCTGGCCCGGCTCGAATCCCAAGGACGCGGAATTCTTTCGGCGGATGCGCGCGGCCCCGCCGGCACGGGCCAGGATCGCGGCGTTCGGGAGCACTCGCCGCGCGGGCGTGCACTGCGACGACGATCCCAGCATACGGGCGCTCGAGGCGGCGGAAACACCGGTCGTCACCCTGGTGGGCAAGACCTCGACCCTCCATGTGGACCGGGTCCTGGAGACGTCGCACGACGAGAACCTCCGCATGGTGGCCGACAGCGTCGGCTGGTTCAAGCGGCTGGGCCGCGAGGTGGTGTACGACGCGGAGCACTTCTTCGACGGGTGGCGGCTCGATGCCGCCTATGCCCTCGCCACGCTCGAGGCCGCGGCCGGTGCCGGCGCGGACGTGCTGGTGCTCTGCGACACCAATGGCGGCGAGCTTCCCGACGTGGTCGCCGAGCGGGTGCTCGAGCTGCGCGAGCGTCTCGGCACCCCGCTCGGCATCCACCCGCACAACGACGCCGGCCTCGCGGTGGCAAACGCCCTCGCGGCGGTGCGCGCGGGATGCGTCCAGGTGCAGGGAACCATCAACGGCTACGGCGAGCGCTGTGGCAACCTCGATCTCGTGCCCCTGGTGGCCACGCTCCAGCTCAAGCTGGGCTACCGCCTCCTTCCGGGAGACGCGCTCCGCCGCCTGAGCGAGGTATCGCACTTCGTCGCCGATGTCGCGAACCAGCACCCCGATCCCCACGCGCCGTACGTGGGGCGGAGCGCGTTCGCCCACAAGGGCGGCATCCACGTCGCCGCGATCGCCAAGGTGCCCGAGAGCTATCAGCACGTGGACCCCGGTCTGGTGGGCAACGAGAGCCGGGTGGTGGTGAGCGAAGTCGCGGGACGCCGCAACGTCCGTCTCCGCGCCCAGGAGCTCGGCGTCGCCGCAGGCGACGACGAGACGGCCGTGCTCCAGCGGATCAAGGACCTCGAGCACCTCGGCTTCCAGTTCGAGGCCGCGGACGGGTCCTTCGAGATGCTGGTGCGCCGGATCCAGCCCGCCTACGCCGCGCCGTTCGAGGTGGAGGACTTCACCGTCATCGTCGAGAAGCGCGGGGGCGACGGCATCCGGTCGCAGGCCACGGTCAAGCTGCGAGTCGGTGACGAGGTAGTCCACACCGCGGCCGAGGGCGATGGGCCGGTCAATGCGCTCGACTGCGCGGTGCGGAAGGCGCTCCTGCCGCACTACCCGGCACTCGCGGCGGTGCATCTGGTGGACTACAAGGTTCGGATCGTGGACGAGCATCTGGGCACCGCGGCGCGGCCCCGGGTCATCATCGAGTCGGCCCGGGGGGCCGAGCGTTGGAGCACGGTAGGGTGCTCCGCCAACATCATCGAGGCGAGCTGGCTCGCGCTCTGCGATGCCCTGGAGCTGGCGCTGCTGAAGGCTCCGGCGGACTGAAACGCCGGCGGAAAGGAGATTGCGATCACAGCCGTCTTCCCCGGCGGCGCTTACTCTTTTCCGAGCAGCCCGCGCGCCGGCGCTTCGATCCAGGGTTCCTCGAGCGCTCCGCATCCGCCGTATCGCGTTGGCTGCTTTGGAGATAGGTGCCAGCCATCTGACCGCCGGAACCATCCGGACGTCGCGGTCGTTCCACCTCTATCCAGTTTGACCACCTCTGACCCACAGGTTCGATGCGCGCACCCGAGCATTTCGATGCCATCGTCATCGGCGCCGGTCAGGCAGGAGGACCGCTGTCCACCGCACTCGCCAAGTCCGGGCGGCGGACGCTGCTGATCGAGCGGAAGCACGTGGGTGGCACCTGCATCAACGAGGGATGCACCCCAACCAAGACCATGGTGGCGAGCGCTCGCGTCGCCTACCTCGCTCGCCGGGGTGCGAGCTATGGGGTGGAGACCGGGCAGGTGCGGGTGGACCTGGCCCGGGTGCGGAAGCGCAAGCAGGCCATCGTGGACAGCTTCCGCGCCGGCAGCCAGCGGCGGATCGACGCCGCCGAGGGGCTGGAGCTGGTCTTCGGGGAGGCGCGGTTCGTGGGGCCCAGGAAAGTGGCCGTGCATGACCGCACCTGCAGCTCGGATCTGGTCTTCATCAACACCGGCGCTCGCCCCGCACCCGCGGACGTCCCCGGTCTCGATGCCGTCGGCCCGCTCGATTCCACCTCCATCATGGAGCTCGAGGAGGTTCCCCGTCATCTGATGGTCCTCGGAGGCGGCTACATCGGCCTCGAGTTCGCCCAGATGTTCCGCCGGTTCGGCAGCGAGGTCACGGTGATTCAGCGCGGCCGGCAGCTGCTGCCGCTCGAGGACGAGGACATCGCCGACGCGGTGCTCGGCATCCTGAAGGAGGATGGAATCGAGGTCCTGCTCCAGGCCGAGGCCCGTTGCGCCGAGCGGCTGGACGGCGGGGCGCGGCTCGTGGCGCGCACACCTGACGGGGATCGGGCGGTCGAAGGCTCGCACGTGTTGCTGGCCGCCGGCCGCGTCCCCAACACGGATCGACTCGACCCGGCGGCAGGGGGGTCGAAACCGACGCCAGGGGCTTCATTCGCGCCAACGAACGGCTGGAGACGACGGCTCCGGGCGTGTACGCCCTGGGCGACGTGAAGGGCGGACCCGCGTTCACCCACATCTCCTACGACGACTTCAGGATCGTGCGGGACAATCTGCTCCACGGGGGCTCGAGGACGACCGCGAACCGCGCGGTGCCATATACCGTGTTCATGGATCCCCAGCTGGGGCGATCGGCCTGAACGAGCGCGACGCCAAGAAGGCGGGCCGGCGCTACCGGGTGGCCACCATCCCCATGAACTACGTGGCCCGGGCTCTGGAGATGGATGAAGCCCGAGGGGTCATGAAGATTCTGGTCGATCCGGAAACACGCCAAATCCTTGGTGCCACGGTACTTGGGATCGAGGGCGGGGAGCTCATGGCGGTCTTCCAACTCGCCATGTCGGGAAGCGTGCCGTATGATACGATTCGCGACGCGGTCTTCGCCCACCCGACGTTGGCGGAGTCGCTGAATACCTTGTTCACGACGCTCGACTGACCGGTCGAGCGAGGAGTGAAATGATGACGATCGCCGTGGCGCTCGACCGCGCCCTGCTGGAGTACTTCGCCGAGCGCCTGCGTGAGGCACGTACCAGAACGTTCGAGCTGGTCGCTCCTCTCACTGACGAGGAGCTGCACGCTGCAGCACGACCCGCTGATGAGCCCGATCCTCTGGGATCTCGGGCACATCGCGCACTTCGAGGAGCTGTGGCTCACCCGGAACCTCGACGGGCCCATCGAGTTCGTCGAGATGCCGGGTCTGTACAACCCCTTCGAGCATCCGCGCAGCACGCGGGGCGCGCTGCCGCTCCCGGGCATCGACCGGTGCCGTGAAGTCATGGAGGAGATCCGGAAGCGGGTGCTGGCACGGATCGCGACCACCGACCTGGACGACGCCAACCCGCTTCTCCGCGACGGCTACGTCTACCACATGGTCCTGCAGCACGAGTACCAGCACAACGAGACCATCCTCCAGACGCTGCAGCTCAAGCAGGGCGCCCCGTACTCGCCCGTCGTCCGGATTCCCCAGCCGGCCGCCACCGACCCCGAGCTCCGCTCCCGGGCACCATGGTGCGCTTCCCCGGCGGCGCGGTGGAGATCGGTACCGACGATCGCTCCGCAGGCCTACGACAACGAGCGCCCGCGGCACCGTGTCGAGGTGGCCCCTTCCTCATCGACGTGTACCCGGTGACCAACGGCGAATATCTCGAGTTCATGGAGGCCGGCGGGTATCGTCGAGCCGGAGTTCTGGTCGGAGGCCGGCTGGCGCTGGCTGGACGAGTCGGGCGTCGAGGCGCCGAAGTACTGGTTCCGGCGGGACGGACGCTGGATGACCCGGACGATGGACCGCACCGCGCCGGTGGATCCGACCCATCCGGTGTGCCACGTCTCCTGGCACGAGGCCGAGGCGTTCGCGCGCTATGCGGGCAAGCGCCTGCCGACCGAGATCGAGTGGGAGGCCGCGGCCTCCTGGGATCCCGCGACGGGCCGGAAGCGCGAGTTTCCCTGGGGCGACGAGCCCGCCACTCGGGAGCTGGCCAACCTGGACCAGCTGGCCTTCGGCACCGCGCCGATCGGCGGCGTATCCCGAGAACGTCTCTCCCATCGGCTGCTACGGCATGATCGGCGACGTCTGGGAGTGGACCTCGAGCGACTTCCGGCCCTGGCCGGGCTTCGAGGCGTTCCCCTACGCGGAGTATTCCGAAGTCTTCTTCGGCGACGAGTACAAGGTGCTTCGCGGCGGCTCGTGGGCCACCCGGCCCGGCGCGGTGCGCAACACCTTCCGCAACTGGGACTACCCCATCCGCCGCCAGATCTTCAGCGGCTTCCGGTGCGCTCGTGACGTCTAGACTGCTGGTTCGCGAGACCACCGCCGATCCGCGCATGCTCGCGGAGGTGGCGGCGGGTCTGTCGGCGCCCCAGAAGGAGCTGTCGCCCAAGTACTTCTACGACCAGCGCGGCTCGGAGCTGTTCGAGGAGATCACCCGGCTGGAGGAGTACTATCCCACCCGCACCGAGCGGGCGCTGCTCGAGGCCTGGATGCCCGGGCTCATGCGCCGGCTCGGGACCCGCACCCTGGTCGAGCTCGGCGCCGGGAGCGCGGAGAAGAGCCGGATCATCCTGAACGCGATGCGCGCGGCCGGCACGGCGGATCTGTACGTGCCGATCGACGTGAGCGCCAGCTTCCTGACCCAGACCGCGAGCCGGCTGCGCCGGGAGTATCCCCGCCTGGCGGTGGAGCCGGCGGTCGCGGACATCTCCGAGGACTTCAACCTCCCGCGCCGGCTGCCGCATCCCGCCCTCTACGCCTTTCTCGGCGGCACCATCGGCAACTTCTATCCGCACGGCGGCGATCCGGCTGCTGGGCCGGGTGCGCGCGGCGATGGAGCCGAGCGACCGGTTCCTCATGGGTGTGGACCTGCGGAAGGACGTCGCCAGGATCGAGGCGGCGTACAACGACGCGTCCGGGCGTGACCGCGGCATTCAACCGCAACATGCTGCTGGTGCTCAACCAGGAGCTGGGCGCGAACTTCGATCCGATGGCGTTCGATCACCTGGCCTTCTACGAGCCGGTGGCGCACCGGATCGAGATGCACCTGGTCTCCCGTCGGGAGCAGCGGGTCGAGGTTCCGGGTATCGGGACGGTCCGTTTCGCGCGCCGGCGAGTCGATCCGGACCGAGATCAGCTGCAAGCACGACCGGGAGAGCGTGGCCGAGCTGTTCGAGGCGGCCGGGCTCGAGATCGAGACCTGGCGGAGCGATCCGGACGCGCTCTTCGCTCTCGTGGTGGGAGCGCCGGCGTGACTCGTGCCGTTCGAGCGGCGCTGGAGGCCGACCTGGCCGACGCACGTCTTCGCCGCGCCGCCGAGCGCCTCGCTGACGCCGCGTCGCGTCGGCGCGGAGGTAGAGCTGATCCCGGTGGAGTGCGCTGACCGGGACGCCGATGCCCGCTGGAGCCGGACGGCGCTCCGGGCACCCTGCCGTTTCTCCGGCGCTACGGCGCTCGGCAGGGATGGACGCGAGACGCTGCACCGCCAAGGGCACGCCCTGCTTCGAGCTGCCGGCCGGCGGGCACCATCACGTTCGAGCCGGGCGGGCAGCTCGAGTACAGCTCCCCGGCCGTGCCGCTCGCCGAGCGCGCTGCTCGCGCTGCTGCGGGCCACCATTCCGCCGCTGCGGGCGGCGGCGGCCAACGAGGGCATCGAGCTGCTCGCGGTGGGCATCGACCCGTACAACTCCGCCGAGCACGCGCCGCTGCTCCTGTCCAGCAAGCGGTATGCGAGGATGGCGGAGTACCTCGCCGGCATCGGCCCGTCGGGCGCCAAGATGATGCGGCAGACCGCGGCCTTCCAGGTGAGCCTCGACTTCGACGACGAGCCCTGGCTGCGCTGGCGGGTGCTCAACGCGGCCGCGCCCTGCGTCGATCGCCATCTTCGCCAACTCTCCGATCTACGCCGGCCGACCCACCGGATGCCCCAGCAGCCGGGCGCAGGTCTGGCGGGAGCTCGACCCCGCCCGCACCGGCATGCCCTGGGACGAAGCGCGCGCCGGTGCGGGCGTACCTCGACTTTGCCCTGGACGCGCCGGCGATCCTGTTGCCCACGCTGGGCGGAGAGTACCGGCCGTTCGGCGAGTGGCTCCGGCACGCGCGGCCGACCGATGGAGGAGTGGCGCGACCATCTCAGCACGCTCTTCCCCGAAGTGCGGCCGCGCGGCCACCTCGAGCTCCGCTCGTCCGATGCCGTGTCGCCCCGATGGTATGCCGCGCCGCTCGCGCTGGCCGTGGGGATCACTCTACGATCCCCGCGCGCTGCGCGCCGCCGCCGAGCTGCTCGGCCGCCCGGACCTCGGTCTGCTCCATCGCGCGGGACGGGTCGGGCTGGCCGATCCGGCCATCCACCGCACGGCGGTGGACCTGGTGGACATCGCGCTGGCGGGCTGCCAGTCGCCTCGGTCCGGCGTACTTCCATCCGGCCGACCTGGAGCAGGCGCGGGCCTTCTTCGATCGGTATACCCGCCGGGGACGCGCGCCGGCGGATGATCTCACCGGCACGAAGATCGCCGCCTAGGGGCGTACATTTCGCCGATCCTCATCCTGGAGCATCGGTGAAGGCGATTCGGATTCACAGCAACGGCGGCCCCGAGGTGCTCCGTGCGGAGGACGTGCCTCGCCCGGAGCCGGGCGAGCAGCAGGTCCTGATGCGGGTCGAGGCGGCCGGCGTCAACTTCATCGAGGTCTACCACCGAAAGGGACTCTACAAGAGCGCGCTGCCGGCCACGCTCGGCCGGGAGGCGGCCGGCGTGGTGGAACAGGTCGGCGGGGGCGTCACCACCTGCCGTGTCGGCGACCGGGTCGCGGCCGAGACTCTCATCGGGGGCTACGCCGAGTACGCGCTGGTGCCGGCCGACCGTGCCGTCCCGGTGCCCGCGGGTATGGACACGCGTCTGGCGGCCGCGGCGATCCTGCAGGGACTTACCGCGCACTATCTCGCCTACACCACCTACCCTCTGCGACCCGGCGACACTTGCCTGGTCCACGCGGCGGCCGGCGGGGTGGGCCTGCTGCTCTGCCAGATCGCGCGCCGTCTCGGTGCCAGGGTGATCGGCACCGTCAGCACCGAGGAGAAGGCTCGGCTCGCCCGCGAGGCCGGCGCCCACGAGGTCATTCTCTACACCCGCGAAGACTTCGTCGCCGAGACGCTGCGACTGACCAAGGGGGCGAAGGTCCAGGTGGTGTACGACTCGGTGGGACGCACCACGTTCCTCAAGGGTCTCGACTGCCTGGCTCCGCGCGGGATGATGGTGCTCTTTGGCCAGTCGAGCGGACCGGTGGATCCGTTCGATCCGCAAATGCTCAATCAGAAGGGCTCGCTCTTTCTCACCCGCCCGACACTGGCTCACTACGTGGCGACGCGCGCGGAGCTGCTGCAGCGCTCCGGGGAGCTGTTCGGCTGGATCGCCGATGGCAGCCTCACCGTCAGCATCGGGCGGGAGTTCCCATTGGCCGCCGCGGCGGAAGCGCACACCGAGCTGGAGGCTCGGCGCACCACGGGCAAGGTCCTGCTCATTCCTTGAGGCGCCGATGATCGAGCGTGGACTCGTCACCACCGGCTGGCTGGCCGGGGAGCTGGGGCGGCCGGGCCTTCGCGTCGTAGACGGCTCCATGTACCTGCCGACGAGCGGGCGGGATGCGGCAAAGGAGTACGCCCGCGCGCATATCCCGGGCGCCCTGTTCTTCGACCTCGACGCGTCGAGCGATCGCGGGTCGGCGCTGCCCCACATGCTGCCGTCGCCCGAGGCGTTCGCGGCACGCATGGGCCACCTCGGCATCGGCGACGGCGACGACGTGGTGGTATACGACGGCTCCGGGGGTAACCTGAGTGCCGCGCGGGTGTGGTGGATGTTCCGCGTATTCGGCCATCCGGACGTGGCGCTGCTCGACGGCGGCATTGGAAAATGGCGGAGTGAAGGCCGCCCCCTCGAGACCGGCGGGACGGTACTTCCGCCGGCGACGTTCACGGCGCGTCCGGTGCCCGCGGACAAGGTGGTGGCGCTACCCGCGGTTCATGCGGCGATGGTGGATGGCCGCACCCAGATCGTGGACATGCGTTCCGCCGGCCGCTTCACCGCGACGGAGCCCGAGCCCCGGCAGGGCCTCAGGGGCGGGCACATCCCCGGCAGCTTGAATCTTCCCTACGATACAATGGTGGGCGGCGACGGCACCGTGCTGACTACCGATCTCCTGCGACGCCGCCTCGCCGATGCTGGTGTGGATCCCAGCCGCCCCTTGATCGCCACCTGCGGCTCGGGGGTGAGCGCATGCACTCTCCTCCACGCGCTCCATCTCCTCGGGTACGACCATGCCGGCCTCTACGACGGCGCGTGGACCGAGTGGGGCGGACGGGACGACACCCCGGTCGAGCGCGGACCGGCATGACGGGCGCCTTGATCCGATGGAGCGTCAGGCGGACCGGCGGCAAGCGCGCGCGATGACGCGGGGGGCGGGATGATTGGGGAAGAGCTCCTTCGCGCGTTCGGCCTCGACCCGGGCGCGATCGCACCGGCCCGCCTTGCGCCACTGCTGCGCCAGCAGCATGTGGATTCGGTAACTCCCGGGATCCACCTTGCTCGCCACTTCGAGTGAGGCACGGCGTCCGTCACTGGCCACTCCGACCGCGACGACCTGGGCCAGGCTCTGGATGATGAGGATGCCGCCGACGATGGCGGCCAGCACGCGAGTCCGTCGGAGTGCAGAGGCCGAGATCGCGATCTCGCGAATCGGACGCGCCGCGGAGGCCATGGCGCCCACCGCGGTCCACGCGAAAAAGGTCGGTGCGGGCAGCAGTACGACCGCGTCGAACGCGCCGACCACCACGACGGCGATCAGGGTCGCGACGATGGTGAGATCGCTCAGCTCCGGTGCGCGGCCGTCGCCTCTGCGAACCCGTGCCCACGCGCCGAGTGCGATGGAGCCCCCGGCCAACAGCAGGAAGAGCAGGGCGGGGAAGCCGCGCTCGGCGAGCGTGGCGATCCAGTCGCTGCTGGGCCACGGATTCGTGGGGATGATGTCGTCGGCGTCGAAGGAGGGATCACCGGGCGACATGTACCTGGGGTAGTGGACCGGCCAGTTGCCGGGACCTACCCCGAGGAACGGGTGATCGACGGCCATCCGCAGGGTGTTGCCGTACTGGATCAATCGGCCGCGGCCGCTGCCTTCCTTATAGTTGGCGACCCCGGCCAGCGAATCGAGGTAGGGGGAATCGGAGCGCCAGTTGAGCCGGTTGGGCAGGAGGAGCGCGAGGGCCACCCCGGCTACACCGAGCCCCGCGAGGGTGAGGACGCGTCTCCGCAGCCGCAGGTCGTACCAGAGTCGACCCACTCCCAGCCCTTCCACCGCCAGAAAGACCGCGCACGCCGCAGCTCCAAGCCATGCGGCGCGCGAGCGCGACAGCACCAGCGCCGCGACGGCCACGGCCACACCGGCCGCGCCGATCGCGAAGTCGCGCCGGCGGCGGGCCTCGACCGTCACCATCACCAGCACCGGCAAACCGATCGTGACGAGGTGCGCCATGAAGTTGCGGTTGCCGAACGTGCCTCCCGGCGCCCGGGACGCGCTGGCCAGGTCGGTCTCGATCAGGCCGTAGGCCTGGATCAGACCCGTCGCCGCACCGACGACAGCGGCGGCGGCGAGGGCCGCGAGCAGCGATCGGCCCAGCCCCGCGCGCGCCGCGGTACGCGCCGCCCAGAAGAGGCCGGCGCCGGCCAGCGAAACGCCGAACGCGCGGGCCGCGAGCCACCCGTTGGTGGCGAACAGCGCGGAGATCAGCGACAGCGCGAGATAGCCGGCGACCAGGACGTCCACGACGAAGACGCTGACGGTGCCCACGCCACGAAGGCAGAGAAGCGCCGCCGCGAGCGCCGAGCCGAGCAGGACGAGCTCCTTGACGAAGGTGTAGCGGTCGAGCTGGAAGAGAGGGTAGGGAAGCGCGGCGAGGACCACCAGCGCCGCGCCGATCTGCAGCACCCGCAGCACCGGGACGGCGGCGTTCGCACTCGGGCGTCGCGAGTGTGCCGCTCGATGCGAATCCGGACGGGGATACTCGGTCGGCAGTGGGGCTCCTCAGGGGCCGTGGACCGGCGGCTCCAGCGGACGGAAACGGTCGCCGTAGCGCAGCGGCCCGCCGCGTGTCCATGGGCGGTAGCCGTTGGCGAAGGCGATCCGGTCGGCCAGGTCCGGATGGCTTCCACGCCACAACCGATAGATGATCCCGGTGCGCGGCACGGCGAGGTTCTCGTCGTGCAGGCGGACGAACGTGCGCGCGGCCGCGACGTTGTCCCGAGTGATCTCCAGCGCGAACCGATCCGCCTCGCGCTCCTGCCAGCGCGACATCGCCAGCGCGGCCGGCGTCGTCGCGAACATCACCACACCGCCGATGAGGGCGAGCAACGGCAGCGAGGCCACGTCGTCCAGCCGACTGAATCCGATTCGCGAATGGTATCGGCCGAGCACCCACCCGGCGGCCCGGTGGACCGCGTAGAGCGAGAGCGTCACGATGACGGTGGTGCCAAGTATAATCGTCAGCGTGTGGTTCAGAACGTAGTGTCCCATCTCGTGTCCCATCACGAACACCACTTCGTCCGGCCTGAGACGGTCCACCAGCGTGTCCCAGAGCACGATCCGCTTGGTGTCGGCGACCCCGGTGACGAAGGCATTGACCTGCTTTGTCTCGTCGCTCTTTCGCACTTCGTAGACGCGGCTGTCGGGGATGCCTGCCCGGGCAGCGAGCGCGAGGATGCGCGTCTCCAGCGCCTTGTCGCGCATGGGACCGTACCGGTCGAAGAGCGGCGCGATCCACACCGGGGACACGATCAGCGCGAGCACCGTGAGCGGCGCGGTGAGGAGGCCGCTCCAGAGCCACCAGCGCCGTGGGCTACGGCGCAGCAGCAGGTAGGGGATCCAGAGGAGAAGGGCGATCACCACCGTGCCGATCGCGGTCCCCTTGGTCCAGTCGGCGAGCCACGCCGCCGCGCTCTCGGTGGACAGGCCATACGCGTGCTGGCGCACGAAGCCGACATACCACGCGAACGGAAGGAACAGACACGCCTGGACGATCGCGTACGCCGCGCCGTAGAAGGCGACCGTGGGCAGCCACCGCTGCCTGCCAAGGCGGGCGGCGAGCATGCGGATGCGGGCGGAGAGACCGGTGAAGAGCAGCGCCGCGGGCACCAGGAGCTCGAGCGCGGTGGCGGTGGCCCACACGGCGTGACCGGTCCGGTGATATCGGACGGCCAGGGGCGTGGGTATCGGCACTTCGACCTGGGCTACGGTGTCGGCTGCCTGCGAGCGCGACTCGGCCTGCCACATGGGAGCACTCTGGCGCCACCAGGACGCATTCAGATGGGGACATCGGGGGACTGCAGCGCCGCGCACCAAAGCTACCCATTTCGTGCCGGCAGGCGTGCTGCTCATCTCGCGGGGACGTGGTAGGTTTCCCCTATGCTCGACGGTATTCGTGGATTCGTCACCCGGCGCATACTCGCTCCGGCGCCCCAGCCCGGCGGTCAGGGGGTCGGGGCACATGGGGGCGTACACCTCGCGGCCTGCGCGCTGCTGCTGGAGCTGGCTCATGCCGACGGGGTGCTGTCGCCCTCCGAAGCTGGCTCACATCGAGGGCGCGGTCCAGCGCCACTTCGGACTGGACGATGCCACGGCGAAGGAGCTGATCGCGCTCGCCGACGCCGAGCGCCGCCAGTCGATCGATCACTTCCAGTTCACCCGGATCATCGCCGCCGAGTACGATCTGGGGCAGAAGATGGTACTGGCCGAAGTGATGTGGGGGGTGATCCTGGCCGACGGCGAGCTGGCCACGCACGAGGGGTGGCTGGTACGCAAGCTCGCCCACCTGCTGGAGTTGGAGCCGGGTTACCTGGCCGAGGCCCGCAAATCTGCCACCGGACGCGATCCGCGCCCATCGGGGGACGCATGAGCGACTCGCCGCTCGGCATCTATCTCAACGATCACCTCGCCGGCTCGGTCGGCGCGCTCGAGATGGTGGAGCGCGTGATCGAGGAGAACGCCGGGAACGCGTTCGCCGGCCGGCTGGAGGAGATCCTACGGGAGATCCGGGCCGATCAGAGCGTGCTCCAGGACGTGATCGAGCGGGTCGGTTCCAAGGAAAACCCGCTCAAGAAGGCCGGCGCATGGCTCGCCGAGAAGGTGAGCCGGCTCAAGATGTCGGGCTCCGACGTGCCGGACGAGCTCGCGCGGCTGGAGGTGCTCGAGACGCTGACCGTCGCGCTGCAGGGCAAGCTCGCGCTCTGGCGTGCGCTGCGCACCGTGGCCGACCGGCACGACGCGCTGCGCGAGGTCAACCTCGATCGTCTCGAACGTCGCGGCATCGAGCAGTTCGACCGCGTGGAGGCCTGGAGGCTCGAGGCCGTGCGCGAGGTGCTGTAGCGCCGAGCGCTACTGGATGTGGCTCGACACCCCCACGAAGATCCCGCGGCCGCGCGCGGGGAATCCCACCACCTGCTGGTAACTCTCGTCGAAGAGATTCTCCACCCGCGCCGTCAGATCGAGGCCCGGTACACCCGACCGGGAATGGAGCACGGTCAGAGTCCCGCTCAGGTCGAGCGTCGTGTAGGCGGGCAATTCCACCCGCTGGTTGGGCTCGGGAAACTGTCCGAAGCGGATGTCGTCGCGCGTGCCCACCCAGGAGAAGACCGCGCCGAGTCGGGCGCGATCGGCCACCGCGGTCTCGAGCCGCACGCTCAGGGCATCGCTCGGACGCCGGAGCAGCCGCTCGCCCTCAACGAAGGTCGCCGCGTCACCGGAGTCGAATCCGGCGTCGGTGACTTCCGACCAGATGCGGGTGTAGGTGACCGAGCCGCGGACCGGCCCCCGGGGTCGCACGTCGACCACCGCCTCCACGCCGTTGGCGTTGGCCGAGGCGACGTTGAAGTAGTTCGGGCCGCCCGGGGCCGGAGGGACGAAGGTGAATTGAATCAGGTCTCGAAAGCGCTGGGCGAAGACCGTCACGCCGACACTCGCGGCGCCACGCGCCAGCTCCTGCTCGACTCCGCCTTCCACGCTGAAACTCCGCTCCGGCCGAAGCTCGGGATTCCCGAGCGAGAACGGGCTGTCGAAGTTCTCGAAGAATCCGGGTTCCTTGAAGCCGGTGCCGACCGACGTCCGCAGCTTGGTCGTGGGCGAGGCGAAGGCCAGTGCGGCGGCGCGATAAGTCCAGAAACTGCCGAACTTCTCGTTCTCGTCCAGCCGCCCGCCGGCCGTGATCTGAAGTCGCGACACCGGCAGGAACGTGGCCTCGGTGTAGAGTCCCCAGTTGCGGCGGGACTCGCGGAACGCGCCGGTGACGTCCTGGCGCTGCGACTCGACGCTCGCGCCGGCGAGTCCTCGAATGCCGCTCGGCAGGGTGAGCTGGACCCGGGCATCCGCCGACGTGCGGTCGGTGCTGGTGCGGTCGCTGCTGGCGAATCCCGGTCCCGGAGGCGGGTCTGCGGGGTTCTCGTACCTCGTCTCGATATCGCTTCGCCCCAGGAGAACCCGCCCCTCGACCACCTCGGAGAAGCGGTGTCCGACGTCGAGGCCGAAGGCCGCGGTCTCGTCGGTCGTGAACTGGTTCACGTCCACGGGGACGCCGGTAAAGTCGGTCGGGAAGTTGTACTTCGCGTCGTGATACCGGCCGGTCAGGCTCAGGTCGGTGCGCTCGTCCAGCCGGGAGCGGAAGCGGCCGCTGGCTGCGGTGTTGCGATAGTCGTTGTTGAAGTCGTAGGTGCCGTCACTGGTGAGCCGGGACAGCGAGGCCGACCATCCCAGTCGGTCGCTTCCGCCGAGCGCCGAGGCCTCCCACCGGGCGGTCCCGAAGCTGCCTCCCTCCCCCGAGGCGCCGAACCGCATCGCGCCGTCCCCCTGGCGGGTGACGATCTGCACCACGCCCGCGATCGCGTCGGAACCGTAGAGCACGCTGCCGGGACCCCGCAGGACCTCGATTCGCTCGACGTTGTCGGTCGTGAGCGACGCGAAGTCGTAGAATCCGCCAGGCTGATTCACGGGCACGCCGTCCACCAGGACCTTCACGTAGTCACTCTCCCCGCCGCGGATGAACGCCGAGGCGGCGGCGCCGTACGGGCCGCTCTGGACCACGTGCACGCCCGCCACCTGCCGCAGCGCGTCACCCACCAGTCGAAGGCCCTGGGCCCGAAGATCATCGCCGCGGAGCACCGTGACGGACGACGCGATCGAGTCGGGCGCGACCGGATAGCGGGTCGCGGTCACCACGATCTCGGGGAGCGTCGCGGTATCGCCTACTTCCTGGGCGCCGAGCTCGGCGCCCGCGAGGCAGAGGCTCGCCAGCAGGGCGGCGCCGGCCCGCGCGGCCGCGCGCGCAGTATGTGGGATCGTGGCGCGGGTGATCATCCTACCTCCCTGGCATGGGCTCGTGGCAAATGGCTCGGGCGGTACGACCGCGAGGGATGGGTGCACACGAGCCTCCGGCCGGCCGAGCTGGCGGCGGGGCTACCGAGGACGTGACGGCGAGGAGAGAGGAGGAGCCCCTCAAACAGGCCGCCCATCCTCGGGGTGTCGAAGATGGGCGAAAGCGGGCCGCTGATGCGGGGCCGGAGTCGCCACCGTTCCCTCCCCCGAGGGCTGACGTGGTGGCACGAGTGAGACGTCTCCTGGCTTCGGGCCCTCGCTCGCCTTCCCGGTTTCCCAGTGGCGAACTGAGCGAGGTGTGGTGCCCGTTACAGTGGCGGGGCCGCGCCGGAGTTGCACCGGCTTCCGTGAATCTCGACTCGCGTAGATCGGGTGTACGACGGAGCCATCTTAGGGCGGAGGACGCGGTGGCGCAAGACCGGCCCTGTGCCGCCGGTCGCATCGGTTCCACATTGATGCATATTACTGTCTCGAGTCCTCCGGCGACGCCGATCACACACCGGCGCGTCTCGGCGGGACCTTGCACACGAGGAGGAACGGAACCATGGCGGACGAACTGGGGAGTGAGGCGGGCGAGCAGGCGCGCCAGACTGGCGATAAAGTGGTGGAGCAGGCGAAGGGCACGCTGCGGGAAGCCCGCGAGCGCGCGGGGAGCGGGTTGAGTGAAGGCCGGCGCAAGGCGGCCGAGGGGATCGGCGAAGTCGGCGGCGCGCTGCATCGCGCGGGCGAGCGCCTCCGCGACGAGTCCCAGCCGCGATTGGCTGATGCCGCCGACTCGATCGGCCGTAAGGCCACCCGAGCGGCCGATTACCTCCGAGACAACGACGGCAAGGCGATCGCGCGCGACGTCGAGACGCTGACCCGGCGCAGACCCGGCATGGCCCTGGCCGGTGCGTTCCTGCTCGGCCTCGTCGTGTCGAGAGTGTTCGGAAGACGCGACTAGTGATAGGGAGGCTGCTCCGGCGGCGATCGTTCCTGTCGGACCGCGAGCAGGATCTGCGGGCCCGGGAGCAGGAGCTGCTGGGGCGCCTCGCGCGCGCCCTGGAGGGATTCGGACAGGACGTGCAGGCGGCCGACCTCCAGCGGTTCAAGGAGGCGACCGAGCAGCTCGCCGGGCTGTTCCTGCTGGTGATCGCCGGCGAGTTCAACTCCGGCAAGTCGAGTTTCATCAATGCCCTGCTCGGCGAGCGCGTGCTTCCCGAGGGGGTCACCCCCACCACCGACCGCATCAACCTGCTGCGCCACGGCCCCGAGATCACCGAGCGGTCGCTGGAGGCGTATCTGCTCGAGCGCACCCATCCCGCCGAGCTGCTGCGCGAGCTCAGCGTCGTGGACACGCCGGGCACCAATGCCGTGATCCGGCAGCACGAGGAGCTCACCCGCGACTTCGTGCCCCGCGCCGACCTGGTGCTCTTCGTCACCAGCGCCGACCGCCCCTTCAGTGAGAGCGAGCGCGAATTCCTCGCCCGCATCCGCGAATGGGGCAAGAAGATCGTCTTCATCGTCAACAAGATCGACATCCTGGCCGGGCCCGCCCGAGCAGGCCGAGGTCCTGGCCTACGTGCGCGACAACGCGGCCGCCCTGCTCGGGGATATCCCACAGGTCTTCCCGGTGTCGGCTCGCCAGGCGGTGCAGGCGCGAACGGATGGCACGGCGGACCTGTGGCAGCAGAGCGGGTTCGACGCGGTGGAGGAGTACCTGCTTCGCACCCTCGACCAGGAGGAGCGGATCCGGCTCAAGCTGCTCAACCCGCTCAACGTCGGCCTGCGCCTCGCGACTCGATACAAGGAGGCGGCGTTCGAGCGGCTGAAGCTCCTGACCCAGGACATCGAGGCCCTGCAGAGCATCGACGCGCAGCTCGCGCTCTTCCACCAGGAGATGCTGCGCGACTTCGAGCCGCGCCTCTCGCGGCTGGACCTGATGCTGTCGGAGATGGAGCGCCGGGGCCGGCGCTACTTCGAGGAGACCTTCCGGCTGAGCCGGATCAAGTCGCTGCTGGACGGCGAGGGGATCAAGCGGGCATTCGAGCGCGAGGTCATCGGGGACACGCCGCAGCAGCTCGAAGCGGAGGTGGGACGGCTGATCGACTGGATCGTCGAGCGCAACCTGAAGGTGTGGCAGGACGTGAGCCAGTTCGTGGACCGGCGCCGGATCGCCCAGCACCAGGAGGGTATGCTGGGGGAGGTCCCCACGGCTTTCGGCTACAACCGGCAGGCGTTGCTCGACTCGGTGGGTCGGGTCTCGCGCGAGGTGATCGGCGGGTACGACCGCGAGCGGGAATCGCGGGCGATTGCCGACGAGGTGCAGGGCGCCTTCGCGACGACCGCCCTGGCCCAGGCCGGCGCGCTCGGGCTGGGCACCCTGGTGGCGACGGTCCTGACCGGCGCGGCCGCCGACGTCACCGGCATCCTGCTGGCCACGGCCCTGGCCGTGGGCGGCTTCTACGTCATTCCCCGGAAGCGGCGGCAGGCGCAGGAAGACTTCGCCCGGCGGGTCGAGGAGCTCCGGTCGCGGCTCCGCGACGGGTTGACCCGCCAGGTCCACAACGAGGTGACGCAGTCCACAGACCGGGTCAACGAGGCCATCGCACCTTACCGGAGGTTCGTACACAGCCAGCAACAACGGATCAACGAGGCGCGCGGCGAGCTGGTCGCCACCGAAGATGCGCTGCTTCGGCTCAAGGGCGAGATCGAGCGCCGTTGAGCCATGCCGGGAGCATGCGATGGCGACGGAATCACGTGGTCTGTTCCAGATTCTCAAGCAGAGTGTCGACGGATTCATCGAGGACGACTGTCCCACCATGGCCGCGGCCCTCTCCTACTACACCGTCTTCTCCCTGCCTCCCCTGCTGGTCCTGCTGCTCACCATCCTCGGCGCCGTGGTCGACCCCCAGGACATCCAGGGCACGATCGAGATGCAGATGCGGGATGCGATGGGGCCCGGGGGCGCGGAGCAGGTGCGGACGATCCTCATGAACGCCGACCGCCCCGCCGGGGGCGCGCTGCCGACCGCCCTCAGCGCCGTCGCCCTGCTGCTCGGCGCCACCGGCGTGTTCGGCCAGCTCCAGGCGGCGCTCAACAAGGCGTGGGGCGTGGCGCCGGATCCCTCCAAGGGTGGAATCAAGGCCCTGCTGCTCAAGCGGGTGTTCGGCATCGGCATGGTGCTCGGCCTGGCGTTCATTCTCCTGGTCTCGCTGGTCGTGAGCGCGGTGCTGTCCGCATTCGGCGACCAGATCGGCCGGTTCCTCCCCGCGGGGCTCTCGGCGCCGGTGCTCGAGGCGATCAACTTCGTGGGCTCGCTCGCCGTCGTCGCGCTGCTCTTCGCGGCCATCTTCAAGGTCATGCCCGACGCCAGGATCGCCTGGAGAGACGTGCGGGTCGGCGCGGTGGCGACGGCCCTCCTGTTCGTGGCGGGCAAGTTCCTGCTCGGCCTCTACCTGGGTCGAAGCAACCCGGGCGAGGCCTTCGGCGCGGCCGGCGCGCTGGCCCTGATGCTGGTATGGATCTACTACTCGTCCATGATCGTGCTGTTCGGCGCGGAGTTCACCCAGGTCTGGGCGGAACGCCGCGGGCGCGGGATCGTGCCCGAGAAGGGGGCGGTGCGCGTGGTGCGCGAGACCAGGCAGCTCGATCGGGCCGTCCGCGGGCCACTAGCCGGTACCACCCCGTGACGCGAATCGCGTTCTTCGGACCGCCGACGGGGGCCTTCCGAACCGCCGCGCGCCGCGTCATCCGGCGGCTCAAGTCATGGGCCGGTCTCGATGTCTACCGGCGGGCCGAAGTGGCGGTGAAGACGGTTCGGCTGGGTGACGATGGGGGGCGCTGGGCGGTGGTTCCCGACCGGCTCCCCACGGGTGCGGTGGCGTACGCGCTCGGCGTCGGTACCGACATCAGCTTCGAGCGCGAGCTGATCGCGCGATACGGCGTGCTCGTCCACGCCTTCGACCCGACGCCGATCGCGCTCGACTGGGCTGCGGCGCAGCGCCTTCCCGAGGGGTTCGTCCTCCATCCGTACGGTGTCGCCGACTTCGACGGCACCGCCCGCTTCGCCGCTCCGCGAAAGTCGAAGTTCCCGTCCTTCAGCCTGGTGCGGCGCGGCGGCGCGGGGCCGGGCGTCGAGGCCCCCGTGCACCGGTTGGACACACTGGTCGCGATGCTCCGGCTCCCCGCGGCTGACCTGGTGAAAATGGACATCGAAGGGGCCGAGTACGCGGTGCTGGCGGACATGCTGGCGAGCGGCCACAGACCCGGACAGATCCTGGTGGAGTTCCACCACCGCTGGCGCGAGGTCGGCGCCCGGCGCACCCGTGACGCGCTCGCTCTCCTCGGCCGACACGGATATCGGATCGCGGACGTCTCACCGAGCGGCATGGAATACGTGTTGATTCACTCCCGCTAGCCCGCTGTCGCCGCAGAAGCTCGTTATGTTCCCGGCCATGCAGCGGGCCGGAGCCGGGAACTACGCCAGGATCTACGCCGTGGTCCGCCGGATTCCTCCCGGTAGGGTCGCGACGTATGGGCAGGTCGCCGAGCTGGCCGGCCTGCCCGGCCACGCGCGGCAGGTCGGCTACGCCCTTCACGCGCTTCCCCAGCATAGTGCCGTTCCCTGGCAACGGGTGCTCAATGCCCGAGGCACCCTGAGTCTCCGTCGTACACCCGGCGGGGAGATCACGCAGCGCCTGCTGCTGGAGCGCGAGGGCATCCGGTTCGACTCGGTCGGGAGGGTGTCCCTGAAGCTGGCGCAGTGGAAGCCCCGGAAACGTGCCGCATCTCCATCATCCCGAAGGACTGACCGATGACCGCGCCCCGCCCACACCGCTACCTCGCATGATCATCCACCTGCTCGGCGTGCCCATGGACCTCGGCTCGGGGCGGCGAGGGGTGGACATGGGCCCGTCGGCGATCCGCATCGCCGGCATCGCCGATCGCCTCACCGAGCTGGGCCATACCGTGGTGGACGAGGGCGACGTCGCCATCAAGAACATGGAGCGGCTGAAAGTGGGCGACGTCCGCGCCCGCTATCTCGGCGAGATCGCCCGCGCGTCACGACTGGTGGCCACCAAGGTCGAGCGCATCGTGGGAAAGGGCCGATTTCCGCTGGTGCTGGGCGGCGATCACTCGATCTCGGTCGGGACCGTGTCCGCGATCGCCGCGGCCTCCGCGCGGGAAGGCAAGCGAATCGGGCTGCTCTGGGTGGACGCACACGGCGACATCAACACCCCCGAGACATCGCCGTCGGGCAACATTCACGGGATGCCGGTGGCCGCGCTCCTGGGCGAGGGCCCGGTGGAGCTCACCTCGATCGGCGGGGGGGGACCCAAGGTGGAGGCGCGCAACATCGCGATGGTAGCGATTCGAAGCCTCGACGAGGGCGAAAAGCGCCGGCTGAAGCGATACGGTGTGAATGTCCACACCATGTCCGAAGTGGATCGAAACGGTATCGAAGCGGTGATGAAGGAAGCGCTCGCCAGAGTCACGGATGGGACCGACCGGGTGCACGTCAGCTTCGATCTCGACGCCGTGGACCCCACGGTCGCGCCCGGCGTGGGCACGCCGGTCAAGGGCGGGCTCGACTACCGCGAGGCGCACCTCCTCATGGAGATGCTGTCCGACTCGGGACGCATGACGTCGCTGGAAGTGGTGGAGGCCAACCCGATCCTGGATGACCGCAACGCCTCGGCGACGTTCGCGGTCGAGCTGGTGCAGTCGGCGTTCGGTAAGCGGATTCTGTGATGCCGATTATCCCGGTGACCGGTGACCGGCCCGCAGGAAGCGCAGCATGTCGGGTGTGCGCTCGAAGACCCGGACCTCGGGCGATACCAGTGCGAGCTCGCGCGGCTCCAGCTTGAGGTCGAGATGGGGCCAGCGCCGGTTGCCGAGGTGCAGCGCCTGGGGGGGCGCGCCCACTCGGCGCCGGAAGGCCTCCAGCTCGTCGAGATCGTTGGTCGTCGAGAGGACATGGGACCAGCCCGGCGCGTACAGGTTCTCCCGGTCCATCACGATCACGCCGGCCGGCCCTCCCGCAGGAACTCGACCGCCCACCGGATGACCGCCGGATCCCGCAGCAGCGCCCTGTGGCCCAAGCCTTCGGTCGTGGTCAGTCGCGATCCGGCCCATGCCCCCACGATCTCCTCGCCGTGCGCGAGGGGAACGTCCGTGTCGTCCCGGTCGTGAATGACCAGCGCCGCCGCCGGGAGGTCCCGGACGACGGTGGGAATGTGCAGCTCGTCCCACACGATCCGGAGCCGCCGCTCGAGGTTCCGGTGCATCGTCTCCTGGACCGCGAGGGGGATCGCCAGCGTCCGCGCGAAAAGGTCGGAGAAGATCCGCACGTCGGCGGGCGGGGCGAGGAGCACCACGCGCCGCGCGGCGAGCCCGTGCCCCATCGCCATCGCCACCGCGGCCCCGCCGAGCGAATGGCCCACCAGTCCATCCACCGGGCCGACGTGCTCGGCCACGTCCCGGAGCGCCCGGGCGAACTCGGGCAAGCTCGCCCAGCGGCCGGTGGACTCGCCGTGCGCCGGCGCGTCGTACGTCACGACCTGGAATCCGGCCTCGACCAGCGCGCCCGCCAGCGGCCCCAGCCGGCTCGCGCGACTGCCCCAGCCATGCGCCAGGATCAGCGTGGGCCCCTTCCCCCACGTCCATCCGACCAGTTGTTGCCCCTGGCTGGCGACCGTGAAGCGGGTGCCGGTGGCCATGAACGCCTCGTCGCCGCCGCGGCGGGGAGGCGGGGTGCAGAACAGATTCTCCGCCCAGCGGGCGGCGACGGAGGGCGCCACGGCGCCGACCGTGCGAAAGGCGGTCCGCATGGCCCAGAGCCGGGGAGAGGGTCGGGCCACGGGGCTGGCTACCGGGCCGCGGCGCGCGGCGCGACGGGCATGGTCTTGATGACCTTGCCGTTCTTCATGACGAAATGGACCTGCTTGAGCACCCGCGCGTCGGCGAGCGGGTCACCGGCTGCGGCGATGATGTCGGCGGCCATGCCCGGCGCGATGGTGCCCCGCTCCTTCTCCACGCCCAGCAGGCGGGCCGCGTTGATCGTCATGGCCTGCAGGATCGCCCGCGGCGGCAGTCCGGCGTCCGCGTAGCTGTCGATCCAGGTGATGGAGAGCGAGCCGCGGGTGGTGCCGGGCAGGTCGTGAATAGCGTCGGTGCCGAAGGCGATGGTGACGCCGGCCTTGTATCCGGCCCGCAGCCGGTCGATCTCCTGATCGTACTCCTGCTGGCCCTTCACTTCGCCGCGGAACAGCTTCAGCACCGAGGCGGGGAAGGGCGTGAACACCGCGACGACGCCGTTCCGCTTGGCCACCGCGAGGTCCTCGTCGGCTATGCCGTTCAGGTGCTCCATCGAGGCCACGCCCGCGAGCGCGGCGTTGTGCGCTCCCGCCCTGGTCCACACGTGCGCGGCAACCTTGAGCCCCGGCCTTGCGCGGCCTCGTCGATCACGAAGCGAATGTCCTCGGGCGAGTAGATGTAGCTCTGGTCGTCCACCACCAGCTTGATCACCTTGGCGCCGTAGTGGATGTTCTCCCGCACCGCCTTGAGCAGCTCGTCGCGGGTGTCGGCAAAGAAGTATTCCGGCGAGGCCAGCACGTCGCCTTTGTCCGGCTGGAGCTGAAACTGCCCGCCGTAGGGCGCGATGATCCGGCCTGCGTTGAGAATCGTGGGCCCGTCCACCAGCCCCTGGCTGACCGCTCGCCGAAGACTGGTGCAGGCATACTCCCCCTCGTTACCGACGTCGCGTACCGTCGTGAACCCCGCCTCCAGCATGCTGCGCGCGTTGGCGACACCCTGAACCGCCCGGTACGAATCGGGGTCATTGAGAGTGGTGTAGTAGTAGCTGCCGGCGTCGCGCGGCATGTTGACGGTCATGCAGAGGTGCGTGTGCGCGTCGAACAGGCCGGGGAGCACGGCCGAGCCGGAGAGATCGATCAGGGTGGCGCCACGGGGGATCGCGAGCCGGGTCCCGACCGCCTTGATCGTCTTTCCCTCGACCAGGATGACCTGGTCCCTGGCCGACGTGCCCGCCACCGGGTCCACCAGGGTTCCGGCACGGATTGCGGTGACTTGAGCGGCTAGTGGGGTGGTGAGAACGGCGAGGAGGGCGAGGAGGGCGGACGACAGTCGTGACCGCATGGCGCAATGCTCCGGCGGGTAAGGGGAGGACCGATCACCGGAGTATGCCTGAACATGCAGGGGGGTGGTAGGGCGCCCCGTGACTTCAGTGGGTGACGGGCGACCTCGCGCCGGAAGCCGTGCCGCACCATCATCCTATGTGCCCACGAAAGCGCGAGTTGGGGAGCGGCGATCCACCGTGGAATCCCTCCAGGAGTACGGGCGGGGGGTCGCGGGTGGCCTGCTGTTCAGCTTGCCTCTGCTCTACACGATGGAAGTGTGGCACGCCGGGTTCACCATGCCCCCGCACCGGCAGCTCGCCTATGTCGTGCTGGCCCTGGTGCTGCTCCTGGGCTACAACCGCTACGCCGGCCTCCACCCCGACAGCGGCTGGGCAGAGGTGGCGATCGACTCGATCGAGGAGATGGGCATCGGGCTCCTCCTGGCCGGTGTGGTGCTCCTCCTCATCGGCCGGATCGGACCGGGGCAGGACCTGGGCGAAGTGGTCGGCAAGATCGTGGTGGAGGCCGTGACTGTGGCGATCGGCGTGTCGGTGGGGACAGCCCAGCTCGGCGGGGAGGGCGCGACGAAGCCGGGCCTGGCGGATCCGGGCGACGCGGCCTTCGTTGGCCATCTCGTGCTCGCGTTCTGCGGCGCCGTGCTCTTCGCGGCCAACGTGGCGCCCACCGAGGAAGTCGTCGTGATCGGGATCGAGCTGTCGGGCGCCCAGCTCGCGATCCTGGGCGTGGCCACGATGATCCTCGCCGCGCTAGTTCTCTTCTACAGCGATTTCCGCGGCTCGCGACACAGGGTCAAAGTGCACGGCTTCGGGGGCGTGGTTCGGGGCTGTGTCGTCATCTACGCAGTCGGGCTCCTGGCTTCGGCCGGGATCCTCTGGATCTTCGGCCGATTCGACGGCGTCGGTACCAGCGCGGTTCTCGGACAGACTGTGGCCCTCGGCGTCGCGTCCACGCTCGGGGCGTCGGCCGGCAAGCTCCTGCTCCAGGGAAACCAGGGTGACTAGACCTGACAAGAACCCACTCGAATGGACGGTGTTCGGGATCGGACTGGTCCTGGTCTTCGCCACGCTGGGCTACCTGGTCCGGGAATCCCTTGCGACCCGAACCCGGGCCTCCCGACGTGGTGGTTCGGATGGGGGCTCCGGTGCCATCCTCCCACGGCTATCTGGTCCGGGTGGAGGTCGCCAATGTGGGGAGGGCCACGGCGGAAGACGTGCTGGTGCCGGTTGTCCTCGATCTTGGAAATGGAAAGCAGGAGGAGGCGGAGCTGACCATCGCGTTTCTGCCGCGAGACTCCCGGCGCGAGGGGTGGATCAGCTTCCGGAATGACCCCCGGCAGGGGACGCTCCGGCTGGGAGCCATCGCCTTCGAGGTGCCATGAGTAGCTGTGAGCTATTAGCTATGAGCTTGGAGCTTGTAACTTCCAGCTCATAGCTTCACTTCAACATAGAGATCGCCATGACACAACCATCCGATGAGTGGCGCGCCGCGTGGGAGACCGAGGAGAACTACTGGCACGAGAACTTCTCGAGCCGTCCCTACGCGCTCGGGCCGGACTACTACGACCGCTTTCGACCGGCTTACCGCTACGGGTTCGAGTCGGGCACGCATGGCCTGGGCAGGACCTGGGAGGACGCCGAGCCCGATCTGCGCGCCGGCTGGGACCGGTACGAGCATCGCGGCGCAACGCCCTCGGCGTGGGAGGAGATCAAGGACGCGGTGAGGGACGCGTGGGACCGGGTGGTCGGCCAGAGCGGCGACCAGTCTCCCAACCGGGCGCGCGAGTGATTCTCACCTCCCGCCGGGACCGCTGACGTGGCCGACTCGATCCGCGACCTCTTCTTCGGCACCCCGGCCAGCGAGCTGGTCGAGGCCCTCGAGCCACGCCGGACCTTCGACGACGTGGTGCTGCCGGAGACGACGCTCCGGTCGCTCAACCACGCGCTCGCGCTGGTGCGGAAGCACGACCTCATCTTCCGCCAGTGGGGGCTCGCCGAGCGGCACTCGAGCGGGCTCGGTCTGGCGTTCCATTTCGCCGGGCCGCCGGGCACCGGCAAGACCATCTGCGCCGAGGCGCTGGCCTACACGCTGGACCAGCGTCTCCTGGTGGTGCGGTACGCGGAGCTGGAGTCGCGCTGGGTGGGCCAGACCGCCAAGCACGTCGCCAGCGTGTTCCGCGCCGCCGAGCGGCAGAACGCCGTGCTCTTCTTCGACGAGGCGGATGCCATCGCCGGGCGGCGCTTCACCTCGATGAGCGCGGCCTACGAGCGCGAGGCGAACGCCATCGTCAACGTCCTGCTCCAGGAGCTGGAGAGCTTCGACGGCGTCGTCATCTTCGCCACCAATCTGGCCGCCAACATCGATCCGGCTTTCGAGCGCCGGATCCGCACCCACATCCTCTTCGACATGCCCAACGCCGAAGAGCGAGAGCGCATCTGGCGGGTGCAGCTGCACGCCAAGAAGACGCCCCTGGCGGAAGACGTGGATTTCCGGGCACTCGCCGAGCGCTATCCGCGGAGCGGAGGCGACATCAAGAACGCCGTCCTCAAGGCCGCGCAGATCGCCACGACCGAGCCGGGGCCGGATGCGGAAAAGCAGATCCACCAGCGACACTTCGTCGCGGGCATGGAGGAGGTCCTGGCGGCCGAGCGGGTGATGGGCCAGTCGCTGTTCGACAGTCCGGCTGCGACAAGCGGGCGGCGTGCTGGAGGAGATGGTGGAGGGGCAGGAGGCGCTGCGGGGAGAGCTCGGCCTCGTCGCCGAGCGGATCGCCGGACTGGAGCGGGAGCAGGCCGCGCTGGCGGCGGGGGCTCGAGCGGCGGTGACGGAGCTGGAGCGGCGTCCGGGTCCCTCGCGCCTGCCGCTCTACCTGTCGGCCGCCGCTGCGGTCTTCGCGGCCGCGGCGTTGGTGTTCTCGCTGCTGGGAGCTCGGTGACCAAGGATCTCCGTCACCAACATCCTCGCTAAAGCCCCGGCCACCCCGAGCGCTTCTGCAGGTGGACGTCCTCGCTTCGCACGTTCTGTCCCACCAGGAGTACCAGCAGCCGGGACTCGTAGCCCTTCGCCGTCACCCGCACGTACTGTGTCCGGCAGTTGTTCATCAGCGACAGGTCGAATCGGAAGCGGTACTCTCCCTCGCTGTCGGTGAACGTCACGTACGGCGTACCCAGCATCTGAAGATGCGCGCCGGAGAGCGGCCTGCCGCCGTCCTGGCGGTAGATCTTCCCGACCACGGTGCCGTATTGGACCGGTGCCGCCGAATCGGCCGGCGCCGAGGGCGAGGGCACGCACTTGTCCTCCCGGTCGGGGAGGTACGACTCCATCGGACGGACGGCACGCGGCCCCGCGCCGGGCGCGGTCGCCACCCGTCGGCGGCCGAAGATCCGGAGCGCTTCCGATTCGAGCGTTCCGGCGGCCGGCCGCGGGGGCTCGGGTGCCACCACGCGCGGGGCGTCGGGCGCGGAGGCGCCCTCGGGATCGTCGCTCTCCTCACCCTCGCTTCGGACGGCGTCCGGCGGTGCGTTCGCGCGGTTCTCGGGGACCTCGTTGCGGGCAGGCGGCGGCGGGTTGGCCGGAGGAGTCGGCTTCGGCTGCTCGGGTTCCGGTGGTGGGGGTGCGGGCGGCGGTGTCGGCTCGGGGCGAGGAGATTCCGGTGGCGGCGGAAGGTAGATCATCTCCACCTGCCGCGAGGGGTCTGCCCGCCGCTCCGGCTCCGCTTCCTCGACCTCCGGGGCCCGCGTGGAAAGAAGCAGCGCGAGGGCGATCACCCCTGCATGCACCACGGCGCTCGCGGCGAAGGAGCTCCAGGAACGCTGTCGGGGGAGGAGTAGCTGCGGCTGCGGCTGTGACAAACCCGGAAGATCCTCGCTGCTGGGTGGCTTCCGGGAAGCTAATTAGGCGCGGCCGATGCTCCGGCACCCGCTCCCCCAGTGGACCTCGGGGGAACTTGGCAAACGGCGACGACACAAGGAGATCCACCCGCAGAGTCAGCGCGTCGAACGCATCCTGTTGGGATCAGCCCGCGGACGCGCCGGGAGATGCGACCGCGTCCAGCGGCTCACCGGCCTGCCAGCCACGATCCCGCAGCGCCTCCAGCAGTGCCAGCGCCCCGCGCCGATCCTGATGCAGGGTGAGGATCAGGAGGTCGCCCGGTCGAGCCCACCCGAGCGCTTCCCGCACCGCCGCCTCCTCGCCGCCGGGAGTCGTGATCGCATCCGCGGCGAGGCCCGCCCGGCGCAGCTCGTCGGCCATGAGCGCGGGCACCTCACCGGGCGCGCGCCCCCGGAGATAGGCGTCCATCTCCTTCGCCACCACCCGGTCCGGGCGCACCGCGAGCGACGCCCGTGCGAGCTCCCGGATCGCCCCGTCGTCGCGGTCGCCGGCCTGGCCGATCATCACCAGCCGACGCCTCGAGGGGATGCCGTCCACCGCTGCCGCCAGGGCCGCCATCCCGTGCGGGTTGTGGGCGTAGTCCACCACGACGCGGATCCCGCCGAACTCGTAGACGTTCGCGCGGCCCGGGTTGTCGGTGGGGTCGTGCCCGAAGCGGCCGAGGGTGGCGCGGATCGGGGCGAGCCCGATGTCCGAGTCCGCCGGCCGCGGCGATGGCCGTGAGCGCGTTGGCGATGTTGTGTCGCGCCGCGCCGCCCGCGGTCATCGGCGTCGCCTCTACCTCCGCCACTACCTCGCGCGCGTGGCCGCGTCACCAGGACGAGCGATGTTCCGTCGAGCACCGCGGCGGTGCCACCGCCGCTGGTGTGCGCTCGCGTGACGGCATTGCCGGCATCGAGCGAGAACCACACGATCGGCGCCCGGACATTCGCCGCCGCTGCCACCAGCGTCGCGTCGTCGGCGTTGAGGACGAGACGGCCGCGCGGTCCGAGCGCGCGGGCCACCAGCAGCTTGGTCTCCGCCAGCTGCGCCAGGTCCTGGACCCCGAATTCGCCGAGGTGATCGGCCGCGATGTTGGTGATGACCGCGACGTCGGCCCGCTCGACCGTGAGCCCGCGCCGGAGCAGGCCGCCGCGCGCCGTCTCCAGCACGGCGATCTCCACCTCCGGCCGCCGGAGCACGAGCCGGGCGCCCTCCGGCCCCGAGTAGTCACCCTCGGCCACGATCCTGCCTCCGACCAGCACGCCTTCGGTGCTGGTGACGCCGGTGAGGCGGCCGGCCTCGGCGGTCATCGCCGCGAGCAGCCGGGTGACCGTCGTCTTGCCGTTGGAGCCGGTCACGAGGGCGACCGGGATCTCGTGCGCTCGCGACCAATCGATTCCCTCGGGGTCGGGCAGCGCGCCTGCGGGCCACGACGAGCACACCGGTGCCCGCGCCCACCGAGACGACGTCTTCTCCACTCAGGAAGGTGAGCCCGCGCGCCCTCGCCGCCTCCCGGATGGCGAGCAGAGCCGGATTGCGCTCAGCGGCGATCGCCTCGCGAAGGCGCTCCACAGCGGGACCGAACTCGGGCGCGCGCTGGCCCACGACCGCCGCCACGGCGGCGGCCCAGGCCCATTCGACGAGATCGGTGGCGGCGTAGAGGCTGTCGGGAGGGGCGGTGATCGCGAGGCTCGCGCCGCCGGTGAAGAGGCGGACGGCGGTGCGCTCGCCGACCCAGCCGACGGCGGCGAGCATGCGGCGGGCGGCCTCGCGCCAGGCGGCGATCAGCCCGTCGCGCTCGGCGTCGGCCACCCGGACATCGGCCACCGCGCCCGGCCGGTCGAGCACCAGCCCTGGCCCGGTCAGACGCCGGGAATCGAGCAGTTCCATAGGCGACGCCTAGTCGTCCGCCTCCCGCGGCAGGCGGACGCCGCGCACGTCGCGCACGAACTCCCGGCGGCGGTCTTCCGCTCAGCAGCGGCCTCCTGCGACACGATCGCCGGCTTCCGGCCGCGACACCCTGGTCCGCTCCACCACGCGCGCCGGCGCGTCGGGCCGGAACTGGATGAGCTGCTTCCAGGATCGGGTGATGGCGTCGGCGAAGATGAGCACCAGGTCGCCGGCCTGCGCCTCGCGCAGGGCGGCGTCCACCGCGAGCTGCTCGTCCGGAGATCACCAGTGATCTGGTCGGCCGGCACGCCGTGCTCCAGCAGCGCGTCGCGCAGCAGGTGCGGCACCTCGTCCGGCTTCCGGCCGCGGAGCTGGTCGTCGCGGCGGCAGATGTAGCGGTCGAACCGCCCGGCCGCGATGCGGCCGATCTCCTTGATGTCCTCGTCCCGCCGGTCGCCCGGCGCGGCGAGCACGCAGATCCGCCGGCCCCTGCACCTCGAGCCGCTCGACCAGCTGGCACATCGCCTCGACCGCGGCCGGGTTGTGGCCGTAGTCGAGGATGACCTTGAACGGATGCTCGTCGTAGATGTTCATCCGGCCCGGCGCCTGGAAGAACGTGGTGTCGAAGGTCCGGAGCCCGTGCCGGATGTCCTCCAGCTTGAGCCCCATGCTGAACGCCATCGCCGCCGCGAACATCGCGTTCTGGACGTTGTGCATCGCCCGCCCTTCGAGCGTCGCCGGGATCAGGTGGGTCCAGAGCAGCGGGATGTGGGCGCCGTGATCGTAGATGGTGATCATCTGGCCCTTGATGCCCGACTCCAGCACCACGCCGCGGCCGCCCGCCTTGATGTGCTCGCTCACCAGCTCGTGGGTCGGGTCCATGGTGACGTAGCAGAGGTTTTCGGCCTCGGTGTAGTCGGCCATCTTGAGGCAGAGCGGGTCGTCGGCGTTGAGTACCGCGGTGTCCGCGGGCGACCTCGACCACGATCCGCTTGACCTGGGCCAGCTGCTCCAGCGTGCCGATGCCGCGAAGGCCGAGATGGTCGGCCTTCACGTTGAGCACCGCGCCGACGTCGCAGTGGCGGACCCCCATCCCCGCGCGCAGCAGCCCGCCGCGCGCCACCTCCAGCACCGCCACGTCCACCGACGGGTCGCTCAGCACCATGCGGGTGGCCACCGGGCCGGTCATGTCGCCCGCCACCGTGCGCTGGCCGTCGATGTAGACGCCGTCGGTCGAGGTCAGCCCGACGTGATGCCCGGCCAGCTTCTGGATGTGGGCCAGCATGCGGGCGGTGGTGGTCTTGCCGTTGGTCCCGGTGACGGCCGCGATCGGGATCCGGCTCGGCGTGCCCGGCGGGAAGAGCATGTCCATCACCGGTCCGGCCACGTCGCGCGCGCGGCCCTCGCTCGGCGCCATGTGCATGCGGAAGCCGGGTGCGGCGTTGATCTCGCAGATGGCGCCGCCGACTTCCTTGTACGACTCGGTGATGTCGGTGGAGAGGAAGTCGACGCCGCCCACGTCGAGCCCGATCGCCTTCACCGCCCGGATCGCCATCTCGGCGTTGTCGGGATGCACCACGTCGGTGAGGTCGGTGGCGGTGCCGCCGGTCGAGAGATTGCCGGTGGAGCGGAGGAAGACCTGCTCGCCCGCGGCGGGCACGGTCGCCGGGTGTAGCCCGAGCCGGGCGAGCATGGTCTCGGCCTGGTGGTCGAAGCTGAGGCGGGTGAGCACCTTCTCGTGGCCGATGCCGCGGCGCGGGTCCTGGTTCACCTCGTCCACCAGCTGCTCGATGGTGTGCACGCCGTCGCCCACCACGTGGCCCGGCACCCGCTTCGCGACCGCCACGAGCTCGCCGTCGATCACCAGCATCCGGTGGTCCTCGCCGGTGATGAAGCTCTCGACGATGACGCTCCGGCTGTGCTCCCGGGCCACCTCGAACGCCGCGCGCACCTCCTCGTCAGCAGGTGAGGTGGATCGAGATGCCGCGGCCGTGGTTGGCGTTGAACGGCTTGACCACCACCGGGTAGCCGATGCGCTCCGCCGCCTCGACCGCGTCGTCCACCGCCTTGCACCAGCCGCTGCTGCGGCACCGGCAGGCCGAGGTTGCCGAGGATGCGGTTGGTCTCTTCCTTGTCGGAGGCGAGCTCGACCGCGATGTGCGACGTGCGGCTGGTGACCGTCGCCTGGATCCGCTGCTGATAGCGGCCGTGCCCGAACTGGATCAGGCTCTGCTCGTTGAGCCGGATCCAGGGGATCTCGCCGCTCCTCCGCCGCCCGCACCAGCGACATGGTGCTGGGGCCGAGGTGCCGGCGCTGGGCGAAGCGGATGAACTCGTCCCGCTCCGCGGCGAAGTCGAAGTCCGGCGGCACCGCCCCCTCCGGGCGCAGCGTCCGGCGGAAGCAGCGAATGCAGGAGCATGAGGCCGAGCCGGCCCGGCTTCCAGCCCCACGTCCTCCTGCTCGTACTGGTAGACCACGTGATAGTGGCCCGGCTCGCCGTGCGAGCGGGTCTTGCCGAAGGTCACCGGCTCGCCCGCCACGTTCTGCAGCTCGATGGCGACGTGCTCCAGGATGTGGCCCATCCAGGTGCCGTCGTCCTCGGTCAGCCGGCGGACGAACCCGCCCGGCTTGCCGTAGGAGCAGCCGTGCTCGTGCAGCCCCGGCAGCGCCGCGAGCAGCCCGTCGGTGAACCCGCGCCCCAGCTTGCCGGAGGGCCACTCCTCCAGCTCGCCGAGATCGATGTCGAGCCGGATGACCGGGAAATGGGCGTACAGACTGGGCCCGACGTAGACGGCCTTATCGAGGATCCGCATGGCTAGGCTCCGGTCTCGCGCTTCGCCGTGCGGTCGAAGTGCGCTACTGCCCCGCTGCCGCGTGCGCCCCCGCTTCCACCGTTCCGCCTTCCAGCCGCATCTCCGCGCGCACCGGCGCTGCCGCGCGACCCGGGTGTGCAGGTTGAAGGTGGAGCCGTGATCCAGGATGTGCAGCCGCAGGCCGATCAGACAGACCGGGTCGTTCTTCCGGACCCGCGCCATGGAGGAGAACTCGATCCCCGACGGATCCACGATGGTGAGCGCGCCCGCCACCCACCACCTCCAGCGTCTCATCCGGCCCGATGAACGCGGCCGTGTTCTCGTCCAGCCCGATCCCGATGGCGAACGGGTTGTAGGCCAGCGCGGTCAGCAGCCGGCCCAGCCGGTCGCGCTGGCGGAAGTGCTGGTCGATGATCATGCGGTTGGTAAGACCCAGGCCCGGCGGCGAGGGTCACGATCTTGGCCCGGGGCGAGGCGCCCTCCTTGCCGAAGGCGATCATGTGCTCGCAGAGGAACGCCGCGCCGGCCGAGGTGCCGGCCACGTGCATGCCCTCCGCGTTGCGCCGCCGGAGCGCCTTGGCGACCTCGGTGCCGCCGATCATGGTGCTGAGCCGGAGCTGGTTGCCGCCGGTGAGGAAGACGCCCTCGACCTCGTCCAGCACGTCGAGCCATTCGCGCCGCTCGCAGTCGGCCCGGCTCGCGATGGGAAGGGACCGTGCGACCTTGACGCCCAGGGAGTGGAACAGCTCCTCGTAGCGCGCGCCGGTCTCGGCCAGCTCCGAGGCGGTGGGGATGATGGCGATCCGGCAGTTGGCCCCGCCGCAGAGCGTGGCGAACCGCCGCAGGATGGCGACGTCGCCGATCTTCTCCTCCGCGCCGCCCACCGGCACGATGAATCCCCGGGTCTCCGCCACCCGCTCCCTCCGTTGGATGTTGAGCGCCGGGGAAAATACACGCTTTTGAGGGGGGGCGGACGGGCGGAAAGGGCGGAAGGGCGGAAGGACGGACGGGCGGAAGCGCCGCCATGTCATCCGTGAGCGGAGCGAGGAGTCCGGCTCAGCCCTCCGAGGATCGCGTAGCACTCTTTACTCTGCCCGACCTGACAGCTACTCTCGCTCCGCCCTTCCGCCGCTTCCGCCCTTCCGCCCTTCCGCCCTTCCGCCCTTCCGCCCTTCCGCCCTTCCGCCCTTCCGCCCTTCCGCCCTACTCGAACATCCCCCGGACCACCGCCTTTCCCTCCTGCACGTGCCAGCGCCCCCGGGCCATCACGTCGGCCACCGCCCCCGCCTCGTCCAGCACCACGAGGTCGGCGTCCGCTCCCGCCGGCGAGCCGCCCCTTCCGCGCCAGCATCAGCAGGCGCGCCGGGATTGCTGGTGAAGGCCGGCAGCACCCGCTCCAGCGGCTGGCCGCCGGCGAGCAGCTCCCGCAGCGTGCCTGCCACCGACGCCGGATCGCCCACGTCCATGGCGGCCACCCGGCCCTCGCCGTCGAAGCGCGGGAGGCAGCCGCCGCCGTCGGAGCTGACCGTCACCCGCTCGGCGGGAGACCCGCGTCGAGATAGCGGACGAGCGCGTCGGCGGCGCTCCAGGCGTCCTCGCCCTCCTCCACGGGAAACGCGGTGATGTCGATGGTGCAGCCTCGCCCGGTCAGTGCGAGCGCCTCCTCGAACAGCGCCTTCCGGCGGTTCACGTGGGTCGGGTTGAAGACCGCGGCCGGGATCTCGCTCCGGTCCGAGCGCGTCGCGCACCAGGTCGAGCCCGCGAGCTCCGTCGCCCACGTGCAGGTGCACGATCCCGGCCTTCCCGCTCATGAGCCCGCCGACGTGCGCGTCGCCCGCGACGCGGAGCAGCTCGTCGAGCGTGGGCTGGCTGGAGCGGTGGTCGCTGATCGCGAGCTCGCCGACGCCGAGCACCAGGTCGATCAGCACGATGTCGCGGCGCACGTCGCCGGTGACCGTCGCGGGCGGCACGTGGTACCCGCCGGTCAGGCAGTACGCGCTGAGCCCCTCGGCGATGAGTCCGCGGGCGACGGTGACCAGCTCGGCCGGCGTACGGATCGCGTCATCGGTGCCGAGCACGCCGACCGCGGTGGTGACCCCGCCGAGCGTCAGCCGGCTCAGCGCCACGGGCGGCACCCGGGTCTCGGGACCCGCCTCGCCGCCGCCGCCGGTCAGATGGACGTGCCCGTCGATCAGCCCCGGGATCACCCGGCGGCCGCCCAGGTCCCGCTCGCGTGCCATTCCCTTCGGGAGCGTCGGCCGCTCGCTGCCGATCCACACGATCGACTCGCCCGCTACCAGCAGGTGCGCGGGTCCGCGCGGCGTGGGATCGAAGAGATCGGCGTTGAGAAGAAGGGAGAGCATGGGCGGGGAAGTTACCGGTTGGAGGCCGCCGTGCGATAGACGGCGGTGATGCGAGCGGCGGCGCGCGGGCTACCCCAGCCGGAATCCGCCCACCGCGCCGGTGAGCCGCGCCGCCGCGTCGGCGAGGTGGCTCGCGGAGGAGGAGATCTCCTCGGTGGACGCGTTGAGCTGCTGCGCCGCCGCCGCGATCTCCTGCGCCGCGGCCGCGTAGTCCTCGGTCCCCGCCGACACCTCGCGCATCCGTCCGGCGATGCCCTCGATGAGGCCCTGCACCTCGCCGGCCGAGGTGGAGATGCCGCGGGTCCACTCGTCGTTGGCCTCCGCGTCGGCGGCGACGTTCACCAGCCCCTCCGCCGCGGCGTGGGCCGCGTCGCGCGCGGCGAGGCCGCTCTTGCCCAGCCGGAGCAGCCGCTCGCGCGCCGTGGTCACCCGCGACAGCACCGCCTGCACCGTCTCGCTGGTGGAGGAGGCGGCCTGCGCGGCCTGCGCCGCCAGCTTGCGCACCTCTTCGGCGACCACGCTGAACCCCTTGCCCTCTTCGCCCGCGCGGGCCGCCTCGATCGACGCGTTGAGCGCCAGCATGTGGGTCTGCTTCGCGATCGCCTTGGTCTGGGTGATGAACTTCTCGATCTCCGCCGACGCCGCGGCCAGCGCCTCGGCCTCCAGCGCGGCGGCCTCGACCTCTTCGGCCAGACGTCCCAGCTCCGTCGTGCTCAGGTCCAGCCGCTCCCGGTGCCCGCGCGCCAGGCGCGCGAGGGCGGCGTTCCGCTCGGCCGCCTGGCCCGCGCCGGAGGCGAGACCCTGCGTGATTGTCCAGGATCTTGCCGGCGTCCTCCGCCGCGCGCCGGACCACCAGCGCCTGCTGGCTGGCTCGCTCGGTGAGGTCGCCGGTGGTGCCGGCCACCTCCTGGGTGGAGGCGGTCATCTGCTGGGTGGAGGCCGCGATCTGCTCCGCCATCGCCGCCGCGTCATGCGCGTGCTGGCGGATGGTGCCGACCAGGTCGCGCAGCTTGTGGAGCATGGTGAAGACCGTGCGGGTGAGCGGGTCCTTGGGCATCCGCCCCGGCTTGGTGCTCCAGCCCGGCACGCTCAGGTCGCCGTCGGCGATCCGGACGGCCACCGAGGCCGCTACGCCCGTCGGGGCCAGGATCTGCTTCACCAGCACGTAGACCACGAGCTGCTCCAGCGCGACCGCCACCGCGGTGAACACCAACACCCCGCGCCACATGCCGGCGGCCCCCGAGGGCCGGAGCAGGACCACGACCACCACCACGAGGACCGCCACGACGGCGAGCGCCGAGAGGTGGAGCTTGTAGAGGTACGCGCGACGGGAGGAGGCCATGGCGGTCGGCTAGCGGGCGTCGCGCGGCAGGGCGACCTTGGCCGCGGCGCCGAGCAGGCCGTGATGCGGAGGCGTGAGCGACCGGCGGCCGGAGAGCATCCGCTCGATGGACTCGGCCGGCAGCGCCCGGGAGAAGTAGTGTCCCTGGCCCAGCGGGCAGCCCAGCTCGATGAGGGCCGCCCTCTGCTCGGCCATCTCGATGCCCTCGGCCACGGTCTGCAGCCGGAGCGTGTCGCTCAGGCCGATGATCGCGCGGGCCAGGGCGGCGCGCTCGGCGCCGAGGCCCACTTCCTCCACGAACGGCTTCGCGATCTTGAGGATGTCGATCGGGAACCGCTGCAGGTAGCTGAGCGACGAGTAGCCGGTGCCGAAATCGTCGATCGCGAGGCGGACGCCCAGCTTCTTGAGGGTCTGCAGCCGCTCGAGCACCGCGTCGGTCTGCTGCATCAGCACGCTCTCGGTGATCTCGAGGACCACCGCGGTCGGATCCACGCCCGAGCCGGCGAGCGCGTCGCTCAGCGAGTCGGCGATGCCGGGGCCCTGGAGCTGGCGGCTCGAGATGTTGACCGACACCGAGAGCGGGTTCTGCGGATACGCGAGCCGCCACGCCTGCACCTGGCGGCACGCCTCGTCCAGCACCCAGGCGCCCATCTTCACGATGAGCCCGGTCTCCTCGGCCAGCGGGATGAAGTGCTGGGGCAGGAGGTGGCCGTAGGTCTGGTGCTCCCAGCGCACCAGTGCCTCGACGCCGTACATCGTGCCGGTCGCCAGGTGCACGATCGGCTGGTAGTGGAGCGTGAGCTCGCCGCGGTCGATGGCGACGCGGAGCGCGGCCTCCATCTCGAGGCGGTGACGCACGTCGGCGTACATGCGTGATTCGTACGTTTCGGAGCGGCCTTTCCCGCGGCGCTTCGCGGCATACATCGCCACGTCGGCGTTGCGGAGCAGGTCGTCGGCATTCTCGCCGGCGGCCGCGGTGGCGACGCCGATGCTGGCGGTCACCTGCACCTGGTTGCCGCTCAGCGTGAACGGATGGCCCATCGCGGTGGCGAGGCGCTCGAGCAGCTCGCTCCGGCCCTCGGGGCCGGCCGAATGCTCCAGCAGGATGGCGAATTCGTCGCCGCCCAGCCGGGCGACCGTGTCGGCCGCGCGGGCGCAGGACAGGAACCGCTCCGCCGCCGCGATGAGCAGGCGGTCGCCTTCGCCATGGCCCAGGCTGTCGTTCACCCGCTTGAAGTCGTCCAGGTCCAGGAACAGGACGGTGATCGGGTTCGACTGCCGCTGCGCCAGTGCCAGCGCGTGGCTCACCCGGTCGCGGAAGAGCGCGCGGTTGGCGAGCCCGGTGAGCGGATCGTGGAAGGCCTGGTGGGTGAGCTGCTCCTCCAGCCGCTTCCGCTCGCTCACGTCGCGGGTGTTGAGCACGATGCCGCGCACGGTGGGGTCGCCCGTGAGGTTGGTCGCCAGGATCTCGGCGCTGAGCCAGGAGCCGTCGGGCTGGCGGAACCGCCACTCGACCGGCCCGGTCACTCCGGGCGTCCGGGAGGCGACCTCGAACAGCGTGGTGGCGCGCTCGCGGTCGTCGGGGTGGAGCAGGGTCGCGATCGGCCGGCCCACCATCTCCGACGGGTCGTAGCCGAAGACCCGGTTCGCCGACGGGCTCACGAACCGCATGCTGCCGTTGGGGCGGGTCACGATGATCACGTCCGACGAGTGCTGCACCAGGGAGCGGAACCGGGCCTCGTTCTGCCGCACGGCCTGGTCGGCCAGGAGACGGACGTTCTCCCGCACCGCCAGCAGCTGCCGCACCACCACGAACAGCGTCACCAGCAGCGCGCCCACCGCCAGCCCGCTCACCGGATCGGTCCACGGCCGGAGCGCCGCGTTCAGCAGCAGCCCGTAGGTCGTGGCGACCGCGAGGTAGGGCAGCGGGCTCACCGGCTGCGCCCGCTGGCGCGGCTTGCTTCGGGTGGCCGCCTGAGGAACCGGCCGGCGGTAGTAGAGCTCCGCGCCGGCGATCAGCATGATGTAGCAGAGCAGGTACGCGCCGTCGATCATGCTGGCGCTTCGGCCGCCGGTCTCCAGCGAGATCAGGTTGAACGTCAGGTCGGCCACGACGCTGATGAACACCGCGGCGACCAGCAGGCCGAACGCGATCCGGTTGCCGTCGGTGGGGCGCCGGAGGATCACGGTGGTGATCCCCAGCAGCACCAGCATGCTGACCAGCGGATAGGCGAACGCCAGGAGGGTGATGACGAGGCTGCTGTTCTCGGTGGCGCCGGCGGTGGGCCGGATCGAGAAGTACCAGATGATGACCGCGCCGCCGACCAGCACCATCGCGGCGTCGAGCACGAACTTCCAGCGCTCGAGCCGGGTGCGCCGGGCGAGCGGGAAGGAGAGCAGGGCGGCCAGGATCAGGACGGAGTCGGTGAGGTAGAACAGGTCGGCCCAGGAGACCGGCGGGTTCTGGTGCAGCACCATCAGGTACCAGGTCGAGATGGCGTTCCCGATGAACACCATCACGCTGCCGAGCCCGATGCACCGGAGCGCGCGCCGCACGCCGGGGTCGAGCACCTCGTGGCGGGAGGCCAGGAGCGCGAGCGTCGCCACCGCCAGGTTGAGCGGCATGAAGGCGACGTTGCTCACCAGATTGCGAATGACCGGGGTTCCCCAGTCGTTCCGCTCCCACACCAGATAGGCAATGGCGTAGAGGAGCGTGACGACCGTGGCGGTCAACGCCGGTATCCGCCAGCGGGGAGGCGCGTCAGTGGAAATGGCGAGTTCTCCGGGACGTCTCGGTGCCATGCACCAGAAACATGGCATTCTGCAATTTCTGGCAGTGTCGAGGCGTGTTTGTAAGTACTGTCAGGGTAAGTCTGTAGCTTCCGGCCGGCCGTGCCGGGAGCCCCGGGGGGAGGGGATGGCAATGATAGTGCCGCGGGCCGGGGAGTGTAAGGGTGGGCGGGTGGAACGGGCCGGGTTAGGGGGTCCGGGCCATGAGCTGCTGGAACCGTGGGAGGGTCCTGAGGGAGTCGAACGTCGGATCCACCCGGAGCCACCCGGGCGACAGGTAGTAGGGGATGTCGAGCAGCGGCTCCAGCAGGTCCATCGCCTTCTGGGGCTCGCCGGTCAGGATGTAGATCCGGACCAGCTGGTGCTGGAAGTAGGTCCCGGTGTAGGCGTCCTTGGAGATCGGCAGCAGCGACACGCCCCTCTCGCCCTCCCGGATCGCCTCCTTCTTCCGGCCCGCGTAGGCGTGCGCGAGACCGAGGAGCACCCGCCGCTGGGCGTCGTCCGGGTTGTCCGCCAGGACCTTCCCGGAGGCGCGGACCGCGGTGTCGGCGTAGGCCCGCGCGCGGCGCGTGTCTCCCCGCCAGGCGTAGACCTGGGCCTTGGCGATGGCCCAGGCGAAGCGGTCCTCCCCAAAGGCTGAGGGCGTCACGCGGAGCAGAAGCTTCTGCTGCTCCCCGTCCAGCACCCACCCCAGGTCCCAGAAATTCGCCATCTGGGCGACCAGCTCGACCGGGTCCACCTCGGCCGGGACCGCGCGGAGCGCGGCACGGGCGCCGGGCAGATCGCCCTTGCCGAGCAACGCCATGATCTTGAGCTGATGGATCGCGACGGTGGTCGGTGACAGCGCGATGCCGCGATCGGCTGCGGGGATGGCTTCGTCATGCCGGCGCAGCCAGAGATAGCTCCGGCCCAGTCGGTCGGCCACCTGGGGCGAGCGGGGATCGAGGACTTCGGCTCGCTTCAGGAACTCGAGTGCATTCTCCCAGCGCCCCAGGCTCTGTTCGGACAGCGCCGCACCCGAGAACAGCTCGGAGTTGTTGGGGTCGGCGCGGCGCCCGAGCGCGAATTGCTCCAGGGCCTTCCCATAGTCACCGACGATGAAGTCGTAGTAGGTCCCCAGAGCCAGCCGCGGCTCCGCGGCGTCGGGCGCCAGCGCCAGCGCCCGCTCGGCGGCCGCGCGCGCCCGGGCGGCGCCTTCGGGCGTCGGCTCGCCGTTCGTGTAGCGGCTGGCATAGACCTGCGAGACCCGCACCCATGCCTGGACGAAGCCCGAGTCGAGGGCGGTGGCCCTCTCATACTCCGCGGTCGCACGCTCCAGCGCGGTGGAGTTCACCTCGACCATCCGCTTGGAGGCCTCTTCACCCCGAAGGAACGCGTCCCATGCGGCCAGGTTCCGGGTCGGCCGCTCCTCCAGCCGGGCCTTCTCCGGCTCGCCGATGGCGAGGTCGAGCGCCTGCGCCACCTTGCCCGCGATCTCGCCCTGGACCTGGAAGACGTCGGACAGCACGGCGTCGAACGGCTGCTGCCAGCGGGTGCTCGAGCTGGCGACCTCGATCAGCTCCGGGCTCACCCGCACCCGGCTCTGCGCACTGTCGGCCTTCTCCCACCGCACCTTGCCCACCAGCAGGTAGTCCACACCCAGCTCCCGGCCGATCTCCTGAAAGCTCTTGGGCGAGCCCTTGTACTCGGCGGCACTGCGCTGGGCGATCACCTGGAGGCCCCGCAGCGCGGCGAGCTTGCCGCGCACTTCGTCGGTCACCCCGTCGGCGAAGTAGCCATCGGCGGAGTCGCCCAGGTTGTCGAAGGGGAGGACGGCGAGCCGCTTGACCCTGGCATCCCGGCCGCCGCCGGCCGTGGCCGGGTCGTCACCGTGCCGCCGGAGCCAGCCGAAGAGCACACCGAGACCGAGCAGGAAGCCGAGCCCGAGGAGCGCGACCGGACGGTGCCGTTTGGGCTGCTTGACCGGAGTGGCAACGGAGACGGTGGGCTCGGGCGCACTGAGCGCCTTCCCGAACTTGTGCGCCGTGGCGTACCGGTCCGCGGGCGATTTGGACAGCGCCTTGGCGACGGCTTTCTCGACGTGCTCCGGGACCGTGTCCCGGACCGCTCGCAGCGGACGGGGTACCTCGGTGAACCGCCGCGCGATCGCCGCCTGCGGCGTGGCACCGGTGAATGGCACCTCGCCGGCCAGCATCTCCCACAGCACCATGGCGAGCGAGTACACGTCGCTGCGCGCGTCGAGCGAGCGGGCACCGGCGGCCTGCTCCGGGCTCATGTAGGCCGGCGTGCCCAGGGTGGTGCCGGTTTCGGTGAGCCGGTTCTCGTCCCCGGTCTCGGCAGCGAGCGCCCGGGCGATCCCGAAGTCGGCGACCAGGGCGTGGTCGCCGGAGAGCAGGATGTTCTCGGGCTTGATGTCGCGGTGGATCACGCCTTGCCGGTGGGCATACTCGAGCGCTTCGGCGGCCTCGCGAGCGATCCGCACCGCGTCTTCCACGGGGAGCTGGCTCTCCCGCTCCAGCCGGCCGCGCAGGGACTCGCCCTCGACGAACGGCATGGTGAACCAGAGGTGTCCTGCGGCCTCACCACTGTCGTAGACCGAGAGGATGTGCGGATGCTGCAGCCGGGCGGCCAGCTTGATCTCGCGCAGGAATCGGTCGGGTCCGAGCGTGCGGGCGAGATCGGGGTGGAGCACCTTGAGGGCCACGGGGCGGTCGTGGCGGAGATCCTGGGCGAGGTAGACGGTCGCCATCCCGCCGCGGCCGAGCTCGCGCTCGAGGCGGTAGCGGTCGGCGAGGGCATCGCGCAGGATGTCCAACGGATCGCCCATGGGCTCCCGGCTGTCGGTCTGATAGGAGGATTCGAAGCCGTAAGTAAGTGGCAGGGAGCGGAGTGCGCCAGCGTGCGGTGAGCTCCGGGGCCGGAGATCCCCGTGTTGAAGGAGGCTCCGCTGCGGAGCAGCGGAATTTCACGAGCGTGGAGAGGCGCAACGCAAGGAGGGCGACTCCTCACTCTCCTGCTGATCCCAACTTCCGCGGCGATGTCAGTTAGCGTGCTTCGCGACCTGCAGCCTCGCGGCACGAATGCGTAGGAAATGTCGCCGCCACGCGCAACTGACCTCACATGGCGGTGACTCGGGTCACCGCATCGAGTGGGCCTTCTCCCCATGTTTCTCCACCTTAATCATCACATCCGGCGACCCGATCACCTGTGGTCGTCACGAGCCATCTATAGCAGAGGTGCCAATCATGGGTTTGCTTTCCAAGCCGATCAAAAGCCTCGACGATCTCTTCGTTCACACCCTCCAGGATGTCTACTACGCCGAGCAGCGGATCACCAAGGCGCTGCCCGAGATGGTCGCCAAGGTCTCCGATTCGCAGCTCCAGGAAGCCTTTCGCAGCCACCTGGAAGAGACCAAGAACCAGATCAAGCGTCTGGAGCAGGTCTTCCGGATGCACAACGCGGAAGCGAAGGCGGTCACCTGCCCGGCGATCGATGGGATCATCGAAGAGGCCGAGGAGATCATGAGTGACTCGAAGGACTCCGAGGTCCTCGACGCGGCGGCCCTGGCCGCGGCGCAGGCCGTCGAGCACTACGAGATCGCGCGCTACGGGACGCTCATTGCGTGGGCCCGTCAGCTTGGCCGCGCCGACTGCGCCAGCGTGCTGGAGCCGACGTTGAAGGAGGAGAAGGAAGCCGACCGGAAGCTCACCGAGATCGCGGAAGCCCGGGTCAACCGCGTCGCGGTCTGAGGATTTGTCACAGTTGAACGAGACGGCCGGGCGATTGCCCGGCCGTTCTCATTTCTACGAGCCGGACCGGGCGGAGCCCGAACCCTAGGGAAAGCTGTCCGCCGCCGAGGGCCTGATCCACGGCCGGCATCCGGGCGCCGGGTCGGTCGGCATCGGCTCTACCAGGAACGTCTCCGCCGCCGCCCTGCCGAGTCGGGTCGAATCGCTCAAGTCGTAGAGCTCGAGAGTGACCGTCCCGAACTGCAGCGAGGGGATCGAGAGCAGGTCCCGCCGCACGCCGATGGCACCCAGGTATCCTTGCACCGCGGCACGTGCCGTCCTGTAGGGCCTCGCGCCGAAGGTCAGCAGCCACAGCCGCGGCCTCCCGCGGTACCGGTCTACGTCGCGAAGGTATGCGCGGGTGTCCTTGCGTTCGCAGATGGCCGTCGTCCATTCATCCGGCCGGAGCCCGTAGCGTGGACCGTAGAAGAGCATCCCGATGCGCGAGAGCGGTGAGACGTGGATCGCATCGCCCACCTGCCGGTGCGATCGGAGGTAGGCCAGCACGGTCTGGTGATGCTCCAGCCCGTAGGGCGGCGGCGCCTCGGCCAGCGCGGCCACCGGAGGCGCGAGCAGCCCGATCATCGCGGCGCCCCCCAGCGCCGGAGAGATTCGTGCGACTGTTCGCCGAATCCACTCCGCCCCGGCCGCGAGCGCCACCAGTACCCCCGGAATCAGATAGACCATCAGCCGGCCGCGGATCGGGTACTGCTGCACGGTGGCGGCCAGCAGTGCGACCGCCAGCGGGCAGAGCAGCAGCAGCGCGACGTCCCGCCGCTGCCGCCAGAGCACGGCGACGCCCAACACCACCACGACCAGAAACAGCAGCGGCCAGCGGTATCGGAGGAGCGCCGGATCGGTAAACGGCGAGAGGGCCGTGTCCCAGGTCCATACCAGCGCCGTGGAGGCCCTGAGCGGGAGGGGAAAGAACCCGCGCTTCCAGAAGTCGTCCATGAACGCGCTGGTGGATGGCGTCATGCTGTGGCGCCCGACGCCGATCGCGATGATGGCCGCCGCGGCCCAGACCGGCATCACCAGGAACAGCGCGCGCCGGCTCCGCATGTCGCGCGCGGTCAGCCACCGGATCGCGGTCGCGAGACCGATGCCCGCCAATACCAGCACCGATGCCTGGGAGAACCAGGTGACGGCGAACCCGACCAACCCGACGACGAGCAGTTTCCCGGTCGAGAGGTCACGCTCCCACATGTTCAGCGCCAGGATCATGACCAGGATCGCCGCGGTCGCGTCGACCTCATACTGCTTCACCTCGGCGCCGTACCGGATGAAGGGAATGGCCAGGGCGTAGAGCGCGACGGCGAACACCGCCGCCCATTGGTCGAGCGCGCGCTCCGCCAGCCGGCGAAAGAGCAGGAGTCCCGCGACACCAGCCAGGAAGGGGGGGAGCCGAAGCGCGAGCTCGTTCCCGCCCAGCGTCATCACGGCGAGCTTCTCGAGCAGCAGGAACCCTCGCGGGGCCACCTGATCGAGGTGGAGCGGACTGGTGAGCAGCGCGTCGAGTGGCAGCCTGATGATGTTGCGGGAGAGGAGAATCTCGTCCAGCCACAGTGACACGTTCGCCGCGTACGCCCAGACGCGAAGTGCCAATCCGACCAGAACGAGCATCGTCAGGAGGAGGCCGTGGCGGCCTTTGAACGGTGCTGCGAACGACGGCGACAAATCGCGCACTCGAGTCCGGGGCAAGGTGATCGGTGTTGCCGATGGTGCTGCAAGTAAATGCGGGTGGGGCGTGGCAGCTACAGCGGAATCGTCCCCGCGTACATTATTCGCGATGCGCATCGCTCTCATCGTGGTCCCCTACGACTCGGCCCGCCGCGGCGAACGAATGGGGGCCGGTCCCTTGCGCCTTCTCGATGCCGGCCTGGAAGAAAGACTCGCGCGGGCCGGGCACACGGTCACGGTACAGGTCGTCGAGGCACCGCCCACCTCATGGCGCGCCGAGATCCGGACGGCGTTCGACCTCGCGGCCTCCGTGGCAGACCGGGTTCGGGCGGCCGCGGCCGATGGCTCCCACCCATTGGTCCTCTCCGGCAATTGCGGGCCCGCGGCACTGGGCTGCCTGGCGGGACTCTCCGCTCCGCCCGAAGTCTTCTGGTTCGACGCCCACGGCGACTTCAACACTCCCGAAACGACCGTAGGAGGCTTTCTCGACGGGATGGCGCTGGCCACGGCGGCCGGCCGATGCTGGCGCCGGCTCACCGCGGCTCTGCCCGGATTCGAGCCGGTGCCGGACGAGTCGATAACGCTCATCGGCGCGCGGGATCTGGATCCGCTGGAAGCCGAAGCCCTCCAGCAGTCGGCCGTGCGGCGGGTGAGCGTGGCCGCGCTGCGGCGGCACCTGCCGGAAGCGATCCGTGCCGATCGCCGCGCCGAGCAGCCTGCATACCTTCATCTCGATCTCGACGTGCTCGATCCACGCGAAGGCCGGATCAATTCCTACGCCGCCCCGGATGGCCTGACCGTGTGCCGACATCGCGTGGGCGGTCGGCGCGATCAGTGGGGAGGTGCGGCTCCAAGCCGCTTCGCTCACGGCGTACGATCCCGGAAGTGACGCGGACGGTAGGGGGTGCGAAGCGGCGCTCTCGGTGGCGGTAACTCTCGCGGGCGGTTTTCGGGAGTGATAAGTTCCGCTGCCTTGCGTGCAGGCCTCTTGAAGCCACCTCCAACGGGTAAGCCAGCATGATATCCCCAGTGCTTCACGCCGGACTCGTGGCCGTGCCCTGCGCCGTGGCTGCCGCCGTGCTGGCCTACGATGTGGACCGTTCGTTCCGGCCCCGCATCACCGGCGAGCGGCTCTGGCGTCGCGGGCGGGCGGCGGCGGGCCTCGTCGCCGGCGCTGCGGCCGCCGTGCTTCAGTGGGGAAGCACTACGATCGCGGTCAAGCGTTTCCTGATCGCCGTCTTTGTCATGGCATGCCTGGTCGTACTCAGGTGCTCGGTTCCGCTGAAGCGCCTGGTACAGCACGCCGTGGATGAGCGAAAGCGGCGGGCTTCCCACCCGCGGTAGCACCCCGTCCCGCCCTCAGTCCTCCCCTGCGCTCAGCGCGCGCTCGATCCGCCGGTCCGGTATCAGCCACATCAGCGCCACCATCACATAGAGTCCCAGGCTCACCCAGCGCGGACCGAAGGCGAGCGGAATCGCGATGAGATAGACCGCCGAAGACACCTTTCCCTTCCAGTCGCCGCGAACCGCCTTTCGGAGCACCGATTCGGGCCCCTGCGAGGCGATGATGAGCTGCTGCAGGATCAAGTAGGCCATCCCCGCCATCAGAAGGACCATCCCGTAGAGCGCGGTGGGCCAGGCGGCGAAGTGATTCTCGCCCATCCAGCCGGTGGCGAACGGCACCAGCGAGAGCCAGAAGAGCAGGTGGAGGTTGGCCCAGAGCATCGCACCGGTGACCCGCTGGCAGGCGTGCAGCATGTGATGGTGGTTGTTCCAGTAGATGCCGAGGTAGACGAAGCTCAGCACGTAGCTCAGGAACACCGGCCACAGCGGTATCAACGTCCTGGCGGTCTCGCCGTGCGGGACCTTCAGCTCCAGCACCATGATCGTGATCAGGATCGCGATCACGCCGTCGCTGAACGCCTCCATGCGGGTCTTGCCCATCGGGGAGGGGCTCAGGCCAGCATCCGGCGAGCGGCCTCGCTCAGCGTGGCGCCCGCGAACGGCTTCTGCACGAACAGCCAGCGCAGGGATTCCAGCTGGTCGGCCTCGCCCGCGGCCTCCGGCCATGCGGAGATGAAGAGAACGGGGATGCGGGGGTAGCGCGCGTTGATCCGCAACGCGAGCTCCGGCCCCGACTGCCCTGGCAGACGGACGTCGAGGACGGCGAGGTCGGGGATCCGGCCACGGCCCAGCCAGGCCATCGCCTCATCCGCATTGCCGGCCTGCAGACATTCGAAGCCCGCGTCCTCGAGGTATCGAGTCGTCACGAGCCTGACGTGGGGTTCATCGTCAACAACGAGCACGAGAGCCATGGGCTGAATGTACCGGCGACCATGTTCACCGCCAGGGTGGACGAGCACCTCGAGCGCACCGTGATACTTCGTGCCTCAACCCTCGGTGCCCTCGGAGGGCGGCGGCATGAGCGGCCCGACCGGCTCGTGAGCTTCCTTCCGGAGCCGCTCGGCGTGCTCCTCCTGCTCCTTCGAGAGCTGCTCCAGTCGCTCGGTAGCGCTCTCGATCGTTTCGTCCGCCCGCCGTTCGGCGTCCCTCAGCCGTTGCAGCGCGGAGTCGGTCGCCTGGGGTGGTTCATCGGCGTGGGGGTCTGCCATGCTCGGCCTCGTGTTCAGGGATCTCGTCTGGCGCCCGATCTGGCGGTGTGTTCGCGGAGACCACTGGGGTACCCTAGCGCGCTTACGCTCGCCGAGCAGTGAGACCGATCACTACGAATGGTGCGTCGCAGGATCAGTGGCTGCGATGCATAAAGTTTCATCCCCGCGGCCGGTCTATTGTCGGTCGCCGCTCAGGGCTACCTTCGGGGGCGTTTTACCCTGTGAGGCCCGCGTCGTGCTAATGCGTCAAAGCCTGCTCTGGCTCTCCGAGCGCCGGGGCATCTTCAACTTCGTTCGTCGGAACGGCCTGGCGAGGAAATTCGCCTCGCGGTTCGTCGCCGGAGAGACCATCGAGACCGGCGTGCGAGCGGCGCAGGAGCTGGCGGGCCGGCAGATCACTCCCTCGCTCGACCTGCTGGGTGAGAGCGTGACCGCCGAGGCCGAGGCGGTCGCCGCCCGCGACCTCTACCTCCAGATGCTGGACCGGATGGCGGCAAGCGGGGTCGAGGTCAACGTCTCGGTCAAGCTGACGCAGATGGGATTCGACATCGACGAGGCGCTCTGCCTCGCCAACATGGTTCGCATCCTCGACAAGGCGAAAGCGCTCGGCGGGTTCGTGCGGCTCGACATGGAAGGGTCGGATTACACTCAGCGCACGCTCGACTTCTTCCGCCAGCGGCTCTTCGACGCGTATGGCGCGCACTGCGGAGTAGTCATTCAGTCCATGCTCCGGCGGTCGGAGCGCGACATCGAGGACCTGGTGGCCATGCGAGCCCGGGTCCGGCTCTGCAAGGGCGCCTACCTCGAGCCGCCGTCGGTGGCGTTCCCCGACAAGGCCGACGTGGACAAGAACTACGTCACCCTGATGGAGCGGCTCCTGTCGGCCGGAAACTATCCGGGTCTGGCCACCCACGACGAGGCCATCATCGGGCAGGCCCGGAGCTTCGTCGGCCGCGAGCGGATCCCCAACGACCGCTTCGAGTTCCAGATGCTCTACGGGGTGCGGCGCGACCTGCAGGTGAAGCTCCGGCGGCGCGGGCCACAACATGCGGGTCTACGTGCCCTTCGGGACCCAATGGTATCCTTATCTGATGCGGCGGCTGGCGGAGCGACCCGCCAACATCGCCTTTTTCCTCGGAAACGTCGTCAAGGAGTCGATGCCGGGACGGTGAGCGAGTTCACGCTGGGCGGGTACATGCAGAAGCACGAGCGCGCCGCCGCTTTCGGGGGTAGCGATGGCCGGGCCTACTCGGTCGCCATCTACGTGGAGGACGAGCCCGATCTCCGCGGACTGTATGGCGCCGCGCTCCTCTTCGTCTGCTGGTCGCCCGGCGGCGAGCGGCCGGTGGGGCACGTCGAGACCGACGCGCTCGCCTGGGGACGCACGCCGGAGGAGGCCGCCGAGCGGATCAGCTCGATCTCGCTGTACGACGTGAAGACGGCGCTCGACGAGGCGATCACTCGGGCACCCGCGGAGTGGTAGCGCCGATACTCGGCACGGTGCTGGGGCGGGAGGGGGCGGAGTATCGAGTGGCCACGGATCGCGGAGAAGTTCGCGCCGTGCTCCGCGGCAAGGTCAAGCTCAAGACGTCCAAGGTCGTCGTCGGCGATGTGGTGCAGCTGGAAACCGACGCCGGCGACGATCTGCACGGCATCATGGGCATCGAGCCCCGGCGCACCGTGCTCGAGCGCCGCGTTCCCGAGGGTCGAGGCGTCCGGCCCATCGCCGCCAACGTGGACCAGGTCTTCGTCGTCACCTCCGCCAAATCGCCGGATCCCATCCCCCAGCTGATCGACCGGCTGCTCGTGCTCGCGGAGGCGGACGGCATCGCGGCGGCCGTCGTGCTCAACAAGGTGGATCTCGATCCGGGATCGGCGATCCTCGATCGGACCCGGCGCGCCGGATACCCGGTCTATCCCACCAGCGTGAAGACGGGCGAAGGCATGGCCGAGCTCAAGGCGGCGATGGCCGGTCGGGCTTCGGTGGTGACCGGTCCGTCAGGCGCCGGGAAGTCGAGCCTGCTGAACGCCGTGCAGCCGGGACTGAAGCTTCGCACCGGCGAGGTGAGTCAGCGGATCCGGCGCGGCCGCAATACGACGGTGTCGTCGGTGATGCTGCCGCTGCAGGGGGGTGGCTATCTGGTGGACACGCCGGGGTTCAGCGAGGTGGGGATGTGGGGGATCGACCCGCGGGAGCTGGCCGAGTGCTTCCCGGATTTCCGGCCCTTCCTGGGTGAGTGCCGCTTCGCCGACTGCCATCACACCCGCGAGCCAGGGTGCCGAATTCGGGAGGCCGTGGAGAAGGGCGGAATCGCGCCGGATCGGCACGAGAGCTACCTCATGTTGCGAGCCGAACTGGAGGGGTCGCCCCAGGAGTGGGAGTAGCCCAGCCTCCTACTCGTCTCCTTCCGCCCGTCCGCCCGTCCGCCCGTCCGCCTTCCTCGTCCACCGGTCCCGGTCCCGCGTCTCCACCTTGACCATCATCCGGTCGAACGCCTCCTGCAGATCGATCTGCTCGCGGTTGGCCATGCAGATCAGCACGAACAGGATGTCGGCCATCTCCATGGCGAGGTCGCCGTCGGGCTCGTCCGGCTTCTTCGTCTTCTGACCGAAGCGATGGTTGATGTCGCGCGCCAGCTCGCCGACCTCCTCGGCCAGCCGCGCCAGGTTGGTCAGCGGATGGAAGTATCCCTCCTCGTACTGGCTGATCCACTGGTGGACCCGGAGCTGCGCCTCGGCGAGACTCACCTGGCGCGGAGCGCGGCGATCAGCGCGCGCATGAACTGGGGCAGGTCGGCCGGTGTGCGGGAGCTGATGAGGTTGCCGTCCACCACCACGGGGCTGTCCTCCCACAGGAGGCCGGCGTTGACGAGGTCGTCCTTGATCGCGCCCACGCTGGTCCCGCGCTTGCCTTTCACGATGCCGGCCGAGATCGGCACCCAGCCCGCGTGGCAGATGAACGCCACCGGCTTGCCCGCCTCGTAGATCTCGCGGGTCAGGTCCAGCAGCTTCCGCGAGCGCCGCATGATGTCGGGCGCGTAGCCGCCCGGGATCACCAGCCCGTCGAAGTCGGCGGCCTGCAGGTCGTCCACGTTGGCGTCCACCGTGAGCGGATACCCTCGCTTCCCCTGGTAGGTGCGCTCGCCGGTCCCGGCGACCACGGTGCGGGCGCCTTCCTCTTCCAGGCGGATCTTGGGATACCAGAGCTCCAGGTCTTCGTAGAGCGGTCCGGCGAAGAACAGCACGGTCTTTCGTTCGAGGCTCATGAGCGGCGGGATCCGAGTGAAATCAGCGGTGCGTGGCGGATGCCAAGGTCTCAAGGTAAGCTACATCGGCCTACGACTCACGACCCGAGACCATGACCGATATTCGACCCCGCGAGCGCATTCTCGCCAATCTCGAGACCATCTACCGGGAATCCTACGACCGTGCCCAGCAGCTGGGGGATCAGGGACGCATGATCGACCTGGAGAGCGCCTACATGCGCGACCAGCTCATGCTGGAGATCCTGCTCGACATCCGGGATCTCTTCTCCGTCGCGCCCGCCGCATCCGGCGGCAGCGCGCTGGAGAAGCTCGAGGCCATTCGCAGGCTCACCAAACTCCGCTGAGAGGTTCGATGCCGTATCTCGCGCGCCGGCGCGGGTCGCTCCTCGCGCTCGCCGGCCTGCTCGCCTGCCAGGTCGCTGCGCCGGCTGGTGGCGCGGACCTGGTGGTCTACGGCCGGATCTGGACCGGCGATGCGGGCCGCCCGTGGGCGGACGCGCTCGCGGTCGCGGGCGATACCATCTCCGCAGTGGGCGACAGCGCAGAGATCGCCAAGCTGGCGGGGCCGGAGACCAGAGTGCTCGCCAACGGCGCCGCGATGGTGGCGCCCGGCTTCATGGACGGGCATCTCCATTTTCTCAGTGGCGGGTTCCAGCTTGCGAACGTGGACCTCCGGCCGGCCAGCTCGCCCCAGGACTTCATCGAGCGCCTCGCGGCCTTCACCGCGGAGCGGAAGCCCGGCGAGTGGATCCTGGGGGGCGAATGGGACCACGAAAGCTGGCCCGGGTCGCCGCTTCCCCGGCGCGACTGGATCGACTCCGTCACCCCCAACAACCCCGTTCTGCTGTACCGGCTGGACGGCCATATGGCGCTCGCCAACAGCGCGGCCCTGCGCCAGGCCGGCATCACCAGAGCGACGGTCGACATCCCGGGTGGAGTCATCGTCCGCGACCCGCGAACCAAGGAGCCGACCGGGATACTGAAGGACCAGGCGATGGATCCGGTCTCCGAGGCGGTGCCGACTCCGACGAACGACCAGCGCGACGCGGCCCTCGATCGCGCGCTCAAGCACGCCGCGTCCCACGGCGTCACCGCCTTCGCCCACGTGAGCGTGCCGCTCGCCGAGCTGGGGAGCTACCTGAGGGCGAAGCGGGCCGGCACGCTCACCGCGAGGGCTGCGCTCTACTTCGACATCCAGGATTGGAAGCAGGTGGCGGATTCGGTCGAGCGCCTCGGCCGGGGCGACGACTGGGTGTGGATCGGGGGCGTCAAGGGCTACATGGACGGCTCGCTCGGCTCGACCACCGCCTATTTCTACGAGCCCTACGACGACGATCCCTCCACCCCAGGCCTGCTGACGACGCCGGAGGATTCGCTGCGTGCGTGGATCGGCGCGGCGGACTCCGCCGGGCTCCAGATCGCCGTCCATGCCATCGGGGAGAAGGCCAACGGCATCCTGCTGCAGATCTACGACAGCGTGTCGCAGGCGCACGGCGTGAGGGATCGCCGCTTCCGGATCGAGCACGCGCAGCATCTGCGGCGCGAGGACATCGCCCGCTTCGGCAAGCTTGGCGTGGTCGCCTCCATGCAGCCGATCCACCTGATCGACGACGGCCGCTGGGCCGAGAAGCGCGTCGGCGCCGAGCGGATCAAGACCATGTACCCGTTTCGCTCACTGCTCGACCAGGGGGACGTCCTCGCGTTCGGATCGGACTGGTCGGTGGCGACACTCGACCCGCTGCGGGGCATCTACGCCGCGGTCACCCGCCGCACGCTCGACGGCAAGAACCCAAAGGGCTGGGTCCCGGGAGAGAAGATCACGGTGGAGGAGGCCCTCCGCGCCTACACCGCAGGGAACGCGTACGCAGTCTTCGCCGAGGATCGTCGCGGGAAGCTCGCGCCGGGTTACCTGGCGGATCTGGTACTGCTGGATCGGGATCTGACCCGGATACCGCCGGAGGAGATCGGGCAGGCGGCGGTGAAGGCGACGGTGGTGGGGGGGAAGGTGGTGTACTCGGCAGAGCGGAACTAGAAGGAGTCGCCCTGCGGCAGTTGATAGCAGGAGCCCCGACCTGCCTCTGGACGCCGCGCAAGGTGGCGCGCCAATTTCCTCTGGACCGCAGACTGACACGGGTTGAGTGAAGGAGTTCTGACGATGGGCCAGGTGCCGGCCGATCTGCTCGCGGCGCTCGACGAGCTGCTGGAGCACGCGCTCGACCTGGCGCCGGCTGAGCGCGAGGCGTGGCTCGTGCGGCTCCGCGCCGAGCGGCCTGTCCACGCCCGCGAGCTGGAGTCTTTGCTGGCCGAGGAAGCCGGTCTCGACGCCCGCAGCTTCCTGGGCGGGTCGCCCCTGCCCGATTGGGAGGGACCCGGGCTCGCCGGCCAGCGTCTCGGCGGATGGACGCTCGAGCGCCCGTTGGGCCACGGCGGGATGGGGACGGTGTGGCTCGCCCGGCGGAGTGACGGGCGCTTCGAGGGGACGGCCGCGGTCAAGCTGCTCAACCTGGCCCTCCTCGACCCGGTGGGAAGCGAGCGCTTCCGCCGCGAGGGCAGCGTGCTGGGGCGCTTGAGCCATCCCAACATCGCGCGGCTGCTCGACGCCGGTGTCACCGCGGGCGGCCAGCCTTACCTGGTGCTGGAGCACGTCGAGGGCACCCCTATCGACGAGTACGCCGAGCGGCAGGGACTCGGCGCGCTCGAGCGGATCGCGCTGTTTCAGCAGGTGCTCGCCGCCGTCAGCCATGCCCACGCGAATCTACTGGTCCACCGCGACCTCAAGCCCTCGAACATCCTGGTCGGCGCCGGCGGGGTCGTAAAGCTGCTCGACTTCGGCATCGCCAAGCTGCTGGAGGAGGACGGGCGCGGCGCCGAGGCGTCCACGCTCACCGACCAGGGAGGCCGCGCGCTCACACCCCAGTTCGCCGCGCCGGAGCAGATCACCGGCGCTCCCATCACGACCGCGACCGATGTCTATGCCCTCGGGGTCCTGTTCTACCAGTTGTTGGGCCGCCGGCATCCGACCAGCGAGGAGCACGAGTCCCCCGCGCAATGCATCGTCGGCGTGCTGCAGACCGAGCCGGCGCCGCTCAGCGCGTCTCCGGGGTTCGACCCGGCGCGTCGGCGCGACGCCGGCGATCTCGATACCATCGCCGCGAAGGCGCTGAAGAAGCGACCCGAGGAACGCTATCCCTCGGTGGCCGCCCTCGGCGAGGACATCCGGCGCTACCTGGATCACGAGCCGGTGCTCGCGCGTCCGGACTCGCTTGGCTATCGCGCGGGCAAGTTCGTGCGGCGGAACAAGGTGGCGGTGATCGCCGCCGGGGTCGTTCTCGTCACGCTCCTGGGCGCCACCGGCTTCTCCTGGTCGCAGATGCGGGAGGCGCGGCGCCAGCGCGACGAGGTGGTCGCGCAGTCCCGCCGGAACCGGGCCATGAGCGATGTGCAAGGCCTGCTGGCCGGCGACTCGCGCGGCCCCGGCGGACGCACGCTGTCCGTGCTCGAGCGTGTCCGCCTCGCGGAGCAGATGCTGCGGCAGCGGTACCGGACAGAGCCGGCGGTGGTGGTCGAGGTCATGGCCGACTTGTCCGGCCGACTCTTTGAAGTAGGCGACCACGACGAATTCGACCGGATGCTGGTCCGCGCGATGGGCATCGCCAAGGCGTCGCGGCTGCCGGCGCAACTGGCCCTGGTCGATTGTATGTCGATGAATGGGCTGGTCTACCAGGGGAAGCTCGACACCGCGGAGGCCAGGCTGGCCGAGGCGCGTGCCGCGATGGCCGGGGCGACGTCACTCTCCACGACCATCGAGGCCCAGTGTCTGCGCGGGGAGGCCGACCTGCTGCTCGAGCGCGGCAGGCCGGACTCCGCGGTCACGCTCCTCCGGCGTGCCCTCGAGCTGCCGGGCGATGCGGAAGGTCTCAGGCTCCAGAACCTGAGCGGCCTGGCGACGGCGCTGCGCCGCGCGGGCCGCACCCGCGAGGCGGCCGAGTATCAGCGTCAGATACTCGACAGCATGAAGGCGAGCGGCTACGACAACACCGAGGCGTTGCCGTCGCTGATGGCGTATCTGAGCGGCGCCCTGAGCGAGCTCGGCGAGTTCAGCGCCATGGATTCGGTCGTGCGCGGGGTGATCCGGCAGCAGGAGGCCGCACACGGGGCCGAAGACGTGGATGGCCGGTATGCGGTCGTGTATGGGCAGAGCAAGCTGCGCCAGGGCCAGATCGATTCGGCCGCGAGGTGGCTGGCGATCGCCGCGCGGGATACCAGTGAGGCGGCACTCGCCGGCACGAGAATGTGGCTGCCCCCCGCCAGAGCGATGCTGCTGCTCCAGCAGGGCCGGATCGCCGAGGCCCGTGCCCTGACCAGGACGCTGCCGACCGATACTCCGATGCGTCTGCTGCACCGCACCCTGCTCGAGCTTCGCATGCGGAGAGCCGACGGGGACACTGTGGGCGCCCGGGTCGCGCTCGACAGCGCGCTCGCCTCGCTGGGGGAATCGGTGCGCGCAGATGGTCGCAGCGCGCCGCCGGTCCACGCGGTGTACGCGCTCCTCACCGCGGCCGAGTGGCGCCGCGACGACGGCCTCGGTACCGAGGCCGATTCGATCGCCCGGCTCGCCGCCGCGGCCGCGGCGGTGGATTCGCTGGCCTGGCGGCGGAGCGCGCATGTGGGCCGCGCCGAGCTGATTCGGGCGCAGGTGGCCGAGGCGGAGGGGCAGGATCGAAGCGGCAGGTGAAATCGCCCGCCGCGCCGGGGTGGCGCTTCGGAGCGGGTTCGGGGCCACCAATCCCTACACTCGGGAGGCCGCGGCGCTCGCCGCCGACTGATGCCTCACGCCGCGGTTGACGCCTCACGCGTGCGACCCGACCCCCATGTGAATGAAGAGCCCGGCCCCCTGAGCGGCGGGCCGGGCTCCCCTGCGGAAGGTGGTCGGATTACGAGAAGTACATGATGTCGAACTGCGAATCGACCAGCACATTGGTGCCGGGATCGAAGCAGCGGACGTTCACGGTCTGCGGACCCCAGTTCTCCACCTTGCACACCCGGTTGCCTCCACCGTAGGTCGTCACCTGAACGTCCCCGCCGCCCAGCCAGCGCCAGGCCGCTGAAGTTCCTTACTTGGTAGATCGTGATTGCGCGGGAAAAGACGACAGCGACGAGGCAGGGCGACTCTGCAGAGGGATCTACGTCGCCGTATACCACGGCAGCGAGAACCGGGCGATTCAGGAGGAGCGGGCGGAGATGGCCGGGTCGACGCGGCACGCGAAACCGCCCGCCGCGCATGGGGAGCGCCGCGGTGCGGTTCCGGCCCGGAGAATCGTTACGCTTGGCAGGTTGCGGCGCTGGCCGCCGACTGAGGCCGCCTCTCTAGCGAGCCCCGTCCTACCCCCGCCGAGCGGGGCATGTCAGCTCGTCGAAGGGCTGCCGCGTTCCATTTCCGATGCGCCGCCCATCCACAATGAGGCTGTTACCGAAGCCAGCGGGGTTGCTGAACCACGCGTCGCGGAATCGCACGTCGCCACCCAGCGTCAAGTCGAAGGTCGAGTTCCTGAGGAACAGGGCGCCTGGCTCCGGGACACCCGAGTGCGGCTCGAACGTCACGTACAGGTCCGCCTGACAGCTTCGCTCGATCGTGTTGCCGCCGAGCACGAGGTTCACGTCGCTCCTGAGTCGGGTGTCCGGAATCAGGACCGCGCCGTCGACCATGACCCCGAAGGTGTTGTTCACCAGCCGATTGTGGTGAAGCCTCACATGAGTCGTGTTCCGGGTGTCCGGCGCGCCGGGACCCATCGCGGCCAGGCGGACACCCACGCCGCCGGGGAAGTTCCGGTGGTCGCGCACCTCGTTGTTCGTGATATCGGCCGAAACGTCCGCGGTGGCCGGAAGGGCCGATGGCTCCACCCCGAGGGGTGCGGCGAACAGGGGGTCGAGAGTGGGCACGGTCACGATGCCCTGGACCGCACCGGCCAGCAGGCGATTGCCCGTCACGTGGTATACACCGGGCCCCGCCAGGCACATGTCGCACGTGAAGCTGCCGCCGATCTGGTTCCGCACGATGGCCGCGCTGGTGAGGCGAAAATCCAGCGTCACGCCGAAGCCCGCCTCCACGCGATTGCCCCGAATGACCAGCCGGCGAACCCGGACCGCGAACATGGCATGTCTTGCCACGCCCTTCATCACGAAGCCCTCGACCACCAGGCCGTGACCCGCCGAGCCGCCGGGATGACCGTTGGCGAGGATGATCGTGTTGAGGTCGCTCACGCCCTGTGCCGGCTGGAGAGTGGTCCTTCTTCCCGTCGCGCCGAGACCGGTGGCGCGTCCGCTCGGGTCCGCCTGCATGACGAACGCGCCCAGCAGCGTGATATCCGGCACGTCTACGTTCAGCGGGAACAGCTCGACGTCCTGTTCGGATGACTCGGTGCCGCTGCCCAGGAACGTCCCGGCTGCAACCGCAATGGTGATCCGGCACGCCGCCGACTGCAGCTCGCCGCGGTCCAGTCTTACGGCCCGCGCGGCGGCGAGCGCGTCGCCGATCCGGCGGAAGTGCGTTGCATCGGTCGGCTGGCTACCGGCGTGGGAGACCGAGAGGTCGGTGACGTAGTCGCCATGCTGCAGATGGTTGGCCACGGCGGACGGTACCACGGCGATGATCGCGCCGGAGGATCCGGACCGATGGCATACCGAGACCCGATCCGTAGCCGTGAGCGCCGGCGTGATGGCATCGTTGGTCAGCGCGGTTGGCGCATCGTCAGAGCACCCAGCCACGAGAGCGACGGTACACAGGCAGCCGAGCAGGATCGCCGAGGAGACTGTCGAGCGCGCGCGCATATGTCGGACCCTCATTGTCAGTGATGGGTTTCCATGTCACCGCACCACGACGACGCCCGTGGCCGTGGGCTGATACGGATCGTGGTAGGCGTACGTCCCCGGGTTGACGAACGTCACGTTTACGGTTGACGGATTGGCATACGGGAAGTCCCCGCCGGCGAACGAAGGAGTTCCGACCGACTGCACGGCATGGAGACCGTAATCGAATTCGAGCGTCCACGTCATCGTGGCGCCGACGGGGATGGTATCCACCGCGGGACCCTTGCCGTTCTGGGCGCTCACGAACTCGGGGTTCCACCAGGTGTGGAGAACGACATCATAGGCCCGCGGTGAGATCGTGAGCGCGAAGTGCGCCGATTCCGCGACCCCGGGGAGCGCGGCAATCACGACCGCGTCTCCCGTTGCTCCATTCGGCTCGACGATCGCGCTGATCATCCCCAGCGCATCGGTCGTCCCCTCCATCGTGACGAACGCGATCGGCCCCCGCTTGACGGTCCAACTGACCGCCTGTCCTTCGACCTGGTTGCCGTACAGGTCGGTGACGATCGCCACCAGCGCCTCGAAAGGCCCGCGGTTCACGGGGGACGCCTGGCCGGATCCTGCGCTCCTTTCAATGGTGACAGCGGGGCCGGGAACAGCGGTCGCGAAGAACGTGTGCGACGTTGCGGATCCTTCGATACTCGCGTCAGCGTTCTTGATGCCGCTGGCGGTGTCCAGCGTCCAGATGGTCGAGGCGATGCCCGTCGGCGTCGGTGACGCTGGTCTCCGGCGACACACTGCCCGATCCGGTCCGCCAGTGGATCGTCACGCCCGGCTTCGGTGCCCCGTTGGAATCCACCAGCAGCTGAAGCGGCCGGGGCAGCGTGGTCCCGACGACCCCCGTCTGCCGATTCGAGGCCGGCACGATCCCCGCCCTCGTCGGATGAGCGAGCGCCGTCGCGTGGAACGTCAACGGCGAGCCCGTCGCGCCGGGGACCGTCGTCGATACGGTCATCGGCCCTGCGACCGGACCGAGTATCCAGGTGCTCGAGGCTTCACCACGGAAATCGGTGACGCTCGAGTCGGGGGCGACGGTGCCTGCCGACGCCTCCCATCTCACCGTGACTCCCTCCTTGGGCGACCCAGCAGCCTCGACTCGAACCCGGAGCGGCAGCGGCAAGGCGTTGCCGGTCATGGCGCTCTGTCCCTCACTGGCGGCGACCTTCGATACCGCCACCACCGGCGGAGCCGTCGGGTCGGAGCAGGCCAGCAGCCATCCGGTGGCGCCGAGGCCGGCGGCACAGGCTATCACGCGACGGGACAAGGTGATAGAGGGTCGTGAGGGAAAGGTCGTCATAGGGGCTCCAGGGCTGGCTCCTGACCGGGTGAGAACGGTCCCATGTGAAGTCGGTTCCGCGAGGATAACTTTCCACCGTCCCGGACCTGTCTTGATGCCGTCTTCTCGTCGATTTGCGCGGTCTGCGCCGGCGAATTCATGCTCGACTTGCGGGTTCTAGGTACGCTCTCCATCCAGTCGTCCAACGGCGACGCTCCTGTTGCGGGCGTCACGCAGCCCAAGCTGCTCGCCCTCCTCCTGTACCTCGCGCTGGCCGAACCGTCCGGGCCCCAGTCGAGGCAGAGCCTGATGGCCCTCCTCTGGCCCGAGGCCGACGACGAGTCCACGCGACACTCGCTTCGCAATACGCTCTATGGCCTGCGACAGGCGCTCGCCGTCGGGCGCGATCGTGTCCCGGGGGGAGGGCTACGTCGAGCTGGTGCCGGCGATGGTCCGGTGCGACGCGGTCGAGGTGCGGGCGCTGCTGGCGGCGCAGCGATGGAGGGAGGCGCTCGACCGATGGAAGGGGGACCTCGCGCCCGGCTTCCACGTCTCGGGAGCACCCGAATTCGAGCGCTGGCTCGACGACCAGCGCGCCGCCCTTCGACGGGCGGTCGCCGACGCGGGATGGCGACGGGTGGACGAGATGGAGACGAGCGGTGAGGCCGGCATCGGCGAGGCCGCCCGCCGGGCCTGGTCCATCGACCCGACCAACGAGGCCGGTGCGAGACGGCTCATGCGCTTGCTGGATGCGACGACCGGCGGCGCCGCGGCCCTGCGTGCATACGAGGATCTGGTCGATTACCTCCGTCGAGAGTATGAGACGGTTCCCTCGACCGAGACTCGAGCAGTCGCGGAACAGCTCATGAGACGGCCTCAGGCGACTCAGTCGGCCATCCTGCCGGTCGCCGCCCCGGCCACCACACCCGTGCCTCGGACCGCAACAGAGGTGCGCCCGCGACGCCGGATCGAGAGAAGAGTCCTGATCGCGACTGCCATCCTGATCGCGGCAGTCGGGTCGGTCGTCGCGCTCCGCTCCCCGCGAAGTCCGGAATCGCCCTCCATTGATGAGAGAACCGCCGGGCGTCTCGGCGCGCTCGAGCTCCCCGCCCGGTATCGTGCGGACACCGGAGCATACGGCTCATACCTCCGCGGTCTGTCACTCCGGTTCCAGGGACAACACTCCGCGGCGCTCGACACGTTCGCGGCGCTGGTCGGTCGGTCTCCGCAATACGCCCCCGGATTGGCGGGACTCGCGAGTTCCTACGGCTTGGCCGTCGTCGCCGGCCTGACGCCGCCCAAGGAAGGCCATCCCAAGGCCGAGCAGGCCGCTCGCCGGGCCATCGCGCTGGACAGCACATTGGCACCGGCCTATCTCATCCTTGGCGGAGTGGAGATGTTCTGGCGGTGGAATCTGCCGCTTGCCGGAAAGCTGATCGACAAGGCGATCGCGCTCGATCCGGGCGACGCAGAGGCCCACATCGTGCGAGCCGCATGGTTCCGCTGGCGGGAGGAGCTGGACAGCGCGCTCGCGGAAGTTCGGATCGCCCACGAGCTGGACCCGCTCAACGGTCACTTCAGTGAGCGCGTGGCTCGGCACCTGTACTTCCTGCGGCGCTACCCCGAGGCCGAGGAGATGTATCGACGTAACGAACGCGACTATCCCAGGGCAGCGACGTCTGCCGGTCTCGCCGACGTATACCGTGCGGAGGGACGCACGCGCGAAGCGCTGGACATCGTGCGGGCCGGGCTGGAGCGGCGCGGCGATTCCGCGGCTGCCTCGCGAGTTCCCGTGGCGACGAGCGACACCCAGGCGGCCCGGATGTTCGCGGACATGGCGCGCGAGAGGCTTCGCGAGCTTGGCGAAGGCGTCCGGAGGGGGGACCTGGTACCGGCCGGCGATTGGGTCACCGCGTACGCGGGCGCCGGCGATGTGGGCGACGCGATCCGCTGGATGGATTCGATGCGAGTCGAGCGAGATCCCCTGCTGTGGGCCATCCCGATCGATCCGTCCCTGGATATTCTCCGGAGCGATCCGCGCTATCTCGCCTGGGAGGCGAAACTCCCCTGGCGGCACCCGAAATCATGATGGTCGGAAGGTGACCGGAGGCGTCGTATCGCTTCGCGGGTGGCTCGGCACGCCGGTCGTTCTGCTTCCGTTACAGCTGCTCGCTCATCCCGTCAGTCCGCTCCCGCTCGAAGCGCAGCAGCTCGCCGGGGCCGAAATCGCGTCATCGGCTCCGCCCAGCCATGCGGCCTCCTACGACGGCGTGTTCGACGAGCTGCTCGGCCTGAGACCGGTGCCCGACCGGGTGGCGGAGATCTCCAATCTCACGCTGCAGCGTGACGTCGCCCGTTTCACCCTGCAATCGGGGCAGCTCTATTTCCTGTCGCCGGTGAACGGGCGCACTGTCGCGGCCGTGTTCCGGGGAAGGGCGTTTTCGCGTTCGAGCCCGGCACGTCGGTCGAGAAGGAGCGGCTCAAGCGACTCGAGAACACCGAGGTCCTGGAGTCCCCGTTCACCGAGCTGATGCTGGTCTTCGCCGACGGGACGCTGGAGGAGCTGGAGGGGGCGGTCAAGTTCGGACCGGGCGTGGTACCGGGTGAAGTGCAGGGGATCGCGCGGCAGGGTCTCAAGTTCCTCGCGGAGGAGGACAGCCGCACCTTCGAGCCCGACCTCATGAGCGCCTTTCTCAACGGCGAGCGGAGCAGCCTGTTCTACGCGCACATCAAGCGCGGCAGCGGCGGCCCGCTGATGTTCATGCTCAACCCCAACGAGTTCGAGGCGGTCAGGCTCCAGGGCAAGATCACCCGCCGGGGCTACGACCGCCGGTCGGAGGTCATCACCCAGTTTCCGCTCCGGGATCGCCGCCGCGAGGCGGGGATGAGCGGTGAGCGACTCCGCCAGGCCGACATCCAGAGCTACGTGATGGACGTGTCGCTGCCGCCCACCGGGATCGGCGAGATCGGGTTCGCGGCCACCGCCACGGTTGAGATCGTGGCCGACAGCGCCGTGGGACCGTGGGTGGTGTTCGAGCTGTTCGACAAGCTCCGCGTCGATTCGGCGAGCTGGGTGGGCGGAGCGAAGGCGACGGTGGCGCGCGGGAAGGACAGCCCCCTGCTGTGGGTCCTGCTCGACCGGCAGATCCGGCCCGGCGAGGTTCGCTCGCTGCGGCTTCACTACCATGGCGACTTGATCGACCGCTTCGGCGACTTCTTCCTCATCAAGTCGTCGGCGGCCTGGTACCCGCGCTCGCTCGAGGGCCGCAGCCTCGCGAAATTCGACCTCACCTTCACCACGGGCTCGAGCTACCTGCTCGCCAGTGTCGGCGAACGCGTGGACTCCAGCAGATCGGGTGGCACGTCGCGCACTCGCTGGGTGACTCCGGGCCGCATCCGGAACGCCTCCTTCAATCTGGGCCTCTTCAAGGGCTACGAGGTCGTAGCGCCGGATGTCCCCCACGTCACCGTCATGGTCTCCGAGGAAGCGCATCGGAAGCTGTCCCGGCACTACGTGCAGCAACGCAACATGCGCGAGCGCGTCGGCGCCGATGTGTCGGGGAGCCTCAGGTTCTTCCAGGAGCTCTACGGGCCGCCGCCGGTCCGGCGATTCTACGCCACCGAGATCCCCGGCTGGCACGGCGAGGCGTTCCCCGGCATGGTCCATCTCTCCTGGGCGACGTTCCAGAACACCAGCGACGGGGGCGACGACGAGGTCTTCCGCGCCCACGAGGTGGCCCACCAGTGGTGGGGTATCGGCGTGGACTTCGCGAGCTATCACGACCAATGGCTGAGTGAAGGCTTCGCCAACTTCTCCGGGCTCTGGTATCTCCAGAGCGTGAGCAAGGACAACGACAAGTACTTCGCCATGCTGCGCCAATGGCGCTCCAGCATCCTGCTGCGCGAGGGCGAGCCGGGACCGATCTCGCTGGGCTACCGGGTCTTCGCCAGCCGAGACGACGACCTCGACGACTACCAGACCGTGGTCTACAAGAAGGGCGCCTGGGTGGTGCACATGCTGCGCATCCTCATGCTCGACCTGAAGACCATGGGCGACTACCGATTCAAGGCGATGATGAAGGATTTCTACGGCAAGTACGAGGGCCGCCGCGCCTCCACCGAGGATTTCCAACGCGTGGTCGAGCGGCACGCGGGCGCGGAGATGGGGTGGTTCTTCGACCAGTGGGTCCACTCGACCGCAGTTCCGACCTACCGCGTCGCGCAGCGCACCGAGCCGGCCGGGAACGGTCGGTTCCGGGTGCGACTCAGGGTGCGGCAGGACGGCGTGCCCGACCGCTTCCAGATGTTCGTGCCCGTCACGGTGGACATGGGCAAGGACCGCAAGGCCCGGGTGCGCGTGAAGGTGAAGGGCCCGGTGACGGAGATCGAGCTGCCCCTGATGCCGGCGGAGCCCAAGAGCGTGAAGTTCAACGACCTCGAGGGCGTGCTCGCCGACGTCAAGACGACGGGCTGGGACTGATCGCCCCGGCCCCCGAGATGCTTACGCGTGTACTGGCGGGGAAGGGGAATCGGAGCGAGATCTAGGAATCCACGCCGGAGGTAATCGGTCAGGTCATCGTACGCTCTCATCGGCCGGATGCAGCGCCCACGCTCCCCTCGCGGCGGGTGCGACCCCACACGCGCGATCGTGCTCGCGGCGGCCCTCGTCTTCCCGGCCGCCCCGCTGCTCGCCCAGGGGGTGACTACGGCGGGCGTCGAAGGCATCGTCACCGGACCCGATGCCAGTGGCATAGACGGGGCCAACGTCACGGTCACCAACACCACCACCGGTGAGCGCTGGCACCAAGTCACCGGATCCGATGGCCGCTACGTGCTGGAGTACGTGTCCATCGGCGGCCCCTACTCCATCGAGGCGGCCGCCATCGGGTTCACCCCGGCGTCGGTACGTGTGCCTCTGTCGCTCGGGCAACGGTACCGGATCGATTTCCGCCTGACACCGGCAGTGGCCACACTGCCCGAGCTGTCGGTCACCGCTCCGCATCCGCGACTCAATCCGGGACGGACCGGCCCCTCCCAGACGATCGGTCCCACCGAGATCGCAGGGCTTCCACTGGAGCGGAACAGCATTGCCGCGCTGCTCGCGCTCTCGCCTCAGGCCGTACCCTCGCGCGACTCCGGCATCTCGATTGCCGCCCAGCCCGACCGTCTCAACAGCCTGCAGGTCGACGGATCGAACATCGGCGATCTCGGTGGCATCCACGGCATCTCGGGGATCGGGACGCCGGGGGCGGCGAGCCGCGTGCGCGTGCTCCCCATCGAGGCCATCAAGGAGATCCAGATTCAGGTGGCTCCCTTCGATGTCCGGTACGGCAACTTCGCCGGTGCGCTGGTGAACGCGGTGACCCGCTCGGGCACCAACCGCTGGGAGGGGTCGCTCTCCAGCTATGTCCAGAGCCAGTCGCTGACGGGCAAGGACTCGGCCGGGAACGGCGCGGCGGACTACTCGACCAGGGAGCTCACGCTAACGCTCGGTGGGCCGATCGTACACGACCGCGCCGCATTCTTCCTGACCGCCGGGTTGCAGCGATTCATCGGCGAGCGTCCGCCCGCTCTCGGCACCGACACCACCGGCGGCGCCGACTCGGCCGGCTTCGGCATCCGGCGGGCCGACGCTGTTCGGTTCCGCGATATCCTCAGCACCGTCTACTCCGTCCCCGAGCCGGGCACGATCGGATCCGGCCCGCCGCGGAACCCGGCGGGCAATGTGCTCGCCAAGGTCACGCTCTGGCCCGGCGTCAATCAGCGCCTCGAGCTCTCCCACAACCACGCGGAGGGCCAGGCCTACAGCGGCTTCACCGCGACCGAGCTTTCCTCGCATGGGTCCCGCGAGCCGTCGGCCTTCGATGACACCAGGCTGGTGTGGACCATGGCAGGCGGCAGCCGCCTGGCGAACGAGCTGACACTGGGCAGGCTGCGGGCGACGCAGCGCTGCTTTGTCGACGGGGGGTTTCCCCAGATCGAGGTGATGATCGGCCTGCCGCCCGATACCCGCCTGCTCATCGCCGGTGACAGGAACGGCTGCCCGGAGCGGCACGCGGAGCAAGCGACCTGGGAGCTGACCGACAATGTCTCCTGGTATCTGGGCGCTCATCATCTGACCGTCGGCACTCATGCCGAAGCGATCCATCTCACCGGCTCCCGTCGGGTACGGGTGCCGTCGGCCCGGTGGACGTTCCCCAGTCTGGACGCGCTGGAGGCGGGAGAGCCGTCGCGCTTCGTCCACGACTTCGCGCGGGCATCCCGACCTCGAGGTCCGGTCAGCGACTTCATTGTGCACCAGGTGGGCTTCTACGCCCAGGACCAGTGGACGCCGGTGCCGCGGCTGAGCCTGACAGCCGGCCTGCGGGTCGACGTCCCGTATCTGCCACGGGCGCCGGAGCAGAATCCCGAGCTGCTCCCCGTGGGTGTCAACACCGCCGTCACACCCAGCGGCAATGCGCTCTGGTCGCCCCGGCTGGGATTCAATTACGATCTCGGTGGTCGAGGAAGCACGTTCCTGCGCGGCGGCATCGGCCTCTTCTCGGGCCGCCCGATGTACCTCTACTTCAGCAACATCTTCGAGACCACCGGCCTCGACTGGCTGCGGCTGGACTGCATCGGTACGGACGCGCCGGCGTTCACGATCGATCCCGCGCGGCAACCCACCAGCTGCCCCTCGCGTGAGCAAACCGTCTTCGAGGTCAATTACTTCAGCCCGTCGTTCCGCTTCCCCCGCAATCTTCGGCTCTCGCTGGGTGGCGACGCCCGCCTGCCCTGGGGCCTGGTGGGAACCGTGGACCTGCTGCTCATTCGCGGGCTCGATCAATTCGACATCACCGACATCAACCTCCAGCCACCTGTCACCACTTCGGCCGGTGAAGGCGGCAGGCTGCTGTACGGCTCTTTCGATCAGGACCTGGCTCGGTTCCTGCCGAATCGGGTGATTCCCGGGTATGAGACGGTGGCGGAGCTGAGGAACTCGAGCGGTGACCGGAGCATCAGCGCGAGCGCGCAGCTCCACAAGCACGTCGGGGGGGTGGGAGACCTGAGCGTGTCCTACACCTACACCGACGCCCACGACAGGATGTCGGTCGACTGCTTCACCATCACCTGCAATCTCTTCTTCACCCCGCTGGACGGCACCCTGGAGGAGAGGAGTCTGCGCCCCTCGAGCTTCGAGGTGACGCACAAGCTCTCACTGGCGGCGGTGGCCAGTCTGCCCCTCAAGCTGAGGCTCGGCTTGTTCTACGCCGGATATTCCGGACGCCCGTACACCTACCTGATTCGGGGCGACGCCAACGGCGATGGGCTGACGCAGATCGGCCTCCACAACGACATCGTCTACGTGCCGAGGGAGGCATCGGATATCGCGCTGGCCGTTCCCGAGCAGTGGACCAGCCTGGACAGCCTGATCCGGTCCCAGGATTGTCTCCGCCGGCAGCGAGGGCACATCATGCGGCGCAACAGCTGCCGGGGGAATTGGGCGACGGTGGTGAACGGGCGGCTCTCCCGGCCGTTCGGACTGGGTCACGGGCAATCCATCGAGCTGAGCGCCGATGTTTTCAACCTGTTGAATCTGTTCGATCGCGACTGGGGCGTGCAGCGCACGGTCGCGTCCTTCCAGGGTGACCCCGAGGTGCTGGAGATCGTCGGCTATGACCAGGGGTCAGGGCGGGGGATCTACAGCGTGCTTCCGGTGGACCGCCGCGTTCGTGACGACGGCGCCACGCGGTGGAGGCTCCAATTGGGTGCGCGCTATGCCTTCTGACGGCTGACGAGTCGGACCCCTGGCAGCACCTCGATCAGCGTGACCGGCGACCTCAGGGCCGCCGGCAAGTCCGCAGGGGCTTCGAATTGAGCAGGGACGCGACGTCCCTGAAGGCCGACTGGTTGGCGGCGTTCGCCATGAACGCCTGGTCGTAGCGCCACATGATCAGCCCGCAGCCGAAGGGGCCGGTCGCCTGGCCCCAGGTCCGCACCTGGTCCGCGGTCATGCGGCAGTAGGACGTCTTGGTGCCCTTGCCGCCCGTGTTGGGGCAATCCCAGGCGCCGCTCTTGTCCATGACCCCGCCGTTCAGGATGTTCAGCGAGAACATGGGAGCAACGCCATTCGTCCGGGCGAAGTCGAGCACCTGCTCCCGCCACGCGGTGACATTGCCCTGGTCGTAGTACCACCCGAACTGGACGGCTGCGAAGTCCACCGCCTTGTAGCGCTCTCCCCGGCGCCACTGGAACCCCCGCACCGCATGGGTGACGCCCATCGGCATGGTCGGAAAGATCGTCTTTGCATAGACCGCCATCTCATCGATCATCGCCTTCGTGGGTACGCCACCCCATCGGGGCGTCTCGGGCTCGTCGAGGAGGACGTTGCCGACGATCGTCCCGTCCGCCACCCCATCGGCCACCGCCTTCTTGATGGCCGTGGTATTGAGCTTGTTCATCGTGGCCTTCCACTTCGCCAGATCGAACTTGCCGTTGGTGGTGGCGTTGTTCGGTCCCCCCGTCATCGTGAGGACGAGGCGGAACCGCTTGCCTCTGGCCGCCGTGATGCGCTGGGCCAGGGAGGTGGGGAGGAACGAGTTGTCGATGCTCATGGTGAACGGCGCCGGCCCCCACTTGAGCGTGGAGCCTTCCCAGAGGTCGTAGGGTCCGAAGGGAATGCCGGAGTAGCTCACCGCGGCGTCCGGCGCCGGCGCGTCGGCCAACGGGGCAGCCTCCGGCGAGCTGGGAGGAGCGCTCTCGCCGCATGACACGGCCTGGAGGGCGATGACGAGCGGGAGCGCCGCTCGAACGGTGGTGGGCATGCGTCTCATGACCTGGTTCCCCTCGATATACGTTCAGTGTTCAGTCAAAACGTCAGTCGGTTCGAGCCGCGACCCGGTTGCAGAGCGGCAGCCACTTCCTCCGCCCTGGCCAACCACGGGCCCCATGAATCCAACGAGTAAAGCTAGCCTCGGAACTCGATCGATCATGATCCCTTTACGCTAGCCAGGCCTCCGCCGCGAAGCGTCAAGCACCGGCAAGAAACTGCTGCATGTCCTGTTTCTCGACAGTCCTCTGGCCTGTCACGCAGTTTGCCAGAGCAGGACCGGATGAAGGGCTTCGCCGCCCCGCCAAGGACGTTGACCGTCAGCGAGTTACGCCATGGGTCCGGGGCGGCACGGTTGCTGCCGCCCAAAGGGCCCATGACCTCCTCTAGATGTGGTCGGCGGGGCCTCACGCTGGTCGAAATGGCCCTGACTCTCGTTATCATGGGGATCCTGACCGCGATCAGCATGCCGCGGATAGGCACCATCCTGAGCCATTCCCGGGTCAACCACACCACCGCTGTGGTCGCGTCCGATCTCCAGAATGCATTCGCCATCGCGGGCCGGCAACGCAGGCCGGTCCAGTTGAGCTGCGTCTGCGACAGCGTCCTCTATCGCGTGGTGGACCGCGCCGGCGGGACGTTGCGGCTCAACCGCGTGCTGCTCGGCGACGACGAGTCCGGGGTCACCGCGCTGGCCTTCTCCGCTTCGCCGGTAGAGATCTTCCCCTCCGGTGTGGCCTCGGCCCCGCTCACCGTGACCATCAGTGCCGGAGCCTATGCCCGCCAGGTCACCATGACCACCGGGGGCCAAGTGAGGATCCTCCCTCAATGAGACAGACTCCTCGGCACGGCTTCACGTTGATCGAGTCGATGGTGGCCATCGTGCTGCTGTCGATCTGCGCCTTGGCGCTGGGGGGGCTCCTGGCCCGCTCCTCGCGCATTGCCATCGCCTCCGCCCAGACGATCCACGGTACCGCCGCGCTCTCGACCGAGGTCGCCCGGCTCAACGCCCTGCCGTTCGACCAGCTTCCAGCGACCGGTGAAACCTGCACCACGACCGTCGCCGCGCCATATCCCCATACCCTCTGCACCCGTCTGACCGACGTCTCGGCCACGGTCAGAGAGGTCCGGGTGCGGATCACGCCGGCCGCCACCTATGTCCGCCCGGATACTGTCGACTTTCGACGGACCCTGCCCGGCGGCAGTCCCGCCCTGACCACGCCATGACCCGGCTGCCCCGCACGCCACGCGGCTTCACCATGATCGAGCTGATGTTCGGCATGATCATTCTGTCGGTCGTCGGTGCGAGCCTCATCCGGCTCCTGGTGGACCAGACCCGCTTCATGGACCACCAGGAGGCCGGACGCTCCGCGCGGTCGGTCTCCCGGAGCAGCCTCAACCGGGTCCTGTCCGACCTTCGCGTGGTCGAGGCGGTGGGCGGGCTGGAAGCCGCGGTGGCGGGCGGCAGGGACTTCACCGTCCGGGTTCCCTACGCCTTCGGCACGGTCTGTTCGGCGACCGCCACGACGGCGACGGCCAGCCTGATGCCGGTGGACTCGGCGATGTTCGCCGCCCCCGGGTTCTCCGGGTTCGCCTGGCGGAACAGCGCCGGGGTATACACCTACGTGACCGCCGGGGCGACCCTGAACACCGCGGGCACGGCGGCCAACTGCACCGGCGCGGCCATCAACACACTGGCGGCCCTCAACGGTTCGCCGGCGGGGCGCGTCGTCAACCTGGGCAGCGACCTCCCTGGCGCCGGTGCCGCCGGTGGGGTCCATCGTGTTCCTGTTCCGCCGGGTGCGCTACGAGTTCAAGGCGTCCGTCGCGCTGCCGGGGAGGACCGGGCTCTGGCGCACCATGGCGACCGCGCCCGCCAATACGGAAGAGATTGCAACCCCGTTCGATGCCACCGCGAGGGTGCGATTCTACGTTCTCAACGGCGCCGTGGCCCAGGCCGCGGTGCCGGCCCCGCTGTCGGATGTGCGCGGCCTCGAGTTCAGACTCGACGGTCTCAGCGAATCCACCCCGCGCGGTAAGGCCGCGCCGATCAGATCCGAGCTGACGACGTCGATCTTCTTCGAGAACAGGCCCGACTGATGCCGTCCTCTCCTGACGAGGTGCGTATGCCGGCCCGATTCAGCTCCCGAGGGGCGACGCTGCCGCTCACCCTGACCGTGCTGGCGCTCATGAGCCTCACCGTCGCCGTCGCCTTCAACCGGGTGTCGGCGGAACGCCGCCTCAACGGCGACCAGCAGGCCCAAGTGGATGCGCTGGCGGTCGCGCAGTCCGGTCTCGAGGTATACCGGACCACGGTGACGGCCATGCCGGGTCTGACCCACGACGTCACGCTCGGCGCGCTGCCCGGCGGCAGCGCGCAGATCTCGCTGCGTCAGGTTCGGGACTCGGTGGGCCTGCAGCCGGCCATTTATGTGGTGAGCTCGAGGGGCACCAGCTCCTCGGCTGTCCGCTATGGCGCCAACGCTGCGCCGGCACAGCGCACGGTGGGGCAGTACATGACCTGGGACCCGGTGAACATCGATGTGAATGCTGCCTTCACCAGCCTGTCCGGCCTGGACAAGAACGGCAACTCGGGCTCGCTCGACGGCACCGACGGCTGCGTCGGCAGCACCTTACCCCCGATCCCCGGTGTGGCCGTGCCGGACGCCCTCTATACCGGCCATACCAACCCGATCAATGGAAGCCCGGACAACGTGCCGGACTATCTCGGGACCCCGGGCACGGGTGGCACCGCCAGGGACGAGGTCCACGTCGATTGGAACGGCATCGTCAACAACAACGCCATCCCCGCGAACGTGGTCCTGGGGGCCTGGCCCTCCCCCGCCGCCATGAACCAATGGCCGGTCATCCGGGCCAACGGCAACCTGAGCCTGGACGCCACCCTGCACAACAACAGCAAGGGGGTCCTGATCGTCACGGGCAACCTCACCCTCAGCGGCAGCTTCCGGCACGAGGGGCTGGTGCTGGTCGGCGGCACGCTGACCTCGAATGGCAACAACGAAATCCACGGGGCCATCATCACCGGGCTCAACATCAAGCTCGGCATCGCCGTGCCTCAGACCGCGATCGGCAACGGCACCAAGACCTTCCAGTACAACTCCTGCAATATCCTCCGGGCCATGCGGCCGATCGGCTCGCTGGAAGCGGTGAGCAACGCCTGGACGGACGGGTACCCGAGCTACTGAGATCGTTGCTCGCTCAGTAGTGCGGGGGCAGCTGGACTGTTCCTTCCATCCCGTGAAACACCGCCGCTCCATGCATGATCATGTGCGCGAGGATCGCGGCGAGCGGACTCCCGGTGAGCAGATACCCCGCCGTCACGATTGCATTGCCGATCAGCGGCTGGACCAGCGCGGGGCCGCGGAACTCGGGGAAGCCGAGATGGTAGGCAGCCGTGACGGCCAGGCTGGCCAGCAACGCCAACCCGCCCCACTGCACCCGTGCCGTCCAGACGCGCAACTCCTCGGGTGGACGGCCGCCGTAGACGCTGAGGACAGGGACGACGCTGAGCAGAAGAGCGTCCAAGGCGCCGTACACGACGCCCAGCCAGGCCAAGGCACCCACGAGCGCCATCCCGCGTGGACGGGGTGATGCGGGTTGGGCCATGACGCCATAGGCCAGGACTATCCCTGCCAGGACTCCCCCGACGAGTCCCGCGCGCCAGTGCCGCCGCAGCTGCACCGTCGGATGCACTCGCCCGATCAGCACGTAGGCGGTGAGGAACAGGGCCGCCAGCGCGGCGTAGCCCAGGACGAATGTATTGCGGCCCCAGTGCAGCCAAGCGGCGAAGATGCCGGAGCTGGCGAATCCTGCGAGCGCCGCAAATGCTACCCAAAGTCCTGGAGGTATACGTTCCCTCGGCCGGGTGCTCCGACCCTGTGTGGGTTTCGCCTCCGCGAACAGTCGGGTGAAGTGGCCGAGTTGCGACCGAACGTGGCGCGGGAGCTTCGGCGCTACACCCTTGAACCGATCGAGCAGCTCCATGACTTCGGGATGGTGTTCCGTCATTTGTTCGAGGTACGCGACGGCGAACACCACATTTCCCCGCGGATCTCCGGTCGAATCTCTCTCGAGTTTCCGAAGCAGCGTCTCGAACCATGCTTTCACGGCCCCGTATGCCGCGGGATCTCCGACCGCGGCCAGAGCCCAGAGCACGTAGCCCTTCAACGTCCCCTTCCTGGAGAGGCATTCGACGAGCCAGGCTGTCTCCTCGCGTCCGGCCAGCCTGGCCACCGCGAGCACTGAGGTGGCCTTGACGTCCTCGACCGGATAGTCGGCCAGCGTCTTGAGAACCGGAACGGCGTGTCTCGCGTTCAGATCGGCCAGGCTGTGGCAAGCGACCGGCATCGCCGACCTCGGCTTTTCGCGCCTCAGCAGGTCGATGAGAGCCTCCGCTTCGTACTTCACGCCCAGCCTTCTGAAGTACACTCTGTCGCTTTCGAGGCGCTCTTCGAACGGAAGAAGCCCTGCCGCTGTGGGATGGAGCTCCAGAGACGCTGGCATCGCAGGCTATTCCACCCTCTCTGCGTTCACCGGTCGCAAGAAGTCATCGGCCGCCCGACGAGCATAGTCTGCTCGTGTGCGGCGTCGGCTGGCGCCTCTGCCCCCTCCACGCCCCGGACTACCCCGATCCGGACAGCAGCACGGCTCCCAGAGCGATCAGGATTGCGCCGCCGGCACGTGAGACGCGGGCACCGATGGGTCCCAGCTTCTCGGCGAGGATGAAGAGGGTCAGGACACCGACCCACGCGAGGTTCATCACGCCGACCACGAAGAGCACGGCCATCAATGCCCAGCAGCAGCCCAGACAAAAGATGCCGTGTCGGAATCCCATCCGGAACGCACCGCTCGATCCGTCTCGCCAGTTACTCATTAGAAATCCCAGCGGGCTCTGGCAGTGGGCCAGGCATCCGATCTTGAGCGGCAGCAGCTGATACACGCCCGCCGCGATGAGGATGACGCCCGCGACCGGGGTGCTCGATGTCCTCATGGTGGATGACAGCAACGCCCCTTCGTGCAGGGCCCATTGCGCGGCGGTCGCACCGGCGCTGAACGCCAGCCAGACCGCCAGGTAGCCGAGGCCGAACGCCGGTACGGCCGGCACCAGGGCGTGATCCGCCCGCTGCGCGTGCATCGCGGCGAAGAGGAGCAGGACCGGCAGGGCGGACACGGCCATCATGCCGACCATCATCACGGACCACATCACGAATGTCAGCAGCAGATCGCCGGCGCCCCACGGCTGATCCATCACCATGCCCATCGCCTCCATCATCGTGTCGCCTTCGATGGGGGAGGCCATGCGGCGATTCAGATGGACGAGGTAGGCCCAGGCCAGTGCGGTGACGAAAACAATGCAGGTCGTGATGAGGGCGCGGTCCCGGCGGGAAGCGGCCGGGACCGGCGACGGGCTATGCGCTTCGCCAGGAGAAGGGAGCGTACTGGCCATGGTTCTTTCCGCTGGTGTCATGCCAACTCACCCCCAGGGCGTCGACATGGCTCTTCAACGCATGGGCAAGGGCGAAACGGCTCGCGGCGGGATGGCCGGTGTTGTCCAGATGGATCGGCTCGGTGATGCTGGGGTCGAGCCCCATGGCCCCTTCGGCGGCCATGTCGACCAGCTTCGCTGCCGTGACCGACCATTTGGCGCCGGTGCGCTCGAAGCGAATCGGCGCCGATTCCACGCCCAGGAACTTGCCAACCAGCGCCGACAGGGCAGCCATGGGTCCACCCGCGGCCCCGCTCGCGATCGAACCGATGGCTTCGTGTTGCTCGGCGCTCGCCTGCGCATCCGCTATGACACCCACGGACCAGTTTCCCTTGCCCATTTCCTCAGGCGTCCATAGAAGAACGATGAAGCCGAGGCCGTCCAGTGGCACCGTGCCGTAGCTGCCGCGTTCGATCCGAAACGCCATCGCGACCGTGCAGAACCCCTTGGTCGGCATGGCCGCCAGCTGTCCCGGAATGCAGGGGCAGACGAAATCGCAGCTGCAGGTTTCGTAGTACTGACCCGTGACCTGCCATGATGGTGTCGCCATGTCCTCACCCCGTGTTGTCAGATCGCTGATTCGATAAGATGAAGAAGCGGGGCCGAGAGCGCCAGCAAGGGAGGGCGCGGGACCGACCCTGCTGCGGAGCGATCTCGCCGTTCACCTCAGGCAGGCTACCGAATTGGAATGCATTGCAGGTCAACGGCCCTGTCGATCCGCCCTGAGAAGTGCTTCCGGACCTCTCCGACCGCTTCGCCGAGATCGAACAGACTGAACCACTCAGGAGTTCTGACCGTCGCAGGCGCTTGCATGAAGTGGCTCAACACGAGACGCTTGGCCTTGGCCTTCTGTGCGATTTGGCCGACAGCAGCCGGCCTCGCATGCAGCTGCGCGATAGGGTCGGGGGCTCGTGCCGAGAGGCCGAAGTGCATGACGAGCGCATCCGCGCCAGCGGCAAAGCTGGTGAATCTTTCGTCGCTTCCGTTCTGATCGCTGCCGAACACGATGCTGCGATCACCAACCCGGATCCGGTAGGCGATCGACGGCACGTTGCCGTGCGGCACCCCGATGGCGCTCACTTCGAGGTCGTTGTCGGACCAGACCGTCGATGCAGTGCCCACCTTGGCGTCGACCGCGACGACGTCGAGCCGCACGCCCTGCCCCGGCTGTCCCAATGTCCCACCCAGTATCGGGAAAGCGCCGCTACTGGCATCGAAGAGCCGCCTGACAAACTCCTCGAAGGACGGAAATGCTCCGGCGCCGGTGGGTCCGGCGATCTTCAGCGGCTGCCGACGAGCCAGCTCGCTCAACCACAGCAACGCCGGGAGGTCGGAGACGTGATCGGGGTGGAGGTGGCTGATGGCCAGCAGGGAGAGATCCTGAAGCCGGGCCCCGGCCTCGCCAAACCGGAGGAACGTGCCGCCTCCGGCGTCGACCATGACGACGGCTCGGCCGCCGCGCCAGACGAGGTAGCCCGTGGAGGCGCGGGTGCCTCCCGCGGTCGGTCCGCCCGACCCCAACACCTGCACCGCCAGTGGCTCGCTGGAGCAGACCGACTGCGCCGAAGCTCGGGTCGCAAGGACAAGCACCACGCCACTCGCAATGAACGCGCCCAATCGTGAGGTGATCGAGCGCCGCGTGACAGCACTCAGCAACATCTCCTACCCTCCACGTGAAGGAGTCTACCTTTGGCCCATCAGTGCCCCACGTAAGAATGGCATCCCGCGCGGGTTTAGGCAGCGTCCCCGGACGGAGCCGCAATTTCAAATACGAGGTGCTCAAAGCCTTCAAAGTGCACCAGGCCCCGTGGTTGCATGCCGATTCGCTGCGCGACCCTCTGTGATGAAGTATTCTCGGGCCGCACCAGTGAAATCACGACCCTATATCGCCACTGCGTGAAGGCGGCATCGCGTGCGGCAGCCGCTGCCTCGGTGGCATACCCGCGGCCCCAGTAGGGACGGTGGAGCAGCCAACCAATTTCTGGGAGCTCCAGCCCTCCGACCTCCTGCAACATGAGGCCGACTTGCCCTATTGGAGTTCCTGCCTGGCGGTCCAGGACCAGCCACAAACCATGACCATCGATTCGATAACGCTCGAGCTGCTGGTTGAGCCAGACTTCCGCGTCCGCTCGATCAAACCGGCGTCCATAGTATCGCGTGACCTCACCATTCCCCATCATGTCGGCCACGAAGTCGAGATCAGTGGACGCCAGTTCGCGTAACAGCAGCCGCTCAGTTTCGAGGATAGCCATCATAGGGGATGTCACGCGCATTCTCCCTTTGGTGTCGGCCTGCGAACGTTCTACTCAAACTTGGTTTCGGGTCGTCACTTGGGGGATCCCTGCGACAGGAGCCCGTCGCCCCGCTCCCGCGTCAGCGCCAGCAGAGCGATCAGGGGCAGAGTAGCCAACGCGGCCAGCACCGCCAGCGTCGGATATCCCCAGCCCTGCACGACCAGACCGGAGATCGCTCCCGCCGAGGCCCCCGCCAGTCCCATCGCGAGATCCGACAGGCCCTGCGCCGCCGTGCGCAGCTCCGCCGGCACCGACTCGCTGAGCAGCGTGGATCCGGCGACCATCGTGGCCGACCATCCGAGCCCGAGCGTCGTCATGCCGGCGGCCAGGCGCGTGACGTCGTGGCCCGCCCTTCCCGCCAGGGCACAGGCCGCGAGCAGCAAGGCGATGCCCGCGACGATCACCGGGCGCCGGCCGATCCGGTCGGTCAGCCAGCCGACGGCCGGCGAGAACGCGAACATCCCCGCGATGTGGAGGCTGAGCACCACGCCCACGAGTCGCAGAGTATGAGGCAGCGTCGTGCCCGGCGCTGCGGATGTGCACCGGCGTCATGGTCATGACGCCGACCATCACCACGTGACCGATCGGCCATCGCGCTCACGCCCAGGCGCGCCGGCGCCAGCGACACGACGGCGCGGAGCGCAGCGCCCATGCCGGTCCCTGGCGCGTCGGGCGATCGCGCGTCCCGTGGCTGCGAGCATCCCGCGCGCGACCACCGCCGGATCGGGTCGAAGCAGGAGCAGGAGCAGCAGTGCCGACAGGCCGAACAGCAGCGCCGAGAAGACGAACGGGGCGGCCAGCGTCGGGACGCCGTACCGGGCCAGTGACACCCCCGCGGGGGCCGCGAGGCTCGGTCCGACGACCGCGCCGATCGTCGTCGCCCACACCACCAGGGACAGGTGGCGGCCCCGCAGCGCCGCGGGTGCCAGGTCGACCGCGGCATAGCGTGCCTGGAGACCAGCGGTGGTCGCGCCGCCGAACAGAAAGAGGCCGAGGAACAGGAGCGCGATCGAGTCCCGCATGGCCGCGGCGACCACGATCAGCGATCCCACGGCCGCGATGCCGTAGGCCGCCGCGAGGCTGGGCCGGCGGCCGTGGCGCGATACGATGGCGGTGGCAGGCACCGCGAACAGGGCGGCGCCGACCACGTTGGCGCTCAGCGCGAGCCCCGAGACGCGGATGCTGGCGATCTCGGCGGCCAGCAGCGCGCCCACCGAGGCGCCGATCGCGATGCCGACGCCGCTGATGATCTGGGTGACGAAAGAGCAGGCGCAGGGTGCGGCGCTGGACGGCGGCGACTTCCATGGACCAAGAGTAGTCGGCGGGCTACTGTGTCGCCACGATTGGCGCTAAAGCAAAATTGTCACCCTGAGCTAAGCGAAGGGCACCATCCCGGGCATGCCCCCCTTTGCTCAGGGTGACAACTCTCCGCAACTCCTCAGCAGGGATCTCAAGGTCGTACAGTGGCGACGCTTAACGCCGAAGTCGCCGCAAGCTCGAAGTCCACGACGTTCCCAGGGCGGAGCAGAAATTGGCCGGAACGAACCACGGGCTTCGGTCGTCCGACCGGGCCACGAATTCCACGGTTCCGTTGACAACCATGGTTCGGTCTCACGACGTAGTGACCGCTGAGCCCAGGGTGCACCGTTCCCATGCGGTACGAAGTCCCTCGTGCGATGGCATGAATCTCCATTGGCGCCGTTGGAGCGGTTGACCACGTTGAGATGGACGGCGCCCTCGATATCCTGCGCCCGCCTCGTATTCGAAATCGTGCCGGCGCCGTGCCGCGCAGGCGGCGGCCGTCAGCAGCACCCAGAAGATCAGTGTCGACGACCCGTAGAACCCGCGGTTTTTCATTTTCCACCCCTTGAGAGGCTGCAGCCTGATGAGAGCGCAGTCGGCGGTCATGAAGTGCAGCTAAGGTGCGACCAGGCCGTCGCGGGATCGTCGTCGCGGCGTCGTCGCCTCGTCGCTTCCCGGGTCTTGCGCGCCTGCGAAGGCCTCTGCCGCAGGCTTTGGGAGAGCCTGGGATTACCAGGGAGGCAGCAACCGGCATGTTCCGAGCTCGGCACGCCCTCCACGATTTGCCCATCGCCATCCGTCGGTACGGTGTTGGCCTGATCCTGGCAGCGGTCTGGATCGCGCCGCTGCGTGCCCAGGAAACCACCGGCACGATCCGAGGGCGAGTGACCGACCGGTCGTCGCAGCTCCCGCTCCGGGGCGCGACGGTCAGGTTGGGCGGCGCGACTGCCGAGACCCGGGTCGATGGTGCCTACCTGCTCACCGGGGTTCCCGCGCGGGAACGGACACGTTGCGGGTGACGATGATCGGGTACGCGCCGATGGCTCAGGCCGTCACGGTGGCGGGTGGCGAGACGGTCGATGTCGATCTCGCCCTGACGGCGCAGGCGGTCAACCTGGCCGAGATGGTCGTGATCGGGTACGGCGAGGAGCGGCAGGGCAACATCGCCGGTGCGGTGACCAACGTGACAGCGGAGGAGTTCAACACCGGCCGCATCGTCACCCCGACCGAGCTGATCCAGAACAAGGTCGCCGGGGTGCAGGTCATCGAAAACAACGAGCCCGGCGGCAGGACCTCGATCCGGATTCGCGGCCCCACGTCGACCAACGCGAGCAACGAGCCGCTCTACGTCATCGACGGGCTGCCGCTGGGCACCGACGCCGGTGGTGGTGTCACCCCCGGACGCGACCCGCTCAACTTCCTGAACCCCGACGACATCGCGAGCATGACGGTGCTGCGGGACGGGGCGTCCGCGGCGATCTACGGCACCAATGCCGCCAACGGTGTGGTGCTGATCACCACCAAGCGCGGCCGGCAGGGCGAAGGCCCGAAGTTCGAGTACACCGGCACCGCGTCGGCCTCGCAGGTGACCCGGTTGCCCTTCATGCTCGACGCGCGACCACTACCGATTTGCGGTGCAACGCTACGCGCCGCAGCAACGTGGGCCAAGCTGCAGAACGCGAACACGGACTGGTTCGGTCAGCATCGATCGCACCGGGATCGGCCAGGAGCACAACGCCGCCATCTCGGGCGCGGGCGCCGGAATGGACTACCGGCTATCGCTCAACTATCTCGACCAGCGCGGGATCCTCGATCAGAGCAGCGTCCGGCGGATCGCCTTGGGGGCGAACTACAACCAGCGGCTCGCCGGCGACCGCCTCAACCTCCGCTTCAACCTGAGGGGCTCCCGCTCGGACGACAGATTCACGCCGTTCGGGGTCCTCTTCAACGCCACGCTGATGGGGCCGACGCAGCCGGTCTTTGATGCCAACGCTCCGACCGGGTTCTATGACTGGCCGGGCGGGCCGGTGTCTCCGGACAACCCGGTGGCCATCCTGAGCCTGGCCGAGGAAAAAGCGACGACCTATCGCGCCATCGGCAACGCGCAGACCGAATACAGCCTGCCGTGGATCGAAGGACTCCGGGCCAACCTCAACCTCGGCTTCGACGTGACCGAGGCCGAGCGGGAGAACTTCACTCCCAGCGTCCTGCATCGACAGGTAGTTGACGGCACCGGTGGCACGCAGAGCCGCTACAATCCGACTCAGGTCAATACCGTGCTCGAGGCGTACCTCAACTACACCACTCCGCGCCCGGTGGGCCCCGGGACCCTCGATCTCACCGGCGGCTACTCCTGGGCCAAGACCAAGGTCGACTCGGTCTACTTCGAGGCCATCGGTCTCGATACCGACGCGCTGGGTAACGACGGGATTCCAGCGGCGGACCAGGTCAAGAACATCCTGTACGTGCAGGAGAGCAAGCTGATCTCCTTCTTCGGCAGGGCCAACTACAACATCGACGACAAGTACATCGCGTCGTTCAGCATCCGTCGCGACGGCTCTTCACGCTTCGGCGCCGGGAACGACTACGGCACCTTCCCCTCGGTGTCCGTCGCCTGGCGGCTCTCGCAGGAGCCGTTCCTGCGGGGCGTGAAGGCGCTCTCGGACCTGAAGCTCCGGGGGTCCTGGGCCAGGACCGGCAACCAGTCGTTCGGGAACTACCTGGCCTATACATCCTATCAGATCGGCGATGGGCAGACCCAGTACCAGTTCGGCGACTCCCTGTTCACCACCAGCCGGCCCAGCGCGGTGGACCCGAACATCAGGTGGGAAGCGACCCGCGCGTTCAACATCGGGCTCGACTTCGGGTTCGGCAATCAGCGCTTCAGCGGGGCGATCGACTGGTACGCAAGCTGACCGACGATCTCCTCTTCACCGTGCCCGTGGCGGCCTTCAGCAACCTGTCCAACTTCGTCACCACCAACATCGGCAGCATGCGGAACAGTGGGCGTCGAGTTGAGCCTCAGGGCCCGGATACTGAAGGGGGCCGAGAAGGGACTGAAGTGGAACGCCGTCTTCACCGCGGCCCGCAACAAGAACAACCTCCGCAGCATCACCCCGTTCGGCGGATCCACAGTAAAGATCCTGCAGGGCGCCATCGGCATTGGAACCTTCGTCCAGGTCCTGTCGCCTGGCGTACCGGTGAACTCGTTCTATGTCCTCGAGCACATCAGGGAGGATGGAAAACCGATCTACCGCGACGTGAACGGTGACCGGGTGGATGGGGCGCCGAACGGCGTGATCGACGACCAGGACCTGTACGTGGATCGGAACGACGACGGGATCATCAACCAGGAGGACCTCCGGCCGTTCCACGACCCGGCGCCGAAGTGGATCCTGGGCCACTCGTCCTATCTGGCGTACGGCAACTGGGACCTGGGCTTCACCCTCCGGTCCTACCTCGGCAATTACGTGTACAACAGCACGGCCGCAGCCCTGGGCCACTACGCGGGAGCTCGCTTTCGACTCGCCGTTCAACCTCCACGCCTCGGTGCTGGAAACCAACTTCGCCACGGCGCAGTTTCAGTCGGACTACTACGTGGAGGATGCGTCGTTCCTGCGGATGGATAACCTGACGTTCGGCTACTCGTTCAATCTCCGTGGCCAGTCGGCCCGGGTCTTCGGCACGGTGCAGAACCTGTTCACCATCACCAGCTACAGCGGGGTGGATCCGACCGCCAACATCGCGCCGGACGCCAACACCTCGTCGCTGAACGGCATCGACGGCAACATCCATCCCCGCTCCCGGACCTTCAGCGCCGGCCTGAGCCTCAGACTCTGAGGCCCAATCGGATTCCGACTCCGGGTGCTCGGAGGCTTTGCCCTGGATGAACGCACTGGTGCGCCGGCGCCGGCGCTGCCCAAACGCCGGGCCCAGGCGGCCCTCGCCGTGCTCGCCGTGTGCGGAGATCTCGGCTGTACCCGGGAACGACTCCTCGCCCTGCTCTGGCCGGAGAGCGACGAAGCCAGCGCTCGGCACGGCCTCCGCGATGTCCTCCACGCCATCCGGCGTGCGCTCGGCGCCGAAGCCGTGCCGTCCAGCGGCAGCCACCTGCGTCTCGACTCATCGGTCGTCAGCTCCGACGCTGGTTCGTTCGCGGAGGCGTTGGGCGCCGGCCGACCGGCCGATGCGGTGGGCGTCTACGGCGGACCGTTGCTCGATGGCTTCCATGTGGACGATGCCCCGGAGTTCGAACGCTGGCTGGACGGAGAGCGCACGCGACTGGCGCGCGAGTATCTGGAGGCGCTGAGTCAACTCGCCACGGCAGCCGAAGGTGTCGGCGTCTGGGATGAGGCGGCGAAGTGGTGGGCCCGTGCCGTAGAGCACGATCCACCGAATTCCCATCTGGTCCTCCAGCATGTGCGCGTCCTCGCGACGATGGGGGACCGAGCCAATGCCATCCAGGTGCTGGAGGCGCACGCGCAGCGTCTTCGCGAGGAGTTTGAGCTCGAGCCCGACCGCGCGATCCTGGCCACGATCGAGCGAATCCGCAAGGGGGAGCTGCAGTCGCTGCAGAGCGCCGATATCACCCCGAGCGCGGTCAAGGGGACCATGCCGGGAAATGGCCCCCCTCGTTCCGCTCAGGGTGACAATGTCGGGGCGGCGCCCTTAGGCCCTTCAGTTACTCCGGCAGCGTCCGCAGTTAATCGGCAGCCGCGCTGGATGCCGTGGGCAGCAGGCGCGGCCGTCCTCGTGCTTGCGGCCACCTTCGGGGCGGGACGTCTGCTGAAGACGCGGCCACCGGAGGCAAGTGGCGCGCGGACATCGGTCGCCGTGCTGCCCTTCCGGAATCTCAGCGCCGACTCCTCCTACGCGTACTTCGCCGGTGGGCTGCACGACGAGCTGCTGACCCAGCTCGCCAAGGTGGCGTCGCTCAAGGTGATCGGCAGAACATCGGTGCTCGGCTACGAGGAGACGTCGAAGCCGCTGCGTCAGATCGCCCAGGAGCTGGCGGTCGGGAGCATCGTCGAGGCCAGCGTGCAGGTCGTCGGGAACCGGCTTCGCGTCGCGGTGCAGATACTCGACCCGGTCACCCAGGCGGAGCTCTGGGCCGAGCGGTACGATCGGACCCTGGACGACGCTTTCGCGGTGCAGAGCGACATCGCCCGGCAGATCGTCGCGGCGGTGGGGGCGACGGTGACGGGCACCGAAGCAGGGGCGATTGCGGCGGTACCCACGCAGAACGCCGAGGCTTACCAGTTTTACCTGCAAGGGATCGAGTACAACCGGCGCCCAGGTTTTCGGCGTGAGAACCTGGAGATCGCACGGCAGCTGTACGAGCGGGCGCTGGCGCTCGATTCCAGCTTTGCGCTGGCGCACGCGGCGGTCGCGTACGTCCACGCGGTGATGTACAAGTGGGGGTACCATCAATCCACGACGGGCTGGAACTGGCGCAGCGCGAGGCCGACGAGGCGCTTCGGCTCGCACCGGGGCTGGCGAAGGCGCATCTCGCGCTCGGCGCGCTCAATCACGTTCGCGCTATCCACCACGCTCAGGGTTTCTACCACGCTCGCGATACCTACCGCACGGCGCTGGACCAGTTCAACCTCGCCTTGCAGCGCATACCCAATGACCCCGATGTGTGGCACTGGATCGGCATCGTGCACCGCAACCTCGGCAACTGGGACAGCACGTTCGCTGCGTTCGAACACGCGCGACGACTCGACCCGCGAGATGCGAACCTGTTGGTGACCATGGGGGACACCTACCGCTCGATCCGTCGCTACCGGGAGGCCATCGAGGCGAACCGCCAGGCCCTCGTCTTTGCCCCCGATCTCATCCACTTACGAATCGTCGTGGGCTGGAGCTACTTCGATTGGAAGGGCGAGCTCGACACGCTCCGCGCCGTCCTCCAGAAACTTCCGCTTACCGGCGATCTGGGAAACTGGGAGCGCCTGCAGCTGCTGCTATGGGAGCGCCGTCCGGATTCCCTCCTCTCGCTCCTCCCCGTGATCCACCCGGCGACCGACACGACCCCATGGGGCTCCATACAGCCGTGTGGATTGGACCGCACAGGCGCAGAGCCTCCGAGGCGACACTGCTGCAGCTCGCCTCTACTACGACTCGGTTGTGGTGCTGCTGAACGCCGAGGAACGGGCGAACCCCAATGAGAGAGGTCCGCATGGTTGGCGCGGCCTGGCCCTGGCGGCGCTGGGACGCCGCGCGGAGGCGTTGCGCGAGGTTGGTTGGCTCGAGCGGTTCGACGATTATCCCGGGAACAAATGGGGAGGGGGCACGGTCTACGAGCGGGCAGTGATCATGGCCAAACTAGGCGAGACGGGTAGGGCCCTCGAGGAGATCGAAAAAATGCTTGCCCGCCCCGGCTGGGTCAGCGTTCACGCACTTCGTCTCAACCCTGACTTCGACCGGATCCGGAACGATCCCCGCTACCTGGCGCTGCTCCGGAAGTACGCCAACCCGCCCACCTGACATGGGATTGTCCCCCTGAGCGAAGCGAAGGGGACCATCCCGGCCTGATCCCCTTCGCTTCGCTCAGGGGGACAACCCCCCACGTCCGCTTGCCCCGTCCCGCAGCTAAATTACCCCCCGTCCAGCACCTCGACCCAAGCCGCGAGCGAAAGAGCCAGCATGGCCACGAGAACCAGCCGCGCCCGAGCCTCAGCCAAGCTCGAAAAGCCCGACCTGCTCGACATATACAAGATCATGCTGCTCGCCCGCCGGATCGACGACAAGGAGATCCAGCTCAAGCGGCAGAACAAGATCTTCTTCCAGATCTCCGGCGCCGGCCACGAGGGCGTGCTGGCCGCGGCCTCCAAGGTCCTCCGCCCGACCTACGACTGGTTCTACACCTACTACCGCGACCGCGCCCTCTGCCTCGGCCTCGGCATGACCGCGACCGAGCAGCTGCTCTCCGCCGTCGGCGCGGCCGACGACCCCAACTCGGGCGGCCGCCAGATGCCGTCCCACTGGGGCCACAAGGACCTCAACATCGTCAGCGCCTCCAGCCCGACCGGCACCCAGTTCCTCCAGGCCGTGGGCTGCGCCGAGGCCTGGCTCCGCTACACCGAGATCGAGGGCATCGAGGGCCGCGACGAGGCCATCAAGGGCGACGAGGTCGTGCTCTGCACCACCGGCGACGGCACCACCAGCGAGGGCGAGTTCTGGGAGGCGCTCAGCACCGCCTGCAACCTCAAGCTGCCGGTCGTCTTCCTGGTCGAGGACAACGGCTACGCCATCTCGGTCCCGGTCGAGGTCAACACGCCGGGCGGCTCGATCTCCAAGCTGCTCACCGGGTTCCCCGGCCTCTTCATCCAGGAAGTGGACGGCTGCGACGTGCTCGCCTCGTTCGACACCATGGTCAAGGCGGTGGACTACGCGCGCGCGCGGAAGGGGCCGGCGCTGGTCCACGCGCACGTGATCCGGCCCTACAGCCACTCGCTCTCGGACGACGAGGTGCAGTACCGCTCGCCGGCGGAGCGCCAGGCGGACGCCGAGCGCGACCCGCTCACCCGCTTCCCCAAGCACCTGCTGGAGCAGGGGATCGCCACCCAGGCCGAGCTGGACCTCGATGGTACGGCAGGTGGAGGAGGAAGTGCAGGTCGCCGCGGACGTGGCGCTCGCCTCGCCCCAGCCGGCCCTCGACACCGTCTGCAAGTTCGTCTATTCGCCCGACGTGGACCCCACCTCGGAGCAGTTCGACACCGAGGACGATCCCCGGTTCACCGGCGATCCCACGACCATGGTGGACCTGCTCAACATCTGCCTCCGCGACGAGATGACGCGGGACCCCCGGATCGTCGTCTTCGGCGAGGACGTCGCTGACTGCAGCCGGGAGGAGAGCCTCGGCGAGGTGAAGGGGAAGGGCGGGGTCTTCAAGGTGACCTGGGGACTGCAGCGCGCGTTCGGTAGCGATCGGGTCTACAACTCACCGCTCGCCGAGGCCAACATCATCGGCCGCGCCATCGGGCTGGCTACCCGCGGACTCAAGCCGGTCGTCGAGATCCAGTTCTTCGACTACATCTGGCCGGCGTACATGCAGCTCCGGAACGAGCTCGCGCTCATGCGCTGGAGGTCGAACAACGCCTTCTCCTCGCCGGTGGTGGTCAGGGTGACCTACGGCGGGTACCTCAAGGGCGGCTCGGTCTATCACTCGCAGACCGGCGCCGCGGTGTTCACCGGCGTGCCGGGCTTCCGCGTGGTATGCCCGGCCACGGCGCTCGACGCCAACGGCCTGCTCCGGACCGCCATCCGCTGCGACGACCCGGTGCTCTTTCTCGAGCACAAGCATCTCTACCGGCAGACCTACAACAAGGCGCCCAACCCGGGTCCCAACTTCATGGTGCCGCTGGGCAAGGCGAAGGTGGTCCGGCCCGGGACCGACCTCACCGTCGTCACTTACGGTGCCCTGGTGCAACGCTCGCTCTGGGCGGCCAAGGAGGCGGAGGAACAGCTGGGGATCAGCGCCGAGGTGATCGACCTCCGGTCGCTCTCGCCCGTGGATTGGGAGACGATCGGAGAGTCGGTCCGGAAGACGAATCGGGTGGTCGTGGCCTACGAGGATTCTCTGTCGTGGGGATACGGCTCGGAGATCGCCGCGCGGATCGGCCAGGACCTGTTCGCCTACCTCGACGCGCCCGTCACCCGGGTTGCGTCCACCGACACCTTCGTGGCCTACGCCCCCGAGCTGGAGGACGTGATCCTCCCCCAGGTTGCCGACCTGCGGCGGGCCATGGAGGAGGTCGCCTCCTTCTAGCTATCGGCCATCCCGGCCCCCGTCACCGGGGAGCGGGCCTCGGCCTCCTTCGCGAGCCGCGTAATCTCCGCCTCGTTCTTCGAATAGAACTCCAGGTTCGCCCGGTTGATGCCCGCGTCGGCGATCATCTTGTCGGACGGAGCCTGGCCCTCCTTCGTCATCGCGTGTGCCATCCCCGCCTGCAGCAGTGCCGCCTGAGTCAACAGATAGTCGCGGGGAGTGGACCCGGCCGACTCGATGGCGCTCCGCACCTGAGGAATGCCGTTCAGCACCTTGATCTGCTCGGCCATCGGCTTGTCGCCGTAGGCGTTGAGCTGGGGCAGAATGCTGGCGTCCTGGGCCACCGCGTTGGCGACGTTGACCGAGGCCTCGAGGTATTGCTTGTACTTGGGCATCGTCAGGGTGTAGGCGGAGACGGCCTGGAGGTCGGGATTGCCCTTGCCCTGGGCCCCGGCGGGCACGGCGGCGAACGGCAGCGCGAGAACGGTGAGGCCGAGCGCGCGGGCCCGAAGACCACATAGGAAACGCGACATCTGTCGACGACTCCGGAAATGGTGAGGGATCGGGTATTGTAGCGCGAGATTCCCGCGAAAGAAACCGGGGACCCAATCTGAGATGGGTCCCCGGTGCCATGATGGCTCGCGGCGGTCGTGCCGCTGGTTCGGAAGACATCGCTGAGTGCCGAATCGTCCTCCGCAGTTACGTCTGCTTCTCGCGGAGCGGTTGATGGTATCGGTCCATAGGCGGGCGCTCGCTTCGGGGGTACCCTGACCTTGGCGAATGCCGCTGATCCCTCCCTTCAACAGGAATGCCCCCCATCAGTAGGGCTTGGTACAGTGCCTGTCAAGCCGAAAGAACCCGATCTACATTCGTGGCATGACCCTGCCCGAAGCCGAGCAGCATCTCTCGCTGGCGTTGGAAGCGGCCGTCGCGCGCTTCGGCACCATGGTGAGGCAGGTCGGCCGGCGCTACCGGCTGGACGAGAGCGGCGTGGACGAAGTCCTGCAGGAGGTGCGCATCCGCTTGTGGCGAGCCAGGGGCACGAGTGAGCAGGTTGGCGAGACCAATGCGTCCTACGTATATCGCACCGCCTCCTCCGCCGCCCTGGACATCCTGCGGCGGCGGCGTGCCCGTCAGGCGGACCGCCACGACGCGATCGAGGACGATCGCACGGCCGCGGACTTGACCGCGCGGGCGCCCGATCCCCACACGGTCCTCGAGGGCACGGAGCTGGCCGATCGGGTGGCGCGGGCGATCGACGACATCCCCGCTTCACGACGCCCGCCGGTGCGCATGCATCTCGCGGGCTACCCGCGCGAGGAGATCGCGAAATTGATGGGCTGGACGGAGGCCAAGACCCGGAACCTGTTGTACCGAGGGTTGGCGGATCTCCGGGAGCGGTTGACCGCGGAGGGAATCGGATGGGATACGGCAGGGGCGACGTGATGAACGACGACCGGTTGCGCGAGGTCTACGCCGGGGTGATGGCCGCCCGCGGTGCCAGGCCGGGCGCCCGCGCCTGCCCGCCCCCGGAGTCGGTGCTGGCCCTGCTCCGACGCGAAGGCGCGGAGGAAGAGCGCCTCGCCACGCTGGACCATGTCATGAGCTGCGCCGAGTGTCGGGCGGAGTTCGATCTGTTGCGAAGCATCGAGGTCGCCGGCGAGGAGACCGGTGCCGGCGCTCGCCGGGGACGGCGGAGCTGGCTTCTGCCGGCCGCGCTGGCGGCATCGGTGCTGCTGGCCGTCGTGATCGGTCGTCTCGCGCTGCCGACTGCTTCCGAGGACGAGATCGTCCGGTCGGGCGGCGACGGCGGCGTCACCCTGCTGGCGCCACCCGCTGAGGCCGCCGCGGGATCGCCGCTGGTGTTCGCGTGGCATCCCATCCCCGGTGCCACCCGCTATCGTCTGGAAGTGCTGACCGCAGGCGGTGAGATCGCGCTGGAAGCCGAGACCGCCGATACCACCGTCACACTGCGCGGTGCGGCCGATCTGGCTCCCGGCGACTATCAGTGGTGGGTGGGAGCCACTTTGGCGGGCACCTCGGCGCGGTCGTCGTTGCGGACGCTGCGCCTGAGCGCGAGGTAGCCCAGGGCCAGCACGATCAGCAGGAGCCAGAGTCCGACCCGAAGCCAGATGCTCGCCGGACTGTCGTTCGGCCTCTCCAGCGGGACCAACGCCAGCGGATCCCCGACCACTGTGAACCCCGCCCAGTTGCCCGGCGGTTCCTGCCGAGCGATGGCGGCGAGCTTCGCCTCTCTGAGCGCCTCCGCCACCGGGCGGCCGCGCGCCAGCCCGTCATAGAGATCCGAGACCAGCCGCACCGTACTCTTGTCGCCGACTCGCCACTGCGTCGCGACGACCGATCGCGCGCCTGCGGCGACCAATGGCGTCGCGAGCCCCTGCACACCTTCGCCCGCCACGGTGACGCCCCCAGCCGTCCTGCATGCCGACAGCACCACCATGTCCGCATTCAGCTTGAGCCCGGCGAGGTCGGACGGCGACAGAAATCCGTCGTCGGCCGGGCCCGGCGCGAGCGCGAGCGCGGTGCGGGAGAGCGAGTTCTCGTCCACCACGGCGTGGGTCGCGAAGTGGATCACCCGGAAGCCGTCCAGTCGGCTGCGCTTGAGCCACGACTCACTGGCATCGCCCCGGACCCGGATCTCGGATCCTCCACCGGCGTAGCGCGCTACGGCGCGGGCCTCCCTGCCGCTCCCCTCCAGCCGGGGGAGGCCGCCCTGCGCGGCGAACGCCGATCGAAACGTCTCCGCCTCGCGCGTGGCAGCCGGTGCCAGCTCGGTCGCGAAGGCGGGGTCGCCCAGGGCGAGAATCCGGGTCTGGCTGACCAGGGGCGGGTCCCGGCCGCGCTTGCTCCAGAGTGACGCCGCGAGACTCGCGGAGGGCGCCAGTCCGATCGCATACCGCTCGACGGCGAGCCGCCCGTCGGCCAGCTGGAGCGCGTCGAACGGCACGCGGTGCAGCGGGCCGTCGGGGATGACGACGAGGCGGGTCACGCCGGTCGGCAGGGCCATGACGGCCGGCTCCAGCAGTGCCGCTCCCAGTCGCTTCGCCAGGACGTCCGGATCGCTGCCGCTCTCGAGCAGCGCGACGAAGCGCCGGATCGAGGGCGCGAGGGTGTCCACGCTGGGGAGCGCCTTCGACACCACCCCGGCTCGGGTGACCACGAACAGCGTCGTCGGGGCGCCTTCACTACCTGCGACGTACTCCAGGATGGCGGTCTCGCCATCCGGCAAGGCGCGCGCGATCTCCGGCGCCGTGAGGGGGCGGGCACCGGTATTGGTCGCGGTCACCGTGTCGCCGGTCTCGCGCAGCGCCTCGGCCTGATTGAGCCGGTCGGTGAGGTGGCGAGCGCGACGCCGCTCGGCCAGCGCGAACGCTGCGTCGGTACGACCTCCGGCCGCGAGCGCGGCCAGCACCCGCGCGGTCGGTGCCTGCGGGTCGTACTCGCCCAGTACCGTGGCGGAGAACGCGTACCCCCGGAGCTCGTCGTCGCCCAGGGACTCCCGCCACTCTTCCAGCTCCCGGCCCGCCGCCGTGATCTCGCGCTCCGCGCGCGCGAGGTCACCTCGCCGCGCCGAAGCCTCGGCCAGCCGGACGCGCGCGGTGTGGCGCACCAGCTGATCCTCCGGCGCCGCGCGCGCGAGAAAGCCGGTGAAGTGCCGCTCGGCCTCCGCCGGGCGGCCGAGGCCGAGTGCCAGGACGCCCCGATCGTACACCAGGTTGTTCGCCAGGTCCCTGAGGCCCCGACTCCGCGCCTTCCGGTCGGCCGTGTCGAGCTGTCGACCGGCCTCTTTCCAGTCGCCCTGGCGCATCGCCAGCCGGGCGAGCTGCTGGTGCATCGTGATCGCGTCCTCGAAGAAATCGAACCGGTCGGCTTCGTTCAGCGCATCGATGAAGGCGACCCGTGCCCGGGCGAGATCGCCGGATGCGGCCATGACCTCGGCGCGGTTCTGCCGCGAGATCATGGCGCCCTCCTCCAGTCCGAGCGAGTCCTGGAGCGCGGCCGCGTGCTCGAAGTGGATGCCTGCGGTGGGGAGGTCTCCGACGCGGAGCGCCAGCATGCCAAGCCCGCCGTAGGCGTTGGCACTCCGCTGGCGGTTGCGCGACAGTGTGGCCTCGGCGAGCACCTGGCCCAGCGCGATCTTCGCCTCGCCCAGACGGCCGCGCGCCTGGAGCTCGTCGCTTCGCCGGGAGTACAGCCGGGCCAGAGAGGCGTGGGCGCGCGTGGCGCGGAGAAGGGTCTCGGCGCGCGCCATGATGGGAAAGACCGAGTCGGCTTGGCCCTGCAGGCTGTGGACCAGTGCGTAGGCTTCGAGGCAGTGTCCCGCGAGCTGCCGCTCGCCCAGTCGCTCGGCCATCCGCGCGCCCTCGTGCACCAGTCTCGCGGCGCCCGAATCGCCCCCCACGCCTCGGAAGAGCCCGAGCCGGCAGAGATATTCGCCCCGCTCCCAGCTGTCGCCCGCGGGGAGCAGACGGCCGAGCGAGTCGAGCGTCGCGAGTCCCGGCCGGCTGGGCCCGCCGGAGGCCCGCGTGCCGCTCAGGCCGATCAGCGCGTCGATCTCACCACCGCGGTCGCCGATGCGCCGGGCTTCCCGCTGCGCCATCGTCAGCAGCGAGTCGGCCCGGCGATTGTCCCCCTCGGCCAACGCGACCCGATAGAGCCCGATCCGCGCCTGCACGGTCCATCCGTCGGACGTCGATCCGCTGTGCGCGAGCAGCCCGTCGAAGTGCCGCCGGGCCGCCGCGAAATCGTAGGTCAGTCGCGCGAGGGTGCCGAGGCCGAGCGCCGCCGCCCGGTCGGTGGAATCGCGCGCCAGCGCGGCGAGCCACCGGGTGGTGACGGTGGTCGTGCTGTCGTCGGCCACCGCGCGCTCGGCGCTCTGGACGACGGTCGCGCGCGCCGCTGGGCTGCTGGGCTGTGAGGGGTGAAAAGAGGACCGAGAGGACGGCCCCCATGGAAGAGGACGGATCGCAGGTGGCCGGCCTACTTCATCGCTTCGCGGATTTCTCCGGCGGCGGCGATGGCATTGTCCACGTCGCGGGAGAGCGCCTTGGCCTGCTGCGTGGCCTGCGTGAGGTCGCCGAGGACGGCGGCCACCCCGGCACTCCGGAGCCGAAGGAGATCGAAGCGGACGTTCTGCATCGCCAGGACGCAGGACTCCAGGTGGCTGGCGACCTGCAGGCGGCGGCCCTGCAGGTCCAGGATCGTCTGGCGCTGGCGCTGGAGGAGGTTGAGCCGCCGCGCGCGCTCGGGATCGTCCGGCTCCTTCGTCGAGAGCCGCGATCCGCTCGTCGATCGATCCCATTCCCTCGGTGTCGAGATTCGAATCCATCGCGTGGAGGGTGCGCGCCAGGTCGTTGGCCCGCTCGTAGAGCCCATCCACCGTCTGCTGGATCTCGGGCAGCAGCTTCCGCTCCGAGGGCGGCAGCCGCTCCATCAGCTTGCTGATGGCGAAGCGGTCGCTCTGGACCTGGAGAATCTGCGGCAGGTGCGCGCCGAAATCATCCGCGGTGGGCTGCGGCAGCCGGCGGGGCAGCTTGGCGCCCTTCACCCGCATGGTCTCGACCGCGTCCGGCGCCGCGGGCCGGGTGAGCACGTCGCGCCAGTTGTATCCCGACTGCCAGAGCTTGGCGTAGTTCTTCAGCATGCCGATGCCCATGCCGAAGGTCGGGAACAGGAACCACGGCGTGTCGAGTCCGGTGGCGACATTGATGCCCGAAGCAGCCGAGCGACACCGCCGCCCAGCTCGCGAACTGGCCGCGGACCTGCTGCACGATTCTGGGCTCGCCGGTGTCGGGGATGGCCGGCTCGTTACTCTGATCCCGTCGAGGGCGTACCCCGCGCGGGTCGCGCCGGGCGAGCCCGCGGGCGTCCCGGTCGAACGCTCCCGGGCGGCGCGCGTCATTGGCGTCACGGTCCAGCAGGCTCTGCGGCGGCCGGCTGCGCCGGGTGGACCCGGGCGAAGCCACCACCGCGCCTCCCGACGGGGCGGGCGCGGACTCCCTGCCGCCGGGACGGGTGCCCGCGCGCGGCGCGCCAGCCCAGCCCGGTCGGCTGGTAGCCGACGACGGCCCGGTTCTCCAGGGCGCGCCGGAGCGCGTCCGCGGTGGGCCAGCGATTCTCCGGATCCTTTTCCAGGCAGCGGCTCACCGCGAGCGCCAGATCCTCGGGCACGTCGGGTCGCCGATTGCGAACGTCGGGCGCGACCTCGGTGATCTGCTTCATCAGGATCCCGGCCACCGTCGGCGCGTTGAACGGCAGCTCGCCGGTGAGCATCTGGTAGGTGACGATGCCCAGGCTGTAGAGGTCGGAGCGGCCGTCGATCTCTCGCTCGCCCGCGGCCTGCTCGGGGCTCATGAACGCGGGCGTGCCGATCGCGACGCCGGCGCCCGTCAGGGTCGCGCCGGAGCCGCCCGACAGCGCCTTCGCGATGCCGAAGTCGGTGACCATGACCCGGCCCCGGGAGCCCTCGAGCAGGATGTTGTCGGGCTTGATGTCGCGATGGATGATGGAGAACCCGTGGGCGGCGCTCAGGGCGTCGGCCGACTCGCTCATGATCCGGCGGGTCTCCTCGACCGGCAGCTTGCCTCGCCGCCGGATCCGGCCGGCCACCGACTCGCCGTCCACGTACCCCATGACGAAGTAGACCAGGCCGTGGCCTTCGCCGACGGTATGGATCGGGACGATATGTGGGATGGCTCAGCTTGGCCGCGGTCTGCGCCTCGCGGGTGAACCGCTCGCGGATGTCCTGCTGGAAGGCGAGCTCGGGCGGCAGGACCTTGATGGCCACCCGGCGCTGCAGCCGCTCGTCCCGGGCGCGGTACACCACGCCCATGCCGCCGCGGCCGATTTCTCCCTCGATGGTATAGGCGTCACCCAGCGCCGCGGCGAGCCGAGCCGGCAGCGGCTGGTCGGGAGAGGCGGTCACAGGCGGGAGGGCCCCGAGGCGACAGGGGCGAAGCGGCGGTCGGCGATCAAGCCCGCTAAGGCGTTGCCGGACATGGCAGACAATCTGTACTCACACCGAGCCAGCCGCTACCCTGAGCCGGTCGTGGCACGTCCGGACTCGGAACGCTGGGCCGGGGTCAATTTGGCAGTGATTCGCTGCGTCTCGAGGCGAATCCTGCCAGGATGCGCGCGGACCCGGTCGAGCGGAGAACCATCCCAAGTCGTAAGTTGTTCTGTGGCATCACGCAGTTGCACAGGTCCATGGCACGGTCACTGCACCCTCGGGCCCCAATCCATGTTCGACCTGTCATTTTCCCCGTCAATGGGGTTTGGAAGGAGTAAGAGGTAGATGTCCGAACGTCTGACACTGCCCGTGCTGCCGCTTCGCGAGGTCGTGCTGTTCCCCGGGGTCACCGCGCCGATCGGCGCCGGTCGCCCCGCCACGCTTCGCGCGATCGAGAGCGCGCTGAGCCAGCCCGAGCGGCTGGTCTTCGCCGTCTCCCAGCGGCAGAACGTCGAAAGCGTCACCCCCGAGGTCCTCTACACCATCGGGACCATTGCCCGTATAGGCCAGCTCCAGCGCGGGCTGTCCGGCATGCAGCTGCTGCTCCACGGAGAGCGGCGCGGCATCGCCATCCATTACACCGACAAGGAAGGCTTTCTCCAGGCCATCGTGCGCGAGGCCGAGGAGATGGCTGCCATCAACCCCGAGGATCCGGCCTTCGTCGCGCTGCACCGCGAGGCGCGCACCCGCGCCGCCGAGCTGGGCCAGAAGTCCGGCCTTCCCGACGACGTGGTCCAGCAGGTGCTGGCCGGCGTCAACGACGCCGGCCGGTTCGCCGACCTCGTGGCCGGCTACATCGACATCACGCCGCAGGAGCGGCAGATGCTGCTCGAGACGCTGAGTGTCGAAGAGCGCCTTCGCCGGGTGCTGGTCCACGTGCAGCGGCAGATCGGCGTGCTGGACGCGCAGGAGGACATCAAGTCGCAGGTGCAGGAGGAGCTGGGCGAGCGGCAGCGGGAGATGTTCCTCCGCGAGCAGCTCAAGACCATCCAGCGCGAGCTGGGCGAGGACGACGAGCGCGACGACCTGCGCGACCTGAAGGAGAAGCTCTCCGCGCTCGAGCTTCCGGCCGACGTGCGGAAGGAAGTGGACCGGGAGCTCGGCCGCCTGACGCGAATCGGGCGGGAGTCCATGGAGTCGCAGGTCATCCGGACCTTCCTCGAGAACATCGTCGAGCTGCCGTGGAACACGCAGCAGCGCCGAGCATCTCGACCTGTCCGAGGCGCAGCGGGTGCTCGACGAGGATCACTACGCCCTGGGCGACGTGAAGGACCGCGTGCTCGAGTTCCTGGCCGTGCGACAGCTGCGGGCCGAGAACGAGCGAGCCGAGACGGACGGGGCCTCCAGTGGCGACGGACTGGCGGTGGACGGCGCCGGAGAGGCCGCCGTGACGAGCAGAAGGCGGACGAGGTGGCGGCCGGCGAATCGGCCGACACCCCGACGGCCACCGCCACCGTGCCGCCGCCGAACGTGCCGGTCCCCGGCAACGACGACGACCGCGCCCGGGGCCCGATCCTGCTGTTCGTCGGACCGCCGGGCGTCGGCAAGACCTCGGTGGCCAAGTCGATCGCGCGGGCGATGGGACGGAAGTACGTCCGCATCTCGCTCGGCGGCGCCCGCGACGAGGCGGACATCCGCGGCCACCGGCGCACCTACGTCGGCGCCATGCCGGGCCGGATCATCCATGGCATGAAGCAGGCGGGTACCAGGAACCCGGTCTTCCTGCTCGATGAGGTGGACAAGCTCGGCGTGTCCTTCCAGGGCGATCCGGCGAGCGCGCTGCTCGAGGTGCTCGACCCGGCGCAGAACGACACCTTCGTGGACCACTACCTCGGCGTGCCGTTCGACCTGAGCGAGGTGCTGTTCATCGCCACCGCGAACTTCATCCAGAACATCCCCGGTCCGCTGCTCGACCGGATGGAAGTGGTGGACTTCGCGGGCTACACCGAGCGGGAGAAGCGCGAGATCGCCCGGAAGTACCTGATCCCGCGGCAGTTCACGGAGAACGGCGTGTCGCCCGAGCAGCTCACGATCACCGACGAGGCGCTGTCCGAGGTGATCACCAGGTACACCCGCGAGTCGGGCGTGCGCCAGCTCGAGCGGGAGGTCGGCCGCCTGGCTCGGAAGGTGGCCCGGAAGGTGGCGGCCAAGGAGGTCGAGGAAGTCACCGTCGACCGCGACATGGTGGACGATCTGCTCGGCCGGCCGAAGGTGCATCCGGAGAAGGCGGCCCGGGAGGACGAGGTCGGCGTGGCCACCGGCATGTACTACACCCCGACCGGCGGCGACATCATGTTCGTCGAGGCGTCGACCATGCGCGGCAAGGGCGAGCTGGTGCTGACCGGACAGCTGGGCGACGTGATGAAGGAGTCGGCCCGCGCGGCGTGGACCTACGCGCGCTCGCACGCGGCCGGTCTCCAGATCGCCGACGAGATGTTCGACCGGGACATCCACATCCACGTTCCGGCCGGGGCGATTCCGAAGGACGGTCCGTCGGCGGGTGTCACGATGGCCTCGGCCGTGGTGTCCACGCTGTCGGGCCGGCCGGTGCGACACGACATCTCGATGACGGGCGAGATCACCCTCCGCGGCCGGGTGCTGCCGATCGGCGGCGTGAAGGAGAAGGTGCTGGGCGCGGTGCGGGCGGGAATCACGCACATCATCCTGCCCAAGGACAACGAGCCGGATCTCGAGGATCTGCCGAAGGAAGTGCGCGAGAAGGTGGAGATCTATCTGGTGCAGGAGCTGGGCGAGGTACTGGCCCTGACCCTGCGCGGCGCAAGCTTCCGCGAGGGCCGGCTGCTCTTCGGCGACGAGAAGAACCCGCGGGACGTGATGCCGCTGTCGACGGGGTTCAGGCACTAGGGGAGAAGGGCGGACGGCCGGAAGGTCGGAAGGCCGGAAGGCCGGTCCAGGGGTATTGGTCGTGATAGCGTCTTTATCCTGAGCGTAACGAAGGGGACCATGCCCGCATGGTCCCCTTCACTGCGTTCAGGCTGGTAACCTTCCGCCCTTCCGCCCTTCCGCCCTTACCGCCCTATCCGCCCCTCACCGCTTCTCCGTCTTCTCCTTCCGAAGCGCGCGCATCGCGGCATGGGCCAGCTCGCCCGCCGTGAGGCCGTCCACCGGGTGAGCCGCCCAGCCCACGCTCACGTTGATCGGGATGATCATGCCTTCCGCCGTCGTCGCCGCGTGCTCGCCCAGCACCCGGCGGAGCTTCGTGGCCAGCACGTCGGCGCCCTCCCCACCCACGCCGCGAAGGATCATGGCGAACTCCTCGCCCCCGTAGCGGCCGATGACATCGCTCGCCCGCACGTTGGAGCGGAAGACGTTGGCCACATGCAACAGGAGCTGCTCCCCAACCGCCTGACCGAACCGTTCGTGCACCTCGCCGAAGCGGCCGAGATCGAAGACCACGAACGCCAATGGGCCGCCGTGGCGCCGGCAGTAGTCCACCGCGTATTCCAGCTCCTCCATCAGGGCGCCATGGTTGAGCAGGCCGGTGAGCTCGTCCCGGTGGAGCATTTCCCGCAGTCGCCGGCCTCGTTCGGCTCGACTGATGACGGTCTGCAGCATCACCTCGGCGGGCGCCGCGTCGGACAGGAAGTCGTCGGCGCCGGCGCGGAGCGCCTCCACCTGGTCATGGACCGATAGTGGGCCGACCACGATCGTGGGGAGGAGGTGGAAACGCGGATCCTGTCGCACCATGCGCACTACCGAGAACCCATCCGCGTCGGACAGCTGCGGCGCCACGGCCAGGAGGTCGGGCACCTCGCGATCGAGCAGCTCCTGCACGACCTTGGCGAACGGACTTCGAACCACGCGGATACTCGAATCCTCCAGCACCGCGGCGAGCCTCGAGGCCCGAACGCTGTCCCCGTCGATCAGGAGCACGGTCGAGGGCGGAGCGCCCGACCGCGCGAGGGTGCGTGCGTACCGGGGCAGGTCCTCCACCATGCGATCAGCGGGAAACACCGCGTCCACGCCCGCCGCCACCGCGCGCAGCCGATCCACTGCCCGCAACGTCTCGATCAGGACGACCGCCCTGGGCCGGCTGGCACGGCGGCTGGTCCACGCGGACGCGACCGCGGAAGGGTCGCCTTCGCCCGGTCCGGTCCCGATGACGACCAGGTCGGGAGGCGGACTGCCGGTCAGGGCGGTGAGAGATGGCTTCCTCGTATGTGCTTCGACCGTGTAGCCCAGCGCCACCAGGGCCTCGGTGATCCCTTCGCGGTCGGGGCCCGGCGGAAGCACCAGGACCGCCCGCAGCAGGCCGGACGAGACGCCCGGCATGCGAGTGAATTTCCCCTCCGCAGCGGCGAGCGCCGACTCCAGCTGCTGGACCGCTTCGTCCAGCTTGCCGGCCTCCGAAGGCGGCGGGTTGGCCATGACCACCCGTTCGGCGGCGCGGGCGAGATCGCTGATCTCGGGAAAGCCGTATGACCCACCGGATCCGGCCAGCCGGTGAAAGCCGGTGCGAAGCGCCGGCAGGACCTCTTGGCCCTGCCGGAACGCATCGATATCCCGCCGCAGATCGGCGAAGATCTGCGGCAGCTCGCCGAGATACTCCTCCTGCAGCTTCCGGTAGGTGTCGTCGAGGGCGTCGCTCATGGGTTCCGAAACCGCTCGAGGACGAGCCGGGCCGCCGCCACGAAGGCGGTGGCCGTACTCCAATGGCCGCGCACGTCCACGCCATTCCTGCCCGCGAGGATCGCGCTGCGGTCATCCACCACCATCACGACCGGCATGCCGGGCCAGGCGTGCGTTTCGGTGCCTACCGCAGCGACCGGCACGAAGTCGAGGTCCACCGGGGCGGTGGAGGAGAGCCGCAGTGGGACCCCGGCGGCGAAGGGGCGGCGGAGTGCGGGCGTAAGCAGCGGGAATGCGTCGGGCGGGGCGAGCAGGTCCACCGATACGGCGGCCCGGGCAACGTCGTGGGAGATGAGCTGGAGAAGCGCCCGGCTCGAGACGATCTCCACCAGTGTCTCGGTCTCGGGGACCGAAGCGGCATCGAGCTCCCGGCTCAAACGCTCGAGGGCCTGGCCGTGATCGTTGGAGATCCGGGCGATCAGGGCTGCCGGTGCCTCGGGGCGATAGCGGCGGGGGCGGCCCTCGTCCATCCGGGCCGCCCCCTTCGTCACTAAGCCCTCCAGCGCACTGTAGGCGTTGGCCCGCGCCAGTCCGGCGGCCTTGGCTATGGCGTAGCCGGTACCGGGCCCACCGGTGAGGAGAACCTCGTAGACCAGGCCCTCGGTCGGTGTGAATCCGAACCGCGTGAGGTCGATCGCTGGCATGGGTTGTAGTATGTCATACTACGTCCAGAGCGACAAGGCTCAGGCGTGGTCCAGAGACCAGCCGAGCAGCTTCGCGATCAGCGCCAGACGGAAGGTGATGTCCACCTCACGGCCCTCGGTCGTCTTGGAGTCGAGATGGAGGGGGTAGTAGTGGTAGGTGATCTTGTTGAGAGCCTTGGGCTGCGACCGGAGGTTCTTGGGCCGCCAGACCCCGTTGTCGTCGCAGTCCTTGAGCAGCCGTCCCAGAACCTTGGTGGCTACGGGGGCCCATTCCAGCGCGCCCATGCGGGCGAGCAGCTCGATGTAGTGCAGGGCCAGCGGAAGGTCCTTGGGAAAGCCCTTGGCATCGGCCTCGATGGGATCGCCGAGGAGGAGATGCTGCGGCTTGATGGAGCGCTTGCCGACCTGAACGACGAAGGACTTCTTGGGCGCCGGCTGCGCCAGGTAGTGCCCCAGCCGCTCGGTGAAGCCGGCCCGTTCCCGCCGGAGATTCGGCATCGCCGCGATCATCGCAACCGAATACCAGCTCGGAGGATGCGCTTCCGGGTGGAGGGCCAGCGTCTTGCCCGCCTTGACGAAGGGCTTCTCGGCCGTCGGGCTTCGGAGGAACTGGGAGATGGCGTTCGCGATCTTGTGCCCGGCGCCCCGGAGCCGCGGGTCTTCGGCATACCCTGCCTCGGCCAGGGCGGCGGAGGCCGCCTCGCGGATGACCTCTCTGGCCCAGATCGTCGCTTCCGGGTCGCTCTTCACCAGCTTCTGCATCTCGAACAGGAGCGCCGGGTCTTCGTCTCTGCTGAGCAGGCGGAACAGCACCCGGTCGGCCAGCTTGAATGGGCGCCCGTTCCGGGGCCATTCGAGCTGCAGAAGGCGCCGATAGCAGGGAATGGTTCCGACGTCCTTGATCCCCTGGGCTGCGGACGGGGCGAGCCCGAGGAGGTTCCCCCCCCAGGTACCGGTGTCCTTCTGCTTCTTGACGACCGCGGCAGCGGTCTTCGATTCGCACACCGCCACGTGGGCGGCCTCGATGGTCTCGGGCGCGGCGAACCCGGCCGGGGCAAGCTCGGTCAAGGTCCGATAGCGGATAGACGACCCGGCGTTCTCGAGGAGCCAGGTGAGGGGAATTCGGTGCTGGTTGGGAAGTTCCAGGAGCACTCCTGGGAAGGGATGCGCTACAGCGGCGCGGAAACGGCGGCAAAGATAGAGGGGTCCGGAGGGCGGCGGTAGGGCGCCGCACCCCGGTCAGCGGCTCATGAGCCGGTCCCCTTCCGGCGAGCCAGGCCCGCCTCCCTGAATTCAGAGGCCTTCTCCCACTCCGGCTGGCGGACAGCATTGGCCACCAGCACCGCTGTCCTGACGGTGACGCGAAGCTGTTGCAGTGCACCATCATAGGTGAACCAAGGCAGGACCTCGTCGGCCGCCTGGTGGTAGCGCTCGGCGACGTACTTGTCCTTCTGTTCCTTGGCGTATGCGGCCGGCTTCCCGACGTACTTGAGGGCGTTCTCTACCGACGTGCCTGGCACGCCGGCGCGGGCCAGCGGAAAGTGATCCGACCGGAAGTAGGCCCCCGTCAGCAGCGCTTCCTGGTTAGGGCTCACGGTGAGCTTCTCGGCGGCGGCCGCGGCGGCGAACACCCTCCCGAGGCTGGACTGATCCAGCCCCAGGGCGGAGACGTCGGTGGTCCGCCCATACATGTTCATGACGTCGAGGTTGAGGATCGCGGCGATATCGGCGAGGGGAACCGGCGGATGGTCGGCCAGCGCTTGCGACCCGATCAGGCCCGACTCTTCAGCCCCGAAACCAACGAAGATCAGCGATCGGCCGGTGCGAACGCCGCTTCGGACGAACGCCTCGGCGGCCGCAAGCACCGCGGCGGTGCCGGACGCATTGTCCTCGGCACCGTTGTAGATCGAATCGCCATCCACCGCCGCGCCGATCCCCAGATGGTCGTAGTGTCCCCCGATCAGCACCGCTTCCTTGGCATTCGCCCCGCGTCCCGGAAGCCGCCCGATCACGTTGGCGGTCTCGGTGCGGCGGATCGCGCTGCGCACCGAGCCCTGCAGCGTCACCCCCAAGCGGCACCGGCTTGAATCCCTTCCTGGCCGCCGCCGAGGTGAGCGCCGCGAGGTCCTGCCGCCCGGCCTGGAAGATCCGTCCGGCCACCTTCTCCTGGAGCCACCCCGCCAGCACCAGTGAGTCCGGCGGGTTCTCCAGCCGCACCTGTGGGCCGGTCCAACCCGAGAGCACCGTGGTCCACGGGTAGGTCGCGCTCTCGGTCGTATGGACCAGAAGAAGGCCGGCCGCGCCCTGGCGCCGCGCCTCTTCGATCTTGTAGGTCCACCGTCCGTAGTAGGTGAGGATCTTGCCGCGGAAAATGGTCGAGTCCTGGAGACCGGGATCGTTGACCAGGGCGACGACGATCTTTCCCTTCGCGTCGAGGCCGGCGTAGTCGTTCCAGCCGAGCTCGGGTGCTACGATGCCGTAGCCGACGAACACCAGCTCGCCACGCGCGGTGACGCTGGAGTCGTTCCGCATCGACCAGAGGACATAGTCGTCCTTCCACTTGAGGGGCATGGCCGAGGGCGCGGTCACCTCGAGCGTCGGCGTCGGGGTGAGCGCGATGACGGGTACCCTCTGGTAATAGGTGCCGCTGTCTCCCACCGGCTCGAGACCGAGGCGCCGGAACTGGGCCCCGATGTATTTCTGGGCGAGGACTCCGCCCCGGGTTCCCGTCCCCCGGCCTTCCAGCGCATCGTCCGCCAGAAACTCCAGATGGCCTCGCAGCGCCTCCGCGCTCAGCGCCGCGGCGACCCGCATTCCCGAGCTCGGCTGCTGGGCCGGCAAGATGCGGAGGGGAAGGAGGGCGACGAGGACGAGCAGCGGGAGCGTCGAGCGCATGGTCGGATTCCTGGAAGACGCGGGAAGTGCCTGCAATCGTGGACCTGCTAGAGCCGTAGCCGCTTGAAGATCGATTCGGGCATCGCGGTGATCAGCAGCATGATAGGGCGCCAGAACCAGGGAACGTAGGCCACCATCCGGCGGCCCTCGATCGCGCGGTGGATGGCGCGGCCCGCCCGGCGGGCACTGCTGAAGAGTGCGTTCTTGGGTATGCCGGCGGTCATCGGCGTATCCACGAATCCCGGCTTCAGCGTGACTACCGCCACGCCTGCGCGGTAGAGACGATGGCGGAGGCCCTGAAGGAAGATCGCCACGGCCCCTTTCGCGGCCCCGTAGACGTAGTTGCTCTGCCGCCCGCGGTCGCCGGCCACGGAGGTGATCACCGCGATGCTGCCGTGACCCTGGGCCTCGAACCGGTTGGCCAGCAGCGTGAGCAGCGCCGCCGTGGCCGTGAAGTTGACCTCCAGGGCCTCGACCGCCGTCTCGACGTCCGCCTGGCATGCGGACTGATCGGGCAGCACGCCGTGGGCGAGCAGCGCGACGTCGAGCCCGCCGGATGCGAGCGCCCGATCCACGATGCCGGCATGGTCGGCGCGGTCGCTCACGTCCAGCACCGCGGTCTCCACGGCCGCGGCGCCCCGAACCCGGAGATCGTCTGCTACGGCGGCGAGCCGGGCGGAGTTCCGGCCGGCGAGGAACAGGATCGCGCCCCGTTCGGCGTAGGCCCGCGCCGTCTCGGCCGCGATCGCCGAGGTCGCGCCCACGATCAGCACCCGGCGGCCGCCAGCGTTAACCGCCATGCACCCGCCGCCAGAAGGAGGACGAGAACTTGGGGTCCACCTGCACGGCGAACCGCTCCCACTGCGGGAAGAAATGCCGGAAGCTCTCGCCGCTCATGCGCGCGTCCTTCGCCGGGTAGACGGCGCCCCCCGCGTCGCGCACCGCCTGGTCGAGCTCCTCCAGCAGGTCGAGCGTCGACTGTCCCCGGAAGGCGAAGTCCACGGCCAGGGTCAGTCCGGGCCGAGGAAACGACAGGAGCCCGGGAGACCGCAGGGAACCGAAGCGCTTGAGGACCCCGAGCCCTGCGGTTTCGCTCGACCCGGCCACCCGGGACAGAATACTCGGACGGCGCCGCCGCCTCGCTCTCCGGCACTACGCACTGGTACTGGAGGAAGCCGCGTGGGCCGTAGAGCCGGTTCCAATCGCCGATGCCGTCGAGCGGAAAGAAGAACGGCGCGTACGCCACCGTCCGTCGTGCCCGGCGCCGGAGTCCCCAGCGGTACTGCACCGCGTTGAATATGCCGAGGGTGGTCCGGTTGAGCAGGACATCGGGAGCATCGAAGGGCACGCGGAACCTGGGGCCGCGTGCGGTCGGCGGGGCGGCCGCGCCGCTGGTGTGCGATCCCCGCAGGTAGATCCCGCGTCCCAGCCGGCGGCCGCGAGCGAGACAGTCCACCCAGGCCACGGTGTACTCGTAAGCCGCGTCCTCGGCGGCGAGCGCGAAGAACTCATCGAGGCCGGCGAACCGGATCCGCTCCATCGCGATCCCGGCGCCGGCGATCGCGCTTGAGACGGATCTCGGCCCAGAGGATCACGCCGGTGAGGCCGAGGCCACCGATCGTGGCCGCGAACAGCTCGTGGTTGGTCTCGCTCGAGCAGATCAGGCGCTCGCCGGTCGAGCGGAGCAGCTCGAACCGGGTGACGTGGCCCCCGAAGGTTCCCGCGCGATGGTGATTCTTCCCGTGGATGTCGTTGGCGATCGCGCCGCCGACCGAGACCCACTTGGTGCCGGGAACCACCGGCAGGAACCAGCCGCGCGGCACGACGACGCGAGGATCTCCGCCAGGGTCACGCCCGCCTCGCACCGCAGGGCCCGTCCGTTCGTCGAAAGCGATGAACCGGTCGAGTCCGGTGCAGTCGAGCAGCGTGCCGCCGTCGTTGAGGCAGCTGTCGCCATAGCTCCGGCCGCAGGCGCGCGGCAGCAGGCTTCCCTCGATCTCCGATAGCGGTGGCGGAGCATCCCGCCAGCGGCCCGGAGCACGGCGGCGTGTCCACTCTCGGATAGCGGCCCCAGGACGCGGCCGCGAGACCCGGTGCGCGTTTCACTCAGAGTGCCGCGTAGAGCACGAGCCCGACCAGCAGGCCCACCGCGTAGCTCGACGGGTCGCGCACCGAGGCGACGATCGGGTCTTCGTGGATGCGGCCGCGGTGGGCCAGCAGCCACATGCGGCCGGTCCAGAACAGCAGCAGCGGGCAGATGAGCCAGAGCAGCGCGGGCGTGCGGTAGAGCGACGTGACCTGGTCGCTGTTGATGTAGAGCGCCAGCACCAGGACCGAGAGGTAGCCGGTCGCCGCGCCCATGGAGCGAAGCCATGCCACGTCCTCGGCGAGATAGCCCCGCCGCCGCGACCCCACGGGCACCTCGGGCGACATGGGCTTTCTCCGTGGCGCTTGAGGAAGGCGAGGCTCAGGAAGAGGAACATGGAGAACGCCAGCAGCCAGGTCGAGAAGCGGACACCCGCGGCGCTGATGCCGGCGAGCACGCGGAGCGTGTAGAGGCCCGGCCAGCAGCAGCACGTCGAGCACCGCGATCCGCTTCAGGTAGAACGAGTAGGCCGTGGTGAGCACGATATAGAGCGACAGCAGGCTCGAGAATCCCATCGGCCGACCGCCTGGGCGACCACCACAGACAGGAGGACAGGAGCGGGGCGATCACGCATCCCACCGCCGGCGGCAGGTCGCCCGAGGCGAACGGGCGGAGGCGCTTGGTCGGGTGGCTGCGGTCGGCCTCCAGGTCCAGGATGTCGTTCAGGACGTAGGCGCCCGAGGCGGCGAGGCAGAACGCCACGAAGGCGATCGCGCCCTGGCAGCATCGTGTCGGGTTCCAACAGCCGGTGATCCAGCAGGACCGGCACGAAGACCAGGAGGTTCTTGACCCACTGGTGAGGGCGCGAGGCGCCCGGATGCAACGCCTTGAAGCCACGCGGCATGGCCCGCAAGCGAAACTTCGCGACCGATGCCGCCAGCTCGGATCCGCGGCCCAGATCCTCCAGCAGCGCGGCGCCGGTCTCGACGCCCGATCCGAGCGCCGTGCCGGTGGAGACGATCGAGGGAAAGGTGCGGTAGTTGCCCGCGAAGTAGACGTTGCGCCAGGACGCGCTCCGCATCGGCGGATTGCGGAAGTTGCGCCCGAAGACCGGCGAATACATCGGGACTCGCGCGACGTGGGTCCAGGACGGGCGCGAGCTCGCAGCCGAATACCGCGCGGAAATCGTCGGAGTAGCGCGCGAGCAATTGCTCGTCGGGCTCCTGAAACAGCCGGTGGCTTCGGCCCGGCAGATGGGTGACGAAGTTGACGCAGGTGTCGCCCGGCCGGCCGATGGTCGGGTTGAGCGAGCTGAGCAGGAAGATCGCACCCGCCGTCCGATCCAGCGAGGCCAGGTTGATCCAGTATGCTCCGGGCGGCACCGGGTGCCGGGTCGCGCAGACGACCGAGATCAGCGCGGAATACCGGATGTCGGCGAGCATCGGTGTCTCGTCGCCCGGCACCAGGGCGTTGTACATCTCGGTGGGGACGGTGCTCACGAACACGTCGCCCTCGATCCGCTCGCCACTCTCCAGCTCCGCCGCGCGAACCTGCCCGTCCTCGGCGCACAGACGGGCGATCCGGGCGCCCATCCGAACCCGCACGCCGGCTTGCTCCAGCAGTCCGGTGACCCCATCGCAGAGCACCTTGGTCCAGTTGGCGCCCGGAATGTAACCGAGAGGCGCCGAGCCCTCGCGATAGTGCAGCCGCGCGCCCAGCCAGGCGCCGCTCACCTCGCTGCAGGGCAGCTCGAACTTGAGCCGGGTGAGTCGCTCGAACATCGCCTCGCGCACGCCCGGGCCGGCGTAGGTGTCCACCAGCTCGGCCGCGCTGCGACCCTTCCAGTCCGACCAGTCGTCTCGGCGGAAGGCGGTGAGCATGAGGCGGACGAACCCGGCCTTGTCGAGCAGGCCCATCGGGAAGCGGAGAAAGCCTCCCGGCGTTCCGAGCTCGTAGCGCTCGCCGCCCAGGTGGAAGCTGCATTCGGATCCGGCGCCAGCGCACCGACGGCAGGGCGCCCAGGGCATCGAGGAAAAAGAGGAGCGGCCGGTCCCGGTGCAGGATGTGATGGTAGCCGAGCGGGTAGAAATGCCCGTCGCGCTCGAAAGCTGCCCGCCAGGCCGCCGAGCCGGGTGCCGCGCTCGAGCAGGGTGACGCGGCGGAGCCCGCCGCGGGCCGCGGTGAGGGCGGCAGCGATGCCGGACAACCCACCACCCAGCACCACGACCGACGGCGCGACCCCGGCCGATGATGTAGAATTGGTTGCCGTTCGCTCCACTCGCTTCCCCCTCATCCGAGTCTGTCTGTGAGCCGCGTTTCCAGCCGCGCGTCGGCACCCACGCTGGCGGTCCTCCTGGTGTGCGCGGCGATTCTGCTGCGCGTCGTTCTCGCCTTGCGCCCCGGACTCTGGGGCGACGAGATCTTCTCGCTCGCCATGGCCACGGGGCATAGCCTGGAGCATCCGGCCGCGAGCGCGCGCGGCGACCTCGGCGACTTCGTGCAGCCGGCCAATATCGTGCCCTCCTCGTCCTTCACCCGCTTCGCCGAGCACGAGCCGTCCACCGGCGGCGTGGCTGGAATCGTTCGCGCCGTACGTCTGTCCGATACCAACCCGCCGCTCTACTACCTGCTGCTCGGCGCCTGGACCCGCATGACCGGCACCAGTGACGCCGCGCTGCGACTGCTGTCGCTCTTCTGGGCCGTGCTCACCCTGCCCATACTCTGGCTGCTCGCCAGCGAGCTGGGTGACCGCACCGTCGGCTGGGCCGCGGTGGTGCTCTACGCCTGGTCTCCGGCGAGCATGTTCTACTCGCTGGAGGGCCGGATGTACTCGCTGCTGTGGCTCCTCGCGACCCTTCTGGTCTGGCTCACGCTCCGCCTGGGGCGCGGAGGCTTCGGTCCCGGGCGGGCGCTCGCCTGGGTCGGCACCGCGGTGGCGGGTCTCTACACCCACTACTTCTTCCTCTTCGTCTGGCTCGCCTGCGGCGCCTGGCTGCTGCTTCGCACCCGCGGGCGGGACCGTCTCGCTGGAGCGGTGCTGCTGGCGGCCGCCGCCGCGAGCGCCGCACCCTGGTACGCGCAGGTCCCGGCGGCCCTCTCCCAGTGGCGGGTGACCGGCTACTGGCTGGCGACCCCACTCCGTTGGCCCGAGACCGTCACCCGTCCGTTCGAGCTCGCCTGGAGCCTGCTGGCCGGCGGCAGCCACTGGGGCGGCTCGCCCGTGGTGGACGGCATCCTGGCGCTCGCTTACCTGGGCCTCGGCCTATTGCTGCTGTATCGCGGGCGACTGGCCCAGCTCTTCACTGCCGACCGACTGCTCGTCTGGTGCTGGGTCGCGGCCGTGGTGCTGGGTCCCTACCTGCTCGATCTCGTGCGTCACACCGGCGCATCCCGGATTCCTCGCTATGTCCTCGCCGCGCTTCCAGGCGCCCTGGTGCTCGCCTCGCTGGCAGCGTGGCCGCTGGGGCCGCGCCGGCTCGCGGGCTTCGCCGGCCTGATTCTTCTCGCCTGGACCGCGGGGCTCTGGCCGCAGTCGCGGACCCCTCGCCGTCCCGGCGCGGTCTACCCGGCCCTGGCCGCCGCGCTGAATCGCTGGGCCACTCCCGGCGACGTGGTGCTGGTGCACTCGGTGCCGTCCGGCGTCATCGGCTTGAGCCGAGCGCTGCAACGCGACCTGCCGTTCGCTGGTCGTGGATCGAGCCGCTCGGACTGCGCCAGGTGTCCGATCTCGGCGTTGCTGGCGGGCCATGCGCCGGGTGGCGCTGGTGCAGGTCCACAATATCGCTCTCGCCTCGCCGGCCGAGCCCTGGCTGCGCCGGCACAGCCGCCTGGCGGATCGGCGAGGTCTACGACGGAACCACCGACGCGCTCACCGTCCGATCTCGAGTCCTTGACCCCGGATATGCGAACCGCCCTGCTCGAGCATCGCCTGGTCGAGATCTTCTATTTCGAGCCGATGGCCGGCGGATGGCCTTCGCCCGACCGGCGGTAGATCCGGGGCCCGCTGTCGTTCACGGCGTAGACCAGCGGCCAGTCGGTGCTGGGTCCGCGCGCCGCACCGGCGCCGCGTACCGGCGCGACACGTCGAGGAAGCTGAGCTGGTCCACGATCGAGATAGGTCACGGGCACCCGGTCGCAGCAGATCGGCCGCCATGGGCGGGATCGGCCTCGTACGGCGGCATGACGGCCTTGAGCCCGGTCCGCAGGTACACCGAGTGCGGCGTCGCCGAGGCGATGACGCGCCGAGCGCGGACCCTGACGTGGCGAGCCAGTCGAGCGCGTCGTCGTGCAGCCGCCACGTCCGGTCGTAGAAGAACAGGCGATACTGGTGCACCTTGCCCGGCGGCGTCGGTCATGACGGCGGGCTCGTGGTGCTTGGTGAACACCTTGTAGACCGTGTACAGCTGCCTGGACCAGCACGCCGCCGAGCGTCGCCAGCGCTACCGACCGTCGCGGCGCGCCACCACCGGCCGCCGGACCGCGCGCGCCCGCTCGAGCAGCGCCGACGGGCACCGCCACGAACGCGAGGGCCAGGAACGGCGCCAGGGGCACGAGGTAGCGGCCGAACTGTCCCGGCCACGGCGTCACGCACGATCAGGGCGATGGACCGAGCGACGTACAGCACCAGCGAGCCAGTGCCCGCCGCGGCGCGAGCAGCACGAGCCCCGATGGCACGAGCGCGCTCACGTACACCAGCGCCGCCGACACCGTCCAGTCAGGGATCGATCGCCGGGGAAGTGCTCGCGGACCCGCTCCACCTCGCCCACCAGCCAGCCGCGCTGCAGGGTCGCGGCCTCGCCGAGCCCGATCGGGATCGCGCGGACGATTTCGGGCGACGCGCGGACGCCAGCTCCGCGCGGGTCGCGCGGCCCAGCTCGGGCCGGAACGGATCCACGTACGGACATGTTCTCCGAGTACCCGACGTTGTAGAACTGGTAGTCCGCTCGCTGATAGGAGTACGCGGGCCGCGAGTACTCGGCGCTCGAGTTGACGCAGGTGGACGTAGATCTGCCACACCCCCACTGCCGCCAGCGCCGACGCACGCGCGCACCGCCGCCTGCCGCCACCGGCGCCGGAGCAGGCTCTCGGCCGCCCAGGCGGCCGAGGAGCGCCACGCCGGCGGTTCTGAGTCCGAAGGCGCCCACCGCGAGCAGTCCGGCGGCCAGGCCGGGCGGCGCCACCAGGAAGAAGGTGGACACCGCGGTATACGGCAGGTCGGCCGCGAAGTAGTCGGAGAGGAAGAGCACCTGGGCGTTGAGGATCGCGAGCAGCGCCGCCAGCCAGGCGAACCGCCGGGCCCCAGCATTCGGCGGGCGAGGGCGAAGACCGCAACCGCGTACGCCGACGAAGAGCAAGGCAGCCGTGAGCGCAGGGCCTGACCGACGACCACCGGGTCGCTCGTCCCCAGGACGTCGCTGGTGGACGCGCGGCGACGGCCGGCAGGACCGGCGGGTATTGGACCGCCTCGATCGCGCCCGGCTCGTTGAGCAGCCGGTAGCCCCGCCCCTCGGCGAGCGAGGTGCCCAGGACGTAGTAGACCCCGGCGTCGTAGCGCAGATCGAGCGGCCCCCGGAGCCGGGGCAGCCAGAGCGCGACGGCGATGAGCACGAGGCTCGGCGGCGAGCCAGCGATCCACCGGCCCCCAGCGACGCGCGCCCGGTCTCGCTCACTGCCGGTCCTGCGGCCGGGTCATGGACATGGCCGAGATGAAAGCGAGGAGAAGACCGTGCTGAAGCCCAGGATGACCAGCGTCGCGGCGAACGAGGCCCACTCGGGGTGGGGCAGCGGCAGCAGATCGGAGCGGATCCACTCCACCACGATGGCGACGAGGATGGCGACGCCCGCCGGCGACGAGGCCCGCGCCCAGCAGCAGTCCGCCCTCGAGCTTGAACCGCCGGTAGAAGCTCGGCGAGCAGCCGGTTGTCGGCGTCGAACCGCCGGCTCCAGGAGTAGGTCTTGGCATGGAGGCCGAGGCTCAGGATCTCGAACCCCACCACGCTGAAGATGGTCGCGAAGACGGCGGTCACTCCCGCGGCCGGCCGCCCGCCGAATCGCACCAGGCCCAGCAGCACGGCGAGATGGAGCAGCAGGCCCAGGACCAGCAGGCCCGTCGCCCGGCACGAAGAAGAGCTTGTTGGGCGAGTAGAGCAGCATCATCCGCAGGCTGCGCCAGCCGTCGCGGAAGGTGCGGAGCTTGGACTCGCCCTTGCGCGGGCCCAGGACGATCGGGATCTCCGCCGTCTTCAGCCTGGCCAGCCCGGCGTTGATCGCGAGCTCCAGGTTGAACTCCATGCCGGGGCTCACCGGCCGGATCCGCTCGTACGACTCGCGGCGAGAAGGCGCGGAAGCCGCAGTACACGTCGGTGTACCGGGTGCCGAAGAGCAGGTTGAGGGTGCGGGTGAGCGCCGGGTTGCCGAACCAGCGGTGCAGCGCCGGTGATGTGGCGGTCGCCGCCGCCCAGGTAGCGGCTGCCGGTCACGAAGGCGTTGCCGTCCTCGCGCAGCGCCTGCAGGAACTGCGGGATCATGGTGAAGTCGTAGGTGTCGTCGGCGTCGCCCATCACGAGGTAGCGTCCGCGCGCGCTGGCGAACCCCTTGAGGTACGCGTTGCCGTACCCGCGCTCCGGCTGGTGCACCACTCGCGCGCCCATCTCCTCCGCGATCGCGACCGAGCGGTCGGTGGACCCGTTGTCGCACACCACGATCTCGCCGTCCAGCCCGGCGTCGGCGAACGTGCGCTGGATCTTCTCGATGCAGGCGCCGATCGCCTCCTCCTCGTTGAGGCACGGCATCACGACCGACACCAGGGGTGCCGTCGCCGCTCGGACGTCACTCATGCACGCGTCTCCGGATAGGTGAGTCGCGGCCACGCGCGCCGCGGCGCGGCGGGACAGCCGGATAGCGGGTCGAGGCCGATCGACGCACCCGCGAAGCTCCGCGACGCCCAGGCGCCGCAGCGCCCCGGCCGGCTCGGCCTTGGGCCACAGGATCCGAAACGCGGTCTTCACGTACCACCAGCAGGCGAGCCGGACGAAGGCGAGCCGCTCGTCGGGGTAGGCCCAGGCGCTTCGAACGATGTAGGCGGAGAAGCTCACGCCGTGGTCCTCGATCTGTCGCTGGAGCTCGGCGCAGGGAGCGGCGATGCCGGTGCCGCACGATCGCGCGCGGCTCGTAGACCAGCGCGTGGCCCGTGCTTGAGCACCCGGAAGAACATCTCCAGATCGCCGCCGCCGCGGGCGGGGGTGCCGACGTCGAGCGCCGGGTCGAACGGGCCGATCCGGTCGAACACCTCGCGCCGGAAGGCCATGTTGGCGCCGGTGCCGTAGTCGCCCGCGGCGCCGTACCGGCGGGCCATGCCCGCCGACGTCGCCGGCGCCTCCACGCGCCGGCGGCGCGAATCCTCGGCCGAAGCTCCGGTAGCGCTCGAACAGCACCTGCGCATCGGTCTCGAGCTCACCGGGAACCACGAGACCGGTCACCGCGGCGACGCTCCGATCCTGCCCGAATGCCGCCACGATCGCCCGAATCCAGCCGGCATCCACCTCGCACGTCGTCGTCGGTGAAGACCAGAATCTCGCCGGTCGCCTCGGCGATCGCGCGGTTCCGCGCCCAGTCGAGTCCCGGCCTCGGCTCGCGGACGTAGCGCACCCGCGGATGCCGGGCCACCTCCGCGCGCGTCGCATCGGTCGACGGGGCGTTGTCCACCACCAGCAGGTCGAGGCCGGGATAGTCGAGACGCTCCAGGGACGTCCAGGCAGCGGGCCAGGTCGGCGGTGCGGTCCCGGGTGCAGACGGCGACCGTGACCGACGGGGAGCACCGCCGCGCCGTCCGCCGCCACGGCGCGCACCCGGAGCAGCGCCGGTGCGAGGCGCGTCGAGGGCATCGCGCATCGCGGCCGCCGAGCAGCGCCCGTCCGCGACCGGGAGTCGAACCCATCCGACCGGCTCGCCGCGCCGGCGAACCAGCGCCTCCGACCGCGACGTATCCCGCGAGTCCTTCCAGCGCTTCGGCGGGACGGTCGGCGTCGAGCTCCATCAGACGGACCGGTGCCAGCGACGACTCCTTCGACGCGACTAGGCATGATAGGCCGCCAGCACGCCGTCGATCGGACCGTCCAGCACCACCTTGCCGTCGTCCAGCCAGACCGCGCGCTGGCACAGCTCGCGCACCTGGTCGAGCTCATGGGAGACCAGGATCAGGGTGCCGCCGCGCGCGTGATACTGCCGCAGCCGCTCGAGGCAGCGCTCACGGAAGGCCTGGTCGCCGACCGCGAGCACTTCGTCCAGCAGGAGAATGTCGGGCTGAAGGCAGACCGCCACCGAGAAGGCGAGTCGAGCCTCCATGCCCGAGGAGTAGTACTTGAGCGGGGTGTCGGGGAGGTCGGGGAGGTCGGCGAACTCGACGATCTCGTCGTAGTGCGCCGCCAGCTCCTTCCGCGTGAGGCCGAGGACGGCCGCGTAGAGCGCGATGTTCTCCGCTCCCGTGAGCTCGGGATGAAAACCTGCGCCCAGCTCGATGACGGCCGTGATCCGCCCCTGGGTCTCGATCGAGCCGCTGGAGGGCTGGTAGATGCCGGCGATCAGGCGCAGCACCGTGCTCTTGCCCGAGCCGTTCCGGCCCAGCAGCGCCACCGCCTCGCCTTGGCGCACCTCCAGGTCCACACCCCGCAGGATGAAATCCGCCCGCCGCACGTGGAGCGGCCGCCGCAGGACCCGGCGGATGAACCACTCCCGGAGCGAGCTGGTGCGGTGGTCGTAGAAGTAGAACCGCTTGGCGACCCCCCGGAGCGCGACCGCGGTCGCCCCGAGCTCAGACGATCTCTGGGAAGACGGCAGCATAGCGGCGGAAGATGGCATATCCGACCAGGTAGAAGACGAAGGCGGCGAGCACCATCAGGCCGAGCTCCCCGAGGGGCGGCATCACGCCCTGATAGAGCACCTGATGATAGAGCGTGAGCAGACCGGCGACGGGGTTGAGGAAGAACAGGCCGCGGGCGGCTTCTGGTACCATCGAGGCCGGGTAGAAGACCGGCGACAGATAGAACAGCGTGGTGAGCGCGATCGGCAGCGCGTGATGGACGTCGTAGTAGAACACCGACAGCGTGGCGATGGGCAGCGCCAGCCCGATCACCAGCAGCAGCTGGATCAGCACCAGCACCGGCACCAGGAGGTAGCTCTCGGGGACCGCGCCGTGATGGAAGATGGCGAGCGCCGCGAGCACCAGGCCGATCTCGACCAGGAACTCGATGAGCCGGGAGCCCGCCGCGCTGAAGACCAGGATCTCGCTGGGGAAGGCCACGCTGCGGGTCAGCCGCGAGTGCTCCGCGAGGATGTAGGTCCCCGTATTGAGGGTCTGCAGCACGAAGTTCCACACGAAGTAGCCGCTGAGCAGGAAGGCCCAGTAGTGCTCCAGCGGGATCCGGACCACGTGGCTGAACACCACGCCCAGCACGGCGACGGTGAACAGCGGATTCACCAGGGTCCACACGAAGCCCAGCAGGGAGCGCTGGTACTTCACCTTGAGATTGCGGATCACGAGGCTGTGCAGCAGCTCGCGATACCGCCACACGTCCCGGAGACGGGCGAGGGAGCTCATCAGGCGGCCGCTTCGCGGCGCCGGCGGGCGACCTGTCGCGCGCGGGGATACGCCACCAGCCCGAGCCAGCAGTTCGCCCACATGCGAAGCAGCACGCGGGCCGGGAGCGGATCGCGGCCGAGGGCGCGGCGCAGCAGGCGAACGCCCGGCTTGGCCAGCCGCCATCCGGTATAGCTCGCGAGCACGCCGCGCGCGCCGCCGTCGAGCACCAGGTGCTTGGCGAGGAACGCCAGCACCGCGCGCTGATGCCCCACGATCTGGTCGTGCGCGTCCGCCGCCTCGCCGCGGTGCTCGTGCCACGCGAGCGCCGCCGGCTCGTACACGACCGCGTGACCCGCGCGCAAGCGCGCGCCACAGGAGGTCGTGATCGCCACCGCCGGGCAGCGCGCGCCCCAGATCGAGCGCCTCGTCGAACTTGCCGAGGGTCCAGCGCGGCGTCGCGGCGGACGGCGTAGCTGCAGCCGCAGCCCACACTGATCGCCCAGGCGATGAGCGGGGCACGCCGGCCGTGCAGCGGGCGGTCGGCGTCGTCGGGCAGGCAGATGCGATCGGCGCCCCGGGAGAATCCTCCATTGGCCTCGAAGAGGCGTGCGCCGGGTGTATCGAGCGTGAGCGGCTCCACCCGACCTGTGCATATCGCCACGCGAGGATCGGACTCGAAAACTCGCGCCAGGGCCTCTGCCCAATCGGGAGCGGCGACGGCGTCGTCGTCGAGGAAGGCGACGACGTCTCCACACGCGACGGCCAGCGCCCGGTTCCGGGCGAAATCGAGCCCCGGCACCGGCTCGAGGAGGTAACAGACCGAGGGGAAGCGCTCGGTGACCACCGCGTGCGTGCGCTCGCTGGACGGGCGCGTTGTCCACCACCAGGATCTCCACCGGTGGACGGGTCTGGCGGGTGAGCGATTCGAGTGATCGCGCGAGCAGCTCGGGTCGGTCTCGGGTGCAGATCGCCGCGGTGATCCGGATGCGGCTCATTCCCAGCGCGGCCGCGTCGCCGCGGCAGCCTCGCCGTGGCGCATCCACCGTATGCCGCCGGCCACCAGGCCGGCCGAGTACGCCAGCCGCGCCGCGAAGACGGCGGGCGAGCATCAGGAGGGGCTCGAGCACCCGCGCGCGGGTCCAGCAGCCGACGATGTAAGCCGTGGTGCCGATCGCGATGGGGAGGCTCCCCAGCACCAGCAGTCCGGGATGCCGGTAGACCCAGGCCGCCCGCGCGGCGCCCGTCTGCGCCTTGCTCTCGATGGCGCTGAACCCCCAGCGGTAGTTCCGCCGGAGCAGGTTGCGCGAACCCGGGACGATTGTGGTGATAGACGGCGGCCGCCGGCTCGAACACGATGCGGCCGCCCGCGCGCCGCACGGCCGCCTGCCACTCCAGCTCCTCGTGCGCGTAGGCGATCGGCTGCCGCTCGGTGAATCCTCCGGTGCCGGCGAACGCCTTCCGGCGCACGCTCAGGTTTCCCGGCGGATGGTTGGTGACGTCCCCGGGCTGCCGGCGGGAGTGCACGTGATACCAGCCGCAGTAGTAGTCGCAGCGCGCCGCTGGCCGTGAGGCCCAAAGGCAGGTCGAGCGAGCCGCCGACCACGTCGGCGCCGCGCTCGTGCGCCGCGAGAAGGCGAGGCAGCCAGCCGGCGGCCGGGATACAGTCTGCGTCGAGAAAGATGATCGGATCACCCTGTGCGGAAGCCGCGCCGCGGTTGCGCGCGATGGCGGGATTGCCCGACTCTGCGCCGGCCTGGAGCGAGAGGACCCGCGCGCCCGCGCCGCGTGCCACGGCCACGGTGTCGTCGCTGGACGCATCGTCCACCACGATCGTCTCCAGGCGCCGGCCCAGGGTGTCCTGCGCCGCGACCGCGCGCACCAGCGCCCCGATGCGCGCGGCTTCGTTGCGCGCGGGGATGACGACGGAGATCATGCCGGCCTCAGGCCGGGACATGACGATGCGCCTCGTCGTAGATCTGACCGACCGATCGCACGAAGCGGTGCCAGCCCAGGTGCTGGGCGGCGTACTGCCGCGACGCGACGCTCAGACCTCGCGACCTGGCCGGATCGCTCAGCACCGACACGATGCCGTCCGCGATCGCGCCGGCCTCCGGCGCCACCAGCACCGCGGTCTCGGGGGTGAGCACGCTGCGGTGGGTCGGGATGTCGGTCGCGACGATCGGGTCGGCCCGCCGCGAGGTAGTCGAAGATCTTGAGCGGGAGGTTGCCGCCGAAGGCGCGCGGGGAGACGAGCACGTCGGCCATGGCGAGATAGCCCGGCATGGCCGCGCGGGATTGCCGCTCGACGATCGTCAGGAGGCCATCACCTACCAGCTGCTCCGCGCCCGCGATCGTCGGAGGCCCCACGGGTCTGGTCGGCACCGACCAGCACGAACCGGGCACGGGGAACCCGGGCCAGAACCGCGGGGACCGCCTCCGCGAGCTCGTCCAATCCCTGATAGCGTTCGAAGGTTCCGCAGTACACCACCACCGGAGCGTCGGGCGCGATGCCGAGGGTCCGCCGGAGCTCGGCCGTCTCTGATGGACCGACCTCGGGAGCCGTGCTCGGAAACTTCCACTCCCGGACCGCTGTGTCGGGGGCGGTCCGGTGGACGCGGTCGGCCAGCCCGGTGCTCGCCACCACGAGGTCGGCCCGCCTGAGCAGCCATTGCTCGGCGGCCGTGAGCAGTGTCGGAAGCGGAGGAACCCTGGCCAGCGCGTGCTTGAGCAGCTGCTCGGGAAGGCTCGACTGCATGTCGTACAGCAGCGGGACCCCGCGGGCATGCGCCATCCTGAGAGCGGGCCAGGCGGCCTCCTCCACCGCGTGAACGCAGGTATACGTCCCATGTGCGAGCTGTAGCCGCAGCGCGGCCACCAGCGAGGCGTCCAGCATCAGCTTGGCAGTCGAGAGACCGACAGGGACTGTGCGGATCCCGGTGGGGTTGCCCGCCCGGAGGATCCTGAGCCCCGGCAGCTCGATGTCCGCGCCCACCGGGAAGGTGAGCAGGTCGACCCGGTAGCCGAGCTCGCTCAGGGCCTGGAGTACCTGCCGCAGCGCGATGGGGGTGCCCCGGTCCTGGTAGAAGGGCTGGGGAGCCACCACCAGGATGGTGCGTCCGGCTACTTCGAGGCCGCGGGAGAAGCGCACTCGATTCGACCGTTCGCCCCGAAGGGGCTCATCCAGGCTCGGTAGGGCCATTGCACCGTCAAGGCTAGTGTAGAAAACGAGTTACGCGCCAACCTGATGGCCTTCCAGTCGGGCCGAAATGGCAAACGAGCAAGAACCCTGCCCCCTGGGGTCTGCATCACCCCGGCGTGCCATTCGGCTCGCAGCGAAGCACGACCACCGTGCCGCTTCCGCCGAGCCCTCCCTCGCTCGTCAGCACCAGTTCCTGGTCGTTCAGCCAGCCCACACCCTCGCCCTGGAGCTGGAGACCCGCAGTGTCGCAAGCCACGCCCAGAGATGCCAGCTTATCGTCCGGGGTGCGGCCAAAGAGGTAGATCGCCCGGTAGGTGCGCACCGCCACCACCCGGCCCGACGGCGACAGCGCGGCGTCGGTGATCTCGTTCGCGAAGCTGCGGTAGTCGACCGGCAGCGTGCCAATCGCCTCGGCGACGGCGATGCCCGAATTCGCCCAGGCGTCCGCCCCGAGCCGGTACACCCTCGCCGGCGCGCTCTGGGTCTTCGTGATCAGCGTGACGGTGCCGTCCCGGCTCACGTACATGGATTCCACGTCGGGTGCGCCGCGCGGGTAGCGGAACTCGAGCACTTCGGCGGTCCGAGTCCGCGGCATGGGCGACGTGATCGACGGCTCGGGCACCCGATACAGGCGCGCTGTCTTGTGTGATCTCCCGTTGTCACCGGTGTCCGCGATGTAGAGGCAGTCCCCCTTCCTGCAGGGGCCCAGGGCTATCGCTTCCCAGTCCCGATTCTCGGCGCCGGCGACCAGGAAGGCGCCATGATCGCGCCCCATGGTATCGGTGGCGAAGATCCAGGCGTCGTTCCCCGAATCGTTCAGCGTCCACAGGATGCCGGGCTGCCGGCGGCTCACGGCCACGCCGGAGCTCTCGGTGAGCATCGGGTGTTCGAAGCGGCCGGTGCGACGCGCGTCCAGGGGCCGCTTCACGACCCAGCGTTCCATCGAGTTCTGCCGGGGCGCGATACCGACGGCGATGCCGACTGCGCCGACCAGCGCCAGGACCGCCAGGAGGGCGGCCAGCGACTTCAGATGGCGGCGGATGGGCAGAGCTCCGCCAGCACGCACTGGAGGCATCGCGGGCGGCGGGCGATGCAGATCTGCCGCCCGTGGAAAATCAGTAGATGGGAGAGGAGGGTCCAGTCCGACTGGGGGAACAACGGCATGAGATCCTGCTCGATCTTCACCGGATCATCGTGCCGCGTCAGACCGAGCAGTCGGGACAGGCGGGTGACGTGGGTGTCCACCGTGATTCCCACATTGAGTCCGAACGCGTTTCCCAGCACGACATTCGCCGTCTTGCGTCCGACCCCGGGGAGCGCCTGCAGCGCGTCCATCGTGCGCGGCACCTGGCCCCGATAATCCGCGACCAGGCCCTGGGCCATGCCGATCAGGCTCCGCGCCTTGTTCCGAAAGAAGCCGGTGCTGCGGATGATCTCCTCGACCTCGCCCTGCTCCGCACGCGCCAGGACTTCGGGTGAGGGATAGCGGGCGAAGAATGCCGGTGTGACGAGATTCACCCGCGCATCGGTGCATTGTGCCGACAGGATGGTCGCCACCAGCAGCTGGTAGGCGTCGCCGTGATCGAGGGCGCACCGGGCGTCGGGATAGCTGCGCTTGAGGCGGCGGAGGATGAGCGCCGCCCGCTCGGCCTTGGCGGCCTTCGACTCCCGTCCGGTACGCCGGGCGGGCCGTGCCCTTCCCGCGGTCACCGCCGCCGGCCGGCGTGGGCGACGAATTGCTCCACCGGCAGGGCATTGAGGATGTCGTCCGGGCCGAGCCAGCCCTTCCGTGCCATGCCGACGCCGTACTCGACGTGGGCGATGCCCGCCTTGCTGTGGGCGTCGGCGCCGATCGAGATCATCACGCCGCCGTCGCGAACCCGCCGCAGCACCCGCCAGTCCAGATCGAGCCGGTGCGGATCGGCATTGATCTCCAGCGCCACGCCTCGCGCCGCCGCCTTCTCGATGACGGCGTCGAGATCCAGGCCATAGGGGTCGCGGGAGAGGAGCAGCCGGCCCGTTGGATGGCCGATGATCGTGAGGTAGGGATTGTCCATGGCCGCGAGCATCCGCGCCGTCATGTCCGCCGCGGACATGTTGAATCGGCTGTGGATGGATGCGATCACGAAATCGAGCTGCGCCAGCACCCGCTCCTCGAAGTCCACCCTGCCGTCGGCCAGGATGTCGGCCTCCACCCCTTTCAGCACGCGAATGCCCTCGAGGCGGCTGTTGACCTCGTCGATCTCCTCGGCCTGGCGAAGCAAGTCGTCGGACTGAAGTCCCCCCGCATACGCCGCGGCCTGGCTGTGGTCCGTGATACCGACGTACTCGTAGCCGGCATCCCGACAGGCAATCGCCAGCTCCTCCACGGTGTTGGAGCCGTCGGAGTACTTCGTGTGACAGTGGAGGAAGCCTCTGAGGTCCCCCGGCTCGAGCAGACGCGGGAGCTCCCCTCGCGCGGCCGCGGCGACCTCCCCCGTGCCTTCGCGCAGCTCCGGCGGGATGCAGGGCAGGCCGAGCGCGGCGTAGAGCCGCGTCTCGTCGGGCGTCGGCACGAACGCGCTGCCTCTGAAGAGCGCCGCGCCGGTGAGCGAGAACCCCTGCGCCGCCGCATGACGCGCCAGCTCGGCGAGGTGATGCTCGTTGCCCGTGGCCTGGACCAGCACGGCGCCGGCGTTCACCGGTGTGGACACCACGATCTGGGCGCTCGCACCGCCGGCGAAGCGCAGGGTCAGTCGCCGCTCGTCCTGCCCGGCGAACTCGTGCACTCCGGGGAGCTGGCTCAGCCGCTTGAACAGATCTGCCGGCGACACCTCGGCCACCAGGACCAGAACCAGGTCGCGGACGATTTCCGAGCGGCGTCGCACGTCCCCCGCGACGATCGCTTCGGTCACTCCCGGCAGTCGGGACAGCGCGACGCGCAGGCCCTCCGCCTCCTCGGCAGCGTGGTGGGAGAGCCGGAAGGTGGTCGCCTGACGCAGGAAGGCGATGCTCTTGAGGATGTTCTCCGACGTCTTCTGTCCGAAGCGCGGCAGCTTGGCGAGCCTCCCGTCCAGTGCCGCAGCCTCCAGCTCGGGCAGCGAGTCTATGTCGAGCACGTCGTGGATCTGCCGGATCTTGGCGACGCCAAGACCCGAGATCGCCAGCATCTCCACCAGCCCCGGCGGAATCTGCTCGCGCAGCTCCTCGAGGATGCTCGCACGGCCGGTGTTGACCAGCTCCGCGGCGATCTGGAGCGTGGCGGGACCGACGCCCTTGGCCGAGGCAAGCGAGCCGTCCTCGAGCCCCTGACGGAGGTCGCCGGTGAAGCTCGAGATGGCGCGGGCCGCGGTCCTGAACGCCCGAATCCGGAAGGGATTCTCTCCCCGCAACTCGAGGAACGCGGCGATCTGCTCCAGGACGTCGGCCACCGCCTTCTTGTCCATGAAGTCCTTCAGGGTCTCCATCACACGCCTCCGCTGCCGACGTTCGCTGCCAGCTGCTGCGTGCGCCACCCGAGATCGAGCAGCTCCTCCTCGCCCGCGATGGATCGAAGCCCGGCTGCCGCCCCGCCGGGAAGCGTGGGGTCGAACAGCGCCGAGCCGTCCTCGCGCGCCAGCCCATGAGGCCGCGGCCCGATGGCCTCCACGGCGCTGAATCCCGCCCGGTCGGGGCGGAGACCGAAGATGCCCAGGATGCGCAGGTCCCCGGCGGGTGCGCGTGAGACGAAGAGGCCGTCGAGCGGCTCGGGGGCTTCGTTCTCGACCACCGCGGCCCAGACGACTCGCTCGGGGAATTGCACGTAGTAGGCGGGCAGGTCGGGGGCATCGGCGCCTTCGATGCGGGACTCGTCGAGGATCGAGTCGAGCGTGTCGCGCTCGAGCGGGATGGTGACGCCGCCCGCGGCCCATGTCAGGTAGGCGTGGTGCACCAGGGCCACCATCTGATCCATCGCTTCGCCCAGCCCCTCGGCAGGCCTGAGATCACGGAGGAGCGTGATCACCTCCCGATCCATCAGAAACGCGTCCCGGTCCGCCGGATCCTGGCCGGCCTGGGCCAGGCTGGTGGCTATCTGAGGAAAAACGGTGTCGGCCGCACGATCGAACGCGAGATCCAGCGGGGTGGGACGTAGCATGGAAGAAAGGTAATGCCTGACTGGCGGGTCAGGGCGGCAGAAATTCCCCGACCGATCTCACAAACTCTTCGAAGGCCTCCACATAGGGCACGTGCCCACAGCGCGGGATGCCTCGGAATTCAGCGCCGATCAAATCCGCCGTCGTTCGGGCGACGTCGATGGGGATCGGATCCTCCTCGCCGTGAATCACCAAGGACGGGATGCCGCGAAGTTGCGGCAGACGATCCCGCAGGTCGAAGTCCCCGAGACTGCCCCAGACCTCCTGTTGGGTACGGCCGGTGATCCGGAACGGCGTCAGTTCGCGGGCGCGGTCGGGGTCATGGAAATAGGGCGCCACCGAGAGCTCGAAGATCCGTTGCTGGAAGGCCTCCGGATCGCGCTCGCGAAGGCCGCTCTCGCGAAGAGCGCGGCGCTGGTCCTGAAAGACCGGATCGAGATTGCGCTGGCCGAACCGGCGCTCGAAGCCATCGCGGGCGGCGCGCCACGACGGGGCGGGGGAGACGAGGGCGAGGCGCTCGACGGCCGACCGGTGCTCCAGCGCGTACAATAGCGCGAGCAGCGCGCCCCAGGAGTATCCGGCGATCGTGAGGAGCTCGAGTCCCCAGTGCGTGGCGCAGGGCGTCGAGATCCGCGACCTGCTCGGTCCACCCGACCGGCACGTCCCGGGCGACCGGCGACCGTCCACCACCGCGCTGGTCGTAATAGATCAGCTCGCGGCCGTCGGCCAGGGCATCGAAGCCGGGGAGGAGGTAGTCGTGATGGGCACCGGGACCGCCGTGCAGCACGACCACCGGTGGACCGGCGCCGATCCGGCGCACGAAGATGTCGGCGCCGCGGATCGTGACGGTGGACTCGCGGGCAGTCGCCGCCGACACCTAGAGCAGGACCGCGATCGCGTCCGCCACCCGGCGGACTTCGGTCTCTTCCGCGTCGGTGAACGGATCGGGCTCGTCGCTGTCCACGTCGATCTGGCCCAGAATCCTGTCGCCCCGGCGAATGAGCACGACCAGCTCGGACCGGGTCCAGGCGTTGCAGGCGATGTAGTTCTCGACCGAGCGCACGTCGGGGACGTTCTGGTCTCGGCCCGTGGCGACCGCGGTGCCGCACACCCCCTGGCCGACCGGGATCCGGGTGTGGTCCGTCTCCCGTCCGGCGAACGCCTCCAGCACCAGCTCATCCCCGTGCAGCATGTACAGGTATACCGACGTGTAGGGCGAGCCCGCGGCGCGGATCTTCTCCGCGGCGGTGGTGAGGAGCGCCTTGGCGATCCACCTCACGCGCGAACGCCCCGCGAAGCGAGGCGATCACCTTGTCGGCGTTCAGGACCGGCATGACTATCCTCCTCGCGTGCCGAGCGTGGCGCGAACCGTGGTGACCTGGTTGCCGCGGCGGATCACGATGCTCACGGTGTCGCCGGGCTCGTGGCTGCGAAGAGCGTTGGTCATCGCCTGCAGATCGGGGACGTCGAGCTCGCCGATCCGAGTGATGATGTCGTCGCCCCGCAGTCCGGCCTTCTCGGCTGGGCTTCCCGCCCGGACGCCGAGGAGCCGCACGCCCCCGGGGTTGTCGGTCATGTCGGGGATGGTGCCCAGATAGGTCCCGTACGCCGGCAGCGCGGCGGTGGCCGAATGCGCCGGCGGGCGTCGCCTCGACCGGGGTCAGCTTGGCCGGGCGGTTGGCGAGTGCCGTAACGAGGCCCAGCGTGAAGTTGGATACCCGGCGGAAACCCTCGGGGTCGATCTTCTGCCAGTCGTCGGTGGTACGGTGATAGTCGTCGTGGAGGTCGGTGAAGATGTGTAGGACCGGCCTTCCCGCCGCGTAGAACGACGACTGGTCGCTGGGGCCGTAGCCGTCTCCCTGCGCCTTGAGATCGAAGCCCGCGTGCCAATTCAGCGAGTCGAGGAGGGCGGGAAACTCCTTGGCGGTGCGCGCGCCGTAAACGATCAGCCGCCCGCGATTGAGCCGGCCGACCATGTCCAGGTTGATCATCGCCATCGTGGCGCTCAGGGGATAGAGCGGCTGCTTCACGTAGTGCGCCGATCCGAGCAGTCCCAGCTCCTCGCCGCTGAAGGCGATGAACACGACCGTTCGGGCCGGCGGCGCGTGCGCCAGCCGGGCGGCGATCTGGATCAGCATGGCGGACCCCGAGGCGTTGTCGTCCGCCCCGTTGTGCACCAGCCCGGTACTATCGGGGTCGAGGCTGCCGAAGCCGCCGAGGCCGAGGTGATCATAGTGGGCCCCGACGATGACGATCTCGTTGCGGAGGGCGGGGTCGTGGCCGGGCAGCAGCCCGATCACGTTCTTGCCGACCAGTCCTCCCACCCGGGCCGACTGCGCCACCGGCGCTTCCTTGGCCACCGTGAACGCCTGGAACCACCCGCCGGCCGAGGGCTGGAGGCCCACCTGCTCGAAGCGGCGGGCGAGGTAGGCGGCGGCGGAATCGGCTCCGGCCGATCCCGTCATCCGACCGGCCAGCGCGTCGTCACTCAGGTAGCGAATGTCGTCCACGGCGGTGATCGGCGGCGGCGCCGGGCGTCTGCACCGGGTGCTGCTGGGTGCCGAACTGCGCCTGGACGGTGCAGGGGACGGCCATCAGCGCGAGCCAGGCCGCCAGGCGGGTAGAGGGCGATCGAACCATAGGGGAAAAATACCCCGCTCAGCGGGGCACGAAGTCGGTGTCGGGGGTCAGGCGGCGGGCGAACGCCGCCAGCAGCCGGGCGGTGCGGTCGAGATCCTCCAGCGTCACCATCTCGTTCGGGCTGTGCATGTAGCGGTTGGGGACCGACACCAGGGCCGTCGCGACGCCCCGATGGGCGTTGAAGATGGCCTCCGCGTCGGTGTGCGTGTCGCGCGAGGCGGCCTCGATGGTATAGGGGATCTGCTCGGCCTCCGCCGCCGCGGCGAGGAGCTCGAACACCACCTCGCTGACCGAGGCGCCCCGAGAGAGGACCGGACCGCCGCCCAGGCGATAGTCGCCATGGCGCCGCTTGTCCACGCCGGGATAGTCGGTGGCATGGGTGACGTCGACCACGATGGCGACATCCGGCTCGAGGGCCACGGCCGAGCTGCGGGCGCCGCCGCCGGTGGCGGCGATCTCCTCGCGGGTGGTCGCGACCGCGGTCACCGCGGCTGCCGCCGGTTTCTCCTGCGCGAGCAGCCGCACCGCCTCCAGCACGACGAACGCGCCGATCCGGTTGTCGATGCTCCGGCTTACCAGCCGGCCGTTGGGAAACTCGAGCACGCCCGCCGCCAGGACACCCGGGTCGCCGATGCGGAGCCGCTGCTGCGCTTCGGCGCGATTCGCGGCGCCGATGTCGATCCAGAGGTCCTCGACCTTGGAGACGCGCTCCCGGTCGTCCTTGTCCATGATGTGGATCGCCTTCTTCCCGACCACGCCGACCACCGGGCCATCGCGGCCGAGCAGCCGGACCCGCTGCCCACGAACACCTGGGGATCCCATCCGCCGATGGTATCGAAGCTGAGAAAACCCTCATCGTCGATGTGGCTGACCATGACGCCGATCTCGTCGATGTGGCCAGCCAGCATGACCCGCGGGCGGCCACCGGGATTCACGGTCGCGTAGGAGTTGCCTCCCACGTCCGCCCGCACCTCCACGCCGAGGGTCTCCGCCTCCTTCCGCCAGGCGCGCGCCGGAGCGGCCTCGAAGGACGAGGGGCCCGGGGTGTCGAGCAGGGACTTGAGGAAGGCGAGTGATTCCGGAGTCATGGTCTGTGCGAGAGGGAGGGCCAAAGGTCGCGTAGGGCGTTCCGGTTGTCTACCCCCGAGCGCGGCGGAGATCGAGCTCGAGAAACCTGGCCCCAGCGACCGGGTTGTGCCGGTACGGCGGGATGTCGCGGAAGCCTATGTCCAGATAGAGCCTGAGAGCAGAGTTCATGCTGGGCAGGGTATCGAGCCGCATCCGGTCGTACCCGGCGGAGCGCGCGTCTTCCACCACCCGCTCGGCCAGCCTGCGCCCCCAGCCCGAGCCCCGCGCCGAGGGGAGGACGTAGAGCCGTTTCATTTCGCACGACCCGGCCTCGAGCGGCCGGAATGCCACGCATCCGGCGGGCTCATCTCCGTCGAATGCCAGAAGCAGACCCCCCCGGGACGCGCATAGGCGCCCGGGAGGTGGCCCAGCTCCTCGGCGAATCCCTGGAAGCCGAGATCGACCTCCAGTGACGCGGCGTACTCGGCGAAGAGGCGCCGGGCGACCTCCAGCCCTTCGGCTCCCTCTGCCTCGATGATTCTAGGCGGCACCGGACCGCCAGCGGATCAGATCGGGCGCCTCGCGTCCGTGAATCGCGGCGTGCACCAGCTCCGCGCCGTCCACCACGCGGGGACCCGAGCGGGACGTGTACGCGTTGCCATCGAGGAGCCAGGTGGGCGACCGAGCCGAACAGCGCCAGGGCCTCCGCATCGCGGAGGGCCGTCAGCTCGCGCAGGCTGCGCTCGACGCCAAACCCGCACAGCATGACGATGACGACGTCGGGCTCTAACGAGGCCAGCTCAGGCCACTCCCGCCGTGCGGAGTGACCGCCCGCGGCGGCCCCCACATCCTGCCCGCCCGCTGCTTCCACCAGTTCCGGTACCCAGTGCCCCGCCAGGTAGAGGGGCTCCAGCCACTCCACGCACAGGACTCGCGGCGGCGGTGCGGTACGGTCGCGGGAACGCAGGCGGGAGACCCGGCTCCGGAGACCGGTGACCAGCTCATCCCCCTCGGCCTCGAGGTCGATGCGCACGAGCAACGGAGCGGATGTCGGCCCAGATCCCCTCCAGCGTCCGGCCTGAGAGGGAGAGGACCGCCGGGCGAGGCGCGAACGCCCCGAGCCGAGGCGGTGGACCTCGCCCTCCGCGACCGCGCACACCTCGCAGAGCGCCTGGGTGATGATGAGATCCGGGGCGAGCTGGTGCAGCACCTGCGCGTCGACGCCGATGACCGGCACCCCGGCAGCGTGCAGCCGCCGTACCTCCGCGTCGATGACGGGGCCGCCGGCCTCCGGATCGATCGGACTGCTGGTGACCCGCGGCAGGCCGAGCACCGAATCGGGGTAATCGCACTCGTGGGAGATGCCGACCAAAGTGCCGGCGCCGCCAAGCGCCGCAACGATCTCCGTCGCGGCAGGCAGCAGGCTAACAACCCGCATTCAACGCTCGGTCAAACGGCTCGGCCGATAGGTTCCGAAGAGCATGAGCCCGGTAGAGTGTCGCCAGCAGCACCCGGAAGTCTCGCGTGAGCACGTAGGCGACCAGGCCCAGGATACAGGCCGCCTCTACCAGCGCCCAGATGACTCACGGCCTTCCCCAGGTTCACCTGCCACCACTGGTCCTGCGACGTGCCGGGTGCGGCGCGCCCCAGCCGCGCCGGCGGTGAACATCGCGGCGCCGAAGAGGCCGGCGCTGACCAGAAAGATCGCGATGTAGAGCACCCGCCTGTCCGGCAGCGCGTACACCGGCATGGATGGGGCGCGCGCCTGGGACCAGGCGACGAGGCCGAAGGTGACGAATGCCAACCACCATCGCACCGTGGACGATCCTGGCTCTGATCGTCGCCGAGACCGGCGAAGCTGCCGGCACGCTAGCGGCTCGCGATACGATAGAGGATGAAGCCGAGGCCGGTGAAGATGGCGACGCGCGACCAGGTCGCTCTCGCGCGAAGGCGCCGAGCGCGCCCTGCAGGCCCACGATGTGGGACAGGTATTCGGCCGCCGGCACCTGCGCGGCGTCCGCTCGGTTCACCAGCGCCGCCGCGATCCCGGCGATGGTGATGCCAGCAATCGCGCCGCCCGCGATGAGCCCGCTGGAGAAGAGCACGCCCGGCCCCGATTCCACCTGGGCGATGGACTCGCCGCCCGACTTCCGGCGCTCCACCAGCCAGCGGATGATCCCGCCCGCGAACATGCTGGCCGACGTGGAGATGGGCAGGTAGACACCCACGGCGATCGGGAGAGACTGCAGCCCCATCAGCTCGATCGCGATGGTGAGGCACACGCCGATGAGCACCAGCCCCCAGGGCAGCTTCTGCGTCAGGATGCCGTCGGTCACCAGCGCCATGATCGTCGCCTTCGGCGAGTCGAGCTTGGTGATGGGACGCCCGTCGATCTCGCGCACCCGCCCGCCGATGCCGGGGTCCACCAGGTAGGCGACTTCCTTGGTACCCTGATCGAGGAGGTACTTGCCCGGAAGCACGCCCTCGGTCGGCAGGTTCACGCGCACGACGTCCCACTCCCGTCCATCGTGGCGCATGGTCTCGCCCAGCGTGGTCACCGACCGGTCGCCGGTACCCGGCGCGGCGGCGGCCAGGGTCACACCCGGGTGCCGCTCGGGAACGATGGTCGTGTAGGTGTTGTTGAGCAGGGTCAGCGTCCAGCCGATGGCCAGCGCGGAAGTAATGGCCCCGATCAGGATGGCGATCTGCTGCCGCCGCGGAGTGGCGCCCACCAGGAATCCGGTCTTGAGGTCCTGGCTCGTCGCACCGCCGTTGCCGGCCGCGACCGCGATCACTCCCGCGATGGTGAGCGCGCCGACCCGATGATCCACCCCGGTCCAGCCGATCAGCAGGAAGATCGTTGCGGTCCCGATCAGGGCGGCGATCGTCATGCCTGATATCGGATTGGCGCTCACGCCGATCTCGCCGGTGATGCGGGACGACACGACCACGAAGAAGAACCCGAAGACCACGATCAGCACCGCGCCGAGCAGGTTCACGGCCAGCTGAGGCAGGAAGGTGAGCACCAGCGCCAGCACGACCGCGCCCACCGGGGTGATCCAGATCGGGAGGTCGGTGTCGGTCCGGAGCCGCGAGGCCGCCTCGCCCACGCTGCCGCGCAGGTCCTCGAAGCCGGAGCGGAAGGCGGAGACGATGGTCGGGAGCGAGCGCACGAGGGCGATGATGCCGGCCGTCGCAACGGCGCCGGCGCCGATGTAGAAGATGAAATAGGCCCGCACCTCGCCCGGGCTCATGTCGGCGATCAGCTTGGGCTCGGCGAAGATCGGCTGGGTGAGTCCGGAGCCGAAGAGCTTGATGGCCGGGATCAGCACCATGTAGGCCAGGAAGCCGCCGGCGAACAGGTAGCCGGCGATCCGCGGCCCGATGATGTACCCCACGCCCATCAGCTCCGGCGACACCTCGGCGGAGATGGACGCGCCCTGGTAGGACCGCGAGGTCCATCCCGGATATTCCTTCCATCCCCGCAGGCCCGCCATCAGAAACTTGTAGGCGAATGCGATCCCGAACGCCTGGAACAGGCGCTTGGCCTGGAGACCGCCTCTCTCCCCTGCCACCAGCACCTCGGCGCAGGCCGTCCCCTCGGGATAGGTCAGGCGGCCGTGCTCCTTCACGATCAGTGCCCGGCGAAGGGGAATCATCAGAAGCACGCCGAGTATCCCGCCCACCACCGCGACGACCGCGACCTTCCCGATGGTCAGGTCGTACCCCAAGAGCAGGATCGCGGGCAGCGTGAAGACGATGCCCGCCGCGATGGATTCGCCGGCGGATCCGGTCGTCTGGACGATGTTGTTCTCGAGGATGGTCGACTTCCCCAGCGTCCGAAAGAACGCCACCGCGAGCACGGCGATCGGGATCGACGCCGAGACCGTGAGGCCGATCTTGAGCGCCAGGTACACGCTCGAGGCGGCGAACACGATGCCGAGGATGGCACCCAGCACGATCGCGCGCGCCGTCAGTTCGGCTGGCGCCTGCGTCGGCGGGACGAAGGGCGTGAACTCCGTTGCCTCGGGCCTGGGGCGGGAGACTGTTGCGTGGGCGGTCATGCGTTCCGGTGGGTGGAAGTTGTCAGGATAGTACGGCCCCGGGGCGCGGGCCGGAAGGCGCCGCCCGGCCGGGTCACCGGAGGGCCGACGCCCGGGTCATGGGGGCGGGGTGAGGATCGTCACGGCGCCCAAGTCGCCGTCCCGCTACCATATGCGCGCCGGCTCGACGCCGGTCTGCTGCTGACATTGGCACGGTGAACGCGCCGCATGGAGCGGCTGACGTGGTCCTTACCCCACTGGGAGGCCGGTATGCTGTGGACGATCTTCGTGATTCTGCTGGTGCTGTGGCTGCTGGGGATGGTCTCGTCGTACACGCTCGGCGGCTTCATTCACATCCTGCTGGTCATCGCCCTCGCGATCGTGCTGATTCGCGTGATCCAGGGCCGCCGACCCGTATGAAGCCCGGCACGATTATCGGGATCATCCTGATCGTCATCGGGGTCACCGGCTTCGCGCTCGGCGGATTCTCCTTCACGAAGAAGGAGAAGGTGGTGGACCTCGGTCCGATCGAGGCGACCGCCGATGACAAGAAGACGGTCCCGATTCCCCCGCTGCTCGCCGGCCTCGCGCTGGCCGGCGGGGTCGTGCTGGTGATCGCGAGCGCCCGCAAGGCATGACGCACGAAGGCCGCGGGCGAGCGCCCGCGGCCGGTAGTTTCTTCCAATCCTCCGTCAGTCCTTCCGCCGCTACCGCGTGGCCGTGGTATCTCCGGTCGCCGTCTCGGTGGCCGACAGACTGTCCGCCATCCACGCGGGCCGGTCATTTTCGTCCCCGCCCAGCTGCACCGGCGGCGGCGGCGCGCTATCGGCCGGGATGACCACCCCATTGGCGCCCAGCTCCCGGAACAGCTTCCACTGCGCCTGCCGGGCGGCCCAGGGCCGCGCGTCCGTTGTACATCAGCGTCACCAGAAGCACACCATCCGGGGCTCCGAGATAGCCCACGACCGTCGAGACCTGGCCCAGGGTCCCGGTCTTGGCGCGGACCACACCGCTGCTCGGGAAACCGGTGTTGAGCCGCCGGAGCGTGCCGGACCCGTTGGTCGGAAGCAGCTGGGGGAAATTTTGCCCCGCGGCGGTCATCGGGAACTTGGCCAGGTAGGCGATGAACGCCGACGGGGCCACCCGATCGTCGTAGGAGAGACCACTGCCGTCCTTCAGGTAGACGCCCTCGTGCGCCCCGATGACGTCGAGCACGTGCTTGGTGAGTTGCTCGGGCGCGTCCTTCCGGCCGCCGGCCCACTGTAGCAGCAGCTCGGCGCCGAGGTTGAGGCTTCGGCGGTTGATCTCGCTCGCCAGCGAATCGAGCGGGGCCGATGCGACCTCCGCCAGGATCTGGGGCTCGCCCTCCGGGGGCGCGCCGATGTAGGGCGACCGGTTCCACGAGATGCCGGCCCGCGCCAGCGCCGATCCCCACACCGCGTTCAGAACGGTGCGCGGGTCGGAGGCGACGGCGGTAAGCCTCCGGGTCGACGCGCGGACACCGATCGATCCGGTCACCACCCATCCACCGTCCTTGCGGCGGGCAAGACCCAGGCGTGAGCGGCGTCCGGACCTCGTGGTGGCGCTGACGGTGACCAGCGAAGTGATGCCGCCCGGGGCGGTCTCTACCAGCCGGGCGCGCTGCCCGACCTTGGCACCGGGCCGCACCGTGATCCATACGATGTTCTCGTGCAGGGTCAGCGGGCCGACCGGCGGCGCGAAAAGCCGCCCACGGTGCCGGCTGGACCAGGCGGCGGGATAAATCGCGTCAGCCGGACCGCTGGCGCTCTGGACCTGCAGCGGTCCGGTGAGCTTCCGGACGCCGGCACTCGCCAGCTGCAGCGCCAAATCGTAGAACGTCGGTCCAGAGCCCTGCGCCCGCTCGAGCGAAGGATCGCCGTTCAGCTCCAGTGTCCAGGATCCGATCCATGCGCCGGTTTCCGGATCCACGCCGCCCACGCCGATGACCTTGGTCGAGCGCCGCGCCTCGCCGCCGAGGACGCTGCGGGCAAAGCCGGTCGTGAAGAGCTTCACCGTGGACGCCGGAACCATCGGTTGGTCCGGGTTGACGCTCCAGATCATCCGGCCGGTCTGGTCCGCCACCGCGATGCCCCAGATGCCCGGTGCCCGTCGGATGGTGGCCTCGTACCATGACGCGAGCCGCTCCGCCGTACCGCTCGCGCTCGCCTCCGCGGCGACTCGAGTCGCGACCTGTTGGGCCGCGACCGGCGCATGCGAAAGGAGCAACGAGATGGTTACGGCCGCGGTGAAGCGGCTGGACGACGAGAGCGACAATGACGGGTCCTCGATCGGTGATACTAGGCAGCGTGCGAAAATGGCGAGGCGGTGCGGCCGGGTAGTGCGGAGAAGCCACGATGCAGCCCCGCGTGAATCTGGCCGGTGACGCCCATTTGTCAAGCTTAAGACACATCCCTGCAGAGGGTTAACGCGCAGGGTCAGACCGGGTGTTCCGTCGCTGTCGGAAACGCGAATCCGCGGGTCTGAAATAGAGCAAGTCCCAGGCCGAGGTGCCGCAAGTCGCGACCAGGCATTGCGCTGACGGTTGGGCAGGGACCTGGATGGGCAGGGGAGCCGGTCGAGCGATCGGAGAGGTGGGTTTCGGGGAGCTGGGCGAGATCCGAGGCGACGAGAGACCGCAGACCAACTCGCCACTACGGTGCAAATTGCAACGTCATGTTGTGGCCCATCGCCGACAACACCGTGGCCCGGAGAGTGTGAGCGACACAACCGTCCCACCGGAGGACAGCGCTCAGCCACCACGGCTCACCGCCCCAGGGCTGCTAGCGCAGTATCCCCTTGGCGATGGTCTGCAGCTGCATGTTGCTGGTGCCCTCGTAGATCGTCCCGATCTTCGCGTCGCGGTAGAACTTCTCCGCCGGGTACTCCTTGGAGTAGCCGTAGCCGCCGAACAGCTCGAGGCAGTTGGACGTGGTCCGATCCGCCACCTGCGAGCTGAACAGCTTGGCCATCGCCGCCTGCTGCGGGAACGGCAGGCCGGCGTCCTTGAGGCGGGCCGCGTTGTACACCATCAGCCGCGCGGCCTCGAGGTCCGTGGCCATCTGGGCGAGCTGGAACTGCACGCCCTGGAACTCCGCGATCGCCTTGCCGAACTGCTTGCCGCTCCTTCACGTAGCGGTGGCGGCCTCGAGCGCGCCGCGTCGCCACGCCGATCATCTGCGCGCCGATCCCGATCCGGCCCTCGTTCAGCGTCTCGATCGCGATCTTGTATCCCTGACCTACCGGCCCCAGCACGTTCTCGTCGGGCACGACGCACTGCTCCAGGATCAGCTCGGTGGTGCTGGAGGCGCGGATGCCGAGCTTGTTCTCCTTCTTGCCCACCGCGAATCCCGGGAACGTCGCGCTCCACGATGAACGCCGGTGATGCCCTTGTACCCCTTCTCGAAATCCGTGTTGGCGAAGACGATGAAGACCCCGGCCTCGGCGCCGTTGGTGATCCAGAACTTCCGGCCGGTGAGCTCCCAGTCGTCGCCACGCCGCTCCGCCTTGCGTCGCGAGGGCGAAGGCATCGCTCCCGCTGCCCGGCTCGGAGAGCGCGAACGCGCCGAGGAGGTCGGCGGTGAGCCGGGGGAAATAGCGCTCGTGCTGCTCCGGGCTGCCCCACCGGAGCAGGGCGTTGTTGACCAGGGTGTTGTGCACGTCGACGTAGATCGCCGCGGAGGCATCCACCCGGGCCAGCTCCTCGATGGCCAGGACCGCCATGAAGATCGAGCCGCCGGCGCCGCCCAGCTGCTCCGGCACCTCGATCCCCATGAGACCCAGCTCGAAGAATCTCGGGATCAGGCTCGGGCTCGGAACTGCGCCGCCTCGTCCATCGGCTTGACCTGGGGCCGCACCTCGGTCTCGGCGAACTCCCGGACCGCGTCGCGGAACATGGTCTCTTCTTCGGTGAGCGAGGTGAGCGCTGGCGTGGCGGTGCGGAGGTCCTGCATGCGGCGGGCTCCGATGTTGGTCGGAAGGGTATTCAGGTGCGGGGAGTATACCCCCTGCCCGTGGCCGGTTCAATCGGCGCCGCCCGCCAGCACCTCGAGCGCCACCGGCACCCGGCCCAGCGGCGCGGAGACCTGGACGCCCTGGACCCGCTCGGCCACCGCGGCCAGCATCTCGCGGGAGATCCGCACGCCTTCCGCCAGCGCCGCTTCCTTGCCGTCCGCGCTCGCCACCCGCATCCGATCGAGCACCGCGTCCGGGACCGTGACGCCCGGCACCTCGTTGGCCAGGAACTCGGCGTTCCGGAGCGAGACCAGGGGCCAGATGCCGGCGATGATCGGCACGCGGAATGCCTCGACCTTGCGGAGGAAGCGGTCGAGCTGGTCCAGGTCGAATACCGGCTGGGTGATCGCGAACTCCGCGCCGGCCTCGACCTTCCAGGCAAAGCGCCGGAGCTCGCGCTCGAGGTCGTGCGCGGCGGGATTGACCCCGACGCCGACGACGAACTTGGTCGGCTGGCCGATCGGATTGCCGCCCGGATCGAGCCCGCGGTTGAGGCGCGAGACCAGGTTGGTGAGGCCGATGCTGTCGATGTCGAAGACCGCGGTGGCCTCGGGGTACGGGCCCATCTTGGGCGGGTCGCCGGTGACGATCAGCAGGTTGCGGATGCCGGCCGCGGCGGCGCCGAGCAGGTCCGACAGCATGCCGAGCAGGTTGCGGTCCCGGCAGGCGTAGTGAACCACCGCCTCGAGCCCCACCTCGCGCTCGATCATGAGCGCGGAGAGCAGCGCGCCCATCCGGCTCTGCGCCCGCGGTCCGTCGGGCACGTTGACCGCGTCCACGCCGGCCGCCTTGAGCTGCCGGACCTGCTCGAACATCGGCGCCGGATCGACGCCCTTGGGCGGCACGATCTCGACGGTGGTGATGAAGCGGCCCTCGGCGAGCTTGGCGCCGAGCCGGGAGCGCGCGGCGAGCGGAACCGGATCCACCGCGGTCGCCGGAAGCGGGGCGACGTGCCGACGGCCGAAGGCGTGGCGGGGCGAGACGCTCTGCACGAAGCCGACGATCGCGCGGATGTGGTCGGGCGTGGTGCCGCAGCAGCCGCCCACGAACCGCGCGCCGGCCTCGACGATGCGCCGGGCGTAGCTCGCCATGTACTCGGGCGACGCCATGTAGATCTTGCGGTCGCCCACCTCGCGCGGCAGGCCGGCGTTGGGCTGCGCGGAGAGCGGCACGCGTGACGACCCGGGCGAGCTTCTCGACCGCCTCGAGCACGCCGTGCGGGCCCACGCGAGCAGTTGACGCCGATCACGTCCGCGCCCATGGCCGCGAGCTCCGGCCCGAACACGGTCGGATCGGTGCCGTAGTGCGTCTTCCCGTCGGTGCCGACCGTCATCTGCGCGATGATCGGCAGATCGGACTGCTCGCGCACGGCGAGGAGGCCGCGCCGAGCTCGTTCACGTCGCTGAAGGTCTCCAGGATGAATCCGTCCACCCCGCCCGCGAGCAGGCCGCGCACCTGGCGTCCGAAGGCGTGCCGCGCCTCGTCCACGCGAGAGCTCGCCGAACGGCTCGAGCCGGACGCCGAGCGGACCGATCGCGCCCGACCACGGCGGCGCGCTCGCCGGCCGCCTCGCGCGCGAGCCCGGCCGCGGCCGAGTTGATCCGCTCGACGTCGGCCGAGAGGCCGTGGGTGGCCAGCTTGACCGGGTTGGCGCCGAAGGTGTTGGTCTCGAGCAGCTCGGCGCCGGCGCGGACGTACTCGCGGTGGATGTCCCGCACCAGGTCGGGCTGCTTGAGGTTGAGCTCGTCGTAGCAGACGTTGAGGAACACGCCCCGCCCGTAGAGCATGGTGCCCATGGCCCCGTCGACCACGTGGACGCGGCCGTCGGCCAGCAGGTCGCGGAGGGTCCGCATGCGGCTACCGGCTCCCCGGCGCGGCGCCCGGCTCGTAGCCGAGGTTGGGGGCCAGCCAGCGCTCCGTCGTCCGCCACGTCCATGCCCTTCCGTCGCGGCGTAGTCCTCCACCTGGTCGCGCTCGATCCTGCCGACGCCGAAGTAGTGGGCCTCCGGATGCCAGAAGTAGTACCCGCTCACCGCCGCGGTCGGGAGCATCGCGAAGCTCTCGGTGAGCGTGATCCCGGTCCGCCGCTCGGCGTCGAGCAGGTCGAACAGGGTGCGCTTCTCGGTGTGATCGGGGCAGGCGGGATAGCCCGGGCGCCGGCCGGATGCCCTGGTACGGCTCCCGGATCAGCGCCGTCGTTGTCGAGCGACTCCGTCCGGCGCGTAGCCCCAGAACTCGCGGCGCACCCGCTCGTGCAGCCGCTCGGCGAACGCCTCGGCCAGCCGGTCGGCCAGGGCCTTGGCGAGGATGGCGCTGTAGTCGTCGTGCTGTGCCTCGAACCGGCGACGAGCGCGTCGAGGCCCGCGCCCGGCGGTGACCGCGAACGCGCCCACGTAGTCGAGCAACGCCGCTGTCGCGCGGCGCCACGAAGTCGGCGAGCGCGAGGTTCGGCCGGCCGGGCGGCTTGGCCATCTGCTGCCGCAGCGTGTGGATCGCGGCCAGCGGTTCGTGCCGATCGTCGGTCGGCGTAGAGCTCGATGTCGTCGCCCACGGCGTTGGCCGCGGAAGAAGCCGAACACGCCGCGGGCCGTGAGCAGCCGCTCCCGCACGATCCGGTCGAGCAGCGCCTGCGCGTCGCGGAACAGGCTCGCGCGCGGCCGGCCCGACCTTGGGGTCGTCGAGGATGGCGGGATAGTGTCCCGCCAGCTCCCAGGTCTGGAAGAACGGCGTCCAGTCGATCCGCTCGACCAGCTCGTCCAGCGGGTAGTCGTCGAGCGCCGCACGCCCGGTGAAGCAGGGCGCCGGCGGATTCGCCGTCGTCCAGTCGATCGCCAGCCGGTTCGCGCGCGCCTCGGCGAGCCGGACCAGCCGCTCGCTGGGGCCGCGGCCGGCGCGCTGCTCGCGGATCCGCTTGTACTCGGTCCGGACATCCCGGCGCGAAGCCCTCGCGCATCCGGGGCTCAGCAGGTTGCCCGCCACGCCCACCGCGCGCGACGCGTCCAGCACGTGCACGACCGGCGCCGTGGTAGTGCGGCTCGATCTTCACCGCGGTGTGCGTCCGCGAGGTCGTGGCGCCGCCGATGAGGAGCGGCATGGTGAAGCCCTCGCGCTCCATCTCGCTGGCGACGAACCTCATCTCCTCGAGCGACGGGGTGATCAGCCCGCTCAGCCCGATGAGGTCCACCCCTTCGCGGCGCGCCGTCTCGAGGATCTTCGCCGACGGCACCATCACGCCGAGGTCGATGACCTCGTAGTTGTTGCACTGCAGCACGACGCCCACGATGTTCTTGCCGATGTCGTGCACGTCGCCCTTCACGGTGGCCAGCAGCACCTTGCCGTTGGTCTGCGCCCCGGCGGCGCCATCGCGCTCCGCCTCGATGTAGGGCACCAGGTGGGCGACCGCCTTCTTCATCACGCGCGCGCTCTTCACCACCTGCGGCAGGAACATCTTGCCGGCGCCGAACAGGTCGCCGACGACGTTCATGCCGTCCATCAGCGGCCCCTCGATCACCTGGATCGGGCGGGCGGCCTGGCGCCGGGCCTCCTCGGTGTCCTCCACGACGTAGTCCGCGATGCCCTCGACCAGCGCGTGGGCCAGCCGCTCCGCCACCGGCGCCTCGCGCCAGCTCAGGTCGGTGGTCGTCACGCTCGCCTGGCCCTTCACCGAATCGGCAACCTCGAGCAGGCGGTCGGTCGCGTCGGCGCGGCGGTTCAGCACCACGTCCTCCACCCGCTCGAGCAGGTCGGGCGGGATGTCGGCGTAGATCGGCAGCGCGCCGGCGTTCACGATCCCCATGTCCATGCCGGCCTCGATGGCGTGGTAGAGGAAGACGGCGTGGATCGCCTCGCGAACCGGGTCGTTGCCCCGGAAGGAGAACGAGACGTTGCTGACCCCGCCGCTCACCAGCACATGCGGCAGCTCCGCCTTGATCCGGCGGGTGGCCTCGATGTAGTCGAGCGCGTAGTCGGCGTGCTCCTCGATCCCGGTGGCGATGGCGAAGATGTTCGGGTCGAAGATGATGTCCTCGGGCGGGAAGCCGACCCGCTCGGTCAGGAGCCGGTAGCGAGCGCCGGCAGATCTCCACCTTGCGCTCGGCGCTGTCGGCCTGGCCTCGCTCGTCGAACGCCATGACGATCACGGCCGCGCCGTAGCGGCGCACCAGCGTGGCCTGGCGGAGGAATTCCTCCTCGCCCTCCTTCAGGCTGATCGAGTTCACGATGCCCTTGCCCTGGACGCACTTGAGCCCCGCCTCGATCACCGACCACTTGGACGAGTCGATCACGACCGGCACCCGGCTGATGTCGGGCTCGGACGCCATGAGCTGCAGGAACGTCCCCATCGCCGCCTGCGGAGTCGAGCATGCCCTCGTCCATGTTGACGTCGAGCATCTGGGCGCCGCTCTCCACCTGCTGCCGCGCGATCTCGAGGGCGGCGTCGTAGTCGCCCGCCCAGAATCAGCTTCGCGAACTTGCGGGAGCCGGTGACGTTGGTCCGCTCGCCGACGTTCACGAAGTTGCTGTCCGGGCGCACGCTGACCGGCTCCAGCCCGCTGAGCCGCAGGTACCGCGGCGGCTGGGGCGGACGACGGGGAGGCAGATCGCGGACCGCGTCCGCGATCGCCCGGATGTGGGCGGGCGTGGTGCCGCAGCATCCGCCGACGATGTTGACCAGTCCGTGCTCGGCGAACTCGCGCAGCACCGCGGCCATGGACTCCGGCGTCTCGTCGTACTCGCCGAACTCGTTCGGAAGGCCGGCGTTGGGATGGGTGCTCACCAGGACCGGCGCCACCCGCGACAGCTCCTGGACGTACGGCCGCAGCGCCGGCGGGCCCAGCGCGCAGTTGAGGCCGACGCTGAGCGGGCGGGCGTGCGCCACCGAGTTCCAGAACGCCTCGGTGGTCTGCCCCGACAGGGTCCGCCCGCGACGCGTCGGTGATCGTGCCCGAGATCATGACCGGCAGCCGCACGCCGAGCGACTCGAAGACCGTCTCGACCGCGAAGATCGCGGCCTTGGCGTTGAGCGTGTCGAAGATGGTCTCGATGAGGAGCAGGTCGGCGCCGCCGTCGAGCAGCGCCGTCGCCGCCTCGGTGTAGGTCGCCACCAGCTCGTCGAACGCCGATGTTCCGGAAGCCGGGATCGTTGACGTCGGGCGAGAGCGAGGCGGTGCGGTTGGTCGGCCCGAGCACGCCGGCCACGAACCGGGGCCGGTCCGGCTCCCGGCGCTCGAACTCGTCCGCCGCCTCGCGAGCCAGGGCCGCCGCGGCGTGGTTCAGCTCCCCGACCAGGCCTTCCAGGCCGTAGTCCGCCTGGGAGCTCGCCGTGCTGGTGAACGAGTTGGTCTCGATGATGTCGGCGCCCGCCTCGAGATAGGCGGCGTGGATGGCGCGAATGATCTCGGGCTGGGTGAGGGAGAGCAGGTCGCTGTTGCCCTTGAGCTCGCGGTCCGCGGTCGGCGAACCGCTCGCCTCGGTACTCCGCCTCGCCGAGCCGGTAGGTCTGGATCATCGTCCCCATCGCGCCGTCGAGCAGCAGGATCCGGCGCGCCAGCAGCGGCTCGAGCAGCGCGAGCCGCTCGGCGCGGGTGCGGATGGATCCACGACTGGTGGGGCGGGGTGAAGCGACGAGCGGCACTCGCGAGCCTCGTTCCCAAAAAAAAGTCCCTGGGGCTAAAACGCCACAGGGCAAGCGTTTTAGCGGATTGTTTTACGTGGCCGCAATCAGCGCAAATCGCCACGGAATCGATTGTGTCCTAGCCGGGAACCTAACCGGATCCCCCGGTCCGACAAGGGCTCAGACGCCGAGGCGCCGTGCCGCCTCCTCCGCTGAAACCCCGGTCACCGCCACCACCTTGGTGCGGCCCGCCTGGCCCGAGACGAGCGAGACGTTCGCTCGCCCGACCTGGAGTCGCTCGGCGAGGAAGCGGACCAGCGCCTCGTTCGCGGCACCGTCCACCGGTGGTGCCGTGAGCCGGACCCGAATGGCATCGCCGGCGAGGCCCGCGACCGCTTCGCTGGAGGCACGGGGCTGGACCCGGAGCCGCAGACGGATGCCGCCGGGAGTCGTGGTGATCGCCGCGACGCTCACAACATCCCGAGCACCAGCCCTCGCGCGACCCAAAGCAGGAGCCAGGCCAGCATCGGGCTGAAGTCGATCATTCCCGTGGGCGGGATCCTCCGGCGTATCGGCTGGATGATCCAGTCGGAGAGCACCACCAGCGGACGCATCCAGCGGCGGTACTCCGAGACGCCGAACCACGAGGCGATCACCCGAATGAAGATCGCCGCCATGACCAGGCTGAAGGCGCCGCTCACCAGCACCCGGATCCAGTCGCGCGGCTGGGCCGACGCCATGGCGGTAATCGATCCCGAGACGTCGATCAGCCACCGGGTGAGGCTCAGGAGGAGCAGCCCGCCCAGGGTGACGATGCCGAACAGCCAGAGCGGGGCGTCCTGGGGATTGCCGCCGAACCGGATCACCCGGCGCTCGAGGGGCAGGATCACCGGGTCGCTCACCCGGCGCACCAGCCTGGGCCACGCGCCGAAGGGGCCGATCTTCTGGCGTCGCACGGCCCAGTGGGTGGCGGCGACGATGGAAGCGCAGGCCAGCGCGGCGACGACGAGGCCGCGGACGAGGATGTCGAGGGTGAAGTGGGGCACCGCCGGAACCGGCTACGACGCGGGGCTAGCGCCCCGCGCCGCCGACCTCGATCGGCCGCTGCGCGCCCGACCGTGAGGTACACATGAGGGTGAACCGGCCGGCGTTGATGGATGCTTCCTCGAGGATGTGACTATCACCCCGGCAGGAGACGATCTCGCGTCCCGCGGCTTTCCGAAACTGCACCGTGACCACGGGCTCTCGATTCACATTGAGGAGATGGCGAGCGGTGGTGGGTGTGAGGCTGTCCACGCCCATCTGTCGCAGGGAGCCGGCGGGGCGGCCACGATGCGAGCCGCGGTAGTCGACGGCCCGGTCGATGAGGTCGAGGACCTCGCGCCCCAGCACGTCGGCATCGCGCTGGTCGGGAGGGACATTCGCTTCAGCCTCGGGAGCCGCCTCGGGTGGCCTCTCCTCGCCGCCGCACCCCGCGAGCAGGCAGATCAGCGCGAGCGCCGACCAGTCGCGCGATGACGTCATTCCATCGCGAATTCGCGGTTGAACACCACCTCGAAGCTGAAGGTCTTCGCGCGACTCCGGGTCTCCATCAGATCGGCGATCCGGCGGAGCCGCAGCGGAATCCCCATGATCTTTTCCTGTGCCTTGCGCCCCAGCTCACCCAGGCCCTCGATGCTCTCGATCTTCCAGTAGCGGATCTGCTCCTGCACGATGCGGAGATAGTCGCGCGGGCCGTAGATACCGGAGCGCCGGATCACCTCCGCCAGGTCCTTGAACCCCGGGATGGTGATACCCGGCATGTCGATCGCCGGGAGGATGAACGACGCCGAGTGCAGCGCCTGATCGGGATCGCGCTTGAGGATTTCCTCGAACACCGTCCGATAGAACGCGTAGTGCCGCGCCTCGTCCTTGGCCACCTGGCTCAGCACCTCGGCGAGCTTGGGCTCGTACTCGCCGATGACCTTACCGGTCTCGGCGTGCGAGAACTGGGTGGCCCGCTCCTGGACGGTGGTGTAGGCGAAGACGCGATAGGGGTCGCGGTCCCAATCCGGGTGAAAGCCGCGACGGAGATACTCGAACTGCATCTCCTCGATCTTCCGCTGGTCGAACAGGCGCGTGTCCCGGGTGTAGTCGTGCAGCACCTGACCGTGCCGGTCCTCCTCGGCCGTCCAGAGGTTGTTCCAGAGCCGCCAGAAACTCCCGTCGCCGAGGTAGACGGCGAGGAGCCGATGGAAATGGGGGAGCCCCTCTTCGGTCAGGAGGTTGAGGGCGAGCGCCGCCCGGGCATGGTCGGGAATGCCCTTGGCCCTGGCTCGCAGCTCGGCCTGAAACGCGTCGGGATCGGTGTCGGGTGCCGGGCCCAGCAGGTCGGAGGGGAACCACAGATCGCGCTTCCGCTCGTGCAGCTCCATGAGCTCTCCGACTCGACCCTCAAGGTCCCTCAGGACTTCGAATTTGGACTCGAGCTCGCGAGCGGAATCGGTAACGGTACCCATGAATGTCCCAGGACGACGGTGAGCCCGCTAAATGCAGACCGGACCAGCCACCTAAGATAGTGTGGCCGGTCCGGTGAATGCCAAGGGGAGGCCGGGCGTCAGCTGGAGCCCGAGAGGCGCTTCTCCATGAGGGACCAGGCCCGCAGGCCGATGTAGCGCTCCCGGCGGAACACCGGATCCCAGCCGAGCGCGGCCAGCAGTCCCTCCGAACGGTCGTCATCCGTCCAGAATTCGGCCAGGTGGGCACCCCCCTCGAGCGCCCGCTCCTCGAAGGCCGCCAGGAGCCGGTGGGCGTGGCCGCGATGCCGCTCCTGCGGCAGCACCACTACATCCACCAGGTGGGCGACCCCCCCGCGCAACCAGTAGCGCAAGCCGCCGATCCAGTCGCCGATCTCGTTGCTCAGGATGAGGTAACGCTCTTCCGGACCGCCATTATGGCCGGCCGCCGCCTCCTCCTGCTCGATGAGCTCGGAGTACCAGGCCGCAAAATCGCCGTCCTGTTCCATTTCCCGGATGGTGAGCTCGCCCATGGTGCCCTGCCTGATTGGGAGACAGCCTCCAGCATACGCAACAGTGGTGCCAGCGGTCGGGTTCCGGCTCGTGTAGCTTGTCTCTGGAGAAAGTTAGTCTCGTGCGATGAGAGGGACGACGCAATGGTGAACACCGCGCATCCGAGCCGTCCGGCCGTCGTGAGCTGCGTCTTCTGCGCTACCGCCAACCGTGTAGATCTGGCGCGCGTGGCCGCGGGGCCGAAATGCGGCAGCTGCGGGCGCCCCATCCGGCTCGACCGTCCATTGCCGGTGACTGACGCCGATTTCCAGCGCACGATCACGGGCGCAAGCGTGCCGGTGGTGGTGGACTTTCACGCCGATTGGTGCGGCCCCTGCAAGGTGATGGCGCCGGTGCTCGATGACTTCGCCCGGCGGCACATGGGTGACGTGCTCGTCCTCAAGCTGGACACCGACGCGAATCCCGCGACCTCCGCCCGCCTCGGCATCCGCGGTATTCCCACCCTGATCGTGTTCCACGAAGGCGGCGAGCGGGGCCGCCACGTCGGTCTGGCGCAGCTCGGACAGGTGGAGCGTCTGGCGGGTGTCGCCGAATCGGAGGCCGGCGGCTAGCCGGTCAGAACCCGACCAGCACGCCGACGCCGATCGCCACGGCTCCCAGCCCGACGAGGAGCACCACCAGCGGCACCGTGAATCGCAGCCAGTCCTCATAGCGCACACCCGAAGCGGCCAGCATCGCCATCAGCGCGCCGTTGGTCGGCCACAGCAGGTTGCCCAGGCCGGCGCCGTACTGATACGCCAGCACCGTCACCTGCCGGGACAGCCCGATCAGGTCGGAGAGCGGCACCAGGAGCGGCAGGGTCAGGACCGCGTGCCCGCTGGTGCTGGGGACGGGCACGTGGATCAGGAGGTGCGCGGCCATCATGCCGAGGGCCGACACCGCCACGGGAAGGTCGGCGATAGGGGTGAAGATCCCGTGGACGACCGTGTCCACGACCCTGCCCTCCGACAGCACCACGTAGATCCCTCGCGCGAATCCGACCAGGAGCGCCGCGAACGCCATCGAGCGGAACCCGTCCACGAAGGCCTCCGCGGTCCCGGCGAGCTTGAGCCCCCCGATCAGTCCCGCCACGGCGCCCATGATGAAGAAGACCGCCGAGAGCTGGTCGAAATCCCAGTGGAATCGAAGTACGCCGATCACGAACGCGGCAAAGCTGACGACCACGGTGGCGAGCACGGCGGCATGGCGCCAGCCCGCGGTCGGGAGCGCATCCGCGGCTCCCGCGCTCTGAGGGGGGACCCTGGTCCGCCGCGCGTACAGCATGGTTCCCGCGATCCAGATCGCGAGCGCCGGGATCATGAAGGCGACCCGGAACTGCCATCCCGAGAGCAGCGGGAGCTCCGAGACCTTCTGCGCGATGCCGACCTGAAACGGGTTGATGAAGCTGAACGAGGCCCCGACCATGGAGGCCCCGAGGCTCATCGCGACCGCCGTGAGCGGTGTGAACCCGAGCCGGGACGTGAGCAGCAGCAGGACCGGCACGAAGGCGATCAACTCCTCCTCCATCTGCAACAGCACGCCTCCGGTGCCGAAGGCGAGCCCCGCCACCGGAATCATCAGCAGCCCGCGGCCCGACAGGACCCCCACCAGCGAGTTGACCAGGCGCGTAAGGGCTCCGGTCCGCTCCACGACCGCGAATCCCCCGCCGACCAGGAAGATGTAGAAGATGACGGAGGCCGCGTCGATCATGCCGCGCGGGATACCGACCAGCGCCTGGAACGGCCCCACCGGCGCGGGCTCGACCCGTGCGTAGGTGCCGGGGACCACCACGTTGCGACCGGTCGCCGCGTCCTCCCGGCGCTGGTATTCGCCGGCGGGGAGCACCCAGGTCAGCGCGCCTGCCACGAGGACGCAGGCCACGAGCAGCGTGAGCGGGTGGGGGAAGCGCGCCGTCACCGGCCGCTCACAGGGTGCGGCAGCGGCGACTCGTGGGCGGGCGTCGGGAGCAGGCGATGCTCTCGTCCATCCCCTGGACCAGGGGTCCGCACGCCGCGGTCTGCGCCTGCTCGGTGGCGGACTCCTCGGTCGCGCCCGACGCGGTGGCCGACCGTCGTTCGCCCTGGAAGTCGACCGCTACGGTGCATTCGACCCGCTGCACCTCGAGCGTCGAGTACAGCAGGAACGCGAGGAAGCCGACGACCACCAGGACCGTTACGAGTCGCGCGCGGCTGGCCATGGAGAGCAAAACCGGATGGAGGAAGACGGCCATGACGATGGGAGCGTGAAGGGAATATCTGAGACGATGCCGTTCGGGGGAAGAGCCCTGTTCCCCGGGTCATCCATCCGGCGATCGTGATCGTGCGGTGAATCAGGACGGGCTGACGGCGTCCTCGACCCAGCGGAGATAGGCGGCATCGCCCTCCGCGACCGGCAGCGCGATGATCTCGGGAGTGTCGTAGGGATGGAGCTCGCGAATGCGCGCCAGCAGGGCGGGAGCCCTTTCGGCCGTCGTCTTCAGGTGGCAGTACCACTCCGCCGCGGTTTCCACTTCACCCTGCCAGCGATACACGCTCGACACCGGGCCCGTCACCTGGGCGCACGCCGCCAGGCGCTCCTCCACCATCTTGGTCCCGATCCGGGTGGCCGACTCGCGATCGGGCAGGGTCGTCGTGACCTGGCGGCACCTTCCGGCATCGCCCACCGTCGGGCTCGCGGTCAGCGCTTGGCGGCCGAGGGGAGGCCCGGTGTGTCCGCCGCGTCCGTGCCGTCCGCCAGCGGTACGATGCCGAGTCGCCAGCCGCTCTTGAACTGCACGGTCAGGCGGTGGCTCAGCGGATCGGCCACGGCGCCGGCGACGTCGGGCAGGGTCCTGGCGTACGTCATGGCGCTGTCGGCCTGCGCCGCGAGCGCCGCCGGCGAGCGGCCCTCATCCGCCGCCGCGAACCGCCGGGCGATGGCCACGGCCTCGGCCTGTTCGTGACCGTAGCGCGCCATCTGGTCCCCGGGGACGAAGCCGTCCGAATCGGCGATGCGCGAGGAGTAGTCGTAGGTCCGGCAGGCGGAGAGAGCCAGCAGGAGCATCAGGGCGGCGGGGCCACGGATCATGGCAGTCCTCGAGGGTGGAGAGCGGAGTCTCTCGCCCGAAAGTAATGCCGGGCGCCTCCCGCGGCGACGGGTTAGCTTACCCTCCTTCCTGGTCCCGGGGCTCCCCGATGAGTGGCTATCCGAACATCCCGCTTCCTCGCAACGAGCCGGTGCTCTCCTATGCGCCCGGCAGCTCCGAGCGAGCCGCGCTCAAGTCCGCCCTCGCGACGGTCGCCGCGGAGACGGTGGACATCCCGGTGGTCGTCGGCGGCCGCGAGATCCGAAGCGGAGACACGCACGACGTGGTCTCCCCGCACTGCCATCAGCGGGTCCTCGCCAAGGTGCATCAGGCCGACGGGGCCACGATCTCGGCGGCCACCAAGGCCGCGGCCGAGGCGCAGCGCGACTGGGGCCACTGGCGTTTCGAGGATCGCGCGGCCGTGTTCCTCAAGGCGGCGGACCTGCTCGCCACCACTCACCGGCAGCTGGTCAACGCCGCCACCATGCTGGGTCAGAGCAAGACGGCGTTTCAGGCCGAGATCGACAGCGCCTGCGAGCTGATCGACTTCCTCCGGTTCAACGTGCACTTCGCGGACCGGATCTATCGCGAGCAGCCGGAGTCGTCCACCGGGGTGTGGAACCGGATGGACCACCGGCCGCTGGAAGGCTTCGTCTACGCCATCACGCCGTTCAACTTCACGGCGATCGGCGGCAACCTCCCCACCGCACCCGCGCTGATGGGGAACGCGGTGGTGTGGAAGCCGTCGTCCACGGCCGCGCTGAGCAACTGGTATTTCTACCGCATTCTCGAAGAGGCGGGATTGCCGCCCGGCGTGATCAACTTCCTGCCGGGTAACGCGGTCGAGGTGAGCAACACGCTGCTCGGCGGACGAGAAGCTGGCCGGGATCCATTTCACCGGCTCCACTCCGGTCTTCCGGAGCCTCTGGCGCACGGTGGGTGAGAACCTCGACCGATACGCCGGCTATCCCCGCATCGTCGGAGAGACCGGGGGCAAGGACTTCATCGTGGCGCACGCCAGCGCCGACGTGGACGCGCTCGCCGTGGGCATGGTGCGCGGCGCGTACGAGTACCAGGGGCAGAAGTGCAGCGCCGCGTCCCGGGCGTACATCCCCGACTCGCTCTGGCCGCAGGTGCGGGAGCGGGTCACCGCCATGATCGCGGACATCCGGATGGGCGACGTCGCGGACTTCCGGAACTTCATGGGGGCGGTGATCGACCGGCGCGCCTTCGACCGGCTGCGCGGCCACCTGGAGCGCGCCAAGACGGCGACAGGCGTCAAGGTGGTGGCGGGCGGGGGCACCGACGATTCGACCGGCTGGTTCGTGCAGCCCACGTCTGCTGCAGGCGGACGACCCGATGTATCAGACCATGTGCGAGGAGCTGTTCGGCCCGGTTCTCACCGTGCACGTCTATCCCGCCAAGAAATGGACCGAGACGCTCGCGCTGGTGGACAGGACCGGTCCCTATGCCCTGACCGGAGCCGTCTTCGCCCAGGACCGGAGTGCGGTGACCGAGGCCGACCGCGCGCTCCGCAATCGCCGCGGGCAACTACTACATCAACGACAAGCCGACCGGCGCGGTGGTGGGACAGCAGCCGTTCGGCGGCGGACGCGCCAGCGGGACCAACGACAAGGCGGGCTCGGTACTGAACCTGCTGCGATGGGTTTCGCCTCGATCGATCAAGGAGACCTTCGCGCCGCCCAAGGACTATCGCTACCCGTTCATGGCGGACGCGTAGGGGTTGATGCCGGGCTTCGGCAACCTTCCCCTCCCTGCGCCTGGGGTCAGGATGGCACTGGCGGCGCTGGCGCTCCTGGGCCGGCACTCGATCCATGCCCAGGAAGCCGCGCCCCTGCCCCTCGCATACACCGCCGCCCAGCTCCACTGCGCCCGTTTCGCCGAGACCTCTCATAGCGAGATCGAGACCGAGACCGCGCGCGGGTCGGTCGTCGCGACGTCCGACCGCGACGGCATCTGGAGCTTTCGGGCCCGCGATACGGTCGGCGGCATCGCGCTGGAGAGCTGGTACGACTCCCTCTCGCTCCGCCGGAGGACCGGCGGCGCCGAGATCCTCGCGGACACCGACGGTCTGATCGGCGGGCGCTACCGCGGCCTGCTCGGGCCATCCGGCATGCTACGTCGAGACCGCTCGTCCATTCCTGCCCGATGAGGTCGCCGAAGTGGCCGACCTGACCGGAGCCGCCCGCGATCTTCTCCCGCCCCTGCCGGCCAGCGCGCTCGCACGCCGGCCAGATCTGGAAGGGAAAGGTCCTCGAGCTCCTGCGGCTTCCGGACACGATGGTGGCCGGGCAGACGCTGATGCGTCTCCGGCTGGAGTCGCGCAACGTGGCGATCGAGACCGTGCCCCACGGCGACACCGTTCCCATCCCGATTCGCCAGACGACGGTGGAGCGAGGGGAGATATTCTGGTCCCCGTCGTCCGGGCTGGTCCGCCGTACCCGCGACATCACCGTCGACGCGACGATTCCCGCCGGCGGCCGCGTCCGCCAGCCTGCCCGCTCCCGCGTGGTCCAGCGCATCCAGCTCACCCGGCTGCTCTCGCCAACCCGACTGCCACGTAGTTCCTCCCTGCATCGTGCGGCTCCGCGTGTCCGGCCGCCCGGCTTCGACGCGCATCCCAGTACGAGGGTGCCGTTCGGGGTGAACCATTTCAGGGAGGGTGTATGCGGTTGGGCGGGGCGTACATGGCGCTCGTGAGTCTTTCCGTGGCGCTGACGGCTTGCGATTCGGACGCGACGGGGCCGAGGGTGAAGGGGCCGGGCGATGAGCCACTGCAGGTGATCGAAGCGAGCGGCAACCTCGCCGCCGCGCTGGCCCAGTTCCAGGCCGCGGCGGGCGATCCCGCCAACGGCGGCGGCGACGGCCCCCAGCCGGACGGACGCCGGGAGATCCGCTGGGACGGCGTCCCGCCCGAGCGCACCAACACCGACGACTTCCCGGATGACTTCTTCAACACCAACGTCCGGTCGGGGCTGATCACCACTACGGACGGCGTCGGCTTCCGGGTGAGCGACACGGATTTCGCCGACGTGAATCAGACCTACGGGGAGGAGTTCGAGAGCTTCAGCAAGGCCAAGACGTTCATGTCCACGGGAAGCGCCCGGATGACCGTGACGTTCCGCGTCCCCGGCACCGACTACGCCGGCGATCGTGAACGGTTTCGCGATCGTGTTCTCCGACGTGGACAAGGACGGGGCCGCTTCCATCACGCTCTATGCCGCGGACGGACGCAACCTGGGCGAGTACGTGGCGCCGGTGCGGACCGACGCGGCGGGACATTCGCTGGTCGGCGTGGTGTTCGACCGGCCGCTGGTAGCCCGGGTCGAGGTGATCTCGGGCGAGGCGGCACTGGGTGCCGAGATCAACGACCTCTCCGATGGCGGGCTCTTCGACCTGGTCGTGACCGACGACTTCGTCTATGGAGAGCCGCAGCCGGAGTAGGGCAGGCGGCGCACGCGCCGGGAGCGGCGGGGCTCAGCGAGTCTCCGAGCTCCGCCGCCGTCCGGCGAGGAAGCGCTGCTCGGGGTCGAAGAGGAGCGTGGTGACCGCGAAACAGAGCGCCGTCGTCCCTGCCAGCATCGCGACGCCGAGCCAGGCCGGGAATTCAGCTGCCTGGCCGAGCGCGTGGCGAAGGAGGTCCACGCCGTAGGTGACCGGATTGGATCGGGAGATCGCACGGAAGACGGGCGGCAAGCCCTCGGTCGGGTACAGGGCGCCGCTAAGGAAAAGCAATGGAAAGAGCAGGACGTTGATCACGCCGGCGAAGTTCTCCACCGACCGCAGCCGCGCCGCCACCAGCAGACCCAGCATCGCGCTCATGGCCGACACACCGACCAGCACGCCGGCCGCGAGCGCCCAGCGTGCGAGGGAGACCTCGAGCACCACCGGCGCGAACGCGAGCACGATCCCCCCTTGCAGCACGCCGACCGCCGTAGCCGCGAGGGCCCGCCCGGCGAGAATCGCGGGAATGCCGGCCGGACTCGCGAGCATCAGCCTGAGCATCCCGAACTCCCGATCGTACACGGTCGAGATCGCCGTCAGCGTCCCACCGAAGAGGGCCGCCATCGTGACGATGCCGGGAAAGACGAACGCCTGGTACGGGATCCCGTGCTCCAATCGGGCGATGGCACCGTAGCCGGTGCCCACCAGCACCAGCCACATGAACGGCCGCGCGACGCCGCCCACCAGACGGCTGGTCTGCCGGGTGGTCCGCGCGAGGTCACGCGCCACGATGCCGTAGACCGCACTCCACGCGCTCATGCGCCGCCCCGCGCGCCGGCGGCGCCTTCCGCCTGGCTCGCCGGCTCCAGCTCGGTGCGGCCCTGCGTCCGCGCGAAGTAGACGTCCTCGAGGGTGGTGGACCGCAGCGCGAACCGCTCGATGCCGGGTGCTCGAGCCGCCAGCTCGATGATCGGTTCCCGGTCTCCCTCGATGCCCACGCGGAATCCCCGCCCGGTCCGGAGTACCACCCGAGCCGACCCGAGCCCCCGCAGCGCGCGGGCGAGCCGCTCGGCGCCCGGCCCATCGATCTCGGCGATCTGCTCACCCAGCTCGGCCGAGAGCGCGGCCGGCGTGTCGTCGGCTACCACGCGACCCTGGGCCAGCAGTACCGCGCGGTCCGCCGGCTCGGCTTCGGCCAGGTAATGGGTGGAGAAGAGGATGGTCGTACCCTGAGTCCGGCGCTGCGAATCGAGCAGCGCCCAGATCGCGTCGCGGTGCTCGGGGTCGAGCCCCACGGTCGGCTCGTCGAGGATGAGCAGGTCCGGCTGATGGAGCGTGACGCGGGCGATATCGAGCATGCGGCGCCAGCCACCCGACAGCTCCCGCGCCGGTCGCCGCGCGCGCCCGGTCAGTCCGATGCGCGCGATCGTGTCGGCCACCGCCGATCGCGCCAGCCGGCCGCCCAGTCCCGCCAGGCGAGCCGCGAAGAGAAGGTTCTCCTCGATGGTGAGAAGGCCGTCTACGCTGGTCTCCTGGAACAGCAGCCCGAGCCGCGTGCGCACCGCCGACCGCTCCCGCACCACATCGTGTCCGAACACCCGCGCACGGCCGCGACTCGGCGAGAGCAGAGTCGCGAGGAGCAGCATGGCGGTGGTCTTGCCGGCACCGTTGGGGCCGAGCAGTCCGACCACGGCACCGGGCTGCACCGCGAGGTCGAGTCCGGCGAGCGCACGCACGTCTCCGTAGTCGCGCCCCAGCCCCTCGGCCTCGATCGCGAGCGTCACGCCCCCTGCGGCTCGGCGATGACGCGGTAGCGGTACTCCAGCGCGTCCGCCGGCGTGGCGACCGCGGTGTCGATCAGGTGGCGCTCGGACGAGAGCACGCAGACCGGGTCGGTGTTCTCCGCCGCCCCGGTGAGCGCGAACGCCTGGCACCGGCAGCCACCGAAGTCCAACGCCTTGCGCGGACAGCTGCGGCAGGGCTCGCGCATCCAGTCGTCGCCGCGGAAGGCGTTGAAGGCGGGACTCTCCTGCCAGATCCACTCCAGCGAGTGGTCGCGGACGTTGGCGAACGACATGGTGGTGATCTGGGTGGCCCCGTGGCAGGGCAGCACGTTGCCGTCCGGTGCCACGACCAGGTAGAGCTTGCCCCAGCCGCCGTAGCAGGGCTTGGGATACTGCTCGAAGTAGTCGGGAAGCACGAAGAGGATCTGCATGCGGCCGCGGTACCGCCGGATGGCCTCCTGGGCGGTGGCTTGGGCCCGGGTGACCTGCTCCCGGGTCGGCATCAGCGACGCCCGATTCGCGAGGCCCCACCCGTAGTACTGCGTGTTGGCCAGCTCCAGCCGATCGGCTCCGAGCTCGGCGGCGAGCTCGATGATCGCCCCGATGCGATCGAGGTTCGCCCGGTGCAGCACCACGTTGATGGAGAACGCGAAGCCCAGCTCCCGGACCAGCGCGGCGGCGGCGCGCTTCTGCTTCACCGAGCTCACGCCGGCGATCCGCTCCGCGACTTCGGGATCGGCGTCCTGAATGGAGATCTGGATGTGCTCCAGTCCCGACTCGCGGAGGCGCTCGGCCCGGGCCCGCGTGAGCCCGAGTCCCGAGGTGACGAGGGTGCTGTAGAGGCCGAGGCCGCGCGCGTGGGTGGCGAGCTCTTCGAGGTCCTTCCGGATCAGCGGCTCGCCGCCCGAGAGGCCGAGCTGGAGGACGCCGAGCGCGCGCGCCTGGGTGAACACCCGCTTCCAGTCGTCGGTGGCGAGCTCGCCCTCCGCCCGAATCATCTCCAGGGGGTTGGAGCAGTAGGGGCAGTGCAGCGGGCAGCGATGCGTCAGCTCGGCCAGCAGCGTGGTCGGTCGGTCAGGCGTCACGGATCAACTCCCTCTCCGCCAGATGCGCCAGATACTCGGAGACGTCGGCGGTGACGTCGGTCTGATAGCGCTCTCCCAGTATTCCGGCGATCTCGCCCACCGTGCGCCGGCCGTCCACCAGCTCGAGAATCGCCTTGCCCGGTGTCGTTGAGCAGCACCGCCCCCTCGGGGTACAGGAGGATGGGACGGTTGCGCACCGGATCGAAGTCGAGGCGCGCGAGCCGCCAGAGCCTCGGCACCGACAGGGCATGCACGGCTAGTCCTCGTACGCGTGGTGGATGGTGTCGATCAGCGCCCACAGCATCTCCAGCTTGAACGCCAGGGCGTGAAACGCGCCACGCTGGGTGTCCACCGTGGTGCAGTGCCGCAGGACGATCTCGAGCCCGTGCCGGACGTCGCGCGGGGCCTGGACCAGTCGGCTCTTGAAGTAGTCGAGCGCCTCGGGCGGGATCCACGGGTAATGCCTGGGGAACGCTTCGATCCGCTGCTGGTGGATCTTGGGGGCGAACAGCTCGGTGAGGGACGACGCCACTCCCTCCACCCAGGGCTTGGTGCGGCAGAAGGTCACGTAGGACTCGCAGATGAGCCGGGCCGCGGGCAGCACGTGACGCTCGTCCTCCATCTCCTCGCGAGGCACTCCGAGCGCGATGCCGAGCCGGATCCAGAGCTCGATCCCACCCGTGCCGGGGGCGGTGCCGTCATGGTCCACGATCCGGGCGATCCAGGCGCGCCGCACCTCGGGGTCGGGGCAGTTGGACAGGATCGCGGCATCCTTGCGGGGGATGACGCGCTGGTACGCCAGGCGATTCGTGACCCACCCCTGAAACTGCCGCTGGGAGAGCCGCCCGGCGTACATCAGCTGATGGAATGGGTGCTCCACGTAGTAGGAGCCGCTGAACGCGCGAAGCGCCGCCTCCAGCTCCTGGGGCGACAAGGGACGATCGAGCACCGGGATCGGTGGCCGCGGCGGCGCGGTGAGCTGGGAGGCGAGGGTCGCGGTCATGAGCTCAAGCTAACGCTTCGTCAGAAGGTGAACCGCATGCCGTCGGCGCCGACCACGAGTCCGTGGCGCTCGACCAGCTGGCGTTCGGTGAGTCTTCCACCAGCATCGGGTTGGTGTTGTTGATGTGGGTGTACACCCGATGGCGGCTGGTGAGACTCGCCAGCCGCTCGAGGCTGCCGTCGGCTCCCGACACCGGCAGGTGATCCATCTGCCGCGCGGTGCGCTCGCCGATGCCGAGCGAGATCAGCTCGTCGTCGGTCCAGAAGGTGCCGTCGAAGAGCACGCAGCTCGGCGCCGCCCAAGCACGCCGAGCAGCGTATCATCCAGCCCGCCGCAGCCCGGGAACGAAGGCGCAGCTGCCGCCGGTGGCCTCGTCGCGCACGATGAGGCCGACGGTGTGTCCGGGGACGTCGGCGACGGCGAATCGGGGCGGGCCGGCCGGGACCGCGAAGCTGGTGACGGTGAGTCCGCTCGGGCACCCATCCCGATAGGCGAGCGGCACCGCGCTGCCGAGCGGCCAGGTTGCTCATCCGCACCTCGGCGAATGCGCGGGTGACCGGGACGATCCGCGAGTCCTGCTCGATGATGTCCCGCACCGCCCGGGTGGCGTAAATCTGGAGGAAGCGCCCCTCGCGCAGGAGCAGGATGCCGAGCGTGTGATCCAGCTCGGCGTCGGTCAGCGACCACCCCTTCGACCGGGACGTGGCGCATCCCTGATGGCGCGGCACCGGGATGGCCGCCAGCTGGGCGTGGACGTCGGGGGAGGCGTTGAGCAGGAACCAGCGCCGGCCGTCGGCGCTGACCGCGGCCGAGGACTGGCTCCGGCGCCGGGCCCGGTCCGGCTCCTGTGCGCGCGATCCGGCAGGTGGGGCACCAGCAGTTCCACTGCGGAAATCCACCGCCGGCGGCGGTCCCGAGGAGGATGACTTGCACTCTGAAAAACTAAGGGGCCCGCTTTCGCGAGCCCCTTACCGATGGCAGTGCGCCTTAGAGCGTCGCGACGTAGGCGGTGACTTCCATCGTGACGGCCACGACCTCGGCTTCGGGCTTGGTCCACGTCATAAGCACCCTCCGATATTGAGTTGGTGGGCCCTGGGGACCCGGGACACTGTGTGGGCGATGAAGCCCAGCCGGACCCGTTCGGCCCGACGACGCCCTCGTTAACGCAGGTGGCGTGCCAGGCGTGAGACAGAGGTGTATTGTGCAGCTAACCCATTACAGTGACGGAGTTTCAGTCGTATTTTCCGAAGAGCGTTGGGACCCCATGGAGAGGAAGAGGAGTGGGTGAGATGGCGCTGGGTGGGTGATATCACCCACCGATTGGGTGGGTCTACGACTGCAGCCCGTACTTCTTCAGCCGGTAGCGAAGCGTGTCCCGCGAGATGCCGAGATGCTGCGCCGCCCGGGTTTGATTGCCGTCGGACTCTCGCAGGGCCTGCTCGATCAGGGATCGCTCCCATTGCTCGAGGTCCATCCCGGCGGGCCGACTGCCCGGAGCCTGCGCGTCCATCGTCGCCCGGCACTCGGCGGGCGGCGTCTCGAGCGCGAGGTGCTCGATGTCGAGCGTCGGCTCCCGGCTCCAGAGCACCGCTCGCTCGATGACGTGGCTCAGCTCCCGCACGTTCCCCGGCCAGGGGTACGCGCGCAGCAGGTCCCGCGCCTCGGCCTCGATCCGCTGCACCGGCTTGCCGTACTTGGCACTGAAGCGCTCGAGGAAGTGGTCGCGCCAACGTGAGCACGTCGTCGCCCCGCTCCCGGAGCGGCGGCAGGCGGAGCAGGATCACGGCCAGCCGGAAGTAGAGGTCCCTGCGGAAGCGCTCGCGCTGGGTTTCTCGCTCGAGATCGCGGTTGGTGGCGGCGAGGATCCGCACGTCGATCTTCCGGTCCCGAATCCCGCCGACTCGTCTCACCGTGCGATCCTCGACCGCCTTCAGCAGCTTGCCCTGAAGCGACAGCTCGAGGTCGCCCACCTCGTCGAGGAAGAGGAACCCGCCCTCCGCCGCCTCGAAGAGGCCCATGCTGGATTCCTTGGCGTCGGTGAAGGCCCCGCGCTCGTGCCCGAAGAGCTCGGCCTCCATGAGGTTGGCGGGCAGCGCGGTGCAGTTCACCTCGATGAACGGCTTGGACGCGCGGCCGCTGCTCGCGTGTGATGCGTTCGGGCGACCAGGCCCTTGCCGGTGCCGGTCTCCCCGGTGATGAGGACCGGCGGCGTCTCGTCCAGCGCCGCGATCTGGCGGACCTGGTCGAGCACGGCGCGCAGGGCGGGGGCATCGCCGACCACTCCGGCGAAGGGCACGCTCCCTGGCGGCCCGGCGCCGGTAGTAGGAAAGCTCCTGCTTCGAAGCTGCGAGTGTTCCCGGGCGCGGTCGGCCAGGAGCTTCAGCTCCTCCAGGTCCACCGGCTTCTTCAGGTAGTCGAAGGCGCCCAGCTTGACCGCCTCGACCGCGCCCTCGATGGTGCCGTGGGCCGTCATGATGATGACTGGGATGGACGGGATCGAAGTCGCGGATCCGGCGCAGCAGCTCGATTCCGCTCATGCCGGGCAGCCGCACATCGGAGAACACGACATCGGGGCGGAGGCGTCTCGAGCAGCCCATCGCCTGTTCAGCGTCGCCGGCCACCTCCGCCTCGTATCCTGCCTCGGCCAGGAAGGTCTTGACCGCCCGCGCGAGGGTGCGCTCGTCGTCTACGATGAGGACGGTCGGCCGCTCACGCGCACGCCTCCGCCGTCAGCCGCCGGAAGCCGGACCTGCACCGTGGTGCCCGGCCGGCCGGCTGGTGATCTCGAGCCGGCCGCCGTTCTGCTCGACGTAGCGCTTGGCGATGGCGAGACCAAGTCCGGTCCCTCCGCGCCGGGTGGTGAAGAACGGCTCGCAGACCGAGGGCAGCACGTGATCCGGGATACCGCCGCCGGTATCGGTGACCTCGATCGGCACCTCCTCGGCCGGCCGCACCGTTCACCGCCCGTGCGCGGCGATGCGGAGATTGCCGCCGGCCGGCATGGCGTCGAGCGCGTTGGAGACCAGCTCGACGAAGCGCCTGCTCCATCTGCATCGGGTCCACCCGCACCTCCGGCAGTGTGGTCGGGAGATCCACGTCCAGCTGGACATCGCGCTCGCGCATCGGCTGGGCGAAGGCCGGCAGCAGACTCTCCACCAGCCGGTCGAGACGCTCGCGGCATCGGGTGGAAGGGCGCGGGCCGGCAGAAGCTCAGCAGGTGGCTGATGCGGCGGTCGAGCCGGTCCACCTCCTCGATGATGGCGTCGAGGTGCTCGCGCGGGACGAGGGGGAGTCGGGGTGGCGGCGGACCAGCTGCGCGGCGGCGCGGAGGCTGGCGAGCGGGTTGCGAAGGCCGTGGGCGACCGCGGCGGCCATCTCGCCGATCGAGGCGAGCTTCTCCGACTGCACCAGCTGCGCCTGGGTGCGCTCCAGCTGGGAGATGTTCTGGCGGAGGCTGTCGGTCATCCGCCAAAGGCCCGCGCCAGCTCGCCGATCTCGTCGCGCGTGGTGACGTGACGGGATGGTCGAGCCGGCCCGATCCGACCACCGCCATCGCGCCGGTGAGCTCCCGCAGCGGCCGGGCCAGGCTGCGGGAGATGAGCCAGGAGGCGAGCAGGCCGGCGGCGAGGGTGAGCGCGATGATCACCAGCGAGCGTCCGGCCTTCGCCGGCCAGAATCTCTTCCAGCTGGCGTAGGCGCCGCGCACGCTGGATTCGCGCGCCCGGCGGTAGATCTCGCGATTCATCTGCGTCAGCGCCGGCTGGAGCCGGCCCTTGAGCTCGCGCTGCGCGAGCGCGAACGCCTCGGGCCTGCGTCCGCCGTCGTAGAGGTCGAACACGCTGTCGGCGACGCGGCGGATGTCTGCTGGATTCGGCCGACCCCATCGGCCAGCGCCGTCTCGTTGGGGCCCAGCTCCGCTCGCCAGCGCTCTGCCAGTAGTCGGACCACCTCGCCGGCGAGGTCGAACTCCGTCTTGGCGCCGGGATCCAGGCCGCTGAGGTAGCGCCAGACGATCTCGCCCTGGTCGAACATCGCCGTCTCCAGCTCGGCGTAGGTCCGGGTACGGGCCATGCTCTCGCCCAGCGCCTCGAGGGCCCGACGCTCCAGGCGATTACTGCGAATGGCCTCGGCCCCGATGAGGAGGGCGGGGAGGACCATGAGCGAGAAACCGAGCAGGAGTTTGCGCTGGAAGGTCACGGATCAAACATAGGCATCCGCTTCCCTTGACGCTCCTCCCCACGGGATGCCTGACCGTCACACCCTGACGCCGCGGCCGCCGGCCTCAGCTCGCGCCCAACCCCGCGTCGCGCCACCAGCGATAAAACGTGGCGCGACCGATGCCGAGCGACCGCGCCGCCGCGGTGCGATTGCCGCCGTGCGAGGAGAGCGCCCGCAGCAGCAGGGTGCGGCGGTCCTCCGGCGCTCTTCGCGGCGGGTCGCTCCGGGTTCCGTCGGCGCCGTTGCGCAGGGCGCCCGGAAGGTCGGCGGGCTCCACCACCGAGCGGCCGCTGGTCCGGAGCGCGGTCGCGGCGTCGCGGATCACGGTCTCGAGCTGGCGCACGTTGCCGGGCCACGCGCCGGCCTGGAGCACGGCCGAAGCGGCCGAGGAGAGCGAGGCGTTCGCCGGCCCGACGCGGGAGAGGAAGTGCTCGGCCAGGAGGGCGATGTCCCCCGAGCGCTCCCGCAGCGCCGGAACCCGGATGTGGACCACGCGGAGCCGCCGGAGCAGATCCTCCCGGAACCGGCCCTCCCGGACCTCCTGATCCAGCGGGTGCGTGGTGGCGACGACGAGACGGGTGTCCACCCGGCGCGGCGCGGGGTCGCCATCGCGTTCGAAGCAACCGGTCTCCAGCAACCGGAGCAGCCGCTCCTGGGTGGACGGCGGCATCGCGTGCACCCGCCGAAGGAACAGCGTGCCGCTGTGGGCCAGCTCCGCGCGACCGATCGACGACATGCCGTGCGCGCCCGGCCGCACCTGGCCGAAGATCTCCAGGTCGAGCAGAGAGGACTGCGCGGCCCCACAGTCCACCGCGATCAACGGCCGCTCGTTCCGGCTGCTTCGGGCGTGGATCGCCTGGGCCACCGCCTCCTTCCCGGTGCCCGGCTCGCCCTCGATCACGACGGCGGCATCGCTGGCCGCGACCGCCTCGATGAGATCGAACACCGCGGTCATCGCGGGATCGGCGCCGACCATGCCACCGTAGCCGGTGCGCCCGCCGGGGCCGCTCCGGTGCCGGCAGAGCACGGTCAGGTCGCGGATGAGGATGATGATGCCCGTCCCACCGGCCGCGTCGGTCCAGGGATGCGCGAGGGTTTCCGCGGTGCGCAGGTTTCCCTGGGCGCAGAGCACGTTGGCGAGCGTGGCGGCACGGCGGCCGGTGAGGCGGGCGGCCCAGAGCAGGTCACTGACGGCGGGATCGAGATGGAGCACGTCGCGCCATGGGCGACGACGGGCCGCCGACGGAGCGAGGCCGGTGACGCGGCTCGCGGCGGGGTTGTGCAGCACGACCAGTCCCTCGGCGTCGACGGCGACTACGCCGTCGTCAGTCGAGGCGAGCCATGCCTCGAAGATTCCCGGGTCCACCGAATCCATGGCGCCGGTACCGTATGGGAGAGAGTACGCTCCCAATATGAGCGGCAGGCCCGCCACCGCAAGCGCGGGGTGCTGCTGCACGACGGCGTTCTGTTCTATTGCCTGACACAACGGAACTTCATAGGTTAGACCAACCTACCCGTGGAGGCGCGCGAATGTCGGATGCATTCCTCAGCTCCGACGACTTCGACGAACAAGCCCATCAACTCTACAATGAAGGCCGCTACGATGACGCTCTGATCGTTCTGAAGGAAGGGATCGCGCTCTACCCGCACGCCGTCGAACTCCACATCGGAAGAGCATACGCGCACCTCGCGCGCGAGGAATTCGCCTGGTCACGGCGAAGCTTCGAGCAGGCGCTCGGCCTCGATCCCGATCACGAGGACGGTCTCGCCGGCGTCGGCGAGACCATGCTCAAGATGGGCGACCGAGAGGCCGCCATGAAAGCCTTCGAGCGGATCCTCCAGCTCGGCTTCCAGGACGACCACGAGCTGATGCTGCAGGTCGGACGGTCGCTCTTCCGGGAAGGCCTGATCGGGCCCGCGCATCGGTTCTTCGACCTCGCCGCCTCCGCGCACGCCGACTCCCCCGATGCCGCCGCCTGCCTGGGCTACGCCGCGCATCGGCTGGGGAACGATGCGGGCTCGCTCTACTGGCTGCGCCGCGCGCTCGAGCTCGAGCCCGGGTTCGCCGAGGCGCGGATCTATCTCGCCAACCTCCTCTACGATCGCGGCGAAAGCGAGGCGGCCCTCCACCAGCTCGAGCGCACGCAGCCGGAGGACCACTTCGACGAGCTGGGCATCTGGCGCCACATCGAGCTCAAGAAGGCGGTCTATCGGCTGCCGGATGAGGATCCGGAGCTCAAGCCGTGGCTCACCCGGCTGGGCGAGGTCGCGGGCGAGCCCGATCCGATCGACATGCTGCTGGCGGAGGTCGAGGCCTCACAGGCGGACGGCGGCATTCGCGATCCGCACCAGCTGGAGTTGTTCGGCACCCTGCTGACCGAGCTGCACGCGATGCAGAAGAAGCCGGGCCACGGCGACGCCCACCTCGTCGTCACCTTGTCGGGCCAGTCCATCCGGGGCGATTGGGAGGAGATTCTGCTGCAGATGAAGGCCGCCGACCGCGAATGGGCCCAGGGCTCGCTCAACGATTTCATGACCAGCCTGGCGCGCCGGGGCCACGCCGAGACCGGAGTGATCATCCCGACGACCGACGCGGAAGCGTTCATCCGCGGCAGCGCCGAGGCCGGAGTGCTGCGGATCGTCCAGTGAGCGGGACCGGGTGACGGGTGAAGTCGAGGGACCGGTCGTGTGGACGGCCGGTGTCAGGAAGGAGATCCTCCCCAACGGTTTGACCCTTCTGATCCAGCCCGACCATTCCGCCCCGGTCGTGGCCGTGGTGACCCACGTCAAGGCGGGCTTCTTCGACGAGCCCGACCGCTGGATCGGCATCTCCCACGTGCTCGAGCACATGTTCTTCAAGGGCACCGCCCGGCGCGGGGTGGGCGCCATCGCCCGCGAGACCAAGAGCGCCGGAGGCTACCTCAACGCCAGCACCAGCTACGACCACACGGCGTATTTCACCGTACTCCCCGCCTCCGGCCTCGAGGCGGCGCTCGACATCCAGTCGGACGCGCTCCGCAACTCGGTCGTGGACGCCGAGGAGCTGGCCCGCGAGCTCCAGGTCATCATCCAGGAGGCCAAGCGCAAGCTCGACACGCCCTCCGCGGTAGCCTACGAGACCCTGCATGAAGTGATGTTCGACCGCCACCGCATCCGCCGGTGGAGGATCGGGCACGAGGACCAGCTGGCGCGGCTCACCCGGGACGATCTCTGGGGCTACTACCGCTCGCGATACGTGCCCGAGCGCACCATCGTCAGCATCGTCGGGCGACGTCACCGCCGAGCGCGCGGTCGAGCTGGCGCAGCGGCTCTACGGCGACTGGCCGTCGCAGACCGGCGCGGTGGATCCCTCGCCCGAGGAGCCGCTCCGCCGCGAGGTCCGCGCCCGCACGCTTCGCGGCGACGTGAGTCAGGCCGAGCTGGCGCTCGGATGGCGCGTCGTCCCGCCGCTCCATCCGGACTCGCTGGCGCTGGACCTCGCCGCCGCGGTACTCGGGTCCGGGCGCGGGAGCTGGCTCTACCGCTCGCTGCGCGAGCCGGGTCTGGTCACCTGGGCCGCCGCCCACAACTACGCACCGACCGAGCTCGGCGTCTTCAGTGTCAGCGCCGAGCTGCGTCCCGAGCGGCTCGACGCGGTGCTGAGCGGCATCGCCGAGTCGGTCACCCGGCTCTCCCTGGTCGGGCCCTCCGACGAGGAGCTGGAACGCGCGCGGACGCTGGTGCGCGCCCGGTGGGCGCGGCGGCTGGAGTCCATGGAAGGGACGGGCGAGCGCGCTGGCCGCGGCCGAGGCGCTGGAGGACGTGACGTTCCTCGACCGGGAGTACGCCAGTGCTGGCCGAGGTGGGGCCGGCCGACGTGCGCGAGGCCGCCGCCCGCTACCTGCTGCCCGACGCCGTCGCCGGCGTGGTCTATCTCCCGGCAGCACGAAGGGCGTCGATCTCACCCCCGATCGCCTGGCCCGCGCTTTCGCGGTGACCGAGCTCCGCGCGCCGCGCAACCCGACGACGACGCCTCGCGCCGAGCGCGTGGGTCGCCTCGCCCGCGCGGGCGAAGCTGGAGCACGGGGTGAGTGTCACTCGGCTCCCCGGGGCCGACCTCCTGGTGCGTCGGAAGGCCGGCGTCCCCCTGGTCAATCTCGGTATCTACGTGCCCCGCGGGCAGTTCGATCCGCCGATGCAGGCCGGCCTGGGCTCGCTCGTCATGCGCAGCCGCGGTCCGCGGCGCGGGAGACCTCGACTCCGCCGCGCTGGCCTTCGCCTTCGAGCGTCTCGGCGGCATCGCTCGCCACCAGCTCGGCGTCGGACTGGCTCGGCTTCGGCGCCTCGGTGCTCAGCGAGCATCTCGGCCGAGGCGGCGGTCGCTGCTCCACGCCGTCTTCACCCGACCCCATCTCGCCGACGCCGACGTCGAAGCCGAGCGCGGACTCATGATCGCCGAGGCGGAGCAGGTCGCGGACGACATGTTCCGCTTTCCCGTTCCAGCTCGCCTTCGCCGCGGCCTTCGGGGACGCGGGTACGGCCTGCCGGTCGGCGGCCTGCCTGAGACGCTGGCCGCCATCGCCGCCGCCGACGTGCGGGCGTGGCACCGCTCGGCGCGTGCTCGGGCGTGCGGCCGGTGGTGATCGCGGTGGGCGACGTGGATCCCGAAGCGCGCCGCGCGACAGCTGGCCGGCGTGTTCGCGGCGCTCCGCTCGACGCCGGGGACCCCGCTGAGCCGACGCCGTGGAATGGATGCCCGGCGCCGGCCACGGAGGCGCCGGTCCGGGTCGTCTCGCGGGAGAAGGCGCAGGCGGCGCTCGCGATGGCCTTTCCCGGGCCGTCGCGGCGCAGTCCCGACCACGCCGCGGCGCAGGTCTGGGCGCGCCGTGGCCAGCGGCCTCGGCGGCCGGCTGTTCGAGGCACTGCGCGACCGGCGGTCGCTGGCCTACACCGTCGTCGCGACTCGAGTGGCAGACGGGGCCGGGCGCGGCGCGCTGCTCACCTACATCGCGACGTCGCCGGAGCGGGAGGAGGAGGCGCGGGCGGAGATGCTGGAGGAGCTGGAACGCTTCACCCGCGAGCCGGTGGCGGAGGCGGAGCTGCGGCAGGCGGTGAACTACCTGGCGGGACAGGCCGAGGTCGGCACGGCAGAGCGGCGCCGCGCTGGCGGGGGAGATTCTGGAGGCGTGGATCATCGGGGACGGGACTGGAGCGAGCTGGACGATCCCGGCGGCGGCCTATCGCGCGGTGACGGCTGACGACGTCCTGCGAGTCGCTCAGCGCATCCTCGATCCGGGCGAAGGCGGAGGGAGTGATCCGGGGCACCGGGGCGGCGCGCCCACCGGTCGCAGCGGCCCGCTAGTCAGAGCGTCGCGCCGAACCTTCGAGCGATCACCTCCGCGCCCCGCGACGCATCGGCCGGCGCACGGGCAACGATCTCCACCAGGCAGATCCCCTCGTCCGGCAGCGCAGTGAAGCACGATGTGCCCTTCGAGACAAAGCAGCGCCACCGCAGATCCCCCTAGGCCCCTCCCGGACCACCGGCGGCCCCAGTGCCGGCATACCCACCGCACCCGCCGCCGCGACCACCAGGACGCCGAAAGCGCGTCGGCATCCCCCAGCCGCGCGGAGACCGGTCGGTGAGCTCGAGCAGATGGATGGTTGAAGGCTCGCGCTCACGGTCAGGCCAGGGCCGGGAAGGTGGCGACCGCGTCCCGGTAGCCCTCCGGGACGCCGACATCGAAGAAGCGAGCCGGGCTGATGACCCCGGCCAGTGCTTCCCGCCGGGCCAGGCGCTGCAGCACGGGGACATCGTCGAGCTCCGCGCCGGCGGCGAGCCCGCGCGCGACCTCCTCGAACTCCTCCAGAACATCGCCCGGGAAGGCCATCCGGCCGATCGGGGTCACGGCCGCTGGCTCCCGCCGGTGTCGAATCGGCCCGTTCCCTTGTCCGCCACGTCGGTCACCCGCAGCGTGCCGTCGGCCGCCTTCCGGACCGACGCCCGGCCGGTGGCGCCCTTGGAGCCGGCTTCCTCGCGGGCGATCTCGGCCAGCAGCACCGTGGCCAGGCCGGTGCCGCGATAGGTGGCGAGCACCGCGGTCGTCGGGTTGGGCCCGTGGAAGAGGTTGTCGGGAGAGGAGGGCAGAACGGCGAGCCGCCGAGATTGTCGCGGGCCCGGAGAACCGCATCGCCCAGCCCCCGCGGATGATCCTGGGGCACGAACTCCAGCTCGAGCGGGCCCGGATAGTTTCGCGCCACGGCCTCGAGCATCGGCTTGTGGGGATTGGTGATGATGATGGCGCGGAGCAGGCCGGCATCGGCGGCTTCGTCGAGGGTCCAGTACAGCACCGGCTTAAGGCCGACCGGCAGCATTTCCTTCGGCAGCCAGCGGGTGATCGGGTGCAGCCGGGTGCCAAGCCCCCCGCAGGGAATCACCGCGGTATCGAGCATGTCAGCGGATGTACTTGGCGACGAGTATCTTGTACGCCAGGCGCCGCGGGTCTCGGCTACCGGCCAGCGAAGGGAGCAAGCGTGTCCGAAACTAGTCCCGCCCGGAGGGGCGAGCAAGGCCGGCAAGCGCTGGACCACGGCCGACCTGCTGAGCTGCGTGCGCATCCCGCTGGCCGTGGCTTTCCTCTTCGTCTCCAACCAGCTGGCGCCTGGTGCATTCTGGGACGCGGCCGCGAGCGACCTGCTCGACGGACCCGCTGGCCCGCCGGTTCGGCAGCCTCCGCCTTCGGCGCCGTGATCGATCCGGTCGCCGACAAGCTGTTCATGGCGTCCGCCGTCGGGCGTGGTGGCGTTCTCGGGCCGGCTCGAGCCGCTCGAGATCGTGGGCGTTCTGCTGCGGGACATCGTCGCCACGGTGGCGTTCGCGGCCACCATTTTTCCGCACCGGCCCGCGGGCCATTCCCGCGCGCGCCGGCGGCAAGGCGGTGACCGTGGCCCAGGTGCTCACCCTGGTGGCCTTTCTCACCGACTCGACCGATCTCGCGGCCCATGGCCTGGGCCACTACGGCTGTCGCGCATCTACGCCATCTGCGACTACTACCGGGTGGCGCCCGCGGCCGAGCGACGGGTAGGAGGGCCTGAGGCATGACGGCGGAGACCAAGCGGATCAGCCTGGCGTGGGAGCGAGGGGCTGACTTTCGGGGCGGCGCACCGGGCGGCCCGCCGATCGTGATCGACGGCGACAACGCCGCCGCTCCCGGGCCCGATGCTGACCCTGCTGCTCGCGGCGGCCTCCTGCAGCGGCTCCGACGTCGTGGTCATCCTGCAGAAGATGCGGGTCGAGCTGCGCGAGCTCCGGATCGACGTGAGCGGGACGCGCCGCGGAGCAGGAGCCGAGGCGCTACACCGCCGTCCACTTCGACTATCACCATCGGCGGCGAGGCGGCTGGATGAGGCCAAGGCCCGCCGCGCGATCGATCTCTCGCTGGAGAAGTACTGCAGCGTGGTCGCCTCTCTCGCCCCGGATATCGCCATCACCTATGGGCTTACGCTGGCTTAGCGCTGGCGGCGGCGCTGGCCGCCGCCACGCCGGCCGGCGCGCAGCAGGTCACCGAGCTCGGCGTGCAGGCCACCGGGACCCTCTCCGATCCGGCGCTCGGCCGTGGCAGGGGTGTACGGCGCCTGGCGGGCGTCCGTCCAGGAGCCGGATCGCCGGCGACGCTCGGGATCGGTGGGTCCGACGGAGAGCTGGCCTGGCGGGGGGAGCTGCTCGGCCACTTCCTGCTGGCGCCAGCCCGGAAGCGGCGGGGCGCGGGGCGTACCTGGCCGGCGGCCTGGCGGTGGTCGGGGGGCCGGTCGAGCGAGGATACCTGGTGCTGGCGGTCGGGTCTCGAGGGCCGTCCGGGCGGACCGTCGGGGTGGTTCGTCGAGGCTGGAGTCGGAGGGGGCGCCAGGCTGCTCGGCGGGCTATCGGTGGCGGTGGTTTCCGGACTGGTGGCGCCTGATCCCATGAAAAAGCGCCCCGGGGTGATACTCCCCGGGGCGCTGCGTCCTTACATCAGGACTCAGGCGGCGCCCGACGTGGCCGTTTCCGGCTTCTTCTGGACCGGCTGGCTGAACCGCTCGCCGAGTACGCGAAGCTGGTCGAGCTCTTCCTTGCTCAGGTCCTCGTACCGATCGGCCAGATACAGCATCGTGTCATCGAACCAGTCCTTCTGATGCTCCGGGAGGGCGTCGATCACGCCGCAGCGGAGAATGTGACTGAACATCTCGTCACGGGCCTGGGAAAACGACACCGCCTCAGGGTCGCGCCGGAGTTTCTTTGTCGTCATCTACCTTCCTTTTCACGGTATGGTGCCGTGGGGTCAAAGTTGGGGTCGGATTGAATATACACTGCTTGCACCTTTTGGTGCAAAGGCCCTGATTCAGGCTGGAATCGGGGCCGGACCCCTGAACTGCACTGCCAATTTCGGGCCTGAGCGCCGCGCCCGCCTGTGATGCCACCCACACTGGCCCTCCTATTACTGATTCCCCCCAGCATGGCAGACCACGACGAAGTGTACGACGATGCCCGGGCCGACCGGCTGGCGGCGCTCCTTCGAGGCCTGGCGCGGCGGATTCAGGAGCTCGACCAGGCGGGCCAGCTCCTCGGCGGGGCTCCCGAGCTGCTCCGCCTGATGGGTGACGCCCGCAGCGAGCTGTTCCATTACGAGGTCCGCAGCACCTACGATTCCCCCGAGGTTGCGGATCGCCGGCGCATCGTGGAAGATGCCCAGCGGCAGGATCCTTTCAACCACGACGATTCGGAGGACGAGGAGCCATGGCGGCGACGCCCGTCGGAATGAAGCGCTTTTACGCCATCCTGGCCGGGGTGGCCGTGCTGGGACTCGGCGCCCTGGGCTTCCTCCTCTCCCGGCCGAAAGTGTCCAGTATTCCGGCCAACGTGACCATCCAGCCGTCCGATACCGCGGGCTTCAGGGGCTACGTGAAGGGATCCGCCGACGCCCCGGTCGAGATCACCGAGTACGCCGACTATCAGTGCCCCTTCTGCCAGACCTTCGCCACCCTCCAGATGCCGACGATCGAGGAGCGGCTGATCCGGACCGGCAGACTGCGCTGGCGATACCGGGATTTCCCGCTGCAGCAGCACGAGTTCGCCCGGCCAGGCGGCCCATTCGGCGGCCTGCGCCGACGAGCAGGGCAAGTACTGGGAGCAGCACGAGAAGATCTACGAGGGGCAGGGCGAGTGGTCCGCGGGGGACGCGGACGATCATTTCCGGACCTACGCGCAGAGCCATCGGACTCGACCTGGCCCGCTACGACGAGTGCATGGAGTCGGGCAAGTACGCCGGCAGGATCCAGGCGAGCCTCGAGGAGGGCCAGCGGGCGGGCGTGGCCTCCACGCCGACGCTGCTCGTCGGCAACCGGCTCTATCAGGGGCGCATCGATTCCGATGCGATCCGACGCCTGGTCGATTCGCTGGCACCGGCTACTCCATGAGCGACGAGGGGGACGCGGCGACGCGGCGCGGGAACCGCTGAGTGTCCACTAGTCACCGCAACGCGCCGCCCACCGGGAAGGCGCTGGCGTCACTCGCGTTCACCGCCCTCGGGGTGGTGTACGGCGACATCGGCACCAGCCCGCTCTACGCCATCAAGGAATGCTTCAGCGGCCACCATAGCATCGATCCGACCAGGGAGAACGTGATCGGCGTTCTCTCTCTCATCTTCTGGTCGATCAACTTCATCGTCTCCTTCAAGTACATCACCTTCGTCCTCCAGGCCGACAACCGGGGCGAAGGCGGCACGTTCGCCCTGCTGGCCCGGGTGCGTCCGCTGACCCGGCCCGACAGCGGGCGCATGCTCCTGATCGCCCTCGGCCTCTTCGGCGCGGCGCTGCTCTACGGCGACGGCGTCATCACGCCGGCCATCTCGGTGCTCGGCGCCATCGAGGGCGTCACGGTGGCGGCGCCCGCGGTGAGCCATTGGGTGTGGCCCATCTCCGCGGTGGTGCTGACGTTCGTCTTCGCGGTCCAGAAGCACGGCACCGCGAAGATCGGCGGCATGTTCGGTCCGGTGATGGCGGTGTGGTTCACCTCCATCGCCGTGCTGGGCGTCCGCGGGATCATGATGGCGCCCGAGGTGCTCAAGGCGGTGAATCCCTGGTACGCGATGGACTTCTTCATCCGCGACGGGCTCCAGGCGTTCCTCATCCTGGGCTCGGTGGTGCTGGTGGTGACGGGCGCCGAGGCGCTGTACGCGGACATGGGCCACTTCGGGCGGCGGCCGATCCGGCTGAGCTGGTGCGCGGTGGTGCTCCCCTGCCTGCTCCTCAACTACTTCGGGCAGGCCGCGCTCCTGCTCACCACCCCGACGGCCCGGGCCAACCCCTTCTTCTCCCTGGCGCCCTCCTGGGCGCTGTACCCGATGGTCGGCAATCGCCACCGCGGCGGCGGTGGTGGCCTCCCAGGCGCTCATCTCGGGCGCCTTCTCGCTCACGCGCCAGGCGGTTCAGCTCGGATACATCCCGCGCGTCACCATCGTGCACACCTCGAGCACCCAGATCGGCCAGATCTACATCCCCGAGGTCAACTGGGCGCTCTGGCTCGGCTGCATCTTCCTCGTGGTCACCTACCGGGGATCGAGCAACCTGGCCGCGGCATACGGGATCGCCGTGACCGGGACGATGCTGACCACCACGCTCCTCTTCCACACCATCATGTGCGACCGGTGGCGTTGGCCCAAGTGGGGGGCGAGGGCGCTCACCTCGCTCTTCCTCACCGTGGACGTGGCGTTCTTCAGCGCCAACCTGATCAAGATCCAGGAGGGTGGCTGGTTCCCCATCCTGGTCGGCATCGGCGTCTACCTGCTGATGACGACGTGGAACCGGGGCCGCGCCCGGTCTCCAGGCGATCGTGCGGGAGAACACGCTGGGGATGGATCTCTTCCTGGCCGACGTCGCGCGGCGGAAGCCGCCCCGGGTGCCGGGCACGGCGGTGTTCCTCACCTCGGACGCCGGCGGCGCGCCTCCGGTGCTGCTGCACCACCTCAAGCACAACAAGGTGCTCCACGAGAAGGTCATCCTCATGTCCGTGGTGACGGAGGAGATCCCGACGGTGGACGAGGACGAGCGGGTGGAGTGCAAGGACCTGGGCGAGGGGTTCTACAAGGTGATCGCCCACTACGGCTTCATGGAGTCGCCCGACATCCCGGAGGCGCTCGCCGCGCTGCGCCAGACCGGCGCCGACGGCCGCCCGATCAAGATCAAGGCGATGGAGACGAGCTTCTTCCTCGGCCGCGAGACCCTGATCGCCACGCGGAACACCCCGACGACGTCGCCGGGCAGCGACACGATCGGCCGGATGTCCATGTGGCGGAAGCGGCTCTTCATCCTCATGACGCGCAACGCCCGCTCGGCGACGGCCTTCTTCGGCCTCCCACCCAACCGCGTCGTCGAGCTCGGCGCCCAGATTCAGTTCTGATCGTTGCACCGCTTCACGCTCTCCTCTATCGCCACTCCGTCCTTTGCGGTAGTATCTCGCGGAGTGCACCGCAACCGGTCGCACTCGAGGGGTAGCGCCACGTCGTAAACCAGCTAATGTGCATGCGGTTACGGCCACTGGCATCGGACTCGCCTTTCCCTGAGCACAGCCGCGACACAACGGTCCGGCGAGGCGTCGATCCGCCCGATAAGAGCACACCCGGAGTGATCCGGGGCCGCAAAACTAGAGGTCTCACCTGACGACGGTGAGATAGCTCGGTGCCGAAGGAGGATGGATGAGGACCCCGCAGGACGTGGAGCGCGGCTTGGCCGCGCCCGATACCCTCGGACTCGAGTCCCGAGTGGAGATCCGCAGGGCAGCGACGCAGCTGCTCGAAGACATGCCCGAAGGCTCCGGCCGGCTGGTGATCGACCTCGGTCGCACCCGCCACGTGGACTCCGCCGGACTGGGCGCGCTCATGCTGATTCAGCGCCGCGCCTCCGAACGCCGCCAGGCGGTCGTGCTCCGCAATCCAAGCGAGGAGATCCGCTTTCTCCTCGTCCTCACCAAGCTGTACGACCTCTTCCACATCGAGATGGGTGGTGACTGAGCAAGCGCTCCGCTCGGGAGTGCCGCCCGGCTATGGACGCGTCACCCGCGATCCATTAGTCTACCCCGCTGGCGTGACTCTCTTTAACTGCGGTGCCTAGCGGCACCGGTTCGCGGGGTGCGAGGCATGACCCAGGCGACGCGCCGCCGGCGGGTGCTCATCGTAGAGGACGAGCCGGCGTTACGGCTCAGCTACGACCGGGCGTTCCGGCCCAGGTACGATCTGGCGTTCGCGACGAACGGTGCCGAAGCGATGGAGCAACTGGAGCAGCACCGGCCTGACGTCGCGGTGCTCGACATGCGGCTGCCGGACACCGACGGCATCGAGCTGCTGCGCCGCATCCGGGTGTCCCACCCCCACCTGCCCGTCATCATCACCACGGCTTATCTGAGCATCGAGCCCCAGCTCAAGGTGCTCGACCTTCCGCACTCCGGCTACATCGTCAAACCCTTCCGTCTCGACGAGCTCGGCGCGCGCATCGATGCCATCTGAAGGCCCCGCGGGAGCCGCGCTGCTCGAGGCGCGCGGACTCCGGCGGTCATTCGGCAGGATGCAGGTGCTGCGGGGACTCGATCTCCGCGTGCGCCCGGGCGAGGCCGTGCTGGTCGCGGGTCCCAACGGGGCGGGCAAGACCACCCTGCTCCGGCTCCTCGCGGGTCTCATGCGCCCCCAGCAGGGTGAGGTGCGCGTGCTCGGAGCACGCGGTCCGAGGCCACGACAGCAGCGGCCGGCGGGCGATCGGATTCCTCTCCCATCAGTCGCTCCTGTACGACGATCTGACACTGCAGGAGAACCTCACGTTCGCGGCGCGACTCTACGGCCTGCCGCGACCGCGCCGAGGCCGCGCGCGCGGCGCTCGAGGCCGCGGGTCTCGGCGCCCGGGCCGACGACCTGCCCCGCCGGCTGAGCCGGGGCCTGACCCAGCGCGCGGCGATCGCGCGGGCCTGCCTGCATCAGCCCCGGCTCCTGCTGCTGGACGAGCCGTTCACCGCGCTGGACGCCGACGCCGCCGAGCGACTGCGCGCCGATCTGCCGGCGCCGGCTCGCGGCCGGCGCTGGGGATGGTGCGTGGTGACCCACCGGCTGGGGGAGGTCTGGGCGCTCGCGACGCGCATCGCAGTGCTGGCCGATGGCCGGTGGGCGTGCGACGAGCCGTGCCGGGGCGGGCTGGAGGAGTTTCTTCCGCGCTATCAGGGGCTGGTCGGTGCCTGACGCGATCCGGCTGGCCCTCGCGATCGCGGCGAAGGACATCCGGGCCGAGCTGCGGAGCCGGACCGCGCTCCTGTCCGCGGTGGTGTTCGCGGCGCTGGTGCTGGTGGTCTTCAATTTCGCGCGCGACCCGACCGCGCTCGCCGCGGCCGACCTGGCGCCGAGCGTCCTCTGGGTGACCTTCGCGCTGGCGGCCATGGTCGCGCTCAACCGCGCTTTCACGATCGAGGGGGAGAACGGGGCGCTCGACGGCCTGCTCCTGGCCCCGGTGCCGCGGGGCGCGGTGTTCGCCGGGAAGCTGCTGGCCAACCTCGCCTTCGTCGGGACGGTCGAGGCGGTGACCCTGCCGCTCTTCGTGCTCTTCTTCAACGTGGACCTCGGCCACGCCCTCCCCGGCATCGTGGCCGTGACGGCCCTGGCCACGATAGGATTCGTGGCGGTGGGGACGATCTTCAGCGCGATGGCGGTGCGGACGCGGTTCGCCGAGCTGATGCTCCCGGTGCTGCTGCTGCCGTTCATGGTGCCGCCGCTGATCGGCGCGGTGCAGGTGACGGCCCGGCTGCTCGACGGACGTCCGTTGAGCGAGATGGTGGGATGGCTTAGGTTACTCGCCCTCTATGACGTGGTCTTCGTGACACTCTGTACCATGGCATTCTCCTCGGTGGTGGACGAATGAGCGGGGCCGGCGCCGGCCCGTGGCGCTGTTGCGGGCCGGGACCGCGATCACCGCGGTCGCGCTGCTCGCGCTCGTGGGCGTGTACGTGCTCGCGCTGGGCTACACGCCGATGGAGGCGCGACAGGGGCTGGCCCAGAAGATCTTCTACCTCCACGTGCCGGCGGCCTGGTCGGCCCTGATCGCCTTCTCGGCGGTGGGGATCTGCGGCGGCCTCTACCTCTGGCTGCAACGATCCGCGGCTGGATCGCTTCGCGGCCGCCTCGGCGGAGGTCGGGCTGGCGTTCGGCGTGGTGATGCTCACCACCGGACCGATCTGGGCCAAGCCGATCTGGGGCACCTGGTGGACCTGGGATGCCCGGCTCACGCTGACGCTGTTCGTGTTCTTCCTCTTCGTCGGCTATCTCGCGCTTGCGCGCCGCGCTCCACGATCCCTCCGAGCGCGCCCGCTTCAGCGCCGTGGTCGGCGTGCTGGGCCTGCTGCTGGTGCCATTCATTCATCTGAGCGTCTACCTCTTCCGCACGCTGCATCCCCAGCCGATCGTGCTGAAGCCGAGCGCGCCGTCGCTGCCGCCCGAGATGCTGCGCACGCTGCTGGTGTCGGCGCTGGTGTTCCTGGTGCTGTACATGGGGCTGGTGACGCTTCGCTACGGGGTGGCGCTGGAGGACGAGGCGCGGGAGGAGGGGCTCGATGCCGCCTGACAACGGGGGCTACATGGTCGCCGCGTACATCGTCACGGCGGTCGATCCTGGTGGGCTACTCGCTGGGCTCTGGTGCGGCGCGCGAGCGCGGGCGCGCGGGTCGAACGGCGACTGCACCCGTCCCGGACAGGGTGACACGGCCAGCTCAGAAACAGCGCGGGGCGCCATCGGCGCCCCGCTTCGTGCCTCAGGTCGACGGCCCGTTCTCGGGTCTGCAGCAGCACGTACTCCCACAGCACGCCCGCCAGCACCCCGCCCAGGATCGGACCCACCCAGTACACCGCGTGCGCCACCCACTGCCCGGAGACCAGCGCGGGGCCGAAGGCGCGCGCCGGGTTCACCGCGGCGCCCGTGAGCGGGCCCGCCCACCAGGATGTCGAAGGTCAGCGCCAGGCCGATACCCAATCCGCCGAGCCGCGGCGCCGCTGGATTCACGCAGGTGCCGAACACCGCCGAGACCAGGAAGAACGCCATCATGGCTTCGATCGATGATGGCCTGATGAAACTGGATCGTGTTGGCGACGACCGGCGTGCCCAGGGAGATCGGCCGGACCACGCCGATCGGGTAGACCACCTTGATCAGTACGCGGCCACCACCGCGCCGACCAGCTGGGCCACGATGTAGACCGCGGCGGTCGGTCAGGTCGGTGCGCCGCGCCGACCAGCAGGCCGAGCGTGACGGCCGGGTTGAGGTGCCCGCCGGAGATGCCCATCGTCGCGGTGACCATGACGCGCCAGCACCAGCCCGTGCGCCACGGCGACGCCGAAGATGCCGTAGGTCGGCTTCGGGGAAGTACTTGCTCGCCACCGATGCCGGCACCGATGAACACCAGGGCGAAGGTGCCGATGACCTCGGCGAGCGAGCGGCGAAACAGCGAAGGCATCAGCGGATCTCCTATGAGGAGGCGAAACCGGCGGCGAATCTAGGCGTCCGCCTCTGCCGAAACACCAGCGCCGCGTTGATCCCGCCGAAGCCGAACGAGTTGCTGAGCAGGTACTCGGGGTCCAGATCGCGCCCCTCGCCGGTGACGTAGTCCAGGTCGCAGGCCGGGATCGGGGGTCTCGAGGTTCACCGTGGGAGGGAACCAGCCCGCGCCGGCTGGCCAGGGCGCAGATGGCCGCCTCGATGGCCCCGCTCGCGCCCAGGGCGTGGCCGTAGTAGCCCTTGGTCCCGCTGAAGGCCGAGACGGTAGGCGTGGTCGCCGAACACCTGCTTGATGGAGGAGGTCTCGGTCGGATCGTTGAGCGGCGTGGACGAGCCGTGGGCGTTGATGTACCCGACCTCGCCGCGGATGACTCGCGCCTCCGCCAGCGCATTGCGCATGCACCGCGCCGCCTGGCGGCCGTCGGGCCGCGGCGCGGTCATGTGGTAGGCGTCGTTGGTCAGGCCGTACCCGCAGATCTCGGCGTAGATCGGGGCCCCGCGCGCGACAGCGCCCGGCCCCGCTCCTCCAGCACCAGCACCGGCGGCGCCTTCCGCCATGACGAAGCCGTCGCGGCCGGCGTCGAACGGGCGGCTGGCGTGCGCCGGGTCGTCGTTGCGGGTGGACATGGCCCGGATGATGGCGAAGGCGCCGAAGCAGAGCGGCGCGAGCGGCGCCTCGGCGCCGCCGGCGATCATCACGTCGGCCTCGCCCCGCGCGATGGCGCGGAACGCCTCGCCGATGGCGATCGCCCCCGAGGCGCAGCTCATGCCGTTGGTGGAGTTGGGGCCGGTGCAGCCGAACTCGATCGCGATGTTGCAGCTGGCCGCGCCGGCGAAGACGGTGAGGGCGAGGGCGGGATCCACCGCGCGCGGGCCCCTCGGTGAGGAAGGTGTGGTATGCTCCTCGCCGTGCGCCACGCCGCCGAGCGCGGTTCCCATCATGGCGCCGACGCGGTCGGGGTCCTCGCGGGCCGAGGTCGAGATCGGCGTCCGCCAGCGCCATCCGGGTGGCGGCGATGCTGAACTGGGAGAAGCGGTCGAGCCGGCGGGCGCGGCGCTCCTCGATGTGATCGGTCGGGATGGAAGTCGTCCACCTCGCCCGCGATCCGGGACTTGAACACCGACGGGATCGAAGCGGGTGATGCAGCGGACCGCGGATCCCGGCGGCGGAGCCCTCCCACAGCCCCTCGACGCCGAGCCCGATCGGGGTGACCGCCCCGATGCCGGTGATGACGACGCGTCGCTGCGGACTCCATGTCGACCTCTATCCCGTCTGCTCCGGCTTCCACGTATCGCTTGATCCCCGCCAGCGTGCGGGACGCGATGCCGTGGATGAAGACCGGCCCGATGACCCGATCTGCGGCGAGGCCGCCGATCAGCGGCCACCGCGGGCCGGACCATTCGTGGACGATGGTGACCGCGGTGGCGTCGCCCTCGGGCACGAAGCGCCAGACCACGTCCATGCCCGTGGTGATGCCCCGGACGTGCCGGTAGTGCACCGCGGGCGCGGCGCGGTCCACCCGCATCTCCGAGACCCACCAGGTGGGATAGCCGACCGGGCCGAACGGGCGCCAGGCCGCCATCTCGACCACGCCGCCGTCGGGTCCGCCGCTCCAGCATGCGCACCCAGCGGTAGTGCGACAGCAGCGCGGGCCACCGCTCGACGTCGGCCGCGGCGTCGAAGGCACGCGATCACCGGGGCCGCCATGCGGGTCCGGTCCACGGTCTGCATCAGCAGCCCGGCGCTGGCGTCCGCCAGGTGGCCACCAGCCGATAGCCCGGCCGGCGGTCGACCCTGGCGCTGACACCCGCCTCCGCCAGCAGCGCGCGCAGCTCGCTCACCGTGTATCCGCGGCGGATCGAGGTGATGCCGTCGGCCACGGTGGACGGATCGAAGCGCGAGGCAGCCGGGCGCCGACCCAGAACGCCATCGGCGCCAGCCGTGCCGCGCCGCAGGTCGGCGACCACCACGCCCGATGCGGGCGAGGCGGTCACAGGTGCGGAGCAGCCGCACCGCCGAGGCGCGGTGAGGTGGTGGACCACCTGGCTCACCAGCACCAGGTCCACCGACTTGTCGCGGATCGGCGGCGCGCCCGCGCAGGCGACGGCGCAGGGGACGCCCGGCCTGCCGCGCCAGCGCGGCGGCGGTCGCGGCTGCAGCTCGAGTCCGACCGGACCAGACGGTATACCCGAGCCGCCGCGGCCCAGCGGACCGCGCGCCCGGGCAGGTCGCCGGCGCCGGTGCCGAGATCGAGCAGGGTGAGCGGCGGCGCGAGGGCACGCCCGCTCGAGCACGCGCGCCAGGCCGTAGCCGCACCGCGGCGGCGCCGCCGAACCAGCGGTTGGCGCGCGCGATGTTCCGCAGCGACACGGCGACGGTCGCCGGGTCGGCCGCGGGGTCGTCGAGCAGCTCTGTCGCCGAGCGGGGTGATGGCGAGACGGTCGGTGCTCATCCCAGCAGCCGCGTAGCCGCCGCGGTAGTACAGCAGCGGCCGGCCTTCGCTGGTCGCCGCCGCCGATGACGCGGCCGATGATGATGGTGTGGTCGCCGCCCGGGTAGCTCGCCTCGCGGTCGCACTCGAGATGCGCCAGCGCGCCGTCGAGCAGGACCAGCCCCTCGGGGCTTCGGTGGTAGCCCACGCCGTCGAAGCGGTCCTCGTGCCGGTCGGCGAAGCGCCGCGAGAGGGCCTCCTGGCGCGCTTTCGAGGATGTTGACCACGAAGATCGGGGCGGCGAGGATGGCGTCGTGCAGCTCGGCTTCATGGTCGACGCAGACCGACACGAGCGGCGGCACCAGCGAGACGGACGCCAGGCTGCTGGCGGTCATGCCCAGCGGGCGGCCGTCGGCGCCGTTCACGGTCAGGACCGTGACCCCGGTCGCGAAGCGTCCCATCAGCTCGCGGAACTGGGCGGGATCGACGTCGGTCGCGGTCAGAGGAGCATCCGGGCGAGGAAGAGCGGATTGAGCACCGCCCGGGCGGGCACGAAGTCGGCGGTGACGCCGACCAGGGTGTGGGCCAGCCCGCGGCTGCCGAGCCGGCTGACCGCGCGATCGAACAGGGCGGGGAAGTGCATCCCGTAGCCGATCAGCCGCTCGACGGCCCACTTGCCGCCGAAGGCGCGGCGCCGCGCGCGCCGGTAGGGTGCCAGCGCGGCGCCGCGCACCCGGCCCGGCGTAACCAGGGCCGCGGTTGCGGTCTCGGCCAGCAGCTCGGCCCCGCGGAGCGCGCTGTAGATGCCCTCGCCGGTGAACGGGTCGAAGAAGTCGGCCGCGTCTCCAACCAGGGCAGCGCCATCGGTGACCACTCGGCCGGACCAGGCGGCGAAGGGACCGGTGGTCAACACCTCGCGAACCAGGGTCGCGTGCGCGGTCCGCTCACGCACCGCTGCGAAATCGGCGAGCGCCTCCAGGAAGAACTCGCGCGGCCGCCCTCGCGCGCCGCCGGCGCGCCGCGCGGGCACCACCAGGGCGACGTTGGTCCGGCCGCCGCCGATGGGGTTGAGTCCCAGGTAGCCGCGGCGGCCGACGAACATCTCGGCGCAATCCCCGGTGCCGCCCACGCCGTCCATGTGGGCGACGAACGCCATGCGGCGGAGCCCGCCGTGCCGCCGCCGTCCGATCCGCCGGCCCACGATCGAGCGGAGGCCGTCCGCCCCGACCGTGAGCCGCGCGGTCAGGGTCGAGCGGCTTCCGTCCTCCAGCCTCACCAGTGCTCCGGCGACGCCGGCCTCATCCTCGATCAAGTGCTCGACCGCCACGCGCTCGCGGACATCCGCCCCGGCGGCGCGCGCGGCGGCCAGGAGCTGCGCGTCGAGGACACGCCGGGAGACGGAGAGCCCGGTCGGCCGGAACGGGTGATGCCCGGCGAGGGCGAAGCGGCCGTTGAGGCGGGCTCCACCCGCGCCGGTCACCGCGGTGCCGGCCAGCGGCACCGCCCCCGCGCGCTCCAGCCCCTGCACGATGCCGAAGCGGTCGAGGATGCGGACGGCCTCGGGGCTCATGTACTCGGAGCAGGCCTTGTCGCGGGGGAATGCCGCCCGGTCCACCAGGATCACCCTGTGGCCGGCGGCGCTGAGCAGGAGCGCCGTGGCGCTGCCCGCCGGGCCCCCGCCGACCACCAGCACGTCGGCGCCGGCGGCCTCAGTCGATTCGCTGGTACTCGAGGCCATCGAGAACGAGTCGGTCGGGTGAGAAGGCGGCGAAGGTGTAGTCGAAGGCCAGGGTGCCGGCGCCGGTGAAGGAGACCGTCACCACGAAATCGCCGGCGACGAAGGTGCAGGGGCGCTCGGAGGTGCGGGGAAATCCTTCGGCGACCGACCGGGTCACCACGGTCTGGAGACAGCCGCCGTCCAGGTCGAAGCGCCAGGTGGTGGACCAGACCTGGATGTCGCCCGGGACTTCGATCTGCGTCTGGTAGAGCCAGGTGCCGACCAGGCGCTCGGTGGGGCTCTCGGTCGCCCGAGGTGCCGGTCTGGCCGTCGGATCGGTCGGTGCCGGTGGGTCCGCCGTCTCCGCAGCCGGCCGCCAGGATCAGGAACAGGGACAGAGCCAGACCCACGCCAGCCCAGGCGGCGACGCCCGCGGCGGCGCTGGCGGCCAGGTTCACTCCGTCGTTGTTCAGCCATGCCACCCCTCCTTCGTGGACCGTGCGGCTCCCGCAGCGATGGTACCGCCACTCGCTCGGTGCCGCGCACGTCGGGCACAGAAAGCGACCCTGGGCCGCGGCGCCGAGAGCCGAGTCGAGCAACATCCCTCCGAAACCTATCAGGGAGGCGACGGGGAGCAGGGCGAGGGTCCCATCCGCCCACGCACCGATGGCGGCGATGAGCGTGGCACCGGCCGCGCCGCCGGCGGTGCCGAGCGGTGTCACGCCGCCGCTGGTGCCGGGCGGAACCGGCCCGCCGCCTATAAGCAGCCGGGGGGCCCGCGTGCTCCGGGCGCCCACGGATGTCGCCCAGGTGTCCGCCGCCGCGGCCGCGAGCGAGGAGGTGACCAGCCAGACGCCGAGTGCGTGCTCCGAGAGCCCGACCAGGGCCGCCGCCGCCGCCACGCCGCCGTTGGCGATCACCTGGGCCGCGTCGCGGCGCTCGCCCTTGGGGTCGACTCCGGCGGGCTGTGGTGCGCCCCGGGAGACAAGACTGCTGGAGACGAAGAAGGCGGCGAGTACCCCGCCGCCTTCCCATCCGCTGCCGTAGAGAACCAGCGTGCCCACGGCCGCGGCGGCCAGCATGCCCGAGCCCGACAAGGTGCCGGCCCCGCGCGCGATCCCCGCCACCGCCGCCGCGATGGCGGCCGCGAGCGGCAGTGCGGGCGGGCTCAGCTCCGTTCCGCCTCCGCACGCAACAGGGAGCGGATCCGGTCGCGGAGATTGCCCGGGCAGGTTTCCCGCCGGGCCCGCGCCTCCATCAGCTGGAGCAACGTCTCCTCGAACCGCGCCTGCCCGAAGCACCCCTTGCACCGTATCAAATGGTCGCGCACTTCCGCCGCGAGCTCGGGGGTCAGCTCCTGCTTGAGATAGTCCTGGAGCCGTGCTTCCGCTTCGCCGCAGTCGATCGGATCACCCATCCGTGGCTTTCCTCGGCTTGATGTAGCCCATCTCGACGGCGTAAGTGTAGAGCTGGGCCTGCAGGAGGCGCCGGGCGCGGAACAGCCGGGATTTCACCGTGCCGACCGGCACCTTCAGGGTCTCGGCGATGTCGGCGTAGGGCATGCCTTCGATATCGCTCAGGACCAGGACCTCGCGAAACTCGGGGGGCAGGGCGTCCACCGCCTCGAGCACCTTTTCGTCCACCAGCTTGTCGAAGAAGCTTCCTTCCGGATCGACGGATTCCACCGCCCGGTACAGCGCGTGGGGCTCGACCGCCTCCAGATCCATCGCCACCGGCTCCAGCTTGCGGCGCCGGTAGGTGTTGATGAACGTGTTGCGCAGAATCGTCAGCAGCCATCCCTTGGCGTTGGTCCCCGGGCGATACTGCCGCCACGAGCGGTACGCCTTCAGCATCGTGTCCTGCACCAGATCCTCCGCCTGCGCGGGGTCACCCGTGAGACGAAGCGCGACGCGGTACAGCGCGTCGAGATGCGGGAGCGCCTCGTCGTCGAAGGAGCGGACGGGCGCGGCGGTTGGCTCGGCCATGTGGGAATGTTCCGGACCCTCCCGGCCGACGCAAGGACCCCTGGTTAGCAGTTTGGGGGTTCACTAAGTTCCCGCCCACCACCCGTGCCCACGTCCTCCGCCGTCCCCGCCGTCATCCCGCTGAGCCTGCTCGAGGCGATCCGTAATCTCGACACGCCGCTCGAGGACGGGCTCGACGAGCTGGCCGAGGAGATGGTCGTCCGCCGCCTCGGGCTGAGCCCGACCGTGGCGGCCCAGATCCAGCGCTACCGGCACGCCGCCGACCGCGACGGCGGGGTGGACACCGACGAGGCGATCTCGGTACTGCGGCTGGTGGGCCGCCGGGTGGACGCGGCTCTGGCGTTCGCCGACGCCGGGCGGCGCGCCGCCCGATACGCCAGCCGGGTGCACGCGCGGCCGAGCTGGACGCTGGCGCGGGTGTCGGCGGGCGGGATCACCCGGAGGCTGGCACAGCGGTCCGCCGGCCACCTGGCTCGGCGATCGTTCGGCGGCGAGCTGCGCGCCGCGCCCGACGGCGTGGAGGTCCGGATGGCGGAGCCGCTCTCGATCCAGGCGCTGCCGGACGGCTCGGCCTGCGCGTTCTACGGCGCCGCCTATGGCGAGCTGCTGCGCCGGATGACGGGGTTCGAGGGCGCGATGCTGCACCAGCGCTGCCGCGGTCGGGGAGACGAGGCCTGCGTGTGGCAGACGGCGGCGGCCGAGATCTACGAGTGAGCGCGACGGCCTCGAATTCGTTTCATCGGGCAACCGTCTCGGTTTCAGAGAGTTACGAGAAGCACGGGGAAGCGTCTTCGGTCGTGACGTTTCCTTGACACCGGTTTTTGCACGATCCATATTAGTGCAGCCGACCGGGCCGCGGTCGTCGCATTTCTCTGGTGTCGAGCCGGAATCTCCGTCCCTCAATGCAGGCAGAACTCCCACAGCAGTCGCATCCCGACGCAGGCCCTTGAGCCCCGAGGGGAGGCGTGTGCGCTCCCGGCTCCAAGTCGCGGTACCAGCAGGTTCACGTCTTCGGAGGACGTATCCATGAAGCAAAGCCGTGTCAGCGCCTTCGGACGCGTGGCGCGCAGTGTCGCGCTCGCGGCAGTCGTGCTGGTGTTGGGAGCGGGCACGCTCCTGGCGCAGGCGACTGGTAAGATCGAAGGCAGGGTGCGCGACCAAGCGGGCGCGCCCATTGCCAACGCCCAGGTGTTCATCGTGGGGACGGCGTTCAACGCCCTCACGAACCCCCAGGGGTACTACTTCATCAACAACGTGCCCTCCGGCACGATCTCGATCGCGGGCCGCCTTCATCGGGTACAAGTCCACCCAGGTGGACGGCGTGCGGGTGCTCGCGGGACAGACGATCACGGTGGACATCCAGCTGGAGCAGACCGCGGTGGAGATCCAGGAGATCACCGTCGTGAGTCAGACCCAGCCGCTGGTCCCTCGCGACGAGGTCACCACCAAGCAGCGCATCGACGGCTCGGTGGCCGAGGATCTCCCGGTCGACCGGATCAACGACGTCCTCGCGCTTCAGCCGGGCGTCACGGTGGACAACGCGGGCAATCTTTCGATTCGTGGCGGCCGTAACAACGAGGCCGCCACGTACGTTGACGGGGTGCCCACGCAGGCCGGCTACCGCGGCGACGCCTTCGTCGGCTCGGCCGGCTCGGCGCTCACCATCAGTACCAGCGCCTTCGAAGAGGCGTCGGTGACCACCGGGTCGAGCTCGGCGGAGTTCGGCAACGCGAAGTCGGGCATCGTGTCGATCGTCACCAGGACCGGCGGCAGCGAATACCAGGGCAGCCTGGGCTATCGAGACCGACGAGCCGTTCGGCGTCAACAACGGCACCGGCTTCAACCGGCTCGAGGGCGGCTTCGCGGGCCCGCTGGCGGGCCGGCTCACCTTCGCCCTCAACGGCACGCTGGAAGGCCGGAAGTCGCTGGAAGACGGCTTCGACAGCCAGGACTCCCCGATCTTCCTCCAGGCCGGCGTCGACACCACGATCAACCAGCTCAGCGTGCTCGAGGACGATCCGGCCACCCCGTCGGTGGACGAGCGGACCACGGCCGACACCAGCGCGGTCAACATCTACAACTACGCCATCAGCCGCGGCACCTGCGACCAGTTCGCCGGCGCCGGCGAAGCGGGGATCTCCGGCGCGGACGCGGACGAGATCCAGGCCATCCGCGACAACTACGGGTTCGACTGCAACGGCGTCCGGATGCCGGCCACGGCGCGGACCCTGTACTCGCTGAACGGCAAGCTCAACTACACCTACGGCACCGGCTCGCGGATGTCGCTGAGCCTGGCCCAGAGCCGGTTCCACGGCCACTCGGCGCAGTTCCCGCTCTCCTACATCAACACGCTGTCCACCGGCATGCTCCGCGGCTTCAGCAACCGGAACCGGCTGGCGACGCTGAACTGGACCCAGAACCTGTCGAAGAGCGCCGAGCGGGCGCTGGCGCTCGACGTGGCCCTGTCGTACCAGCAGGACCGCACGATCAACTCCCCGCTCACGATCGACAGCGATCTGAGCACCCGCGATCCGTTCGGCGGCTTCATCATGAAGGCGCATGGAGTTCGATTACAACTTCGACAACTTCCCGGTCACCCAGGGGCTGATCGACAACATCCGGCGGAACCAGGGCCGGATCACGCCGATCGACGTGAACAACGGCAGCAACTACCTCATGGTCGACGGGCTCCGGAACAACGCCTACGGCCTGTACGGCAACTATCAGAACTTCGCCAACAGCCTCGACGGCAGCACCTGGGCGATGGGCGAGGCCGGCCGGTTCACCATCGATAACGACACGCCGGCGCGCGTCAGCCTGTACAAGGAAGACCGCTACATCGGCAAGGCGACGCTCGACTGGCAGGCCGACCGGTACAACCGGCTCAAGCTGGGCGGCGAGTTCACCCGCTACAACATCGACAACTACAGCTTCCGCCTCACCGACAAGTTCTTCTCCGATGCCTACATCGAGAAGCCGGTCCGGTGGAACGCCTTCGTCGAGGACCGTCTCGACCTGGGCGACGTGGTCGTCGTCGGCGGCCTGCGCTACGACTGGTACGACACCCGCGCCAGCCGGCCGTTCGCCACCGACACCGGCGGCAACACCTATGCGTTCCCCCGCGTCTCCACGATGCCCGGGTTCGACATGGCCAACCCGACCGGCGCTCTACGTGCGGGACCAGAGCCACGGCTACCTGAGCCCCCACGTGCAGGTGTCGTTCCCGGTCACCGACCGGACCAACTTCCGGCTCAGCTACTCGCACCAGGTGCAGGCGCCGGACTTCGGCCTGCTGCTGGGCGGCATCAACATCGACCTGGGCAACACCAACACCAACCAGGTGTTCGGCTCCGACCTCGACTTCGGCAAGACCATCGCCTTCGAGTTCGGCATCCGGCACGCGTTCAGCGACGACATGGTGCTGGACGTGGCGGCGTACAACAAGGACATCGTGTCCGATCCCGGCGGCCCGTCTGGTCTCGCTCTACGACCCGGCCGCGCTGCGCGACAACGACTTCCGGATCCTGACCAACCTGGACTTCGGCAACGTCCGGGGCCTCGACATCCGGCTGGACCGGCGGTTCGGGAACTTCTTCAACGGCACCATCGGCGTACGCCTACCAGCAGGCCAAGAACACCGGCTCCGATCCGTTCACCTACACCAACTACGGCTCGCGGATCGTGAACCAGGTGGGCGGGAACAACGGCGCGCAGCCGCCGCCGCAGGGCATCCTGCCGACCGACGACAGCCGGCCGCACGCCTTGACCGGCGCGTTCTCGGTGACCATCCCGGGTGACTTCCGCCAGGGGACGACGGTGGGAACCATCTTCCGGAACGTCAGCGTGTTCTCGACCTTCCGCTACACCAGCGGCACGGCGTACACCAAGTGCGGCGTGAGCAACGAAGAGCAGAGCATTCTGTCGATCGAGAACTGCGTGCGGCTGTTCCCCGAAGGCCTCAACACCCAGCGGCTCCCGGCGTTCAAGGAGCTGAATGCGCGGCTCACCAAGAGCTTCGGGGTGGGCGGCCTGGACATGACGGGCTATCTCGACGTGCGCAACCTGCTCAACTTCCGCAACGTCATTCAGGTCTTCGCCGTGAACGGCGACATCCGGAACGACGAGGAGCGGGCCGACAACCTCCAGGCGGACCTGGACGACCTCGCTTCCGAGCGTGACGCGAACAACGCCGTCGGTTCCGATGGCGCCATGGAACTTCCCACCGCGCACGAGGACTGCGCCGGGTGGGTCAGCAGCAAGAACTCGCCGGCGGCCGCCAACTGCATGTACCTCATCCGTGCGGAGCAGCGGTTCGGCAACGGCGACCACGTCTTCACCGTCGAAGAGCAGGGCAACGCCATTAACGCGCTGTACGACGTCGCTCGTGGCGAGCACCAGCAGCTCGGTATCGGTCGGCGCGCACGGCTCGGGTTCGAGATCAACTTCTGATGTTTGCCCCTCTGTCCTGGCGGCACTCTCGCGGTCGGAGCGCGCGGGTGTCGTCGGGGTGGTGGGGAAGTGTTTCTCTCTAAGGAGGACGGGATGCTTTTCTCGCGTTGTCAGCGCGTTCTGACGGGAGCGGCCCTGGTGGCGTTGGCGCTCTGCGCCACCGCCTCGACGGCCGTGGCGAAGCCAAAGCCCGGGCGTACCGGGTTCCGGTTGTTCGCCAGTGCAGTCAACGTCTTCACCGTGAACCGGGTGCAGTGCCGGGTCTTCTCGACCGGCCAGATCTGCGCCACCGGTTCGTCCACGGTCGGCGGCGGCATCTGGCCCCGCGGTACGGCGGATCAGTACGTCTTCGGCTCCGGCATCAACATCGCCGGCATCATCGAGGCGGGCGATCGGTCGGTCAACGGCTTCGCGGGCGATACCGCGGGCGGCTTCTTCAACAACACGGCCGGTGGTGACAACTCCGAAGAGGTCCGGCCGATCTTCGACTCGAACGACGCGGCGGATGCGGCCGTGTGGCCGGATGAGGCCCGGGTGCCGTGCGCCGTCGGCTCGACCTCGGCGGCCTGCGCCGGCCTGGGCGGCGACGCGCAGGGCGACCTGTTCGATCCCGCGCTGCAGGGCAGCATCGCCGCCTCGCAGGGCGACCTCTGGTTCCTGAACTGGGAAGGCAACCCGACCCGCCTCGAGTCCCGCTCCCACCCGATGGGCGTGGTGGTGGAGACCCGGGCGCTGGGCTGGAACTTCCCCCAGGGCAACGAAGACATCATCTACTTCCTGTACACGTTCTATAACGTCACCAGCACCAACGAAGCCGACTACGCCGCGGTGCGGCCGTCGCTGCGGCCGATCCTGCTGGAGCAGGCGCGGACGTTCCAGGCGACCAACACGGCGCGGTTCGGGATCAACCTGCCGGCCGGCGGCTACGCGATCAACGACCTGTTCGCCGCCTTCGTGGCCGACATGGACGTCGCCCAGGCCGACGCCAACTATGCCGCGGTGAACGTCCCCTTCGCGCTCGGCGTCACGTACGAGAACAGCTTCGGTGACTGCCGCGAGCCTCGGCTGGACCTTCCCGCCGGCGATCTTCGGCTCGGCGCCGTTCTTCCCGGGCATCGGCTTCATCGGCGTCAAGTACCTCGGCAGTCCGGACGACCCGGCCACGGGCGAGCCGGTGGGCCTCACGCTGTTCAGCACCTTCTCCCGCTCCTCCGGCTCGCTGCAGGACCCGGGTGACGAGAAGCAGCTCTACCGCTACATCACGGGTGGCCTGCTGCCGACCGACGGCGCCTGCTCGCTGTCGAACCCGCTGGACAGCAAGATCTGCTTCGTGAACATCAGCAGCCCGGCCGACATGCGGTTCCTCCAGTCCTCGGGCCCGATCGACCTGGTCCCGGGCGGGTTCGGCACCATCGTGGTGGCCTACATCTTCGCGGCGCCGGTGGCCTCGGGCGGGTGCCCGGGCGCGGCCTGTGACGTGAAGCCGGCCAACACCAACGCCGACCTCACCATCCTGGGCGATCCCGCCCGGATGGCCAGTGGCGTGAACAAGCTCGACACCATGATGGGCTATCTGGACTTCAGCAACGGCGGGCCGAACGATACCGACCCGACCACGGTGACCCAGGACGAGTTCGTGACCGTGCCGGGCTCGCTGCTCCGCAAGGCGCAGACGGCGCAGTCGGTGTTCGACAACAAGTTCCTGCTGCCGTTCGCGCCGGAGCGGCCGGAGTTCTTCCTGGTGCCGGGCAACAACCAGGTGACCGTGCTCTGGGCCCGCTCCCCGACCGAGACCAATCCGGATCCGTTCTTCGCGGTGGCGGGCCAGCCGCTGATCGACGGCGTGGTGAACCCGCTGTACGACCCGAACTTCCGCGGGCCTCGACATCGAGGGCTACCGGGTCTATCGCGGCCGGACGGACAACCCGGCCGAGCTGCAGCTGGTGGCGCAGTTCGACTACGCGGCGGACCCGGCGACGGGCCGGGGCATCTTCAACGACTTCCGTGGCATGGTGAACCCGACCCCGGCCTGCGCGCCGGAGCTCGCGGTGTTCACCGGCTGCGATCCGGCGTTGCTGCCGCCGCCGGCGCCGGGGACGCCGTTCACCGGCTCCACGGCGATCGACCTCGATCGGGACGGTCACCCAGGTGACCCCGGGCAACCGGGTGCTCCTGGCGAGCGGCGAGTCGCAGCTGCTGCCGGGCGTGCTGGACACGGCGTTCAACGACGTGGCCGCGGGCCGGATCGCCCAGGGCGCCAGCTTCAACCTGGCGAACACGGGCGTGCCGTTCCTGTTCATCGACCGGAACGTGCGGAACAGCCTGCGGTACTTCTACTCGGTGACGGCGTTCGACGTGAACTCGCTGGTGTCGGGCCCGTCGAGCCTGGAGTCGGCGCGGGTGACCAAGGCGGTCATTCCGGCCCCGGCGCCGAGCAACCAGCAGATCGCGAGCAACCTGGTGTCGCACGTGATCGGCCGCGGGGTGGCGACCGATACCATCTTCAGCACCACGCCCGCACTCAATGCCGCGACCGGCAAGTTCAGCGGCCCGTTCCCGCCGGCCAACGGTGGGGTGATCGGGTTCGTGGGCGAGTTCGCGGCTTCGATCATTCAGCCGAGCCAGTCGGGCGCGCTGACGCTGCGGCTCGACAGCCTGCACATGGGCCAGTTCGACGCGTCGGCCGGGTTCGGCGTGGCGTCGGGGGTCTCGGTGCCGACGGAGTACTTTGTCACCTTGGGCAACGGGGTGGACAGCACCAAGCTGCTCGTCCCGCTCGTGCAGACGCTCAACGCCGGCGGCGCGTTCACCGGCACGGATGAGGCGAACGCCTTCTTCGAGGCCCTGGTGGTGGATCAGGGCACGGCCAACCGGTTCGAGGGGTCGGGCGACTTCCGGCTCCAGGGCCAGGCCACTATCCGCAGCGGCCCGGGGCATGAGCTGGGTGGCTGGGGCGTGGGCTGCCGGTTCGGCGACTTCGGCGCCGGCGACGGGACCGATTGCTTCCGGAACGGCTCGCGCTGGTTCGACGGCCCCTCGCCGTCGACCAACGAGACGATGGACGACCCCAACGGCGGCAACTGCTTCCCGGCCAGCTTCACCGGCGGGTTGGGCAGCGGCACCGCGCACAATCCGGCGGAATGCGACCTGACGAACTACAACAACGCCGGGGCGCTGACCGGGGTCACCACGATCCAGCAGATTCTGCCGTACATCCAGCTGAACGGATCGTGGCGCAACATGGACTGGGTGCTGCCGACGGTGCGGCGGGCCGCGGACTTCAACGTGTACTGGGGCGACGCCGGGGTAGTGGACTCGGTGGTGGACATCACCCACAACGTCACGGTGCCGTTCGAGACCCGCATGGGCGCCGGGTGGGGCATCCTGAATACCTCGTCGGGCGCGAACGGCGCGGGCGATGCAGTGAACAGCCCGTCTCCCGCGCGGCCCACGGTGCTGACCGCGCTCGATCTAGCGTGCGTGGAGCCCTGGGTGTCCGGCACGGTGCCGGATCCGAACACGCGTCTCGACTGCGCGAGTGCGGCGACGCCGTTGAGCAACACCGCGCAGCTCGGCTCCATCGCCTTCTTCAAGACCAGCTTCACCGAGGCGCGCACGATTGCGCCCGCACCCGATGGCGGGTTCCTGTTCTACCTGGCGGGCGACGTGTTCATGATGTCGATGCCGGCCCTGCCGGCGGCGGGTACGGTGTGGGCGCTCCGGAGCTACGTGGGCACCATCACCGGCACACCCGGCTCACTCACGTTCAACTCGCCTGAAGTGCTGCCCTTCACCGCCGTCGGCGCGACGTCGGCCCTCGAGTTCGGGGTGTCCAGCGTAGTGGCCGGCGCGACCAAGAACGATCTGACCCGCGTGCACACGGTTCCCGATCCGTACTACGTGAAGAGCGCGTACGAGTCGAGCACCGACCAGAAGGTATTGAAGTTCGTGGGACTGCCCCAGAAGGCCATCATCCGGATCTACTCGGTGAGCGGCGTCCTGGTGCGGATGCTCGAGCATGACGGCAGCCGGTATGCCTCGACCAGCCGCTCGCAGGGCAGTGAATTCGACTGGGACCTCCGGAATCGCAACAACCAGGTGGTCGCCAGCGGGGTGTATTTCTATCACGTCGAAGCCGGCGACGCCCGAAGGGTGGGCCGCTTCACGGTCGTCAACTTCGCGCAATAGGCTTACGACGGGGGCGGGCCGTCAGGCCCGCCCCAACCTCCGGGAGATCGATATCATGAGGAACCTCGCTGCACCTGGATGGCTGTTTGCGGTCAGCCTCCTCGCCACCACGCCGGTGGCGGCGGTGGCGCAGAACAACACCGGGCAGCCGGTTGGCCAGGAAGACAACACCTCGTATGGGACCACGGCGGCCGAGTTTCTGTTGCTCGGCGCGGGGGCCCGCGGGACGGCGCTGGGCGGCTCGTTCGCCGCGATCGCCACGGATATCAGTGCGCTGTACTACAACCCGGCCGGGGCGGCCCTGATCGAGAAGGCGGGCCTCACGCTGGGGACGTACGACTATGTGGCCGACACCCGCTACTCGTGGGGCGGGGCGGCCTTCCCGTTCTCGGGCGGGAGCCGGACCATCGGCTTCCAGCTCGGCACCTTCGGGTTCAAGGACCAGCCGGTCTTCACCGAGGAGCAGCCGGACGGGACCGGGGCCACCTACTCGGTGAACCAGACCTTCGTGGGCCTGACCTTCGCCCAGAACTTCTCCGACCGCTTCAGCGCGGGGCTCACGGCGAAGTACGTGGACGACCGGCTGGGGACGGTGAACGGGAGCGCGTTCGCGGTGGACTTCGGGACCAACTTCCACGCGACGCTGAACAATCACCCGGTGAAGTTCTCGTTCGTGCTGGCGAACCTGGGGTCGAACCTGACCTACGAGGGCACCGGGCTGCAGCAGGGCCAGGTGGACCGGGACCCGCTGCCGGGGGAGGACGAGGTGCCGACGCTGCCGCAGCCGGCGAACCTGTTGACCAAGGACTTCCCGCTGCCGACCACGTTCCGGGTGGGGCTGGCGTACGACGTGATCGCGGGGGACAACAACCGGCTCACGGTGCTGGGCGACTTCAACCAGCCGAACAACAACACGCCGGGCTTCGCGTTCGGGAGCGAGTGGATGTCGAACCGCATCGGGGGCTCGAACTTCGGGTTCGCGCTGCGGGGGAGCTACAGCTACACCGGGGCGAACGACATCGACCCGGCGAACCTGCAGACCGGGCTGAACGACGAGGAGAAGCTGCACGGCCTCGCGTTCGGGGGCGGGCTGATGTACGGGACCGGGAACGGCGGGTTCAGCCTCGGCCTCGACTACGCCTACAAGTACCTGGGCGTCCTCGGCCCGACCAACTTCTTCAGCTTCACGCTGGGGTGGTAAGGCGGTAAGTAGACATGCTTGCAGTCCGATTGATAACTCTGACGATCCTGACGGCCATGGCCGAGCGTGGGCAATTGCCACGCCAGCCGGATGCCGATCTCATCCTCCGCGCGGTGCGCTCGTACCGCGCGGAGCAGGGTCGTACGGAAGTGAATGCCTTCGTGCAGGTGCCGTACATGCTCATGCAGCCGACCTCGAGCGGACCCGAGGCGGCACTGAGCTACCGGGTCGAGGTGAAGGTCACCGACTCGACCGGTCTCAAGCTGCTGGAGCAGTCGTGGCAGAACCACGCCACCGCCGGGCTCCGCCGGCCCGGACGCGTTCGCGGTAGACATGGTGCGCTTCTCGCTCGCGCCCGGCCGCTATCGGCTGGACGTGGCGGTGGTGGACTCGGTGTCCGGCCGGCGGTCGGACACGGCGCTGGACCTGGAGGGGTTTGCCACCGCGCCCCAGGCTTCGGATCTGTTGCTGTCACCGCAGATCCGGGCGACGGCGGCGGGCGACACGGTGCCTCGCCCGGCGGAGCTCCGGTGGGGGCAGATGCTGGTGACGGCCGCGGCCCGGCTGAACCTGACGCCGCTCCGTCCGGACGCGTACTATCTGCTGGAGGCATACTCGCCCAAGGCGGACTCCGGCACGCTCCGGCTCAAGGTGGCCGACTCCACCGGCAAGGCGTTGCTCACCACCGCCGAAACCGCGGTGCAGGTGCCCGCGGGCGGCGGGATTCTGAAGGGTCAGCTCGACCTCGGGGGGCTGCCGCCGGGCCAGTACGCGATGGTCGCGGCCCTCGAGCTCGGCGGCAAGACGGTCGAGCGCTCCGCCGGCTTCACCATGGCGGGCCTCGACGAGACGCTGGAGAAGGACGTGGCCCGCCGCGAGGCGGCCAAGGTCACCGATGAGGGATACTTCGAGGCGATGGGCGAAGAGGACATCGCCGAGGCCAAGGAGCCGCTCTCGCTGGTGGCCGAAGGCGGCGAGCTGGGCAAATGGAACAAGGACCTGAGCCTCCGCGCCAAGCGGCGGTTCATGACCGATTTCTGGAAGCGCCGCGATCCGACACCGGGCACGCCGGTGAACGAGACCCGGCAGCTGTTCTACGACGCCGTGGCCTACGCCGACAAGACCTTCGGCGAGAAGGGCCGGGCGGCGGTGCCGGGATGGAAGACCGACCGCGGTCGGATCTACGTGAAGAACGGGTCGCCCGATGAGCAGCTCGACCGTCTGCAGGCCGGGCGGTCCGTACCGTACCAGGTCTGGCGGTACCGGCGGGGGAGCGATCGATTCTACATCTTCGCCGACCGCTCCAACGGCATCGGGATCTATCAGCTGGTGCATTCGAACGACGTTCGGGAGAACGGCGTCCCCAACTGGCGTGAAGTGGTGCGCGAGGAGGCGGTCGCCGATATCGGCCGATTCCTGGGAATCGACTTCTTCGACTCCGGCGCCGGCTTCAGGTGAGCAATTCTTCCTACATGCCCTTTGACCGAGGTGCGAAGTATGAATCGCTTTAGATCTGGTATGGTTCCACTGCTCGCCCTCCTGGCGCTCGCAGGCTGCAGCAGCGAGCCGACCGAGGACCTGCGAGGCGACCCGTCGGAGCTGGTCGCATCCCCCACGCAGCTCTTCATCGAGCTGGGCGAGACCAAGTCAGTGGAAGTCGGCGCGGTCGATGCCCAGGGCAATTCGCTCGATCTGGCCTACGAAGTCACGTCGGCAGGCGCCGGCATCACGGTCCGCCGCGACTCCTCGTTCCTGCCGATCTTCATCAACGATTCGCACGCTGCAGGCGCCGGCGACCGGGCCTCGGTTCCGCTTCATCGTCGAGGGGACCGGCTACACCGCCACGTCGTTCACGGTGAGCGCGGGCGGCGTTGACGTGGTCGATCCCGGTCCAGGTCGTGCCCCAGTCCGGGCTCGCGGCCACCTTCGACAACCCGACCCCGCTGCTGGGCGAAGCCGTCACCCTGACCGCGCCGGCCGGCATCACGTTCAATCGCCGATGCGGTGCTGACCATCGGGACCGACACGCTCGACCATCGTGAGTCAGGATGCGAGCACGATCGTCTTCATTCCGCCTCCGAGCGTGAATTCGCCCGTGACGGTGAACGGTGTCGTCTCCGCCGCCGCGCCGGACGTGGTGTTCTCGCCGGCGACCGACATAGCGCTGCAGACGCCGCTCATCGACACCGTCGACGTGACGTATTCGACCACGACGCCGGCGCTGGGTCAGACGGTGACGATGACGGTGGTCGAGCCGCTGATCAATCTGGTGGTGGACTCGATCATCTTCCCGGGTCAGCTCCCCGGCCGCGAGGCCGACCCGCAGAACATCGTGGTGGCCCTGGACAGCAACAGCCTGACGTTCGATGCGCCGCCCAATGCCGCCGGGTCCGGCACGGTCGTGAACTTCGCCTTCCCCGGCGGTTACCTGCGCGCCCTGCCGACTCGGCCGAGCGTGACGGCACAGAACATCGGGACGACGCTGACGCGGTCACGATCAGCAACACGACGCCGGCGGTCTCCGAGGTGGTCACCCTGACCGCCCCGGCCGGGTTCACGTTCGACCGACGCGACGAACGTCACCATCGGCGCGAACGCGGCCATCATCACCGGCGACACCGGTGGGACCGTTTCCATCGTGCCGCTTCCCGGGTCGGTCGGCATTCCGTCAGATCGACGGCGTGGTTCCCGACGCGCCGCTCCGCTGAACATTCTGACGATGCCGGCGGTCGGACGAGGTCTCGGTGCCGCCGAGATCCCGACGCTGGCGGGCTCCGACGATCCGGCAACGGCACCGCGCTGAGCACTCCGGCGCTGGGCGAGTTGTCGCGTGCTCTTCGACGCCCCGGACTTCGTGGCGACGGCGGATCACTTCTACGAGCTCACCATCACCACGGCGAGGAGTTTACACCATCACGATGGACTGGAACGTGGGTTCCGACATCGACATGTTCCTCTGCCCGGCTCCGGGCGCCATCACCGGCTCGTGTGACTTCACCGCGGCGACGGGTGCACATCCCGAAGTCGCTGCTTTCGCGCTCGACCCAGGCACCTACTTCGTCGTCGCTGACGACTTTGGGGCCGACGCGGCAGGGACCACGCTCATCATCAGCATCGAGCACGGTCCGCCGGCGCCGCCGGCTCTGGTGGCCGGCCTGCGCAAGAACGCTCCGGCGAACCTGGCCAAAGTGCAGAGACTGTTCAGGTAGCACGGCAGTCTTCGGCAGTTGCCGGACATGAAAAGGCCCCCGTCGATGACGGGGGCCTTTTCATATCCTCGAGCTCCGGCCTAGAGGGCGGGACCCACCTCGCTCAGATCCTCCCGGAACTGCCGCTGATACAGCCGCGCGTACAGCCCGCCCCGCGCCAGCAGCTCCGCGTGCGTCCCCTCCTCCACGATCCGCCCCTGGTCCAGCACCACCAGCCGGTCGGCCCGCCGCACCGTGCTGAGCCGGTGGGCGATGATCAGCGTCGTCCGCCCCACCAGCAGCCTGGCCAGCGCATCCTCGATCAGCCGCTCGCTCTCGGTGTCCAGGTTGCTGGTGGCCTCGTCCAGGATCAGCACCGCCGGGTCCTTGAGGATCGCCCGCGCGATCGCCACCCGCTGCCGCTGGCCGCCCGAGAGCTTGACCCCCCGCTCGCCCACCAGCGTGTCGTAGCCCAGCGGCAGCCGCTCGACGAACTCGTGGGCGTGCGCCGCCCGGGCCGCCGCCTCGCACCTCGGCCTCCGAGGCCCCGGGCCGGGCGTAGGCGATGTTCTCCCGGATCGTCCCGCTGAACAGCGCCGGCTCCTGCGGCACGATGCCGATGGCGCCCCGGAGGTCGGCCAGCCGGAGCGACCGGATGTCGATGGCCGTCGAGCCGTGATCCGGCCCCGGTCCACGTCCCAGAACCGCGGCAGCAGCGACACCAGCGTGGTCTTGCCGCCGCCCGACGGCCCCACCAGCGCCACGACCTCGCCCGGCGCGACCGCGCAGGGTCACGTCGTCCAGCGTCCACGGCTGCGCCGGCCTCGGCTGGTAGCGGAAGCACACGCCCTCGAACGCCACCCGCCCCGCGACCGGCGCCGGCAGCGGCGCCGGCGCCGGCGGGTCGGCGATGGCCGGGCTCCATCTCCAGGATCTCGAACACCCGCTCCGCGGCGCCCACCGCCTCCTGGTAGGTGCTGAAGCGACGAGGCCAGCGCGCCGATCGAGGCCGCGATGGTGATGGTGTAGAGGAGGAAGGCGACCAGCGCCCCGGCGGTGAGCTTGCCGTCCAGCACCAGCAGGCCGCCCTGCCAGAGCACGAACACGATGCCGGCGAAGGTCGAGAAGGTGAGCATCCCGAAGAACACGCCCCGCACCTGGGCCCGCTGCAGCGCCGTCCGCACGCTCGCCGCCATCCGCTCGCCGTAGCGCGCCCGCTCGGCCGGCTCCTGCACGAAGCTCTGCACCGTCCGGATCTGGGAGAACGCCTCCTCGGCCACGGCGGTGGCCTCGGCCACCCGGTCCTGCACGCCGGTGGTCATGCTGCCGGAGCCGGCGGCCGAAGAACATGCGCCGAGCCGACCACCACGGGGCGACGCCGCAGCGCGGTGAGCGTGAGCCGGGGCTGGAGCCAGGTGAGCAGGACGATGCCGCCGACCAGCGCCAGGATCTGGCGGGAGAACTCGGAGATCTGGTGGCTCAGCACGCCCTGCAGCAGGCCGATGTCGGCGGTGAGCCGGCTGGTCAGCTCGCCGGTGCGCCGCTCGGCGAAGAAGCCGGGCGGCATCTCGAGCAGCCGGGCGAACAGCTCCCGCCGGAGCCCGGCCACCGACCTGCTCGCCGACGGCGCTCAGCAGGTAGGCCTGGGCGTAGTTGAGCACCGCCTGGACGCGTGAACAGCGCCACCAGCCCGAGCGCGATGCGGTCGAGCAGCGCGCGGTCGCGGTCCACGAAGGCGGCGTCGAGCAGGTAGCGGACCACCATGGGGAAGGCGAGGGCCAGCGAGGCCGCTGCGCCACCAGCGCGACGCGTGGCGAGGGCCAGCATGCCGCGGTACGGCCGCACCCGCGGCCAGAGCCGGACCAGACGTCCGGGTGGCGGCAGCCGCCGGCGCGGGCGCTCTCGGGGATGGAGTCCGTCATAGGATCAAGCCGCCGCGCCACGAGCGATTGCCCGCGGCGTTGGGACACCTAGTGGTCGAGATGACCGGTCGTCGTGAACGCCCGCATCGCGCGTCGGTGTGGTCGAGGATGATGACCTTGGCTGCCGGCGCCGGCCGGCCGAACGGCAGCGCCCGGTCGATCGCCCATCGCGACGAACAGCAGCGCCAGGTAGAGCAGCGAGTAGCGGTACATCCGCCAGGCCACCGGCGTGACCGACCGCTCGCGCAGGAGCCGGATGCAGTACCAGAGGAGCCGCGCGCCCGAGCAGCGCCGCCGCGACCCCGTAGAACAGGCCCGAGCGCGCCGAAGAAGCGTCGGCATGATCGTGAGCGGCAGCAGGATCAGGGTGTAGACCAGCATCTCGTACTTGGTCCGCGCCTCGCCCCGCGACCACCGGCATCATCGGGATGCCGGCCTGGGCGTAGTCGGCCTGCTTGATCAGCGCCAGGGCCCAGAAGTGCGGCGGCGTCCAGTAGAAGATGATGGCGAACAGGTAGATCGCGGCCAGGTCGAGCCGGCCGGTCATCGCGGCCCAGCCCGACCAGCGGCGGAAACGCGCCGGCCGCCCCGCCGATCACGATGTTCTGCGGGCTCGATCCGCTTGAGCCAGATGGTATAGATGAAGACGTAGAACAGGAGCCCGCCCAGCGCGAGCCAGGCGCTCAGCGGGTTGACCCGGTACCAGAAGACGGCGAAGGCCAGCGAGCCCGAGCGCGATCGCCGAACGCCAGGCCGAAGCCCGGCGAGATCCGCCCGGCGGGGATCGGCCGCGAGCCGGGTGCGCGTCATCCGGGTGTCGATGTCCCGGTCGAACCACATGTTGATCGCGTTGGCGCCGCCGGCCATCAGGTAGCCGCCCAGCAGCACCCAGAGGACCAGCGATCAGCGACGGCAAGCCCGGCCGGGGTGATGAACATCGGCGCGACGGTGGTCACCAGCAGCAGCGAGATGATCCGCGGCTTGGTGAGGGTGACCAGGTCGGCGCCAGCGAGGGCCGGCGATGCGCCGCTCGGCCTCGGTCGCCGACCGCCATCGCCGGATCCGGCTGCCGGCGTGCGCGCCGAGTGGAAGACCAGGACCACCAGCGCCGCCCAGACCAGCGTGCCCACCAGCAGGTGGAGCGCCCGGAGCGCCGGCGGCAGCAGGTGGAGCACCATGGCCGCGGCGACCCCGATCTGGGCCAGCGTCGCGGCCAGCACGATGCCGGCCACCGCCGGCGCAGAGCCCGCGCGGCCGGATCGCGCCGGCGGCTCACCCGGGCCAGCACGGCCAGCACGAGCGCCAGGAACGCGAAGGCGAGCACCCGGTGGGCCCAGTGGAGCGCGGCCAGGGCGTCGCCGGCGGAAGCACGCTGCCGTTGCAGAGCGGGAAGCCGAGGCAGAGGAGCCCGGCGTGGAAGTTGGCGACCTGGGCGCCGAACAGGATCACCACGAAGCCGAGGCCGGCGGTCGCCAGCACCAGGCCGTGTGAGCGGCGTGCCGCTCCGCGGGCGGGAGCGGCCTGCTCGGCCCGGGGCCTGACCGGCCCGCAGCGCCACCACCAGCAGCGCCGCCAGCAGGAGCATCGCGTTGGCCAGGTGGGTGATGACACCCACGGCGGGAGCGCCAGCTTGACCGTGACGGCGCCCAGCAGCACCTGGACCACCAGGAGGACCAGCGGCCAGCGGTGGCCGGGTTCCGGAGCGCGGGCTCGGCGCGGTGCCGGCGCCAGGCCACGGCGGCCACGGCGAGGACCAGCAGGCTCACCAGCGCGGCCGCCCAGCGGTGGCCGATCTCGATCAGGGTGGGGAGGTCGAGCGGGGGGAACCACTCCCCGTCGCAGCGGGGCCAGTGGTCGCCGCAGCCCATGCCGGAGCCGGTGATCCGGACGATCCCGCCGAGCACGATCAGGCCGAGCGCGAGGGCCGCGCCGGTCCAGGCCAGACGCCGGAGCAGCCGGTCGCGGTCCGGCTCAGTCGATGTGGTCAAGAATCGCGGCCCCCTCAGATCAGCGGGGAAAGAACGGGTGCGCGGCAGGCCCTTGTCAAGGCTATATTTAGCCCATGCCATGCACCAACGACTGACGCCTGGGGTGAGCGCCTTCCCCGGCACCTCGGCCTCTGGAGCGCGATCGCGGTGCTGGTGGGGTCCACCATCGGCAGCGGCATCTTCCGGGTCCCGGCCGGCGTGGCCGAGCGGCTCCAGGAGCCGGGGCCGGTCCTGGTCGGCCTGGGTCATCGGCGGCGTCGATCGCCCTGTTCGGCGCGCTGACCCTCGCCGAGCTGGCGGCGGCGCTGCCCCGGTCGGGCGGGGTCTTCGCCTACCTCCTCGAGGGGTTCGGGCCGCTCCCGGCCTTTCTCTTCGGCTGGTCCGAGCTGACCGTGATCCGGGCCTCCGCGCTCGGCGCCATCGCCACCATCTTCGCCGAGTATCTGGGCTACTTCATCCGCCTTCACGCCGACGCAGGTGCGCTACGTGGCGGCCGTCGGCCATCCTGGTGGTGGGCTTCGCTCAACTACGTCGGGGTGCAGCAGCGCCGCCGCGGTCATGAACCTCACCACCGTCGCCAAGTACGGGGCGCTGGCCGGCCTCGGGCTCCTGGCGTTCACCGCCGGGGAGGGCAGCTGGCAGCACTTCACGCCGGCCTGGCGCGGCGGGCTGGACCTCTCGCTGATGGGCACCGCGCTGATCGCCATCATGTGGACCTACGACGGCTGGGCCGACCTCTCGTTCATGGGCGGCGAGGTGAAGGACCCGGGCGCGCACCCTGCCGCTGGCGCTGATCCTCGGGACCGCGGCGATCGTGGTGGTCTATCTGCTGCTCAACGTCGCCTACATCTACCTGGTGCCGCTGCCCGAGATGGCCGGCGTCGCCGCTGATCGCCGCCACCGCGGCCGAGCGGATCCCGCTCTTCGGCCGGCGCGGGCGGCGCCGTCGTCTCCGGCGTGGTGATGGTCTCCTGCTTCGGCGCGCTGACCGGCTCGATGATGACCGGACCCCGGATCTTCTTCGCCATGGCCGACCGGGGCCTCTTCTTCCGGGCCATCGCCCGGGTCTCGCCCCGGTACCAGAGCCCGTCGGTCGCCATCTGGCTGGCCACCGCGCTCGGCGTGGTCTACGTGCTGTTCAACGACTTCCAGCAGCTGGCCGACAAGTTCATCCTGGGCATCTGGCCGTTCTACGCGCTGGCGGTGGCCGCGGTCTTCGTGCTCCGGCGCACCCGGCCCGACCTGCCGCGGCCCTACCGCACCTGGGGCTATCCGGTGGTGCCGCTGCTGTTTCTGCTGGCGTCGGTGGGGATGGTGGTGAACGCGCTCGTGGACCGACCCGGTCAACACCGGGATCACGTTCGGGATCATCTGGCGGGCGTGCCGGTGTACTACGCCTGGCGGGCGTGGTCGGCGGGAGTAGGCGCGCTGAAGGAACGACGGTGCGGCGTGACGTCGCCGATCAGCCGCGACTTCGATCGCCGAGATCCGCCGCCCGCACGCTGTGGGTCAGCGCGCCGATCGAGATGAAGTCCGCCCCCGCCTCCGCATAGGCCCGCACGTTGTCCAGCGTGATCCCGCCCGTCGCCTCGATCTCGATGCCCGGCACGCAGCGTCCGCGCGCGCGCCGGCCCACGTCGCGCACCGTCTCCGGCGACTGGTTGTCCACCAGCAGCCGGGTCGCGCCGGCCGCGCAGGCCTGCTCGAGCTGCTCGACCGACTCGACCTCCACCTAGAGCGCCGCGATGCCCCGCGCATCGGGCCTCGGCCAGGGCCGCCGCCAGCGCGTCGCCCGTGCGCCGCAGCGCCTGCCAGTGGTTGTCCTTGACCATCACCTCGTGGCTCAGGTCGAGCGCGGTGGCGCGCGCCGCCGCCGGCGAGCACGGCGGCGATGTCGAGCGCCCGAAGCCCGGGCGCGGTCTTCCGGGTGTGGAGGATCCGGCAGCGAGGTGCCCGGCGACGGCGTCCACGTACGCCCGGGTCGCGGTGGCGATGCCCGACGCGCGCTGGAGCAGGTTGAGCAGCGGCCGCTCGGCCCGGAGGATCCGGGCGAGCTGGCCCCGCACGACGCCGACGACGGTGCCCGCGGCGCACCACGCGGCCGTCGGGCGCGCGCCACTCGATCCGGCAGTCGCAGGCCCGCGCCACCGCGTCGGCGTAGGCGGCGCCCGCCAGCACGCCGCCGCTCCGGTACTCGATGCCGCCTTCGGCCGTCGAGATCCGGCGGGAACGGTGACCGCGGTGGTGACGTCGAGCTCGCCGTCCTCGGCCAGCGCGACCGCGGCGATGCGCTCCGCGTCGGCGCTCACTGCGCCCAGCGCCACCATGCGGTCGATCGCGCCGCGCGCGCGCGCGGCGATGTCGGGCGGAACCGTGATGTGGTAGCGGTCGAGCGCCAGCGAGTCGCGCACGCCGGGGAGCGTGATCGTCTTCATGAAGGCGCAGACCGCCTCGGGGTCGGCGGCGATGAACTGCTTGTCCGGCGCCATCTGCCGCATCCGGTGCATGATCCCGGTCTCGGTCGCGACGATGAACTGCGGCGCCGGCCGCTCGGTCACCGCCCGGATCATGCCCTCGGTCGAGGCGATGTGCAGCCCTCGCGGGTCCATGTCGCCCTGGCCCATCTCGTAGATGAGCTGCCCGGCGCAGCCGCACTCCGGGTGCACCAGCACCTCGGCGTCGGGATGCTCCCGCCGGGCCGCGTTCAGCGTCTCCGCCCGGATGCCCTTGTGCACGTGGCACTCGCCCATCCACACCTCGATCCGCCGGTCGGGCCGCATCCGCCGCACGTGGGCGCCGAGGAAGAAGTCGGGCAGGAAGAGGATGCCCTTGTCCGCCGGGATGGCGTCGATCACGTCGAGCACGTTGCCGCTGGTGCAGCAGTAGTCGAGCTCGGCCTTCACCTCGGCGGTGGTGTTCACGTAGCCCACCGCGATGTAGTCGGGGAACTTCGCCTTCCAGCGCCGCACGTCCTCCGCGGTGATCGTGGCCGCGAGCGAGCAGCCCGCCTCGAGGTCCGGGCAGCAGCACCCGCTTGGTGGGCGACAGGATCGCCGCGGTCTCCGCCATGAAGTGCACGCCGGCGAAGATGATCACCTCGGCCGGCGTCCGCGCCGCCTGGCGCGAGAGGCCGAGCGAGTCGCCGACGAAGTCGGCGACGTCCTGCACCTCGGGGCGCTGGTAGTTGTGCGCCAGCACGACCGCGTTGCGCCGGCGCGCGAGCCGGCGGATCTCGCGCTGCAGCGCCGCGATCTGCTCCGGCGTCTCCGTGGTCGGCTCGATGACGGGGAGCTCGAGTCCGAGGCGGCGGGACCGCGTCCTCGCCCGGTGGCGGTTCAGGATCACGCCGTCTCCCGTTGAGCGCGCCGGCGGATAGTCGAGCCGGCGGTGCCCGCCGCGGCTCTCCCGCCGGCGGCGGGCGGCCTGGGTGATGAGCCGCGCGACCAGCAGCTGGTTGTGCGTGCGCCAGGCGGCGGCCGGCGTCTCCCGCGTCAGCCGGGCCAGCTCCTGCTCGGCGTGGAGCAGCGAGGCCTCGGTCCGCTGCACGCCCACGTCGGCGGTCATCAGCTCCCGCATCTCCTGCCGGATCGGCTCGCAGCCGTCGTCGGCGCCGGTCTCCTCCTGGATGCCCGCGGCCGATGGGGCACCGGGGCTCTCGTCCCGGCCGCGTCTCGTCCGCCAGCGCGCGGCCGGCCCGGTCGGCGAACACCAGGCCCTCGAGCAGCGAGTTCGACGCGAGCCGGTTGGCGCCGTGCACGCCGGTGGACGCCACCTCGCCCACGGCCCAGAGTCCCGGCATGGTCGTCCGGCCCTCGAGATCGGTCCGGATGCCGCCCATCGCGTAGTGCAGCGCCGGCGCCACCGGGAGCAGGTCGCGCAGGCGTCGAGCCCGTAGCCGCGCGAGCATCGCCGTGATGCCGGGGAAGCGGGTGGCGAAGTCGTCGATCTCCCGGGCATCGAGCCAGGCGCCGCCGGCGGCGTCGGCCGCGGCGACCGCGCGGGCCACGACGTCGCGCGGCGCCAGCTCGCCGCGCGGATCGGCGTCGAGCGCGAACCGGCGCCCTCGCGGTCCACCAGGAGCGCGCCGGCGCCGCGCACCGCCTCGGAGATGAGCGGCGCCGGATTGACGCCGGGAAGCTTGAGCGCGGTGGGATGGAACTGGAGGAACTCGATGTCGCGGAGCTGCGCGCCGGCGCGGTGGGCCAGCGCCCAGCCGTCGGCGGTGGCCACCTTCGGGTTGGTGGTGACGGCGTAGAGCTGTCCCACGCCGCCGGTGGCCAGCACGACCGCGACCGCCGGGATGGTACGGCTGCGCACCGTCCGGCCCGATGACCGCCACGCCGACGGCGCGGCCCTCGGTCGAGGTGGATCGCGGTGACCTCGGTGTGCTCCAGCAGCTCGATCAGCGGGTGTGCCCGGACCACCTGCGCCAGGCAGCCGATCAGCGCCGCCCCGGTCCGGTCGCCGCCGGCGTGGATGATCCGGGGCTGGGTGTGGGCCGCCTCGAGCCCGAGCCGGAGCCGGCCGTCGGGGCCGCGATCGAACCGGGCGCCCAGCGCCAGCAGCTCGTAAATCCTGCTCGGGGCCTTCACTTGTAAGGATGCGAACGGCTTCGGGGTCGGCCAGGCCGTCGCTGGCGGCCATGGTGTCGGCCGCGTGCTGGCTGGGGCTGTCGCCCGGGCCCGAGCGCCACGGCGATGCCGCCCTGGGCCCACGAGCTGGCGCTGTCGGCCAGCGTCTCCTTGGTGAGAACGACCGCGCGCTGCCCCTCCGACGCGAGCCGCCACGCCGTCCAGAGGCCGGCGATGCCCGTGCCGACGATCACGGGGCGGGGAGCTGTCATGGGCACAAATATACGGGGGAAACGCTCCCGCGGTCGGCTCAGGTCCTGACCCGGGCGAGGAGTGCGAGCGCGGCGACCAGGAAGACGGCGTTGGGGAGCCAGGCCGCCACGAACGGATCGATCACGCCGCCTGCCCCGACCGCCTTCATGATCTGGGTGATGAGCAGGAAGATCACCGTGGTGCCCAGGCTGATGGCGATGCCGACCGCGGCGCCGGCCCGGGGCGTGGTCACCGCCAGCGGCGCGCCGAACAGCGCGATGATGAAGCAGGTGACCGGCAGCGCCAGCTTGAGCGCCCGCTCGACCATGAGCTTGTTGGCGTCGTTGCCCGAGCGGTGCAGCGCGTCGATGTAGCGCCCCAGCTCGGCGTAGCGCATCTCGTCGGGCGCCTTGGCCTCGGCCAGCAGGTCGGCCGGCGACTGGGTCAGGGCCCGGAGCCGCATGGTCTGGAAGGTGAACATGGCCTGCTTCTGCGGGCCCGACGATCACCCGGCTGGCGCCGTTGCCGCACCCGCCAGCCGCGCGACTTCTGGTCGTAGCTCGCGCTGTCGGCGGTGATGACGAGCCCGGGGTAGTCGGCGCCGGTGCCCTGGCGCTCGAACATGAGCTGCTTGAGCTGCCGGTTGGCCACGTCGAGCGAGCGGATGGTGTAGACCCAGCCGACGTCGCCGCGGTACACGAAGTTGAAGCGCGCGCGGGTGGGGCGGGCCTGCCTTGGCCTTCTGCAGCTCGAGCTGCTGCGCGGTGGCGCCGGGCGCCAGCTCGCCCACCACGAACGCGAGCACCGAGGCGCACCGCCGCCGCGACGAAGATGGGCAGCATCAGCCGGTGGAAGCTCTGCCCCCCGGCCTTGGCCGCGGTGAGCTCGGAGTGCCGGCCCATCGCGCCGACGGTGAACACGGTGGCGAAGAGGACCGCCGCCGGCATCACCAGGAACATGTTCTCCGGGATGGAGTAGACGTAGCTCCAGGCGATCTCCTTCATCGTGAGTCCGCGGTCGAGCAGCCGGTTCAGCGTGTCGGTCAGGTTGATCAGGATCGAGACGATCGGGAAGCCGAGCGCGGTCAGCACGAAGATCCGGACCCAGCTGCCGAGGACGTAGCGGTCGAGGCGTGCTCATGGCCTTCATGCGCCGGCCCCTGCGCCTCCGGCCCAGCGGCCGCGGACCCGGCGCCAGAGGTGCCGGATGGCGTCGAGCACCTCCTGGAAGTCGCCGCCGCGGGTGGAGCCCGACTCCCGGCTCACCCGGATGCAGCCCGATGACGCCCAGGACGGTCAGCACGATGTTGGGCGCCCACATCGCGACCCAGGGCGAGACGAGGCCGCGGTCGGCCAGGCTCTCGCCGGCGGTGAGCCCGACGTAGTGGATCGAGAACACCAGCAGGCCCGCCGCCGATCACCAGGCCGATCCCGCCCCGGGGAACCGAAGCGCCATCACGATGCCGATGATGACGAAGGAGATGCAGGCCATGCTGATCGCCCACTTCTTATGGACCTCGACCGCGTAGCGGGCGGCCCGGCGCTCCGCGTCCCGCCCCCGGTCGAGCGGCGGTAGCGACCGTGAGCGACCAGTTGGAGAGCGCTGGTTCACCGGACGTCCTGCAGCGGCGGGGAGGCTGTGCCGGCCGGGCTGATCGCGTGGCGCCTCGCCGCTGTGTGGTGCCCTGGGCCTCCGCCGTCTTCGGAAGAACGAGGTTCGTCGCTCGACTGAATCCAGCCGCAGTAGGCCGGGGCCGGGGCCACCCCGGGGTCGGAGTCGGGCTCGGGCAGCCGCGGCAGCGCCAGCAGGATGCGCAGGTCGTCCACGCAGGAGGTGTCGCCGCTCCCTGGACCGCCTCGATCTCCTCCCGGTCCGCTTCGCGGATGACGTCGAGCATCTCGCAGGTGCTCATCTCGCGGTCGCCGCGCACCGCCTCGCTGGTGTTTCGCTCCAGCTCGTCGAAGACGTTCTTGACCCGGATGTCGTTCACCGGGAAGTAGGTCAGCTGGAAACCGGTCGGGCTCCGCCGGCCGGAACTGGTGGATGCTGCCGTCGAAGAGGCGAAGGCTGAGATCGGTCTGGCCCTCGGCGTACGCCATGAGTCCGCTGTCGGCGTAGATGATCCGCCGGCTGGCGTCGCCCCCGACATCGTAGATGGTGACCTCGCGCAGCCGGCCGGTGGCGGCGTCGATGCGGCTGGCCCGGAGGAAGTACTGCGAGGGCGGCACCTCGTTGATCACCTGCTCCTGCAGCTCGAAGGTCGGTTTCTTCCGGCCGATGTCGATCAGCAGGGTCCGGAGCCGGGCGTTGCTCCGGGGCAGGACCTGGTCCACGAAGGCGAAATTGAACGCCGACATGAACACGCCCCAGGCCAGCACCGGGACCAGGATCTGATAGACGCTGATGCCGCTGGCCCGCATGGCGGTGATCTCGTTGTCGGCGGCCAGGTGGCTGAAGGCGTAGAGCACCGCCAGCAGCACCGCCATGGGCAGCGTCATCGCGACGATGAACGGAATGCTGAGCGCGAACACCTCCGCGATGACCGTCCAGGGCAGGCCCTTGCCCACGAGGGACCCGAACTTCTTCGCGATCTGGCTCAGCAGCATGAGGCTGGTGAGCGCCGTGAGGGCGAAGATGAAGGGGGCCGCCAGCTGGCGGAGGAGGTACGATCTGAGCAGCCGCACAGTAGCTAACTTAATTACTTGTAAGGGGTTGTTGAAGCCGTGCCGGGCAGCTATATTGGTGCGGTCCCGCGTCCCCAAGCCTCGCATCGACTCTCATAGAGTGACACGAATTCTGGTCCTCCTGGGCTGCCTCATCGGGCTGCCCCAGGTGGTCGCCGCTCAATCGGACACTACGGCGCCCGGTCTTCGCCTGAGCTTCGCCATGCCGGCGCTCTCGCTCGAGGAGCCCGCGGTGCTCCGCGCCCCCTGGCTGGGCGCGCCGCGCAGCACGCCCTCCCTCGCGGATCGCGGCCTTCGACAGCACCCTCGGCTCCCAGCTCGGCGGCCGGACGTGCCGAGCGCTCGGTCGGACTCCGGCTCCTCACCCTCTACGGCACCCCGCTCGAGGCGGCGACCCAGCCGGGCGAAGGCCAGGAGGAGGTCCGGCGGCGCAACCCGCTCGGGCTGCCGTCCAAGTATGCCGACCTGTCACTGGACGGCCAAGCGCGCCTGGAGATCCGCACCGACCGGCTGCGCGAGGAGCGCTGCAGCCCGGCGCTCTCGGTAGACCCGAACTCGGGCTGCCGCGGCTCGTTCCGGGCCCCCAGCCTCGACAACCAGGTCAACATCCGCTCCACCGGCGTCCTGGGCCGGCGCGTCCACGTCAACGTGGACTTCGACACCGAGCGGGAATACACCAGCAACAACGACATCCAGATCTACTACGAGGGGCTGGAGGACGAGATCGTCCGCCGGGTGGACGTGGGGACGGTCACCTTCCAGCCGCCGCCCTCCCGCTTCATCACCGCGGCGGTTCCGGCCAACAATTTCGGCGTCAACGCCGATCTTCGACCTCGGGCCGATCCAGCTCCAGACCCTCGCCGCCACCCAGAAGGGAAGCGTGGTCGCCGAGCGGACCTACACCATCGGCCAGACCACCAGCCAGGCCCAGGACCGGCAGGCGCGGGACCTCGATTTCGAGAGCGGCCGCTTCTTCTGGGTGGTGGACCCCGACAGCGTCCCCGGCACGCCCGCCGTGGACATCCTCGAGCGTCGAACCCACGTCGGTCCCCGCCACCTACCGGCCCACCGAAGTCCGGGTCTACCGCTACCGGCGCCGCCCGGGGCAACAGCGGCGTGAATCCCAATCTCGGCGGCATCACGGCCTCGGCCCGTCGGGGGGGCACCCTCTCGCCCCTGCCGCCGGTGCGCTGGGAGCTGCTGATTCAGGGGACCGACTACTACCTGGATGCCTCGGGGCTCTGGGTCGTCCTGGGGACCAAGCTGGACCAGAACGACTACCTGGCCGTCAGCTTCCGGACCGCGGCGGGCGGGACGATCGGCACCTTCCCCGAAGTGGACCAGGGCGCCGGCTCGACCGACATCCTGGAGCTGATCGCCGAGCCGCAGCAGACCCAGGACCGACGATCCTTCCGGCACGAGATGCGGAACGTCTACCGGGTGGCGGGCTCGGACCTCGATCCCGCGTCGCTCCAGGTCGGCCTGACGCTCAACCGCTCCGAGCGGCCCATCGCCGGCACCGCCGAGACCTACCTCGCAGCAGCTCGGTCTGGCGGACCCGAGCGACGCGACGCTCTTCGACCGGGAGAACCGGCTCTGGCCCCGGGCGCGCGACCCCGAGGCGGCCCAGGTGGTGGGCGATCGGTACATCGTGTTCCCGCACCTCGAGCCCTTCGCCGATCCCGCTCGCCTGAGCGCACCGGAGATCACCGATTCGCTCTACCGGACTCCGGTGTATCTCCTGCTCACCGAAGGCCCTCCGTCCAAGTTCGCGCTCCGGCTGCGCTACGACGCCTCGGGTGGAGGGGATCGCTCCACGCTCAGCCTCAACGCGCTCCAGGTCCGCGAGGGAAGCGAGCAGCTCTTCATCGGCGGCCGGAAGCTGGAGCGCGACGTGGACTACCGCATCTCCTACGAGGTCGGCCAGGTCACCTTCATCAATCCCGATCTGCTCTTCGGCCAGGGGTCGGCCCAGGTCACCGCCCGATTCGAGGAGCGGGGCATCTTCGCGGTCGCCCCGACCACGATCCTCGGCATGTCCACGCGGTATTCTCTGGGCGATCGCGGCGCCATCAACCTGATCGGGATGTACCAGCGGGAGCAGAGCGCCTTCACCCGGCCCGCCCTCGGCTTCGAGGCGACCGCCAATCTGATCGGCGGCGTCAACACCGAGCTGCATTTCCGGCCGCAGGGCATCACCCGCTTCCTCAACAGCCTCACCTCGAGCTCGACCACGGCGCCGTCCCTGTTCGACGTGAACGCGGAGTTCGCCTTCACCAAGCCCGACGCCAACCGCTCGGGGGAGGCGTACCTCGAGGAGTTCGAGTCGGAGGCGGGGCTCCAGGTGCCGATGCGGGAGGCGCAGTGGGAGTTCGGCAGCCTGCCGGAGAGTGCGGCCGGCCTGGAGGACATCGGGTTCGCCGCGTTCGATCCGGCGGACGCGGTCCAGCTCATCTGGCAGAACCTGGTGCCGATCAGCCGAGTCCAATCCCCAGCCGCTGGAGTTGCGGCCCCAGGACATCGACACGCTGATCCGGCTCGCCGGGAGAGGCGAGCAGGCCGAGCCGGTGATGTATCACGACTCTGCACGCGGATACGGCGGGCGGGATCGTCCAGCGCAACAACCATTCGCGCTGGTCGCAGCCGCGGCGGGATTTCGCTCCGCGCTGGCGCTCCATGGTCACCGGGCTCAGTACCACCGGCCTCGATCTCACCCGGAACGAGTTCCTGGAGTTCTGGGTCTTCCAGCCGCCCGGCGAGCCGGCCGATTCCGCCGGACTCCGGCTGGTCTTCGACCTCGGCACGGTGAGCGAGGATGCGGTGGCCGCTGGCGCCCGACACGCTCCAGCTGATCGGTGAGGACAGCGTCTTCACCGGGCGCCAGTTCGTGGGACAAGGCGAGCTCGACACCGAGCGGAGCGAGATCGGCATCTTCAACGCCCAGGTGGACGACATCGGCATCCTGGGAGATCGCCCGCCGATCTTCGAGATCCCCGACGGCGACATCGGCGCGCTGCCGCTCTGCACCAGGACGCTGGGCGAGACCATCCAGCTCTTTCGCTGGGGCGACCTGAGCGCGCGCTGCGGCCGGGGGAACGGGGTGCTCGACACCGAGGACCTCGACGGCGACCAGCTCCTCAACGCCACCACCACCGGTGACGACGTGTTCCGCTACGTGGTGGATCTGGCGCGGGGCGACTTCTACGTGCGCGACGGGGTGACGACGCGGGATGCTCAGGGCCGCAGCGCCACCTGGCGCCTCTACCGCATTCCGCTGCGGGAGGCGACCGACACCATCGGCTCGCCCACGCTCCGGCTGGTGAAGCAGCTCCGCATCACCTTCGCCACGCCGGCCGACGCGGGCGCGCCCGACATCGTCGCCCGGATCGCCATGGCGCGCATGCGCTTCATCGGCTCGCCCTGGACCCGCCGTTCCGATACCCCGATCCTCGGTCTCTCGGGCTCCGCCGGCGAGCCGCACGGAGAGGTCTCCGCCAGCATCATCAGCACGGAGAACCGCATCGACCTCGGCTACGTCTCACCGCCCGGGCATCGGGGACGACGTCTCCCGCCGGGGCGGCGATCGCGAATCGGGCGGCACCCAGATCAACGAGCGGTCGCTCCGGATCACCGCGGACGACCTGCGGAACGGCGAGCGCGCCGAGGCGTACCTGCGCTTCCCCGCCGGCCCCCAGAACCTGCTGACCTACCGGACGCTCCGCGTGTGGTTCCGGGGACGGGGCCCGGGGTGGGAGGAGGGCGATCTCCAGTCGTTCATCAAGCTGGGCAGCCGACGACGAGAACTTCTATCTCTACCGCTCGCCCGCCCGCTCGACGCACGTGGGAGCCGGAGACGGTCATCGACATCGACACCTGGCGGCGGCTCCGCGCGGTGGCGGAGAACCGCTGGCTCCGGGGCGAGCCGCCGTCCGGCTCGGCGGAGTGCCGCACGCCCAATCCCAACGCCTACGTCGTGTGCGACGGCCCCTACCTGGTGCACCTGGCCGATCCCGGGATCAATCCGCCCAATCTTGCCGCGGTGCAGGAGATCTCGGCCGGCATCTATCGCGTGGGCGCGGCGGTGACCATGCCCACGGTGGAGCTCTGGGTGGACGACATCCGGCTGAGCGATCCGACCTCGTCTACCGGGACGGCGATGTCGCTCGACGCGCGGCTGTCGGCGTCCGACGTGGGCAACGTGAGCGCGGCGTTCACGCGGCAGAGCGGGCAGTTCCGTCAGATCAACGAGAACCCGACGCTACCGCGCCAGCGACGCGCTCCAGGTCGCGGGCAACCTCCGGCTCGATCGCTTCCTGCCCACGTCGCTCGGCCTCGCGATGCCGCTCACCGTGACCTACGCGCGGCTCGGGGTGAACCCGGAGCTGCTCACCGGAACCGACCTTCGGGGCGACGCCTTGCCGGGCCTCCGGAAGCCCAGCTCGTCGAGCCCGAACTATGCGCTCACCATTCGGCGGAGCAGGCCCGGTGGCAGCTGGCTCACCAAGGGCCTGCTCGACCCGATGACGTTCAACGGCTCCTACACCCGGGGGCGGGCGCAGACCGAGCTCTCGGATGCGCGCTCCAAGACCTACGCGCTCGCGCTCAACTATCAGCTGGTGCTGAAGCGCCGAGGATTCCGACTCCCGCTCGGGGGCGTGGTCGGCGGACTGCCGAAGTTCATCCGCGAAGGCGACGCCGGAAAATCGCTGCGACAGGCCGACGTGAGCCTGGTGCCCACGCGGCTCCGGCTCTCCAGCGGGCTCAATCGCGACGAGGCCTTCTCCACCGCCTTCCGATTCCCCGTCGCCCGGACCGACGACCGGGTGCTCCGGCCCACCCAGGCGCTGACCCACCTGTGGCGCAACGCGGCGGGCGTCACCTGGCAGCCGCTCGGGATGCTGACCATGGGCGGTGATCTCACCAGCACGCGCGACCTGCGGGTGTATCCCGACTCCACGCCCATCGGTCGCCTGGCCTACAACGAGCGCCGCTTCCTGCTCGGCCTTCCCGTGGGCGTGGAGCGCGACCGCGCGCTGGTCACCGCCGTGGCGCTGACGCCCGGCGCTCGCGTCGTGGCTCCGGCCTCGGTTCCTCAGCAACAGCAGCTTCATCCTCTCGCGGACGCTCACCAGCCGCGACCCGGTGCGGGAGGACGGGTGACAGCGGCGCGTTCATCCTGCCCAAGACGCTGAACAATTCGCGCGCCAACGAGCTGGGCGTGGCCCTGGACCTCGGCCGGGCCTTCCGGCTGGTCGCCGGAGACAGCGGCACGCTTGGGCGGCTGCTGGGACGGGTCCGGCCGGTGGACGTGAGCACCCGGCTCACCCGGACGTCCACCTTCGATCTCACCGCCTTCGAGCCCAGCGTCCGCTACCAGCTCGGGCCTCGGCGCGCTGAACGAGTTTCTGGTGCAGGAGGCGACCGCGGCGCTGGGCGCGTCCGAGGCCCGCACCGCGAACATCGCGAGCGGCGCCGACCTCCCGCTGGGCGTCTCCTTCACGCTCTCGCACGCCATCACCCGGACGCACGCGATTCCAGCGGGTGGGCGGATCGTTCATTCCCACCGAGACGCAGCAGCGCGAGTGGCCGGTCGGGAACGTGCGCTGGAGTCAGACCTTCCGCGGCGGCCCGCTCACGCTCCTCGGCGATCGGCACCTCGTTCCGGCGGCGCGAGGGCAGCTCGGTCCAGGGCGCGCGGGGCAGCCAATCCGGGCGCCCGGAGCGCGATCGAGTCGTCCACCATCACGCCCGATGCCCAGATCAGCTTCCGCAACGGCGTGGCCGTCACGCTGGGCTACAGCGAGCTGGACCAGAGCAGCCTCTCCAACGGCAACCAGACCCAGCTCGACCAGAACGACATCAGCGGCTCGCTGAACTACGCGCTTCCGTCTGCCGCGCTCGATCAGCCGGCTCCGGAAGCAGGTGCGCAGCTCGCTCACGTTCGTGTCCACCGACGCCCTCACCTGCCTCGAGCAGCGCGGCCAGGAGCAGTGCATCGTGATCTCCGACGTGTCCCGGTACGAGGTGCGCGGCGGGCTGGATACCGACCTGATGCAGACCATGTCGGCCGGCCTGCAGGTGGGATACTCGCTCAACGACGCCCGCCATCTCAGCCGGCGGACCAGCCAGATCTCGGTCCTGGCGTCGTTCCAGATCTCCCTGTTCGCGGGAGACTATCGTTGACACGGCGGCCGGTCGGGCACATTCATCCATCCGCCATGACATCGCTACCCGCAGACTCGCCGCCGTCTCTCCTCGCCACCGCGCTGCTCGGCTGTGACAAAGCCAAGCCTCCCCGGGAGTTCGACGGGAAGGCGGCGTTCGGCTACATCGAGCGCCAGCTCGAGTTCGGCTTCCGCATCCCGGGAAGCGAGGGCCACCGCCGGATGGCCGGCTGGCTCGACAGCACCGTGCGGCAGCGCGCCGACTCGGTGATCACCCAGCGCTGGACCCACGTGACGGTCCAGGGCGACTCGCTGCCCCTGGTCAAACGTGATCGCCCGGTTCAATCCCGCCGCCCAGAAGCGCATCCTCTTCCTGGCGCACTGGGACACCAGGCCGAAGGCCGACGGGAAGAACTCGCCCGATTCCACCAAGGCGGTCACGGGCGCCAACGACGGCGCCTCCGGGCGTGGCGGTGCTGCTCGGCGTGGCCGACGTGTTGAAGCGGGCCCCGCCGGCCGCCGATCTCGGCGTGGACCTGCTCTTCACCGACGGCGAGGACTACGGGGACTTCACCGCGACGCCGCCGACCGACGTGCTGATCGGCGCGCGCTACTACGCCGCCCACCAGCCGTCGGGCCCGCAGCCGCTCTACGCGGTGCTCTTCGATCTCGTGGCCGACAAGGATCTGCAGATCTATCAGGAGGGGAACTCGGTCACGGGGGCGCCCGAGGTGGTGAGCCTGGTGTGGGAGATGGCCCGCGACCTGGGGTACGGCAGGATCTTCGTGGACACGCCCGAAGCACGTGCTGACCGACGACCATGTCGAGCTGCAGAAGGCCGGGATCCGCGCGATCGACGTGGTGGACTTCGACTACCCCGCGCACCACACCCCGTTCGATACCATCGACAAGGTCAGCGGCGAGAGCCTTCAGATCGTGGGCGACGTGGCCATGGGCCTCGTCCGCCGCGAAGGCAGCTAGCCCGCGCGGCTCCCCTTCGCGCGCAGCTCTTCGTCGTGCAGCCAGAGATGCTGCGCGGCGTAGGCCCGCCACGGGCGCCACTGCTCCGCGCTCGCGCGGAGCGCGCTCCGACTCGAGACCCCCGACGGCGCGCTGCAAGGCCGGGTCCGACGCGGGGAAGGCGTCCGGCCAGTAGAGCGCCCGCATCACGATCATCGTCGCCATCCGCTCGCCGATCCCGTCCATCGCCATGAGCGTCCGATGCGTCGCGGCCACGTCACGGCCCGGCTCGAGCCGGATCGTGCCGTCTGACGACCGCGCGCGCGACGGCGACCAGCGCGTCCGCGGCCCGCCGGTCCACGCCCAGGGCCACGAGGCCCGCGGTTCCCGCCGTCGACGATGCGCTCCGGGGTCGGCGTGAGCCGGGTGAGCGCGGGATGCCCGGTGTCGATCGTGTCGCCGAGCGTCGGCGACGACCCGCGGCGAGCAGCGCGCCTTCCACGCCCGCCGACGCCCGGCCGCCGATCAGCGACTGCATCGCGACCTCGAACCCATCCAGCGCGCCGGGAATCCGGACGCCAGGCCGCCGCTTCACCAGCCGGGCGAGTCCGTGCTGCCCCAGATGCGCATCCACCACCGCCGGCTCGGCGTCGAGGTCGAAGAGCCGCCGGAGCCGGACCAGCAGCGGCATCAGCACCGGCAGCAGGGAGATCGAGACCGCGAGAGCCAGGTGCGCCTTGGCCGACACGTTGGTCGCGAAGACGACGCCGGCGCGGCCGTCGAGCTGGACGGTGCGGCCATAGCGGCCTCCCTCCACGGTGGCCACCCCGGAAATCGCGTCGCGGCCCAGGAGCGTCGTGACCAATTCCCAGTCGAGCGGCGCCCGATACGCCAGCGTCAGCATCACGAAGTCACCGCCGGGACCGGCCGGGAGAGCCGGCACGCTCGGCGCGCGCGCGCCGCAGGGCGCTCGGGCTCAGCCGGTATCGCTCGCGGAACACCGAGTTGAAGCGACGAAGGCTCTGGAACCCGCTCGCGATACGCGATGCGGGTGACCGGCAGCGACGTCTCGGCGAGCAGCCGCTTGGCGAGCAGCAATCGGTGGGTCTGGGCCAGCTCCGCGGGGGAGACGCCGAGCTCGCGCTCCAGCGCGCGGCGGAGATGGCGCTCGCTCACGCCGAGCTCGGTGGCCAGGGCGGCCACGGTGCGGCCGTTGAGCGCGCCGGCGCCGATCCGCTGCGCCGCGAGACGGGCGAGCCGCGGCACGGCGTCCATGAGCGCACGTCCGGGCGCCAGCTCGGGCCGGCAGCGGAGGCAGGGCCGATAGCCCGCCCGCTCGGCCGAGGCGGCCGAGTCGAAGAATCGCCGCCGTTCGGGGTAGGAGACGCGGGCCGGGCACACGGGCCGGCAGTACACCCCCGTGGTCGTGATTCCCACGAAGAAGATGCCATCGAACCGGGCGTCGCGCGCCTGGACGGCGCGCTGGCAGATGTCGGCCTGGAGCATGGGACGAAATCTAGGTCGGAAGGGAGGGCCGACTCGCCGGATTCGGACATGGAAGCTATGAGCTAAGCTGAGCTGAGTGAGCTATGAGCTGATAGGCACATCGGCTCGAGCTCCTGGCTCCTCGGCCGCGCGTTTTGGGCGCCGGCGACGGGCGGCCGTGCCGTAGCATGCGGCATGTCGTCCGCCGAACGCCGTGCGCTCCTCCTCCTCCTCTCCCTCGGCTTGGTGGGGCAGGGGCTTCGCTGGTGGGTCACCCGGCCGGGCGAGGCACCGGGGCAGATCGAGCTCCTGGCCGCGATGCCGCCCAGGTCGCCCATCGCCCACCGGGACAGCGTGCTCGCCCTGGCCAAGCCACTCGGCCCGGGCGAACGAATCGATGCCGACCGTGCCACCGCCCGGGGAGCTGGCTCGGCTGCCGCGCGTGGGTCTCGCCCTCGCCAAGGCCATCGTCGCCGATCGCGAGAGCCGGGGCCCGTTCGGCGGCCCTGAGGGGCTCGACCGTGTCGCCCGGGATCGGCCCCGGCCTCCTGGCCGCCATCGGCCCTCACCTGACCTTCTCCGGGGGGCCGGTTAGCGCCCTCTTCCGTGCACTTCGCCCGGCCCGATCCCGGGCCGGTGGGCGGTGGCACCGTCCGGCGGTGCGCCTCAAATTGCACCCGTCGTAAACCTCAACTCCGCGTCAGTTTCCGAGCTTGACGCCCTCCCGGGAATCGGTCCAGCCCGCGCGGCGGCAATTTTGCAGGAGCGCGAGCAGCGGGGGCCGTTTGCCTCGGTCGATGAGTTGGTCCGGGTGCCGGGTCTTGGACCGTCGGCCATCGCTCGGCTGCGCGATCGGGTGGCGGTTCGGTGATCCGGCTGGCTCAGAGTCACCGCTCGTAGCTTCCGATACTGCCCCCGGTTAGCTCGGAATTTCTCCTACGACCACGAGACCATGGCGACTGTTGCGGCCGGGAGTAACGGCGATCGCCTCGGCGAACTTCTCATGCGTGAGGGCATCCTCACCCGGGAGCAGCTCACCGCGGCGATGGCCGACCAGAAAACCACCAAGCAACGCCTGGGCTACGTCCTGGTGAAGCTTGGCATGGTGCCCGAGCTCGAGATCACCAAGGTGCTGGCCCGGCAGTACCGGATGCCGGCCGTGGATCTCTCGCGCTTCGAGGTGGATCCCCGCATCCTGAAGCTGGTGCCGGCGGACATGGCGTCGAAGGGCATCGTCCTCCCGCTCAAGCGGGAGGGGCGGACCCTCACCGTGGCCATGGCCGACCCCACCGATCTCGGACTCCTCGAAGACCTCAAGTTCATCACCCGGTTCGATCTCTTCCCGGTGCTCGCCGGCGAATACACGCTGCGGACGCTGATCGAGAAGCACTACGCCAATGACCAGCAGGAGCTGCAGACGCTCCTCAAGGACATGGAGGCCACCGGCGAAGACGTCGAGGTGGTCGAGGAGCAGGAAGAGGAGACGGTCACCCAGGCGCAGATCGAGGACGCGCCGGTCGTCAAGCTGATCAACGGTCTCCTGATCGACGCGGTCAAGCGGGGCGCCAGCGACATCCACATCGAGCCGTTCGAGCACGAGATCCGGGTGCGTTACCGGGTGGACGGTGCGTTGCTCGAGATCATGCGGCCGCCGCTGAAGATGAAGGCCGCGCTCACCTCGCGCATCAAGATCCTCTCGCAGCTCAACATCGCCGAGCGGCGGGTGCCGCAGGACGGCCGCCTCAAGCTCAAGATGGGCAACCGGGTCATCGACTTCCGCGTCTCGACCCTGCCGGTGCTCTACGGCGAGAAGATCGTGCTCCGAATCCTCGACAAGGGGAACCTGACGCTCGATCTCACCAAGTTCGGATTCGAGGTCAAGGCCGAGAAGGACCTGATGAGGGCCATCCTGAACCCGTACGGCATGGTGCTCGTCACCGGCCCGACGGGCTCGGGCAAGACCACGACGCTCTACTCCGCGCTCTCCCGGGTCAACACCACCGAAGTCAACATCATGACCGCCGAAGACCCGGTCGAGTACAACCTGATGGGCATCAACCAGGTGCTGGTGCGGACCGAGATCGGGCTCACCTTCGCGGCGGCCCTGAAGGCGTTCCTGCGGCAGGACCCGAACATCATCATGATCGGCGAGATCCGGGACCTGGAAACCGGCGGCATCGCCATCAAGGCGGCGCTCACCGGCCACCTGGTGCTCTCCACCCTGCACACCAACGACGCGCCCAGCACGATCACCCGTATGATCGACATGGGCATCGAGGCGTTCAACGTGGCCAGCGCCGTGAACCTGGTCGTGGCCCAGCGGCTGGTCCGGCGCATCTGCAAGGACTGCAAGGGTCCGCACAAGTACACCGACGTGGAATTGCAGTCCCTGGGCACAAATCTTGACGAACTGCGGGCTCTACAGTTCATGAAGGGCTCGGGTTGCGAGACCTGCAGTGGCACCGGCTACAAGGGCCGGGCCGGCCTCTATGAGGTCATGGCCCTCTCCCCGGAGCTTCGCCGGCTGATTCTTCGGGGGGCCTCGGTCGCAGAGATGCAGGACCAGGCGGTCGCCGACGGAATGCTCACCCTGCGCATGGACGGCATGAAAAAGATCGAGCGCGGAGTCACCACCCTCGAAGAAGTCGTCAAGGAGACAGCCGGATGAGCTTCAATCTGCGGGCGTTGCTGGAGGAGATGATCCAGAAGGAAGCCTCCGACCTCCACATCACCACGGGCGAGCGGCCCAAGTTGCGCGTTGACGGGGACATCACCGACAGCGCCGTGACCGACGTCCTCACCCCCAAGGACACGCTGCATCTGGCCTATTCGGTGCTGACCGAGAACCAGAAGAAGCGTTTCGAGACCGAGGACGAGCTCGACTTCTCCTTCGGAATTCAGAACTTAGCCCGCTTCCGCGGCAACGTGTACAAGCAGCGCGGCTGCGTGTCCATGGCAATCCGCATGATTCCCTTCAATGTGCGGACTTTCCAGGAGCTTGGGCTGCCCCCGATCATGGCCAAGCTGGCCGAGCGGCCCCGGGGTCTGATCCTGGTGACCGGCCCCACGGGGTCCGGCAAGAGCACCACGCTGGCCGCGATCATCGACAAGATCAACAAGGAGCGAAAGGGTCACATCATCACGGTGGAAGACCCGATCGAGTTCATTCACCGCCATCAGTCGTGCATCGTCAACCAGCGCGAGATCGGCACCGACACCAAGAGCTTCGCGACCGCGCTCAAGTACGCGCTGCGCGAGGATCCGGACGTGATCCTGGTCGGTGAGATGCGAGATCTGGAGACGATCGCGGCGGCGCTCACGATCGCGGAGACCGGCCACCTGGCCCTCGCCACCCTGCACACCAATTCGGCGGCCGAGTCCATCAACCGGATCATCGACGTCTTCCCGTCGAACCAGCAGTCGCAGGTGCGGGCGCAGCTCGCCTTCGTGCTCGAGGGCGTCGTGACCCAGACGCTGCTGCCGAAGGCGCGCGGCCGCGGCCGGGTCATGGCCAGCGAGATCATGGTCGCCACGCCGGCCATCCGGGCCCTGATCCGTGACGACAAGATTCACCAGATCTACTCCGCGATGCAGGCCGGCAAGAAGCACGGCATGCAGACGATGAACGACGCGCTCTACCAGCTCTTCACCCACCGCGAGGTGGCCCAGGAGGAGTGCGAGCGGGTGTCGCACGATCCCAAGGAGTTCCTCCGGATGATCGGCGTCACGCCGATGGAGGAGCAGGACTTCGCGACCAACGGGGCTGGCGAGAAGGGCAAGGCCGTCGGGAGCGATGAGGCGGTAGGCGGAAGGGCGGTAGGTCGGAAGGGCGGAAGAGGGCCGCCGACAGTCGCGGTTGTCCGCCGGGTGGAGTGGCTAGGTGAGGCGGGTCCGCCGGTCCGCCTGTCCGCCCTCCGCCCTCAGTACGCAACCAAGGAGAGCCAAGCATGCCGATGTTCGAGTACACGGCCAGGGCACCGAGCGGCCAGATCCAGAAGGGCCAGCTCGACGCGCCGAGCAAGGACGAAGTCAGCGCGTACCTGCGCAAGAACCGCCTGATCCTGGTCAGCGTGCGCGAAGCCCCGAAGCAGATCAACATCAGCTTCGGCGCGCAGCGCATCAAGACCCGTGACATCGTCATCTTCACCCGGCAGTTCGCGACGATGATCAACGCGGGCCTGCCGCTGGTGCAGTCGCTGAACATCCTGGCGCAGCAGACCGAGAACAAGGCGCTGCGGGACGTGACCAGGGCCGTCGTCTACGACGTCGAGTCCGGCCACACCCTCGCCGACGCCTTCTCGAAGCATCCGAAGGCCTACACCGACCTGTACGTGAACATGGTGGCCGCCGGCGAGGCGGGCGGTATCCTGGATACCATCCTGCTCCGTCTGGCCACGTTCCTCGAGAAGAACGACGCCCTGGTCCGCAAGGTGAAGGGCGCGATGGTCTACCCGGGCGTCATCATCACCGTCGCCATGGTCGCCATCGCGGTGCTGCTGATCTTCGTGATTCCGACCTTCGAGAGCATGTTCGCCTCCGCGGGCATGGAGCTCCCGCTCCCGACTCGCGATCGTCATCGGGATGAGCAACGCCCTGATCGGCTACTGGTGGGTGGCGCTGCTGGCCATCGGAGGCATGATCTTCGCCATCCGGCAGTACTACAACACGCCGGGCGGGCGCAAGCAGCTCGACGGGATGCTGCTCAAGGCGCCGGTGCTCGGCGACCTGCTCCGGAAGTCGGCCGTCTCGCGCTTCACCCGGACGCTGGGCACGCTGGTGAGCTCGGGCGTGTCGATCCTCGACGGGCTGGAGATCACGGCCAAGACCGCGGGCAACCGCGTCATCCACGACGCAGTGATGCAGTCGCGTCAGTCGATCGCCGGCGGTGAGACGATCGCGGCGCCGCTGGAGAAGTCGAAGGTCTTTCCGCCCATGGTGATCAGCATGATCGCCGTCGGCGAGCAGACCGGTGGCCTGGACGAGATGCTGAGCAAGATCGCGGACTTCTACGACGAAGAGGTGGACGTCGCGGTGAGCGCGTTGCTCTCCCTGATGGAGCCCGCGATGATCGTGATCCTGGGCGTGATCGTCGGCGGCATGGTGATCGCGATGTACCTGCCGATCTTCGACATGATGAACGCAGTGCAGTAGGGTGGGACGCGGTACCGGGAGGCAGTAGGCCACGGGCCCGAGGGGAACCTCGGGCCCGTCGGCTTCCTTCCACCCAGGGCGGCGGGATACCTAGGGAAGCGCCCGGAGCCTGATGCTGCGGTAGGCCACTCGGTCCCCGTGATCCTGCAGGGCGATGTGACCCGAAGGCGCACGGCCATAGCCGGGCCAGTCCTTGAACTTGCTGCTCGCGACCCTCGCCACCCAGTCGGGGCTGCCGATCTCGTAGGCGACCACCCTGACGCCGTTGAGCCAGTGCTCGACATGGTTCCCTCGGACCACGATGCGCGCCGTGTTCCACCGGCCCGCCGCATGGACCACCCCGGGTCGTGCCGGGTACAGGCCATAGACGGCGCCCGCTGCGGTCAAAGGCGACCGGCCGTCCGGATGGCGCGCGTCATCGAGCACCTGCATCTCCGGTCCGGTCTCGTACGTCTGCCCGGCATCCTCGGTCACCCGATACATGATCCCGCTGTTGCCGCCTTCGGCGACCATCCAGTCGAGGGTCAGCTCGAAGTCACGGAACCGCTCTCTCGTGATCAGGTCGCCCGCCGGCCCGACCCGGGTGAGAGCTCCATCCACCACCTGCCACCCCGCCGGCACATCAGGGCTCTTGAAGCCGCGCCAGGCGTCCAGGGATCGGCCATCGAACAGGGTCCGCCACTCCCCGCCGGAAGCAGGGTCCGCTCAGCGTCGGCGCTCATCGCCGTCTCCGCTGCCACGGACGGTTTCTGGGATCCGCACCCGGCGAGCGCGACCACCACCAGCCAATGGGAACCGCTGAGCAGACTGGGAATCCTCCGGCTCCCGCCACGCCACCCCGCCTCGCTCGGAACCCTCAGGCCTGCACCTGGCCGAAGCGCTTCCGGCTGCGCTCCCGCGCCTTGCGCGCCTCGTCCTCTCGATTCCGGGGTGCGGCGCGGCTCTCCAGCGACTCGATCAGGCGCCGGGCGGCGGCGGTCACGTCCTCGACCGCCTGGTCGAAGGCCGCCTGGTTCGCGTGGGATGGGTGCGTGGTCCCGCTCAGCTTCCGGACGAACTGCAGGGCCGAGGCCCGGATCTCGTCCTCGCTCGCGGGCGGCTCGAAATTAGCCAACGTCTTGATGTTCCGGCACATGGGTTGGTGTCCTCGGCTCGATATGTAGGGCGTGGCACGCCGGTCACTTGGGAAGCTAAACCCCGATGACTCGAGCGTCAGCCGGGGTTACCGCCCGAGGTACTCCGCCACGCCGGTCATCAGCATCTCTACCGCCACCACGACCAGCAGCATCCCCATCAGCCGCTCGACGGCCGTGAGCCCGCGGTCTCCCAGCAGCTTCCTCAGGTTCGCCGCGAAGTAGAGAATCGCCGCCGACGCGAGCCACGCGAGCACCACCGCGCCGAGCCAGACCGGCCACCGCTCCGGCTCCCGGCTCATGAACAACAGCTCGGTTGCCATCATCGAGGGTCCCGCGGTGTAGGGCACCGCGAGCGGAACCACGAACGGCTCCTCCACAACCTCCTCGTGCAGCGACCGCTCGGCGGTGGGGAAGATCATCCGGAGCGCGATCAGCAGCAGGATGAATCCACCCCCGGCGGTGAGCGCGGCACGCGACACGTGCAGCAGATCGAGCAGGTAGCGACCCACGAAGAGAAACGCGACCAGGATCACCAGCGCGATCAGCAGCTCGCGCAGGATCACGATCCGGTAGCGCGAGGGCTCGACGTGCCGGAGTGCCGACAGGAAAAGCGGCACGTTTCCCAGCGGATCCATCACGAAGAACAACAGCACGGCGGCCGAGAGGAGAGTCATCGTACACCTACCCTAGAGTCCGCTGGCGGGGAGGGCAAGCTGATCTCCGACAGATCCCTTGCCCCGGATGCCCGCCGCCGTAGACTCCAGTCCATGCTGAATCCAGACGCCGTACCCGCCCTCCACGCCGCTATCGCCGCGCTCGCCGACCGGGTGGACGGGTGGCTCCTGTTCGACTTCCGCGGCATCAACCCCATCATGGCCGCCATCTTCGGCCGGGAGGTCGTGGGCTCGCGCCGGGCCTACGTCTACGTGCCGCGCGACGGAATGCCGGTCGCGCTGGTGCACGCGGTGGACGCGGAGCTGTGGCGCGGGTGGCCGAGCCAGTGGAAGCGGATCGTGTGGGTGCGGCGGGATGAGCTGGCCCGGCAGCTCGAGGCGCTGGTCGGAGGGCGGACCGTCGCGATGGAGTATTCCCCGGGCGGAGCGGTGCCCTACGGCGACTACGTGCCGGCCGGCACGCTGGAGCTGGTTCGCGGCGCCGGCGCCACGCCGGTGTCGTCGGCCGAGCTGGTGTCGCGCTACTGCTCGGTGTGGTCCGCCGCCGATCTCGCCGGGCACCTGCGCGCCGCGGCTGCGCTGTCCGGTATCGCGCAGGCGTCAATCGCCCGCATCGGCGAGCGGGCCCGCGCGGGCGACCCGGTCGACGAGCACGAGGTGACCCGCTGGATCATGGAGGCGTTCGACCGCGCCGGCCTGGTCACCGAGAGCGCGCCCAGTGTCTCCTATGGCGAGCACGCGGCACGCCCGCACTACGAGGCGCCGGCCACGGGCTCCTCGCCGATCGTGCCTGGGCAGCTGCTCCTGCTGGATCTCTGGGCGAGGGAGCCGGGCGGGATCTACGCGGACCAGACCTGGATGGCGTCCATCGGGGCTCCCTCGACCCGCGTGGCGGGTCTCTGGACCGTGGTGCGCGACGCGCGCGACGCCGCGCTCGATCTCCTCCGCACCCGGCTCGAGGCCGGCCAGCCGGTGGCGGGCGCGGAGGCCGACCGGGCCGCCCGTGAGGTGATCGAGGCCGCCGGCCACGGCAGCCGCATCGTCTGCCGCACCGGCCATTCCATCGATCGCGTCGGCCTGCATGGGTTCGGACCGACCATCGACGACACGGAGACGTTCGACTCGCGCCGCATCATTCCGGGGGTGGGTTTCTCGGTGGAGCCGGGGATCTACTTCCCCGGCGAGCTCGGCCTCCGCACCGAGGTGAACGCGCACGCGCGCGCCGACGGTCTCGACGTCACTCCGGCCGACTACCAGCGGGACCTGCTCGTGGTCTGACCGGTCTCAGAACCGGGAGCAGGCGGTCATCCGCTCGCGGAGCACCGCTTCCTGGGAGAAGCGGCGCTTGTACTCGGAGACCGCCTCCGCGAGCTGCCGCTCGGACGTCGAATCGCCCGGGTGGAGCAGCGTCAGGACCTTGGATCGCTCGCGCTCGACCTGTCCGCTCGCCCCCCGCCACTGTCCAGCCGCATCCCACACCGTGAACCCCGCCGGGAATCGCGAGGTCACGGCCCCGTCCACGAACTCCTGCCACGCGCTGTCGCTCACCACCCCTCCACCGGGAATGTTCCGCCCGAAGTAGAGGACGTCCCGGACCATGAGGGTGTCGCCCACGGCGCATGCCAGACTGGGGGTGGTCGGCGTCGACGCGGCTGCGCGCATGCAACCTCCGGCCGCCAGGGGCAGGACGAGCAGGAACCATTGCCGCATCGGGCATCCTCCCTTGAGTCACCCTGGCCGGGACGGCACCAGGCTCTACAGGCCGAGATCCCCCAGGGCGATCCGGGCCGCCTGGTGGCCGCACATACCGTGGACACCGCCGCCCGGGGGAGTCGAAGCGGAACACAGGTAGACGCCGCGGAGCGGCGTGCGATACGGATAGGGACGCGCGATCGGCCGGGCGAATACCTGCGACAGGTGCATCATGCCGCCGTTGATGTCCCCGCCTATCAGGTTCGCGTTGCGCCGCTCGAGATCGGCCGGGGTCAACACGCTCCGGGCGAGGACCCGCTCGCGGAACCCAGGCGCGAATCGCTCGATCTGACGCTCGATACGGTCGGTGGCGTCTCCCGTGTAGCCGTTCGGCACGTGACAGTAGGCCCAGACGACGTGCTTGCCGGCCGGCGCGCGGGTGTCGTCGAACAGGGTCGGTTGCGCCAGGAGCACGAACGGGCGGTCGTGCAGCCCACCACGCGGGTGCTCGGCCTCCGACGCGGCGGTTTCCTCCAGCGTGCCGGAGAGATGGACGGTGGCCGCCCGGAGGCATTCGGGGGCGGTCCAGGGGAGCGGCCCGTCGAGGGCCCAGTCCAGCTTGAACGCGGCGGAACCGTAGCGATACCGCGCCAGCGCACGGCGGTAGCCCCCGGAGAGCGCCTCGCCGGCGACCTGCAGCACCTGACGCGGGGACAGGTCGAGCATCACGACCCGGGCCGTGCGCACCTCGTCCAGCCGCTGGACCGGCGCTCCCGTCTCGATCACACCGCCCAGCGACCGGAAATACGCGGCCAGGGCATCGGCGAAGCGCTGCGATCCCCCGCGGGCGATCGGCCAGCCCGCTGCGTGTCCCATGACCCCGAGCATGAGCCCGAACGCCCCGGTGCCGGCCCAATCGAAGGGCAGGAACGAGTGCGCCGCGTTCCCGGCGAACAGCGCCTGCGCTCGGGGGCCGTGCAGCCGGCGCGCGAGTGCGTTCGCGGTACGAAGGCCCTGCAGGGCAAATCGAGCCATGAGGAAGGGACGACGGGGCGGACGGAGCGGGGGCCCCAGGATGTCGGGCGCGAGCTTGTCCCACTGCCGCACGAAGGGCTCGTGCAGCCTCACCCAGTCGTCGCCGCCGGTCGGCAGGCCCGCCGCCGTCGCCTGTAGCGATCGCTCCAGGAGCACGGCGGTCCCGTCGTCCAGCGGGTGGGCGAGGGGGGCCGAAGGGTGGATCCAGGTCAGGCCGAAGTCAGCGAGCGGCAGCGTACGGAAGAACGGCGAGCTGGCGGCGAGCGGGTGGACCGCGGAACACACGTCGTGCACGAAGCCGGGCAACGTGAGCTCGGCGGAGCGAAGGCCTCCGCCGATGCTGTCCTGCGCTTCGCGCACGACCGTGGTCAGTCCGGCCTTCGCCAGCGTGATCGCGGCGGCGAGACCGTTCGGCCCCGAGCCGACGACGATGGCGTCAGCCGCCATGAACCCCCCTAGCTCGAGTGCCCTCCCTGAGCGTGGCGTCGTACAGGTCCGGCGCCTCGATGAACCCGCAATCTTACCGATGAACCGGTCGGCTGTGTAGTCAACCGCGGAGATGCAGGAGGATACCGCCGACCGCTCAGCGTCCCGCGGCCGAGTCCGGGCGGAACGCGCTGGTGGGGAACCAGGCCGGTCTGGTCGGCCGATTCGCGACTTCCGTCACGACCTGCGGATAGAGCCGGTTGAAGTCCTCTGCCGCCTGGCGGTCCACCGGCTGGGTGATCTCGTCCTCCAGCCCGTGATAGCGCTCCTGCCTCCACTTCAGTACGCGCTCGTGCTCCGCGGAGCCGAGGGTGAACCCTACCTTGAGCGACAGCGCGGGGATGCCCCGGCGGATGAAGCTGAACTGGTCGCTCCGGACGAACGCGTTGCGCTCCGGCTCCGGATCGGTGATGACCTCCAGCCCCGCCCGACCCGCCGCCCGCCGCACGTCGTCGGCCAGGTCGGATTCCTCCAGCCCGTTGACCAGGAGCCTGCGGAGCGGGTTGATCGGCAGGAACATGTCGGTGTTGAGGTCGGCCACGATCACTCCGCCGCCGGGCAGCGAGGGGTGCGCGGCGAAGTAGTCGGAGCCGAGCAACCCTTTCTCCTCCGCCGTGACCGCGACGAACGCCACCGACCGCTTGAGGCGCGGGGTGCGCGTGCCGAGCGCGGCGGCGGTCTCGAGCAGCGTGGCGATGCCGGAGGCGTTGTCCATCGCGCCGTTGTAGATGCTGTCCCCCGCCACGGCCTCGCCCACACCGAGATGGTCGAGGTGCGCGGTGAGGACGACGTACTCCGCCTGGAGCGCCGGGTCCTCGCCGGGCAGCAGACCGACCACGTTGTCGGAGCGCGCCGAGCTCTCATCCACCGCGACGGTGACGCGGATCCGGCCGGCGAGATCGAAGCGGGGCAGCGGCGCCCCGCTGTCCGCCAGGGCTCTGATGCTCGCGTAGCGCTGGCGCGCGCCGGCGAAGAGTCGCTCGCCCAGGGCGGGATTGACGACGACCGACACCCCGAAGCCCGCCTGGTGCGCCGAGTCCGTCTTGGGGCGCATCTGCGGGTGCAGGCGGGAGAGCACATACCGGTCCCAGGGAATGTCGGCGTGCGGCGACGCGATGCTCAGGACACCGACGGCGCCGCCCGCTTCCAGCGCGTCCGCGCCCGCGGCCCGAGCGGCGGCGAGTGCCGCTCCCGGGATCCCGGCCGGTGCCGAACCCGCCAGCACCACCGCCACCTTGCCGCGCAGGTCGAGGCCCTTGAAGTCGTCGAGCCCCAGGTCCGGGGCGCGAATGCCGTAACCGATGAAGACCAGCGGGGCGTTCACGGTCCCGGCTCGCGAGCCGCGAAGGTTGATCGTCGCGTCGCTGCCCAGACGAAGAGGCGAGGTCTTGCCGCCCCGCACCAGCGCCACGCTCGAGCGTGACTCCACGATGCGTCGGACCTCGAACTGCACCGGCTGGAACCAGCCCTCGGTGCCGCCCGGCCTGAGCCCCGCCCGCTCGAACATGGACGCCACGTAGGCGGCCGCCTTCCGATGCTCGGGGCTGCCGGTCTCGCGACCGCGCATCGAGTCGTCGGCCAGGGCGCTCACGTGTCCCCACCACGCCTCCGCCTGAGCATCGGCGTTCGAGGCGATGGCGCAGGCCAGGACGAGCGCGATCGAGGCGACTCGCATGGGGGTTCTCCGTGAAGGCGGGTGGGCTGGAGCTGGTGCGAGGTCGCCCGTACGCGGGTCCGTAAACGCGAGTTCCACGATCATCATCTCTTTCGATCCCGGCCCTATCCGGGATCTATGGGTGGACGGAGGGTTGGGGGCTGGCTGTCAGCTCGTCGCATTACAGCAAGTTTTTCATTCCCAATCAGTTACGCGGCTAACCCCCGAGCCCGGAAGCACTCCGGTGCCAGTAGATGCCATCCTTTGCAGTTCCACATGGAAACCTCCTCAAGCCGTTACACGTCAAGCCCGGAGGAACCGAGTTGCGTGGCTATACGCTCTTAGGTAGTCTCCTCCCGCCCTGACGGCCTTCGCCGACAGGCAACCTAAGCTTGGAGTGTTCGTATGTTGGCACGGTTATTCGCAGCGCTGCACCCCCGGGTCGTGAGCGTCGTTCAACGCTCCCCGGTGAGCCGAGCGCCCGCACGGGAGCCCCATACCGGTGAGCTGTCCGTGGTCACGGGGTCCTGAGGGTTCGACCACCTCGCCCGTGCAGAAAGAAAATCGCCCCACCCGAACGTCGGGTGGGGCGATGTGTTTCCGGCAGCTGCCGGCGGACCGTCAGGCGGCGCTTTCGGTTCGCTTGGCCAGGAGTCGCTCGGTGAAATCCAGTCGCTCCTCCAGGTCGGCGATTCGGCGCTCCAGCACGTCGCTGTCGTCCGATCCGCGCTCGGCGGGCTCACGGTCCAGCCGTCGCGACCGCCGGCGATCCATCCGCGCCCATCCGCCGCCTCCCGCGCAGCGCCGGGCGAACAGCGCGAACATCAGGAAGGGCACCAGCCAGAACATCCATCCGAAGCCCCACATCGTCGTCTCCTCTCGTCAGGCGGAGCCGGCCTGCCAGGCCTGCTCCACGTCGTCCGCCGCCTTCTTCAGGATCTCCGCCACCCGCTTGAGGGCCGGATCGTCGGGCCCGCGCCGCCAGACGCGCTTGAAGGTCGTTCCGGCGAGCCGGGCGAATGCGGTTTGCACTTCGCCGATTCCACCGCCCGCGAAGTCCCGCACCGTCTCGCGCACCCGATCGATGATCTCGTCGAGCATGTCGCGATGCTCCTCCAGGTATTTCTCGCCCTCGGGGGTGACGTGGTACACCTTCTTGCCATCGGTCTCGACCACCCGGACGTAGCCCTCGTCCTCCAGGAGCTGCAGGGTGGGATAGACGGTGCCGGCCGAGGGCGTGTAATAGCCCGCGAGCTTCTCCTCCAGACCCTTGATGACCTCGTACCCGTGGCGAGGCTTTTCCTTGAGCAGGCGGAGGATCACGAACTTCATCTCCCCCGATTCGAACATCTGGCTGCGCCGGCGTCCGCCGCCCGGACCGCCGCTCCAGGGCCCGTGCTTGCCAGGGCCGAAGCCGAAGCCCCGGAACGCGAACCCTGGGCCGAAACCCCAGTCATCCTTGCACATAGCTCTTGCTCCTTATCCGTTATTCCGTACGACATGATGTACGATATATCGTAAGTAATGACGTACGATCTGTCAAGAAAGAACGGCGGCTCGACTGATCGTCGAGCCGCCGTTCAGCTATGAGCTATGAGCTATGAGCTATGAGCTATGAGCTAACTCGCTATCTAGACCCCCGCCATCGCCGGCGTGACGGCCCGTTCGTCCCGCTCTCCGGTGCGGATCCGGTGGACCTGCTCCACGTCGACCACGAACACCTTCCCGTCGCCGACCTCGCCGGTTCTCGCGGAGCCGACGATGGCTCGCACGGTGACATCCACGAACGAGTCCGAGACGCCGATCTCCAGCCTGACCTTCTCCTGCAGTTCCATCTTCACGGTGGTGCCGCGATAGGTCTCGACTCGATCGGTCTCCCCGCCATGTCCCAGTACCCGGGACACGGTCAGCCCGGTGACTTCGGCGCGGTAGAGCGCCTCGAGCACCTCGTTGAGACGATCGGGACGGATGATGGCCACGATGAGCTTCATGATGATCTCCCGGCGTCAGCGCGCCGCGGTCTGCGGGTTGAGGACGGGGGCGGTGGCGATCGACGGCGCCGATTCGGAGATGACCAGGATCGAGCCCTCGCCGTTGGTGTAGGCCTCCTCGCCGTGCTGGGTCACGTCCATGCCCGATTCCCTCGGACTTGGGCGCGGCGCGCAGGGCGGTGACGAAGCCGAGCGCCTTGAGCAGGACGAAGGTGGCGAGCGCGGAGTAGGCCATCGCGCTGCCGACGCCGAGCGCCTGGGTGGCGAGCTGCGACGGGTTGCCGGCGAGGAGGCCGTCGAGGCCGGCGGGGTTCCACGCCTTCTGGGCGAAGACGCCGGTCAGCAGGGCGCCGGTGATGCCGCCCACCCCATGTCCCGCGAAGACATCGAGCGAATCGTCCAGCCGGGTCCGCGACCGCGCCACGATGACGAAGTAGCTGGGGAAGGCCGCGATGCCGCCGAGGAGCAGGGCGGCGCTCGGGCTCACGAAGCCGGCGGCCGGGGTGATGGCCACGAGTCCCACCACGATCGCCGTGGCGCCGCCGACGGCGGTGGCGCGGCCGGTCCGGAAATAGTCCAGCAGCGTCCACACGACGAGCGTGGCCATCGGCGCCAGCGCGGTGTTGCTGAAGGCGAGGGCCGCGAGCTCGTTCGCGGCGAGCGCGCTGCCGCCGTTGAAGCCGAACCAGCCGAACCAGAGCAGCCCGGCGCCGAGCAGCACGAAGGGGACGTTGTGCGGCAGGATGGCCTGGCGGCCGTAGTCCTTCCGAACGCCGAGGACGAGGGCGGCTACCAGCGCCGAGACGCCGGCGTTGATGTGCACCACGGTGCCGCCGGCGAAGTCGAGCACGCCGCGGCTCATCAGCCAGCCGCCGCCCCATACCCAGTGCGCCATCGGGGCGTAGACCAGGAGCGTCCACAGCACGATGAACGCGAGGTAGGGCCCGAACCGCATCCGCTCGACCACGGCGCCCGAGATCAGCGCGGCGGTGATGATCGCGAAGGTGCCCTGGTAGATCATGAACAGCACTTCGGGAATCGTGCCCTGGGCCTCGAGCCCGATGCCGTTGAGGAACAGGTTGGCGGTGCCGCCGATCGAGGGGCGTGCCCTCGGCGAACGCAAGGCTGTACGCCCCGAGCGCCCAGACGATGCCGACGGCGCCCAGGGCGGCGAAGCTCATCATCATCGTATTCAGCGAGTTCTTGGACCGGACCAGCCCGCCGTAGAAGAAGGCGAGGGCCGGTGTCATCAGGAGCACCAGCGCGGTGGCCACCAGCATCCAGGCGGTGTCGGCCGGCACGACGGCCGGCGCGGCGTCCTGGAGCGCGAGCAGGAGGGAGGGTCTGGTCATCGCCTGTCGGATCCTGAGCTGAGGGTAGGGGGCGCGTGGTTGCGCCCTACGAGATTGTACCGCCGTGGGACGGGTCTGCGCAATAGGCATGTACATCGAAATGTGCAGATAATGCAGAAATCAGCGAGCAGAAATGCGAAATCGGCCTGATTGATGCCAAATCGGACTGCAACGATGTGCATTGCTGGCGCGGAATCTGCGTGCCCGCCACGCGACCCCCAGGGGCACGGGGTCGCTCCGATCAGGGACCAGAAAAAGGCCCCCGCGACCGGTGTCGCGGGGGCCGAGCTCGCCCGGGGTCAATCCGGATTACTGCGCCCCGTGCGTCACCCGCCAGACCCGCCCGCCGTTGTCATCGCTGATGTAGAGGGCGCCGTCCGGGCCGACCGCCAGACCCGAAGGGCGGTGCTTGGCGGTGCCCGGCTGCTTGCTCGGCCCGGCAAACCCGTCGGCGAACACCTGGTAGTCCCCGGACGGCTTGCCGCCGGAGAACGGCTGGAACACGACGTTGTACCCCCCTGCGGCTCGGGCGCGCGGTTCCACGACCCGTGAAAGCCGATGAACGCCCCGCCCCGGTAGGCCTCGGGAAAGGCGTCGCCGCCGTAGAAGGCGAGCGCCGTTGGGCGCCCAGTGGGCCGGGAACGCCGCGGCCGGGCCGAGCTTCTTGCCGCACTCGCCCACCTGCTTGCCGTCGCCACCGTACTCCGGCGCCAGCACCAGCTTCTCGGCCGTGGGATCGTAGTAGCAGTAGGGCCAGCCGTAGTCGCCGCCCTTGACCACCAGCAGCAGCTCCTCCGCCGGCAGCTCCGCGCTCTGCTTCCAGTCGAACAGCTTGGGCCAGTTCTCCGCCAGCTGATCGCGCCCGTGCTGGGTGGCGTAGAGGGAGCCGTCGCCCGGATTGATCGGCGAGGCTGCCGGCGTTCCGGATCCCGGTGGCGTAGCGTGCGGCCGGCCGAGAAGCGCTGGCCGGTCTTGGTGGCGCTGAAGCGCCAGATGCCCGCCCGGGTCGCCAGCTCCTTGCAGGGGCGCTCGCCCGAGGGACCCGGGCTTCCGGTCCTCGACCTGGCAGACGTTGGTGGTCGACCCGCTGTTGACGAAGAGGTTGCCCTCCGGGTCGATGGTGAAGGGGTGCATCGTGTGGCCGCCCTCGAGCGGGAGACCGGTCACGACGGTGTCGGGCGCGGCGCTCGGCGCCAGCTCGCCGGCCGCGAGCGGGTACCGGAGAATGGTGCCGTCCGGCCTCGGCATAGACGGCATCCTTGAAGAACGCGATCCCGGTGCCGCCGCTGCCGCCCTCGCCTCCGAAGCGCCGGATCTGGTCGGCCGCGCCGTCATGGTCGGTGTCCCTGCAGGGCCACCAGGAACCCGCCGGCCGGGACCCGCCGAGCGCTGTCGTAGGGCGAGCGCCAGGTGTTCACGTAGACGTCGCCGTTGGGGCGCGTGGTCAGATGGCGTGCCTGACCCAGGGTGTCGGCGAAGACCGTCGGCGCGGAAACCTTCGGGGACGGTGACCGACTCCTCGGCCGGGCGACGCCGTGGTGGCTGCGGCCGAGCTGTCGGCGGCGGCGGGGGCCCGGTCGCCCCCGCCACAGCCAGTCGTGGCGAGCGCAACGGCGGCGACCGCGGGCCGGAGTCGGGTGCTGAAGTGCCATCGTCATGCCTTTCCAAGAGGGGGCGACTCCTGAGTCGGTCCGGGGGGTCGGCCTTGACCCGAGCCCCCGCGGGCGGGATATTTGGGGTCTCTGTAATTTCGTGATTGAGAACGACTTTCAGCATGGCGCTTCCGATTGGCGCCCCAGCCCGACGAGACCAGCGTGAATCTGCGTGGACCCAAAGTCAGGATCGCCCGACAGCTCGGCATTCCCCTCACCCCCAAGGCGACCCGCATCATGGAGCGCCGCCCGGAGCCACCCGGCCAGCATGGCGCGACGCCGCGGCGGAAGGTGAGCGAGTACAAGAAGCAGCTGGTCGAGAAACAGCGCCTGCGGGCGCAGTATAACGTAAGCGAGCGGCAGCTTCAGAACACCTTCGCCGAGGCCACGCGGAAGGAAGGTCACACCGGCGTGGCGCTCCTCCAGCTCCTGGAGATGCGCGTGGACGCGGTGGTGCTCCGTGCCGGATTCGCGCGGACGATCTTCGCGGCCCGCCAGGCCGTATCGCACGGGCACGTGACGGTGAACGGGAAGCGCAGCACGATTCCCTCCCGGCGCCTGCAGCCGGGCGATGTCGTGGCCCTCGGCCCCAAGAGCCGCGAGCTCGCCGCGTTTCTCGGCCCGCTCGAGAACGCGCGTCCGGCGCCGCACCTGTCGCTCGACCGTGAGAAGCGCAGCGTGCGGGTGAACGAAATCCCCGAGCGCGAGCAGATCCCCGTCATCTGTGAGATCTCGCTCGTCGTCGAGTACTACTCCCGCTGATCGGGCCGGCTCCCAGCCGCATGGGGCTGGGAGCCGCCGCCAGTGTCGCACCCCGCCGCTCGCACTCTCCTTCATCTGATCCTGCTCACCGCCGCGGCCGTGCCGCGCGCGGAGGCGCAGCGCGGCTGGTCCGACGTCGTCGCGCGATTCGATACGTTCACCCACGCCGCCGGCGTCGTCGGCGGGACCGCCGTGCTGGTGCGGAAAGGCGAGATCGTGGCCCGGCACCACTACGGGCTCGCCGACCGTGCCGCCAGGCGACCGGTGACCGAGCGGACCATCTATCACTGGGCCTCGGTCACCAAGACGCTCACCGCGATCGCCACGCTGCAGCTGCGCGATCGCCGCCGCCTCACCTTGGACGACCGGGTGACCCGGTGGGTACCCGAGCTTCGGGAGGTGCACGGTCCCGCGCGGCGACGGTGGATCGCATCACGCTCCGCATGCTGCTCTCTCACACGTCCGGCCTCCAGAATCCGACCTGGCCCTGGTCGAGCGGCGAGCCCTGGGAGCCGTTCGAGCCGACGACATGGAACCAGCTCGTCGCCATGATGCCGTACCAGAAGCTTCGGTTCCCGCCGGGCACTCGCTACGGCTATTCCAATCCGGGCTACCTGTACCTCGCCCGCGTCATCGAGAAGCTCAGCGGCGACCCCTGGGCGGTGTACGTGCAGAAGAACCTCTGGACCCCGCTCGGCATGACCCGGAGTTACGTGGGCGCCACGCCCTATCACCTCGCCGCCGACCGCTCACACGGCTATCGCGTCTCGGGCGACAGCCTGATCGACAACGGCGCCGACTTCGATCCCGGCATCACGATCCCCAACGGCGGGTGGAACGCGCCGGTGGACGACGTGGCCAGGTACCTCGCCTTCCTCACCGGTCTCGCCGCCGACACCGCGACCCAGGCCCGCTACGATGGCGTGCTCCGCCGCGCGACGCTGCGCGAGATGTGGGCCCCGATCGCGAAGACCGGCGCCGCGCTCCCCGAGTTCGCGGCGGTGGGGCTGGGGTTCTTCTCCCTGGAGCGGAACGGGCGGCGGATCGTCGGGCACACGGGCGACCAGGCCGGCTATCGCTCCTACATCTACCTCGACCCCGCATCATCCAGCGCGGTCATCCTCGTCTTCAACACGTCGAACGACGACCGCAGCGACGGCCCGGAGATGGCGGCGCTCGCGGCCCAGGCGATCGACGCGCTCCGGCCCTGACCGTGTCGCGCGCGTTCGTCAACGAGGACGCCGGCGCCGCGCCGGAGCGGTATCCGCTCCCGCCGCGCGAGGACCCCGGCTACCCGCTGGCGGCCGCTCGGGCGCTGCTGCGCGGCGCCGATCAGGGTGACACGCCGGGCGCCGAGGCGGCGACGGGGTACTACTGGGGCGATCCGTCGTTGCGGGGGGAGATCGAGCAGATCCTGGAAGAGGCGCGCGAGTCGGGGCTGGAGCGGCTGGAGCAGCTGGCCGAGCGCTACCTCCGGCGGGTGGGCGGTCGGGGCCGCACTTGAGCCTCGCCGACCGCCCGGCGGCGTTCTCGACCGGCCTGGAAACGCCGAGGGCCCGGCTCCGCCGGGCCCTCGAGCTGTCAGGTGATGTGGCTACTACTTCTTGAAGCTGAAGTAGGCGTGCGGGCCCTCCACGTAGCTGAGACCCCCCGATCCGAACACGAGCTCGACGGTCTTGCAGCTGCTCGCATAGCCCGCCGGAGTCTTCCAGTTGAACTGGTATCGGCCGTCGCCCAGGTTCTGGAGGCCCGAGGCCCCGGGGGCATACTCCTCCACCTGGTCCGTCGTCGTGCCCGCGGAGCAACTCCGGTCCGGGCCCGGTTTGCCGCCGGCTGACGGCGCCTACGGCCGGCGGGTCAGCGGTCGGGCTCCCGTTTGAGCCTCGCCGAGCGGCGGTAGGGAAACACGTCGAACACTTCGCCCGCCGCCAGCCGACGCTGTACGTCCTGCCACAGCTCGACCTCCAGCAGGTCCCCATGGGCCGACAGGAACGTGTCGCGCACCTCGCCCGGCGGCGCCAGGAAGGCGCGGAACTCCTCGGGAAAGACGTCCATCTCCCCCACGTGAAACCAGGGCTCCGCGGCGAACTCCTCCTCGATCGACGACGGCTGAGGCAGCCGGCGGAACCGGCACTCCGACAGCAGGCACAGCTCGTCATAGTCGTAACAGATCACCCGGCCGTTCCGGGTGACGCCGAAGTTCTTGAGCAGCATGTCGCCGGTGAAGATGTCGGCCGCGGCGAGATCCTTGATGGCGTTGCCGTACTCCAGCACGGCCTCTCGCGCGGCAGCGGGGTCGGCATCGCGGATGAACAGGTTGAGCGGCGTCACGCGGCGCTCGGTGTAGACCTGCCGGACGATCACGCGGTCGCCTTCCACCCGGACGGTGGACGCCGCGACCGAGAGCAGGTAGGCCAGCAGGTCGTCGGGAAAGCAGCGCCGGGGAAACTCCAGGTGCTCGAACTCCTGCGCGTCGGCCAGCCGGCCCACGCGATCCCGCACGAACACGAAGTGGTACTTGTCCATCACCGCCTGCCGGGTGGTGTTCTTCGGCGCCCCGAACGAGTCCTTGATGATCTTGAAGACGGTGTTGAACGAGGGCAGCGTGAACACGGCCATCACCATGCCCTCGTCGCCCTCGGCGAAGGCGAAGCGCGCGTCGGGGCGGGCCAGATCCTGCATGAGACTGCGGTAGAGCTCGGTCTTGCCATGCTTGTTGAAGCCGATCGCGGTGTAGAGCTCGTCCACCCGCTTGAGCGGCATGATGGATCCGAGGAACTCCACCATCGCCCGCGGCCGGGGGGCGGTGACTCGGAAGTAGGACCAGCTGAAGCCGAAGACGACGCTCGCCTCGGACTCGGTCATGAGCACGGCATCCACCACGATCCCGCGCGCCGCGTGGATGAGCGGCAGGACCAGCGGCAGCACCACCGCGCCCCGGCGCACCCGGCCGACGAGGTAGGCGCCCTTGTTGCGGAAGAAGGCGGGGCGCAGCATGTCGATCGTGACCGGCCCGGCGTCGGGCGCCTCGGCGATCCGCTCGCGCATCATCGCCGCGACCTGCTCGGCGTCGCGGTCGAGCTGGGCGTAGGGCACCGCCCAGGGGTAGGCCTCGAGCAGGCGCCGGACCAGTGCGGCATCGACCGTGTCGGCGACGTGCCTCGCGAGCAATGTCTGGTCCTCCGGATCGGCACCTGACCCCGGATTCTCTTCCCGGCCAGCAGCGTGGGCGGGCTCCGCCGACCCGCTCGGCTGCCGCTCCGACTCGGCTCCCGCCGCCGCCGAGGGATCGAGGTACTCGATCGCGGGATCGGCGCCGACGGTGCTGAAGATTCGGCGGGTGACGGAATTGAAGAACGTCTGGGCCAGCTCCGCCTCGGAGCGGCCCCGCAGTCCCGCGGCGTGACGCGCCTTCACCGCGGCCCACAAGGTCCGCTCCAGGACCGCGTCCTCCAGGATGTCGCGCACGTCGGCGACGGCCCCATCGAGGTGGATACGGTAGAGCGCAAGGCGGGCGGTCGCGTCGGCCTGGGCGCCTCGCCAGTCGCGCTGCTCGAAGCGCTCGCGGGCGCGCACGGTGATCTCCTCGAAGCCAGCGATCCACCGCTCGTAGCCCGTGTGGATGGCGATCGCCGCCGCGGACTCGCGGGAGCCGGCCGCTCGGTTGCCCGTGCCCGGCGAACCGGCCAGATTGAGCGTCGTTTCTCGTCCGGACGCCGTCATCTCATCGGCCTGGAAGGAAGCCGCATCATGCCCGCCACCGCGCCCATCTCCCAAGATCCCCAGTCGCCCGCCGACGGCGAGCCGATCACGTTGCAGAACGGCAAGCTCCGCGTTCCGTCGAAGCCGGTGATCCCCTTCATCGAGGGCGACGGCACCGGGCCCGACATCTGGCGCGCGTCGCAGCGGGTCTTCGACGCCGCGGTGGAGCGGGCGTACGGCGGCAGCCGGCGGATCGCCTGGCTCGAGGTGCTCGCGGGCGAGAAGGCCAAGGACCGGCTCAACAGCTGGCTGCCGGACGAGACGCTCGCCGCGATCGACCGCAACCTCGTGGCCATCAAGGGCCCCCTGACCACACCGGTGGGTGGCGGATTCCGCTCGCTCAACGTGGCGCTCCGGCAGAAGCTCGACCTGTATGCCTGCGTCCGCCCGGTGCGCTGGTTCGAGGGCGTGCCGTCACCGGTGAAGGCGCCCCAGGACGTGAACATGGTGATCTTCCGCGAGAATACGGAGGACATCTACGCGGGCATCGAGTACAAGGCCAGGAGCGACGAGGCCCGTCGCGTGATCGAGTTTCTGCAGGGCCAGATGGGCGCGCAATCGATCCGGTTTCCCGCCAGCAGCGCCATCGGCATCAAGCCGGTCTCCGAAGAGGGCTCCAAGCGACTCATCCGCTCCGCTATCGAGTACGCCATCGCCCAGAAGCAGCCGAGCGTGACGCTGGTGCACAAGGGCAACATCATGAAGTTCACCGAAGGCGGCTTCCGCGACTGGGGATACCAGCTGGCCGTCGAGGAGTTCGGCGCCGTCGAGATCGACGGCGGTCCGTGGTGCCGGCTCCCGGGTGGCGTGATCATCAAGGACGTCATCGCGGATGCCTTCCTGCAGCAGATCCTCACCCGGCCCAAGGACTACGCCGTGATCGCCACCATGAACCTGAACGGCGACTACATCTCCGATGCGCTCGCCGCGCAGGTGGGCGGCATCGGCATCGCGCCGGGCGCCAACATCAACTACCAGACCGGACACGCGGTCTTCGAGGCCACTCACGGCACCGCTCCCAAGTACGCGGGGCAGGACAAGGTGAATCCCGGGTCGTTGATTCTCTCCGGCGAGATGATGTTCCGCTATCTGGGGTGGAATGAAGCGGCGGACCTGATCATCACCTCGCTCGAGCGCACCATCGGACAGAAGCGCGTGACCTACGACTTCGAGCGTCTGATGCCGGGAGCCACGCTGCTCAAGACGTCGGAGTTCGGGCAGGCAATGGTCGGGAACATGGCGGCCGGGGCCGCCTGAGCTAGCGCCGGCCCTTGAGCCGCTGGATCTCCCGTCGGTCCTTCTTCGTCGGGCGGCCCTTGTCGGGGCCGAACACCGCATGCAGTGACTTGAGCTGGATGGCGAGCTCCTCGCGCTTGGTCCGGCTCGCCACCGTCTCCTCGTACAGCCCGGCGGCCTCGGATGCCGGGCCTCGCCGCGCCGACAGCGCGCGGACCAGCACGATGTGCTCATAGGGACCCAACCGAATCCGAATCTCGTCGCCCACTTGAAGCGCCCGCGCTCGCTTGGGCCGGTCTCCATTCACCTCGACCTTGCCTCCCTCGACCGCCTCGGCGGCCAGCGCGCGCGTCTTGAAGAACCGCGCGGCCCAGAGCCATTTGTCGAGCCGAAGGCGTCCGTCCTCCTGATCGGTCATCTCTAATACTACACCCCAAAGTGCAAGACCTGGCGCACAAACAGGGCCCCCAATCGGGCCTTCGGAGGCGTTGACGGCCGATCGGGCGGCACCACGTAGAGGCGCAACTTTTGCTGTGATAGTGGGTTCACCCACACTCTCGCTGCCGACTCGACCAGATGCCCTTTTCTCAGGTCCCGCTGCTCGTCGCCCTCGTCTCGGCACCGCTCCAGTTCCTGGCCGCGGTGCCGGATACGACCGTGGTCGCTAGCGCTCCAGCAGCGCGGATCGACTCGGGCGGCCGGCACGCGATCGGCTCCATCTCCCGGTCCCCGACCGATTCGGTACCGCGCTCCGGGGCCGATTCGGTGCTCGAGACGGCCCGCCACGCCCTCGTCCGCGGGCGGCCCTGGCAGGCGAGTCTCCTCATGGCGCCGGTGGTACAGGATTCGGCGCAGCGGACGCCGCCGGCGGTCTTCCTGGCCGCGACCGCTGCGAGCCGGTGGGGTGGTTGGCCCGAGGTGGGCAGACTGCTGGAAGGCGAGTCGTGGCTCGACACGCTGTTCGACGGTCGCGCCCGGCTTCTCCTGGCCCGCTCGGCGCTGGAGGGCCGGTCCGATTCGGTGGCACTGGTCCACGCGCTCGCCGCACCCAAGGGCCGCGATGCCGAGTCGGAAGGCGAACGCCTCTTCCTCCTGGCGACCGCTCTCGACCGGCTGGACGCGCGCGACAGCGCCGCGGCCAGCTACAAGCGGGCGGCCGCGAAGCTGCCGCTGGTCTCCGATTGGATTCTGCTCCGCGCCGCGTCGGTCACCGACGACAGCACCGGCCGCGCCCGCATCTACGAGCGGATCACGTCGCCGCTCGCGCGCGAGCGCAGGCGCTGGACCGATGCCGCAGCGCAGCAGCGGACCGGTGACCTCGACGGGGCCGCACGGCAGTACCGCGCCGCCGGCGCGCGCCTCACGGACGCCACGGCTCCGGCTCGCCATGAGCGCCGACAGCGCCCGGCGGGCCGAGGTCCGGAACGACCTGATGGCGATGGTGACCAAGGGAGGGGCGGCGTCCGAGGTGCGCGGTGCCATCGCGTTGCTCGACAGCGCCTTCGCCCCGCTTACCGACGCCGAGGAGCTGCTGGTCGCTCGGGCGGCCGACGAGGCCGGGCTCGCCGCACGCGCGGCCGCCGGCTATCCCCGGGCCTTCGCGGCCGGCCTCGGCGGCGAGGCGGAGCGCTACGGCTACGCGTCGGCACTCGCGAAGCTGGGTCGGCACGCGGATGCCGCCGACCAGTTCAAGCTGGTGAAGTCGCCCGGCTGGATGGCCGCCTCGGCCGCCTATCTCCGGGCCCGCTCGCTGGTGCGCGACGGCGAAGTCGTGCAGGGCCGCGAGGCGCTGCTCCGGATCGGGGTCGCCTACCCCAAGGACACGACGGCCGCCTCGTCGGCCCTGTTCCTGCTCGGTGACCTGGCGGCCGACGACCAGGCGGACCGGCTCGCCCGGACCTATTACCGCCGAGCCGCACTCCGCTATCCGACCAGCCGATTCGCCCCCGCCGCCCGCTTCCGCGCCGCGATGGTGGAACTGCTCACCGGCGATGCGGGAATGGCCGGCCGCGAGTTCGACGAGCTGGCTCGCAGGTATCCCCGGAGCGATGAGGCGTCGGCGTCGGTGTACTGGGCGGGTCGAGCCTGGGCGCTCGCCGGCGACAGCGTGAAGGCGCACGCGCGCTGGCGGAAGTCCACGCAGGGCGACCCCGCCAGCTACTACGCCAGCCTCGCCGCCCGGCGTCTGGGCCTGCCCGCGTGGACCCCCGCCGAGGCGGTGGACACCTTCATGCCGGTGCCCGATGCGGATTCCGTGGTGCGCCGTGCCGCGCTGTTGACCCGGCTGGGGCTCGCGGCCGAGGCGCGTCTGGAGTATGACCGGCTCGCCCGGTCGTCGGAGCAGAGCTCCGAACGGATGCTGGCGGTGGCCAATGCACTCCGCGCGGAAGGCCTGGCGTCGCAGGGCATCCAGCTGGCGCGGAAGGCGCTCGGGAAGGGCGCTGCCGCCGACGCCCGCACCTATCGCCTGATCTATCCCGTGGTGCACCAGGACGCGCTCCTGGCGGAAGCCGACGAGCAGAGACTCGACCCCAGCTTCGTGGCGGCGCTCATCCGGCAGGAGTCCATGTTCAATCCCGCCGCGACCTCGGCGGTCGGGGCCAGGGGGCTGATGCAGGTGATGCCGGATCTCGGCGGCCGCCTGGCCAGCTCGCTCGGCTATCCGCTCTGGGATCCGGTGCTGCTGTACCAGCCCGACGTGAGCCTCCAGCTGGGCTCTTTCCATCTGCAGGAGCTGGCGGTGCGCTACACCGAGCCGAGCCACATCCTGGCGGCCTACAATGCGGGCGCCAGCCGGGTGGAGCGCTGGTCCAAGCGCACCGGGGTGGACGATCCCGAGGTGTTCGCCGAGCGCATCCCGTTCGTGGAGACCCGCGGCTACGTCCGGGTCATCCACCGGAACCAGGAGCTCTACCGCTCCCTCTACGCCTGGCCCGCCGAATCGCTGTAGCCACTCCCCGGGCGACCTGCATCACAGCACCATCCCGCTGACGCCGGCATCTTGCCGGCGTCGTCTTTTCTGGAGGGCGCCCATGCGCGCCCGCCGCTACCACTCCGACGGGGCACCCTCATGACCGACGCTGCAGACCGCAATCGCGACCAGGCTCCCCTGGGCAAGAAGCTCGAGGACCTTTACGCGCTGATCGAAGGAATCGAGATCGCGATGTTCACGACCCGTCGCGCCGACGGCCACCTGGTGTCACGTCCCATGGCCACCCAGACCCAGGCCGAAGGAAGCGATCTCTGGTTCGTCACCGACATCGAATCCCACAAACTCGACGAGCTGGACAACGATTCGCACGTGAATCTGGCCTACTATAAGGACCGGACCAGGGAGTGGGTGTCGGTGAGCGGGACGGCGACGGTGAGCCAGGACCGGCGCGCGATCCGGGAGCTCTACCAGCCGGACTGGAAGGCGTGGTTCGGCGACCAGGGCGGGGCACGGGACGGCGGTCCGGACGACCCCCGGCTCGCGTTGATCCTGGTGGATGTGCACACCGCCAGCTATCTGGTCGTGAACAAGCCGCAGCCGGTGGTGCTCTTCGAGGTGGCGAAGGCGATGGTCACCGGCAATCCCCCCAATCTGGGCGAAGAGCGGCACGTGAGCAGCTCGGAGCTGCCCTGACGGATGCGGGGCTGACCCGGTGCCCTAGAAGCGCCGGGTCCAGCTCCGATAGCCGATCGCGGTATTGATCCAGCGTACCAGGGGAACCAGCGCCGCGAAGTCGCGCTCGAGCAGGGCGGGGAGGCGGGCGCTCTCGACCTCGCCCGGCTTCAGGGTCCGGGTGGCGGTAAACGAGCGGTATCGGAGCCAGGTTGCCGCTGGATGCGTGTCCGCGTAGCCGCGCGGCATCCGCTTGAGCATGGCCTCGGCGTCGAGCTGCCGGAATCGGCGTCGGAAGGCCGGGGCCCGGAGAATCCGCTCCAGATCCGATGGTGCGTCGGCCAGGGCTTCGCGGATCCGGTCGAGAGCGGTCCGCTCCGGCATCCACATCCCGCCCGCCACGAAGCATTCGCCATCCGCCAGCTGGACGTAGAGGCCCGCGCCCGCGCCGGCCGCATCCTGCCCTGCGCCCCGGCCCGCGTCGTGATGGTAGAACTGGCAGGCCGCCTGGGTCTTGTACGGTGACTTGTCCGCGGAGAAGCGCACGTCGCGGTGGATGCGGAAGACCGAGCGCTTCGGGTCTCCGGTGATCTCGGGGGCGATCCGCGCCAGGCGCACGTCCATCTCCTCGACCAGGGCCCGCATCGGGTCGCGGACCTCGAGCTCGTAGACCGCGCGGTTTCGCTCGAACCACTCGCGGCGATTGTTCCTCGCCAGCCGGCGCAGAAACTTGAGCGCGTCGGGACGGAAGCCCCGAAAGCGCATCCCCCCCGCCTCGCCCGACACCATCCGCTCCTTCTCCATTCGACTCAGACGCTTGATGGCCAGCTCACGCCGGAGGGCGGCGCCCCGATCCGTGGCCGGTTCCACGTAGATGAAGCGCACCGGCAGCCGGGACCGGGTGTAGGCGGCTCCGCGGCCGGTGTTGTGCACCCGCTCCCGCGCCGCCGGGTCGGTGGCGACGCCGGTATAGAGGGTGCCATCGGCGCAGCGCGCGACGTAGACGAACCAGCTCATGGAATCCGGCGTCGGCGAGGCGTCACTCGACAGGTGACGCACAGGGGGCAGTGAGGGGACGGGGCCGCCCTAGACTGGGTCCGTCGCACAGGACTGCCGTTCCCCCGCACCCACCCGACACGTCCGGGTCGCCTCCCGGAGGCGGCCCGCAAGGAGTCCACATGAGCAGGAACCACGGGTATCTCCTCGCCTTCTGCGCCGCGCTGGCGGCGTGCGAGACCCCCACGGAGAGTAACGCGCCGGACGCCGGCCTCGGTGGCGTAGAGAACCAGGCCGCGATCATCAACATCTGGTCGACCAAGGCCTCGATTCTGACCTATCGCCGCTTCGCGGTGGCCGGTGCCGAGAACAACATCATCTACGTCGTCGGGGGCCGTGACGGAGGGGGCGCTGCCACCAAGACCGTGCAGGCGTACACGATCGCGACCAACTCCTGGGCGTTCAAGGCCGATCTGCCGGTGAACCGCAGCTCGCTCAACGGCGCCAGTTTCCTGAACGGGCGGCTCTACGTCTCCGGCGGGCAGAGCAACACCGGGGGTGCCATGAAGACGCTGTACTCCTACAACCCGAACACCAACAGCTGGACCAAGCGGGCCAGCATGCCGGTGGCGTCCGCCTGTGGCGCACAGGGCGTGATCAACGACCGGCTCTACGTCTACACGCCCGGCATCGGGGCCTGCGGTGGCACCCACGGGTTCTACCGGTACAACCCGAACAACAATAGCTGGACTTCGCTGCCCATACCCTCGAGCAAGCATTCGGCACCGGTGGCGGGCGTGATCGCGGGCAAGTTCTACCTGGCCGGGGGCACGGCCGACGGCGTGCTGACCCCGAACCAGCAGCTTCACGTCTACGACCCGGGATCCAACAGCTGGTCGCTCAAGGCCGCGCTTCTCTCGGCGCAGCAGAACGCCGCGGGCGCCGCCCTCAACGGCCGGTTCTACGTCGGGGGTGGAATCAACTTCGTGACGCTGCTGCCCATCTCCAGCCTGCGGCGCTACATCCCCGCTGACAACGCCTGGCTCAGCTTTGCGCCCTTGCCCACGCCGCGGTACTACGCGGCGGCCGTCAACGCGGGCGGGAAGCTCTGGGTGATCTCGGGCAACGGCGCGGGCGGCGCGAGCACCAAGGTGGAGGCGTACACGCCCTGACGAGGCGCGTCTCGCCGAGGGCGATCGGCGTACTGGGGCCGCCATTCCGGGCCACATGACACGCCGGTCGCCCTGGTCCGCCTCGCTCGAGTTGTGAGGCCATGGATTGTTTTGATACGCCCGCCTTTCTATCTTCGCACTGAATCCCCACGCTCCGCCCGACCCGTCCCGAGGCACAATGCCATCCGATCAGCGAGCCGGCCGCAGCTCGCTCCCCGATCAGCGTACGTTGCTGTCCTGGCTCTTCATGGGACGCCTGATCCTGGCGGTCGGCATCCTCATTGGCGCCGGTCTGGTGTGGACGGTCCGACCCCAGGAATCGTTCCTGGTCAGCATCGCGGTGGTGATCGCGCTGATGTTCACCGCCTATGGTTTTTACATCGTCCACCTCCGGGGCCGCCGGGCCGGACAGACGTTTCTGCTGATCCAGGCGCTGGTGGATCTCGGCGTGGTGACGACGGTCGTGCACTTTGCCGGCCAGCCGCAGTCGGCCTTCCCGGCGCTCTACGTGCTCGTGGTGGCGGCCTACGCGCTGCTCATGCCGCCGGCCATCGGGGCCCTGACCGCCGTGCTGGCCTCGGCGCTCTTCCTCGGCGACACGCTGTGGACTCGCGCCGAATCGCCCGACCCGGCCTTCTGGGCGCAGATGCTGGTGTTCAACCTCGTGTTCGCGATCGTGGCCGTCCTGGGTCACCGCCTCCGCGAGGCGGGGATGGAGCAGGCGACGTTGGCCACCGAGCTGCAGCGAGTGCGGCTCGAGGCCGATGACATCCTCCACAACATCCGCTCGGGGGTGATCACCGTGGACGGGCTGGGCCGGCTGGCGTTCATCAATCCCACCGCCGAGCGCCTGCTCGACCTGGAGGGCGAAGCGCTCATGGCGCTGCCGGTCCTGGATCAGCTGAAGGTGCGCTCCGCGGAGCTGTGGGCGGCGGTGGTCTCCGGGATCCGGAACGGGCGCAAGATCAGCCGGGGCGAAGGGATCGTCTCGCACCAGGGGGGGCGGACTTTCCCCATCGGCCTCAGTACGACCACATTCCGTCAGGAGGCGCAGGAAGCCCCGTCGGTGACCGCCATCTTCACCGACATCTCGGACCTGAAGGAAGTCCAGGAGCTGCAGGCGAGGGCGGATCGGCTGGAGTCGGTGGCCGCCCTGAGCGCGTCGCTGGCCCACGAGATCCGGAACCCGCTGGCCTCGATCCGAAGCTCGGTCGAGCAGCTCGCCCGGTCGCGCCACGCCGACGAGGACGAGCGCTTCCTCGCCGGGCTGATCGTCCGGGAGAGCGACCGGCTGAGCCGGTTGCTGAGCGAGTTCCTCGACTTCGCCCGGGTGCGAGCGACGCAGCTCGTGCCGATCGACCTGCACTCGACGGTCACTGCCGTGGTGCGGCTGATCCGGGCCCACCCCGACTGCCGGCCCGACGCCGACATCGTGATCGAGGGCGGCCGCACCACCATGGATGGCGACGAGGACCTGCTGCACCGGGTCATCGCCAACCTGGTCCTCAATGCAGTGCAGGCCGCGCGGGGGCCGGTCCGGATCACCGTGAGTGTCGCGGCGGTCTCGGCGGCGGAGATCCCGCACGGAACCAATCTGGAGTCAGTTCCTCAATCCTGGACTGCTCGGGTCGGCGCGCTCGTTCCGTGACCGGTTCGCACGGCCGATCGAGCAGGAGCATGACGAGGAGGCGCCGCTCTGCTGCGCCGTGTCACGCGACCGTTCGTGTTGCGTAGGGTCAAGACCGACCGGTCGATCATCAGCGACCTCCCCGAGAAGATCGAGACGGTCGACCGGTGCCCGCTGACGCGCGAGCAGGCGACGTTGTACCAAGCCGTCGTCGACGACTTGCTCGTGACGCGGAGCAGTCGAGGGGATCGAACGGCGGGGGGCGGTCCTCGCAGGACTGCTGCGACTGAAGCAGGTGTGCAACCATCCCGCGCACTTTCTCGGCGACGGATCGAGGCTGTCAGGTCGGTCGGGAAAGCTCACCCGCACCGAGGAACTGCTCGAGGAGATCGTCGCCGAGGACGACAAGGTGATGTGCTTCACGCAGTTCACAGCGTGGGGCGATCTGCTCGGCCGTACTTCGGCACCGCTTCTCGACGGAGGTGCTGTGGTTGCACGGAGGGGCGCGGCGGCAAGGGACGAGATGGTCACGCGGTTCTCGCAGCCCGATGGACCACAGCTCTTGCTCGCTCGTTCAAGGCGGGGGGCACCGGGCTCAACCTGACCGCGGCGTCCCATGTCATCCACCTCGACCGGTGGTGGAACCCTGCGGTGGAGGACCAGGCGACCGATCGCGCCTACCGGATCGGTCAGAGCGCAACGTCCAGGTCCACAAACTCGTCATCGTCCGGCACGATGGAGGAGAGATCGACGAGATGATCACCGCCAAGCGGGACCTCGCCGAACGGGTGGTCGGGACCGGTGAGAACTGGCTGACCGAACTCTGGACGGACGGTCTGCGGGACCTCGTCGCGCTGCGCCAATCGGACGCCTGATGCCGGCCCGCCACCGGACGACTGGAGCCTACCCCCGTCGAAGCCCCGGGTGACCGGCGGACTGGTCACGTCGAACAGCGGGGCCCGATGGCGGACACCTGGTGGTCGAAGCGGTTCGTCGAGGTCCTCGAGTCATACGGCCTCGGGGGCCGCATGGAACGCGGCCGGCGCTACGCGCGCAAGGGACAGGTGCTCGACCTCGGGGTCCGCCGGCGTGGTCGCCCGCAGGTCCAGGGGTCACGCCGTCGCCGTACATGGTGTCCACGATCTCCCGACACCGACCAACGAGCAATGGGCGGTGATCGGCGACGCCTGCCGCCAAGGTCGGGTTCGTGGCACAGCTGCTCGCGGGCGAGGTGCCAGCCCGAGCTCGAAGCGGTGTTCCGCGATGCAGGGGTCGACCTCTTTCCCCGGCGGTGGACGGACCTGCGGACCGAGCTGCAGCTGCCCCGACTGGGGAATCCCTGCAAGCACATCGCCGCAGTGCTGTACGTCTTCGCCGACCAGCTCGACGCCGACCCGTGGCTGCTTCTCGAGTGGCGGGGCCGGACCCGGGAGGAGCTCCTCGCCCCGTTCCAGGCGCGCCCCACCGTCTCCGGGCGAAGAGGTCGCACCATGGTGGCCGTTCGGCCAGGGCGCCCTCCCGCGATCAGCCCTCCCCCCATCAGAGCGACCGCCGGAAGACGCCACCCTCGATCTCGACTTCGAGGCCGGGCCGGCCGGCCTGGTGCTCGACCGCTCGAGGAGCTCGACATCCAGGTGGCAGGGCAACCGCTTCGCGAGGCCCTGCAACCGGCCTACAGCAGCTCAGCCACCCGCGGCCCTCGCCGCAAGACGCTCCAGCCGACCGTCCCACGCCGCGCCGACCTCGACCATCCAGGCCATCGCGTCGGTGAACGGGGCCGGGGTGACCCGGTAGCGCTGCTCCCGACCGTAGCGTTCCGCCGCGACGAGCCCGGCGTCCTCGAGGAGCGCAGGTGCTTCGCCACCGCCTGGCGGGTGACGACATCCGCACTAGCTCGGTGGCCGTCGCGGTGCCGCGCCCGGCACCGCCCGCAGCACGGCCCGCCGGGTCGGGTCGGCAGCGCGGAGAAGACGGGACCGGGGTCGGGCACCCGGTCAGACGGTCACGAGCTCGAGCGCCGGGAGAGCACGGAGAGCTCCAAGCTCAGCAGCCGGTCGTCCCACGGGCACTCGACATCTGGCAGGTCCGCCCGCCGGCCAGCACCGCCCGCTCCTCGACGGTGACCCGGTGCGGTCGTCGGCCTCGTCGAGGGTGAACACGACCTCCGACGCTCGCCGCCCTCGTGCGCCCACGTGAAGCCGAGCCGTCCGCCCTCGACGACTCGTCGAAGGCGAAGCGCCGGACGGTGCCGTCGAGCTCGCGCAGGACGTCGCCGTCCACGGTGCCCAGCCACGCCAGCCAGCTCGTCCGCGTCGGTGAGCAGGCGCCACACGTCGTCGAGCGAGGTGTCGAGCGTGACGGTGCGGCGGACAGGCGATCGATCATGAGGAGCAACCTAATGGTTGCAGATCGCGCTCACGCCGCTACCGTTCGTGCAACCACCGAGTTGCACGACGAGGAGTCACCATGAGCCTGCTGGTGCCCACCGTCCTCGAGCAGAGCCCCCGCGGCGAGCGGGCCTTCGACATCTACTCCCGGCTGCTCAAGGAGCGGATCATCTTCTTCACCGGCGCGCTCGACGAGAACGTCGCCAACCTGCTGATCGCCCAGCTCCTCCACCTCGAGGCCGACGACCCGGACAAGGACATCCGCCTCTACATCAACTCCCCCGGCGGCGACATGGTCGCCCTGTTCGCGGTCTACGACACGATGCAGGTGGTCCGGGCCGACGTCTCGACGGTGTGCATCGGCCAGGCCGCCTCGGCCGCGGCGGTGATCCTGGCCGGCGGCGCCGAGGGCAAGCGCTTCGCGCTCCCCAACGCCCGGGTGCTGATCCACCAGCCCCACGGCGGCGCGCAGGGCCAGTCGGGCGACATCGAGATCCAGGCCCGCGAGATGGTGCTCCTGCGGGAGCGCATGGTCGAGGCGCTCGCCCACCACACCGACCAGACCGAGGAGCGCATCCTCACCGACATCGACCGCGACTACATCGTCCGCGGCGAGGCTGCCGTCGCCTACGGCCTCGTCGACCACGTCCTCGAGAAGCCCGAACTCCGCGCGGTCGAGGCCATCGCCCGCTGACGCCGGCGATTCCTCGGGACTCTGGGTTCCGGCGCTCGGCCGGCGCCGCAAGTCGCCGGGACCGGCTCAGGCCTCGGTGATGGCGCCGCGCTCGGCGCCCTGGGCCAGGCGGGCGTACTTGGCCAGGACGCCGCTGGTGTAGCGGGGCTCGGGGAGCTTCCAGTCGGCCTTGCGGCGGTCGAGCTCGGCGGCCGACGTCGAGGTCGATGGTGTGGGCGTCACGTCGATGCGGATGCGGTCGCCCTCGCGCACGAAGGCGATCGGCCCGCCGTCGACCGCCTCGGGGGCGACGTGGCCGATGCAGAAGCCGTGGGTGCCGCCGGAGAAGCGGCCGTCGGTGACGAGGGCGGTGTCGCCGCCCCGGCCGGCGCCCTTCATGGCGCCGGTGACGGCCAGCATCTCCCGCATGCCGGGGCCGCCCTTGGGGCCCTCGTAGCGGATGACGACCACGTCGCCGGGCTCGATGCCGCCGGCGAGGATCGCCTCCATGGCCGCGTCCTCGCCGTCGAACACGCGGGCCGGGCCCTCGAACGGTCGAAGTCGATGCCGGCCACCTTCACCACCGAGCCCTTCGGGGCCAGCGAGCCCGTGAGCACGGCGATGCCGCCGACCGCGTGGATCGGGTCGGTCAGCGGGTGGACGACCTCGCCGTCGGGCCGCGGCGGGTCGATGGCCTCGAGGTTCTCGGCCATGGTCTTGCCGGTGACCGTGATGCAGTCGCCGTGGAGCAGGCCGGCGTCGAGCAGCTCTTCATCACGACCGGCACGCCGCCGATGCGGTCGAGGTCGGTCATGTGGTACTTGCCGTGGGGCTTGGTGTCGGCGATGTGCGGCACCCGGGCGGCGACCCGGTTGAAGTCGTCGAGCTCGAGCTCGACCCGGGCCTCGTCGGCGATGGCCAGCAGGTGCAGCACGGCGTTGGTGGAGCCGCCGAGGGCCATCGTGACGGCGATGGCGTTCTCGAACGCCTCCTTGGTGAGGATCTGCCGGGGCCGGATGCCCAGCTCGAGCAGGTGGACGACGGCCCCGCCGGACTCGTAGGCGAAGTCGTCGCGGCGGCGGTCGACGGCCGGCGGCGACGAGCTGCCGGGCAGCGACATGCCGAGGGCCTCGGCGACCGACGCCATGGTGTTGGCGGTGAACATGCCGGCGCAGGTGCCCTCGGTGGGGCAGGCGTTGCGCTCGATGGCGAGCAGCTCGGCGTCGTCGATCGCGCCGGTGGCGTGGGCGCCGACGGCCTCGAACACGCTGACGATGTCGAGCGCCTGGCCGTTGTGCTGGCCCGGGCAGGATCGAGCCGCCGTAGAGGAACACCGACGGCAGGTTGAGGCGGGCGGCGGCCATCAGCATCCCGGGCAGCGACTTGTCGCACCCGGCGAAGGTGACCAGCGCGTCGAAGCGCTCGGCGTGCATCACGGTCTCGACCGAGTCGGCGATGATCTCCCGGCTCACCAGCGAGGCCCGCATGCCCTCGTGGCCCATCGAGATGCCGTCGCTCACCGCGATGGTGGTGAACTCGATCGGGAACCCGCCGGCGGCCCGCACGCCCTCCTTGGACCGCTTGGCCAGGCGGTCGAGCGGCATGTTGCACGGGGTCACCTCGTTCCACGACGACGCCACGCCCGACCTGCGGCTTGTCCCAGTCGTCGTCGGTCATGCCGATCGCCCGCAGCATGGCCCGGGCCGGCGCCCGCTCGGGCCCGTCGGTGACCTCTCGGGAGCGGGGCTGATGTCGACCGGTCGACCGTCGGCGTCAGTCATGGCGACAGGGTACGGCGTGTTCCCACGGACGTCCGACGCGATCACGGGCGAACTGTGTGCATCGCGATGAAGACGCCGAAGCGCTGCCCGACGGGCTCGGGGTTGCGGTCGTGCGAACTCGTGGGCCAGCTCCCAGAGCCGATCCTGCAGCTCCTGCGCGGCTTCTTGCCAGACGAGGCCGAGACGGCTGACGTCGCGCTCGCTACCGGGCCCGGCTTCGAGCACCTCGGCCCGTAGCGCTTCGATCATCGCCAAGACGGAGGCCTGGCGTCGTTGGCCGGCACCTCGTCGTCGGTCAGGTACCACGAGAGACCGGTCGCCCGGTAGGGCTTCTCCCGTGTGCCCCGCTTGCCCACGCGGGGCGGCTGCTCTTCGAGGAGGCCGTACTCGGCGAGGACGCGCACGTGGTGCAGAACGGTCGCCGGGTTCGCTTCGAGGCGGTCGGCGAGCTCGCGGTTGGTGCGGGGCTCGTCGAGGCAGAGCCTCAGGATCCGCATCCGCAACGGGTGCGACAGCGCCTTGTGCTCGGCCGCGGTGGCCGGCCGGTACTCTTCGCTTCGGGGCCGGGCACCGTCACAGCCTAGCGGCGTTCGTCACAGTGATTGACATTTCCCAATCACTTGCGACATCCTGGCGGAGTGAGCGCAGCGCCCCTCGGCCCGGCTACCGGAAGCTGTTCGCCGCGTCCGCGTTTCGAACCTCGCCGACGGCATCTTCCAGGTCGCGCCCTCCTCCTCGCCTGCGCATCACCCGCTCGCCGGGCGCGGTCGCCGGCGTGGCCCTGGCCGCCCGCCTCCCCTGGCTGCTCTTCGTGCTGCAGGCCGGCGCGCTCGGCCGACCGGCTCGACCGGCTCCGCACGATGGTGCGGGTCGACGTCGCCCGGGTCGTCCTCATCGGCGGGCTGGCGGTCGTGGTGGCCTCTCGAGCACGAGAGCCTCCTGCTGCTGTACGTCGTCGCCTTCGCCCTCGGGGATCGGCGAGACGCTGTTCGACACCGCGGCGCAGTCGATCATCCCGATGGTCGTGGGATCGAAGGGTAGCTCGACCGGGCCAACGGCCGGCTCTACGGCATGGAGATGGTGATGAACCAGTTCGTGGGCCCGCCGCTCGGCGGCGTGGCTCGCGGGTGCGGCCATCGCCCTGGCGTTCACCGGCAGTGCGCTTCGCCTACCTCCTCGCCTTCGTCGTGCTGCTCTCTGATCAAGGGTTTGTTCTGGCCGTCTCGCTATGGGCGCGAGGTGCCGGCCCGCCTGCGCACCGACATCGCCGAGGGCGTGCGCTACCTGCTCGGCCACCGGCTCCTGCGGGCCCGGACCATGGCCTTCATGGTCGGGGTGATGAACCTCTGCACCTCCGTGATGTTCGGTGTTGCTCCCGCTGGTACGCGGTCGACCCGGGGCCGATGGGGCTGTCGGAGACCGGCTACGGGATTTTCCTCACCTCGTATGGCGCTCGGTTCCGTGGTGGGCGGGCTGGTCGGCGGGGTGGATGGTGCGGGTGCTGGGCCGGTCCAGGCTGCTGTTCCTCTCGGTGGCTGACCACCGCCGGCATGCTCGTGGCACCGCTCGCGACCGAACCGTGGATCGTCGCGGTGCTCCTGGTTCGTGACCGGCACCGGGTTCATGGGCTGGAACGTGGTCACCGTCTCGCTGCGCCAGCGGATCGTCCCCGATCGCCTGCTCGGCCGGCTCAACGCCAGCTACCGGCTCGTCGCGTGGGGCACGATGCCGCTCGGCGCCGCGGCGGGCGGTGTGCTCGCCGAGCTGTTCGGGCTGCGCCGGTCTTCGCGTCACCGCCTCTCATCGCGCTGGGCGCTCGTGTTCTTCATGCCCGAGCTCACCAACGCCAAGCTCGAGCGCGGCGGAGGCCGAGGCCAAGCCGCACGATCCGGACCCCGACCCCGCCGATGAGGCAGCGGTTCACCACCCCATAACCTTCCTCCAGGCCACCCAGGTCGATGGCGCCGCCCCGGCGCCGGTGGTGCAGGCCGTCGACGTGGTGAAGCACTGGGGCTCGTACGCTCGCCCTGGGCCGGGGCGACGATGGAGATCCCCCCTGGGGTCACAGGCCTGCTCGGCGCGAACGGCGCCGGCAAGACGACCCTGCTGGGCCTGCTGCTCGGCCTCCACCCTCCCGAGCAGGGCGAGCTGCCGGTCTTCGGCCTGGACCCCAGGGCGGCCGGTGCGGACGTCCGGAGCGGGTCGGCTACGCGCCCGAACACCACTAGCTTCCCCCGGACGTGCAGGCGGACGACTTCGTCCGCCACATCGCGGAGCTCCACGGGCTCCCGCGCCGCGAGGCCACCGAACGAGCCAGCGACGCCCTCTGGCGGGTGAGCCTCGGCGAGGAGCGGGTCCGGCCGATCGGGACGATGTCGACGGGTCAGCGCCAGCGGGTGAAGCTCGCACAGGCCATCTCCCACGACCCCGCCCTGGTCCTGCTCGACGAACACCGAGGGGCTCGACCCGACCCAGCGAGACGATGCTCCGGCTGATCCGACGGGTCGGCACGAGTTCGGCATCCCCGTCGTGTTCGAGCTCGCACGTGCTCGACGAGGTGGAGCGGGTCGCCGACAACGCGGTGATCCTCCACGCCGGGCAGGTGGTGGCGTCCGGTCCGCTCGAGGAGCTCCGGCGGGGCGGCGGCGGGATGGTCGTCGAGATCGACGGCGACATCAGACCGCTCGCGAACCACCTCGAGCAGCAGGGCGTGACGCTCCACTGGGACCGCGTCCGGCTGTACGTCACCGCCGACTGGGACGTCACCGATGTGGTGCGCGACGCGGCGGCCGACCTCCAAGTCGCGGTGCCGGCTCCAGCCCCGCACCTTCACGCTGGAGGAGGTCTTCCTCGGCGCCGGGCGCACGGGTGGCCAGGCCCAGGAGATCGTCGTCGACACGGAGGACCCGGAGGCGGTGCAGCGGGCCGCGCTGCCGCACGGCTCGCGGCCGGCCGCAACGGCGGGGTGCCCCGGTGAGCCCCATGGAGCGAGGTCACCGACCCCGTGACCTCGGCCCGCATCCTCGACCGCGGCTACCGGCGCTACCTCGGTCGGCGCCGCGGCGTGCCAGGCGCGGTGCGGACGGTCGTGCTGAACAGCATCCAACGGGCGCTCGGCCTGCGCCGCAGCGCCTGGGCCAAGGTCCTGCCGATCGGGTTCGTGCTGCTCGCCTACGTGCCGGCCATCGTCTACATCGGTCTCGTCTCGCTGCTCCCCGAGACCACCACTCAACGACGGTCCGTCCATCCAGGACGTCATCCTGCCCACCTATGGCGAGTACCTGGGCTACGTCAGCCTGCTCGTCGCCCCGCCCTGGTGGCCTTGGTCGCCCCCGAGATCCTCTTGGACGCTATCGCCGAGCCAGCGATGGGCTCGGCGGGGACCCGCGCCTCCCCGCGGACCCGCGAATGGACCCGACGGCGCATGGCGACCGCGACGGCCGCGGTGCGCCTGCCGATCACCATCGGGCCCACTCTCCTCATGCTCGTGGCCTTCATCATCCAGGGCGAGGGCCCCGACGGTCCGTGGAACGTGCTGCTCACCGCGTTCCGCATCGTCGGCAGCGGCCTCGTCATCACGGCCATCTACACCGGGCTCTCGATGGGGGTGTCGAGCCTCACCGACCGCAAGGCGTTCGCCACCGTCGGGCTCATCCTGCTGTTCTTCCTCAGCAACGTCGTGACCCGCGTGCTGACCGAGGGGCTGGGACTGAACGACAGAACCTGATCGTTCTGGACATCTTCGCCTTCCC